>NZ_JHBV01000029.1 GCF_000724545.1 Aureispira sp. CCB-QB1 | reverse complement strand
ACAAATAATTTGGGTTTGGCAGACACGAGTGCCAGTAATTTTTCTTTGGTAGCGCCGATACGAGTAACGGCATCAAATGGAGGGGATACCTTATATGGTTGCAGTCGTTATACAATTCGTTGGACAAAACCGAACTCTTGTATCAGCAGATTTAGGCTTTATTATTCTACGAATAATGGAACGACTTGGTTAGCGATAAACAGCATTGTATCTAATTCGGGCAGTGGGACAAGTCAAGGATTCAATTGGACAGTACCGAATGGCGTGACGAGTAATCAAGCTTTGTTTAAAGTAGAAGATTATTATGATAATAGTGTCTATGATATATCAGATGCAAATTTTGTGATATTGCCGAGCAATGATATGACGATAACGAGTCCGAATGGCGGTGAGGTAATACAAGGTTTGACCAGCCATACTATTACTTGGAGTACGACTCCCGCAGCTTCGGGACAATACAATTTGCAATACTCTACTAGTGGCGGTGGTAATTGGACGACGATAGCAACTAATATTACAGGGAATGCCTATACTTGGACGGCACCTAATATCCCATCAGCAAATTATAAAATACGTGTTGTTGATTATAATAATACTTGTAAGTACGATGATTCGGATGCCTCTTTTGAAGTGACTCCCGCAACTCCAATAATGACGGCTCCTAATGGAGGAGAAGTGTGGTATGCAGGAACCTCGCAAACCATACGATGGAATCCTACTACTTATTATTCAAATGTGCGCATAGATTACTCTACAGATAATGGTTTATCTTGGAATACAATAACCACTAATACCTCAAATGATGGAACGCACTCTTGGACAATCCCCAATGTTGCTTCTACTGTTTGTTTGGTTCGAGTGAGTAATACAGCTAATGTTTTGATTAATGATGTGAGTGATGCTGTCTTTCAGATTAAACCAGCTGTTACCGTATTGACTCCTAATGGAGATAATGGCATAAATAGTTGGGGCGGATGTACCGTAACTTCTATTACCTTTGATCATTCACCAGCATATAATCGTTGGAGAATTTTATACTCTCTAGATGGTGGAAACTCTTGGACAACGATTGTTAACAATTGGTACCAAACTAGTAATCCTGCAACCTATAATTGGACGATTCCTAACACTTCTTCGTCACAAGTATTGGTAAAAGTAGAGCCATATTACAATACAAGTTATTTTGATCAGAGTGATGCAACCTTTACCGTAGATAAACCAGTGACTATTATTCAACCCAATTTTGGAGGAATTATGCAAGTTGGTTCTGTTTATAATATCGAGTGGTCTTCAGATGGAATTTCAAATCTATATGACATCTTCTTTTCAGACGATGGAGGTAGTACATGGTCTACAGTTGTTTTAGGATATAATACTTCTAATAATACCTACCCATGGACAGTGCCTAATGCACCTTCTAGCAATTGTTTGATTAGAATTCGTGATAATATAGATAACTGTAAAGAAGATGTAAGTGACATTCCATTTATCATTAGTAGTAATACACCTGCTTTAACTGTTTTGTCTCCTAATGGAGGGGATACCTTGTATGGATGTAATAGTTATAACATAACATGGACAGAGCCTTCTCCTAACGGTACTTACGATTTGGCTTATACAACAGATGGTGGTAATTCTTGGAACGACATTGTATTAGGATACAACACCACAACATTGTCATATAACTGGACAACACCCAATATTAGTTCATCCAATGTATTGGTTCGTGTAAAGGCAAGTTCGACAGCTATTTATGATTTAAGTGATGCGTTGTTTACAATTATACCAAGCAGTATATCCGTATTAACAGCTGATACAATGGTTTGTGGCGGTTCGCCAGTCCAATTAAACGCAACAGGGGCAGCTACTTTTTCTTGGACACCAACGACAGGATTGTCTAATCCTACTATTGCAAATCCAATAGCAACTCCTTCTAGTACTACTACATACATCGTTCAGTCGGGTAGTGGAAATTGTGTCTTGGTGGATTCTATTACAATAACAACTTCGTCAGTAGGAAGTGTACCCGTAGATGTAACAATATCTGCAACGCCATCCAATACAATTTGTAGTGGAACAATGGTTAATTTTACGGCAACACCAACGAATGGGGGAACGGCTCCAGATTATCAGTGGCAAGTAAATGGAGTAAATGTAGGGACGAATAGTGCTAGTTATTCTAATGCAAGCTTAAATGATAATGATGTTGTAGCTGTTGTTTTAACTTCTAATCAAGCGTGTATTACAAATAATCCAGATACATCGGCAGCAATTGTAATGGATGTGTCCGTTTCTTCTACACCTTCTGTCTCTGTGCAAACAATGCCAGCAACAACGGTTTGTAGTGGAACAATGGTCAGCTTTACAGCAACGCCTACAAATGGAGGGGCAAACCCCAATTACCAATGGCAAGTAAATGGAGTAAATGTAGGAACGAATAGCAATATTTATAGTTCTAATGGATTGCTTGATGGGGATGTAGTACAGGTAATTATGACATCCAATTCAGCTTGTGCTATAGGTGGTCCTGTTAATAGTTCTCCTGTAACAATGACGATCAATACGGTACCAATGCAGCCTTCTACAATTGTTGGTAGTACATCAGTTTGTGAAAATACTGCCCAGACGTTTTCAGTTAATCCTATTGCAGGAGCTAATAGCTACACATGGTCTTTGCCTAATGGTTGGACAGGAACAAGTATAACTCCAAGTATCAATACAGTGGTAGGAAATGCTGGTGGTCTTGTGAGTGTACAAGCAACGAATGGTTGTGGGAATAGTCCAACTCAAAGTGTTAATACTGTGGTCAATACAACACCAATAGTAGCCGCAACAGCAACTAATACAATTGTTTGTGCTGGAGAACCAGTAACTTTTGCAGGAACAGGAGCTAGTAATTATGTGTGGGATAATGGTATAACTAATGGTGCTACGATTAATCCAACACTTAGTGCGACGTACAGTGTGACAGGAACAGATGCCAATGGCTGTAGCAATACCGATCAAGTAACAGTTTTGGTTAATGCTTTGCCTAACGTGGTCGCTAACGCATCTGCAACAACCATTTGCTCTAACGAATCTGTTACCTTAACAGGAACAGGTGCTAATACCTATACATGGAGTAACAATGTAACGAATAATGTTGCATTTAGTCCAACTACAACGACTACTTATAATGTAATAGGAACAGATGTTAATGGTTGTACGAATACCGATCAAGTAACGATTTCCGTTAATGCAAGACCAAACGTTTCAGCAGGAGCAGATCAAACTGTTTGTGAAAACACGATGGTAACCTTATCAGGAAGTGGTGCACAAACGTATGTGTGGAATAATGGAATTAGTGATAATGTTGCTTTTGCAGCGACTAGCACGGCAACTTATATGGTAACAGGAACAGATGTGAATGGTTGTACCAATGTTGATACAGTAACGATAATGGTGACACCAGCTCCAACAGTTTTAGCGAATGCCAGTTCAATGTTAATTTGCCAAGGAGACTCGGTAACTTTGACGGGAAGTGGTGCGATGAGTTATACTTGGAATTTTGGAGTAACAGATGGTGTTGCATTTAGCCCTTCTAATACATTGACGTATAGTGTGACGGGAACAGATGTTAACGGTTGTACCAATACCGATCAAATTACAATAACAGTAAATGCTTTGCCAACTGTGGCAGCGAATGCAAGTACATTCTCTATTTGTGAAGGCGAGTTGGTAACCTTAACAGGAAGTGGTGCCGCAACTTACACTTGGGATCATGGAGTGTTGAATGGAAATCCTTTAAGCCCAGCAAGTACAACGACCTATAGTGTGACAGGGACGGATGTTAATGGTTGTAATAATACCGACCAAGTAACGATTTCTGTTAATGCAAGACCAAACGTTTCAGCAGGAGCAGATCAAACTGTTTGTGAAAACACGATGGTAACCTTATCAGGAAGTGGCGCACAAACGTATGTGTGGAATAATGGAGTTAGTGATAATGTTGCTTTTGCAGCGACTAGCACGGCAACATATATGGTAACAGGAACAGATGCGAATGGTTGTACCAATGTTGATACAGTAACGATAATGGTGACACCAGCTCCAACAGTTTTAGCGAATGCCAGTTCAATGTCAATTTGCCAAGGAGACTCGGTAACTTTGACGGGAAGTGGTGCGATGAGTTATACTTGGAATTTTGGAGTAACAGATGGTGTTGCATTTAGCCCTTCGAATACATTGACGTATAGTGTGACGGGAACAGATGTTAATGGTTGTACCAATACCGATCAAATTACAATAACAGTAAATGCTTTGCCAACTGTGGCGGCGAATGCAAGCACATTCTCTATTTGTGAAAGTGGAATGGTAACCTTAACAGGAAGTGGTGCCGCAACCTATACTTGGGATCATGGAGTGTTGAATGGAAATCCTGTAAGCCCAGCAAGTACAACTACCTATAGTGTGACAGGGACGGATGTTAATGGTTGTAATAATACCGATCAAGTAACGATAGTGGTTAATGCACGACCCAATGTATCGGCTAATTCTGATACAACTGTTTGTGAGAATAGTTTATTGACATTAAGTGGAATAGGAGCTCAAACGTATACTTGGAATAATGGAGTGACGAATAATGTTCCATTTGCTGCAACTAACAATACTATTTACAAGGTTATCGGAACGGATGCAAATGGTTGTACCGATACAGCAGAAGTAATCGTTACGGTTAATCCTGCTCCTGCAATTAATGCAGGAAGTGATCAAGTAATTTGCGATGGGGCATCCGTGATTTTAGCAGGAAGTGGTGCAACGACTTACATTTGGAATAACGGGATAACGGATAATACGCCATTTGTACCAACAACTACTACTACTTATATTGTAACAGGAGTAGATCTGAACAATTGTAGCAGCGTAGATTCTGTCGTTGTTACTGTAAATCCTAATCCAGTTGTCAATATTACGCAGCAACAAGATGAAATTGTGGGCAACGATGGTTTCATTAATCTATCTGTAACAGGAGGCTTGCCACCATTTATGTTTGATTGGAATAATGACGGAATTGGAGATTTTGATGATACAGAAGATTTGAATAATCTTGTGGTAGGATACTATGCGGTAGTTGTTCAAGACGTGAACGGTTGTATCGATTCTTTGCATACGAATATTGGTAGTGTTGTTCCTGTCGATAAAGCAGAAGATGAAGGGATTAAACTGGCTATTTTCCCTAATCCTAGTTATGGGAAATTCACCATTGCAATTAATAAGGCTCAATCTGAGGCAATTCAATTGACGATTTTTGATATGAGTGGCAAATGGGTGAAATCTTTGGAATTAAAAGCTTTTGAAACAGAGGTGCAAATTGATTTAGACAGCATCAGTGCAGGAGCTTATTATATTCGTATGAATGGTGCTAAATACACAACGGTAAAACGATTTACCATTATTAAGTAAGAAGATATAATAAAAAACTTATTAGTTGTGAAAATAAGAGGGGAGATGCTCCATCGAGTATCTCCCCATTTTATAAATGATAATTAGATCAATTTTACAAAAGTTACTGTTTAGACTTTAGTTCTTTAGTAATTGTTTCTAGTGCTTTAATACGTTCATTTTGCTCTTTGATAATACCTTGTTGCTCCTTAATCGCTTGAGTTAAAATAGGAATAATACGAGTGTAATCCATTACCACAAAATCTTCTACAACCGCTTGTTGTTCTTGTTGTGCCCCCATCTCTACACAAGCATTGGTCACGAGTTGTTTTTCTCGAACTATTTCGGGGAGAACACTTTGAACTTCTTGTGCAACAAAGCCATATTCCATTTCTGTATTTAATCCCATATTAGGATATTTCTCAAAATTAAAATTATAAGTCACTGGATTTAATTGATTAACAATATCTAATGCTTTTTGGATAGGTTGGATGTTTTTCTTTGTTTTTCGGTCAGAAACGGCACCCATAAAACCCGTATAGCCTAAATCATTATAAAAAACGCCACCCCAGCCAACAACACCACCTGTATTTTGCCTAGAACCGTAAACTCCGACACCATCACGTCCGTTGGCAACACCCCGAACGCCAATAGCTCTATGAGTCAAGCTGTTGTTAATTGCCAAACCAAAAACTCCAGAAGGTATAAAGGCTGTACCGCTATAATTGGTAATTCCTTCTATGCCATTATAAGGATTTGCAGTATTATTGTCATGACCAGAAATAGCGACACCATCAATACCAGAATTATCAAAAGAAGCCATTGCATTAGCACCAACATTAATCCCTCCATTGGTCATTTGAAGCATGCTAGAGGGGGCATTGGTTTGAATCCCAATTTCGTTGGTTCCTGCATCAATGAAGAGCATATTGGTCTGTAAGTCTGATTCTATGCGAATATCGGCATTGGCATTCCCTTGTTCATTAAAAACAGTAACACCATTTCCATGAATTCTATGATTCATAGCATTGTTTTCGTATAAATCAATTACTCCATCATCTGCCGAATCATAAATTCGAACTAAAATATCGCCACCATTAACTGCGCCATCTCTGAGAAAAAGATCATCTGAGAAATAAGAGTCACCAGTGACATTAAATCTACCAGCATTAGCAATACTTCCTACTGCTGTGCGTCCATTGTCTAAAACAGAAAAGCGATTGACTCCATTGTCCGCAATATGAAAATCACCTGTATTGGTTAAGTCATGCGTTAAATTAAAGAGGTCATGGCTAATCGTCGTACCTTGAATTAAGGTTCCTCCCAAACGAATATCATTAGGATGTGTTGTTAACCCATTTATAGCGACAGCATTTAATGTAACATCCCCTGTAGCTCCTCCTCCAACTAAACCGTCACCGGCTGTAACACTGGTAATGTCGCCAGATGCCGCAGGAATGGCTTGCGTACTGAGTACACCATTCGCATCTGCCACTACCATGCGAGTACCAACGCCAGATAGGGAGGTGATTCTAGCATCTCCTACAACGTGTAATTTGTTGGTTGGACTAGGGGTGCCAATGCCAACATTTTGAGCATAGCTATGATTAAGCGAAAGGAAGCAACAACCTGTGATAAAAAAGAGTTGCTGCGTACTTTTAGTAAACTGTTTTCTTTTGTCAAATTGTAGCATAGAATAGAGGTTTGAAAGTTAAAGAATACAAATGAGATTTGTTTGACAATTTTTAAAATGGGGTAGTAAGAGGTAACAGTAAGACTACTAGTTACTTAAGTTACGAAAAAAAAACTATAATAGCTGCTTTATTTTGAAGGAAACTTAGGATTAGGATGAAAAGCTTAGCGTTTTTTGTATTTTTGCGCGACAAAAAAAATCATGCTATGCCTATTTATTTCTTACTCTTTTTTTGTTGGATAGTAATTGCTTGCAATAACGAAACAAAGGTGTCGAATAGCAATGTTGTTGAAAAAGAAAGAACAATATTAGAACTCGACCATGCTAAAAATTTCACCATTGAAAAAGAAGGTACTTATACCATTTTGACTATTACAAAAGCTTGGAAGAATGCCCAAGAGCAGTTTCAGTATGTTCTATATCCTAGAGAAGAACAAGCGCCAACCAACTATCCTAATGCGGTTACTATTCCAGTACCTGTGGAGCGGATTATTTGTACAAGTACTATAGATGTGGCTTTCTTAGATTTTTTGGAGGCTACCGATAAGATTGTTGCCATGTCTAATGGGGCTTATGTTTATAATAAAAATGTTCAGACAGCTCTAAAAGAAGGACGTGTGATGGATATTGGGGGCAGCAATACGATTGATTATGAAAAGGCCTTGACAAGCAATGCAGATGTTGCTATGGTATATAGCATAGGTGATCAGGCTTCTTATAAGAAATTTAATGAGATGGGAATACCTGCGGTGTTGCTGTCTGATTTTATGGAGAAAACACCCTTGGGTAGGGCAGAGTGGGCAGTGTTTGTGGCTTGTTTGTTGGGAAAAGAGAACGAGGCATTGAGAAAGTGTAGCCAAATTGCGGCAAAGTATCAACAACTGCAAGAACGGGCGACTCGGCATAACAGAAAGCCTACTGTTTTGACAGGGGCTGTTTACAAAGGCACTTGGTATGTTGCGGGGGGCAAAAGTTTTATGGCAACCTTTATTCAAGATGCTGGGGGGCGTTATTTGTGGGAAGAAGATAATAGTTTGAGTGGTGTGCCGCTTGATTTTGAAGCGGTATATGCCAAGGCTTTGGAGGCAGATTACTGGATTAATATGTCTAGTTGGACGAATAAAGACGACTTAGTTGACTCGGAATCCAAATACCAAGATTTTAAAGCCTTTCAAGAAGGGCAACTATACAATTATTATAAAAGAGGCACGGCACAGGGTGGTTCTGATATTTTTGAATCCGCTATTGTAAACCCTCACTTAGTTTTAAAAGATTTGATCCATATTTTTCATGACGAGCAAGTAGAGGAAGATAGTTTGTACTATTATCAGGAACTCTAAAAAGTTACTCAATAGGATTGATTTTATTAAACTTCATTGTATACGTGCGAATTTAATAGAGCACCTTTAGTTAACCAGCTAAACAAGAAGTAAGAACTATTAAAAACTTTAGCGTAATTGTCTATTGGAACTAAAATAAGCATACTTATTGTCCTGCTAATTGCATTGTTTATGCTGAATTTAGCATGGGGCTCTGTTGTTATTCCCTTGGATCGCATACTAGATGCTTTGTTAGGAAATGCAAGTATTAAGAGTGATGCCACTATTGTTTGGAGCTTTAGAATGCCTAAAATAATGGCTGCAATATTTAGCGGGGCTAGTTTGGGGGTTAGCGGTTTGTTAATGCAAACGTTTTTTAGAAATCCTATTGCAGGTCCTTTTGTATTGGGGATTAGTTCTGGGGCTTCTTTAGGAGTGGCTTTATTTATCTTAGCATCAGGATGGTTGTCTTCCTTTGCATTTTTTGCTTTTTGGGGAACTAGCAATTGGATGTTGATTTTGATGGCAATGCTAGGGGCAGGGCTTGTGCTCTTTTTGTTGATGTTAATTTCTTGGCGTATTTCCGATATTAATACCTTGTTAATTTTGGGATTAATGTTTGGTAGTGCTACCAGTGCGATTGTATCTTTGTTGCAGTATTTTAGCAGTCAACAAGCGTTGCAGCAGTTTGTATTGTGGTCAATGGGAAGTTTGACAGGAGTAACTTGGGAAGAATTGACATTATTAGCTCCAATTTGTGCTCTATTTATACTATTGACATTTGGTTTGAGTAAAACATTAGATGCTCTGTTGTTGGGAGATCAGTATGCTTTGAGTATGGGCGTAAATGTTC
Source organism: Aureispira sp. CCB-QB1 (assembly GCF_000724545.1). Classification (GTDB taxonomy): domain Bacteria; phylum Bacteroidota; class Bacteroidia; order Chitinophagales; family Saprospiraceae; genus Aureispira. The sequence continues at coordinate 225,531 of NZ_JHBV01000029.1, read as the reverse complement.
GTCGAGCACAACAACAAATTATTGTAGTGACCGCTGTTTTGGCAGGAGGGATAACGGCTTTTTGCGGTCCCATTGCTTTTGTTGGGATAGCCGTTCCTCATTTAGCTCGGATGTTTTTTCAAACACATCGACATTTTGTATTGTTATTAGGAACCATTCTATTGGGGATGATAACCTTATTGTTGTGCCAATTTATAGCACAGTTGCCAGGAAGCGACCAGATGTTGCCAATCAATGTAGTAACGTCTTTTTTGGGAGCTCCAATGGTTATTTATATTGTTTTATCACGAAGAAGTATTTAGTTCTAAGGAATAGTCCGTTTAAATTCTTTTCTATTAGATGATTTGTATTAAGTAATCGTTCATAAAAATTTATAGACAAAATAGAATTCTTTTTGCACTGTTCTTCATCAAAAAATCTCGTTTTAGCCCGCTAAAACTTCAATTCTTTTCTTTGAACAGCACTAAAAACAATTACATTTTTAACTATACTTTTTTCTGTCCACTTACTTAGGAGATTGGAATTATAAGGAGGTTTTGGTAGAATAAAAAAATAAGAGAATGAAAAAAGAAATGCAAATAAGGTTGGTTGTTGGGACAATTTGCCTATTGATTGCTGTTTATGTAGGGTGTGATTTACGAACGTTGTATCGTCAAGATCAACTTTGGGGACAACGAGTACTTTGGTTTTGGTTGTGTGTTTGGGGAAGTATTTTAGCCTTCTTGGGACAATATATTACCACATTACCACAAAGAAACAAACTATTGGGAGCGAGTATACTTTCTGGTGTCCTACTTGCGGGAGGTTTTATGCCCATGCCTACTTTTTTTCTTATGTTTATAGGATTCATACCTTTGCTTTGGGCAGAAGATATTGTCTCTAAAGAGCGGTCAACCACCTCCAAATGGACCATTTTTAAATTGGCATTTAATACATTTCTTATTTGGAACCTATTAACGACTTGGTGGATTCAAAACAGTTCTTTTATAGCTGGTATGTTGGGGAATACATTAAATGCTGTTTTTATGACCATCCCTTTTATTTTTTATCATGTAACAAAAAAAAATATGGGGCAACGTGCGGCGAATTTAGGTTTTCTGAGCTTTTGGATGACTTTTGAAATAGGGCATTTAACTTGGGATATTTCGTGGCCTTGGTTAACCTTGGGGAATAGTTTTGCACACTTGCCTAGCTTAGTACAATGGTACGAATTTACGGGTGTTTTTGGAGGTTCTTTGTGGATATTGGGAATTAATATTTGGATTGCAGATGGTTTGTTTAAGTATTGGTCTCAAGAACAGCCTTCTGGTTCTTTGGCAGTTGTTTTTATCAAACCAAGCATTGCTTTTATTGTTCCAATTCTTGTTTCTCTAGCTATTTATTATAGTTATGACGTGACGACCGAGAAAGCTGTTGAAGTGGTTAGTGTACAGCCTAATTTTGAACCACATTATCAAAAGTTTAGTATTCCTCGAAAACAGCAGTTGACACGTTTTATGGAGTTGACAGAAACTGCTGTAACCGATCGAACTGCTTATGTTTTATTTCCAGAAACTTCTTTTAGAGGTATAGAAGCTAATAAACTAGAAGAAAGTCAGTTAATTAAAACACTTCGTGCATTTACAGGAGCGCATCCTAAGTTGAATTTAATTACGGGATTAAGCACCTATATTCGTTACAAAGAAGGAGAGCCTAGACCAGATAACGTTTATACGTACTGTAATTCAACGCAAACACAATGTCAGTATATAGATGCACACAACGCAGCTATACAGTTGAACAGTCAAACGAAAGAAATTCCTTATTATAAAAAATCAAAGTTAGTTCCTGGTGCTGAGAGCATGCCTTATATTGGTAATATTCCTTTTTTCAAAGGCTTAATTCTTGATTTGGGAGGAGCACCAGGCTTGAGTTTGGGCATTCAGGACAAACGAGCCGTATTTACTTCTAGTCAAGGCGCCGTAGCCCCTTTAATTTGTTATGAATCTATTTATGGCGACTATGTAACAGATTATATCAAAGAAGGCGCAGAAGCATTATTTGTAATTACCAACGACGGTTGGTGGGATAACAGCAATGGGCATCGCCAACATTTGTATTTATCTTCTTTAAGAGCGATTGAAAATCGCCGTTATGTCGTTCGCTCTGCCAATACGGGCGTTTCTTGTTTTATCAATAGTAGAGGCGATATTTATCATCCAACGAATTATGATGAAGCTATTGCCATTCGAGATGACATCTATTTAAACGATAAAGTAACCTTTTATACATTGTATGGTGATTTGATTGGTCGAATTTCCATTTTAGTATCTATTTGGTTGTTGGTTTCTATGTTGGCCAATGGTTTGAGGGGAGAGAAGCACAGTACCTAGTGAGAGAAAATTTAAAATTTTAGAATTCTCAAAACTATTCTATCAGTTATTAGTTATATAAGAATATTAGTTGGAGCCCTAAATTAGTCGTCCTAATTTAGGGCTTGTAAGTATGGAATCAGAGTAGTTTAAAATTTATATTCTTCAAAGTAGGAACAAAATCAAGTATTTGTAGCTTGAAGGTAGAATTTAAATAGATTCTCAAAATAATTATCAAAATACACATCAATTATGCTTAAAAAAATTGGAAAGGGCTTGTTAAAAGGGCTTGGAATTATCTTACTTTTATTAGTAGTTGCTTTTGTGGTGCTGTATCTGGTTTACAATGAACCTCTTCCAGAGGGTAAACAAGGTCCAGAGGCAGAAGCTCTAGCGCAAAAAATGCTAACAGCAGTAAATGCAGAGGCTTGGGATCAAACGAATTATATAGAATGGACGTTCTTGGGGATGCACGAATACATTTGGGACAAAAAACGCCATTTGGTAGAAGTTCGTTGGGATGACAATCGAGTATTGTTAAATCCTAATACTATGAAGGGGAAAATTTATGAAGATGGAAAGGAACAACCAGACGATCAAGAGACCTTAGAGACGGCTTATTCGTATTTTATAAATGATGCTTTTTGGATGAATGGCTTTGTTCAAATTCGTAACGGAAATCCAGAATTAAGAACGGTGGATTTAGAAGATGGATCGCAAGGTTTGTTGGTGACCTATCCAACAGGAGGCGTGACTCCTGGCGATTCTTATTTATGGCTTCTGGATGAGACGGGGCTACCAAAAGCATGGAAAATGTGGGTAGGAATCTTACCAATTGGTGGTTTAAAGGTAACTTGGGAAAATTGGGAAACATTCTCTACTGGAGCAAAGGTAGCAAAAAATCATAATGCGGGTATAGTTGATGTAGAATTGACGGGCGTAAGAGCCTACCAAACCTACCAAGAAGGAGGGTATGAAGAAGATATTTTTGCACCAATTTTAGGTTTGTAAAAGAATCTTTGGGGTATAAGGATAGTTTCTAGATATTACTATGCTGCTCAACAAATAGCAGTATCTAGAAACTATAATTTTTATCATCGACTACGGATGTCCATCAGAATCCCATTTTTAGGTCGTAAGGTGATTAGCGGTTCGGGGACTACTTCAGGTGCATTAGGGGCAAGAGATAAGTTGAACTGTTGCAACAACAATGTTAGCACAACTTTCATTTCCATCATAGCAAAACTATTGCCAATGCACATCCGTTGCCCTGCCCCAAAAGGAATATAAGCATATTTGTGCCGCTTTTTCTTCTGGTTGCTTTCAAAACGTTCTGGTTCAAAAGCAGTGGGGTTTTCCCAATAATCGGGGTGGCGATGTAGCATATATACATCTAAAATTAATCGAGTATCTTTTTTGAATAGATACCCATCCATAGTTGTTTCATGGGCAACTTTTCGTACGATAGTCCAAGCAGGAGGATACAAACGCATGGATTCTTCCAAGACCATTTGTGTGTAGGTGAGTTCCTTCAAGTTTTGGAATGTTGGTGGTTTGTCTTGCAACACCGTATCAATTTCTTGCTGTAAGATTTTTAGTTTATCAGGATGCTGCGTTAGTAGATAAAAAGTCCACGACAAAGCGTTGGCTGTTGTTTCGTGCCCTGCTACAAAGATAGTGATCGATTCATCTTTTAACTGTTGATTGCTCATTTTTTCTCCCGTATCTTCATCCTCTGCATTCATCAGCATACTCAACAAATCATTGTGAGTACTAGGGTTTTCTTGCCTATCTTTAATAATATTTAAAATTAAGCTACTACTATAAGCACGAGCTTTTCTATAAGCACGATTTTTGGAGGTAGGAACCCAAAACGGAGGCTTAAAAGGTGTCATGATTCGCTCTGCCAAGTACTCATTTTCTATCGTAACTGCTTGCTGAATTTTTGAATAATCGGTTTTTAATTCAGTACCAAACAAGCATTTGGTGACAATATCAAGTGTCAAAAAATTCATTTCATCCGTTAACTGAACCTGTGTTTTCTCTTTCCAAGAGGCGACTATTTTTTGCGTAGAAGCAATCATAATGTCCAACAATTTTTTCATGCTTTCTCTATGAAAAGCAGGCTGGGCAATACGGCGTTGTTTTTTCCAAAAATCACCTTCACTAGTCAATAAACCATTCCCTAAAGAATACTTTAATATTTTATAATCATCGCTCTTGGCATAATCCTTTTTGTTAGAGACCATTATCTCTTGAATGTGCTTAGGGTTTGCAGTCACATAGATTGTGTATAGGTTGGAGTTGACATTGTAAATATCACCGTATTCTGCAAAGGTATTAACAAAAAAAGCTAGAGGATCATTTAGAACAACTAAAGAATTTCTAAAAAACCAATGATCGGCAGGAATGAGCGGAACGTCTTTCATGATAATAGGTGTTTGTTAAGTTGTAAAAAACTCCTTTAAGATACGCTATTTCGTTTGATTTAGCAAGGAGAGGTTGTGTGATGTATTAGTGCAAAAATAATCCTTCTCATTATTGGTAATATAAAAGCTAGAAATAAAATTAGGTTATTGAGCATCACTCAACAACCTAATTTCTAATATTTTGACACCCGATGGGATTCAACGTTTTACTCCTTAATCATTTCAAGCCAATAAGGGTAAGCGTCAATTTCTAGTTTTATCATATAAACTCCCGCAGGGTAATTTTCTAAATCAGGAATGCGAACTTCTTTGATTTCTCTACCTTTGGTAGTCGTGGTATAAGTAAATTGTTCTGCCATTAATTTATTATAAATACTTATTTTTAATACAGCAGGCTTTCGTTGTTCAATAAACAGATGCAACTCATCATCAATAGGTTTGGGAGTGTAGTATAGTTCCCCTTTGTGATCAACAACAATACTTGCTTTTAACATTGTAAGATAAGCAAAAAAGAAATTAGGAATTCCATACCCCAAAGAAGAATCTGGTTGATTAGATATACTACCACTTAGGCGAATAGCATCTTTGATTTCTTCGCTTGTTTTGTCGGGGTGCGCTTGTTTGAGAGAGGCAACCATACCTGCCATAACGGGAGAAGAAAAGGAAGTACCATTGGTTCTTGTGATGTCATATTTGTTTAGATTGGCAACAACCGTATAACGTCCTTGTGCTGCTACATCTGGTTTGATTCTGCCATCGGGAGTAGGTCCCCAAGAGCTAAAGCTGGCTCTAGTCCCATTGGGGCGAACAGCAGCGACACTCAAAACACCTTCGGCATCGGCAGGGGTTCCGATATAGTGCCAATTACCATCGCCTTCGTTACCAGCACTATTGACAATCAAAATTCCTTTGGAAGCACCAATGTTAGCGCCTCGACTAGAAAGGGCTGTCTTTCCATCCAATTGATGGTATTTATAGGACATGGTCGTATCGTTGAAGCCCGTATAACCCAAGGAAGAATTAACGACATCAACTCCTATGCTATCTGCGTGTTCTAGGGCAGCTACCCAGTTGAATTCTTCTGTTCTAAATTCTCCTCGAACATCTTCGGTTTTAAACAAGTAATAAGAAGCATCAGGAGCTGTGCCTACAATTAAGTGTGGTGCTTTAGACCCCATACAAGCGAGGACATTGGTGCCATGCGAACTACTTTCGTAAACAAAATCGTCTCCTTCTACAAAATCGTGTGTTCCCAATAAGCGATTATTAGTGTAAATACTATCAAAAACAGGCATTCGATAAACATCCAAAAAGCCACCATCAAAAATAGCAACATGGATACCTTTTCCTGTATATCCGTATCCGTGCAACACGTCACCGCCTAGCATTTTAATTTGGTTATCTGCTTGACCATAATAGTCTATTTCATGTTTAGAAGCATCTACAGAAGGTTTGTTTTTTTTCATATTAGGTTTGGTAACCTTTCTAAATTTGCCCAAGGGTTTAACCGATTTGACAAAAGGTAACTCATTAATTTGCTTTAATAAGTTCTTATCTTTGGTATAAATCGCAATAGAATTAAGCCACTTTGATTTTGCGTGTAGAGGAGCTCCTAAGCCGATGACTTGTTTGATGTAATCAGGAGTGATGGGCAAGTCATTTTCTTCAATGGGAATCCCCATTGTGATCCTACGTTGGATAGCTCTAGCAGATAAAAAATCTTGAGGACGAAAAATATTGTAGGGAGTATTATTTTTGTCCGTAAATTCAACCCAATGTAAGGTATGATTATGATGGTTGTAATCCTCTTTTTGGGCTTGGATAGGATGAATTAGAAATAAAAAAAATAGTATCGTTAATGCTTTCATTCTAATGGTTTATGACAATTAATTGGAAAGTAATCGTTCAAAAATAAGCCCATTTTTTGTTCTTATTTTTTCTGACCTCTTACTTATGAAGAACTAATGATAAACAACAAGTTCACAAATTTTGAATAACTTCTGCTCGAATCTACTAAATATTGTAGAATAAATTCGAAATAAGGATAAATAGAATCGACCAACTTAAAAAGTCTTGTAGACTAGAAAACAGCCGAAGGAAAGTAATCGTTCAGAAAAAATGACAGAAAACCTCATAACAACTTGTTGGAGCTGAATGAGACCTATACTAAGATTTGTTTGATCACACAATTAATGAACCAGTTCTACCCAGTGTGTTTTGCCCCACAACTTGATTTGCAACGCATAAACTCCTTGACCATAGTTTTTGAATTCTTTGAGTGATATTTTATTAATTATATTGGCTTGAAGTTCTTCTTTTCGATGATGTAATTGTTTGCCCCAAATATTATACAAAGTTAATTCAATAGGAGTTTTTTGAGCATTTTCTACGTAGACATGTACATTATTATTGACAATCCTTTTGGGATGATCCAGAAGACCCGATTGATGTATAAAAATACTGGAATCCGATAGGGTTAAGTAGGCTTGAAGAAAATTGGGAATACCTTTTCCCAAAGAAGAGTCCGCATGTAATAAATGTGCGCTATTGACTATGGCACTTTTTAGCTTTTTATTGGATACGGTAGGAAAGGCTTGTTTTAACGTTGCCACCATTCCAGTCAAGACAGGACAGGCATAAGAAGTGCCATCACCATATCCTACATCATAAGTAATCATAGAAGCATAGGCAGTGCCTTCTCCTAATGCAGCTACATCGGGTTTGATGCGCCCATCGTAGGTCGGTCCCCAAGAACTAAATGTTGCTCTACTGCTATCTCGTTGAACAGCCGCAACTGTTAGCACTTCCACGGCATCGGCAGGGGCAGCCAAGTAATGCCAATCTTTATGACCATCATTACCAGCGGCATTGACAATCAAAATGCCTTTGGCACTAGCAATGTTCGCACCTTGGGTAATTAAGGTGCTTTTTCCATCCAAATCTTTGTATTGATAAGACATAGAGGCATCCCTAAAACGAGTATATCCCATTGATGAATTGACAATATCTATTCCAACACTATCGGCATGTTCTAAAGCAAGCACCCAGTAAAATTCTTCCGCTCTAAATTCTCCTCGAATATCTTCTGTTTTAAATAAATAATAATAAGCATCAGGAGCCGTACCAATCATCAAATAAGGTTGCTTAGCTGCCATAATTGATAGGACATTGGTGCCATGAGTACTGCTTTCATAGACAAAGTCATCGCCTTCAACAAAGTCATGGGTACCTAAAATTCGGTCATCTAAGAATAGGCTATCAAACACAGTCATTCTATACGCATTTCTAAAGCCACCATCAACAACACCAACATGTACCTCTTTTCCTGTGAAGCCCAATTGATGAAGCTTTTCACCTCCAAGCATTTCAAGTTGGGTTTTAGCTAAACCATAGGGACTTACTTGATGTTTTGAGCTATCTATAGCAGGTCTTTTATGGTAAATTTTTGCTTTTTTTGCTTTTCGAAACTTGCCAAGAGGTTGAATAGATTTTACAAAGGGGAGGGCTTCAATTTGTTTGAGAATACTTTTACTTTCTGTATGAATCGCAAGCGCATTAAACCACTTGGATTTTCCTTGGATAGGAGCCAATGCTTCTATTGTTTTAATATATGACATAGAGATAGGAATATCCAGCATATCAATGGAAACACCTTGGGTCGCACGTCGTTCTAAAGCTCTAGGACTTAAATATTCTTGCGGAGAGAAAAGACTAAATGGACTATTCTTTTTGTCTGTTAGTTTTACTAAATGCAAGTCATAGAGATGTTTGTCTGTATCAGATTGTGCAAATGTAAACGTACTTACAACCAATAAGAAAAAACAATGAAGGGTATTCATACGAATGGTTTTCTTCAAAAAATAGGACAAATAATAAAAAGGTTTTAAGTAAACTAACTTTTTTTTGCCAAAAGTATTATATTTCTTAGCCTTTTATCTCCAATAGCCCACTTAAACCACATTAGTCACATCAGAATTAGCCAATTAGTAGATTTATTTTAACGGTGTTGGGTCGTTTTATTTCCCATTTAAAAACCAACAAGTTAGAGTGAATAATGTCTTATGACTTCGTGGAAGAATATTTAAATAGTACTCAGAATTACCAAGAGTTAGTTATGCTTGTACCTTCATAACAAAAGGAGGAACAATGAACGATTACATAACATTACTTTGGGAAAATTTGCAGCGTATCAAAATTAATAAACTATGTTAAGAATTGTACTCCTATTGTTGGTGTTAAGTAGTTGTGGAATGGACTTGTTTGCTCAGTGTGGTACCCGTTACAAAAGCCGTTATTTTAATACTATTCAAGTATTTAGAAATGTGAAATACAGTTTGAATGCGCCAGCTTTAATTGGAGCAACTCTAACGACCGAAACAACTTTTAACAAAGACTTAGTGATGGATGTTTTTACTCCTCCAGTAACAGATACTGTAAGCAAACGCCCTGTTGTTATTTTGGCACATGGGGGAGGATTTATTAATGTTGCTTTTATGGGGGGAACTGTTTTGGTTGGAACGATGCAAAACGAAGATGTGCAAGCATTGGCAGATACTTTGGCACATTGGGGATTTGTAACAGCAAGCATTGAGTATCGTTTGGGGTTTAATATTGCCAGCCCATCGAGTTTAAAAAGAGCTGTTTGGAGAGGGGCACAAGATATGAGTGCTGCCGTACGATTTTTTCGTAAAAATGCAGCATGGTTCAACATTGATCCCAATAAAGTTTTTGTAGGAGGAAGCAGTGCAGGAGCATTTTGTGCGATTCATAGCACCTTTGTGGATTATACCGAACGCTTACCAGAGAGCTATGAATTAGTACCTATTTTTAAAAAAGACTTAGGACCTTTACATAGTCGCCCAGTTGTCGAATTAACTAGTTTTAATCCTTTTAATGGTTCATCAGTTTTGGCAGATGATGTGGATTCTATTCCTCAAGGAATCGCAGCTTATTGGGGGGCTATAGCCGATTTAAGTTGGATGGCACATGGTAATAATAAAGCTCCTATGGTTATGTTTCATGGAACCAATGATTTGATTGTTGATTATAAGTGTGCCAAGCCTTTTTCAGGTGTAGTTTTGACAGCGCCCAATACCTGTGGTACCTATATGATGGATTCGGTGATGAATACGTTTAATCTTCCACATCAAACTTACTTTGCGCAAGGAGAGGGACACGAATATTGGGGGGCTTTAAATGGAGACTGGCTGCCTTCAGGACCAAATGCACATTGGCAGAGTATTATAGACAAGACAGCGGATTATTTTTATGATTTAATGCGTCCTACACCTCCTGTATTAAGTGGACCAGATACCGTATTGCCTGCAACGAATTATACTTATACCGTTGCCAATCCTCATCCAGACCATCGTTATTGTTGGGAAGTAACTGGGGGCGTTATTGTTTCACCTGTTACAGATGCTGCAACAATAGATGTCGAGTTTTATAATGGAGGGAGCCAAGGTTTTGTACAAGTTAGTGCAATTGACGTTTCGAAAGTGGCTAGTGAAAAAGCTTTGAAATTTAGCGCAATTACAACAAGTATCAACACCAATAAAGTACTTGTTCCCAAGCTTGGAATTCAATTACAACCCAACCCCGCTTATCAGTCGTGTCGTGTTCACATTCGTAGTCCTAAAAATGAGGCAGCAACCATTCGTTTAGTCAATGCGCTAGGACAGGAAGTATACACGCATTTTACACCGTTATCAATAGGAAACACAACTGAAGTTTTAAACATACAAGATTTGCCTCAAGGAGTATATAGAGTCGTTGTTACCACAAAAAAACACCGAATTATGGAGACGCTAGTAATACGCTAAGGTATAAAAAAGTGCTCTAACAAACTATCTCGCTTGGCAGAGGAAATAGTTATCTGAGTATCATCGTCCATGATTAATATAGGACTCTTTCCTCGAATAAATTTCTTTACATATTTGGGATTAATGATATGAGAGCGATGCACCCTTTTGAAATTGTATTCTTCTAATATTGTCGTATATTCCCCCAAATTTCGAGATGTCCAAATTGGTTCTTGGTCTTTGATAATGAATAGCGTATAGCTTTTGTCCGATTGGCAACGGATAATATTGTCGATGGGTACAAAGATATAACCATCAGAGCAAGCCAATGCAATTTTTTGATGGTTTGGGGTTTGTGCATTTTTATCTACTAGACTGTAATTTTCTTTTGTCGTAGGCAAGGGGTGAACTTGGTTTCTAAAACGATCCAAACTTTCCATTAATTCTTCCAAATTAATTGGCTTCATCAAATAATCCAATGCCGCCAATTTTAGTGCTTGAATGGCGTATTGACTAAAAGCAGTTGTAAAAATGACTTTGAAATTAATTTCATCAAAATACTTATACAAACTAAATCCGCTTTCTTTGGGCATAGCGATATCTAGAAAGACGAGTTGAGGTTGGTGTTTTTTTATCATTTCTACACCTTCTTGGACATTGCCAGCTTCTGCTAAAACTTTTACGCCATCGCAATAGTCTTCTAGCATAGATTTTAATAGCTTTCTAGTATTTACTTCATCTTCGACAATTACACAAGTTATAACTTTCACGAAATGTTATTTTATTGAGTTAAAAAGAGAAATTCATTGGTGGTTACTGAAAATCAGAAAAAAGATAATCCGTAATGGGAATCCAAAGCTCCGTTCTAGTTCCTGAAGATTGATTTTTAATATTTGTTAAATCACTTATTTTGTAAGTTGTTTTTTTTGCTGTTGTTCCATGAGTTCGGTTGAGCATAGTTAAGCGATCTTGTGTAACAAAGCTACTACTTTTTTTGGTAGTGTCGTTATCCTTCCATGCATTATAAGTATCGGCTAGTTCCAGACCGACCCCATCATCTTCTACGGTACATTTTATATAGTTGTCTTCCAATTCTAGTTTGATGAGTAAATGCCCATCTGCTTCTTTATGTAAAAAACCATGTTTGAAACTATTCTCAACGATAGGTTGTATCAGCAAGGGAGGAATGTGCAGCCCTTCTTCTTCAAAAAGAGGGTCTATGTCAAATTGTACCGTAACATCGTATTTTAATCGAATTTTTTCAAGGTCAATGTAGAGCTTTAAAAAATCAATTTCATCTTTTATGGGAATACTTTTTTCATTGGAATAATTAAAAATTAATCGCATTAATTTGGCAAACTTAGCATGATATATTAAGGCTGTTTTGGAGTCTTTGTACATCCAGAAGCTTTGTATGGTACTCATTGCATTAAAAATAAAATGAGGATTCATTTGTGCTTGAAGTGCTTGCATTTTAAGCTGCATAATTAAATTTTGAGTGGCTTGTTTTCGCTGAAGGAACTGATAACGAAGTCGCACTAAACCAATAACAATTGACAAAGTAATAAAACCAATAATCGTTTTAAACCACCAAGTTTCCCAATAAGGTGCTTGAATGCAGAACGATACACCTGCTGGAGTTTTGCTCAGGACACCATCTTCATTCCTAGCGCGGACTTCAAAGGTATATTGTCCTGCATTAAGACTAGGAAAGCGAACAAAATTAGTACTACTAGTTTGCGAAATCCAAGTAGTATCAAGCCCCAAGAGCCTATATTCATAGGTGTAGGTGTTCCTGCTTTTTAGTGCTAAAGCTTGGAAGGTAAATTGAATGTTATTTTTCTCATAAGGAAGCGTTGTAAATTTGTTGAAAGCAAGGCTACTATCGTTTACATTCCATTGGGTAATCCTAATTAATGGAGCTGTTTTGTTCATAGAAGGCGTATTAACATCAAAAGCAATCAAACCTTTGCTAGAAGTTGCCCAAACTTTTTTATTGGCAATTTCTATGCGATCTATATTGTTGGTTAACAAACCATCCAATTGATTGTACAGCTCTATTTTTTTAGTATTAGGCTGTATTTTAACAATTCCAAGGTTGGTTCCAACCCAAATATATGGATAGTCAGCAGCAATTGTTTTGCAGTTATTACTTGGTAGCCCATCGTCTACTGTAAAATGATAAATTTCTTTTTTATTTTTAATACCATATAGACCTTGATTGGGAGTGCCCACCCATAGAATACTATCTTGAGCTTGGCGAATGGTAATAGGTGTGATAGCCTTTCCTTCTTTAGATAAAACCGAATAGGGAACAGCATCTTGCCAATAAAATAAACTATCGTTGATTCCTGTCCAAAAACGGGAGGTGTCTGCTATGTCTGTAGATAAAGCTGTTATACGTTTACTGGCTATAAAACCTTGGAGTTTTCCTTCATCACAAATAGTCTTATCTACATGATACTTGAGTGGTTTGTTAAAAACATCTTTAGTAGGTCTTTTGTTATCTAGAGGATAGGTTATTAAAGCAAGAAAGGTACCTACAATAAGTTGATTTTTTTTATAAATTATAGAATGATGACCTATGCCATGACAACTCGATTTTATGCTTTGATCAGATAGAGATAATATATAATTATTGGCAGAATTGAACAATATTTGGTTGCGGATAGTGTCACATAGAATATTGGTAGTAGGATACATATCTACAGGAGGATACAAGGCGAATTCCAAAGATTTTGTATTGAGTTTTGATATACGACCGTGTGTTCCAAGGAATAAATCTTCTTTTTTCTTAGCTAAAGCACCAATTTTAGAGTCGGGCAAAACGGAATTTTTAGAATCAAAAAAAGTCATTTTTAAAGATGGAATGATCAAGACTCCATGACCTAGTGTGCCTAACCAAATATTGCCGTCACGGTCAACAAGTGTTGCACTGATTTGTTCTTTTTTTAAGAATAGGCCTTGATGTTTCCAACGTTTGGTATACTTGTCTTGCAATAACACAACAATTCCTTTTTGTGTACCAATTAGAATGGTACCTTTGTTACTATAAATTGTAGCTATTCCCTCATAGCTTGCAATTAAAGCATGGTTTCTAAGTTTAGAAACGGAATCAATATGATCAATATACACTTTGGTAGTCGTAGCAATTAAAGCAGAATCATTTTCAAGCCCTATGATAATAATATGTCTGTTTGAGCTAGAAAGACTAGGAATAACCCCTTTGGAATAAAAGGCTTCTTTTTTTCGTAGCCATAACTCATTGTTACAATCAATATAAAGTAGAGAAGAATCATTAACTTGGTCTCTAGAAAAAAAGCCAATGCTGCATCGTAGATTATGGTTGCTTTGGAATTTACCTATTTTCCATTGTTGACTTTTGAAGTGGTACGTGTAGAAATTGACGGAGGAAAGAATCTGCAAATATTCTTTTGTCAATGAATATTCAAAATAAGTATTTAGTTTGATGGAATCTGGAATGGGGAAGATTTGAGCGGTATTGTTAGAGTCAATAAAAAACAACTGTCCTGCAAAGTTCTTATACCAAATAGTTCCTCTAGAATCTTCTTGAATAGAAGCTGCCGACGTGCGCTTTTGATCTTCAGAGGTATATGTAATAATTTCTTTTCCATCGTATCGGCAAAGACCTCCATCTGTTGCAATCCACATATAGCCTTTGGAATCTTGGTATAAACCGTAGATCTCCATATTAGGAAGACCATCGTCGTCTGTCAATTTCCAATGGTAGGGATCTTGTGCATTAACGAAAGTATAGAAAAAAAGTAGCAGGATTATGTAGGCATATGTTCTCATTACAATCGAATATAACAATTTTTTTGCTGTTAATCTCTCAATTATTCAAAAGAAATTGGATGTTGATTAGCCTTTATACATAAGACAGGACTACGGTGCTACTTCGTATTACTTATTTACAATAGTTAGCTTCGCTCACGAAGTGATCAACGAACTACTATTATTTAAAAACTTGTTTATAAAAAGCCTCCAGTTTTACAGCTTCTTTTTCCCAAACAAATACTTCGCGTGCTTTTAAACAGTTGGCTTGTAAGGTTTGATAAGCTTCAGGTTGCTCAATAATTTTTTTGATGCTGCTAACGATAGTTTCAGGGGTCAAATCATCCAATAAAAGACCCACAGGATGTTCTTCGATAATCATGGCATATTCAGGAAAGTTCATATTTAAAGAAGGTTTTAGGGCTTGAATGTAATCAAAGAATTTATTAGCTAAAGAATAATAATAATTAAGCCCTTTATTTTGTAGCAAATTAACTCCTAAGTGCGCTTTTAGAGTAACTGCTTTAAGTTCATGAGGCTGTATATAGCCCAAAAATTTGACTTGACGATCCAACCCTAATGTTTGAACTAATTGACGAAGTTCTTGAGAACGATCTCCTTCACCTGCCAACCAAAACTCAACCTCTGGTAACTGTTGTAAGGCAGCAATCATTTCTTCTAAGCCACGTCCATCGTTTAAAACACCTTGATAAAGTAGAATAAAAGGCGTTTGAAAAGATAATTGCTCAATAGGTTTGGTCTGCTGAAAAGGAACGTTTCTGATAACTTCAAAAGAAGTATGGTAACGTTTTTGAAAGACTTCTTGCAAGCTTTGACAAACCGTATAAGCGTGTGTTAACTTAGGAATAGTGTGTTGGGCAACCCATTCCCAAATTCGTTTTGTCGTCGGTCTTTGGACTACTTCTGGTACTTCTGTAAAATACTCATGAGCATCATAAATACAAATTTTCCTTTTTATGCGACTGCTGTAAAAGCCTGCCAAAATCGTATCCAAATCAATGCTACAAACAGCATCAAAACGATGCCACATCAAAAAGAAAAACAGTCGAATATTATATTCTAAATAAAAAAACTTACCTCGCTCAAAAAAACAGTTCAAACGTTTTTGTTGGAATGCTTGTTGGCGCAATGGTTTTGAGTTGGGACGCTGGCGACCAATCAGCCAAACATTGTAGCCTACATTTGCGAGACTTGTACAGATGCGAATCATACGCTGGTCGTAAGTTAAGTCATTGGTAACCGTAAAATATATTTTCTTCATTAAGAGGTTGGATATACTAAATTTGGATAAAGAAGAAAGCCCCATCAAAAGCAAAAGAGCCATTTTGAAGGCACAAAATGACTCTTTTTTATTAAATATCGTAATTCTTAATACTAAGTATTTTCTAGAACCTCTTCAGTAGTATTTTCCAAATCATCAAAGTCATCTTCAAAGTCTTTGAATTCATCTTCTAGTTGTTTTTTCATTTCTGCCTCAATTTTTTCTTTATCTTGGTACATCTTATCAAGTGATTCGATCAAGCTTTTTAAGCTATTTTTATTGGCATCTTTCAAAATGGTTTTAGCCATAATCTCGTTGCCTTTTCCAATCATTTTTACGGTACTTACATTTTGGTATTCGCTCATCATTTTAGACAAGCTCAAGCTATTAGGATCCATTGGCAAATAGTTGGCAATAACATCGTAGTTTTGATTGATAAGATTGTAATCAAGGAACATACCTACCCATCCTGATTGCAATTCATTGACAACTTTATTGTTGGTGCCAGCAATCGCTTTGTCTAAGTGTGCATTTGAGTTAGATACTAAAATGACATCGTCTTTGACAATCGCAAAAAACTGCATAGGAGTAGCATCTGGGTCCATGATACTTTGTTGTCCTGTGAAAATGTACTTGTCTCCATCTTTGGATACCATAGAACCTACTTTAGTCAACAAACTATCCATAAATGCCTTGTCTTTTAGCCCAACGGCTAATAAAACAGCAGGATCGTTGTCTTGAGCTGCTGGGGCATAAACATTAACAGCCATATCTCCTGTAATGCCGTTTTTGATTTGACCTAAATCTAGTCCTACAAATTTTAAATAGTTGTCTACGAACTGATCTAGCCCACGTTTTGCCATGAAATTTAAAACGCCATCTACACTGATACCAAATGTCATGGAAGCGGCTGCATTTTCGGCAGGGAGGTAGCTAGCATAATCAACGGCTAGTTTATTAGGGAAAACATCACCTAGTTCTTGAACTAAAACCTCGCTAAAATCAAAATAAGTACCAGCATCCATTTCACCCTTTTTGAAGTCGTAGAAGAAAGACATATAGTTTCCTTTTAAGCCTTCTTCTGGTATTTGAGCCATGGCAAGTCCTCCTTTGATAGATCTTCCTGTTTCAGGATTTTTGAGCATTGCCTCAACGATAGGGTCTGCGCTCATCCAAAACATAATGTCTTTGCTCTCTTTTAGGTGTTTTTTAAAGTTAGCGTTCGAGTGAATATTTTCACCACTAGGGTTGAGCATATTCTTAATCTTTTCATCATCATTGAAGCTAGTAAAAGCTAAAAGATGTTCGCTTTGAATCAAAAATGCATCGTTATCTAAAGCAGTAATCGTATAGCCATCCTTAGCTTCTGGTTGAGCCTCTTTTTCCTCTTTGAGTGCTATTTGAACAGCAGCATCCATTTTTGCTTTGTCTGATACTGGCAACATAAAAGCAGCTTCAAATGATTTTTCTGACATGTTCTCTGGGACAGAAAAATAAACTCCCATATTACCTGCCATATTAATTCCTGCTGCTTCTGGATCTTCCAAAAACGGAACCATTTCTGGTGATTCTTCTTTCGCTTTTTGAATAAAATCTTTAAAGAAAGAGGTTTGCTTTAGGCTAGCATAATCTGCCTTTTTCATTAATTGTTTGGTGTTCATTAAAAAAACACCTGTAGCATTGGCAGGAATAGCGTTGGAAACATCAGCAGAGCCTTTAACACTAGGACCTCCACAAGATCCAAGCACAAAGAGAATGGATGCTGTTAAGAATACAGCAAGAAGTTTCATTGTTTTTAACATTGGTGGTTATGATTTTTTGGTTAGATGAAGCGGGATATTACCCCCTGAAATATATAGTATTTTAAGTGTTCTTTGAAATTGCTCAAATTTAAAGGTGTTTTTGGGCAACTTCTTGTATTGCGATTTGTGTTTTTTCACAAAAATAGCCATTTTGCGTTTGATATAGATTGTGACGTAGGGTTGAGGTTCAAATGAAAAACAACCAAAATGTTTTGGAAGTTCAAAGATGCTCAATCGATAACCAGCTTGGTATGTCTGTTTTGTAAAGTGATGTATATAAGGAGAGGGAAGTAAACATTTAATTGTAATGAATTTTCATTTCGAAATGGTTATATATTTATAGTTATAAGTATTAGTATTGATTATAAATAACATTAGATACACATACTTTACATTAACATTTTTTATTCTAAAATGATTCACAATTTAGGTATTATTTTTTAGTAGTCCGCTAATTTTTTGCTTTTTTAAGAAAAAATGAAAAACAAGTGCATTGGATTGGGGTAGGATCATTATTATTGTTTGAATAACCTCATTATTAATAACTTGTTTCTAGTTAAGGTTTTGGTTGCTAGAAGGTTAAGTTTTTTTGAGAAGCTATTGTATTTTTTAATTTTTAAAACAATAATTTAATGAAGTCGAACTATTTTTTGATTTATATAGTTGCTTTTTTTCTTACGTGGGGATGTACTTCTGAGACAGCTAATAAGGGAGAGGCAAATGGTAGCAATGGAGAAGGTCCAATTACACACCAATTGGATACCGCAGTTGGTTATTGTTTTCAATTATTCGAAGAAAACTTGATAGAAGCGGTAGAAATTGGAATAGATGGAAATAAAATAACAGGAGAAGGGCGTCGAGTTTACCCTAGCATACAAGCAACTTATTATCTACGGTTTGAGGGTATATTGAATGGAAATTCGGCTGAAATGGAAATTTATGCGACTAATGCTAGAGACAGCAAAAAAACGTTGAATCATCGAGAAACTTGGGAGATAGGGGAAGAAGTATTAAAGGTCAAAAATAGAAAAATAGAAAATGTTGAAGGGGATTACACTTTTTATCGTGTTGCTTGTCAAACTCAACGAAATGAAGACTCTACGCTATACGATAGTTTTGATGGTTTTAATGAGGATGGTTATGCTGTGGTTTCTAAAAATGGTAAATATGGCGTGCTTAATAAAAATAATGAATTGACTGTACCATTGTTTTATCGTGATTTAGGGGTTATTAGCGAAGGGACAGTCATATTTTTTGATGAACATATCGGCATGTATGGCTTGCTGGATGCAACAAATGGAGAAATGTTAGTTGAGCCGAAATATCTTGAAATGATGCGTTTTAGCGAAGGATTAGCGGCCTTTCTAACAGAAGAAGGAAAATGGGGATTCATGAATAGAGATTTGGAAGTAGTGATTAAACCTCAGTTTTTTAATGTTAATTTCTTCAAACCAGATCCCTACCGAAAGGCATTTAACGAAGGTTTGGCAAATGTAGAAACAGAACCAGGAATTTGGAACTATATTGACAAAACTGGAGATGTGGTTATAGCAGGCGACTTTTTTCATACGAAGCCTTTTGAAAATGGAGAAGCTTCTGTTTATAAAGATAATAAATGGTATTTTATAAATAAAGGAGGAAAGTGTGTTAAAAATTGTGACTAATATTGTATCTTAAAAAGGGTTAATTTGTGGCAATATATTTTAGTTATTGATATTTGAATATATATTTGTCTTGTAAATAGGCAAGTAATTTGCAGTATTTACTACGATTGGTATTGCCAATAACAGTCTACTAACAGAAAGGTAAATTAGTCGAATGTTAGGTCAAAAATGTACTCTAAACTGATTTTAAACACATAAATTTAAGTATGAAAAAAATCATTTTACTCTTTGCTTTTTTAGCGTTGCATACTACAGAAACAACAGCGCAACCACCTGAAGGACACGATGAAAATCTAGTGCCTAATCCTGATTTTGAGGCTTTAATTGGTCGAAGACCAGAATCGGATGTTGATGGCTCAGGTATTTTTCGTTATAATATGGTGGCTTGGAAAAGTCCAACAATGACGACACCAGATGTTAAAATTGGGCTTCCGTCTGATATTAAACGAGCCAAACGGGATGGGATTGATTTGGATAAGCCTCATTCTGGATACAAAATGGTTGCTATTCTAACTCACAACCCAGAGTCAGAGAGAGACGATACGTATAGAGAATATATACAAGTCAAGTTGAAGAAGCCATTGATCAAAGGTCAAGAATATTATTGTGAATTTTGGGTTTGTAGAGCTAGATTAGCTCGTTACGTCTCTAATAATATAGGGGTTGCTTTATCGCCTACTAGATTGAGCGAAGAAGGTTGGAAGCCATTGACAAACATTGTCCCAGATTATAACTATGATGAATTGATTAATCCTAAAAAAAGAGAATGGCAGCGCATTTCATTTACCTTTATTTCACCCAACCGCTCAGAATATTTGTGTATTGGTAATTTCTTTAACAACGAAAAAACTAAGATGGTAGAGGTAGAAGATCCAATACAGGCTACAGTAGACGAAAAAGCATTTAATAATGCTTATTATTTGATTGATGATGTTATGCTTTGTGCGACTAGTATTCCTGAGCCTGAACCAGAGCCCGAACCAGAACCAGTTGCTCCACCTCCTGCTGTTGGTGCAGTGATCAAACTGGATCGAGTGTTTTTTGAAACGGCAAAATGGGCGTTGTTGCCTGAGTCTCATGAGCAATTGGATGAGTTGGTTAGTTTAATGAATGAATACCCCTCTATGGAAATTGAAATTCATGGGCATACAGATAGTAGAGGAGACAATGATTACAATCAAAATTTGTCTGAAAATAGAACAAAGTCCGTTTATGAATATTTGGTTGATCAAGGAATTGATGCTTCAAGAATGCAATACATAGGATATGGAGAAAGCAAACCAATTGCTAACAATAAATATGCAGATGGTCGCCAACTAAATCGTCGAGTAGAATTTGTTGTGACACATATTGATGCCGAAAATACGGTGATAGAACACAGTAATGAAGTTACTCCTTATACTGATAATGATTAGTATTTGAGTCTTAGCATTCTGTCAAGTAAATTTCTTTCATTTTTAGAATGCTTAGCTATTATCTTAAAAATGCTGAATTTGAGAATTCTCAAATTCAGCATTTTTTATTCAAAGCAAAAGAGTAGGGAAAAAACTACTCCTCGAAAAAAGCACGTTTCCAGAAGCTTTCTTTTAATTTTCTAGCGTGTTTGCCCTTTGGACCACCCCAGCCATGTCGTTCGTTGGGATAGAACATCATTTCAAATTCCTTGCCTGCGTCTTGCATTTTATCAATCAACTGAATGCTATTTTGAACATGGACATTGTCGTCCATCAATCCATGCGTAATCAGTAATTTTCCCTTATATTTGTCAACATGACTTAACACAGACCCTTGTTGGTAACCTTTTTCATTTTGTTGGTAAGTGTCCATATAACGCTCGGTGTAAACATTGTCATACAATTGCCAATCCATAACAGATAAATTGGCAATGCCATGTGTAAAATAATCTGCACCATAAGTTAGTGCCAATGCAGACAAATACCCACCATAACTACTGCCTGTAATACCCATGCGATCAGTATCTACAAAAGGCTGTTTTTTGAGCCAATTCACAACAGCAAAATAATCTTCCATTTCCCACTTTCCTAAATTTCGATGCATGTAGTCCAATCCCTTTTTTCCAAATTTACCAGAACCTCGATGAGAGACAGAAACAACAATAATTCCCATATCGGTTAGGTTATTTCCATTCCATCCCCTCCATGCATCCTTAATGCCACCAGCATCAGGACCACCATAAATTCTAAAAACAACAGGATATTTTTTCTTTTTATCAAAATTACTAGGCAATGTCCAAACGACAGGTAGGTCAAATTTTCCATCTGTTGATGGCACCCGAAATAATTCCATTTTATGATGCAAAGTAGGATCAAATTCAGGTGTTTGTGATTGGACAATGGTTCTAATTTCCTTGCCATAGATATCGTATAAAACTCTAGATGGCGCTTTGGAAATACTGCTATAACGATCTACAAAGTAGCTTTGTTGAGGAGATAGCATTGCAATGTGTTCGCCTTTTCCTTTAGTAAGTTGTTTTAGGTTAGAACCATCCAAATTAACAGAGAATAAATGCATGTCGGTATTAATCGTACCTGTTCCTTCAAAGTAGACAATCTGCTTTGCTTCATCTACTTTTTTTATACTATTAATCCGCCAGGGAACATCTGTAATTGTTGTTTTTAATTTTCCATTCAAATCATAATAATAGAGATTATACCAATCGTTTTGGTACGACCTAAGAATAAAACCACTGTTGTCTTCTAGCATATAAATATCTTTAAAGAAATCAACCCATGTAGGGCGACTTTCTTCGTAAATTCTTTTGGTAGAACCATTTTGGGGATTGGCTAGCAAGAGTTCAATCTTATTTTGATCACGAGGCATTTTTTGAAAAAGCAATTGTTTAGAATCTTTGGTCCAAAATGGCCAAGCGATGTATTGGTCTATATTTTTATCAGTATCTACCCAAACTGTTTTGTTGGTTGTTATATTGCAAATGCCTAGAGCAACAAGTGGGTTGGGATCTCCAACTTTGGGATAGTGCATTGTTTCCAATTCTCCATGAACGCCTGTAGACCGATAAATTGGAAAAACAGGAACAGGGCTATCATCAAATCTTAAATAAGCAATTTGTTTGCTGTCTGGCGACCACCAAAAAGCCTTGTAATAAGAGCTACGACCTAAAATTTCTTCATAATAGACCCAAGATGCCCAGCCATTGTAGACCTTATCTGAACCATCTGTTGTTAATGGCGTTTCTTTGCCCGATTCTAAATGAAGTGTATATAAATTACCTTTTCTAGTAAAGGCGATGTATGCATTATTGGGAGAGAAAGTTGGGTTTTCTTCCAAATCCTCATGTTTCGTCAGCTGGCGAACTTCTCCTGTGGCTTTCTCAAAGAGGTACAAATTGTTATCTTTGGTTAGAATGACTTGTTTAAAATCTTTAGTATGTGGAGCTCTCCAAGATAGTTGAAATTCTTTTGGAATTTTTTTTTGAACTTCTTTTCTTGGGCTATTGGCTTCATAAGGGCTGGTAGATCCTGTTTTTGCATTTACTTTTAGTAGAACTATTTTTTTAGCATCTTTTTCGTCTGCTCTACGTTCTAAATAATGTTGATCATCCAACCACCCCATAAATCCCAAGCGCCAATTTTGTGCTTGAAGGATAGTAGCAATTAGAATTAGACCAATGGTGAATGTTTGTCTCATAATCGTGCAATGTGTTAATAGAATGTGTTTGATATAGTTGGTTTTTACTATTACCAATGTGTCAATAGTTCGTTGAAACCACGGAGTAGCAGCGCAGCTAACTAAAAGCGCAGCGCTCACGAAGTAAACTTTATTAGTTTATTGCATGAGTGCTTCGCAGTTGATAATTAATAAGTTACACCTTTGTTGTGTTTTGTGTTAAAATTTTTATTATCAAGCTAATATAAATGTGTTTTTTTATCTTTTTGGTAAAAAGTAAAAAATCAACGAACTACTAATGTGTATAAAATGCCAACAAAGTCTACCAAAGAAAAGGCAAAACAGCTTTTCGATTTTCAGGATAATTTTCAAATTTATTGTGGTACCATTTGTGATGCGCTATGGCTCTAGGAGATAAATTAGCAAAAGTCCATAAAGCAAAAGATAGAGCAGGTAAAGACCAAACCATAATGGCAAAACCTATCCATTCAATGATTTCTCCCAATAAATTGGGGCAAGAAACATACTTAAACAAGCCACCTTGAGGAATTTTATACCCTGTTTCTCCTGGTTTGCGAAGGTTGAGTAAAATATTATCAGACTGAATATTGATGAACATTCCTATCAAAAAGAGCATGATACCAATCCAGAAAATAGGAGAACTTAACCATGTTTCAGGATACAAGTTTCCGTAATTGCCCAAAAAGTAACCATTGATAAAGCCATTTATAATATTAAAAAAAATAGCAGAACCCATAATCATGACAGGCATTTTCTTATTATGATCTCTTTGTCGTAGGGGGTAGATTATCGTTCGATTAAGATAGTGTAATATCCATAAACTCCAAAAAATTAAAGTAACTTTATTGGGTGCTGTACTACCTGTAAAGAAAAAATAACTGAATAGAAGAGGGGATGGCAACTCCATTAAAAACCAGCCTAATCGAGCATTAATACTAGGTCCCCAATTTTCGGATGTATGCCGCCCAAATGGAGCGGTGACAAAAAATAAAGAAAGAAAAGTAAGGGAAGCCAATGCTATCCAGCCGTATGCAATACCATAAAAAAGTGTCGTTGTCATATTGAGGGAAGATATGTGAATATTGAAAGGAAAAAATAATTAAAATAGAAGAGGTGTAGCTCAAAGCTACACCTCTATGGAGTTACTAAAGTAAAACTTTTTTTATTATAAACAATGTGGATTATATCATTAGACTATTCTAAAGTCAGTAGTTAACTTATTGCTTATTCTAATTCAATAATTAAATCGTCTTGTCCAACCATTGTTTTTTCTGTTAAGTGTATTTTTTTGATAACTCCCGAAACAGGAGAAGTAATGGTACTTTCCATTTTCATGGCTTCAATGATAAACAAAGGTGTATTAGGAGTTACATTATCTCCTTCCTGTACCAAAATTTGTGACAAACTTCCTTGTAAAGGCGCACCAATTTGGCGTTCTCCACTTGCTTTTTGATGCAGCACTTTTTCTGTTTTAATCGTTTGATCTTTGATTTTGACAGAGCGAGTTTGACCATTGAGTTCAAAGGTTACATTGCGCATTCCTTCTTCATCTGGTGCCGAGGAACCGATGTATCGAATTAAAATATTTTTACCATTATCAATTTCTACAATCGTCTCTTCATTTTGTTTCAAACCATAAAAGAAAGGCAGTGTTGGTAAATGTTGGACGGCGTTAAATTTCTCGTGATGTTCATAAAAATCTCTAAATACTTTTGGATAGAGTTTGTAAGAAATAAAATCTAACTCATCACAGAATGTACTAAATTCTTCTTGAAATGCCTTGAACTCTTTTTCAAAGTCAATGGGAGCTAAATGCGCATTAGGACGTTCGACAAAAGGTTGCTCCTCTTTTAAAACGATTTTTTGCAATTCTGAAGGAAAGCCACCGTGCGGTTGTCCCAAGTTTCCTCTAAATAGTGCTTTAACACTATCGGGGAAATCAATGGTTGTTCCTTTGGTAAGGATATCGTTTTCAGTATAATTGTTGGCAGTCATAAACATTGCCATATCTCCAACAACTTTTGAGGATGGAGTAACTTTAACTAAATCACCGAATAAGCGATTGACAACTCCGTAGTTGTGTTTAATCGTTTCAAATTGATCCTCTAGACCTAAACCTCTTGCCTGTGGACGTAAGTTAGAGTACTGTCCGCCAGGAATTTCATGTTGATAAACTTCCGCTGTTCCTGCTTTTAGTTCGGACTCAAATGGATAGTAGAATTCTCGAACAGCTTCCCAATAGTTGGAAAATGAATTTAAGGATTGGACATCTAAGTCAGAAGCACGTTCATGAAACTGGAGCATACTGGCAATAGAGTTGAAGTTAGGCTGAGATGTTAGTCCAGAGACAGCACTTAGGGCAACATCCACAACATCAACACCCGCTTCAATCGCTTTTAAGTAAGTAGCAGATTGAATAGACGAAGTATCATGCGTATGTAAGTGAATGGGCAAATCAACGGCTTCTTTAAGCCCTGTGATCAATTGTTCTGCAGCATAAGGTTGTAATAAACCTGCCATATCTTTGATACAAAGCAAGTGAGCACCCTCATCTTCTAACTGACGCGCCAAATCAAGGTAGTATTGCAAGGTATATTTTGTTTTGTTAGGATTGTTAATATCCCCCGTGTAACAAATACAAGCCTCTGCCAAAGAGTTGGTTCGTTCTCGGATGGTTCGAATGCTCACTTTCATAGCTTCTACCCAGTTCAAGGAATCAAAAACTCTAAAAATATCAATACCTGTTTCAGCAGCTTTTTCTATAAACTTTTCTACCAAATTGTCAGGATATGCCGTATACCCAACGGCATTAGAACCACGCAGTAACATTTGCAACAATGTATTGGGCATTGCCTTTCTCAACAATTTCAAACGTTCCCAAGGACACTCTTTTAAAAATCGCAAAGCAACATCAAAGGTAGCACCGCCCCAAACTTCCATAGAAAAGATATTGGGGTTGTTTTTGGCAAACGATTCAGCCACTTTAATCATATCATGGGTACGGACACGAGTTGCCAACAAGGATTGATGCGCATCTCTGAAAGTAGTGTCTGTAAACTGAATGGATTTTTCTTGTTTTAACCAATCTACAAAACCTGCTCGACCAAGTTCATTGAGCTTGTCTTTGGTTCCTTTTGGGAAGTCGCTCATTTTATCAAACGCAGGAACAATTGGTTTGCGAAATGTTTTATTCGCATCAACATATTTAACATCTGGATTCCCGTTAATAATAACGTCACCCAAATACGATAACATTTTAGTACCTCTATCCAAACGTCGTTTGGATGATTGCATTAGTTGAGGGTTCGAATCAATAAAGGTAACGGTTGCTTTTCCCGCTTGAAATGTCTCGTCTGTTAATAAGTTAAGAAGAAACGGAATATTGGTTTTAACGCCACGAATTCTATATTCTCTTAATGCTCTATGTAAGCGACCAGATGCTCCTTTGAGGGTGCGCCCCCAAGCGGTAACTTTAACAAGCATGCTGTCAAAAAAAGGTGAAATCTTGGCGCCAGTATAAGCAGAACCAGCATCTAGACGAATCCCGAAGCCAGCAGCACTGCGATAAGCAATTAGTTGACCATAATCTGGTTTAAATCCTTCGCTAGGATCTTCAGTTGTAATTCTACATTGAATTGCATACCCCATATGACTGACACTTTGTTGGCTCAGAATATAAATCTGTGGATGGGATAGTGGGTAACCCATTGCAATCAAAATCTGAGAACGAACAATATCAATGCCTGTGATTTGCTCGGTAATGGTATGCTCTACTTGAATTCTAGGGTTGACTTCTATAAAGTAAATGTTTTCATCTTTATCAACCAAAAATTCAACAGTTCCAGCATTACTGTAGTTGACATGTTTGGCAATACGCAACGAATATTCGTATAAGGCGTCTTTGGTATTTTGACCCAGAGTGGCAGATGGAGCTACTTCTACTACTTTTTGAAAACGACGTTGCAAAGAACAGTCTCTTTCAAAAAGATGCACCATATTGCCATAGTTGTCGGCTAAAATTTGAACCTCAATATGTTTGGGCGCGTCAATATATTTTTCTAAAAAAACGGTATCGTCTCCAAAGGCTGTTTTGGCTTCTCCTTTAGCTTCTGAATAGGCTTTAGGAAGGTCTGATTCTTGGCGGACGACACGCATACCACGACCACCTCCACCTGAGGCAGCTTTTACCATAATCGGATAACCAATGCGAGCAGCCTCTTCTAAGGCAATTTCTACGCTGGTTAATGGAATTTGACTGTCTTCAATTAACGGAACTTCTAGCTTTCGTGCAATTTCTTTGGCATCTACTTTATCTCCCAATTGTTGCATGGCAGAAGGGGATGGACCAACAAAGACAATTCCTTCTTCTTGACAGCGTTGAGCAAAGCGAACATTTTCTGACAAAAAACCATATCCAGGGTGGATGGCTTCCACCGCATTTTCTTTAGCTATTCGAATGATTTCTTCAATATCCAAATAAGGCTTTAGTGGTTCGTCATCTTTGCCCACTTGGTAGGCTTCATCAGCTTTGTAACGATGTAGAGAATAACGATCTTCGTGCGTATAAATAGCAACAGTAGTGAGTTCTAGTTCGGAGGCAGCACGAAGTACCCGTACAGCAATTTCTCCTCGGTTGGCAACCATTAATTTTTGGAAACGGTTGTGTTTTTGCGTTTTCATCGCGTTTTTAAATTTGAGATTAGAAGAATACTAAATTGAAAACCTATATATAACATTCTTTGATAGCTTACAACAAATAAAAAATCCAATTCCAACAAACAGGCTTGGAAAATTAGAACGTGTTGCAGTGCCTAAGAACATGATTTTTTAAGTAGTAGTGGGGTATTTTTAGATTCTAACCTTTGAACATTTAAAAGCTAAATGTTCAACTATTGGATTGTCGCAAAGTAATTGTAATCTGAGGAGAAAAGCAAGCTTTTAAGAAGCAAATTTGGAATTTTATTTTAGACTTAAACTATATGTAGTTTAATAGTTTTGCTATTCTGATTTAGAAACCTTTTTTTAGAATATTATATGGCTTTTGTAGATTGCTTTGTTTTACAATCCCTTGCAAAAGGGAGAGCTATTTTTGTGTCGATTTAGGACAATTTTCATTTTCCAAATGAAGGGTTTGGATCGTTCAAATAATTTGATAAGAATCGTAGTTTATTTTATAAAGGAGATATTGTTTTATAATAATTTGCAGACAGACTTATTGAAAAATAAGCCTATATTTAGTTGTAAGTTTCGTTTCCATACACACCTAAATTAAAAATATGAATACTATAAAAACTCTACTAACAATCTATTTTTTGTTTTACCTTTCCAATCTTTTTGCGATTGATGGATTGTTATTGGTAACAACAGATTATACATTTCAAGATAAATGGTATAAAACGGTTAGTACTACTATTCCCCAAATAATGACCACAAAAACAGTTTTTAAAGGGCAAAATACATTTATTGCTGTTGTTGCTGGAGATTTTGGATTAGACGAGAATGGAAAAGTTAATGCTGTCTATGATATTGTTATCACAACGCCAAAAAGAAAAGAATTTTTAAAAGAAACGGACTTGCCTATTCTGTCTGACAAAAAAATAAATCCTAAATACCTCCAAATGGGAGATGCTATTCTTAAAGTTGCATTTGGAGAGAAAGATTTATTTGGAAAATATAAGGTTAAAATAAAAATAAGAGATTTAGTATCAGGTAAATCTAAGGTTTTGAAATCAGAGCTTGTTGTACAACAACTGCCAGCTTATGATGCTTTTAAGGTAAAGGGGGAAGAAGGATTTAATAAATGGATGCAAGGTTATTATAGAGATCAACGACCTGAAGCAGCTATCGCCCATTATATCTATTATGCTAAGAGCGAAATGTCGGAAAACGAGAATTCTTTTTTGCCTGTTTTTTCAGCAATGCTAGAGATTGTTAATCACAATAAATTTTTGCTGCATCAAATTCTAAATGCCTATCAAAAAGAGGATGAGAATACACGGTTTCATTTAATTTACTTATTGTACTATAGTGACTTAGAAGCAGAGGAATTTTTAGAAAACTTAAAAGGAATTGAATCCGAAGCTTATGTAGAACTACAGAAATCTGCTTTACCGAATCCCTACGATGTTATTATTAACCCCGCACAATTGGATATGTTGTGGTGTGAGTTTATGTTTAGTGGAAGTTACAAATCAATATTACGTTTGATTCAAACCCTGGACTATGTAAAATACGAAGGAGGGATAGAAGCCTATGGTGAATCTGAACAGACAGAAGAAGATAAAACGAATCTAATTAACGACGCAATATATGATGCTTTGGTTTGGTCTTTTACTAGTAACTGTGAGCAACATCCGCTAGTTAAGAAATATGCCTTATGGGCATTAGAGAACGAACCGCTTTCGGTTGCACAAAAAGAAGAATTAAGCAAAATATTAAACTAGTGTTATAAAAAGTTAGTAGACTAATGACAAAAAGAGCGCTGAATTATTTAATTCAGCGCTCTTCCTATTGTTAGTATTTTCAGATCTTAATACTCGTCTTCTGGGAAGAAGAAATCTGATTTTGTTGGAAAGTCAGCCCAAATATCTTCAATGCCCTCATATACTTCGCCTTCGTCTTCAAGAGCTTGAAGATTTTCGATTACTTCAATAGGCGCACCAGAACGAATTGCGTAGTCAATTAACTCATCGCGAGTTGCTGGCCAAGGAGCATCTTGTAGGTGAGAGGCTAATTCTAAAGTCCAATACATAATATAGTATAATTTTAGTTTTTAAATTCAATTGTTAAGGTTCCTCAACCATGTTATAATATGGCTGTTGTTAGAAACGCTGCAAATGTAAAAAAGTTAATGTGAAATTGTATAACCTAACGTACTTTTTTTCAAAAGGTTGCTTTTTTTCTTTTTTTTTAGTCAAATAAAGCATTTATAAGCTATTTATTAAGGTAAACAGATGAAGAATAGAAAAAGTTTTGAAGCTTTATATTTTACTCATTAAATGTTTTTTTTACTAAATGTTAATAGCTTTTTCATAGAAAGAAGTTAGACTTTTTAGATTTTTAATTGGTTGATCATTATGTTTTTAGTTAAGAGTGGGCTTCGTTTGAGTTTAGATTATGGCGAAAAAAAGATGAATTAAGGGATGAAGTATTTTATACTTTTGAGTAGTAAAAAATATTAAAATCCCCCTTTTGTAAGTGAAATTATCTTTTTTATTAAAATCTAAATTTCTTATGAAGAAACTACTATTAATTTTGATCAGTTTGTGTTTTATTTTAACTGCCTATGGGCAACCTTCGGGTAATTCAGGACAGTTAACAGCAATTGAAAAAGTGCAAGGAGATGGCAAGCCTTATGGTTATTATGAATATTTGCCACAAAATTATACTTCAGGGCAAGTTTATCCACTTGTTTTATTCCTACATGGTCGAGGAGAACGAGGTAGTGGGCAGCTTCCTGATTTGAATAGAGTATTGAGACATGGACCAATGAAGCGAATCGGTCAGGCGATTAGCAATCCTAATGGAGGTTCTGGTAGACATTTTCCTGCTATTATTATTGCTCCACAAACATCGTCAAGGCATATGCCTATCTTATTGGAACAATTGATTGACTATTTATTAAATGTGGGTTACCCAATTGATGTTAGCCGAATTTATGTCACTGGATTAAGTGCAGGAGGGGGCTCTGTGTGGAAATTTGGAGAGGCTTATCCCAATTTGGTGGCAGCGATGGTGCCTATTTGTGGAGCAGATAAGGTAGCGGACCCATCCCCGCATCTTCAAAGTGTGCCAATTTGGGCATTTCATAATTTTGGAGATAAAGTAGTAAAAATTCCTTTTACAGCACAAAATGTAGATAGAATAGCAAATGTAGGTGGTCCTACAATCCTCAGAGAAGGGTACTTGTATCCTTATACTTACCCGAACCCAAATGACCCTAATGAATTGGGACCAGCAACAACAGACCAAACATTTCAGTTTGATGGAACTAGTTTTAGCATCGCATCAGGTGTGCATTCTCCTACTCAAAACCTTGCTTTTACTTTATACAAAGCATCGGGGCACAATGCTTGGTCGGCTGCGTATTACAACGATAATATGTGGGCATGGTTATTTGCTCAAAGCAAATCTGTTGTTGTCCCTAATGTTCCGCCTGTTGCGGATGCGGGAGCAGATATACATATTACAAGCCCACAAAATGCAGTTACTTTAGATGGGACTGGGAGCTTAGATAGTGATGGTACCATTACTTCTTACCAATGGCGTTTGTTGAGTGGGCCAGTTAGTACTTCTGGTAATCCAATATTAATCAACTTTAGTTATACTCCGAATACGATATTAGCAACAGCCCCTTGGAATAATACGCTTGGTCAAGTATCTGTAGGAACAACTATTAATAATTTGGTTGATGATCAAAATAATCCAACAGGAGTTACTTTGCATCTCTTGGATGCTTGGAGCACTAAGCTAAGCGGACTTTCTACAGGAAATAATTCTGGAGTAATGCCAGATGCTGTTATAGCATCTACTTATTGGATACGTAGTAGAGGTGTTGCTAGAAAAATTATCGTTGATGGTTTGGCTCCAAATGGTTTGTATGATTTTACATTTTATGGTGGGAGAAATGGAACAGGAAATAAAACAACTCGTTACACAATAGGGAGTCAATCTGGAATTCTTAATGCAACAAACAATACAACGCAAGCAGTTATTCTCAATGATGTTGAGGCGGATGCTTCTGGGGAAATTTTATTTGAAGTAGATACTGCCAATGGAGCAGAATATGCTTATTTGAATGGATTGATTATAAGTCCAAAGGCTTCTGTTGTTTCGCTTCAAACGCCACAAAATGTCACGACTATGGTGAATAATTTAGCAGCAGGAACCTATGTGTTTGAATTGGAGGTAATGGATGACCAAGGAGCAACTCACACAGATCAAGTTTCAGTGACAATTGCCAATCCATCTATGAGAAAAAGTTCACAACACTCTATTGTTATCAAGGAAGACCATGTTACTGCAAATGTATTTCCCAATCCTGTTGAAACAGAAGTATATCTAACCAATGTGGCACCAGATATTGAACAAATTATTGTTACAGATATTTCAGGAAAGCTTATGTATCAAGCTAACTCTGTGAATGGAAATTATAAAATTTCAATGGCTGATTGGAAAGAAGGAATTTATTTTATTGCCTTGATGAATGCAGAAAAAGTAGTTGAGACTAAAAAAATTATAAAGAGAGGAAAATAAATCGAAAGGTTTAGTAAGGGCAAAAAAAATGGGTTGGTCATTTCCCCCGAGCAGACCAACCCTGTTAGGTTTGATTACCCCACCAAACCTAAGCTATGAAAACCATTATATTTAATTACTAAAATTTAATTTTAGTAGTGTTTTTTTTAAAGAAGATCAAGTGTTTTTTTTGATCTAGTCCCAATGTCAGACTTTTTCTTTTTTTTTGCAAGAAAAAAGACATAAAAATATAGATTTATTTAACGAAGGCTTAAAGTACTATTTTTTAGAAACCTTATTTTCTCGCTTAATGCGTAATATATAGGGTTGATAAACTTGCGCAATATATAGATGATTTTTGTAGCTAACAGCAGTTGATGCAGCACTAATTTGCTTCCCATCGTTAGAATATGCCACTTCTTTGGTTCCATCAGTAGTATTTACACTATAAACAACGCTAGGAGCTATCTTGGATGAGTCCTTGAAATGAGCAAAAAACTTAAATGCTTTGAGATGTGCAGGAATTAAGAGTTCTTTGTTTTGACCTAATCTTATATTGTCTCCGCCGACCAATTGAGTAACTTTTTCTCGATTAATCAAATTTCCATCTGCTTTAATACTGTACTTAAATAGAGTATGCTGGCGTGTGGTACTTGCGTATAAATAACGCTCTTTGGATGTAATATACAAGCCATTTGGGTACGCCAATTTAGAAGCAACTTTTGCCCAACCACCTTGCTCATCACAAAAAACGATGCTACCTGATTTTGCTTTAAAAAGCAAGGCGAGTTGATTGCCTCGTTTCTTTTGGTCAATACTAGTATAGAAGCCTCCTTTTTTTAAGGCAACAACAGTATTAGGGGAGTTCATTAATATATTTTGATAGGCTTTTACAAATTTAAGTTGTTGCTCGTTTACTTCATATTTGTAAACATAGTGTTTGTCTCTTTGCTCGTCATGAGAAACGATAAATAAATACACTTTTCCATTTTGACGAATCAAGTCAAATCCATGTGGTTGAAAAACGAGTGTGTCGGGTTCGTTGACCCGTAGGAGAGGACGACTGATTAAAGAATCTTTGTCCAAATCAATGGCATAAATATTCCCATTAGGAATACTATCTTTTAAGCGGCGATTGGTGCAAGAAACCAGTAATCTAGGGTGTTGACATGAAATAGTATCTAAGAGTATATCTTCGGGACCTGCCCCTGTAGCAATACGCTCAGAAGATTTGTGTGTGTTTTTGGGTACCGAAACACAGGCAAGACAGATGGAAAAATAAGCGATAGAAATTAGATAATAAGTAAGTTTATACATATTCATTAAGCTTTTTATTAAGTAATAGTAATAGGGGGGTACTAATGTACGAATCATTACTGTTTAAAAGATAAAAATAGAAATATGTATTGCATAAATATTTCTAGAATACCTGTTAGATGAACTTGTAATTAAGGTTATAATTTTTTATGTTTACACGATTTTAGTACCCTATCTATTAAGTATATGGCATTTTATAAGAGTCTTTTGAGGAGGCGTAATGTTTTTACGACTAAAAAAAGGATACTTATTTTATGTCCTCTTTATTACTGTAAGCATACTATTCTTTTGCTTTTAAAACAAACGGAATCTTTATGAGGATATCAAATAAACAATATATTCTTCTTTTCTTTCTTCTTTCTATTGTACTATGTATTCCAGCTTTTTATAATGGTTTTCCCTTGTTTTTTACCGACTCATTGGGGTATATTATTTCAGGATTTGAAGGAAAAGCAGGCAATACACGATTGTGGCTGTATGGCGGTTTTATACGACACGTTAGTTTATGGGAGTCTTTGTGGTTGGTTTTATTGGCACAGGGAATTATTTTGATAGGAGCTATTCACTTGATTTTTAAATACTTTTTCCCTAGCAAATACTTAGCAGTTTCTTTGACTTCTTATATTTGCATGATTGCAGCAACAACGGCAGCTTCTTTTCACGTTAGCATGCTAATGCCAGATATTTTTACTCCAATTGTCCTACTCAGTTTCTGTCTTTTATTACTAGCAACCAATATATCAAGAAGAGATTTTGGAATAGCAGTCTTTTTATTTCTTCTATCTTCAGGAATGCATAATTCGCATACGTTGTTAAATCTAATTCTACTTTTGGTAGTGTTGTTGGGAAGGTTCTTGAAAGGAGGGAAAGCTAGGTACCAACAATTGGGGATTACAGGTCGAAAATTGGCATTTATGATGGCTCTGGTAGGAGGGAGTTATCTAACAACTTGTACCATTCAATACAGTCGAGGTGGAGGCTTTGTTGGAACTGAAGGCGGAGGAATATTTTTGTTTGCTCGATTGTGTGATTTTGGTCTAGCCCAAAGCTATTTAGAAGAAAATTGCACGGAATTCGACCATGATATTTGCGGGCATATAAAGTCATTGGGTTTGGGACGGTATTTTTTATGGTCGACAGGAAGTTATTTGAACAAGAAGGATTTATGGCATTGGTCGGATGAAAAAGTAGCCTTTTACAATGAGTTATGTTGGAAAATTTTAACCCAGCCCAAGTATTTAAAAAAGTATATTATTCGTAGTTTAGAAGCCACCTTGATGCAGCTCTCTTTTTTTGATTATAACAATCAGGAAGATATGGGGAATACCAAAGGTCACCCATTTATGGCTCCCATAAAACCTTATTTTCCTACCTATTATTTGGCAGGGCAAGACAGTCGCCAAGTTCTAAAAACATATACAGAGCAGGAAGTATATGTCGCTAATTTTGTGCAAAAGGTTGTGTTATATTTATCTGCGTTTATTGTTTTGATGGCTTTCTTTTTTTATAGAGGTTATTCAGAACAAGAAAAGGCATTGGCTACACTGCTAATTTTGGGAATTTTGGTAAATGCATTTATTGTTGCTTCAACTTCTGGTGTTTATGATCGTTATAATAGCCGAGTAGCTTGGTTGATTACCTTACCTGCTTTTGGATTGGTATGGAATATTCTGAAAACAAGAAAAGCAAGAGATAAAAAGTTGATTTAAAATAGCACCAAAAATAAGATCGTATTATTGATCGTTGGTTTATCTTTGGTGCTATATCAGAATATTTTATCAAGAGAAAATGAGGCAAAATCAATTGCATTTATAAAACTAATACAAGGCGCTACTGCGTGGTTTCATTAAGCCTCAATTTCATATTGACGAATTTTTCGATACAATGTCCGTTCTGAAATGCCGAGTTCCTTTGCCGCTTCTTTGCGCTTTCCTCGATGTTTGGCTAGCGCTTTTTTGATTAATTCTTGCTCCATATCTTCAATGGATAAGGATTCTTCAATTTCTTCCACATCGCTATATTTATTACTAACAGGTCGTTCAGAATTGATGACAATAGGAGTATGTTTGCTATTGTGTTCCTCGTAATTTTCTTCCTCATAGTCCGAGTTGTTAAAGCTAGCCTTGGTTTGAGCTTGAAAACTGGGGACAGGCGTTAGACTCGAAGCTGTTGTGCCATTAGGCATTTGAAGATTATTGGTATGCGCAATTTCGGCAATCAATGTTTTTAGATCAGCCAAATCTTTTTTCATTTCATACAAAAACTTGAACAAAATCTCCCGTTCATAAAAACCAGAACCTGCAGCATTATCAAACCCACCTCCAAATTGATTGCTGATTGCTGGCAAGTTTCTATCCAATGCTTTAGGAATAAATTGCAAGAGTTCGTCCGCTGTAATTGTCTTGTTATCGGACAGTGCAGAAACTTGTAAGGCGATATTTTTTAGCTCCCGAATATTACCTGGCCAACTATAATTTTCTAATAGTAGCTGGGCTCGTTCGTCCAAACGAACGGGAGTCGTTTTATAACGTTCTGCAAAGTCAGCTGCAAATTTTCGGAACAAAATGTGAATATCTTCTGAACGATCTTTTAATGGAGGAACCTTGATGGGAACCGTATTGAGTCGATAGTACAAATCTTCTCTAAATTTCCCTTGCTGTACATTCTCCAGTAGCTTAACATTAGTGGCTGCAATGACCCGAACATCTGTTTTTTCAACTTTGTTGGAACCCATTTTGACAAACTCACCTTGTTCCAAAACACGCAGTAAGAACTGTTGTAGTTTGGCAGGCATTTCTCCAATTTCATCTAAGAAAATAGTTCCACCATTGACCGTTTCAAAATAACCTTTTCGTTCTGTTGTTGCTCCTGTAAAGGCATTTTTAGTATGCCCAAAGAGTTCAGAATACAACGTGCTTTCGGGCAAAGCACCACAGTTAATGGCAATAAATTTTTGATGCTTTCGACTCGATAAATTGTGTATAATTTTGGAAAAAGATTCTTTTCCAACACCACTTGCCCCCTCTATGAGTACAGATAAATCTGTTGGTGCCACTTGTACGGCTATTTGCAAGGCATGATTTAAGGTTGGAGAATTACCTATAATTCCAAAACGTTGTTTAATTGATTGTAAATTCATATAGTATTATCTGTGTTCAGATGTATAAAATGAGTAAGTATATCGAATGACTTTTTCTTCACCGGCTTTCAATTTTAGCTCCCAGCATACATCCGTTTTTTTATTTAAAGTATAGCCAAACTGCACCCTTGGA
The DNA here is from genome assembly GCF_000724545.1 of Aureispira sp. CCB-QB1. Taxonomy (GTDB): domain Bacteria; phylum Bacteroidota; class Bacteroidia; order Chitinophagales; family Saprospiraceae; genus Aureispira. The sequence goes on along the minus strand of NZ_JHBV01000029.1, from coordinate 188,915 downwards.
GCCAATTGCCATTCAAGGTTGGATTTATCCAATTCACCAGCAATAGCACGTTTTAGGTCTAGGCGGATGGCTTTGTTTTTGTAATTATGAACCGTTACTTCTGCTTCAACCTCTACTAAATCATTATAATAAGTATAATTTCCCTTCTTTAAGCTTTTTTTATTGGGAGTACGATTGGTTTCTTTTTCTAAAAAGCGGACACTAACATCAGGTGCTTCCGTAAGTTTGACAGAAATATCATCTTTCTGGGAAGTATAGCCCAATTTATCTTGGCTAATAGGAGCTTGTTGGTTTTTATCATTTTTTAAAACGAGTGCAGAACCAGCTGTCCACGTAAACTTAGAATTGTTGGTTAGTTTAATGGTATGAACAACAGGATTTTCTTTTTTTATGAAGCTATATTCTAAGGCATAGGTAATGTTATTGTCTGATAGAACTGCTTCATAAATATGCTCTACGGGAACATCAACTGTGAAAATATCAAAGAAAGCTCGTTCCCCTTTTTTTAGAACAACATCATTGAGTGTATAAAAATATAGATCTTCCATAGCAGTAGCCTCGCCAAAAGAGGGAGCAGGTGAGGCGGTCGTTGTATTGCCCGAAAAAGTAGTTGGACTGTTGTAGACCGTTTCATTGAACTGGTTTTGAGGAATCGCAATGTTACCAAATGCTTGAACGTTATTGGCAAATCCTCCAATATGAATGTCTAAAAAATTAATTAATTCAGAAATGCTTGTAGCATATTTAAAATTGGGAACACCGGCTACTAAATTAAGTTTTTTGGTGCTGATGTCTTCTGCTTCATTCAAAACGGTAGACCGAAGGGATAATTTGGCTTTATTTTCTTCAATCAATTCAATTTTATAATCGGGTTTCCAAGCCAAACCATTGCATAAATACATCATATCCAAAGCCTGTTTGGGTTTATCTGATTTAAAATCAATTTGCAGAGCAGGCAATTGTTTTGACTGAGTATAGTCATAAGTAAATTGAGGCGTGTTAGAAAATTCGATGTGCATCAACCCATTAATACTGCTCTCTTTGAATACCATAGTTTTACCTTCTTTGGTAATTAAAGCGAATAATGGAGCTTTTAGATTGGGAGCATCGGGTTTCTTTTTGGGCGTTACTTGCATGAATAAAATTTTCCCTGTGTACAGCGTATCTTTAAAATATAGTGTTGCTGTTTTTCCATCGTTCAAAGCTAGCATGGCAGCAAAATCACTAGCTACTGCTTGCTCTTTTGTTTTAATGGTTTTTTTGTAAGCTTTTACCAATTTAAAATCATTGTCAGGAGAGTTGAGCCAAAACGTTCCGTTTAAAGCGGCGGGAATGGTATCTCCTAAAATCAGCCAACTATTGTTTTGGGTAGCAACAGTTCCTTTTTTTACAAAGAATGCAGTTTTGTTCTTAAAAATAGAAACAGATTCAATGTTCAATCCTTCTTGAGCTTGCGTTGTAATACAAACTAATAGGCAGATTAAAAATGTTGATAAACTTGATTTTGAAGGCATAATTTTGTGGCTTGAAACGAATAATTAAATTAAGTAGAGGAGTTTTTTATCATTACTCCGTTGAAAAATCGTATTAGTTTGATTATTAGTAAGATGTACTTTCGCCAACCTTTATACTAAAAAACTGATAATCAAACTAATGCAAGATGCTTTTTTATGTTTTTACTTCGTGAGCCTACGGGTTCGTAGAAAAACTAAAAAATCAACGGAGTATTATTTTATTGAATCTCTAGAATTCCATCCTTGCTACTAATGAAAAGTATTTTGGGCTTCTCCTCGTCTAGTGCTCTTTTGGCTTTGGCATAAGCTCCAATTTGTTGAGGACTAGGATTGATGCTCAATTCAGTTGGATGTACAAAAGTATATATTCCATAACCATTTCCGTACACCGACCAACCTTCTACCTGATCCAAGTCGCTAATGGTAAAATCCCAGTTAGTATCTGCAATCGTTTTAGGTTTGTATTGTGCTAAATAGCGTAAAGCAGATTGTTGAATATCAGGAATCGTATCTATGTAATCAAAAATAATATACGTTCCATTTTTGAATAAAACCCAATCTTTGTAGCTAGGAATAATAGCTGCTTGTACATACCCCAATAGTTCTTTAGGTGCTATCATCAAATCTTGATTCACAACAGCGGGAGCCATGTCTTCAATGGGCTGATTGGTCATGGTGCCAGACGATTTACGAGGTGTTGTTGTTGCAGGAGGCGATTCGGGAAGTGTTGAAATTGGATCCTGTTCGATTGGAGTAGGTTGTTGGTTGCAACTATACAACAATAAAAGTATAAGAGAGAGAGAAAAGAAGAGTGATTTTATCATTGTAAGAATATTTTAATTAACGTGTTTAGGATTAGGAGCTATTGTTCAATTGTTTTTTTTAGCATGATCATATGGTTCAAAAGAATTCCTTTTTCGTAAATAGGCGTTGGATAATTATCAATAAAAAAATTCTTTTTGATGTCATCAATTTCAAATCCCTCTTTTTGGTACAAATACAACTGTTTGAAGGCCGTATTAGCAGTACCTATAAGAATGGTTGTATAGGATTGCTCCTTTGCTTTTTGGATGGCATCTCTAATTAACAACGTGCCAATTCCTTTGCCTTGAGCACTTTCTAAAACAGCAATGTTTTTTATTTCTATGCAATGATTGCTGATGGGGAATAAGACATATAAACCAAGCAGCTGCCCTTGGTGTTCAAAGACATAACAATCCGATTGATGGATGTATCGATTAATAGCTTCTATCGTTTCATCAGCAAGCAGTAGCAAATCATAAGGAATTTCTTCTTCCTTAGAACAGCGTCTAGTTATAACATTATATTCAAACAATACGTCAATAGATTTTCAGATGCGCTTGCATCAGCTTGATAAAACTGTTCCTTTTCTAAAATAGCTATAGAAGCCAAATTTTGAGGATGGACAAAAGCTTTTATCGTTTTGCAGTTGGTTGTTCTTACTTCTTGAACCATTGCATGTAGCAACTCTTTGCCATATCCTTTATTCCAAAACATTTTACCAATAGAATACCCAATGGTACAGGTTGGTTCTTGTTTATCATAGGTCAAGACACAAGTGCCAATTAACTCATTGGTATCGTTCTTAACAATCGCCCATCTTTTAGACGAAAAATGGGCAGCTTCCTGCGTTGCCTTTTTAATCATTTGGAGCGCCTCATCTTCGTTTAAGAGAGGAGGATTAGCCCTAAATTTCATCGCTTCTGCATCCGAATAAATGCGAATTAATGCCGTTGTATCTTCTGTTGTTAAGGATCTAAAATGCAATCGTTTACTTGCTTTCATACATGGATTGTATTAAGCCTTGTGCTGCAAGTATTCTGCTTCGTCTACTAATGTTCCTTTTAGAGTAGCAGAAGTGAAGTCGTGAATTTTGACATAGGCATAAGTACCTATTTGGGCATCTTCACGAGGGAAAACGACCATTTTGTTTTGAGAGGTACGCCCTGCCAATTCTTGGTCTGACTTTTTAGAAACTTTCTCAATCAAAATTTTGTGATATTGCCCTACTTCTTTGCGATTGTGCTCAAATGATAGTTGATTTTGCAAACGGATAATTTCATTCAAACGACGTTTTTTAACTTCCAAAGGAACATCGTCTTCGTATTTTTTATGCGCTAGTGTATTGGGACGCTCAGAATAAAAGAACATATAAGACATACTATATTGAGCAATCTCCATGATAGAAAGTGTCTCTTGGTGTTCCTCTTCTGTTTCACCACAGAAACCAGCAATCATATCTGAAGAAATGGCACAATCAGGCATAATTTCGTAGATACGATGTATTTTGTTGATGTACCATTCTCTATCGTAGGTACGATTCATTTTTTTAAGAATATTAGAATTACCAGACTGAACAGGTAGGTGAATGTACTTACAAATATTTTCATATTTTGCCATATTGAACAAGACCTTATCGGTAATGTCCTTGGGGTGTGAAGTAGAAAAACGTACACGCAAATCTGGGCTGACTTTAGCCGTCAATTCTAATAAATCCGCAAAATCAATGGTTTCATCTGTATCTGGATTTTTCCATTTATAAGAATCTACATTTTGACCCAAAAGGGTAACTTCACGAAAACCTCTGTTGAATAAGTCGGTACATTCTGCCAAAATAGAAAAAGGATCACGGCTACGTTCTCGTCCACGAGTGAAAGGAACCACACAGAACGAACACATATTATCACAACCTCTCATGATGGTTACAAAAGCAGTTACTCCATTGCTTCCCAATCGAACAGGATTGATATTTGAATAAGTTTCTTCCCTAGATAGAAATACATTGATTCCTTTATCTCCATCTTCTGCTGTTGCAATCAAGTTGGGAAGATCACGGTAAGCATCTGGTCCGACCACCAAATCCACTAATTTTTCTTGGTCAAGCAATTTTTGCTTCAATCGCTCAGCCATACAACCTAAGACGCCTACTAAAGTACCTGGTTTTTTGTCTTTGATTTTGTCAAAGACACGCAATCGCTTGCGAACGGTATCCTCTGCTTTTTCTCGAATGGAACAAGTATTAATCAAAATCAAATCAGAGTTATCCATGTCCCTAGTTGGAGAATAACCTACCTCAGATAGGATAGAGGCAACAATTTCACTATCACTAAAATTCATCTGGCAACCATAACTCTCAATGTAGAATTTTTTGTTATTGTCATCAGTTTGATTAGCGACTTGCTCTTTGAAGAAAACATCACCTTGTTTGCTTTCGTCTATGTTTTTTATTGTTGGATTGTCGTTGTACATATTTAATTTGTAAAATTCAAAACGCTATAAAGTCGAACAAATAACTTAATTTTTACCTATATCGTTCACAGGATTGGAAACTTATAATTTGTTCTTTAAATTAGAATTACTCCGTTGGAAAATCATATTGTTTACTTCGTGAGGGCTTCGCCGTTGGTTATTAGTAAGATGCAGTTTTATTTGCTTTGATTCTAATAGCCTGATAAGTAAGTTAATACAAGATGCTTTTTTATGTTTTGTATAGAAAAACTAAAAAAACAACAGAGTATTAAGTAATAACACTGCAAAGATACAAAAAAAGAATGCAAAGCTGCCATTTTGTCAGAGAGTTTTTTGTGTCTAATTTCTGATATAGGCTTCTTGTACCAAAGAAAGTGCTTTTTGAGGCAAAATGGTAAATTATTGTTTAGCTTTGTTTGGCTTGTGGAAAGAACTTTATAGGGAGGCTAATGAATAAGGGTATACAATTTATCGTTGTATGGTTCTAAAAGAAAAGACTTAGAATACACAGTAATAGGCTCAAAAATAACACCATAAGTATAGGGAATAAGAATGCACCAACAATCCCAAACAAGGGAAGTATAAAAACAGTCGATTGTTTGAGTAGGTCTTTAAGTAATCGTTCATAAAAATTTATAGGCAAAATAGAATTCTTTTTGCACTGTTCTTCATCAAAAAATCTCGTTTTAGCCCGCTAAAACTTCAATTTTTTTCTTTGAACAGCACTAAAAACAATTACATTTTTAACTATACTTTTTTCTGTCCACTTACTTAAAAGTAAATTTGTTAAACTTATTCTCAGAATAGTCATTAAAATCATCTAGAGGAGACATTATTGTTTTTAATAAAAAGTTAATGCAAATAATTAATCAATATCAAATTAATGAATTGTTTTACGAGGTCAATGAAAGAATAAAACATTGGTTTTGCCATGATGCTAAAGGAGTAAAACATGAACTCTTAACGATTCAACGAACAAAAGAAACAGCTTTTATATTAAAATGTTTGTTTAAATATGAGTTGCCCCTTTTAGTGAACCAATCTATAGAAGGAATACAAAATATTCAAGCGATAGGTTTTGACGAGCACGAACAATGTTACTTTATTGTCTACGAATATTTAGAAGGCTTTGTTCGATTGAGCAGTGGTCGTTCTATGACAAGTTTTCAAAATCTGTTAGACCTAGCAAAAGGCTTGGAGAGCTTGCAGGCGAAACAATATACAACACAAATTATAAGTCCCAATACGATTCGGATTAATTCAGAAGGAAGGGCTGTATTGAGTTATGTGGGACTATGGGACTTGTTTAGAAAAGAAGAGGTATTGCCTGAACGACAACTCTCGCCAGATACACAGGCATTTCTGAAATCCAATCAAAATGATGTCGTCAGCCGCCCTAGTCATCAAGATAATGTGTACGCTTTAATCAAGAGTTTTGAATCGTTCTTAAAAAAAGAACAAAAGCAAATGGTTGTTGGGGCTATTTTACAAAGAGGTTTATTTCCTCAAAGAGCAGACTCTCTAAGTAGTTATTCAGAATTGATAGAATTATTAGAACAAGTTAGCTTTAAAATGCCTTACGATGAGAAACGTCGAGCAATTCGAGTGATTGTGAACCGAAAAGCTATTGATGCCAATACCTTGCGCTTGCTGTTGAAAGAAATGAATCAAAAAGTGTGTTTGGATTTGGCGCATCAGCGTTCGGATAGAGGCTTGATAACAGGGCGTTTTAGTACCGCAAATTGGAACGGGAAATTTGTATTAAATAATGATAAGTCGCTTTTTATTCCACATTGTAATAACGAACGCAACAACCGCGTTTGGGATGCTCCTTACTCTTTTGTGCTGAAAGCTTCTTTTTCAGAATATCCATCTAACTACAATTGCATCCCATTTTTTACTCAAAAGTTCGAGACTCAAAATGACTTGCTCAAATTGCAACGCAAACAGAAAAGTTTGGTGCGTGCTTGGAAGTTATTACCAGAAAAAGAGTTACAACAGTTGGAGCAAAATGCGTTTCAAGTAAACTATAAGCACCGAACTCAAGACGCAGAGGGGCGATTGGTATTTCGACTAAGCGAAACAAGCATCAGTACTTGGGTGAGAGTAGCCGCAATACATCAACAATCAATTGGTTTGTGTGTGGAGAGGCAGTTGGTGGGGCGCTTGGTGGATTATGATAAGATCCAAAAAACCATTGTTTTGGGAGATATACACTGTCTGTTGGAGGAAATTCCTAAGAAAGGAATTTTAAAAGAAGATCTTCGTCAGGAGAGTAGTCAGCTAAGAAAGCAGTTGGAAGCATTGCAAAACTTTGAAGCGTCAAAGATAGTTAATCCTTTGTTGTGTCGGATTCTGGCACGTCCTGAGGTGAATGCTTTTGTCGAGAATCAACCGTTGCAGGAGGAAAATTACCAAGCATTTAGCAAGACTTTGTTTAATCCAAATTTGTGTAACGATAGAACGCAAGCAGAAGCAGTGTTAGAAGCTTTAAATCGGCAGCCACTTTATTTAATTCAAGGACCTCCAGGGACAGGTAAAACAACGGTTATTATTGAGCTTTTGCAGCAAATATTGCAACGAGAAAAAGAAGCCAAAATATTGGTAACTTCTCAATCTAATCTAGCCGTTGATAATGTCTTGGAAGGGATTTTGAAGATAAATAAAAGAACACAAAATAGCTTGCCTTTTATGCGTTTGGCTAGTAAGTATACCTTGAATAAATCCGCTATACCCACAGAAATTATGGCGCATACCTACGAACACAAACTGCAACAATGGATTCAAGAAAAAGAACAAAAATCTGTGGACTATATCAAGGGTTGTTCTCCGTCAGAGCAAAAACAACTGAAGGCAATACAGCAACGTTGGTTTGCTTTTTTGAATGGTGCGAATGTTGATTTAGCAAATGGTAAAAAACAAGCAATGGTGCAAACTGGGCATGGAGCAGTTGACTTTTTAAGTGCTTTGTTGCAAGAAGTTTCCATTGTAGGGGCTACCTGTATGCACATCGCTAGCGGTCAATATCAAAATATGAATTTTGAGTTTGATTATGTTATTATGGATGAAAGTAGCAAAGCGACTCCTTCCGAAACATTGGTTCCTATCAATATGGGGCGAAATATTATTTTAATAGGTGATCATCAACAGTTACCGCCTGTGGTTGCTAAAGATAGAGTACTGAAAGGAGCTTTAAAAAAGACTTTAGTAGATAATGGTTTGGGGGAGGATAGAGATTTTGGAAAAAGTTTATTTGAAACATTAATTGAAGCATTTGAGCAAGATGAGAAACAAAAAGCACACATAAAAATGCTGGCGGTTCAATATCGAATGCCTGCCCAAATTGGAAGTTTGATTTCTAAGTATTTTTATAAGAATACATTGCAAAATGCAGCACCTGAACTATTGAAGCATACTCAGCATGGTTTGAATTTGAAAAAAGATACGTCAATTGTTTTTATAAATACTTCTAATCGTTCTAATCCTAGTGATAATGGAGATTCCGTTCATCGTAGCAATGCTTGTAATGTTGCTGTTATTACTGAATTGTTGACTCAATTAAATACTTTGTATGTGGGGAACAAAGAGCAGGAAAAACCACTTTCAATTGGTGTGATTGCTGGTTATAATGGACAAGTGAAGTTGTTGCGAAAAGCAATTGATCAAAAGAATTACGAAAATTTTGAAGCGTTGATCAGCGTGGATACTGTTGATAAATTTCAAGGGGCTGAACGGGATATTATTATTTATGATATTGTACGAAGTAGCCCTCAAAAGAAAGATGTTATTGGTTTTTTAGAAGATCATCGGCGTATTAATGTTGCTTTTTCGAGAGTCAAACGCTTGCTTTTTATTGTAGGCGACAAAGACTATCTATTAAATAGAGCAATCCTTCATCCACAAAGTGCGGTTAAAATATTTAAATTGCAGCAAATTGTTCAAGCGCTGGATAAAGAGGGACTGGTATATGATGATTTTAGTGACTTGTTAGAGAAAGATTTTTAGAATGAATAACCGTATGCATACAGAAAAAATATGGCAAGAATATAAAGACCGATATCAAGATAAAGGGTATACATTGGTTGATGTACAGGAAACTTATTTTCCAATATGGAAATGTACACAGGAGCTAATCAGTTGTTCACAAATACCTTTGGATGGATTTAGTCGGGTGATCTTGCAAACGATAGAGGCTGGAAAGGTGGCGCACAAAGAAATTTGTGCTTTTCTAGGTTTAGATAAGGAGCGTTTTGTTTTAGGACAATTTCATTATTTGTTGCAACAAGATTTTGTCCGACTAGCGGAGGATCAAACTTATTGGATAACTCCCCAAGGAAAAGAGTTGTTGAAAGAACAGGCAAAAGTAGAGCAATTAGATAGCATTAAATTTGAGTATTATATTATACAAGGACAAGCTAGTACTCAAAAAGAAAAAATGGCGTTGCAGTTTTTTAATCCTAAGCAGCCTCTAAATACGGACTTATCCACTGCCAAACAAGCAAATTTTGAAGGATATCGAGTTTATCAAAGTAATCGTTTAGAGCGAAGCTCTAGCGTTCAAATATTGCCTCATGATCAAAATCAAGCTCCCAATTTGAGTAAATTAAGAAGTCAAAAAAATAAGTTGGCTGATTTTTTTACCAAAGTGACAGGCAAGCAATTGTATAGTTTTGGAACAGGGGGCGTAAAATGTTATCCACATCATCTTTGTTTTTTGAAATTACTCTATCAGAAAGAAGGAGATAAGAGGGCTTCTGTGATAGATGTTCGGCAATCTCCTAAATCTGTATGGCGTTTTGAGGGGTTTGAATTAGAAACCTTTTTTTATAGTTGATCCAATTTTATGCTCTAAAAGATCAATAACCATGAAGTAGCAGCGAACCGAGCTATGCGAGCTCACGACCGTAGGGAGTAACAAAGCTAACTACTAAAACTAAATTAAGTAACGATAAAAAAATAATATGAAAAGAACAATAGGAATTTTTTTGATGGGATTGTTACTCGTAGGATGCGAAGGCAATGGTACGATTTCGGGAGAAATGAGTGGCAAATACGAATCTACAACAACACATTCTTATACAGAGAAAGTGAATGGGAAAACGGTCAGAGAGACCAATTCTAAAACAACTTCTAGCGGTGGTTTTGAAAATGATTTTAATGTGGTGATAGGAAATGGAGATACAACATTGGCACAAAATGAAATTCCAGTTTTAAATCCTAAAATTAGTTGCACAAAGCAGTTGAGTCTAGAGGATGTGGAGGCCTTAAAAACGAAAGTTAGCCAAGCGCATTTGGATAAAAATAGAGTATTAACGGCTAAAATTTTAATCAATGATTGGTGCTTAACTTCCAATCAGGTAAGAGATGTTTTAGCCTTGTTTACAATGGATAAATATCGGTTGGAATTTGCAAAATTTGCTTATGGTCATGTCACCGATAGAATTAATTATGGTCGTGTCAAAGATGCTTTTTCTTTTGATGCTACCAAGCAACTGTTGGATAATTATATCAATACTTTGTAACGAAGAAAAGTTTGGTCTATAAACCTTTTATGGTTGAGGAATAATGTAAAGATTGCCTTGGGTTCTAATAGAATTCAAGGTTTTTTTATTGCTATACAATATAGTAATACTCCGTTGCTTTTTAGTTTTCCTACGAACCCGTAGGCTCACGAAGTAAAAACATAAAAAAGTACCTTGCATTAGTTTATTACATGAGCGCTTTGCTTTTAGTTAGCTGCGCTGCTATTGCGTGGTTTCAAGGGAGTAATGATATAGACAAGCGTTCAATATCCTTATTTAATGGGATTTTACAAAAGTAAAAAAGTTGGTTTCTTATTGTTTTGTAGATGCTTTATCTTTAAAATAGTTATTCGAATAATATATTTATTAACTTATAAGTAATCATCTAGAAAAAAATCTATAAAAATAAGATTCTTTTTAACTATAATTTTTTATGTCCACTTAATCAAGGGCTTAGATGATAACAATACTTCTAAATTTAGTGCTATTGATTAATAATAACTCGATTTATAACCAACTAAAAGAAAATGTATGCGTAATTTATTAATGCTCTTAATGCTAGGGGCTATCTTTTTGGGAGCTTGTTCTCAAGATGATTTTTTTGACAAGCTAAGAAAAGAAACCCCACCTCATGTAGTTCTCAAAACGCTCACCTATTATGGAACACCAATTGTTAATTTGGAGTTTCAACAATACTTAGCGAGAGATTATACCAATCAAATAGATACAGGATCTATTTTACTCAAAGTAAGGAATTTAGATGCTCAACCCATTGATTCCTTAGAAATTACCTTGTTTTTGTACGAACAAGAAAGTCGAACCTCTAATGATTTGGCACAAGCTAAAAAGACAACGTTTTTGATTGCCAATTTGGTAGATTCTACCGTATTGCCTCTTTTCAAAACGGTTACCACCTTAAAAACAGCAGAACATATAGAGGTTTTTTGTACCCAATACAACCGCCAAAATTCATGGAGTGGCTATTATATTGGTCAGGTGGAAGCTTTTGATACCGTCTCAACAGCCACATTGTTAGGAGCGGGGAGTGTATACGGTGTGATTACAGCTGATAATAAGCTAGATTTTAGATTGCCACAATCGCCCCTTAGTACACAACAAATACGAGGAGTGTTCACTACTGATTTTAGTGCTTTTGTTGGGACAGGTTATACCGATTCGGGGGATACCACTGCTCAATTTTCCTTGGATACCTTGACAAGAATCAATGCTGACAACATACAAATCAGTTGGATACATCATCCAAGAAATGCTGCTGACCCTGTTGATAGTTTAAATTTTACATCATTTAATTAACCTCTAACGCCAATTTATTATGAAATATCTAATTATAATAAGCTTATTGTTAGGCTGTATTATCAGCTCCTTAGCGCAAACAACACTCATATCAGGAAGAACCATTTTAATTTCTGATGGAAAAGATGATCATGTCTATGAAGCAACCGTAATCCGTACTTCTAAAGACAAATTTCAGGTAGAGATTAAATATGGAAATAAAACAACTCAATTCTTTGATAGCCCTTTGAGATTAAATACATTTACAGCTAAATTTAATGTTGCAGTAGACAAGGCAGGAGGACCAGCAGAAGTAACTTCAGCTGAAAATAGTGCTAATTTGCAAGTGGCGGCAAGTGCTTTGTATCATAATATTGTGATGCTAAACAGCCTAAATCCAGCTGCTGCTACAGGACCCAAAGCGGGCGATTTTAAGGTCCATCAAACGGTTCCTGTGTACGCTACTATTTATGATAATTCTGCGAAGATTAATAGACATTATCCCAATTCATCAAAGGGAGGGGGGACTCTCCCTATCACCGATTCAGCTTCATCCGCTGTACGTACAAGCTTGGTGCCAGATACTCCTTTGGCAAAGATAACCGCCAATTCATTTACAGTAAATAAAGTAGAAATAGTCGTTCACAATGGTTTTATCAATGAACTTAGGGCAACTGTAACCATAGGAGGAACGGAGTACCTTTTTACGAATCCTATTCCAATTGGCATTTCGTCCAATAGAAATATCAGTAGATTTAACGAATACTATATCCGTTGTCATGATCCCATTCATTATAGGGTAGCAGGTGAGGATCTATTTAAACCTAAAGGCTATGTGGATTATATAATTAACTTAAAAGATTTGTTAGAATATATCCCTGATTTAACGAGAAATGTATTGGACAAAAGTCCTCAAAATGGCACCCATATCATTCTAGTGAAGCAAGACCCGACCGTACATACGGTATACAAAGAGCCCCTAAGTCGAATCATACAAGCTGCTGTCTTTTCTGATTTTATGGGGATAGAAGAGGACAAGCCCAATGGCTTAATTCAGACAGATATATACCGTCGAATCAACTTGCATACAATCCGAAATCAATTGTGGGGAAGTAAAGATATCAATTGGGGGATTTTTCAATATTTACGACCTAATATAACCATATCAAAAGTAGAAGACAAAGAACGAGTTTTGCCGCTAGATTATTTAACCACCACGATTAATGGTCAAGAAAAAACGCATGGATATGCTACCTCCATTGATTTACATTTGTATCAATACATGAGAGTAGGGAGTTTGTTTAATTTGGCATTATTTCAAAATCCTCATTTACATACTACCGTTGAGTTTAATTCTGGGTTTTACTTTGGTTTGGTTCCGTTAAAAGATTCGTTACGATTAAACCCTGTTCGACTCCCCGAAAATAATGAATACACAGCAGTGACATTGGAAACATTTTTGGAAGCCAATATAAAATTTTCGATGGATAAATACTTTGGTTTTAGTATGAGTTATACGCCCTTTTTGTTATTGGGTTTGGGGGAATATTACAACCAGGTAAAAGACAGAGATGATTTTAGGAATGACTTGAAACAGGGCGAATTTTGGGATCGTTCTCTGTTAGGAAAAGCAGAGCTATTGGTTTGGTTAAAACCAGCTCCGAATAAAAGCAATGGTAGATTTTTTGGTCGTTACAGGTTCATACACCAATTCACGAATGCCAATTTATATTATCATCAAATTCAAGTCGGTTATTCTTTCTATTTAGAAATTCCGAGACCTAAGAGCTAGAAAAACAAAAGCCTTAAACTCAGAGATAGAGTTTAAGGCTTCTTTTTATATTTTAAGTAAGTGGACAGAAAAAAGTATAGTTAAAAATGTAATTGTTTTTAGTGCTGTTCAAAGAAAAGAATTGAAGTTTTAGCGGGCTAAAACGAGATTTTTTGATGAAGAACAGTGCAAAAAGAATTCTATTTTGCCTATAAATTTTTATGAACGATTACTTATTACAGTTATTGAGATCGAACTAACGTCCAGGGAATTTTGGCATGCTCATTCCACCACCACCTTGGCCTTGCATTTTGCTCATTTGATGCATCATCTTACGCATTTGCTCAAATTGGCGCATAAATTGGTTGACCTCTTCTAGTTTATTTCCAGAACCACGAGCGATACGTTTTTTGCGGCTACCATTGATAATACTAGGGTTTTTACGTTCTTGAGGAGTCATCGAATTGATAATAGCTTCAATTTTGCTAAAGGCATTATCATCAATGTCCAAATTTTTAGCAATTTTGCCCATACCAGGAATCATGCTAATCAAGTTCTTTAAGTTACCCATTTTGCGGATATGGTTCAACTGAGTTTTGAAGTCGTCAAAATCAAATTTGTTCTTTTTGATTTTGCTTTCCAAACGTTTGGCTTCTTTCTCATCGAATTGTTCTTGAGCTTTTTCAACCAAAGAAACAATATCTCCCATACCTAAAATACGCTGAGCCATACGATCAGGGTGGAAGACATCTAATTCATCCATTTTTTCCCCTCTACTAACAAACTTAATTGGCTTGCCAACCGTGTATTTGATAGAAAGTGCCGCACCACCACGAGTATCACCGTCCATTTTGGTCAATACAACTCCATCGTAATTAATACGTTCGTTAAAGGCTTTTGCCGTATTAACAGCATCTTGACCTGTCATGGCATCCACAACGAATAATGCTTCAGAAGGATTGATACCATTTTTAACAGCTTCAATTTCATTCATCATTTCTTCGTCTACAGCCAAACGACCCGCTGTATCGACAATAACCACATCAAAGCCCATTTTGGCAGCGTGAGCCACTGCATTTTGAGCAATTTCAACAGGGTTTTCGTTTTCTAATTCTTTATATACCTCTACCCCCACTTGCTCTCCTAAAACAGTTAGCTGAGTGATGGCCGCAGGACGATAAACATCACAAGCAGAAAGTAAAACACGCTTGCCTTTTTTTACTTTTAAAAATTTTGCTAATTTACCTGTAAAAGTAGTTTTACCCGAACCTTGTAAACCAGCAATTAAGATAATACCTGGTTTCCCTTTGATATTAATACCTGTTGCTTGACCACCCATTAGTTCGACCAATTCATCGTTAACGATTTTGGTCATTAATTCACCAGGACGAACAGAAGCAAGTACATTTTTAGTTCCCAAAGCTTGCGCCTTGATTTTATCTGTAAATTCTTTGGCAATTTTGTAGTTTACATCGGCACCAACTAAGGCACGACGAATCTCTTTAATGGAGGTAGCGACGTTAATTTCCGTTAGTTTACCGTCTCCTGTCAACGACTTAAAGGCACCTTCTAAACGTTCTGATAAACTGTCAAACATGGTATTTCTTTATTTGATTCTTAATTTTTTTCTATATAAATGCTTACTGAAAACTTGAAAATACTATCTGCCAAATCATTCAAATGTAGGTTGTGATTTTTGTGATAAAACAACTACTTTGAATGCATTTATAAACAATAAAATAGTAAGGAATCAGTATCGACCTGCGAATATACTAAAAATATGAAAAAGTAACTTTATCTGATTGTACTTTTTTATCTTTGAACAAAGTCAATAGCTATCTAGTTTACAAAAACTAAGTGAAACCTACTAAAAAAGACCCGCTGAAGTAGCACTTATCGGCTTTTTTATTTTTTAGAAAAAACAAAGGGCATCTCTGTATTTCAGCAATAATAAATCTATGGAGCGTATCAAAAATACATAAAATGAATTTCAATAAAATAAAGCTTTATAGCGCCAATTTAGCGGCACAAATATCCTTCTATACGCAAACGTTAGGATTTGAGTTGTTAGAAAAAACAGCCAATACGTTTAGCCTAAAAATAGGAAAAACAGTCTTGCAGTTTGTTGAGAAAAGTGGAGCAACCAATTATCATTATGCTTTTAACATTCCGTCCAACAAAGGAGCAGAGGCATTAAAATGGCTTCAACAGCGGGTAAATATTTTGGATTGGCAAGGAATGGATTTAGTTGACTTTTCAGATTGGAATGCTGAGGCAATGTATTTTTATGATAAAGATATGAATATCGTGGAGCTGATTGCCAGAAAAAATTTAAATATGGATAGAAAGGAAGCATTTGGAGTAGATCAAGTACTGGAAGTTAGCGAAATAGGAGTGCCAACCAATGCTGTAAAAGCTGTCTATAAGAGCTTGCTACAAACTTTTCCTATAGAACGCTACAGTGGTGATTTGGCACGTTTTGCGGCTTTGGGTGATGAGCATGGTTTATTTATTGTTATTAATAACAAGCAGAAAAAATGGATTCCTAGAAATGACGAAGCCCACTTTTCGCCTTTTGAAGTACATTTAAAACACCAGAACAGCCACTTTGAACTTCAATACAAAAATGGAATATTTGTTAGAATTAACTAGGCTTAGAGTAACCAAAGACTATTATTTTCAACCGAATACTAATTATTAAAAAATAGTACTTAAAAATAAAAAAAAGTAACTTATTTTGTATTTTATAAGTGAATTTTAGCCGTTAGAAACCTTTTATTATTGGTTGTTCAGGACAATTAATTGGAGCAGGCATTAAAAAAAATACAAAAATAGAGATCACTAAATGAGATTATGTTACGTGCTTTTAGTAGCACTTTTTACGATTACCATAGCTTGTGAAGCCCCTCAAGAAGAAGCACTCGATACATCAATACTAGAAACAGTAGCAAAAAAAATAGACACGTCTTTAGTCAAAAAAAAATTAACAAAAGAAGAAACAATAGGTCTGGGCAAACCAATCTGGGGATATCGCTTTGTCTTATTAGGAGATTTTAATGGAGATCATATTCAAGATACCTTGGTAGAACGTCATGTAAATGCAAAAACAAAACAAGAAACCAATAAATTTTTTGAAAACTTGGATATAATGGCTTATCAAGGTGGAAAGATAGAAGATCATGAGTTTTATTCTTATATGGTTAGCAATACCTTAAAAGATACGTTTCCCTTTACGTCTGATTTGGGAGTCGCTTATGCCGAAACAATCGGAGATATTGATGGTGATGGTGCGGATGAAATAGGAGTTGTAGAATTTCATGCGGATTATTCAAGTGTGAATACCTATAGAATTTATACTTACAAAGATACTTGGAAGCTGTACTATTCTTTTGAAATTAGAGATTGGGAATTTCCTGACTTGCCAGAACACAATATTAGATATGGGTTGTTTGGAGCAATGGGTAAAGTCGTGGTACACGATGTGGATCAAAATAAAGCTCTAGAAGAAGCAATTAAAAATTATCAACGTGTCAAAATAGTCGCTCCAAATACGATTGAATATGCCGCTTTTGATGTTGGAGATTGTGCCATGAATTACATCTACCAAGCATATGAAGACAGCATACTTTGGGTTGTACCTGAGTTTCCAATCAAGGATAAAAGAATTGTTTCTGTTTGGACAGAATATGAATATTATGCTGCAGATGAATTAGAACAAATTAAAACAGGCAAGGAACTACTCGAAATTTGTGATCCTGCTTCTTTGTTTAGACAAAGAGTTCAATTTAAACCAGCTCCAAACACCCATTGGGTACAATAGTGCATCTAGCTTATATGAATGTAATGATTATTTCTAAAAGTTGATGATTTTGAAAATATTACTTTTATTCCTTATCTGTTTACTGGTTAGTTGTCAAAGCCCTGGTTCGCTGGTGCCTGAAATTAGTTACCCTATTTGTATTGATAATGTTAATTTTGATTCTACAGTACTTGAATATGATGATTATAATCAAATGTTAAAGGGACATATTTTATATATAGGCAAAGAAAAAGATACAATATACATTGATTATCAACCGCCATTTTATATAGGTATCCCGCCTCCGCCGCCACCTCAAGATTTCTTACAAACAGTAACGGTTCAAAAAGATACAATGAAAGATAGTTTGACAAAAAAGTTAACTACTTTAAAACCCAAATGGGATTCCTGTAGATGTTATATGGCAGATTGTAATAGTCAATATGCATCGGTTTTGATAGGTGATACCGTTGATTTGAGAGTTATCGTAGATACCAACCGCCATTTGTTATCCTATAATTATTTGGCAATTAAGAGACAAGCGTTTAAAGCCTATCCTGTTATTATCAAAAATTTAGAAGAAGATACGATAGTTTTTGCAACGCAATATTCTATCCCTTTGGTTCTAGAAGGATATATGGGGAAAAAATGGGAAGAATTAAAAGAGCCTTATCAGTATAGAGGTTGTGGTATGGGGGCAATTTATTGGTTGTTACCACCTAATGAAATTGCTGTTACTACTATTCCAATCTATCAGTGGAAAACACAACGAAAACTTAGAATAAAATTAGGGCAAAACTACTCTTCTATTTTTACGGGCTACATTCATCCTTCATAAACCTATTCTTCGTTTTTCCAAAGCATATTTCTTATGTGAATTGGACTATTTCTCTTGATAAACCACCACCACTCTAAACCCATCAGGGTCTACATAAGTTAGCCCATAGTTATCCCAGTAGGTGTTTTTTGCCTTGACAGAGGGAATCTTGTTGGCTTCAAAATTTGCTTTTATACGTTCCAAATCTTCTACACTTGGCATATAAAAAACCAATAAATCATCCTCGTCTGGATGGTGTTCAGGAGCATCAGAAGATACTGTAAATTCTAGATGCCAATCCAAGCCTTTTTTGCCTAAAAAGACCCCATCATAATCACTATGATTGTTAAAACCACCTAAGATTTCCAGTTCCAAATTTTGAGTATAAAAATCAACCATAGCTTGCAAATTAGTTGCATGTCGAGCAATTCGGAATTTCATAGTTGTATTGTTTGTATCGGTTACTGAAACGTTGTTTTAACTGAAAATCTTACGTTCAACTTCTTTTAACTCATTTTTGAGTTGGTGCGCAACTTTGTCGTATTCCTTGATTTGGTTGGCTTCTGATTTTAGGTGATAGTCAAAATCGACAAACTGATCGTTGATTTTTAGTTTAATTTGATTAAAATAACTACTTAAATTTTGGGTCAGCGTTTCTTCAAAAAGTACTCGTTTTTGAGCCAAAGCTTCTTTTACATCAGCGATATATTTTCCTTTTTTGCTAAAGGCAATACCGCCAGCCAATAACAAGCCAAGTCCCGTAGCAATGCCCCCAGTAATGTCCAAAACAGAAATTTGAGTAATAAATGTCAAGGCACCACCAACAGCGGCAACACCACCCGCTACATTAACACCTGTATAATCAACCCCATTGCCTTTGACAACTTGATCACCTTTAAAAACAGAAGATTTATCCAAAAAGTCGGTCAAATTTTGCTTGAGAGAATGTACAATTTCATTGCGTTTTTCGTCAATTTTATGAAACATTTCTGTCGGACGAATACGAATGTCCTCCAAAGCATCTAGTTCCTCTTTGACACCAATAACCATATAGGTAATGTCACTTTTAAGGCTATCAACACCACTATCTAAGATTAAATTAGTATCCTTGTTCAAGCGTTCTACATGTTCTTTGTTGACTTTTTCTAGCCATTCTTGGGTACTTTCACCTCCAAAGACAGAGCGAATGGACTTAAAGGTAAAGCTAAAGAATCCAATACCTTTGTTCAATTCCTCCAATGTCTTTTCAGTATTGGCATCATAAGCCGCCAAGCATTTACGGGTTAAATTTTGAATGTTAGACAAAGTGAGTGATTCTTTGCTTTTGATAATGCTAGCGATTCTTTCCCTTGCTTCCGTATCTTTAGCAAATTTTGTTTTGCGCAAATCGAACTCCTGATGAATATCTGCCATGAGCTTTTTAATCACCTTGACATCTTCAATAATTTTGTTCAGAGCAGCATTTTTTAAAACATCACTATTGATATAATCTCGGATGGGAGCAAAACCACTTTCAGCAGTTTTGCCTTCGTCTTCTAATTTAGAAGAGGTAACATATATCAACGGATTTTCAATGTTTTCGTTAATGGCGTACTTGGTTAGAATGTTCTTATAGTTGATCTTTTCTTCCTCGCTGTAACGGTCGGCTTTGGTAAGAACAAAAACTACTTTTTTAGACCATTCGCCTTTTATTTTTTGAAACAAATCCCAAGCAGATTGTACGTGGATGTTGTCCAATTGAAAAACAAACAAGACCAAATTACATTTAGGAATGAAGCGTTCTGTAATCACTTGATGATCTAGTTCTCTACTGTTGGTGCCAGGCGTATCAACTACCGTAATTTCTTTTAGAATGTCCGCGGGAAACTGACGTGTTGTAATGCGTTCGTGTGTATCTTGAGTCAATGTTTCTTGTTCGCCATAGATGATTTTTTGTACATCTTGCGTACAAATTTCATGGCTAGTGGCACAGATAGGGCTACCCAACAAAGCATTGACAAAACTACTTTTGCCTGCATTTACTTCTCCAACAATGACAAACAAAAAGTTTTCATTAATATTATCAATTTGCCCTTTTAAAATTTCTCTAGTTTCTTTGCTAGCACCAAATTCTCTAGCAGCTACTAGAAGATTGGAGCCCATTAATTTTAAGGAGGCTTTTAACTCTTTTATATGTTGACTGACTTCTATTTTGCTCATAGTTTGTTGTGATTATAACCATAATGGGGTATAAGGTAAGGAAACTATACGATTCTCCAAAGGGATTATAGAAAGGACAAAAAGTTTTTTCTAATCCCATTGGGCAGGAGTGGGATATCCAAGATTTTTTCAAGCAAAACTTTATCTTTTCCCTTACTTACAAAAGTATTGACAAGGTCTTGGATAGAAATAGCGTAAGGAGAAGACTCTATCAACTTAATTGTGTCTCCAGCCTCCAAAGTCCCTTCTTCTAAGACGCGAAAATAAATGCCATAACGTTTGAAATTATAAAACAAACTCGTCATGTCTTCCCGATCAAAGCAAATATTTAATTTAAAACACGGAATTCTAGGCTGAGTAGCTTGAATGACCACCGAACCAATTTGGTAAATGTTCCCAATTAAAACTTGTGTTTCATCCAATCCCTCTGTACTCAGATTTTCCCCAAAAAGACCAAAAGACCACTCGTCTCGATGAAGTTGCTTTTTCCAAGCTTCGTAATGTGATAGGTCATAACTATAAATAGCTTTGTCTCTACCACCATGATAACGAAGGTCTGCTTGTTGGTCTCCTACTATATTCAAGAAAGAAACCGATTGTTTACCATGAATAGGTTGTTTAAAAATACTAGTTTGAACTGTTTTTCCTTTCCAAGTAAGCGTTTGAGGTTGTCCTACATTTAATGATATTAATTTCATGCAATAATTTGTTTAAAAAATCCAACAATAGTTAGCTGCGCTGCTACTACGTGGTCATTGAAAAACTTTATTAGTTTGATAATTAACAAGTTGTGGATTTACTATGTTTTGTGTTAAAATTTTGATTATCAACTGCGCAGCACTTACGAAGTACCACGAAGTAGCAGCGCAGCTAAACTAGTATAAATGTGATTTTTTATCTTTTTGGTAACTAAGTTTGCGATCTCACGAGCGCAGCGAGCTAAAAAAGTAAACAACTAAGCGATAGCGATCTCACGACCGCAGGGAGCTAATCAACGAACTACTAATCCAAGGAGTATAACTAATATTTTATTCCCAAATAAGTGAAAAATCTAAGTTTTCCCCAGCCGTTTTTAAGTGATAAACTTCTTGTTTTTCAAATGCCATCCAAAATGCTTCCCATGCTTCTTTGGTTAATAATAATGCAAAACCATCCTCAAGCATTCGACTAGAATTTTCGGATTGTTCGCCAATTAATACCAACATACAACCACTAATAACCGTACCATTGCTATTAGGAAGGGTAATGGCTTCTGGTGTATTGGGAGCAAAAGACCAAGTTAGACAAGCATCTGCCTCTGCTGCCAAGGATGGTAAGATGCCAATTGGCACAGGTCCCGACAAGGCATCTGGAGGAAAGTCAATTTTTAAAGAGGTAGAAATTTTTAAATAGATGTGATTGTTATTTAACATGGTAACAGTCGCTTCTCTCAAATTGACCCGATTGACACGCAATAACAAACTATCTTGAAGTTCTTTAATTAACAAGTTTTCCCGATGATGGTCTGTCCAGTAAGGAAATGGATAATAGCGGGCTTGTTTGCCTAGCATAGATAAAATTCTAAGGGCTCCAAAATCTTGAACTGTTTGCACTTCTTCTAAAGTTAATAGAATCATACTGAGGCAATTTGGGGGAAGTTTGGATTGCAAATGCAATGGCGCAGGGGCATATACAATGCCTTTCCATCCCCACATGTCTTTACTGCCAAATTGTGTAATATCACCCTCTTTGACAATGCGCCCTTGTTGTGCTAATTGATAGACTTGGGCTAGAAAAAATAGAGGATCTTGTGGAATATTTGACACATCAATTTGATTGGTTTTTAGAACAAAAAACAATTCTTGTTGCCCCACTGATGTTAGCCCTTTGCTAAGATAAGACAGAGCATTAAGGTTGCTGTTGCCCATACTTTTAGGGATTTGATGCTCGTCAACAATAACGGATAGCTGATTTGGGACAACTTCTATAGTTATAGGAAAATGATCATTGGTTGCCTTCCCTTTTAATTTGGATAGTAGTTTATTTATAAATTTCATAAGTTGAATGGTTGTTTTCTAGTTCAAGAATATTTTGCCAAAGTAAAAATGGAGCAACACCTGCATAACCACTCTCTTGAGCATCGTTGCACTCGATTATAATCCATTTGCCCTTTTGAGTTAACGCTAAATCAATGACAAGAAAGGGAACTTGAATTCGGTTGGCTGCTTGTTGCGCTAATTGAAGTGCAACTTGTTGTTGTTGGGGCGACCATTGATAATTGGCAAACTGTGACCAATAAGGACCACTGCCAACCAAGTTGCCTTTCCACCAAAAGGTTCTAAACTCAAAAGAAAGAGGGACTTTATCGGGAACTTGTTGCTTTAGCGAATGTAGTGGAACATAGGTTCTACAAACAACAGCTTGCCAATGCAAAATGTTATTTTCTTGATAGGCTTTAGCAATTTGTTGAAAGTCAGTTTTATTCTTAGCAATACAAAGATCGGGATGATGTTTTGCCGTTTGTCGATTTCCCTTTATGAATATTGGAAAGCTAAAATCTTTTAGGACGGTTGCCAAGTTTGGAAAATTAGGATAAACTTTGCTTTTGGGAGTCATCTCAGCTATTAAAGGGTACCAAAACTGAAGCTCACTAGCCAGTTGGTGTTGTTTTGGAGAATTAATTAATTCAAAACCCAATTCTTGATAGGTAAGATATAATGAGGAATAATCTGCAATGGCACCAATTCTAGCAACAATTTTTGATGGCTCATTTATACGAGGTCGAGAAACTGAAAAAAGAGGTGTGAATTGAAAATCATATGCTCGAATGTTCGTGGTTTGATTGGCAAGCCAAAGTTTTTTTTCAAGGCAAAAAAAGTCTGTTTTCTTTAAATCTTGTTTCATGAGTTAATTTGGATGTTGAATGTGTGTTTTCTATATGTAATAAACATTTTATGTCAAATAAGGAAGATAAACTAAGTAATCTATTTAGACATACTTTTTTAGTAATGATGTATTTGGTACCATTTAATGATAGATGATTGATTGTAAGAAAAAAATCAGCCAATGATAGATACGTATAATAGTTGAAAAAAAGGATAAACAAGATTCTTTTTTTGTTGTAGAAAAAAAACAATACAAAGGTTACTATTGTATTGCATAGAATCAGTTAAATGTAAAGTGTTTTTTATTAAAAACTAAAAACACACAGCGCATGAATTAATCAACAACCAAGAAGTAGCAGCACAGCTAACTACTAAGTTAATAGTAATAGCAATGAAAACAAGTCTTTCTTTTATCTTAATTTTTGCATTTTTAATAAAAGCACAAAGTCAAAATTTGGTTCCAGACCCTAGTTTTGAAAATTCAGGTTGTGCAACTGGCAATATCAGACTACCTTGGCAGCGACCAACTGGCTCTACAACTACTCCTGATTTATTTAATGTCTGTGGTTTCCCCTCAACAGCAAGCTGTGCTTCAAAAGGAATCCCTGTCAATATGGGAGGTAGCACCAATCCTGCTCATAGTGGCAATGCTTATGCTGGAATTGTAGATGTATATGATTTGGGTGCTCCCAATGGTAGAGAGTATTTGCAAGTACGGTTAACAAGCCCATTAGCAGCAGGCCAACGATATAATATTGGATTTTGGATATTAAGACCCGATTCTACTAAATATGCCACCAACGGTAAAGGCATGTATCTTTCTTCGAGTCAGACGCCTCAAGCAGGGAATCAATTTATTAATGTGGTTCCGCAAGTAGTTTCAGGGGTAGTCTCAGATGCCAATAATTGGACGTTGGTCAGTGGCATTTATACTGCTTCGGGAGGAGAAGAGTGGTTGACGATTGGTAATTTTTATGATGATGCAACAACAACCATTCAATTAACGGGAACTGCGGCTACCAATGGTTGTATATTAATAAATCGAGCGGCCTACTATTTTATAGATGATGTATTTGTTGAAGCTCACATTGTGCTTCCATTGAAACAATTTCAAGTCAAAAAAAGAGGGGTGATGACAAGCTTGCTATCTTGGGAAGTGTCTAATATAGAATCATACCAAGAGATACGCATCCAAAGAGGTTCAGACGGAATTCATTTTGAAACCATCGCAACATTAGAAGAATTAAAGTCATTGCAAGAATGGGAGGATAATAATCCTTTGAGTGGAGCGAATTATTACCGTCTAGAGATGGTCTTAAAAGCAGAAATTATAGAACATTCTGCTATAAAAGTCTTGAATCATTCAACATCAAATATGGTTATTAATGTTTATCCAAATCCATTTGTCCATCAAATAGAGGTTAAATTTGAGGAAGACATTGCGCTTGAAGCGTTAGAAATAGAGTTATGGAATAGTCTTGGAGAGTGTATGCCAATTCATTTATCTGAGGTATACCAAAATCAAAAAGTAAAGCTTGAGGTTCCAGAAACACTTCCCAAAGGGATGTATTGGTTGCGACTAACAAATGGAAGAAATATAACGTGCCACAAGGTTTTAAAAGATTAGTTCTATAGTTGTGACTACTGTGATGAAGTCGTATCTTTAAGTTGTCAAAAAAAAAAATTGCAAAACAAAATAAAAATAATGATCGACTTAAGGAGTGATACGGTGACTCGACCTTCATTGGCAATGAAACAAATTATGTTAGAAGCACCAGTAGGAGATGATGTGTTTGGTGATGATCCTTCTATTAATGCGTTAGAAGCTTATGTTTCTGATTTGTTTGGTATGGAAGCAGCTGTTTTTTGTCCTTCAGGGACAATGACAAATCAAATTGCCATTAAAATAAATAGTAATGCGCCTGGGGAGTTAATCTGTGATCAGTTGTCGCATATTTACAAGTACGAAGGTGGTGGAATTGGGTTTAATTCAGGCTTAGCAACGCATCTTTTAGAAGGCAAACAGGGACGGTTGACCGCAGAACAAATAGAAGCAGCAATTCAGCCAGATGACCCACATTTTCCTGAAACACAATTGGTGAGTTTAGAAAATACTTGTAACAAAGGAGGTGGAACAATGTACGATATAGAAGAAATAAGAAAAATTAGACAACTTTGTAAAAGAAGAGGGTTGAAGTTGCATTTAGATGGAGCTAGAGTTTTTAACGCTATTGTTGAGTCGGATTATACGGCTCAAGATTTAGGAGCGGAGTTTGATACCATTTCTGTTTGTTTGTCCAAAGGTTTGGGAGCGCCAGTAGGTTCGGTGTTACTTGGAACAAAAGAAAGCATTAAAAAGGCTAGGCGAATTCGAAAAATATTTGGAGGTGGGATGCGCCAAGCGGGTAGCTTGGCTGCTGCTGCAAGTTTTGCCTTAAAAAACAATATTGAACGATTGAAAGAAGATCATGCTAGAGCAAAAACTTTAGGAGAAACCTTAGAAAAGTGTTCTTTTGTTAAGGATGTATTGCCAGTGTATACCAATATAGTAGTATTTGAGGTGAGGGAAGATTTGTCTCATATAGACGTAATTAATAAATTGCAAAATAAGGGAGTAAGAACGGTTGCTTTTGGTCCTCAACAAATTCGCTTGGTGACACATCTTGATTTTACAGAGCATCATTTGGATCAGACGCTTACAGTACTTCAAGAACTTTATTAAAAACTGCCTTAGGACACTGTTAAGTGATTTTCTGCTATTTTTAGAGCGTACTCAGAATGCTTAAAAATAGCATTTTATTTTACTTATAGATCGCCTTTTAATTACTTTTTAAAACACTTTTACAGCCTGAAACACCCTAATAACCGACTTTTAGAGCGATTTTTTAAAAAAAAAGGGTGTGTGTTTTGGATATTTTAGATGTTATTGTACATTTGCTTTCCCTTGAAAAAGGATTTTTTTAAAAACACCTTTGTAATATTCATTTATTGCAAAAGAAAACAAAGAAACTGTAATGGACAAATTTAATGAATTAAAAGGCATCGTTGATGCTTTAGAAGCTGATTTTGGAAAATTCTACAATGACAACAATAATGCTGCTGGTACTCGTGTACGTAAAGGTATGCAAGAAATCAAAACTCTTGCTCAAAGCATCCGTCTTGAAGTACAAGAGATCAAAAACAAAGCAAAATAAGCATTGTATATTGACCACACTTAGTGATACTCAAAAAAAACCGTTGATAGCAATTGTTATCAACGGTTTTTTTGTTTTAGTAGTTGGTAAAGTTAAATTTTGGCAGCTAATCGAGCGCCTTGGTTAATTGCTCGTTTGGCGTCTAGTTCTGCAGCAACATCAGCCCCTCCAATGAGGTGTACTTTTGCCCCAGCAGCTTCCAAAGGAGCATATAAGGTTTTTAATGGTAGTTGCCCAGCGCATATAATGACGTTATCAACTTCCAATATTTGTGGTTTTTCATCAATGGTAACATGTAGTCCTTGATCATCAATCTTTTGATAGGATACCCCATTAAGCATTTGTACTTTCTTTTTCTTGAGGCTTGCACGATGCCCAAAACCAGTTGTTTTGCCCAAGCCACCACCTACTTTTTTCTTCTTTCGTTGGAGTAAATAAATTTCTCTAGGAGAAGGGTGTACTTCTGGAGCGGTAAGTCCTGCACGACTTTCTAAGGTCATGTCTACACCCCATTCACTCATATAAGTAGGAATGTCAACACTAGGCGCAACACCTTCGTGCGACAAATATTCAGCTACATCAAATCCAATTCCACCAGCACCAATAATCGCAACCCTGTTTCCAACAGGCTTCTTGTCTCTTAGTACTTCGATGTAAGTTAATGTTTTGGGATGATTTTCTCCTTCTAGTTGAATGACTCTTGGACTAATCCCTGTTGCTAGAATTATTTCATCAAAATTGCCAATCAAATCTTCAGCACTTACTTTAGTATTTAATTTAAGATGAACACCAGTCAACTCTATCTGACGTTTAAAGTATCGAATTGTTTCGTAAAATTCCTCTTTGCCAGGAATTTGTTTCGCCATATTAAATTGTCCACCTATTTCATGGCTCGCATCAAATAGGGTAACTTGGTGTCCTCGACGAGCGGCAACAGTAGAGGCTGATAAGCCCGCAGGACCAGCGCCTACAACAGCGATTTTCTTTTTGTTATTGGTTGGTAGATAGTTGAGTTCTGTTTCATGACCAGCGCGTGGGTTGACTAAGCAAGAAACTTTCTTTTGTTCAAAGACATGGTCTAAACAGGCTTGATTACAAGCAATACAAGTATTAATTTCGTCCTCTCTTCCTTCCATTGTCTTTAGAACAATCTCTGGGTCTGCCAAAAAAGGGCGGGCCATAGAAACCATGTCTGCTTTCCCTTCGGCAAGGATACTTTCGGCAACACTAGGCATATTGATACGATTGGTTGCAATTAAAGGGATAGAAACTTCTCCTTTCATCTTTTCGGTAACCCAAGCAAAAGCTGCTCTTGGAACCCTAGTAGATATGGTGGGAACACGTGCTTCATGCCAGCCAATACCCGTATTAATAATAGTAACGCCTGCTTCTTCTAAGCCTTTTGCTAGTTGAACAATTTCTTCCCATGTAGATCCTCCTTCAACTAAATCAAGCATCGATAATCTAAATATGATGATAAAGTTTTTGCCAACACGTGCTCTGGTTTTTCGAACAATTTCTAGTGCAAAGCGGATGCGATTTTCATAACTGCCGCCCCATTTATCTGTTCTTTTGTTGGTTCGAGCAGCGATAAATTGATTGATGAGATAGCCTTCAGAACCCATAATTTCTACACCATCATACCCCGCTTGTTGTGCTAAATAAGCAGAATTAGCATAGTCGTTAATCGTCCAATTAATCATGAAATTGGGCAACTTCCATGCTTTAAACATAGAAATCGGAGATTTGGTAGAAGAAGCAGAAACACAATAAGGAACATAAGCATATCGTCCTGCATGTAGAATTTGCATGCAAATTTTGCCCCCTTCCTTGTGTACCGCGTCTGTAACTACTTTATGATGTGCAATTTGAGATTTTTTCTTTAGTTGAGCAGCTAATGGTTTGACAACACCAGCGTGATTGGGAGAGATACCTCCTGTAACAATAAGTCCAACTTGTCCGCGGGCACGTTCTGCAAAATAAGCAGCCAATACTTTGGGGTCTCCTTCTTCTAACCCTGTATGCATAGAACCCATAAGAACTCTGTTTTTAAGGGTGGTAAATCCTAAGTCTAAAGGGGCTAGCAAATGCGGATATTTTTCCTTTGTCATAATAGTAAATTATAAATTGATTGATTTTGGTCAAACTCACCTTATCTAAAAAAAGAAACCTATTGAAGTTGTTTTTGAAGATTAGAATGAATAGGTAGCAATATAAATAATAAAGTTTAATCAAACGATTGTTTGGTAAAAAAACAAGATGAATTTCTATCTATTCTATTTTTAGCAAAATCTAAAAATAGGCACAACAGTCTAAAATATAATTAAATACACAAAAAAAAATCTTAAAATCTTAATAAAATGTTATGGTTTTGTTGTTATAAAATTGTAAATTTAAAGATAAGTAAGTCACTAAAAAATCAATCCCTTAAACTGATTTATTAATCCAATTTATTTACAGTACAATTATTTTAATCATGAAAAAACTAAGATTACTAGAATGTGCGACCTTTGTGCTCAGTTTTCTATTATCTGTAGGAGCTGCCAATGCGCAAACAAAACTATGGGGAGTTGGAGCATCTAATGGTCAAGCAGATGCAGAGTTTCAAAATGCTTTTGTACAGTCAACAACGGCAGGGTCTTATTCTGCAACTCAATGGACTGCGTTGACCGTCAATGAAAATGATGCGGCTGTGATGCCTGGAAATGCTTATTGGGTAAGAAGTACCACAGGTATTTCGCAAGGTGCTTATGTCGGTACATTAAATCCTGCCAATTCTGTTTCGGCGGCAAATGGAGTGGCAATATTTGATTCTGACTTTATGGATAATGGAGGCGTTAGTACTGCTCCAGGAACAGGAACTTCTCCAGCAGAACATAGGGGAGAGTTGATTTCTCCAAGAATAGACTTGACTGGAGCTACCGATTCTGCTATTGTTGTGCAGTTCTATTCTTATTATAGACCTTTTCGATTGACAGAGTTATCCTTGTCGATTTCTACAGATGATGGGACAACATGGAGTACACCTGTTAGTATACCTGCATTGCAACCTACTCCTCAAAACTCTTTTGTTCGAGGGATGGTTAGAGCTATGTTTCCATCTGTAACAGCAGGGGTGGCTAACTTGTCTCAGTGTCGCTTGAAATTTTCATTTGATGGAGAGCTTTATTTTTCTATTTTGGATGATATTGTTATCGAAATGGCTCCAGAATATGATATTGCTATAGGACTTCCAGATGCAGATGCACCAACTTATTTTGGTGTTGGAGATATGGTTAGAATAGGTAACAATGCTTATAATCCGCTTGTGAACATTGATCGTTACAACTTGGGTGAATGGTTATGGGGAGCGAAAGTTATTAATAATGGATGGAAAAATATCTTGCCAGCGGATGCACCAAGAGTGAAGTGCTCTATTGACTTTGAAGATGCTGTGACAGGAGCCTTAACAACAGGGGTTTATTTAGATACAATTGTAGGAGGGGCGACCGATTCGATCAAATCAAATGATCGCAACGGTATTGGTTTAGTTGACTACTTGAGAGATTTAGATTTTATTATGAACAATGGTGCTGGGCGTTACTATGTGACGTATTGGGTAGAGCATAACAATGCAGATGGAACACCAGAGAATGATACCATTAGACATTCTTTTGTTATTACAGATGATCAAGGAGGGGCTTCTTCGCATTACTTGTCTAAAGCGAGGTTAGCCAATTCAGATGGTCGAGTATTTGCCCGTAGTCGCATATTCCCAGGGGGGGCGCCACATTCAGCATTTGAGTATGGGTCTGTATTTTATTTTCCAAAAGGAATGACAGACGATATAAAAATAGATTCTATTGATTTCCGTTACTACGTACCTTCTGGTTTTACAGGAGCAGCCAACCAAACGATGTTTATCAATATCTATGAATATGTAGATGGTTCTAATGGTGGAGCATCTAATGGATTTGTGACGGGCGATGAATTAACACAAGTGGGAATAGGAACGATGGCTTTAACTGGTTTGGGGACTACTGTTGCCAATGGCGATTATGGCTTGGCTGTAGTTCGTAGCTTTGCAGATGCTTCGTCAGGAGGACCAATGGGTCCCTTATCCGATGGAGGATTTTATTATATTTCTGTTTTAACACAACCTTCCTTGGCTGGCGGGGTTTCAACTTTTGGGTTTAACGATGTGCCAATTCATGGAGTAGATCGTTTGAACTATGCTATGAATATAGGGACAACTTCTAATGCATCACCAGTAGCTCCATCTACTATGAGAGTAGTTGATGCGGCTGGTTCTATAGATTGGTTCGCAGGTTTCACAGGGTTCGATGAAGTACCTTCTATAGGATTGCATTTGAACTCCTCAGCGTTGATAACAGGAAATCAAGCAATATTGGAGGCAGAGAATGCTACAATGAGCGTTTATCCTAATCCAGTAGGAAATCACCTGAATGTCGAAGTAGAATTTGATGCTCCTATCGATGTTACATATATTATGACAGATGTATCTGGTCGTGTGGTTTATTTAAGCCAAAGCAAAAATGTAACTTCCGAAAAACAAACCATTGACGTAAGTAATCTTGCAATGGGAGTTTATTTTGTCACAGCTGAAACATCCGAAGGCGTATCTACTAGTCGCTTTATCAAAAAATAATAGAATAGTTTGAGAAGATTTATTTGCTCTTAAAGCTATTTGTAATAAAAATCACCTTGACATATGGGTTGGGGTGATTTTTGTATTTGTATATGCTACGTTGCAAAAAAAAACGTAATTCTTAGATAGTCCCAACCAATTGAGTTGTACAAGTTCGTGTCTTTGTGTAATGCAGGAAGGAACTAAAGGAAAGTAGCGAAAGTAACGCTTCTGTTTGCTTTTCAGTTAACACTCAAAATAAACCTAGTTTTCTACTCATTTACTCTAAAAAAAAGTTACCCTAGTTGAAAAAAATAAACTAAGGTAACTTTAGAAAAACTGTGAAGAAGTATATTTAAACGTACTGTTTTTAGTGGATTACTTTTACTTTTTGATTATAAATTCCATTATTTGTTTGGATTGATAAAAAGTAAACACCTG
Source organism: Aureispira sp. CCB-QB1 (assembly GCF_000724545.1). Taxonomy (GTDB): domain Bacteria; phylum Bacteroidota; class Bacteroidia; order Chitinophagales; family Saprospiraceae; genus Aureispira. The sequence goes on along the minus strand of NZ_JHBV01000029.1, from coordinate 157,604 downwards.
AAGCTAATCTTTCCATAGAAATTTTATTAGTATATGGATCAGGACTATTATTGCTGTCAATTAATTGCCCCATAGCATTAAATACTTTGATAGAGGTAATTTCTGATTTTTCGCTGATGATATTTAGTAAGCCATCTGTTGGGTTAGGGAACAATCGAATATCTAAATTATCAGGAGTAGGAGGTATATCTAAAAGCCCTGAAATAGTGATATGACCTGTTATTGGTGTTGTTCCAATTTCCAAATTCTGGTGGTTAATAAGACGAACAGACGAAATTGTTACTGGAGAAATAATAGTATCTGATGACCATTTACCCATAATTAGGTCATCTTTAATAGTGAAATGCATGGCTCCAATAGGTCCCTGTCCACTAATAGGGTATTTATCTTTTCTAGAGACAGCAACTTCAATTTGACCAACTCTATGAAAGACTTTTTGAATATGAATAAGATCATTACCTAGCCAAGAATTGCTAAAGTCCACCATTACTGAACCTGCTTCGATATGATCTGGATTGTAGTTAATCGTAAACGCTAGACCATAAGCATCCGTTATTGGATAAAAAGTACTTCCTAAATAAATATCAGTCGCTAGACTATCGCCTGTATTGGCAATAGCATTATTGATACCAAATGGGCTAATACCAGCTAAAGAGTGCCCCCCAGAACGGAAGTAAGAACGACCGTAGTTAAGTTGGATCGCATTGATATCTAGAGAATCAACAACACCATCTCCATTGGAGTCAAAGTGCTTTCCATTGGGTAAATCGATAATTGGAGTTGTACTCCAGTCGGAAGCAGCGTAAGGTATCCATGTATTGGAGGTGATTGCTCTCGGAGGTCCTGCGTCACCATAAGCCAATCCAATTGGTAATAGATCAAAGTTGTTGGCTACCGTATTATCATCCGTATCACCTGGCCATACACAACCGCTTACCCCAACAGTAACAATCGAAGCTACGCTGTAGCCAAATAAATCACTAACAACAACGGTATAATTGCCTGGACACATATTGGTTGGAGAAAAACCAGAGATGGTCGTATCACTCCAAGTGATGTTATAAGGAGGTAAGCCGCCCAATACAGAAATATTGACAGTTCCAGAACAACCAATAATAGTATCGCAACTAGCATCAGGAGTTGTAGAAACAATTAAGGACAAACTATTGGTGCCACCACAAGGTCCTTGTGTCCAACTCGCAATGCCATATTTATGGGTAGCGACACAAGCATTTATATAAGTGAGACTATCACAACCACAAACTGGCGCATAAACAGCAGGGCAGCTTAATGCTGAATCGATCAAATTACTATCTATACAGGCACCATTAAAACAGCCTGTACTGACGATTGCAGTATGAATAACTCCATTGACATCACTAACGGAAAGGACATAATTTTGCTCAGGACACAAATCTGTTCTGATTGGTCCAGCAGTAGAGCCATCACTCCATGCAAACGTAGCTGGTCCTGTAGCGGTAGTGCTGTCCATGAATTGGATGAAAGTATAGCTTCCATCACAAGTAGCACAGTTAGAAGAATTGGTTGTATTTCCAATTACTTCATTAGTGTTGCCAATAAGTCCATTACAAGCATTTAGAGTATCCTGAATATTTACCAAGACAGTACAAGTATCTGGAATTTGCTGAATAGAATCAATAAGCAATAAAGTGAAATAGTGATACCCTAAGTTATTGCAATCAAAATATTGGCTGGTAGTTATTGCTCCTGATGGATCAATGAGATAAGCTTGAGTTTTATTGGTGTCAATTCCTATAAGACTTAGATCGTTAGGTGTTATGCTTACTTGATTGTTCGCATCTAAATAACGAGTAATGCTATTAAAACAAGTCGCTACTTGAGGAGTAGTAGGACTATTACAAGTAACGGTTAGACTAGTAGCGCTTCTATTGCCAGCGTTATCTGTAACAACAATGGTATAAATACCAGGGCACAAGTTATTTCTAGTATGTTGAAGCGTGTCTGTAGCAGTGATCCCATCACTCCACTGAAATGTATACGGCGATCCATTAGGGTTTAAAATACTTATTTGTCCTGAACCATTACATTGGGTGCAAGTCGTTGGGCTTTGGAGAAGCGAATCGGTCAATAAAATACTAGGACCGTTAAAAGTTTGTCCACAAATAAGGTTTATACTATCATAGTAGTAATTTAAGTTCCCATCAATGACTTCTATTGAGTAAAAGGAATTGGCGGCGAGTTGAGATGCGTCAATACTAACCGACCCTAAAGAGTTGCTACTGACGTTAATACCTCCAAGTGAAAAATGGTAGGGAGGGTTAAAACTAGCAACAATATTATTGCTGTCTAGTAGATTAATCGTAACAATACAGTTGGAGTCAACGTCATAATCTAGTGTCAACATTTGCGCTTGGCTAGACCTTATTAGTCCAAACCAGAGGAGGCAGGCAAAAATTGCATACTGGATTTTTAAACTGAGATTTTTTGTCATTGTGATATAAGTTTCTTTTGTATATTTAGTGCGGTGTGAATACAGTATGATTGTTAAATGTATACTTTTGGTCGATAAAAATTAAATTTTAATTGTTTCTTTACAAGTTCAGGATTTGTTTGTGTTTTAAACAAAGTAGTGATTAAGTTTTGATTATGATTTAAAATTAATATTTTATATATAAATATAAACAAAGCGATGATTTAGATTTTGGAATACTACAAATATGAAACTTTATTTGAGCTAGATCAAAAACAAAAAATAGCTTTTCTTAGAAATATTATAGTTGATTTAATTTTTATGATATTGATTTTTAGTGATTTGAATGTGTTTCTGTTTTGATAAACTTTGTTTGAAATGTTTTGATTGATTAGGGATGTTCAAGAATAAAGTCATTTTTTGATGTTATATTAGCTAATCCAATAGCTTAAGCACCTTATTTGTGTCAAAAAACGCAAATAACACACTTTTTAATGAACTAACAAAATAGTATGAAGTTCCCCACAAAATCTAATACTACTGATTGGAAAATCGTTAGTCGAATATTAGAACCCTTATTTTATTATGATATTTTTTCTTACCCCTTAACAGTAGAAGAAGTACACGAATTTAGTTGTCATAAATCGTCTGATAAAACATTAATAAAAGAGGTGCAGGAGATTTTAGAGGAGCTGGTAGCAAAGGGCTATTTATATAAAATAGACCAGTTTTACCTGTTGGCGAATCGACCGAATTGGGTAACAAGTCGAAGAGAGAACAATCAACGCGCATTAAGGTATCTCAAACGAGCTAAAAGAATGACGCAGTTAATGACTTTTTTCCCATATGTTCGAGGAGTATTTATCTCAGGATCACTATCCAAAAATGTAATGCCCTCGGATGGGGATATAGACTATTTTATTGTTACCAAGCCCCAACGTTTGTGGGTAGCTCGAACTTTTTTAATTTTATTTAAAAAGATTTTCTTATTCAATTCTAAAAAACACTTTTGCGTTAACTATTTTGTCGATGAGCATTTGCTTGAAATCGAAGAAAAAAATCGTTTCACAGCAACAGAAGTGGCTACTGTTTTGCCAATGTATGGGACTCAAATTTACCAAGATTTTTGGCTGGCTAACGATTGGTTAGAAAACTATTATCCCAACGTAAAACCTCGTGATTTGAAGCAGACCTTGCCAGAGAAACAAAGATGGGTGCAATATCTTACGGAAGCATTATTAAATACTAGGTTAGGCGATTGGTTGGATCTTTTTTTTATGAAAAAAACCTTGAAAAGATGGAATATAAAGTTTGAAGATATGCCTGTAGAAGATTTTAACATTGCCCTAAAATCAAGACGAAATGTTTCCAAGCATCATCCTCGATTATTCCAACAAAAAGTTATCAAAGCTTTTGCCGAACGAGTCCAAAATTTTGAACAACAACATCAAATCCAGCTTTATATGACTCCCTCAGAGTTATAAATAATTAATAGCAAGATCTATTATCGTATCATCTGTCTCTAACTATTATCGTATACGTATGAAATTATTATTTACACATTCTTATTTTTATCGCTTTGATCCCAAACAGTGGGAAGATGGACGTCCTTACCCGCCCTACGGAACGATTTATGCAGCCGCTTTGATGCGGCAAGAAGGCTATGACGTGGGATTATATGATACCAACTTAAAAGAGCGAACGGACGAAATAATTCCTGTTTTGGATCAAGAAAAACCACAATATTTGATTATCTATGATGATGGGTTTAACTACTTGACAAAGATGTGTTTGACAAAGATGCGGGAGGCGGCTTTTGAGATGATTGCTTATGGCAAAGCACGAGATTGTACGGTAATTGTTTCTAGTTCTGATTCGACAGATCATTATGCCAAGTATTTGGAAAAAGGAGCAGATTATGTACTGTTAGGAGAAGGAGAGCAGACCTTATTAGAGTTGATCAATGCACTTGAATCGGAAAAGATCAATAAAGCTTCTGTTTTAGGAATGGTGTGGTCGGATGAGTTGGGGACTATTATAAAAAATCCAAGGAGACCTGTCTTAAGAAATTTGGATGAATTGCCACAACCTGCATGGGATTTGGTGGATATTGAGGCATATCGAAAGATATGGCTTCAAAAACAAGGTTACTTTTCGTTGAATATTGCAACAACTAGAGGGTGTCCTTATAAATGCAATTGGTGTGCAAAGCCTATTTATGGCAATCGTTACAATTCGAGATCGCCAGAGCGTATTGTTGACGAAATCGAGATGCTGGTAACGAAGTATGGTGCAGAGTACTTTTGGGTATGTGATGATATTTTTGGCTTAAAGCCTGGGTGGGTACAATCTTTTCGAGATTTGTTGCAAACTCGTAATTTATCCATTCAGTACAAAATTCAATCTAGGGTTGACTTATTGCTAAAAGAGGATACCATAGATGCCTTGGCAGCGTCAGGCTTAGAGACCGTTTGGGTGGGCGCAGAATCAGGATCTCAAAAGATTTTGGATGCTATGGACAAAGGAACGGATGTTGCACAAATTTACGAAGCTACGAAGCTTCTAAAAAGCAAAGGGGTAAAAGTCGCTTTCTTTTTGCAGTTTGGCTATTTAGGAGAAACAATGGAAGATATCGAAAAAACGATTCAAATGTTGTTGGATTTGCTGCCAGATGATATTGGAATTTCTGTTTCTTATCCCTTGCCAGGAACTAAATTTTTTGAGATGGTGCAGGCAGAATTAAAAGACAAACAAAACTGGGAAGACTCTGATGATTTGGATATGATGTATCAAGCTACTTTTTCGCCTGCTTTTTATAGACGATTACATCGGTTGGTGCACAAGGTATTTCGGAAGAAGCAAGGTTGGGAAAATTTGAAACTATTATTAAAATCTCCTCAAAAAACCAATCGGGTACGCTTGCGCTCAGCACTGGGAACATTTTATTATCTTCCTGCTGCGGCAATAGATAAAATGCGTTTAAAACGTTTGGAAAATGCCTAAATTAAATCAACAATCTATAGAGCAACCTTTTAATAGTATAGCGAAGGTCTACGATCGTGAATTTACACATACTCAAATAGGTGTACTACAACGCAAGCGAGTATATAATTATCTTCAAAGGTATGTATCTACATATTCTAATTGTTCTGTTTTGGAACTGAATTGCGGGACAGGAGAAGATGCCATTTGGTTGGCAAAACAGGGCTGTTCTGTTTTGGCAACGGATATTTCGGAGAGGATGGTTGCCGTAACTAAAGAGAAGGTTTTAGAAAATAAATTGGAGACAAATATTACTTGCCAAAGGCTAGGAATACAAGATTTGGAGCAGTTGAATTCGAATGATAAATACGACCTTATTTTTTCTGATTTTGGAGGTTTGAATTGTGTATCGCCTAAAGAATTAAAAAAAATAAGTATTGTTTTGCAACGTTTACTGAAACCCAATGGTCGTTTTATAGGAGTCGTGATGTCAAGGTTTTGTTGGTGGGAAACGTTGTATTTTACTTTTAAAGGGCAATTCAAAAAAGCTTGGAGACGAAAGGCTAAGGAAGCAATTGCCGCCCCGTTGACTCTTGCCACTACCGTAGATACTTGGTATTATAGCCCCAAAGAATTTGGTCATCTTTTGCAAATGGAGTTTCATTGTCAACAGGCTTATCCGATTGGATTTATGTTGCCCCCCTCTTATTTGGATAATTGGTTTAAAAATAAACCTTCGTTGCTTCGAGGGTTGAATCAACTAGAAAAATGGACTCCCAAAGTTTGTGCCCGATGGAGTGACCATTATATGATTGTATTGAGACCTAAAAAAAATTAATGAAGATAATTTTTACACACGGATATTTTATAAAAGAAGACGAAAAAGAGCAGGAAATTATGCGCCCCTACCCACCTCTGGGGATTTTGTATTTGTCAGCTTGGTTGGAAAAAAATGGTGTGGATAATACAGTGTTTGACACCACTTTTTCTACTAAAAAAGAACTGTATCAGCACCTAGAGCAAAAGCAACCAGACTTAATTCCCATTTATACCAATCTGATGACAAAAGTAAATGTGATTGAGTTGGTACAATTCATTCGTTCTAGTTCTATACTAAAGGATACCATTGTGGTATTGGGAGGACCTGATGTTACTTACAATATAGCTGACTATCTGGCTACAGGAGCGGATATAGTTGTAATAGGAGAAGGTGAACAAACAATGCTTGAAATTGCCCAAACCATTGCACAAGGGAATCGTCAAGAGTTTGCCCATATTGATGGCTTGGCATATCGCACAAGTGATGGAGAAATATTTAAGACAAAAGCACGAAAGCGATTGCGTCCAGTAGATGATTTGCCCTTTCCCAATCGCAAAAAAATAAATCTACATCAATACTTACATACATGGAAAAAACATCATGGTCTGAATGCAGTCTCTGTAAGTACTCAACGAGGTTGTCCTTATACTTGTAAGTGGTGCAGTACTGCTGTATATGGGCAAAGTTATCGGAGGCGTTCTCCTAAGGTAGTGGTGGATGAATTAGTACACATTAAAACGTGTTATAATCCAGAAACGCTATGGTTTGTAGATGATGTATTTACGGTAAGCCACAAATGGTTGGCAGCGTTTGCGCAAGAGGTGAATGAACGCAATGCAATTATTCCTTTTGAATGTATTACTAGGGCAGATCGAATGGATGAATCGGTGATTGATTTGTTGAAAAAAGCAGGTTGTTTTCGTATTTGGATTGGTGCAGAGAGTGGCTCGCAAAAAATTATTGATGCTATGGATAGAAGGGTTGACGTGCATCAAGTCCGTTCTATGATTCAACTTACTCGAAAAAAAGGAATTGAGGCGGGAACATTTATTATGTTAGGTTATCCTGGCGAAACAGAGGAAGACATAGAAGAAACCATTCATCACCTAAAAACATCGAATCCAGATCATTTCACAATTACGATTGCTTATCCTATCAAGGGAACAGGACTTTATGAGCAGGTAGATGCATTGCAAACAACTGTTAATGATTGGAATACAAGTACAGATCGGGATCGAGATTTTAAGCGAACTTATCCCAAACGTTATTACGATTATGCTGTGCGTCGAGTCGTTAATGAGGTAAATTATCATAAACAGGTACTAAAAGGACAACAGTTTAGCCTTGCAGCAACTAAATTGAAACTAAAATCTGTTGCTGCCAAAACAGGGATGGCGTATACCAAGCGCTTTTTATAATTTATTTTGCGATAGCGTTTTGTTAAGAATAGGGCGATTTATCCAAAATACCAGCCATTGAAAAAATTAAAAATTTAAAGCAATATTCATGAATAACTTAGGCTTTTTTACTGATTTTAAACTACTAGGATCGGATGCAAAAGTGACAGAATATGTCGATTATTATTTGGTAGAAACTCCAACCAATCCAACGTTTATAGATGGAAACTGCATGGTGTTAAAATCACCTGATTTACTTCTAGACAAAGACGAGCTGGAAAAGCTTTTTAAGTGTCATTTTTCTGAAGCAACGAATCAGCATCATGTAGGTTTTCGATTGATGCATATACCTTCGGATGAAATACTTGCCCCTTACCTTCAAAATGATCAATACCAAATAGACAACTTGGCGGTAATGACTTATGATAAGGAGGCTGTAGAGGCAAAAACAGTATTGCAGGAGGAGCGTGACCACATTCGACCATTTTCTTCTGATTTAGATTGGGAACAATGGACACAGCATGAAATTAGAGAGCGTCCAACGGTTTTTTCAGAAGCTTCTTTTAAGGCTTATTTATTGAATAGAAGAAATGTTTATAAAACCATGATAACACAGGAGATGGGGAACTTTTATGGCGTTTTTCGAGATGGAAAATTATTAGCTGCTGCGGGCTTGTATATTTTTGATAAAATTGGTCGATTTCAACAAGTTCGAACTATTGAAAGTGCTAGAAGGCAAGGTTTGTGCAAGCGTTTGATTCAACATATCTATACTGTAAATATGCTGCAAATGGAAGAAGCGGTTATTGTTGCCGATGAAGACTATCATGCCTTGAAAATATACGAGGGTTTAGGCTTTAGAACGAGAGAAAATCAATATGATTTGACTAAAGTTGTTGCTCAATAGTCTGAAAAAGAAGCCTTTAAATAATTGCTGTTTATAGAATTTCTGACGAATACCTACCAATTGAAAAAAACGACAAATATACCAACCTTATTATTTCTTGGACCACTACTATTGGGGCTGTGTTATTGGCTTATTAGAACGTATGGACTCCCTATTCATGATTTTTCGAATGCTTATATTGGTGCTGTATTTCTAAAAGAGGGTTGGTGGTCAACAGGAGTTTATGATGCTTGGAAATTCAATTCGATGGCTTTAGAAAAGGGATTTTCTAATTTATTTTTGGCCTATTATCCTAATACACCTTTTTTAGCCTTTTTCTTTTATCCTGCTACTTTTTTGTCACCAATATGGGCTAAGATTTGCTTTAATCTATTGAGTAGTAGTTTGTTTCTATTGATGTTGGTGCGAGCGCAGCGACGATGGCGATTTTCAGCTGGGGTATTTCTCCTAGTGCCTGTTGTATTTTTTACAAGCCTGCGGAATGGTCTATATTTTGGACAAGTATACTTATTATTGAGTTTTTTACTAGCCGAAGGACTGCATGCATTTCAAAAAAAACGCTTTGTTGTTGGGGCTTTTTGTTGGGCAATAGCATTGATGTTAAAAGTATTTCCAGTGTTGCTAGGTGTATTGCTAATTGCAGAAAAGCACTATAAGGCAGCGTTGGTTTATGGAGTCGCTTGTATTAGTTTGTTGAGCATATCGTTATTTCAAGTAGACATGGCAAGCTGGATGTATTATTTCACCGATGTATTTCCAAAATCATCTTCAGGAACCTACTACGATGGTTTTACACCTGCTGCAAAGTCCGCAACAATGCTGTTTAAGCATCTCTTTGTATACGATGCCTTACATAATCCTACGCCTGTTTTCAATTCGTACACAGCATTTATCTTCATGCAAGCTTTTTATAAAACGATTGTATTAAGTACAGCTATTTTTTTTACTTGGAAGTCAAAACAAGACTTGATAACAAAAGTAGGGCTATGGCTCATTGCAGGTATGCTCTTGTCTCCAGGATTGAGTTCTTATGCAGGAATACTGTTATTATTTCCTTGGTTGGTTGTGTTTCGAAACGATTTGCAATTAACACAAAAACAACAGATTTTATTTTCTGTGCTGATCGCTCTATATGTTAACCTTCCGATTACTTATTTTTACGAATTACCTTTGTATTTAAAGTTCCCAAAAGTATATGTGTTGCTCTTGATTTTTATATACTACCAACAGTTATTGCTCCCAAAAGAAAGCAAGCGCATCAATCACATTAGCCAAGTAGGGATAGGAATGGGGCTGTTCTTGTTTTTTACCGTACCAGCTGTTATTAAAAAGACGCCCCCTCAAAATACCTATGTATTAGAAAAAGAGAAGCATATTTTGACGAGCGACTATACGATTAAGAATGGGCAATTGGAATACGAATATTGGACGGTTCCTGCTCCCAAAAGACTTACCACTAATATTATGGTTCATCAATTTGATACGAATGTTGTACGGATCAAAGACAAACAAATTTATTATAAGGGAATGCCTTTGACCAACACGAACTCAAACAAGCGAAAGCCTATGGTTATTAATGGAAAAGAGATCTTTTATTTGTCGGATCAGAACCGTGGGATGGGATTTTATACTTTAATGAAAGTGAGGTTGACAGAGAAAAAATAAGGCAGTATGAAGTATTATTTAAAGTCATTTTACCGTTATCATATTCGTGGACAATGGCACTATTTAAAGGCTAAAAAATCATTATCATCGGAGCAAAAACCAATTGTAATTTACAGTATGGGAAAAGTAGGATCGTTGTCTTTGTATCATTCGATTCGAAGTCATAGTAACAGCCCAATATTCCACATACATAGCTTAAATCAAAGGCGTATAGATTGGGAATACAAGACTTGTAGAGCAAAAGGTTGGTGGCCCGATTCTAAAAATACGGGTGCTCTAATTTATAACAAAAAAATTCAACCCAACCAACCAACTTCAATTATAACAACAATAAGAGAACCGATAGAACGCAATGTATCTGCTTTTTTTGAAGTGTTTCGTTATTATAATAATATGGATGCTTCCAACTATGATAATGATGTTTCTCTTTTGCAAGAACAATTCTTACAACTAGTGCCTCATGATTATCCGTTAAATTGGCTAGACGATGAATTAAAAATGATGCTGGAAATAGATGTTTTTGCGACTAATTTTGATACTCAAAAAAAGTATAAAGAATATCAGAGAGGAAATTTTGAATTGTTATTAATGCGGGTAGATTTGCCAGATGCTAAAAAAGAAAAAAGGTTGAAGGAATTTCTTAATATTCCTAATTTGAAATTGGAGCGCCATAATATTGGAGCACAAAAAGACTATGCGCATTTATACCACACATTTAAAACCAGTTTGAGATTGCCTAAAAACTATGTAGAGCAAATGTTAGATTCTAAATATTGCCGCCATTTTTACAGTCAAGAAGAACGCCATAGCTTATTTAAAAAATGGACGAACTAAATAGAAAAAAAAAGCAACGATTGACATGGATTGTTCTGTATGGTGGTCTTCAAATTCTACCTCCACTAGGACAGTTTCTTATTTCTTATTTTGTCATTCGATTCAATTCAGAGGCAGCTTGGGGCGAAATAGTAAATTATTTGATTTTTGTCAACTTAGCTATTTTATTTTTTAACTGGGGGCAGAATACCTACTTGATTCGAGCCTTTAGTCAAAATGTTCAAATGGTAGCCGTTTATTGGCAAGAGTCGTTTTGCAGTCGTTTGGTTTTATTGGGATTAGTGCAGATGGTTGCCATTGTTTTTTTTTATAGAGATGAGGTAAGTTGTTGGTGGCTTTCTGTTTGGTTGTGGGGAGCTTTTGGAGTGCGCTCCTTTGATCCGTTGCCTATTTATACTAGAAAATTAAAAGGAGCTTTGAGCATAGAAGGGGGAGGATTGATGATGATATTAATAGCCTTGTGGTCACATCGTTCGAATTTGGATACCAACTACCTACTTTTTTTATATGCATTTTTAGCTGTTGCCAAAGCTATGGCTTATGCCTTTTTTTATCGACGTGTTGTTTTAAAGAATTGGAAATGGAGGTTTCGAAAAGCATTTTTGGTTGCTGCTTTTCCTTTTTTTATACCAGCGATGATTGGATTTGTTCAAAGTAGAATAGATTTGTATGGAGTAGCATTTTATTTATCAGAAGAAACATTGGGGGCTTATCAAGTTTTTTTCAAAGCATTTAGTTTGTTTATACTAGGAAATAGAATTATTGTGAGTCCATTTTTAAAAAACATTTATCGAATGCCTGATACAGCCTTACAACGGCTCAACCATTGGATGTTTGGGTTGGGAATATTGGGAACAGCACCAGTTGTAATTGCTTTTTACTATTTATTACCTTGGATATACGGAATTAACTTTTCTGCTTGGATGTATGGTTTGGGGTATCTAATGATCGTACCTTTTTTTGGCTATGCTATTCAAACGCATCATCTAATAAAAATAGAAAAAGAAAAGCAGTTAGTTGTGGTCTTTTTGGGGGCTGCATTCGCGAATATTTGTTGCAACTATATTCTAATTCCAACCTATGGTGCTTTGGGAGCAATTGCTTCAACGGCTATAGTACAGTGGTTGCTATTTTTTGTTTTTAGGATATTGCTTGGTAAGTCGTCAAAATGGCAAAAAATTAATAATTAGGCTCATAAAAAGATGCTTCTTGAGCAGATTCAGGAGTTGCTAGCACAGGCAAAGGATTTAAATGATCTACTTCTGAACGATGGTACAAGTTGCCCAATTGAGGATATTCTGGATGCGTATGTGTCGTATAGCTTTGTAATAATGCTTGAGTTTGTGGCAAGGTATAATTCCATTCTAACGCCAACCGTTCGGCGCTTGGTTCCATAAAAGATATATACAGTAATTCAGCAAAGTGGTGTTCTTGTAATAATGCATAACTTAGATCAGAGTGTAGTTGATTTCTGGCATCGCTTAACAAGGCATTCTTGTGTCGGATGTTTTGATTAAAAGAAGCAGCTTGAGGATGTTGTAACACAAAATTAGGCTGTATAATTGATTCATGGCACCACATACACTTGGCAGGCTTTCCAGCTTCTCCTAAGGATGGAGGAACGGTCGTTTTTAGTTGTCCCAACTCATTATAAATAGCAAAACGAGGTTGTCCGTTAGGCATAAAATCAAATGCCTCAAAATCGCTTGCTTGGAAAGTTCCTTGTTGGACATCTCCAGTTCCTTCTACAGCCATAAACGCCATTTTTTTAAAATCTATAATCGTATTATTGGTTTGGTAAATCACTCGATTTCCCATTGTTACACTCGAATTACCACTGTCCAAACGAATAACAGCAGTATCTTCAAAATTATAGGCATTTTTAAAGCCCTCTAACGTAGGATAAACTCCTGTAATCGCGTAATAATGGTAACTGCTATTCAATGTGAGGACAACAAATCGCCCCAAATCCATATATTGATTTTTTTGGTAGGCGGCACTGCTTTTGATGGTATTAATAATTCGTTGCAAAGCATTTTGAGCATTGTTAGAGAAGCCTAGTAGCGCACAATCAATTTCTAGTAGCGCCAATTGATGATTCTCTTTTTTCCAACGAATCGCCTTTTCTAATTGTCCTTGAGGTAAGGCAGCTCCCAAATAAGAAAAATACCACTTTAAACCACTTTTGAGGGTCTCAGAGTTAGACGACGGAGGATTGTAATAATATTGCAAACAAATTTTTAAATCAGAAGGTGGATTTAATTTATCGCTAGAACAAGCCAAGGGCAGAGCAATAAGGCTGGAAAGACCTCCATAAAATAAAAAAAAAGTTAGGTAACGTAAGGTTGCTGCAATCATAAAAGTAGACGATTCAAACGAAGAATTTATGACATAAGTAAGTGGACAGAAAAAAGTATAGTTAAAAATGTAATTGTTTTTAGTGCTGTTCAAAGAAAAGAATTGAAGTTTTAGCGGGCTAAAACGAGATTTTTTGATGAAGAACAGTGCAAAAAGAATTCTATTTTGCCTATAAATTTTTATGAACGATTACTTAGATGGTTAAAATACTAAGTTTTACAAAAAACATTGTAAATTACGACAATAGAGCTAAAGTTAAAAATAACAAGGAATGATGAGAATCTCCCCCCACAAAGTAATTTTATTTAATCCTAGAAGTGCCAATTCCAAATATCGAATTCCGAATAGTATTTTACAAGTAGGAGCCTCTATAGAAGGTAAGTTTGATTATGTATTTGTTGATGGTAATATGGAGCAAGATCCTTACGCTAAGATAGCTTCTTATTTGAAAACAGGTGAATTTAAGTATTTGGGCATGACGGTTATGCCCGGTCCACAACTTAGCCAAGCCATTCCATTTGCCAAAAAAGCCAAAGAAGAATTTCCAGATATTATTAATATATGGGGAGGATACTTCCCTTCCAATCAATATAAAGTGGTTATTCAAGCGCCTTTTATTGATTATATTGTGAATGGTCCTGGTGATAATGCCTTTCCTGCTTTGTTGATGGCGTTGGAGAACGACTTGCCTTATGAGTTTATTCCCAATTTAATTTATCAGACTGTTGATGGTCAAATTGTAAAAACTAAAAAAGAAGGTCTACTCAATCAAGATCAACTAACAGAGTTGCCTTATGATTATTTAAATACATTTTACCCAATTGAAAAATACCTCGGAAAGACGTATTTAGGCAACAAAACCTTGGCTTACCATTCTAGTGTAGGTTGCCCTTTTAAATGTTCTTTTTGTGCCGTTGTTCCTATTTATAATGGTCGTTGGCAAGCTAAAAGTGCTCAAAATGTATACAAAGATGTATTAAAAATTAAGAAAGAGTACGGAGCAACAGCAATAGAGTTTCACGACAACAATTTCTTTGTTTCTGAAAAACGTACAGCAGAATTCTCAAGGTTGATGTTGAAAGAAAATATGGTTTGGTGGGGTGAAGGTAGAATCGACACCATTGATCGTTATTCGGATGAAACGTTGCATTTGATGCGAAAAGCTGGGTGCAAAATGATTTTCTTTGGGGCAGAGAGTGGTGATGATGCCATTCTTCAACAAATGGACAAAGGAGGGAAGCAAACGGCAGCACAAATAAAAAGCTTTGCCGCTAGAATGAAAAAAGTAGATATTATTCCAGAATATTCATTTGTTTTGGGGTTGCCTGCCGAAAGTGAAGAAAAAGTGATGGCTCAGATTGATGCTGATATTGCGTTCATCAAGGAAATAAAAGAAATTAATCCTGCAACAGAAATTATTATTTATTTATATAGCCCAGTGCCGACAGAAGGCTCCGAGTTATTTGAACGAATCACGGCTGCTGGATTTGAATTCCCTAGTCAACTAGAAGATTGGATTACACCACAATGGCAAAACTTTGATTTGAGAAAAAATCCGCTTACCCCTTGGCTGACTCCTGCTATGGTCGATAAGATTAAAAACTTTGAAACAGTTTTGAATGCGTATTATCCAACGGTATCAGACATTCGATTGAGTAAATTTCAGCGAAAGATGATACATATTCTATCCGTATTACGTTATCGCCTTGGGCTGTACAAATTTCCCTATGAGTTAAAAGTATTGCAGAAAATTTGGAAATATCGTCAACCCGAAATTGAAGGCTTTTAGAGTGTAGTATAAACATTATGATAGATCGAATACGACGTCAATTCAGACGATTGACGCAACCTATATTGTGGCGATTATACAAGGCTTATTTGTCCAAAACACGTTGGTTTAATTACGATGGCTTGTCTATAAAAGTAGCACCTTCTGTATTTCATCCAGGATTGCTATTTAGTACTAAAATTTTAGCCCAATTTGCATTAAATTTAGAATTAAAAGGCTCTAAAGTACTTGAATTAGGGGCAGGAAGTGGATTAATAGCTTCTTTAATGGCGAGAGAGGGTTTCCTTGTCACAGCAAGTGACATTAATCCTATAGCTGTTCGCTCTATCTTAGAAACTAAGGATATGAATAACTTAGAATTGGAGGTCATCGAATCTGATTTATTGAAAAATATACCCCCTACAATATTTCAATATATTCTAATTAATCCACCTTATTTTCCGCAAGAACCCACAAATAATCGAGAAAAAGCGTTTTTTTGTGGACAGAATTTTGAGTACTTTCATAACTTATTTTCTACAATAGGTACTTACATGCAAGTGCAAAGTTCTATCTTTATGATTTTGTCCGACGATTGTGCCATTGAAACGATACAGAGTATTGCACGCAAACATCATTTTACGTGGAAGTTATTGCACGAAGAAAAAGTATGGGGCGAAACAAATTTCATTTATGAGATAACAAAAGACAGGTTAACACCAATTTAAAGAAATTAAATTTATCGCGTTTTATAATGCACAAAACCAAGCTAGTAAACCTATTTCAGCATTTAGACTCTAGAGAAATTACTCGTTTCTTAGATTATGTCAATTCCCCATTTTATAACAAACATGCGGAAGTTAAGAAGCTATGTGCTTACTTAGCGAAGTATGTTCCTAATCCTAAGCGACAGCATCGTTTAGAAAAAGAACGTGTTTTTAAATATGTTTATCCTAACAAAAAATTTGATGGCAATGCCCTTCATAGTATTAGTTCCAAATTACTTTCTTTGTTGCACGATTACTTAGTGATAACAGCGCACGAAGAAAAGCACAACCAACATTTGATCAAGATACTAGCAGAGTTGCGGCATAGAAAACAATTTAAAGATTATGATGCTATTCTTCGAAAGATTGAAAGAAGCGAAGAGAGTTCTTATACAGATGTAGAAGATTTGTACTGGGAAAAGTTTTCTTATCACAAAGAATTGGATGTTAATTTTGTAACACAGGGAGGACGGACTTACAATGAAAATTTGCAACTTAAAAATGATTTTTTAGACTTGTTCTTTATTACTAAAAAGCTTAAAGTTGCTTGTGATATGGTGAGTCGAAATATTGTTATTGGTAGTAATTATGAATACCGTTTGGTGGATGAACTTTTTGTTTATTTGGATCAACCGAATAGTCCATATGGGCAAGAGCCTACGATTAAAATTTATGCGGGAGTATTAAAAATGTTGTTGTATGGAGAAAAAGGAGATGGGGAATATTTTAAAGTAAAAGGCTGGTTGGTAGAGCATCAGGCAATTTTTTCAAAGAAAGAGCTCAAAAATATATACGACTACCTAGAAAATTATTGCATTCGTTGTTATAATAAAACGGCAAGTGAACAATATCTAAAGGAAATACTAGATATTTCTAAGTTTTTAGTCAAGCATGAGATCAATTTTGTAGATGGTTATTTGTCTGATGGAGATTATAAAAACATAGGAACAAGTGCAATTAGTCTGGGAGATTATGAATGGGCAGCCGAGTTTATTGAAACCTATAAAAAAGCTTTGATACCCCAGTATCAAGAGAGCGCCTATTCTTTGTTGATGGGGTTTTTACTTTATTCCAAAAAAGAATATGGAGTTGCGTTGCAAGCTTTACACAATGTAGTGTTTACCAATTATACCTATCATATTGGAGCCAAAATGATTCAACTTAAAATTTATTATGAAATAAATGAAGGAGAAGCCTTATATTCCTTGACCGATGCCTTTCGAAATTACCTCAAACGGAACAAACAGTTGACAGAAGACATCCGAGTTGTGTATTATAATTTCATTAACCTTATTCGGCGGACGTATAAATTAAAAGAAAGTAAGGATTATCTGTCTGACAATAAGTTTCTAAAGGAATTTCAAAAATTAGAAATATTATTTAATACAACCAATCCGATTGCTAGTAAAACGTGGTTGGTAGAAATGTTTGAAGCATTGAGGAATACATAATTTCAGTGCGTTAAGACGATGGTGTTAATAGAACACAAATGGCATGGACAAGATTTTTATAATTTTTATAACTAAACACTAAATAAAATGATACGACTAATTATGCTGACAGTAGCACTATTATCAGGAGTATTGACTATGGCACAAGATAGATTGCCTGACGCTACTTTAAAGACATCCACAGGTCAAGAGGTGAATGCAAAAACATTGAGCAACGATGGAAAGCCATTCGTCGTTGTAATATGGGCAACTTGGGACAGTCCTAGTAAGCGATTGCTAAACACCATTCATGAGGAATACGAAGATTGGGTTGATGGAACAGGAGTGAAACTTATTGCCGTTTCTATAGACGATGCTCGAAATATGGCTAGAGTAAAACCTTATGTGGTATCAAAAGGCTGGCAATATGAGTACTATCTCAATCCAGAAAAAGATTTTATGACCAAAATGAATGCGAACCATCCACCACACGTAGCTGTTTTTGATGGGGAAGGAAAATTGATGTGGAAACAAACTGGATATGAACAAGGAGATGAGGAAAAAATACTTGAGGCAATCAAAAAATGTATTCCTTAATCCAAGTTAATCGTCGTACCAAAAAATTATAGTAAGAATTAATCTATTATTTACTATAATTTTTTGGACGATTTATGAGTAGAGTAAATTACAACTTGTTGATTGATAGTTTTGGTTTTGTAGAAACGGAAAAAGATCTAAAAATCAATTTGGAAACTAAGTACTGGCAAAATTCCAGCTTGATAACGAGGAAATAATTCATTCTTTTGACGATCATAACCATAAAAACTAATATTTCTATAGTTGGTAACATTTTGAACATCAAGAGCAATGGTATAGGAGAATTTTTTGTGATCTTTTCGATATGCGATACGCGTATCTAAGCGAAAATAAATAGGAGCTTTAGCACTATACGCTTTATCTTCGTCCTCTACCAAAGCACGAGCAGCAATAGAAGCAGCTTCATCTGCTGGAGTATAGCGAATACCATCTGCTAAAAATGTTTTAATACCCACTTGTAAAACACCCCCTTTTTTGAAGGTAAATTCATAGCCTCCCATCAAGCTTGTTCCCCAACCTCTATTGTAACGAGTATTACGCCATTCTGTATCGCCCAGAGATTTGTACTGTGCTTGATAAATAGAACCCGTTGCCAATAAAAAGAAGTTTCTACCAAAGGCTTTTTCTATCGTAATATCTAAACCGTAGTTTTGGGCAAACCCTTCCGAAGTCATTGCTACATGACCATAGGTTTGGCGTTCATTGAACAGCCAATAAGTACTTGCGCTATCAATACCTGTCGGGATATCAAAGCCATATTGATAGTAAATTTCAGCTGTTGCTCTAAAGCCCAATGCAATAACTTGTTGGTAAGATAAAATAGCGTGATGCCATTTAGCAATTTCTAAGTTTTTGTTAGGCTGACTTACGTTGCCAAATTGATCTTTGATGCGTAAATGATAGGTTCCAATAGGAATTAATTTGCCATGCAAGCCATAAGCAGCACTGATTGTTGTTTTGGAAAAAGGTTTGTATTGTACCGAAAACCTAGGTTCAATACTGTAGGTATTGTTCATTGCAAAATACATGGCATGAAGCCCAGCATTAATTGTAAAATAGTTGTTTGGGCGATAGCTTCCTTGGGCATAAGCTTGTATTAAAAAGTTTGTATTTGCATCACTGATATCCAAATACTGGTGATTGGTTAGATCGTTGGCGCGTCGTTCACTTAGACTTAACCAATGAGAAATGGCATGCACCAAAGCGCCTGATTTTAGACGAAAACGATTGCTAAATTTATAGCCATAAGTAACATGAGCTTGCGAACGGAGTATCTTATAATCGTACAGTAAAAAGCTATCTCTATTCTCTAAATTAGTAATTTCGGGTTCATACTGTGTCGAAAAAATATGAGTTAATACCGTTCCTACAGTAGCTTTTAAATAAGATTTTTCATTCATGAGTCGACGAAAACTTGCCCCTATGACCCCTAAATTAGAACCTGCTTTTTCGTATTGATAATCCCATGTGTTTTGCCAGTCTGCGGTATCTTCTTTAACAGACCAAAGTTCATTACTGATGCCTCCAACCCCAAATATTTTAAACTCATTTTTATTGTCTTTCGAATTAAACGTTAAGCAGAAAGATAGATCTTGAAAATCGTTTGCTACATTCTCACGAACAACATAAAGTCCCATTGCATTTAAAAGCCCCAGAGTTGAATAACGATAATTTATTAGATAAGAACTTCTACCTTTTTTCATCGGCCCTTCTGTGGAAAAACCCAGCCCAACCAATCCAATTTTGGCAGAATGTTCTCGTTGTATCATATTTCCTTTGCGAAAACGCATATCAAACACACCAGCAAAAGCATTGCCATACTCTGCGGCAAAGCCACCCGTAGAAAAATCAGTATTGCCTAGCAAAGCAGCACTAAAAACAGTGATTCCACCCCCCGTAGAAGCAGGTCGGGCAAAATGAGTTGGGTTGGTAATTTCTAAACCCTCTAAACGCCACAAAACACCTACGGAAGAATTACCTCGAATGATGACATCGTTTTCATTGTCTTGGTCACTTTGTACCCCTGGCAATGCTGCTGCCATACGTCCAGGGTCGTCCAAGCTAGCGGCATAACGTTTGGTTTCTTCTACAGAAAAAGAACGGGTACTGACAACAGACAAATCATTTAAAGCTTGGTTACCAACTCCATCGGCACTTTTAGAGGCATTGACAACAACTGTTTCTGTAACCTCTACTTGTTCTTTTAATAAGATGTCTAAGTATATTTCCTTACTTGAAGAGACAATTAAATCTTCTGATACATAAGGCTCATAACCTAAATATTGCGCTTTTATTTGTTGACGCCCTACAGGAACCTTTTCTAAAACAAAATCACCATTTTCATCAGAAACACCATTAATATTTGTCTGATCGACAACTAAGGTAACTCCAATTAAGGGCATTTGGCTAGCATGGTCTACAACTTTTCCTCGAATAGTTTGAGTTTGAGCAAAAGAAGAAAAAAGAAAAATAAAGTTAAAACACAAAGAAAGTAACAGTTTCATTGATTGTATGTTTATAGATCAATTTCAAGTGATAATGTTCATAAAAGTAAGTTTTTAAATAATAAATTTAGGTAAGCAAGGATAAAAAGTATGGGAAAAATATTCTTGTTCATTCTACAAAGTTCTGAGAGAAAACTAAGTTTTATAACGAAAGTGATGCCGTGAAAATAAAAAAGAAGTAGTCTTGTAGAGCACTATATTGGTGTTATATGAACGAAAGAACACTGTTCGCTAAATTAGATGTTTTAGCGAACAGTGCATTTGCCTTGTTTAGAAGTCAATTTGGAAACTAATAACAGGGAGTAAGCCCGATTGATAACGAGGGATTAGTGTGATTTCTTGGCGATCATAAATAAAATACCTTGGATTTTTGGTGTTGGTAATGTTCTGAACATCTAAGGAAATTGTATAGGAAAATTTCTTATGATCTTTGCGATAAGCTACTCGACCATCCAAACGGAAATAGGTGCCCGCAGAAGCTCCCCAATATTGATTGGTATCCTCGACTAGTTGCCCTGCTAGTTTGGACGCTTCAAAATCAGCAGGAGTATATCGTAGACCACCAGAAAGAAAACTCTTTAGACCAATTTGCAAAACGCCTCCTTTCTTGAAGGTAAATTCATATCCTCCCATCACGGAAGTTCCCCAACGTTTGTCTATGCGAGTGCGCCTCCATTCTGTATCGCCCAAAGACTTGTATTGAGACCAAAATAAAGAACCTGTTACTAAGACAAAAAAACTGCGGCTAAATGCCTTTTCTACGCTTAAGTCAACACCATAATTTTGCCCTTGCCCTTCCGAAATCATTTCTCGTGTTCCGTAATTGTCACGTTCATTAAAAAACCAGTAACCACTATTGGGAATGGTACTAGTTGGATTGTCAAAGGTATATTGATAATATCCCTCCAAGTTGAGGCGGAAGCCCAAACCAATGATTTGTTGGAATGATAGAATGGCGTGGTGTGCTTTGGCAATTTCTAAATCTTTATTGGGTTGTGTAATACTTCCGTTGCCATTAGGCAATTGAAGGAGGTAGGTTCCAATAGGGAGCACTTTGCCATGCAAGCCATAGGCAGCACTAAAGGTCGTATTTTCAAAGGGTTTGTATTGTATGGATAATCTTGGTTCAATACTATAGGTATTGTTTAAGGTTAAAAACAAGGCATGGAACCCAAAATTGAACATTAATTTTTTGACAGGACGATAACTACCTTGAGCGTATGCTTGTAGCAAGAACGTATTACCATGGATGTTGTCCAAATAAGTATAGTCTCCATTACCCAAGTCCTTTGAATAATTTAACCAGTAAGTATTGGCTGTTAAGGAGGCACCTGTTTTTAGACGAAAACGGTTGCTAATTTTGTTACTATAGGTTAAATGTAGTTGACTTCTTAGGGTTTTGTAATCGTAATCCTCAACAACATTTTTATCTTCGATATCTAAAGTAGTAAGATTCGGTATGGCTTGTTTCAAAAAGATATGATTAAGAACAGAACCGACAACTACTTTTAAGTATGATTTTTCATTGATTAAGCGTCGGTAGGTGAATCCCAAAACCCCTAAGTTAGAACCATTGCGCTCATCAATATAATCTAAGTAAGTTTGCCAATCGGCTGTATCTTCTTTGGTAAACCAACGTTCATCACTTAGCCCGCCAATACCAAAAATCTTGAACTCATCTTTGTTGTCTTTCGAATTGAAGGTTAGGTTAAACGATAAATCCATGAAGTTATTTCCTACGTTTTCACGAACAACATACAAGCCCATGGCATTTAGTAATCCAAGTGTTGAGTAACGGTAGTTGACCAAATAAGAACTGCGGCCTTTCTTAATAGGACCTTCTGTAGAGGCACCTAACCCTATCAATCCAATTTTTACAGAATGTTCTCTATTGACCATATTTCCCCTACGATTGCGCATGTCAAAAACTCCTGATAGCGCATTGCCATACTCGGCAGCAAAACCTCCTGTAGACAAATCTGTATTGCCAATAACCGAAGCACTGAAAACAGAAATACCACCTCCTGTCGTCCCTGGGCGACCAAAATGGCTTGGATTAGGAATTTCTAAACCTTCCATTCTCCATAAGACACCAAAGGCAGAGTTGCCACGGATAACAACATCGTTTTCATTGTCTTGGTCGGTTTGAATACCAGGAAGGGCAGCGGCCATACGACCAGGATCATCAATACTAGCAGCATAGCGTTTGGTTTCTTCCACCGAAAAAGACCGAGCACTAACAACCGATAAATCATTGATGGCTTGGTTGCCAACTCCATCTTTGCCACCAGAAGCCGTAACAACAACCGTTTCTGTTACCTCAACTTGCTCAATTAAACCAATTTCAAGATAAGCTTCTTTGCTGGAGGAGATTACTAATCCTTCCGTCGAGTAAGGTTCATAACCAAGATATTGGGTCGTGATGACTTGTCGACCAATCGGAACATTCGATAAAATAAAGTTGCCATCAAGATCTGTGGTTGTATTCAAATCTGTTTCTGCTACCATAACAACAACTCCAATGAGTGGCATTTGACTAGCTTTATCTACAACTTTGCCTCTAATTGTTTGAGTAGGGGAATTTTGTGCTTGACTGGCAAAAAAATAAAAACAGCCAAACAAAAGGGTGAGCATGTTTTTCATCAGTAGTTTTTTTATTATCATTTTTTCTTTTTGGTTTGAAGAGTTTGTCTAGAAATTGAAGGTGTTTCGAGTCAAGAGTAGGACGTATACATTGATCTTGAATGTTTCCAATGTTTTTTAGTAGCCTATTGATAGGCTCGTTTAAAAAACTAAAGATAGACTCAACATCTTTTACTCTTAACTGAAAAATAATGTTTTAGATAAACTCTATTGAGCGTAGTTTAATAGGGAATTCTGATGAAAGATAAGAAATTTTAACTAATGAATTTATATGAAGTTTAATTTTATCTTGATAATGGCTGTGTAAATGGACGGCTGATAAATTCTAGCCTAGGCGTTTTTTTCTAATTGCTTTGCTTAAATAGATGAAGCCATTGATCCAGAAAATAATGGCAAGTATTGCGATTACAATACCCGCAATGGCTAACACAATACCAAGTGTTGCAGGTATACTAAATAGAAAGGACAGGCTACCAAGTAGGATGCCAACAAAGAGTATTGTAGCTACAGAAGCTAGTATGATGTAGGTGATGGCTTTTTTGCTTTCTGGACTTTGATGATGTTGACGGGCTTGTTTTAATTTTAAGGATTTTTGGAATCGCAATCTTTTTTTGAGTTTTCTAGGGTGTTGAGGTTTTACTTTTTTTTCAATGCGAGGCGTGACTTTGTCGTAAGAGTATACAATAGCGGCTTGTGTGGGATTCGTAGAACAGCAAATAATGCATAAACATAGTATGCAAATCTTATTAAATAGCTTCATAGTTCTTGTATTTATAAAATAACTGAATGTTTATTTAATTTTAAAATAGATCAAAAAAATATCCCTCTTAGGTTTAGACAGGGATAAATATATTATACTTTAAATGGATGTTCAAAATTAAAAAATGAATTTGTGACAAAAGAGCAAAGGTTGAAGGTGGATGTTTGATGTTTAATGTGTTGTTTTGTAAAGTCTTAGGTTGTGTAATTTGTGAGAGAGTTTAGCACCTTGTAATTTAGTTTACTCGATACCATTGTGTTTTAATTTTTTTATCTTTTGGGTAAACAAAACTTTCTTCATTAAGATAATATCGAACTTGTCTATTATTTTTAATATGAAATAGAATGGAGTTATGTCTCATCTCAAAGCCTATTATGTAGCTTTGTTTCAACAGTTTTTTCAATTCATTGGAGGAAATTGGGTGTATTTCTTTGGTACTTGCTATCTTAGTTAATAGAGAATGATTGTATGATTGCTTAGAAAGTATGGGGGCGTTACCATCGGAGATGACGTAAGTCGTCAATTTTTTATACTTGTTGTCAGACTGAACAACTTGGATGATTTCTTGAAGTATGTTCTCTTTTTCCCATAAAAAAAAATGATCTGCAAAGCTGTTGGGATGAATTAAAATTAAAAGCCAAATAGGAAGTAGCATAGAAGTGATAAAATAAAGCAACTTCTTAGTTCGCATCCAAATAACAATGAAATAGAGGATGATAACCAAGCTTATGATAATTCGAATGGACTCTGCCCAAATAGGTTGTTGGTTATAAAGCGCTAAATACAGCAAACTAAATGCAAGGATGATACTGATGATTTTTAGGTGCAGTTCGAGTTTCATAGTAGCTTTTTTTGTTGTTATTCTCAATCTTACAAAGAAGCTCTATTTTATGAGGAAATCCTATTTTAAAAATATAGACTTATTATTTGGTATTTCCTTGGATCATTTGGAGGTAAATACCAAGTCCAACCAAGAATATAATGCACCTAAATGCTGCTTTCCTATTCATATCCTTTATATTAGATGATTGTAAGAACATGTAGATTTGTATCAATAATTTTTATGGTCTATTGACATAGGGGTGTCATGCACTAGGCATAAGTTTGCAGTGTTATTAATGACAGTTACGTTAATTTTTTAATAGTTATGCTTTACTGCTGTTTGTTATAATGGTTTGATTTTTTTAATAGATAGGCAGGGGTGGAGTCGAATGTAAATAAAATGGAAGTAGAAACATATTGTCCTAGCAGCCGAGCAGATTGGCGAAAATGGTTGGAAGAAAATCATGAATCAAAACAGTCTATTTGGCTTGTTTATTATAGGTTCTCAACAAAAATTCCCTCGATCAGTTGGAGTGAAGCTGTTGACGAAGCATTGTGTTTCGGATGGATCGATAGTACTAAAAAATCTATTGACAAAGAAAGATATATGCAATATTTTTGCAAAAGAAAACCTAGCAGTACTTGGTCAAAAGTAAATAAAGATAAAATTGAACAGCTTATCCAAAATAACTTAATGACAAACGCAGGTTTTGAAAGCATAGAAAGAGCAAAAAAAAATGGAACATGGACATTGATGGATGATGTTGAAAAGTTGATTGTACCAGACGATTTAAAAATAGCCTTAAATAAGAACGATAATTCAATGGAGTTTTTTCAAAGCCAGTCAAAAACAATTAGAAAAGGTATGTTACATTGGGTTGTTATCGCCAAAAGAAATGAAACTAGAAAGAGGAGAATTGATGAAATAGCCCGATTGGCTGCCAAAGGGATGTTGCCCAACAAGTTTCAATAAAAAGCAATTGGTAAAAAAAACTGAAATGACACCTGATATGAGAGTTCTAAACCTAATTATTCAAATGTAAAACGTCGGCAGTAAAACAAATTTATTTATTATGAAGAAAATAAAATACATTTTACTATTAACTAGTATTTTGATAATCGGCAACAGTATGACAACTATACAAGAACAAAATCCTCCTAAAGAAACCTCTTTAAAATCTGTTTTGGTAATTCATGGTGGTGCAGGTACTATTTTGAGAGAAAAGATGAGCAATGAAAAAGACAAGGCGTATCGAGATCAACTCGAAAAGGTATTAAGAAGTGGTATGAAAGCTCTAAAGGAAGGAAAATCATCTGTTGAAACAGTAGAGTTAGTGGTGCGATTGATGGAAGATTCTCCTTTGTTTAATGCAGGAAAAGGTGCTGTTTTTAATCACAAAGGAGAACAAGAAATGGATGCCTCTATTATGAATGGAGCAGATTTGAATGCAGGGGCTATTGCTGGGGTAAGGCATATTAAAAACCCTATTACAGCTGCCAGAATGGTGATGGAAAGGTCAAAACACGTTATGTTGTCAGGGCAAGGAGCAGAAGATTTTATGAAAGAACAAGGAGGGGAATTGGTCGAGCCAGCGTATTTTTATGATGAGCGTCGTTATAGACAACTTAAAAATGCGATTAGACGTTCTCAAATAGAATTGGATCACGATGGAAAAGACTCAACCAATCCTTTAGATAAGGAAGATGGGAAACAAGGAAGCCTTTGGTCGAAAGAGAGCGAAAAATTTGGGACAGTAGGTGCTGTAGCCTTGGATTATAAAGGAAATTTAGCTGCTGCAACTTCTACCGGAGGGATGACCAATAAGCAATACGGTAGGATAGGAGATAGCCCAATTATTGGAGCGGGTACCTATGCCAATAATAAAACGTGTGCCGTATCTTGTACAGGACATGGCGAATATTTTATTAGAAACGTTGTTGCTTATGATGTTGCTGCTATTATGGATTACCAAAATAAATCTTTGAAAGAAGCCGCAGAATATGTAGTCAATACAAAATTAAAAGAACAAAATGCTAGCGGTGGTTTGATCGCTCTAGATGCCAAGGGGAATGTGGCTATGCCTTTTAATACTAAAGGGATGTATAGAGGTGTGATTTATGAAGATGGTCGGATTGAGGTAAAGATTTATGCAGATGAGTAAGGTTTGGGGTAGAAATTATTTTAGTAAGAAATGATTGTCTACTTCCTTTTTTAGGTAATATGGCTTATTTTGTGTATAAATATACAAATATCAATCGTTCCCTACAAGTTGCTGATTTATAAATATCCTTTATTGGTAATATCACTTTAATGCCAATTAATTAGATGTCTATACACTCAAGTGTATATCATTATCATTGCATGACTCTTTTGTAATGGTCTAGTGTTTTAGGATATAAAACTTGTTAGAAATTATGAAAAAAATACTGTTTTTGACCTTGTTGTGTTACGCTTTAGGAAGTAATGCTCAAACAGATTGGCAAGAAAAAGTAGACTCGGAAGTTTGGGCAACGGCTCATCAAGCGAATTTTGAATATTTTGTTTTGCTGGAAGACCAAGCCAATACCAAGGTGGCCAAAAACTTTTCAACCAAAGAAAGAAAAGCACAATATGTTTTTCGACAATTAGAAACAAAAGCAAACGAAACACAGAGTGATTTGCTAGAGTTGATCGATCAGCATCAAGGTATGTATCGTCCCTATTTTATTGTTAACGGAATTTGGGTGAAAGGAAGTCGAACGTTGTTGGAAGCATTGGCTAAGCGAGAAGAAGTAGCCTTGATTGCTCCGAATCCTAAAATTTATAATAATTTGCCGAATCGTCCAGACGGCTCGTCATTAAATGCTCATCTTGCTAGAGGTCCACGAGCTTACGAGTGGGGAATAGGGATGATTCGCGCGCATTTGCTTTGGAATCAAAACTTGAAAGGTGCTGGAGTTGTAGTTGGCGGTCAAGATACTGGATACGAATGGATTCATCCTGCGTTGAGAAATCAATATCGAGGCGATTCTTTGGATCATAATTATCACTGGCACGATGCTATTCATGGTCAACTAAGTGCCGATACGTTTAATAAATGTGGGTACGATGTCAACTATCCCTGTGATGATGCCACGCACGGAACGCATACGATGGGAACGATGATTGGCGATGATGGATTGGGCAACCAAATTGGAGTTGCACCAGAGGCGGAGTGGATTGGTTGTAGAAATATGGAGAATGGTTGGGGAACCCCCGCAACCTATATAGAGTGTTTTGAGTGGTTCTTAGCACCTACCGATACCAATAATTTGAACCCCAATCCAAGCATGGCACCTCATGTAATTGCTAACTCTTGGGGATGCCCTCCTGTAGAAGGGTGCAACCCAAGCAACTTTCACATTATGCAGTTGGCAGTAGAAAACCTGAAAAATGCAGGGGTATTTGTTGTAGTATCAGCAGGAAACGATGGTTGGGCTGGTTGCAATTCTATTAGGAATCCTGCTGCAATTTACGAAGCTAGCTTTTCAGTTGGTGCAACGGATATCTTAGATACATTGACAAACTTTAGCAGTTTGGGGAGTGTTACTTCTGATGGAAGTATGCGTATGAAGCCCAATGTCGTTGCGCCAGGGGCAGGAATTCGTTCTTCTATTCCCAATGGAGGCTACGCTGCTTATTCGGGAACAAGTATGGCTGGTCCTCACGTTGCGGGTGCTGTTGCTTTGCTGATTAATGCCAAACCTAGTTTAGCAGGAAATGTAGATTCTTTGGAAACTTTATTAGAAATGACAGCCGATACGGTTTATACTTATAGAGACGATACTTGTGGAACGACTTCTCAATATGTTTTTCCTAATAATATGGTAGGGTATGGGCGTATTAATTTATACAAAGCATTACAAATTATCCGTCCCGATTTAATGCTAAACGTTACCCAAAAAACTGTACAAGATTTGCGTATCTATCCGAACCCCTCTTCTGGATTTGTTCAAATACAAACTGCTCAATCTATGGAGAATTGTCGTGTGACGATTATCAACTCGTTAGGGCAAGTCGTCCGTCAGTTTGATACTTATTTTAATACCGTATTAGAAATAGATCTAGGAGCAATGAGTACAGGAATTTACAGTATTACAATAGAGAATAAGACACAGAAAGTGATTGGGAAGATGATAAAATTCTAATCCTTGTATAGGCTTGTTTGGAATCGTTAATTTTTAAGCAAGTCTTTTAATATTTTTTTTAGGGCTTTGATTTCTAGATAATTGGTGTACGGAGGAAAATAATATGTTATAGTTTCTTCATTGCTTTGCTCTATCTTTAGTACATTTATTTCATAATCAATGTTGTTCATTGTTTCTAAAAAAAGTTTGGATTCTTTTAATACGGAAACTGAAGTTATTTTTTTGAGCTCGAAGAAGTATATCTTTTTCCGAAATATACTTTTTTGTACGACAATCAAAACATCTGAATGCAACTGGAAATGATAGATGTATAAGTGGAGTAGGTATTTGCCTATTTGCCATAGTATAAAAAGAAAAAAGAATAGAGGCATTATTGCTTCAGTATTAAAGTTAGGTTTACGAGACCATGGATGTTGATAGTGGATGATAGACACATTTTTTAGATATAAAAAAGTGATTAATAATGCTATCGAAAAAAAGAAAATTCCTTGAAAAAATAAGAAATTTTGATTCGATCTTGTTGCAGGAATAGAGATTTCTTTGAGCATAGTAGGATAAATGTTTTTCTACCTAATTAACTCTTTTTATCACAAAATAATTTCAACTGCCTCTATAAATGTAGCAGATTTGTACCTGAAAATTAACTAAAAAAACGGATGAAGCTATCTAAAATATTACTTTTTATGCTGACTATTATTTCTACAGATACCATATGGGGGCAGCATATTAAGGTTGAGAAACGGAATGAACATCCTTTTTTAGTTGACCATGGCAGAGTGGCTAAGTCGTATGACAAAGCGGGAATGCTAAAAGACTCCATTACAATCAGTAGTCATACGGGGAGTGCATCTTCTATTAATCTATTTGAAATGGATACGGCTTTAATTTTAATAGATGTAAATGGTATGTGGTATTTTGTTTCTAAGAGTAGTGGAAAGTTTATCGATGGTTTTTGGGGATGGAACAAGGACTTACCTAAGCATTATATGGGCACATATACTTATGATAAGGGCTTAAGCGCATATCGTTTTGAGAAACAAGTGGTATTGAAGGAAAGTGTCTATCAACAGAAAGATCCAAGTGATTATAGTGGTCGATTTTTGGGAAAAGAAAAGAATAGAGATAAACTGATGTGTCGAAACTGTACTTTAAGAGGAGAAAAACACCTTACTCCATCTATTAAAATTGATTACAGAGATAGCATCAAAATTTTACAATCAACTAAAAAACATATTCATAAAAGAGAATATTGGTCTGATTCAACTCTTATTGATATTATAACTACCATATCAAAAAATACGTTGCTTGAATTGACATTAAAAAATGGAGATACTATTAAAGTTCGGAAAGCTCTCTTCAAAAGATTACCAAGGATAAATTTTAATTTTCAAAGCTATGAAAAAATAGTTGAAGAATATAGTTTTCAATCTTATCATACATTAATCCTTGATTTTGAAAACTCAAATCCATTTCTTAAAAAGGTTAGATGCAACTACAGTCATGTAAATGGTTTTAGTGATAGCTTAAAAATCTATAAGTCTCCCTTTAATAAAAGTTATAAAAAGCTTCTTTTTAATAAGGAAAAAGATGAGTGGTTTGTAGCAGAAAAGGTAGTTTTTAAAGGTCGGAAAAAAACTATATGGACAACTTTCTTTCACGATTATCATAATAAATATTTTACTTCGAGAAAAGTAATTATCACGGACCCAAGAGGAGAAATTATATTAGAGGAAGAGTAAGATGGCTTTTAGAAGACTCAAGTATTTGGGAATATCATCTTTTACGTACTCTAAGAAAAAAATATATTGTTGGGGTATAGTATTTTTTACTGAGAACATTTCTCTTATCTTTTGGGAAGAGGATTAAAAAATAAAGAAATGAATATTGAAAAAGAACCTAACAGGTATTTTAAAAATTTTTTAGATGAAAATGAAAAAATTTTATGGATAGGAAAACCTTCTCCAATACCATATTCCTTGAGTGCTGTCCTTTTTCAAATAGTAGGCTTACTGTGGTTTTTTATAGCTCTTCCGATGTTATTTCAAATTGAATCTTTGAGTGACTTTTGCTTTTACATATTATATCTTATCCCTTTTTGGTCGAGTTGTTTTGTTTCATATGCTAGTTACAAAAATATTAATCACGTTCACTATGCTTATTCAAGAAGGAGAATTTTTATTAAAGAGGGGCTTGGAGCAAACTATACTATTATTGAATTTAGTAAAATTATTGATATAGAATCTAGTTCCAATCTTATAGAGAATAAATATCAGACGGGGTCTATTCTCATTTATAGTGGAAAAAAAAATAGCAAGGGCGAAAGAGAATTTGATGTTTTGCATTCAATCGAAAATCCCATAGATGTTTTTGTTGATTTGAAAAGAATGAAAGCTAATGCTTTGTAAGCGATCTAGTTTTTAATTGTATATGGCCGTTTTTTCTTAATCAATATACTAGTCATTTGCTAATGATAATATAATGAATGAGGGTATTAACAATATTACACTCGCAATAATCTAAAGAGGGATATTAAAAAAATAGAATCAAGAATTTAAGTAAAAAAAAGTTTGGATCGGAGCTTCAAAAAAACAACATTAAGCAAAACTTTATACAAGAAATAGATATTATATATTAGTAGAAACTCATCATTCCTAATAGAACAATGTCTAGACCATCACATACTGCCAATAAACAGGACTTAAATCCTAAGCTTCTAGAAACTATTGAACACTTTTTAAGAGATGCTACGTCTTGTGCCACACATTTAGGCTTAGAATATTGGACAGCATACGAGAAAGGAATTCAACGAAAACCTTGTGGCGATTCGTTCTGCTACTTTAGGCGTGGGCATCAAATTACAAATATCAGAAGAAAAAAATACTACGACCAGTTAGGAATTCCCCCTGCATGGCAAAACGTCTTTATTGCTCCCCTAAAACAAGCCCATTTGCTTAGCCTTGGAAATGATGCTGCTGGTAGAAAACAATACTTATATCATCCCAAGTGGGTAGATGGAAGGAGTAAATTACATTTTTATGAGTTGTTAAATGTATATCCAACCTTATCAAAATTGCGGGAGTGGATAGCAAAGAACTTGGAGAGCGAAAACGATCTATTGGTGGAATATGCAGTTTGTTTTTACTTGCTAGATACTTTTGCACTTCGGGTTGGTTCTGAGCGATATTATGAACGGAATAATACGGTTGGTCTAACAACAATTCGTATGGAACATATTACCATTCAAGAAGGTGAAATAGAAATAAAGTACCAAGCAAAATCGCAGAAAGAACGTACATTTGTCATTAAGAATGATCGGATTATTTCCTTTATTTCAGAAATAGAAGAGGAAAGAAAAGGTTCTGTTCCTCTTTTTCCAGATATTGATGCTACTGCTCTTAATGATAAGCTGCACGAAATTACAGGTCAACGCTATACGGTAAAAGCATTTAGAACATGGCATGGCACTCAAAAAGCTTATACGATGCTTTGTCAAGAACTTTCAGAAAAAAAGGCTTATAAAAAGGCAGCTCAGTTCTTGAACAATACGCCAGCGGTGGCAAAGGCTTCTTATGTACATCCAGAAGTGGTTCAAGCATCAAAAAAGCGAAAATACAAAGCTTTTTTTAAGCAACAAAAAACAAAAGAAGCTTATGAAAAGCAACTGTACCAGCTGATTGCTGTTTTGGCACAGGAGCATTTAAAACTGTAGAATGAAGTTGTGTTGTTGCTTGAAGATAGCGTTTGAGCGTTCTCTTAAAAAGAACAAAATAGCCTTGAAAAATTCCAAGACTATTTTGTTAGAGATTCAGTATGGTTGAATGACTACTTATCGATTTTGGATGATAAGTTTTTGAGTACTAATTTCGTTGCCAACTTGGAAACGGACAAAGTAAGTTCCACTTGGTAATGCATCAGTTGGTAGTTTTATGACTGCTTCTTGAGTAGCTTGGAGACTGATTTTCTCTTGGCTACGCCCAGTAATATCAATGATTTCAATTGTTAAATCCGTTGTTTCAGCAAAACTAAACTTAGCAAAAGCATTCCCAAGGGTTGGGTTGGGATAAACTTGGATGTTCTCTTCCATTTCCAAACTATTAAGTCCTAGATTAATACTGACGCAAGCACTATCCGAACAACCATTATCATCTGTAATCGTTACACAATAAGCCACTCCAGCAGTTAATCCTGTTGCTGTAGCAGTCGTATCGCCATTACTCCACAAGAAAGTATAAGTAGTAGTGGTAACACCTCCCGAACCCGTAGCCGTAGCCGTTCCATTGCCATTATCAACAGCACTAGCAACAAGATCTGAAATACTCACCTCGATTGTATCCATTCCAACGCAACTGTTTGTATCTATAACCGTAGCTATATACATTCCAGAAGTATTTACGACAGTAGTTTGTGTTGTATCTCCGTTGGACCAATTGTAGCTGCTTCCCAAATTACCTGCATCTAAAGTAACCGTGCTGTGATCGCATTCTATAATATCTGCTCCTAGCATAACAATAGGATTGGAATGAATTTCAATGTCAATGGTATCTGTTGCCGAGCAGTTGTTGCTATCCGTGACCATTACAGTGTATATTCCAGAAGTGCTTATTACAGTAGTTTGTGTTGTATCTCCATTAGACCAATTGTAGTTGCTCCCAGAATTTGCTGCGTCTAAAGTAACCACTCCACCACATTGATTAATATTGGTACCTAAATTAATACTTGGTGCATTGCCAACGGTTACAGGAACAGGGATTCTAGCACTAGGGCAAAGCAAACCTGTTATTTTCCAGTCGTAAAAGAAAAAGTAGATACCACCATTACTAGAACCTGTAATATCAACAATATTAGTAGCACTATAAGGAAAGGCAGCACCATTAGAATAACCTAAGGCTCCAACAGTGGATCCAAAGCTATTCATTCTGTAATCACCAGGAGCAATTGTTATTCCTACAGGAATGCGCACAGGATCAAAAGCAGCATTAGGCTCGACTAAAACACTGATAGAGTCATAGACAATAGCACCAGTAGGATCTGTAATTCTTATACTTACCAAACCCGTATCGTTGGGGTAAAGGGTCATACTATCTATTGTAAATTCGCCCAGTGCTGTAAAGTTTTGATAAAAATTAAGCGTATTAGGATTGGTTGAGTTGGTATTTGGACCTAGGTGTCCTACGTTGGTCGTGACGACTTGAGCTGCATTGACATAAAACGTAGTGTTGGTAGCGATAGGACCTGTTGGGTAGTTGTCTCCTTTGGCTAATATATTGCCACCGAAAGCGCTATCAAACCAAGTATGAACAAAACCAGAGATGGGCGTTGCGATTAAGGTTGTAGAGTCTCCTAGAGAACAAATACTTGCCCCTGTTACAGTAGGGTTAGTAATACCTGTAAATGTAAGTGTTATACTAGCAGTATCGTTTTCAGGAATAGAATCTGTTGTTAAGGTAGTAAAAGCAGTAAGAGTAACGGTACCACCAGCATAAGTGTTGAGGAAGTCAATGGTAAAAGTATCTAGCTGACCAAAAGCAACTGAGTCACTGTTTGTTCCAGATACCGTTCCTGTCAAATCACCTGTCATGTTAATGGTTACATTTGCTCCGACTATCGTATTGGCTCCACAGTTTTCCATGACAACGGTCACACTTGTCATACTGTCTCCACAAGTGATACCACTAGGAGATAAAATGGCGACGACTCCAATGTTGTAAGGGACAATTTTTTCTAATTTGACATCATCAACGGTGAACCCATCTGAGCCATTAGGAGTAGAAGACATAAAATTATCTTCCTGTCCAAAACGAATCTCAAAAGTAGAAGAGTAATTTTGCCCTGCATTGAGTAGAATCGTAGAAATATTCATTTTCTCTACAAATTGATACGTGCCATTAGGAACAGAGATGCTGCTCCAATTCAATATTTCGATCCAAGTATCGGTATTGCTACCTCGTATCCAGACACGATCATTTACATCAGGTTCATCCCCATGATCCATCCAAGCAAAACTTAACCCAATAGCATCGGCATTAGCATCATAATTCGATAAATCCCAATGACCAATTAAATAGTTAATAGGTTCTGGATTAGCTCCATTAAGTATGGCATCTAATGTAATTGCTTTAGTACCGCTATTAGGGTAGCCTGTTCCTGCTTGTGTACGTATTCTACCTTGAGCCGTTGAAGTCTCGAACTCCCAACCTGTGAGCCCAGTAATAGTTGCTAAATTTGAAGAGGTTTCAATAGAATCTGCTCCTTCAAAATCTTCATGATAAGGTAAGGTGATTTGAGCATAAGTTTCTAGAGAGAAAAAAGATAGAAATAGGAATAGTAGAAAATTAAATGTTTGATTCATAGTCTTTATTTTAATAAAAGATGTACCTACAAAAAATGTTTTTTTGAAAAAATTAATACTGCAAAATTCTACTGCTAGAATTAAGATTGAAAGAATACAATTAGAAGTAGTTTCTACTGTATTGATAACTCAAATGTAGGTAATGAAAAATGTAGTAAAAAAACTATGTTCTCAAGCTCATTAATTCTGTTATGAACGAACACTTTTCTGTTATTGGGAATATTATAGAAAGGTTGAATCGCATTGAGAAAGGGGCATAGGAGTGAATTCAGCAAGTTATCGCTCTTGTTGATTGAGTTGGTAGTTTGGGAGTTAAACTAGCGAAAGAAGACTGGTCTGAAATTAATAAATTAGGGCTGGGGATAGAAGCTGCGTCCTAACTCTGAGAACGCAAGCATTAAGATAAAAACTAACTAACTGTTAGTTTCAAATGTTTAAGTTTTAATTTGCGTTTTAGATTTGTTTTTCTATCCTCAGTAACAAATTCCTTTTTGCTAAGATAGACAATTGTTTGGGCAGGCAGTGCTGCTAGGTTTGAAAAATCTTCTAATTTATTATTTTTGAGAGAGAGTGATTTTAAATTAACCAATCCTTCTAGTCCTTCGACTTTAGAAATAGCGCTCGATTCGATTTTTAAGAGTTGAATATTTTTCAAATGCTCTAGTTGTTCTATTTTTGAAATTTGTGTAGAGCTTAGGGCCAAATACTGAAGCTGATTGCCTTTGATGTATGGAATAGCTTGTAGTGCATTCATCCAAATAGTAAGAGAAAGGGTACTGTCGGGTAAAATAAGTTTTTGAATGCCAGTGTGTTGTTTTTTGTCTGCGGAAATAGATATGGTTTTTAGATTTTTACAAAAAGACCAGTCTTCTGGTAGTCTGTTATCTTTGAGCAAAGACAATCGAAGGGTCGATAAGTTTGGAAAAGAACGTAAAAAGTCAAGGTTTTGGACGCCAACTAAATTGTTGAGCCAAAGCGTTTCAATAGAGGGGATATCCTTATCAAGCCATGCTTCAAAGTTGTTTGGACCATCCCCAATATAATTCAAATGAAGTTCTGTAACACTATCCGCTTTCTCAAGAGCATGTATGTTACAATGATTAGGAACATTTTGAAGGAGTATTTTGGGCGCAGAAGCACTATCTTGTGTTGCCAATTGGCGATGCAAATTAGAAAACTTCGCAAAATCTATGTGGGAAGGTTGGGAATTAAAAGTTATATGGTCAAGCCCTCCATAGGATACTTTAGAATCTATTGTTTTTAAGTACTTTACTAGTCGGGTTTCTTCTTCTTTAAAATCCGTTTTTGTATCGGCTGTAAGGTCTGCTTCTGCTGCTGCTTGAAGGTCAAAATTAGAACTAGTATCAATTCCAAATGCAGACAAATCTAATTCAAGATGTGGTAATAAATGTGGCAACATGATGCCTAAATGCTTGTTATAAAAATTCTCCTTGTCCTGAAATAAAAATGCATATTGCCAATTATAGAAACACTTGGCTTGGTAAGCTAATTGAATGTAATCTAGGACACCTATTTTTAGGTCATAGACCTTTTTTGCATTTTCGCTATCAAAGAAATAGACCTTGTTTTTAACCTGTCCATTTACCTTTTTCAAACAAGCAACACGAGTCCAATGTCGATCAAATGGCAAATATTCAACGCCTTTTTGATTCAAAAAATTGGTATAAAATGTATCGGACATCATTTCTTGAAAGGAAACTATATTTAAGTTACCTCCAAGGCATTCTTCAGGAGACAATCCCCTGTCTTCCAATACCTCCTTCTGAACCCAATTGCTAGTTAGTAAATTGCCTTTTTTATCTTTAGAAAGTGACCAAAAGACACTGATTTTTTGAACAGTTGTATAGAGCTTATGCAGATCATGTAGAAGGTCTGGATGAAAAATATCTTTATAATTATCAAGGTTAAAAGCCGGATTAGGTTGCTCCAATATAAGAGGGTCAACGGAGAGCTCAACTTGTTTTTTATCAAAAGCCAAGAGTTCTTGGTGTAACTGTTGTGTGTATTGGAGTGGAGTCATGATACTTAGATTATTAATACAATAAAGAATAAAATAGGTAAGTGTTTGGACATTGCTAATGTACCTAGGTCTCTCGTTCTTGGAATTCTAGAATCGCCTCAATAAATTGCGAACCATAATGTGCTGCCTTGTGTTCACCAACTCCATTGACTTCCAAAAAAGCATCTAGTGTTGTTGGGGCTTTGGCACTCATGTCTTTTAAACTAGCATTACTAAAGACAACAAAAGCAGGTTTGTTGATTTGTTTGGCAAGCTTTTGACGCAACAAACGCAAGTGTTCGTATAGAGAAGGATTGCTTTCTAAAACGAGTTTAGGAGCTACTTTGGCTTGTTTTTTTTGAGTGTCTTGACGTTCTCTAATAACATCATAACTTACCAGTTTGACAGAAACATCCCCCTTTAATATACGCCAACTATAATCGTTAAGCTTGAGATTATAGTGATCCTTGTAATCTAATTCTAGTATTCCTTGTTGAATCAGTTGTTGAATGTAAAGTTGCCAAGCTACAGCCGTTGTTTTTTTGCCGACAGCAAAGGTTTTTATATCGTGATATTTTTTTTCTCGAACTACTTCAGTATAAAACCCTTTCAAAATATCAATCAAGGTGCTAAGACTAATTTTTTGCTGTGTTCTTGCCACCGCAGAAAGTGCCATTTGAGCAAGCAGAGTTCCATCAAAAAATTTAGGAGGATTTTTGCAGACATCGCAATTGCCGCAATCCTCTTCTAAGGTTTCGCTAAAGTAACTCAATAGAATTTTTCGCCGACAAACTTGCGCTTCTGCATATTCTTGCATTCGCTGGAGCTTGGCAATTTGAATATCTCTATAAATTTCATTGTCAATTTCACTAGCAAAACCCAAATGCGTTTGAACATCTCGATAACTATAAAATAGAATTGTATCAGAGTTTTGTCCATCTCGTCCTGCCCGACCAATTTCTTGATAAAAGCTCTCCAAGTTGCC
Organism: Aureispira sp. CCB-QB1; assembly: GCF_000724545.1. Lineage (GTDB taxonomy): Bacteria > Bacteroidota > Bacteroidia > Chitinophagales > Saprospiraceae > Aureispira. The sequence continues at coordinate 119,377 of NZ_JHBV01000029.1, read as the reverse complement.
AGGCATATTGTAATGAATTACGTAACGCACATCAGGTTTGTCAATGCCCATTCCAAAAGCGATGGTAGCACAAATAACATCCAAATCCCCTTGAATAAAGGCATCCTGCGTTTTTTCTTTGAGGCGATTCATCATACCTGCATGATAACAAGCAGCTTTGACACCTTCAGCTTTTAGTTTTGCTGCCAAGGATTCGGTTGATTTTCGACTACTACAATATATAATGCCGCTTTTATTGGCATATTTTCGAACAATCCGACGAATCTGTTCCCATTTTTTTTGTCCAGGCAAAACAGATAACGATAGATTGGAACGATCAAAAGAAGAAAGAAAGGTAGTAGGGCTCTGCATACCCAATAGTTGGCCAATATCTGATCGTACTGCTTTGTCTGCGGTAGCGGTTAAGGCAACCATTGTAGCTTGTGGTAGTTTGTTTTTGAGTAAGTATAATTTTTGATATTCTGGACGAAAATGATGTCCCCAACTACTAACGCAATGGGCTTCGTCTATAGCAATTAGTCGAATGTTTAATAAAGTAAGAAAAGAAAGAAAATTTTGAGCAAAAACTTTTTCAGGAGAAACATAGAGCAACTTTAACTCATGACGTTCTAGTTGTGCTTCAATTTCTTTTTCTTCGGCTGTGGTAAGACTAGAGTTGAGGTATGCCGCAGGAATGCCATTGGCATTTAAGGCTTGCACTTGATCTTTCATTAAGGCAATTAGAGGGGAAATGACCAACGTTAGCCCCTCTAAAAGCAATGCGGGGACTTGGTAGCAAAGTGATTTTCCGCCTCCTGTTGGCATCAGTACAATGGTATCATTGCCTTCTAAAATATGTGTGATAATGGCTTCTTGTTGATCTCGAAAACTATTGTAGCCAAAATGAGTCTTTAATTTTTGGTAAAGTGTACTTTTGTCGTGCTTTATGATCATTCTTAATTTCGTATCAGTATTATCGGAAGGGAATAAAGCCAACCTTTAACGCTATATCGCAAATTATTGTTACAAATAAAGCTTGAATTTATCGTTTTTTTTTGTGAATTACGATTTCTTAACTCATCTTATCGTGAAAAAGTGGTTGCAAATTTTAAAATAGATGCATCTCAAAAAACTAGCTGTTACATTATTTAATACTCCGTTGATTTTTTAGTTTTCCTACGAACCCGTAGGCTCACGAAGTAAAAACGTAAAAAAGCATCTTGCATTAGTTTGATTATCAGTCTTTTAGTGTAAAGGCTATTAAAGGTGCATCTTACTGATAATCAAACTAATACGATTTAGCTGCGCTGCTACTACGTGGTTTCAACGGAGTAATGATTATTGGGAGCATATTTTAATTAAATACAATTTTCTATAGAGTAATATTAATTAGCAAAAGCAGTGTTTTGATTGACAGCTGCTTGTATGATAGAACGCTTGTCTTTTATACATTTTTTTTTGTAGCGTTTGGCAACATAATCAGGCGTTTCTAGACAAGTGCAAAAGCGAAACGTTTCCTCTTTTTGCTCCAATGCAAGGTTCATTTTTTTATCATTGAGAGGCGTAAGAAAATAAAAAGCACCTAAACGTTCGTAGATTGGTAAGGTTTCGTTGGTCATAATTTCGCTTGCCTTTTTTTCTTGTTCTCGGACACTTTCTATCAAATCAGGATCAATAAATATGAAATGAATCGACTGTTCTTTTGTCTCGTTATAAAATGTACCATACCAGCGTTGAGCCAAGCCAATTTGCTCTAGTCGATCGGAATCAAATTTGTAGCCTGCTTCATTTCTAACATTACGAGCAATTAGTTTCTGTGCAGCTACAGAGTTAATAATATAACTAGGCTTCTTGATGTAATTGGTTAAATATTCAGGATTCAAACGATGGTGTTTGATTAAATATGCCCAAAGGCAAATGTCTTGAAATTCGGTACGAACAGCTTCATCATCAGGGTTGTCTTGCAAATAGGTTAAAGCTGTTTTGTAGGCACTTTCAAAATCCCCCTTTTGTAAATATGCTCGACTTAATCCGAGGATGCATCGTTGATTAATGCGATTGATATTGTCAAATTGAAGTGTTTTTTCATAATAATGTATGGCAGAATCCAATTGGTGTAAATGATAATAAGCCTTAGCAATATGGAATTGCGTGCTAGGTTGTTGAGCTGCAATTGTTGTTTCATATTGCTTGAAATTGGCAATTGCAGCTTTATAGTTAGCCGATTCAAAACTTTGAATACCATTTTCCCAATGTGCCTCTTGACCATGTATTGTAGCAAGAAAGGATGAAAATAAAACGAAATAAATTGGTAGTAGTGACTTCATAATTTTTATAATTATTTTTTTAAAAAATATTATTTTGCCAACAGTTCGAATGAAATGTAAGTGAAGCTTATTCTACAATAAGTAGAGGTGCATATCCTAGAATAGCCAATAATAGGATAGGTGAGAGAGAGAACGCATTCTTTTGGGCTAAAGAATGTTCTTACTGTAGTGAAAGTTAGTAAGGAAAAATGCTTGTGAGTAGCATTGTTATTATTTATAACGAATGAAAGGCAATTTTGTTTGTAAAAATAGTATAAAATATAATATGAAATGAAGGTTTTTAAGATAGGTGTTAACATCTATCTTATCACTTAACGTTATGAAAATTGTAATAAGCCGAAATATTAGGGCTATGAATTCGTTGAGTTGGCTCAAATTTGTATTTTTGTCGGGTTTAGTCGAAATACTACTTAATAGTTAGTTATTCAAAAACTTAAAATTGGTATTAAGAACAAACAATTTAAAACCAACAAAATGGTATTTATTGTAAATAGTATTTTACCTCAATTAAGTAAATTTTTGTTGGGAAAATAAACAGAGTTATAATTTATAAAAGAAAAATAAAAAATGAATTTAGAGAAACTTGTTGCGGTTAGTGGACGTTCAGGAATTTATAAAATGGCAGCTAATCGTCCTAATGGATTAATTATTGAAGATTTGGATACAGGCAAGAAATTTTTTGCGCCAAGTAGAAGACATCAATTTACTCCTTTAGAATCTATTTCTATTTATACAGATACAGAAGAGGCTACAGTAGAACTAAAAGCAGTATTTATTAGCATGTTAACTCAATTGGAATCCAACCCTCCAGTAGCAACAAAAGCAAGTTCTGTAGAGATTAAGAACTATTTTGAAGGAATTTTGCCAGAGTATGACAGAGATAAAGTATTGGTGAGTGACATCAAGAAATTGATCAAATGGTTCAATTTCTTAAATGAAAGAGGTTTATTGAGTTTGCCAACAGAAGAAGAACTAGCGGCAGAGGCAGCGGCAAAAGAAGAAGCAGCCAAAAAGGAGGAAAAAGTAGACCAAACAGAGGAGTAGTTTATCTGAAAGAAAGCTATCAATAAAAATAATGAAGCAGAGTCCTTTACTTTAAAGGCTCTGTTTTTTTTTATTAAAAAAAATAAAGTCTGCAATTGACATCAATTGCAGACTTATAAGGAAGGAAGAAAGTAAATTTTTAGTTCTTCAAGATGTTCATAATTTCGTCCAACTGAGGAGATAAAATAATTTCAGTACGACGGTTTTTAGCTTTTCCAGCTTCAGTATCGTTAGATGCAATAGGCACATGCTCGCCACGTCCTGCCGCAGTAATTCTACTTGGTTTAACTTTGTTTTTGATTAACTGATCGACAATAGACAAAGAGCGTTTGGTACTCAATTCCCAGTTCATTTTTTCATCTCCATCGCTATCGGTATGCCCTTCTACCAAGACGTTGATTTCATTATTTTTGTTCAAAACCTCAGCCAATTTTGTAATTGCCCCAGCCCCCTTGCTGTCCAAACGAGCACTTCCAGTAGCAAATAGCAAATTCTGACTTAAAGACACGTATACCTTTCCATTGCGTTGTTCTACACTCAAGTCAGAGGACTCAAAACCCAACAAAGCTTGTGATAATTTGTCTTTTAGCGCTTTGGCTTTTGCATCGCGAGAGGCAATAGCATCTTCTAATTCTTTAACTCGTTTTTCACGTGCTGCCAAGCTACTTTCTAGTGCAGCTACTTTTTCTTCGCGGGCTTTTAGACTTTTTTCTAACGCTGATTTATCGCCTTGAAGGTTATCAATATTAGCATTTTTGTCTTCTAAGTCTTTTTGCAGTCGTTCGATTTCTGCACGTTCTTGGTCCATGCGTTGTTTCATGTCTGCCATTTCTCGCTCACGACGGCGAATCTCGTCCTCTTTGCGGCGAATTTCTTCTTGTTTGCGTGTAACTTCTTCTGTCAATTCTCTGCTTTTTCCTGCTGCTTCTTGTGTTAATTTTTCGTTGACTGCCAATACTTTGTCGTAAAGAATTTGCAAGTCTTTGTTAAGCTTTTCTTGTTGATCATAACGAGTTTTAATCAAAGTATAATCTTTGTCTAGTTCTTGAAGCTCTTTTTCAATTTTTTGAATTTCTTTTTGAGCTAACTCAAGTTCCTCTTGTGCTTGTTCGGCACTTTGTTTTGCTTGTGAAGCCTCTTGTTGAGCCTTTGTTTTAGCAGATACTTCTTCTTGGAATTTTCGATTGGGAACACAAGACAATAATGATCCAAAAAAGAAAAGGATAATACAGTAGTTAAAGTATTTTTGCATGACGATTTAATTAATTGTTTTGGAAGTTATAAGCAACTCCACTATGTGAGATTAAAATATCAAGTGTTACTAACAATAGTTCGTTGAAATCACGAAGTAGCAGCGTAGCTAACTACTATTACTAAATAATTTTCATTGATTGACTGCTTTCGTTTGAAAGGATAAAGCAACTCTAAAACCGAATAGTTAGTCAATTGGAACTACCTTTAGTAGTTCTAGGTTTTGATAATGCAAGACAATTTCAGTACGGCTATTTTTGTGATTAGCTTCGGGATCTTCTTCCGAAACAATAGGTTTGAACTGCCCGTAGCCAATCACCCGAATCTTATCTTGTGGGATGTCCTTCTGTGTTAACGTATAGAGTACCGATAAGGTTTTGCGAGTACTATTTTTCCAATTATCTTTAACGGCACTACTAGCGGGCATATGCCCATTGATGTCAATATAAACCGCAGGGTATTTTTTGAATAGTTCTGCTAGTTGATAGAGCAATGCTCGTCCATTGCTTGATACCGAACGACTAGATGATGAAAATAAGTCTTTGTTATCAAATGTCAAGGTTAATTCATCCTTGTTGAGCCATTGAACTAATTTAAATTCAGGATTAGCAGCAAGTAAAGCGTTAATATCATCCCGAATAGCTCGCAAAGAGCGATTTTGAGTCGTTAACCCTGATTTAATTTTTCTATAAGGTTCTAATTCTGTTTTGATTAATAAATCTTTGTCGGCTAATTTTTTTTGTGTTTGTTTCAACTGAGCCTGACAATTAACGGTAGCCGATTGTGCAGCATCTAAAGCCGATTGGTTGTCTTCCAGTTGTTGCTGCAAACTCTTGATTGTTCCCGATTGTGTTAGGTTGGCAGATGACGAGGCGTCTTTCAATTTGTTGAGTTCTCGTTTGGCTTGTGACAACTCTTGCTTGGTTCCTAAAAGTGTATTTTCCAATTTTAGTTTTTCTTCTTCCAACGCCTTGAATTTTTTTGTTCCGACACAGCTTGAACACAAAAAAGAAAATAAGACAATAATGTACCCTAAAGATAACAGTTGTTTCATCTAATGAATGGATTACTTAAGTAAATGGCTATAATAATAGTAGTTAATGGTACTGCTATGGTAATAACATAATACATTACTTCGTGGCTTTTTTATAAAAGACCCAAAAAGCCACGAAGTATTAATAACGTATACCTAAAACACATGGGTAAAGTTAAGAGTTTTTGAATAAAAGAAGTCATTTTTATAGAACTTCATGTTATATGATTTTGATCTTAATACGCTAAATGAAATCTATTGGCAAAAGACCTAGTCAAATGTCGTATTATCAAGGTCAATTCGCTCTTTGCGTCTTCTGAGAAACAATCGGAAAAGGACAATAACCAATACAATTGAAAGTATAAATAAGAACAAATTTGTCATCGAAAAAAGAAGTTCTTGTTCTAGTTTTAAAGCCTCATGGTTGCCCAATTGGATAAAGGCAGCCCACAAAGCAGGATGTGCAGAAATACCTTCGGTGTTTTCTAAATAGAATAATTTGGCAGCTTGTAGTGCTTCGCTCTTTGTTTTGCCCATTTTGAGTTCGTTATAAAAATATTCCATTATTTTAGAAGTAGAGTAGTCGTTGACTTGCCACAAGCTAACCACCAAACTAGGCACCCCCGCATGCATGAACGAACGTGCCAAGGACATAATCCCTTCTCCACGTTCAAACTTTCCATACCCCGTTTCGCAAGCACTTAAAACAACCAATTGTGCGTCAAACGATAAATTACTTATTTCGAAAGCATGTAAAAAATTGTCTTCGACCTCGCTGCCATTTTCGGTAAATGCCAAAGAAGAAGCAATCGGATTTTTTTGATTTAAAATACCGTGCATGGCCAAATGGATAATTCCATGTTGAGGAACCTTCTTTTTAAAAAGATGTTCCGACGCCTCATTGCCATAAAGAAATGTGCCCAAGGCTATTTTTTCCAGTGTTTTAACCTCGTTGATCGCTTCGGGGAGAGGGGCTAGGTTATGCCGAATAAGCAAATCTTCCTCTGTTCGATTTTGTTGCGTAAAATTCGTTTTATTATAATCGGCTGCAACAGCAAGTAGACGAACATTTTGCGACAAAAAATTGTACTGATCTTTATTTTTTAAAAGCAGCGTACCCGAATAAGAGTATTGTATTTCATAGTCTTTGAGTAAATAATTTTTCTGGTGATAATCGACAAGAGGTTGTGCTTGATAACTTGTGGTAAATGCCTCAAAGGGAAGGTGTCCTAGTAGATGATCGGGAATAATAATTAGTCGTTTGAATTTTTGTGATGTTAGGGCAGGCGCTACAAAGGAATTATAAAATTTATAGGATAGTTGGTCGTATAATTCTCCTGCTTTTATAGGATTTTTTTGAACATACTTCAAATTGGTTAATACCTTTCTAAAAGTATGGATGTCATTCATATAATTACTGTCTAATTGGATGGTTTGTAGGTGTGCATTTTGTTGAGTAATCGACCAGATATAAGCCTTTGGGTATTGTATATAGTAGGCAATTAGTTGAGTATTGGGGTCTAAAATTCGTGTTTGTAAATCTACGACAGATGCTATATTTGATTTATACTTGATTTGGTAATATTGAGGATAGTTTTGTTCCAATTGTTTGATGAGCTGTTCTTGGGCTCGTTTGAGTTCAAAAGTTTGCTCTTGCAAATCATAATAATCTACTTCAGAATTTTTTTTGTGTAATAATTTTTTATTCAATTGGCTAATAGCTTTTTTTAGTTGATTTTCTTTGAGAATCAGACTATCTGGAACGCCGCCAAAATTAAGTGCCTTTTGAGCACTTAATGCACTTGTTAAAACGGCATCTCTACTGCGTTCGGCTAATTGGAAGGCTGCTTCCAAATAACGCTTGTCTTTTGTGATTTGATACAATTCTTCTGCAAATTGAACGCCTAAAGTAAAGGGCATAAATCGCTCATTGAGTAAACCAAGTTTATCTTCATCACTCAATTCATTTTTAACTTTGTCTAAAATTTCTATTTGAGCAAGGATGGTTTGATGAGCGTGTTTGAGGTATTCTAATTTTTCTTCTTTTTGGTATAATTTATAGAAAACTCTAGAACGGTTATTGAGATTGCCAATAGCATTAATGGGATCTAGTATGTTGTGTTTTTGAACGACAGGGACTAAGTTAAGATAGGGATTATTGTCCTCAAAATCTTTGGTATTGGCGATAAAACTTTGTTGACTCGCTTGAAGGGCAGCTTCGTATCGTTCCATCAAATCTAATAGAATGACAAGGTTGCCATATGCAATTGCTACATCAGGATTGTGTTTGCCATGGATGTTTTCTTTGATTTGAATATTTTTCCTAAAATAAGTCTCGGCTGTTTCCAAATCACCAGTTTGAGCATAAGAAATTCCCAAATTGCTATAAGCAACAGATGCCAAAACGCTATTAGGTCCATGTTCTTTGACTGTAGCGGCTACATATTTGTGATACGTCTCTAGTCCTTTGTTGGGTTGTTTGGTTTGAATGTAATAAGCCCCTAAATTATTTAGCAACGATATTTCTAGTTGTTTACTAAGCGAACTGGTATCTTTTTGGGTAATAGCTAGTGCTTTGTTGATATACTTAATTTGTTCGCTATATTGCCCAGAAGTACTGTAAGCCATAGAAAAAGCACGATACAAACTTGCATAATCAATAAGAGACGCTTGAGGTGTTTTGTTATAAATAGAAAGTGTTTTATTAAAATATTCTAAGGCTTTGGTGGGTTCTCTCTTTTCTATGTAAAAAATCCCCATTTTCTGGTAGTTTCTACCCAAGTCAATTTGTTCTTCTAAACCTCCCAAGCTGTAGATAGAGGCTAATTTTTCGCCTTGTTGAATGGCTTTTTGATATTGGCTTGTTTGCTCGTAAATGGAGCGTGCTGCCCAGTGTGTTAAACTTAGATAGCGCAAAGAATCAGGATGTTGTTTGGCAATTTTTAACGCTTGGGTGATGTGAATGAGTGCCTCGTCGTAGGATTCTTGTACGCCAAAGAGATGTGATTTTACAGTATGATATGTTTGCAATTCAAGACTAGATTGGTCGAGTAGATGCAAATAATTTTGTTGAAATAACTTTAAATTAAAACGTGCTTCTTTTAATTTTTTTTCTTTAATTAAGTCGTGAATTTGAACCAGCTGCTCTAGAAGAGGGGGATCGCCTTGAGCTATAAGGTTGGGGCTGACCAAAAATAAAAAAACTAGTATTAGGTAATTCATATAATCTTGGTTCTTTTGTTGTAAATTAGGGTTCGTTTTGAAGCCTTTTCACACAAAATACTACCTCCATTTTCAGTATCCAAATAAATTTCTATATGAAATTAGTAATCGATCAAATGCATCAACAATTAGAAGTTCCTAAGGAGCCTAAGCGTATTGTTTCGTTAGTTCCTTCTCAGACCGAATTGCTTTATTATTGGGGATTAGATGAACGGGTAGTTGGAATAACGAAGTTTTGTATACATCCTAAAGAATGGTACAAAAATAAACCAAGAGTAGGAGGAACTAAAACCGTTGATCTAGAAAAAGTAAGGGCTTTGAAGCCTGATTTGATTATTGGCAATAAAGAAGAAAATACGCAGTCAGATATTGAAGCTTTGCAAAAGGAATTCCCTGTTTGGATGAGTGACATGCAAACCTTGGAAGAGGCTTGGGATATGATGACTTTGTTAGGAAATGTTTTAAATGTGCCCGATCAAAGTACGGCTCTAATTCAACAGTTAAAAGAAGATTTTTTAGCTTTAGTTAACGAACAAAGTGAGCCGCCTTGGCGAGTAGCGTATTTTATTTGGCAAAATCCTTATATGGTAGCGGGAGGTGACACGTTTATTGATGATGTATTAAAAAAAGCCAATTTTGAAAATGTTTTTGCTGAATCGTTGCGCTATCCATCGGTAACTGTGGCAGAAATTCAGGCGAAGCAACCAGAATTAATTTTATTATCTTCAGAACCTTATCCATTCAAAGAAAAGCACGTTCAAATATTTCAAGAAATTTGCCCTAACGCTAGAGTAGAAATAGTTGATGGTGAGCTCTTTTCTTGGTATGGTTCACGGTTGTTGGAGACAACCCATTATGTTAAAAAATTGCATCAAAAATTGGGTGCAAAAACTTGATATTGTACTTTTGTACGCAGTTGAATGGATAACACTACGATTTTTTGGACTTTGAAAGTTCAAAGTTATTGTTTTAGTAGGAGTTGGTCATAACAATAGTTAGCTGCGCTGCTGCTTTGTGGTCGTTGAAAAGCCTTATTGGTTTGATAATCAACAAGTTGTTTGCTTGTTGTGTTTTGGGTTAAAAATTTAATTATCAAACTAATGTAAATGTGATTTTTTATCTTTTTGGTAAAAGTAAACAACTAAGCGATAGCGATCTCACGACTGCAGGGAGCTAGTAGCACCGTAGGTAATCAACGACCACGTAGTAGCAGCGTAGCTAACTACTATCATCAGTCATGCGTTTATTAAATTCTAAAATCAAAAAGCAGAAGAAAATTGACACCACAAGAAGTACTCAAAAAATATTGGGGGTATGATGATTTTCGTCCATTACAATTGGACATCGTTCAGTCTGTATTGGACGGGAATGACACCTTGGCTCTGTTGCCAACAGGTGGAGGGAAGTCAATTTGTTTTCAGGTGCCAGCACTTTGCTTAGAAGGGATTTGTATAGTGGTTTCTCCCCTTATTGCATTGATGAAAGATCAAGTTAAAAACTTGAAAGAAAGGGGAGTTAGAGCTTATGCCATTTATTCGGGGATGAACATAGCCGAAATGGATCGAGTGTTGGACAATTGCATTCACGGAGGAGTACAGTTTTTATATTTATCACCTGAACGCTTGACATCAGACTTGGCTATAGAGCGTATCAAGCAAATGAATGTAAGTCTAATAGCAATAGATGAGGCGCATTGTATCTCTCAATGGGGCTATGATTTTAGACCATCGTACCTGAATATAGCAGAGATTAGAGAATTACTACCTAAAGTACCGCTAATTGCGCTGACGGCTACGGCAACAGCACCTGTCGTAAAGGATATTCAAGAAAAATTAGTCTTTTCCAAAGGAGCTAAGGTATTCCAAAAGAGTTTTACGCGTGAAAACTTATCCTACATTGTTCTTTATGAAGAAAATAAGCGCCGTAAGATGTTGGATATTCTTAAGCGAATAGCAGGCGCAGGAATTGTATATGTACAAAATCGACGAGAAACGCAGGAAGTAGCCTATTTTTTGAAAAAAAATGGTATATCGGCAGAATATTATCATGCTGGTAGAAATGGAGATACCAGAGAGAAAGTACAAGAAGATTGGATTAATAACAAAACTAGAATTATTGTGGCAACCAATGCCTTCGGAATGGGGATTGATAAGCCAGATGTTCGAGTTGTTATTCATTTGACGTTGCCAGATAGCTTGGAGGCTTATTTTCAAGAAGCTGGTCGAGCAGGTCGAGACGAACAAAGAGCATATGGTATTTTATTGTACAACCAATCGGATCGAATCAAGCAAGAACGCTATTTCAAACAGGCTTATCCTTCTGTCAAAGAAATTAGAAGGGTCTATCAAGCGCTGGGGTCTTATTATCAATTGGCGGTTGGAGCTGGTTTAGGACAGACGTTTGATTTGGATGTTCCAGATTTTGCCAAAACATTTAATCTAAATCCAATAGAAACCTTACATGCGCTTAAAGTGTTGATGAAGGAAGAGTATCTGGATTTGACAGAAAATGTATTTTTCCCTTCGACCTTGCGGGTGATTGTTCGGAAAGAAGAGATGTATGATTATATGCTTCGAAATAATAAGTTGCAACGACTAGTGCATATTATTTTACGTTCTTCGCAAGGAGCGTTTAATCATGATGTGAATATCAAAGAAGGGCAGTTGGCACACTCCTTAAAAGTGCCTCATAAGGAGTTGATTTTTATGTTAGAAAAATTGCACAAAGACGCAATTATTCAGTACAAACCCCAAAAAGATGCCCCCCAATTGACCTTTTTAGTAGAACGCTTACCTGAAAAAGAGCTTGTGATAGATCAACAGCGTTACCATTTTTTGAAAGAGCGTCAAAAAAAACGTTTAGAAAGCACGTTGTACTATGCCGAAACTTTGCAATGTAGAAATCAGCTTTTATTGGCTTATTTTGATGAAAATGGCGCCCCAAAATGTGGTCATTGTGATGTTTGCTTGGGTAGACACGACCAGTATGTGAAGCATCATGAGTATTATCAAATTAAAACTAAATTGGAATACTTGCTCAAAAAAGAGCCCACCGATTTGCATACGATAGTAGATGCATTTCCTGAGGACATCAAAGAAAAGGTACTCAAAGCTATTGAGCACCTTATGGATAATTATATGATTGTTCGAACGGGAAACAATCAGTTGCGTTGGAATTGACACAACTAATTAGAGTCTTATGTCTAAATAGTGGGAGGGGCTACGCCAATAAAAATTACAATTCCATCGCCTCCAGGATTTTCTTTTATGTCTACAGTCGCAGCAGGCTTCCAATTATTAGCAGCCCATAGATTTCCGCAACGATCAATAGAAGAAGCTGTTAAGCGCATAAGAGGGCTGTAACAAGGTAAGGGCAAGGGCTGACTAGGATCACCAGAAATGTTGCCATATAACGGAAATCCGTTTTTCAATAAGACTTCATGACCTCCAGATGGCAAAGTCATAAAATGATTGCTGGCACCATTGGGTGTTTCTTGAATGATTGTAACTCCAGTAGGTCCAAGGACTTCTTTGCCATTTGTTGCGTAGGTTTCTTTGCCAAAATTGCTAACCCAGATTGTATCGTTTCGATCAATTAAAATTCCCCAAGGCAAATGTATGTTTTGTTTGAATTCTTTGAGGTAGTTCAAATCTTTGTCAAACTTAATAATTCGACTCGATTTTATAGCTGCCAAATAAATTTCTCCCTTGGAATTGACAGCAGCTTGGCGAAAAATTTCATAGCCATTGGTTTCTGGATTATCAGCAGCAGTCCATTGCGCTAAAGGCTGAATGACGCCATCTTTTAGTTGTAGTTTATAAATAGAAGATATTTGACATTTACTGGGATCATCTTTAGAGTAAGCCCCCGCATTGCTAACAATGGCATTATCATCTTTGTCAAAAGTAACAGAAAATGTTAAGTTATATGGGCTCGCCATCTCGTCAAAGTCATAAGAAACAACTTTGTTTGGGTCACCGCCTAAATAAACAACAATGGAACTATTGTGCGATTTAAAGTTATAATAGGTAGCATCAGAAGGAGCTAAAGGATCTTGAGTGCCCCAAGAACACATCCACAGATTTCCCTTGCTATCAAAATTTAAACCTTGGATTCTATGCAAGGAATTGGTATACCCTTGAGGAGGGCTGATGGCTTTCCCTTCACAATTAAAGACCGAAATACTCCCTTCTTGTGGGTTGCACTGTGTTGGTCCCCATCCATAGTTACCAAAATAAATTGTTTCCTTGTTTAAATCTGTAGCAACTCCAAAGCCAGAACCTAGTAGCCCTCCACCAAATAGTGGCGAAAAAGAAGCGGGAGAACCATCGGGTTCTAAAACAGTGCAAAAAGCACTTGAGTTGGGGGTGCCTTGGGTTACATTGTTGGTAATCCAAGCTCTGTCATTTTTATCAAAAACAACAAAAGCAGGTCCGCCAATTAGGAAATTTTTAGCTCCTGAATCGTGTACTTTTATAGTTAATGTCCATTGAGAAACTGCTTTTGTTTGTTTGCCAATTGGTTGGATTTGTGGTAATGAGGGGGTATAAACTTGTTCTTCTCCACAGACTAGGTCATAAATAAAATCAACATTATTAAATGGATGATGGACTAAAAAAGAAAGTCCACCTAGGAAAGAGGTAGCCTGCAAATCAGGAGTGCTTGTTGCGCTCAAAAAAGCTTGATAAATTGAAGCATCTGTCAAGCAATAATACAATAAATTTGACAAGGAGTTCCACATAGAATAGCTGTTGGTTTCCAGATGATTAGGAGAAGTAGAGATGACAGGAGATAAATTTCCTGCATCGTCCATAAAGTTGAGACGCATCAAATGCGCTACTTCAATACTTCTAGAAAGTCCTGTAATAGCTATTGTTTGCTCTTGTGATACTTGCATAAATTGAGCATAACAAAAAGCATTTGCAATCGTTAATGGTTCATTGAGCATAACTTCGGTACTAGCTCCATTAAAAACAGAAAGCAACTGAATGGGGTGTTGTTCTGAATAATTGCCTTCATTAGTTTGAGTAATGGTTAGAATAAGGCAGTAGTAAACATCCGAGTTGCTATTCAAGGTAACAGTAAAAGTAGGCGTGTTTACTGAAATCTTTTCAGTATTGGGTGTACTCTGTTCTTGTATGGCATAAATTTCGAAATAGCCTTCTTTGAATGTTAAGGAAGAACCTAAATTGATTTGAAAATGGACAACTTGCATTGGGTTATTCATACGATAATAGAATTAAATAATGTAGAATGATTTCTTATTTAATATAATGCAATGCAATAAAATTGGCGCTTTTTGAATCGTTTAGATTCAAAGCTGTCCGATTTCATCTATAGAATGTCCATAATCGTATACTAAGTTCTAGTAAACAGACTTAAGAAGGCATCTTTTTTTCTGTTTTAGTAGCAGTATTGGTTTGTTTTTCAAAACGTTTTAAGAAAGATTTTAATCGAAAATTTTCTTGTTTTTTGCCCAATTGTTGAGCTGCTTTTCTAGCCTGATTCAGAATAATAGCTTGCTCTTGTTGAGAAAATCGACTATCGTAAGGAAAAAAGATTTCAGCTTCTATGTTTTTTAGTTCTAACAAGAGAATTTCTTTCTGGAAAATGGCTTTTATAATTTCTTCAAATGCTTTTGTATTCTTATCGTCTCGATACAAGATGAGAAACTCTATGGCTGCGTCTACAGCAGCGGTAGGATCGGGCAACTCTTTGCGAAAGGCAGGATTTGTCAAAATTTTCTTGGAATTTTTTTCAATACTTCTTGCTTCATTGGGACGGAGTGTTCGATGATGTTCTAGATTATACACTGCTTCGGTATAAGGGTACAAAGGGTATTGTGGCAAGACCATTCGTTCAATAGCTCTTTTATCCATTAGATCAGCCAAACCGTGTACAAACAAATTAACAGCACCCGTAGCATTTTTTAAGGTTTGGGGAGGCATGGGATGTTTTGATCTGCTTGCTTCTCCTACAAAACGATAGACTTTTTTCATGGCTCTAGTCCGCCAAGCTTTGTCATGGGTACAAAGATAAGAAATACGTCCTTCTTTGGTGAAATAATAATCAGCGAGCGGGTTGCCTACTAATTCTAATAATTTCTTGTCGAGGGGACAAATACCTTCTTGGGCATCTAGAGTTTCCTTAATGCTTGGGTTATTGGCAAATTGCGCCTCCGTTTCCATTTTTGCAACATAGTCCGTTAAAAGATCTTCGGGGCTTTTTAGTGTTTTTTGTTGAAATGCGGTACTATTTTTTTTCAATTCTACCTTTTTAAAAGTAGTAGAAAAGGGCGCTCCTAGTGGCAAGATATGATAAACATCAACAGGTTCTCCTAAGTGTTTGACAAGCAAATGTTGTTGGTCTTCACTTATTTCTAAGCTTAGATCATTTTGATATTGTTGAACACTATCCGTTTTGGCTGCATCGTGCTCAAAAATAGCTTTTCGGTAAGGGCGGTCATTTAGTTTTAAGTTGTAGCGCATCGCATAAGAAGCCTTGCCTCCATGTTTTTTAAACTTAAATGTAAAACTCATTTTTTTCTTTTCTAGATGCTCAATTTGAATGGTGGCAACATTATCAGCATCCAATCGAATGTCTTTGGTCAGTTTTTCTAAGACAAAAGTTTTGGGTGGACTACAGCTGCATCCTCGACAACCTACAAGTGCTGTGATAAGAAAAATATAGAGATAAATGTGGTTCGATTTTATAGACATGATTGATTTTGTTTTGGTTCGATTGTTCTAATTAGAGAGCATCAATAAGAAAGATAGAGAAAAAAAAAGATTGTAGGGACTTTTGTCCCTCAAAATCAAGATACTTAAAAAAGAAAGTCATCCTTAAAGAGATGACCTTAATTTGTACTCAGTACTTTGTAATAGTAGTTCGTTGTTATTTTTACAGCCTGCTGTTTTTGAGGCTTACTACTACAATCAATTGCCAATATTATCGAAATAGCCGAGGACTTTAGCTTTTAATCTATGAGAAACTGGAACTTGGTAATTCAGTGTCGTTATTAGAGCATTTTTGTCTTTTTTGTCGTATCGTTGAACATGATTTAGGTTGACCAAAAAAGACTGATGTACTCGCATGAAGTTTTTCTTAGGCAATATTTCTTCGTATTCTCTTATAATTTTAGAGACAATAATTTTTTGTTTGTCTGTCGTATAAAAAGTAGTATATCCTTTGTCCGATTCACAATAAATAATATCATCCACATTGAGAATATAGAGGCTATCAGCGGTGCTAATGGTTAGCTTTTGTATGCTCTCTTTTTCGTCTTGAAGATTAGAAAGAAGGGTGTCGATATATTGATAGCGTTGTTGTTCGGATCGTTTTTGTTCTACTTTTTGAACCGCTGCCATCAATTCACTGCCTTTGACGGGTTTTAACAAAAAATCGACTGCTGAGGCGCGTAATGCCTTGAGTAAATAATCGTTGTGTCCTGTTACAAATACAACATTTAGAGGCTCTTTTTCAAAGTATTGTAAGATTTCGAAACCATTGTTTGAACCTAAATTGATGTCTAAAAATAGAATATCAGGTCGCTCTTTTTCTATCTCAATGATAGCATCTAATACGCTGTTGGCTTCTCTACAAATTGTGATGTTGGTACAACATAATCGAATGATTTGCAAAAGCGTTTCTCTTGCTTGTTTTTCGTCGTCAACAATAAGTGCATTCATTATAAAGGGAATATGATTGGTATTAATATTTATAATTTAAAGGTAGCGAAAAAGAAACTAAAGTTCCTTTAGAAGGAAGGCTTTTCATATTAAAGAATATTTTTTTTCCACGTTTTTTGTTGAGAAATTGTAGGCGTTCTTTAGTAATTTTAAGGGCTAATGATTGGTGCTTTTTTTGATCGTTAGGTTTATTATTCGCTTCTAAACCAACGCCATTATCATAAACTTTAATGTGCAAAATGTCGTTAGATATGTTAATTTTGACCTCAATTTTACCTTTGTAATCTACATCTTGCAGACCGTGTTCCAAAGCATTTTCAATAAAAGGTTGTGTGAGCATTGGAGGAATAAGCATATTATCCAAGTCAATGTTTTCATCTAAATCAATGGAATAATCAAAGTTGTTGTCAAAACGTAATAGTTGCAACTTTAGATAATTATCAAGCCATTGAATTTCTTTTTCCAACGGGATGTATTCTTCCATAGAATTTTCTAAAATAGCACGAATTAGTTGAGCAAAAGAAGCTAAATAATCTCCTGCTTGAATGGGGTTGCTTTTGTAAACAAAGTTTTGAATAGCGACTAAAGAGTTAAAGATAAAATGAGGGCTCATTTGATTGCGCAACAGGCGATTTTTGAGTTGATTGGTCAAACGAGCTGCATTTATTTTGGATTGGCGAACTAAGAGAATGGAAATAATTATTATTAGTATAATCGCAAAAATAGACAGATAAAGTAGTTGACGGTTGCGATCTGCTCTAATTTTTTCGATAGCTTTTTCTTGAGCAAGCAATTTATTTTCTTGCTCAATTTTTTCTGTTTGATACTTGGTTTCTAAATTTAGTAATTCATTTTGCTTTTCTAATGTTAGAAATGAATCTAGAACACTTTCTCGTTTTTTTTGATAGTTGTAGGCGGCTTCAAAATCATTGAGCTGCACCATGTTCTTAATCAGGCGATTTAGGCTTTGTTCTTGAAAATAAAAGTCGTTTAAAATAGTTGCTGTGTCTAACACTGTTTGGGATATAGCGATGCTTTGGTTGTAATTTTCAATGGCATAATAGGTGTGAGCAATATAAAGTTGCAATTCGAGGGTGTTACTTTGAGAATTAATAAATGGTTGGAACTCTATTGCTTGTTGAATCGCTTCCAAAGCCAATGATTTCTTTTTTTGGAAGGCATAAAGATGTGCTATATGACCATAGGACAAAGCGACTTGTTCATAGTTATTTGCGTTTTTAAATGCAGGAATAGATTTAAGATAATAAGCTAAAGAAGAGTCGATTTGATGCGAGTTGAACATAATAGCTCCTATAGATTGATAGGCAAATCCTTGCATTGAAATATCATGGGTAGAGTGAGCGAGGGACAAAACTTTTCTCCCTGTTTCCAAGGCTTTGTTGTGTTCGCCAATCATTCGATAAATTTCCAAGAGATTTTGAAGTCCAGGCATTAGGGAAGCGGTATCACCCATTTGTTCGTTTAATTGTAGATTCTTATACAAATATTCAGCTCCTTTTTCAAATTGTTGTAATTGAATGAGAATGGCTCCTTTAGTGTTGTAGGCTATTGCTATTCCAACGCTATCTTTGGCTATTTCATAGAAATAAATAGAGCTATCTACGTAGGTTAAAGCTTGGGGGGATCTAGAAGTTTGGGCATAAATGGCAGCAAAAAGACCATAACAATCTCCCAATTGGCTATGATTGTCATCAGAGCAAAACTTTAAGGCCAAGTTTTCGTAGGCTTCTGCTTTTTCAAAATCTACATTTAAGTATTCTTTTGCAATCGAATGATATAGCTCTGATTTTTGGTCAGAAGAAAGGGTAGTATCGGCTAATTTTTCTAAACTGTCAATCCTGTGATTTTCTTGTGCTAGAAGGAGTTGAAAAGGGAATAAAAAGCAAAAAATGCGGAATAAAAAAGAAAGATACATTAGATAATTGTTTTATAAGGGGTAAATATACTTAAAGATAAGATACAAAAAATTGTTGTTTGGCAAATTAGCTAAATGAATTGTCAAAAATCTAATAAATGGATGGCTATCATAACGAAAAATATACATACTTTGTGTGTCTATCAAATAAGAATTGCTTGTTGATTCTTTTTGTTATAAATTGCAACTATGGAAAAGATTGAAGGAAGCTTAGAGCATATTATTTATAGAAACGAAGAAAATGGATATACTGTTGGCAAAATATTGGAAACAGGGCATGCCAACGTGACCACAGTAGTGGGGAGTATGATGGGAGTTCAGGTTGGTGAAACCTTGCTTTGTGAAGGTTATTGGAAGAATGATAAGAAGTTTGGTAAACAGTTTGTTGTAGAGGCTTTTGATGTTAAAATTCCATCTACTACTAGGGGCATTGAGTTGTATTTAGCTTCGGGATCTGTGGCAGGAATTGGTGCTGTATTTGCCAAGAAAATTGTCGATCATTTTGGAGAAATAACACTAGAAGTTTTTGATATTGCTCCGCATCGTTTGTTAGAAATAGAAGGAATTGGCAAGAAGAAATTAGAACGGATACAATCGGCATGGGCAAAACAGAAAGATGTTCGGCAGGTTATGATCTTTCTTCAAAATTATGGCGTTTCACCTGCTTATGCTCAACGTATTTTTAAGGTTTACGGTCAAAAAAGCATTGAAAAGGTCAAAGAAAATCCGTATCGTTTATCAACGGAAATTGATGGTATTGGTTTTAAGAAATCAGATGCCATTGCTCAAAAAATGGGTGTGGATGTCAATGATGCCGCAAGAATTGCTTCTGGAATAGAATTTACTCTGGAACAGGTTGCTCGAATGGGACACAGTTGCTATCCTTTAGAAGGGGTGGTAAAGGAGGCAGCGATGTTGCTAGGAGTTGCTTTTGACTTGGTAGAAGATGCCTTAAATAGGTTGGCAGCAAAAGGAAGGGTTATTCTCAAATTATTAACACACAAAGGAGGTAGCCCTAAGACTTTTGTTTGGTCAAAGGTCAATTATGACTATGAAAAAGAAATTGCGGCAGAAATACAGCGCTTAAAGGTCTTTGAGGATGTTTTTGAAGCAACCGATTTGGAACTTGCTATAGAAAAATCTAGCAAGAAAAATGGAATTACTTTGGCTGTACAACAAGAAGCGGCCGTCATTAAAAGTATAGAAGACAAGCTGCATATTATTACAGGAGGACCTGGTACTGGAAAAAGTACGATTACAAAAGTAGTCTTAGATATTTGTTTAGAAACCACCGAGTCTATTGTTCTTGCTGCTCCTACTGGACGAGCTGCTAAGCGACTTAGCGAAATTACGAAAAGGGAAGCTTCTACCATTCATAGCTTATTAACCTTTGATTTTGTTACTCGCTATTTTCGTAAGAATAAATACGATCAGTTGGATTGTGAGGTGCTTATTGTAGATGAGGCAAGTATGATTGATGCTTTTTTGATGAGTGCTTTGTTGAAAGCTGTTCCTGATAATTGTAAGGTGATTTTGGTAGGAGATGTTGACCAATTGCCTAGTGTGGGGGCAGGGAATGTGCTAAACGATTTGATTCAAAGCGAACGAGTGCCTGTTACAAGGTTGACAGAAATTTTTAGACAAGCCATTAATTCGCAGATTGTAATCAATGCACATAAAATCAACCAAGGAATTTTTCCTAATATTACGACAGAGAAAGATAGTGATTTCTTTTTTATTACTGAACGTCAACCTGAACGACTCATACAACACATTTTAGGGCTAATTGACAAACGTTTGCCCAAAGCATATGGTTTACACAAGCTAAAAGACATTCAGTTGTTATGTCCGATGAATAAGGGGAAAATAGGCAGTGTAGAATTTAATCGTATTTTACAACTCAACTTAAATCCTAAGAAGAAAAACGAAGACATGGGGGTTGGACATAAAAAGTTGGTGGAAGGGGATAAAGTGATACAGACTAGAAATAATTATGATAAGGGTGTGTATAATGGAGATATTGGTTACCTTAAGAAAGTGATTGATGTTGATAAAATAGTTGTAGTAGAATTTGATGGAAAAGAGGTAGAATACGAATTTTCAGAATTGTTGGAGCTCGACTTGGCTTATGCTGTTTCTGTCCATAAGTATCAAGGAAGTGAAAGTCCTTGTATCATCTTGCCCATTCATGAGTCGTATAATCGGTTGCTTTTTAGAAATTTATTGTACACAGGGATAACAAGGGGCAAACAATTGGTTATTTTGGTGGGAACAAAGGAAGCTGTTAGTGCTGCGATTCGAAATAATAAGGCACACAAACGTTATACAGGCTTAGTGGCAATGCTGCAACAAGAAGAGAAAGGTTTGCCTATTATACAGATTGTACCCATGTTAGGGGCGGAAGGGTATGCCGATTGGGTAACAAAACATTTTAGTGAAAATGAAGCATAATGTAGATGAAAAGCGTACGGAATTAGTACCTTACCTCATTTTGGATGAATCGGCAGATGTAGAGGCATTTCAAGAAGTTATGAAGAAAGAGGGGATAGCAATGGTTTTAGAGTGGCGTTATTATTATGCTTACAAAGATGCGATTCGGATTATTGATTTTGTAGAAACAAAAGGAATTTATGATGGTTGGGCGGTTTTTTTGCCAGAAGCGTGCAAAGAAAAAGCAGACCAATTGGTTCAAAGATACAGCACTATTTTGACCTATTTTGAAGCTGCTGAAGAGCGTTTTTTCAGAGGTTTGCCAGTTACAGTATTGCAAAAAGCATTGGCTTCAGCGCAAATGAATGGAAAGAGCTTAGAACTGGCTTTGAAAGTATTGGCAGAGCAAAATATTGTCTATTCACTATCAGAAGTACAGCAGTTGAAGGAGACCTTAGTAGCTCGAAACCTTCAAAAAGCTTCCCAAGTATTGCCGGCTAAAATTCTCATTTGGTGTTTGTTAATAATAATAGTAGTAACGTATTTGTATTTGGTTGGAATGTTTGGATAGCATCATTATGATGTTGTCAGACAATAGAATTGGTATTTAAAATATCTTTCACAACTTCGCCAGGAAAAACACAGAATATAGGTATGTTTAAAGCATATTTTTGAGCGAAGGACATTACCGCTTGTTGGATTTGTTGCTTGGAATAACGAGAAGAAAAATGCCCTAAAATTAATTGTTCTACTTTAGATGCTGCCACCATTTCTATGACTTCTTCTAAGGTGCTATGTTGGTTCTTTTTCTGCCCTTTGGGGGGATTGATAGAATTATCCAAAAATGTTGCTTCGTGAATGAGAATTTTAGAATGCTTCCAGCGATCGAAATCTTGGACAGGAGTATCACCTGAATAACTTAAAATAGACTGTTTTTTTTCTTCTGTAATAAAATCATTGCCCTTTTGCAGTCGAAGGGTTTGCAATTCTTTAGGAGATAATGTTTTGAATTGTTCTTTTAGTTTTTGTTTGACTTCGATAACATCAAAGCTTAGACTTTTAATGCTATTTTTAGGAGCTTCAATGTGCTCATTTCTTATGCTATGCACCAAAATTCCTTTTTTTATGGGAACGTCTTGTGTATCATTTAGAGGATGCCAAATATTGTGTTGGGTATGTGCATCAAATTTACTCATAAAGTTGTCCATAGCAGGAAAGGAGCCTGCATCTTTGGGATAGTAGACCCAAGGAAAACCGCCTTCACGGGCATTTAACTGACGGATTTGCAATAGACCTGTAATATGATCTCTGTCAGGATGACTGATGAAAATATGTTTAATTTTTCTAGATTTTTGTAGTAAATGAGCCGATACCCCATCTCCTGCATCAAAGAGTAAACCCAACTCTTCAATAAAATACCATGTTGCAAATAAAGCGGTCGAATATCCTGTAATTGTTAGTTTCATAAATTATGTAACTATCTAGTACCCTAATAAGTTCCAAGGTTCATTATATCATTGAACACAAGCATAGGATTATCCTACAACAAGAAAGTAAAAAAGCCATAAGCAACGATTGAACGAAAACTTATGGCTTGAATTATGGTATTTAGGATTGAATGCTTTTTTATTTTGAGTAAGTTCTCAACCCCTAATTAATGCTTTGTTTATAGTAGTGGATGTAAAGCCGTTGGAACAACATGGTATTTAATGCCATTAGGAATAAGGATTTCTACTTCCAAGAATTCGACCATTTTTTCGGCATTGTTTAGTACTGCTTTGTCTTGATTAGGAAGTTCAAAAATCATGACCCTTTCTTCTTCGTAAAACTGCATTTCAACTTGATGAAAGACTTTGTCTGTGTTGTTAGCTTCGGGAAGGTTTTTAAGGGTGTAAGTAATTTTGATGGTTGGTTCATCCCATGTATTTACTGTCGCATTAGCATTTAAAGCAAAAACGGCAAAATAACAATCTTCTTCAGGAATAAACGTTTGAACAAATGTGTTTTCTGTCTGCGCCCATCCTAGACCAAAGGTTAGTAGTACAATTACCCAAGTTAATAGTAGCTTTTTCATGATTGATCTGTTTTATAGTGAAGTAATTGTTTTTTGATTACAGAACAAATATAGCGGGATTCAATAGATCATAAAATGATGTTGCTTAGTTTAAAAAATGATGTTGCTTAGTATGAGCAAAAAGACAAAAAAAACATGCTTTGACAAGTTAATAGTCCGCTGTTTTTAGCGGACTACTAAACAAGTAAAACATGTTTTTATAGGAAGATAAACACTATATCGAGGATTCTAAAAATCATTAAGTCGCTTGTCTCAATAGTTAGCTGTATTATTATCATAGTAGTTCGTTGATTACCTACGGTGCTACTTCGTGGTAGCTCCCTGCGGTCGTGAGATCGCTATCGCTTAGTTGTTTACTTTTTCACCAAAAAAATAAAAAAGCACATTTATATTAGTTTGATAATCAAAGCTTTAATATGAAGTGAGACGAAGGTGTAACTTACTGATTATCAAACTAATAAAGGTTTTTAACGAACTATTGTATCAAATACATAGCTAATAAAACTTGGGATTGGACGAACTAAATTACATCAACATAAAATCCAAACCAATTTGATAATTCATTCCTTTCGGAACGAAAATTTTATAGTCTAATTGATCGTCAAGATCAACACCATTAATCATAATCGCATTCTCTTTTTTAGGCATATCAATGGTGATGGTTTGATTCATATCATCTATTGTCATTTCATAATCGTAACGCCCAGCTGCTACCAAAGCTTTTAAGACGTTTTCAGGAGTATTGGCAGTTGTAATTGTGGTGACAATTCGAATGGTTTTATTGTCCCATTCTTCAACGTCAACCTGTCCTTTTAAGGCAAAAATAGCTTCGTAAGTAGGGCACTCAACAGGCAGAGTTTTGACCAAGGTTTTTTGTGTTTGAGCAAAAGTGAGCGCTACAATACCCAAGAGGGTGATCCAAGTTAAAAAGAATTTTTTCATGATTGATATATTTTTTAGAATAACTAAATCTATTTGTATTTTGTATTATAAAAATACGGTTATTCTAAGTGTCTTACAATGACTTACATCATCACAAAGAATGATTTTAATCACTTTTTAACGCTTTAATTGCTTGATCTTATAGACGTAGATTCTACAACTGATCTTTTAAAATAATAAAAGGCAATTTACTCTTAGTAGCTACATTAGAAGAAGTACTTTTGTGGAATAACTGTTGCCACGTTGTGTAGTCGTGTTTGATCAAACACAACAAATCTATTTGATGTTCTTCTGCCATTGTTAAGAGCGCATCGGTGGGGTTTTCAGAATCCATTTTATACAAATTAATTTGATACCCTTTTCTAGCAATTTGAATGGCTGTCTCTTTATGTGTATTAGAATGAGCGGCTTCTTGTTCTACATGAAAAAGAACTAATTCTGTATTAAACCGATCGACTAATTCATAAATAGGAGCCAAGGTTTTGTTGGATGGAACAAACCGATCGTCAATGGCAATAGCAATTTTTTTAGGAGGCTGAACAATGGCTATTCGAGGAATCACCATAACAGGAATCTCACTTTTTTCAATTAGTTGCAACGTGTTATTCCCCAACAGCCAATTTTTGACTCCTGAATGACCATTTCTACCAATAACGATACATTCAGACTTGCTTTCTCTAGCCTCCTGCAAAATAGTTTCTACAACAGGTCCTTTTCTTAATACTCCTTTTAAACTCACATGTGCTGGCAGATTTTTAGATTGTTTGTAAATTGCCAAATCAAATAATTCGTGCCGAGATAATTTTTCGATGTATTCTTCTGATAAAATAGGCTTCAATTCTTCCTTAATGTGATAAACGTTTAGTAATTTTAGTTCCACAGGTGTTTTTTGACCCTTTGCAATCATACTAGCGTAATCAACCGCTTTGT
Organism: Aureispira sp. CCB-QB1; assembly: GCF_000724545.1. Lineage (GTDB taxonomy): Bacteria > Bacteroidota > Bacteroidia > Chitinophagales > Saprospiraceae > Aureispira. The sequence goes on along the minus strand of NZ_JHBV01000029.1, from coordinate 94,521 downwards.
TGGCAGTAGAAGAGAAGTCGGTAGCTGACAATATATTTTTCATAATAATAGGTTACAAATTCAATGATTAGTTGTTGATTTGCTACAAAAATAAACCATTTATATGGACTATATTATGATAGTGGTCATAAACAAAAATGATTAAAAACACATTTCTATTTTTGCAAAAAGCTTATTTTTGACTTCATAGCTACCTAGTAGGAAGTGTAGAGGTGGATTTAGAATAACTTGTTGTATTCATTTTGAAGAACGAAGGAAGAACTACTAAATTAAAAATTACCAATTATGAAACCAATAAAAAGAATACTTTACCCAACTGATTTTTCAGCAATGTCTGTTCTAGGTTACCAGTATTGCCTAAATCTTGCACGCCAATTAAAGGCTAGGGTAGATGTTCTACATGTGTATCGTATAGACTTAGGGGTTCCTGTAACAGACCCAATTGCTTATAAAATGATTGAAGAACGGAAAGAAAATGCCCATCTAAAATTGGGGCGATTCGCCCACCTTCAAAAAACAGGACAGCAGAAATTAACAGAGGGATTGGACATCCACGCTCATGCATCTGTAGGTTTGCCAGAAGATGAAATCGTCGCTTTTAGCAAAAAAAATGATATTGACTTAATTGTAATGCCAACACATGGTGAACACAATATTATAGAGAGTTTATTTGGAAGTGTGACAACAGAAGTTGCCGCTACCTCACATTGTCCTGTTTTGATTGTACCAGAACAAGTAACGTATCGCAAAATAACGGACATTGCTTACGCCACGGATTTGAGCTTAGAAAATATGAATCAAGTTTCTATGCCCTTGGCTTTAGCAGAATTGTTAAATTCAAATTTGCATTATGTACATGTTTATTCTGATAAAAAAGCAGAACCAGGGGAAGTTGACGAGTTGTTGACCGCAAATTCAGCCGATATCGAAGTGCTTTTTCACGAACTAAAAGGAAAAACAGTTCAGGAAGGGCTGAAGTTGTTTCTAAAAGAAAAGAGCATTGATTTATTGATGGCGTATAGTCCTCCTAAAAACTTTTTTGAGCGTTTATTTAGATTAAGTACAACCAGACATTTGTTAGAGCATATTACCTGTCCATTGATGGTCATGCGTTAAGTCGTATAGGCTGTTTTTTGATAGGCAATCATCTATATTGATAAAAAAAGACCACTAGCTTTGAAGCAAATTGCATCAGAAACTAGTGGTCTATATGAACGATTATATTAATAACCGTAAGTAATCTATCTTACAAGCATTTTGTTCTACCACCATCTACAGGAACATTAATTCCGTTGATGTAAGCAGCCGCAGGAGAAGCTAGAAACGCAATAGCATTTGCAACTTCGGAAGCCTCTGCGAAACGCCCCGCAGGAATGGTTGCTTTCATCGCATTGGCAACCACATCAACCGTACTATTTTGTTTTTGCGCCTTATTTTCGATAATGGATTGAAGGCGAACAGTATTGGTTGCACCAGGAAGAACATTGTTGACAGTAATCCCATGAATACCGAGTTCGTTGGCCATTGTTTTAGCCCAATTCGCCACAGCGCCACGAATAGTATTGGAGACTCCTAGTCCATTCAAAGGTTGTTTGACAGAAGTAGAAATGACATTGATGATTCGACCGTAGCCTGCCTTTTTCATCCCATCTTTTACCGCAGATACTAAGATATGATTGCAAATCAAATGCATTTCAAAAGCTGCTCTAAATTCCTGTATTGCTGCTTTCTCAATAGGTCCACCCGCAGGACCTCCTGTATTGTTGATTAGAATGTGCATGATTTTTCCGTCTGCCAAGTAAGCAGTCAAGGTGTCTGCTAATACCTCAGGTTTTGAAAAGTCTACACATAAATATTGATGTGTTTGCCCTTTAGAAGTGTCTAAATCTGCTAGTGTTTTCTTTAGACGTTCTTCATTACGGGCTACCAAAGTGATATTAGCACCCATTTGTGCTAATTCTAAAGCTGTTGCCTTTCCAATACCTTGTGTGCTGCCACAAACTAAAGCGTTTTTATGGACTAAATTTAAGTTCATTTTAGAATATTTTTATCAATTAGAAGGTCAATTAAAGAACAAATTGAAAAATTAAACGTTTACTAATTTAGTTCTTCGAACCGAAGCATAAATGTACTCAAAAGAAGTACGGCTTCAAAATCAGAATCAATCATAAATTCTAAAAAAAACAAAAAAAATAGCTATCAATTATTTGTAAATAATAATTTTTTTGTATTATCTTAATCTTACTTAACTGAATAACAGTTATTTTTAGATTCAATTCTATTTAATTCATTTCTCATCTTGATGTTTTCATAAATCCAACAACTGAAACATCATACTTAGCCTTCAACAATTTATTTTTCCAAAAAATTAAAAATTCTACTTTAATTTTCTTGCCCCACTACCACCATTGAGGAATCCCTCGTGTTTATGTATTGCCCAACCAATACATTTAATTATGATATTAAAAACATATTTATAATATTTTAAACCACTCAAATTATGAAGGATACAAATTCGCAAGCTGCTAATTTTCAGCAGCAATTAAAAGAGCAATTAATCAACTTGGGTATTAGTATTGATGAAAAACGTTCCTTTGAAGGAGAAAGCAAACGACTTAAATTTTATTCCTTAGAAGATCACAAAGAGTGGCAAGGTCAAGATCCTAAGGAACAACTCCAACGTATTTCGCAGACATTGCATACGCTCTTTTTGATTGATTGGCGTGGAAATACAACAGTCCATAAAAAAAATGAGGAAGGAACTTATGATGAAATTGAGTTTAGTAGAACAACAGAAAATTTTGATACCGAATATAATGATGAACGCGTCTTGTTGTATCAAATCGCTTGGAACATGAATAGTCAAGTTTTATATGCGGTTAATTTATTAGAAGCTGGAGAGAATTTGCGTGTTTATGGCTTGGAAAATGATGGAAGTGAGGTGGTTATGGAGTACTACTCTATCATGGACTTTTTAAATGCTTTAACTAAGAAATAGTCAAACATATTATATGTAAAAAAAATGGAGTCATTCTTTAATAAAATGACTCCATTTTTTTTGTTGTTAATTTGCATTAATTGTAGTATATTTATTGGTGCATTAGGCTCTATACCTTATAAATTCTCTCCTCTAGTAGAATAGAATGTTAAATAGGTTTTTAGTGGATCTGTCGTTTGCAAAACGACATGATTGCAAAATGTATTAAATACTAGAAACTTTACAGGAGACTCAACGTTGTAAACAAACTAAATAAAAATATGAAAGATTCTCTAACTAAGTCAACAGGTGATGAAAAGCAGTCGATATCTAACGAGTCGATTAGGAAACAACCTGATACGACCAATTCTGATTTTGTAGATAACAGCACAGAAGCAATTCGCATGCGCCAATTTCAGTCTGATGTGGATAATAACAATGAAAATAAAGAATTGTCCGATTATCAGGATAGTATCAGTAAAACCTCTAAGCCGAATAAAACAGGAATTCCAGATGATTTGAAAGCATCTATTGAAAGTCTTTCGGGGTATTCTTTGGATGATGTTAAAGTGCATTATAATTCTGATAAACCAGCACAAATAGGTGCGTATGCTTACACCGAAGGTAATAATATATATATTGGACCAGGGCAAGAGGAACATCTAGCACATGAGTTATGGCATGTTATTCAACAGAAACAAGGAAATGTGAAACCTAATACGGAATTGGGAACAGGTACCTTGGCTAATACAGAAACTAGCTTAGAGGATCAGGCGACTAGAATGGGAGATAAGGCAAAAAAAACAGAGATAACAGAAGAAAGAACGGATTTAAAAACAGCAACTACTTCTGGACCTGTACAAATGTTATCACAACCCAATCAAAATATCATTCATGCAGGAGATGATGAAGAGGATTTGTCTAGTGAACAACAGGATAAACAAATTGAAGCATTGTTGGCTGATGCGGCAAAAGCGTTGGGACCTTTTACACAGGTTTTTAATCAATTAAAAGTAGATACACGTGCTTCGACTAAGAAAATTGATCAACAAAAAAAGGTTAAATACAAAGCAGATCATCCTAAAGTGCTTGATGAGCAAGATCCTACAAAAGAAGGAGATATTATGTACCATCAACACACCAATCGTCCAATTATGGAAACCAAAAATTTGGCGGCTACAAGTATGGGAGGGTTGAAAGGAAAAGAACGCATCAAGCAAAAGATGAATACTAAATATGCAGGGGCTGGAAAAAATGCTGTTAATGAAATCAATGATGTTGTGCGAGGAACCTTGGCGTTTGAAAACTTCCAAGAGATGTTATTTGCTTTGAACAAAATAGAAGAACTAGCAGGTTCTGATTTTGGTAATTTTAGCTACACAATTGCTCGCATCAAGCAAATATATACGCCTCTTAGTGCGTTGCTTTATGGAGATGTAAAACTGAATCTGAATGTCAAGAGTGGTAGTGATTATGATGGAGAGGCGTTTAATCACAACTGTGAATTACAGTTAAACACGCTTCAGATGTTGGAAGGGAAAGGTACAACACAAGGTCATGGAGCATATGTTAAATGGAGGGACTTGGATGAAGAGCATTGGAAAAATGAGGGGTCTGCCTTGCCTGTGAAACTCAAAGATATGACCGATGAGCCGCTTACTAAATATAGAAGTAGAGCACGTCAAGCGGTTTTCTCTTCACATGACGCTTATAGAGCAGCTGATATAGCAAGACAAAGAGATTCTCATTTTAATGAAGTTGTTGAAAAAGTGAAAGAAATTGGTGGTAATACAGTAGATGTTGAACCGCAATATTTTAGTGAGCAAACTTTTGAGCAAACAGCAGAGTCCTTTGATGCGAATTACGCTAAGTTTATTAAAGCAAATATGAAAGAAATTGAAAATAAAGACTAAATAGATTGTCACTTAGTAAGTTAGCTTCGTGATATGATAGTTTTGTTTATGAAAAAATGAGCCAAATCGTTGAGAGTTGGCTCATTTTCTATTGGTAGAATAAGTATCAATAGTTAGCTGCGCTGCTACTACGTGGTCGTTGAAAAACTTTATTAGTTTACTTCGTGAGTGCTGCGCAGTTGATAATCAGTAAGTTGTGATTTTATTGCGTTTTGTGTTAAAATTTTGATTATCAAACTAATATAAATGTGCTTTTTTATCTTTTTGGTAAAAAAGTAAACAACTAAGCGATAGCGATCTCACGACCGCAGGGAGCTAATCAACGACCACGAAGTAGCAGCGTAGCTAACTACTAATAAGTATAGAACAGGGATGTTTTTTTGAGAAAGCGTTATTATCTTTTTGCCAAAACATCAGGATAGCGTTTGGCATCCTTACTTTTTGTGTTCCATGGCGGAATCGTATATCCAGAACTTCCATTATAATTCACAGAACCATCTTCCTCTACAGAAAACGACCAGTTTCGGAATTTTTGGCATTGAAAACTGCAATCACCAAATTTAAAACTATAAACTAAATCCCAGCCTGTTTTGGTACGCACGATGCTAATATCGTTGCCGTCACCATAAGGTAAAACTTCTTCAATAGACCCAATTCCTTCACTAATAAAAAAACGCATCATTAAAGCAGGAATGTTAATAGGTTCACTAGATTGTAATACTAATGCAACTCGCTCTTCATCTAAATGAACTAACTTGGTAAGAACTAGGTGATGTTCCTTGATGATAGCATTCATCGCAACACTTCCTGTCGTATCTTGGCGTTGCCTTAGTGGTTCTAACCAAGGAGCGTCGTGCTCGGCAACCAAGACAATTTTTTCAACATTAGGCACTGGAAATGTCCGAATATAATATTGATTGGTAATTGTGTCAATAGAACTGTAGTCGCTTGTACGAACGGCAACCATAGCATTATAAACCGCTTGAACCAATTCTTCGGGAATTTGAACAGTTTGTTTGGATACACGCAATTCATTGTTTAGTAGTCGAATAGACATTCGTGCCGCATCTCGCTTATAGATTTGTTTTAAATAACTAGGAAACCTAGAATCATCGACAAAAAAAGTTGGCAAATTATCTAAGATAGATTTTTTATACCTTTGATTTTTCCTAATTTTGCGTTCCTTTCTAGGCTTTTGTTGAGCGTAGGAATTGGAGGTAAGGCAAAAAAAACAGCAGAGTAAAATAAAGCAAGAAAAGTTTTGTTTAAGTGGCATATCAAGAGAATTTTCATGTTGAACAAATGATAGCAGGTGGTTGCTAAAACAAATGGAGCCAAGCTCCATTTAAAGCTTAATTCGCCAAATAAAAAAAGGTAATCACCTAATACTTAATATTTCCAAAAAAACGTTTCTTTTCTATGAAATTCTAAACTCAAAAGCTTATCTTATTTGAGATTGCTCGCTTTATTAAAGGAGTAGCGTAGTTGCAAAAAATCTCCCATATTTAAAATGATTGTTTTTTTGACAGTTTAGATAATGGTTCTATAAAGGAATGGTATATGTTGTTACAGACAATCAATTCAATACGATTTTGCGACGAAGTAACGATAGAATAAAAACATAAAGAAAAAAAGAATGACGCCAAAAGTAGGTATCACCGTTATTGTAATTATATTGACTAGTTTTTTAATGTGTCAATCTGATGTTCCTAACCGAGCTGAGTTGGAACGACAAAAATTTGTCCAAGATTCTATTGCACAAGCCGAAGAAGCTGCTCGTTTGTTGGCAGAAGAACGCCGAAAAGAGGAGGAAGCCTGGGTTAATAAGCAACTTCAAAAAATGGATAAAGAGGCTCGCTTGGGGCAGTTGTTTATGGTTGGTGCTTATCCTCCTAAGGGGGGGAGTGATGAAAAAAAGATCTTGGAGGCGATTGATAAGCATAAGATTGGAGGGATCATTTTTTTTAGAGGTCATGAAGATCGCATTGCTGCATTGACCAATAAATATCAAGAGCGTTCAGAAATGCCACTAATGATGGCTATGGATGCCGAATGGGGAACCAATATGCGGGTTAGTGCCTCTGTTAAATTTCCTCGTCAACTATTGATGGGGGCTATTCAAAACAACGCATTAATTTATGACTTTGGGGCAGCAGTAGCTGCGGAGTGCAAGGCAATGGGAATTCACGTTAATTTTGCACCAGTTGTAGATGTTAATAACAATCCTGCCAATCCTGTTATTGGAGACCGCTCTTTTGGTGAAAATAGAGAAAATGTAACCGCAAAATCTTTTCAGTACATCAAAGGTTTACAAGATAATGGAGTAATGGCTTGCGCTAAACATTTCCCTGGGCATGGAGATACAGATGTCGATTCACATAAAGATTTGCCTGTAATACCACATAATATGCAACGGTTGGATAGTGTAGAACTGTACCCTTTCAAAAATTTAGCGCAACATGGTGTACAAAGTGTGATGGTTGCTCATTTGCATATTCCTGCCTTAGATTCTACACCTAATTTGCCCATTACACTCTCCAAACCTGCTGTCACGGGATTGTTGAAAGAAAAATTGGGCTTTAAAGGACTTATTTTTACGGATGCTCTTAATATGAAGGGGGTAACAAAGCATTATAAAGATGGAGAAACAGATTTAAAAGCATTATTAGCTGGAAATGATATCTTGTTGGTGACGCAAGATATTCCTAATGCGAAAAAGCGAATTTATGCAGCGATCAAAGAAGGACTCATCACATGGGAAGAAATTGATAGCCGAGTGCGTAAGATTTTGCATGCTAAGTACAAACTAGGATTGCATAGTTACAAGCCTGTTAATGCTAAAAATGTTGTTAATCGTTTAAATGTTCAAGCGAATAAAGCTTTGAAGCAAGAAATGGTCAGTCAGGCGTTAACGTTGGTTGATCACGCAGCTATCTTTCCTTTAGGAAAGCAGCGTATTGCTTGTATATCAGTGGGAACAAGCCGTAATGAAACTGCATTTACCAAAGAACTTTCAAGATATGGCATCAAACACCACCACTTTGCTAAAAATAATGTTTCTAATAATCGAATCAAACAGTTAGCAAAGAAAGACATTGTTATTGTTGCCGTTCATAATATTGGCAAAAATGCTAAGAATAATTTTGGAATTGCTTCAGGCATTCAAAAAGCAGTTCGAACAATAAGTTCTAAAACAAAAGTTCTAGTTGTTGTCTTTGGAACGCCTTATGCTTTGAAGAATTTCCCAACTGCTCAAGGAGCTGTAGTTGCTTTTAATGATGAAATATTAACACAGCAATTAGCAGCGCGAGGGATTGCAGGAGCCCTACCATTTAGAGGTCGCTTGCCTGTTTCTGCTTCGACTAAATTTCAATATGGCATGGGAAAAGATACTGAAGTACAAAAAATGATGTATGCATCTAGCCCTGAATCGGTTGGATTGGATGCTTCTATTTTGTCTAAAATTGATAGAATTGCTGCTGAAATGATTCGAGAAAAGGCGGCTCCTGGTTGTCAGGTATTGGTAGCAAAAGATGGCAAAATTGCTTTCCATAGAACTTATGGCTATTATGATTATCAAAAAAAGAAACGAGTAACCCTAGAAAATATTTATGATTTAGCTTCTGTTACAAAGGTAGCTGCCACAACAATTTCGATCATGCGTTTGGTGGACGAAGGTAAGCTGGACATCAATCAGCCTATGAGTCTCTATTTGCCAGAATTGCGCGGCACCAACAAGTCTAGGATGACGATCAAAGAGGTCTTATTGCATCAAGCAGGGCTCAAACCTTGGATTCCTTTTTATGTAAAAACCTTGGATGACAACAAGAAGCCTATTATGGGGCGTTATTATTCTGACAAACCAAGTAAGGACTATTCAATAAGAGTAGCAGAAAATCTATATTTCGCTCAATCTAAGGTTGATTCTGTTATTTGGCAACGAATTTATAATCAAGATTTGCGCTCAAGAAAGAATTATAAGTATAGTGATTTGGGCTTTTATTTATTTGCAAAATTGATTAAAAAGGTAAGCGGTAAAAATATAGATGACTATGCTAACGAAACCTTTTATCGCCCAATGGGATTGACGACAATGATGTTCAATCCATTAAAAAAGGGAGTGCCACGAGATTTGATTATTCCAACCGAAGATGACCAGTATTTTAGATACCAACGAATCCAAGGCGATGTACATGACATGGGGGCTGCAATGATTAATGGGGTTTCTGGGCATGCAGGATTGTTTTCGAATGCAAGGGATTTGGCAGCTATTTTTCAAATGTTGATTAATGGAGGAGAGTATGGTGGCAAGCGTTATTTGAAAGAAGCAACCGTAAAACAATTTACAGCAAAATACAGCAACCAATCTAGGAGAGGATTAGGTTTTGACCGAAAAGAAGAAAGCGACAAGCCTAGAACTTCTATTAATGTAGCGTATCAGGCATCTAATTTAACTTTTGGACATCAAGGATTTACAGGCATTGGTGCTTGGGGCGACCCTGAGAATAAGATTGTATATTTATTTTTGTCTAACCGAACGCTTCCTTCTGGTGAAAATATGACCTTAATTCGCAAAGACATTCGTTCTAGAATGCAAGAAGTGGTATACGAATCCATTCTTCGAGAGGCAATTTCGAGCGATGAATAAATGTATGGTTGCTGACATAAGGCTGTCATAAGCATGGTGTAGCTTTGACTTCATATTATTCATTAACATCTAAAATAAGTTTATGAAACACGAATGGAGAAAAAAAGAGAAAAAAGTTTACTTGCCTAAGAATAAGCCTGAAATAATTGAAGTGCCAGCTTATCAATTTATTACACTCCATGGAGAAGGAAATCCTAATAGTGGCCTATTTTCAGAATGCATTGCGGCTTTGTATAGCGTGTCTTATGCTATAAAAATGACGTTGAAAAAATTAGACAATTGCCCTAAAAACTACGTGGATTATACCGTTTATCCTTTAGAGGGAGTGTGGGATATTAATCAAGCTGCTAAAGAGAACTTTACTGGATTAATTAATAAGGATGATTTGGTGTTTAAGTTAATGATTCGACAACCTGATTTTGTTAGCCAAGCCTTCTTTGAAGAAATGTTGGCACTTACCCAACAGAAAAAACCTCAAAAGCAGTTAACTAACCTCCAATTTGAAACTATAAAAGAGGGAAAATGTGTACAAATGTTGCACATTGGGAGTTATGATAATGAGCCAGAAAGTTTTCAATTGATGGAAGCATTTGCTAAAGAGCAGAATCTAACCAGAATATCAAAAGTGCATAGAGAAATTTATCTATCAGATTTTAGAAAAGTGGCTGTCGATAAGCTTAAAACGGTATTAAGGTTTCGGGTAACTTAATAAAGATAACAGAGATTTGCTCAATTATAGAAAGTATTTAGCGAGAATAGTACTAGAGCCAAGTATTGCGTTCTCTAGCTATAAAATCTGCCAATAGAGTTGGCTTTTTTCCTGTTAACAAATTATAATTATTCGACAAAGTAGTAGGCTTGCTAAAGCGAGGAAGGAAATGTAGCATAATGAGTACAAGTATCATGGAAGTAGTGTGTCCTTGGCGTTTTTTCTTTCTATAAAAGCGAATGAGGTTAGGGCTAACATAACGAATATTTTTGTGTAATGCTTGTGTCAATAATTGGGCAACTGTCTCAAAATTCAATAGTTCACTACCTGTTAAATCAAAAGCTTGATTTTTATACGTTTCAAAATTAGTTAATAAAATTGCTGCAGCTTCTCCTATGTTGGCAACATCTACCCAATTAAAGAGTGCTTTGCCTGCAGGCAAGAAGATTTGATTTTCCTTTAGAATGTCTTGATGTAAGGTAGTCGAGAGGTTTTGCATAAAATAACTGGGGCGCAAAAAGATATAATCTAACTGGCTATTTAGTAGCAATTGTTCTATTTTATAATGAGGAATCATTTTTATTTTATCAGCTCCCTGAACGGATAAAAATAACACTTGCTTGACATGATTTTTTTCAAAAGCCTTAATGAGGGGCACAAATATACGAGGGACATCCGCAAGGGCAGGAGGACGAAGCAAAAATACCGTTTGCACACCATCTAGCGCTTGATTGAAAGTATTAGGATTAGTAAAATCAAAATGAACGTATTGTAGTTTCGAGTATTTTGAAAGCGACTTAGGTGGCATAGCTAGAGATCGAATACCTGCAATAATGTCAACAGTAATAGAGTGGTTTTGATATAAAAAGTGGATTAACTCTTGACCAATATTGCCTGAGGCGCCTGTAATTAAAATTTTATTTCCCATCGCACTACTATTTATTTTTTAAACAGTTTTTACAGTAAATTGCCTTGAACTGAGGATTTTGCATTAGTTGATAATTGGTGTTCATCCAAGTACAACATCGATTAGCATTCATCTCTAGAGCTTTAGCTATGTCTTCCAAATAAGACGTATCCAATGCTTGATTAAAATCCTGTAACAAAGTCGATGTTTGAACATAGGTAAAATAAGTATCTTCGTGATTCGGTGCTTCTTTTAAGCTGTTTTTGAGCAAATCAATTGCCCAATTAAAACGATAATTTTGATTAAAATAAGTAGCTAAATAAAGCGCCTCATCTATTTTTAAATCTTGATTAGCGTAGTGTTTACGAACGTATTTTAGAGAGTTATCTCGTTTTTCGTACTCAAATTTTTGATAAAAATAATCGGCAGCAGCTAAGTGAAAATTTAATTTCAAACGTTCTATTTCTATTTGATTCCAAGTACTGAATTTCCCATAAATATTACTATCAGAGAATCCCAATATTTTTTCGTAAAGTTGTGCGGCATCCATAATACTTGCTCGTGTGTATCGCATGTATTTGATAGCAAAAGCGCTTAAATTGTATTGGAGTGGTAAATCTGTTTCAGATAATTGAACAAGTTGAACTAATTTGTCCAAAAAAGCTTGATCAACACTAAAAAATGGATCGCCCCAATTGGGAACCAAAACAGAATGAGGAATATAATCCCCAAAGAATAACTCTACCGCAATTTGATTACTGAGCATAGGAATATACTCTTTTTCTAATGGAATTTTAGTCGCCAACAGCGTTGATTTTTTTAGCTTATCATTGACAAAAGCATAGACCATTTGAGACTGAATTTCCAAAGCTGCTTCTAATTCCTTATTCTCCAAAAGGCGTTCAAATTCTATTAATAACTCTTGTTCATTGTAGGGGATTGTTGCGAATTTTTCTTCGGTAGCAATTTTTAGCGTAATTTGAGTTTTTCGTTGTTGTACCAATAGATATTCAACTTTGTTAAATAGCTCTTGATCTGTATTAAGACGTTGTTGAATTTGAGCATTGGTCATTTCCAAAAGAAAGGCAAAAGGCGTTCCTTTGACTTGCTGACGGAATAGATCCCAACGTTCTAAAGTGTGATAATTGATGATGTCAGAAGGATAGCCTGCTTGTTCAAAAATTTGTTGTATGTGCATGGCTCTATCTATTCCCAACTGTTCGTTTTTATCACTATTGCCTTCAACTGAACTTGTTGCAAAAATGTGTATGCGTTGGATGTTTTTTTGATAGTTTTGTATCAATTGTTTTATTTGAGCTATTTCTGAATGATTTAAATCTGATTTTCCTTGACCAAATTGAACCTCTGTGATTTGTTCTTCGTAGTCCAATTTGTTGACCTTGAATGTCGTGTGCCAAACGGGAAGAATTTTGACCAAGGGAATATCATTAACAGGAACTTCTAAATAGCTAGAATTGGTACAAGCACAATTTTCTCGAATGCTAACAACATTTAATTGATAATTATCTACCAAACCTTCGGGAAGAACGCCAAGAAAAGCTAAGAATTTGTTCTGTGCTTGCATAGGATTGTTAAGCAACAACTCATCTCTAAATTTAGGAGGCATTGGAACTCCTTGATAAGCCCCTGTAGAACTGATCAAGTTACTCGCGTCGCAAGGAAATTGCTTGCGTTCAACAATGTCGATTGCAAAACCATCGTTTTCATTGGTCAAAAAATATTGTTGAATGTGCTTTAAATTATGATAATGCAAATAGACAGAGTCTTTTTTGACAACAACAAAATTTGCTAAGACTTCGGCGATGGCATTGGTTTTTTTGTAATAATTACACGTCTCGTTATAGGGCAATACACCATAATTATCACTAGGAGTAATGACATCAGAAAAGAAGCGAGCTTTTAATCCAGCAAATACATGAGTTGCATAAATGATTGGTGTTTTAGTTTTGGGATCTTTCCCAAACCGAAAACGAATGCCAGAGTTCTTATAATCTGGGCTAATCATATTCTTATAATGCGGTGGTGATTTTTTCCAAGCTTGAAAAAAATCTTCTGCTATACTGGCATAGGTGCTTTCTACACCCAAAGGAACTAAAGCCACATTTTCACCAACTAAATTAAAGTTGCCACCAAATTTAGCAACCCTCAAAGCGGGAGTTTTTAGACTAGCATTCCGCTGTTCGTGTGTTAATTCTTTGATGCTTCCTTGATAAGAAGAGTGATTAGCAGCTGCTTTGGCAAGTGTTGCTTCATTTTGTAATTCTCCTAGACCTTTCTCCTGACGATGTGCATTGACTTTTTCAAGAATCAATGCTTCTAACAAAGGTTCAGAAAGACGCCCTACTTCTAATTTAGATGTGGCTGTTTGTGCCCAGCTGGAAACAGAACAAAAGGCAAGAATTATTAAGCTATAAAAAAAAATCATGATTATGGATTAGTTGATTGCATGAGTGTTGTGCAGTTGAGAATCAAAATCTTAGTACAAAATACATAGCAAGTAAAAGCATGACTGGACGAAACCATCCATAAAACTATAACTTGAGTTGGTTGATATTTATTGTGAATAGTCGCTTAGCTCGCTAATCAATAGATTTTATGCTTCTTCTGAGCGAATGGTTAAAGAGTCCTCCAAGACACTTCCGATAACGAGCAGTTGTTCGTCATTCATAGCTTTTATAATACTTTTGCCAACACCCAAAATTGCTTTTTTACCAACTTTGATGGCATTTTCAACAGCAATCATTTTGATTTTGCTTAAGCCTGCTTTTTTTAAAGATTGAATAAAGTAATAATCTAATCCTTCGTCAGACAAATCACTAATTACTTGGAATAGCTTTAGGGCAAATTGGCGACGGTCATGGTTATTTTTTAGATCCAATAAAACGTCTTGAACACGATTTTCTAATTCTTTTGATAATGGAAAACCCAAGTATTTTTGAGACATGTTTCAACTAAATTAAAAGTGAATGAATAGCGTTAAATTTGAGATTTTTAAGAGAGGGGCATTCAACGTCTATGTTTTAATAATACTCCGTTGCTTTGCTTCGCTGCTACTACGAGATTTCAATGGAGTAATGTTTTAAAAAACAATTCTTTTATTAAAAATCCAAAAAAAACTAATGTTAGTTTGATTGAAAAAACAAATTGAATGCCTTAATCGTAATATATAGCTTAGTAAGCAGCCATACCTAGTGCTACATCGTTATAATTGTAATTTAAAAAAAATACCTTATGAGGTATCTTTAGCAATTATAAAAAACATCACATAACCATTAAAACACTTTATCTAATGAAAAAGAATTTTAACCTTCTTTGGGTATTAATTGTAAGCTATTTATGGGGAATAAATCTTGTTAATGGACAAACAGCAAGCCTATTAGGAGGAGAAATATCTTACGAATGTATAGGAGTAAATACCTATCGAGTTTCCTTAAATGTGTATGCCGATTGTTCGGGGGCTGATCTACCCGATTCTATATCTTTAAACTGGTCGGGTGCTTGCCAAGGATTGAATGCAGGAGTACTTTTGATGCCCAAAGCAGCAGGCTCACCTGTGGATGTAACTAGTTCTATATTTGGGGGTGCTAGTGGAAGTTCTTGTAATGGAGGAACAGGAACTAGAGGAGTAGAGCACTATTCATATATAGATACGCTTGTTATTCCTGCTACTTGCTCCATGATTAATCTTAGTTGGCAAAGCTGCTGTCGCAGCGATAGTTTAACATCTATAAATGATCCAGATACCACGCTATTTTATTTAGAAACGGAAATAAAAAATTTTTCTATTCCATGCAATACATCTCCTTTTTTTATGAATCCTCCTATTATTGGGGCTTGTGCTAATTGGTCATCAACCTACAATCAAGGTGCTGTAGATCCTGATGGTGATAGTTTGAGATTTTCTCTGATTCCTTGTCTTCAAGATTCTAATCAAACGGTTAATTATAACTCAGGCTATAGCGGAACAGCTCCTTTGGGGGCGACTAATCCTGTTTCTATTGATACGCAAACAGGGCAAATTAATTATACCGCATCAATACAACAGGCAAGTATGTTTTGTGTTTTGGTTGAAGAGGTACGAAATGGGCTTGTCATTGGTTCTACGATACGAGAAATAGCGATTGTTAGTTTAAATTGCCCTACTAATAACATTCCTATTATAACAGGAATAGACAGTACGAATAATTTTGATACCACGATACTAGTTGGTCAAACACTTTGTTTTGATATACATGGAGAAGATTTGGATACAAGCCAACAGTTGACCATGACATGGAACAACGCTATAGCTGGAGCAACATTTACGATTGATACAACCAACAATCCTATAGGAACATTTTGTTGGACACCAACGGCTCAAGATACAGGGGTACATACCTTTTGGGTGGAAGTCAACGACCATGCAATGCCAGTTCCTGGGGTAGAGGTTAAGGGATTTACAATTCAAGTCAATACAACGGTAGGGACGGATGCAATTAAAACCAGTTCCAAGAATACCTTCAATGTGTATCCCAATCCAGCTAGTAACACTATTCAAATAACTTTCGATTTTCCAAGCAACAGAGAAACGCTGAAATGGAAAATTGTGGATACGCAAGGCAAGGTTGTTAGGGAAGAAACGACGATAGGAAAGGGAAATTTAACAGTAGATGTACAAAGTTTAGCAACAGGTTTGTATTCTATTATAGCAACCAACAATCAAGGAGTATTTTATGAAGAAAAGTTGATCGTTCGATGAGCAGAAAGTAACTATGAAAAAACGAAAGCCCTCTATTAACAATTAGAGGGCTATATAGTAATTATTATGATTAGGAATGAACTAGATTCGAGCTTTTCGAATCATCATTGTTAATCGACTGACACAAACCATTTTACCTGCTTCATTTGTAATATCAATGTGCCATACATGTGTTTTTTTACCCAAATGAATTGGAGTAACTTTTGCTTGGACTTTCCCTCCTTCGGGAACAGAGCGCAAATGATTGGCGTTGATGTCTAACCCTACGGGATGATTTGTTGTAGGGTCGTCCAAACAAAGGACAGAGGCAATACTTCCAACAGTTTCTGCTAGTGCAACAGAGGCTCCACCGTGTAAAATGCGCATCGGTTGTACATTTTTATTTGTGACAGGCATTTCTGCTATCAAATAATTATCACCAAACTCTACAAATTTGATATCAAAGGTTTCGGATAGAGTATTAGCGGACATACTGTCCAAGCCTTCTAAGGTAAACGATTGTTTCCAGATTTTCATAAATATAATTGATACAATTTTTATCCCTCTTCTGTAACGAATTTATATCCAACGCCACGGACAGAGTGGAAAAACTTAGGAGATTTGGGATCCTCTTCGAAATATTTGCGGAAAGATAAGATAAAATTATCAATTGTTCTAGTAGAAGGATAGACATCATAGCCCCAAACACTTTGTAAAATTTGTTGTCTAGACACGACTTCACCACGGCGTTCAATCAGCAGTTTTAGAAGCATGGCCTCTTTTTTTGTCAATTTAAAATCACCTTGTTTGCCTGTTGCTTCAAATGTTTTAAAATTAGCTTTGTTATCTCCAAATTCAAAGCTATCCAAAGAAGTGCTCGTTTTGCCTTGGCTGCGTTTGAGCAAAATTTGAATTCTAAGCAGCAATTCTTCTAAGTTAAAAGGTTTGACAATATAATCGTCAGCGCCTTTTTTGAGTCCTGTAACCTTGTCTGCGGTTGTATCTTTTGCGGTTAAAAAGATAATTGGAATATCCATATTAACCAACCTGATTTGCTCACAAAGTTCCAAACCACTAACTTCAGGCAACATGATATCTAACAATACAATATCAAAGTGTTGTTCTTTGAACATTTTTAAGACTTGTTTTCCATCACCAGTGGTGACAACTTCGTAGCCTTCTAATTCTAAATTTAATTTGAGTGCATCTCGGATGCTAATTTCATCTTCGACTAAAAAAATTCGTACTGCCATACTATTTAACTTGTAATTCGTTAGGAGTTTTTAATCATGTAATTCTCTAACCTTAATAAACCTTTAAATGTTCATTTTGTTGGCATTAGATTTTACAAGATTACTTAATTATTAAAGGTAACAATAATTGATTTGCAAGTTGCTACCGTTTTATTTTATCATGCTTTAGGCAAAGAAATGGTAAAAATACTACCAGTAGGTTGATTACTTTTGATACTAACATTGCCTTTGTGTGCTTTTACTATTTGCTTAACAATGTACAATCCTAATCCAGTACCCTTTGTTTTTCTCGTATCTTCATTGCCAATTCGATAAAATTTTTCAAAAATATTTTCACGTTCCAGTTTAGAAATCCCTGGACCAAAATCGGAAATTTCGACACAATAAGTATTTTCCTTATTTTGCATCAAGCTAATAATAATTTTTGAAGTATTGGGGGCATACTTTATAGCATTTTCTATAATATTTAAAAAAACAGAAGATAAAGTAGTTTGATCACCTCTGTTGAGGGTTGCATCTCCAACATTATTAT
Source organism: Aureispira sp. CCB-QB1 (assembly GCF_000724545.1). Classification (GTDB taxonomy): domain Bacteria; phylum Bacteroidota; class Bacteroidia; order Chitinophagales; family Saprospiraceae; genus Aureispira. Next base: position 76,844 of record NZ_JHBV01000029.1, on the reverse strand, counting down.
TAAATTCAATGGTTCCGCTATATTTAGGAGCAGCTATTTTTATACACTTTTGGAGCAAGAGCCCCAAGTCAAGAGATTCAAAAGTATACTGATATCCTCCATCTACGCGCGCAGCCAAGAGCAAATCTTCTACCAATTTATTGAGCCGGTCGGTGTCTGCAAGAGCATTGGTAGTGAGCATCTTGCTTTGTTCGGCGGTGAGTGTCCTTTTGTTAAACGTATCTAGGGTTAATTTTATAACAGCAATGGGGGACTTTAATTCATGGGTAATTGATAATAAAAAATTTCGTTGTTGTTCAGCTAAAGCCAATTCTTTTTGGCGGCTTTGGGCTATTCGCCAAATACCAAGTACAATTAGGATAAGCAAAACAGAAGATTCGCCAAAAATCATCCATTTTTGCCGACCATATTGCTCTATTAAACGGGTATACTCTGCGGATTCCAGATAAACCTGCCGGTCAGTGATGCCTTGTTCTTTCATTTGCAACCACAAAACTTCTTTTTTAGCATTAAGTGCATCCGAGTTTTTGATATACAAAAGATAAGACCACCAACTCCCAGCAACCATCACATAAGTAATGACCAAATAGAATAATATGTCAGCACCTTTTAACCTTTTTAAAACCATAGCAACAATTCAAACACTTTAACAAAAAAATAGTTTGTAATTTAATAAAATTTATTGTTTAAGGCTCCCTAAAGTAACGAATAAGATTACAAAAAAAGCACCAATTCAGAAATGAATTGATGCTCAGGTAAAATATTTTTTATGAATTAGTACAATCCTAGTGGACGCCTAATTGGATGGTAATATCTCCACAAGCCTCTGGTTGACCGGGGGCTTTTTCATAGCGATATTCTTTGGCACAGCCAACCACCAAATCAATCAAAGCTTGGCTTGTAATGGTTGATTTTCGGCGATTAAATTCAGCGCTAACCACTTTGCCTCTGGCATCCACACAAATTGTGACAACAGCCGTTCCTTTTTCTTGCCAAGAAGCATTGCCCGCTTTGTAATCTTCGCATTTACGAATATTGCGGCGACTACCAATTTTTCCTTTTCCTTTCCCTTTATCACCATTTCCTGTACCTCCTAAATCTCCTTTTCCATCTGGGCGACCTTGGGTACCATCACCTTTAGCTGTTCCTTTTCCATTGGATTTACTTGATCCAGGGAATAAAGAACCAGGATCTGGTTTAGGTGGTGTCGGAGTTGGTTCAGGTTCAGGTTCTGGAGTAGGTGGTGTTGGAGTAGGCTCTGGTTTTTCGTTGACGATAGGTTCTTCGTCATTCTTAACCGTTTCAACTTCATCTACCTTTTCTACAACAGGTTTTGTTTCGACAGGATCTGGTTGAGGAGGAGTAGGTTCAGCAGGTTTGACAAAATCTTCACTGCCACCTGCGAGTTCCACATCCCCAAAGGACGCCATCAAGCCCTCTGCCTCAGGAATTGGGTAAATAGTTTTGAACCAAGGAACAAATAATAGAACTAGTACTGTAACTAAGAAAATGCCTGCGCCAATACGTCCTTTTCGTTTGTCTTCTGGTTTTTCGAAGTCTTCTAGACTCGTATAGTTGTTGGTAATCATAGTATTAATATTTTATTTCCCAATCCAAATTCATTCCATTAACAATCATAATAATGTCTGCAACTTCTTTAGATTGTTTGCTAGTAGGAGGTAGTTTCAATTGAATTTGATTGTTCAAATGCTCTTTTTTAGATTGTATAACTTCCTTTTTTAGTTTAGATGCAAATTCCTCGTAATTAGTTGTATCGCCTTGTATAATAAACTGATTTCTATCCAACATCTCGACTTCAATCAAATGAGGTGTATCTGAATGGCTGAGCTCCCATGCCAATTGAGCTAATATAACAACAGTCACAATTGTTCCAATTAATACAATTATCTTTCGGCGAATTTGAGCATCATCAGCTTTATTAAAATTTCGTCTAAATGCCATGCTTTTTAAGCATTTATGATTTTGTGTAGCAATACTTGCTACAGTTATATTAAACGCTTATTTAGAAAGTTTTGTTGCCAAAATCATTTTAATACCTAAATCGTTGATTAAATCTACATTAGTTACCAATGTTTGAGCATCTACATTTTCATCAATAGATAAAATGATTGTAATGTCCTCTGGTTGTCTTCGATCATTGTTTACGATAGACGTTAATTTTCCTCGGACGGCTTTTTCTGCCAAGCGTTTACCATTAATTGTGTATTCTTTACGTTTATTAATGTCTAATTTGATTGGTCCTTCTACTTTTTTAGTATCGCGTTTAGCATCGGTACTAGAGTTAGGCAATTTTAAATTAATTGCGGTTGGACTTACCAAACTAGATGTTAACATAAAAAAGATTAACAGCAAAAAGATAATATCCGTCAAAGACGACATATTAAACTCTGCAGATACTTTTGTTCTTTTTTTTAATCCCATTGTTTGATGTTTTTTAGCAAACTTATAACGTTTTAATACTTTGAGGGGTGCAACAGCAACCGATCAACTCAAAGTATAATAGAGTGCGTTTAATTATTCATCTCCTGGTTCTGTTGCCAAAATAAGGCGCACACCTAGTTTGTTGCTAAGCTTCATATATTCAACGATAGTTCCTGTTGTTTCAGTCATTTCTACATTTAAAACAACCGTTACTTCAGTTTGGATATTTTTTTCTCGATTTTTTCTTCTTTCTTTATTAATTGCTTCAAGCAATTTTTGTTCTAGTTGAGATTCAGGAACCTCATCTGCATCTACAAAAAATTTGCCTTCTGGTGTAATCGAAAGCGCAACGTTTTGAGGAGAAGGCGTTTTACTACTAGATTTTGGTCGGTCCAAGTTCTGACTATTAGGACTGGTCAAGCTTGAAGTTAACATAAAGAAAATCAATAACAAAAAGATAATATCCGTCAAAGACGACATATTAAATTCTGCATTGAATTTATTTCTCTTTTTTAATCCCATATTAAAGGTGCTTTAATAAAATAAATAGTTCGATTTGGATATACCTCCAAAAATTTAAATCTAACTTAAATGGCAAATCATTACTCTTTTTAAGAGAAAAGTTACCGAAAATAAGCAACGAACTATTCTAAAAATAGTGAAGAGAAAAATTTTAGTTCTAATAGGAAATAAACTCTCAGCACACTATAAAATAAATTTTTCAGCTTAGAAAGCCTTAAATTCAATACTTTTTAGCAGTTTGAAACAAAGATTTGCTTGAAAATTATTGAACATTCACTTTGCAGTGTGCTTAAGAACTAAAATATAATTTATGTTAGTGTCTAGCAGGCTCTTGTAATAAGTCTAGGAATTCTACGGTAGCCGCTTCCATTTTAAATACAACTCGATCCATTTGAGCAATCAATGTATTATAACCAATAAAGGCAATAATACCTACCACCAAACCAAATGCTGTTGTTACCAAAGCTTGGTAAATACCACCAGCCAACGATTCCGTACTAACATCACCACCAGCCATATTCATAAAAGACAAGATCATACCAGTCACCGTACCCAAGAACCCAATCATAGGAGCAGCTCCTGAGATGGTTGCTAACAAAGACAATCGCTTTTCTAGTTTGTAAATTTCCAAATTACCAACATTTTGTACAGCTGTATTGATATCTTCTAATGGTTTTCCAATGCGTTGTAACCCTTTAGAAACTAATCTGGCAACAGGTGTGTCTGTTACATTGCATTTGTTGATTGCCGACTGAATGTCACCATTTTGTACAAAACTTCCAATCTCCTTCATGAAATTATCATCTACTTCTCCAGCGCGCTTGATGGTCAAATAACGCTCAATTAAAATGTAGATAGCTATAACAGATAAGAACAAAAGAATAATAGCGATAGTGATACCAATAGCACCACCTTTGGCAACTACTCCAATTAAAGAAAATGCTTGTACAGTTGGTTCTAAACCAGTTGTATCTGTTGGTGGTGTTTGAAACAAGAAAAATAGATTCGAAAACATAGTGTTATGATTTGTTTTATCTTAAATTAAAAAAAATGCCAAAGCAATTCAAACAGACATTTGACCGTAATATATAAATTATAAGAAGTACTTACTACTATTTCAAGGATATTTTTATTTAGCGGCACACTAAATTTATTTGAAGTTTAGGGGATAAAGCATTTTGGTATTTAATTTTATTAAAAAACGCACGTTACGTTTTTTTATTTTTTTATTCGGCAAAAAGTTAGATACAATGCTAATTCTTATCTAATAAAATGAAAAGATGCCTTCTTAAGTCAGCTTAAATCTAACGGGCAAATTATATTTTACTCGAACATGTTTCCCTCTTTGTTTCCCTGGCGTCCAGCGACTTGGCAATTCATTCATGAATTTAATTACTCGCAATGCCTCTTGTCCACAAGCACCGCCTGGATCTCTAAGGATTTTAAAATCAACAATAGTACCATATTCTGTTACTGTAAAACTAACGACAGACATCCCTTGTATGCCGTTTTCTAAAGCAGGTGTAGGATAGGTTATTTTTTTGTAGATAAATTGCAATAGTTTTAGATCTGCGCAAGCTTTTTTCTCTTTATGATCTTCTTGGAGTGCTTCACAACCTGGAAACCTAGGCATTTCTTCTACTGAAACAAATATGGAAGAATTTTCTTCTTTTCCTTCTTCTTCTGGCAAAGTGATATCGTCCTTTACATCTAAGTCCTCTTGTGGTGGTACATAGTCCGCATTGTTTCCAAAGGCATAAGGCCAATGTTTTTCAATGGTTGTTTTTAAGGTATTATAGGTTTCTGTGTCATTGGTTCTATCACAAAAACTAGCATATCCAAATAATACTTCAAGGTGTGTAAAACTTTCTTCTTGAGACTCCTGAGCTCGATGCTGAGTAATTGCTTTCCAAAGATTTCTAGCTTGTTGCAGGTTATAGTAGTTGACACTATTGTATAAAAAATAAGCTTTCTCCCAGTTATTCAAATAATCTTCGTGTTGGCTACCTATAAACCGATGAGCAATTTGAAAGAAATGCATGATACCCAAGTATGCTTTTGCTTTAATGCTTCGTTCTATCCAATCTTTTTCTTGAATCAAGTATTGCTTTAAACGCAGGTTTTCTAATTGTTCTTGAATGATGTATTCGGTTTCATAATCTGGAGGAATACTGTCAGAAAACGTATTTAAAATAAGCGTTACTTCTTGGTCCAAATCGGTGGCTTTCTGAAAATCTTTTTGAATTTCGTACATTTGGGCAAGTTCCAATAATTTTTCAGCATATGAAAAACTGATAGAACCTTCCTCTTTTTTTATTTGATCAGCCTCTGTTTGGATTTCTGAAATAGTTTGTTGAGCCAATAGCATGGTAGAAGATACTAAGAAGCAGCCCAACATAAAAAGTGTTGTGAATTTCATGGATTTAATTTGTTTCTTTACCTACATGACTCCGTTGAAAAATCGTATTAGTTTGAGCCTGCGGGTTCGTAGGAAAACTAAAAAACTAAGCTTGCGCCCTCACGACCGCAGGGAGCTACCACGAAGTAGCACCGCAGGTAATCAACGGAGTATAGTATTATTACTTAATGTTTGTAAACTTTAGAAGGCAAAGGTAATGTTTTCATATTATAAAATCAAGAAAAATTTCTATTCTACATCCATATTGAGCGCTAATCTAGGGTGGTCGTCAACATCTGCCAATATGATGATCTTTTGCCAAATTTTGCGACTCAAACCACTTGTCAAAGATTCTATTTCATTAACAACCGTAACAATAACATCGTCTGGAAGGCTTTGAGAATACAGCGCAGCAACCTTGCCAATTAAAGAGAGCATTTCAGTACAATAGTCCAAGTAACGTTGCAATTCAAATTTACTTAACGTACGTTCAGGAGAATTATATGTTTTTAGCTTTATTACGCCAACCATAACAGGGTCTTTAGTCAATTGATGCATATCAATGACATGTGCAAGTCCTCGCAGTTGATCTAGTATTTTTATAGCTTTGTTACGTTTTAAACGTACTTCTAAGGTGACTAAAAAAAAGATAGCAGCTCCAAGTAAAACAACATCATTAATTGTAGCTTCTGCAAGTGTGACAACATCTACAATGGTCATGCTAGAGAACTTGAAATTGACTAAAGTAAAACTATACAAAAGCGCTACTAAACCCATTAAGATAATAGCTAAAGCAAATAATCGAATTGGTAAATTGCGTCTGCCGATATAATCAATGTTGTTTTGACTATGGTCGGCTATTTGTGAAAACCCCTTGCACGTTTTTAAGAGACTAGATTCAGGGAAACGATCTTCAATACGTTTTTCTAGGGCTTGTATGGTTGCCATGATTTTGGCGCTATCCAAAACAAGGTTCACTTCGGTATGCGGCATAATAGTTTATTTAGAGGGCTATTTATTGTGAGTATGTGTGAGCAATAGTTAGCTGTGGTGCTACTATGTGAGACAACAATCCTTTAATTTATAAATTCTTCTTTAAATTGCCACATCTTCTTCTTTGATTTTTGGTTCTTGATAATTGCTGTGAAATAAGATCATTCCAAAAGACAATGGACCGACTCGACCTAAAAACATAAGTATCATAACAATTATTTTGCCCAAAACGCTTAAATCACTTGTTATGCCAGTACTTAATCCAACTGTTCCAAGTGCCGAAACAGCCTCAAATAAGACCTCAAATTTGTCTTGTGGTTGCACCAATAACAATAAGTAAGTGCCTAGGCAAACTACTAAGACGTAAAAGAAAAAATTGCTAGTTGCCAGTCGTATTCTGTGTTCAGGAATTTTGCAGTGCATATAAATAATGTCTTGTGTTCCCCTAAACGTACTTTTCAGTTGGGCATACAACGTTGTAACGGTTGTTGATTTCATTCCCCCACCAGTTCCTGATGGAGAGGCTCCAATAATCATTAACAATAGCATAAAAAACAAAGGTCCTGAACTAATATTGCTAATATTATAGGAATTGAAACCAACGGTTGTAAAAGCTGCAACACTTTGGAATAAGGATGCTAGTAACCGCTTTTCAGGGGCTAAGTTGGCAATAGATAAATCGCTCAAAAAAAGAACAGCAGCCCCTAACAAAATGCCCCAAAAAGTGAAATGTATAATAATTTTACTAGTAAGGGTTATTTTTTCCTTTCGTCCAGAAAAACGTTCAAATAAATCGGTAAAAACAATAAAACCCAATGCTCCTGCAATAGATAAAAAAGAGATAACAAAATTTAAAAAAAAGTGGTCTCGATATCCAACAAAACTATCTGGAAATAAGCTTAAACCTGCCGTGCAAAAAGCAGAGATGCTGTGAAAAATGCCATTCCAAACAGCATTGTTTTCGCCTGCATTCCAAAAGATGAACGCTAAGAGAATAGCTCCGATTAGTTCTATAACCAAAGTAACAATAACCATATCTCGAATAAAGCTTCTAACTTCAAAATGTTCGGGCAAGCTAAAGTCATAATTGATTAGCTCAAAGTTCATCTCAGTAAGCTTTCTGCGAGTTAATAAAACAATAAAAGAACCAATAGACATATACCCCAAACCACCTATTTGAACTAGTAGTAGAATGACAATCTGACCACCCAAATTGTAAGATTCAGGAATGCTTACCGTTGCCAAGCCTGTGGTTGAGAGGGCAGATGTAGCGATAAATAGATTGTCTATGACACGAATGGAGGTAGTTTGAAAGAACGGAAGGCAAAGCAACCCAAATCCAACAAACAGAATAACTAAGTACCCATACATCAAAAGTTGTAAAGGTTTTAGGGTTTTTACGAAGTGCTTGACCATTATTTTGAAAGGTTATTTTTTGCAAATAGAAACGCCTTCTGTTAAGAATGAGATTCCTTGTTGTCCGTTGGTAGAAATCATCACGCCTTGGAAAATAGGGGTAACATGTCGACTATTAGCTGCCCAGTTGATGATGAAATTGGCACCTGTACCTCCTTCGGTATCATCTTCTTCGATGACATATTCAATGGATTGCATGGGGCTTAATTCTAGTGTTTGATCTACTAAATAATGACGTACAAGTTGTCCGTTGGTATCATAATAATCAATATCATCAATATAAATGGTGTCTACTAAACTTGTATTTCGAATACTTAGCGTTGCCGTTAAATTAAATTTCACATCTTTGGTCTCGCTGTATATGTCGGAGTAAATTGGAATATAAACCGTATCTCGGTACAGTAAATCACTACTGTTTGTCGTAGAATTATATTGGTCCAAAATTGGATCTGAAGTTGGTGGTTGAGCAGGCTTAGGAAGTTCGCAAGACTGGAATAAACAGGCTGTCAACAGTAGTAGGTAAAATAATGATTTCAAGATATTCATATTATTATATGATGTATAGAGTAGTTGTTAGACATAGTCGTCTACTATTTATTCTATTGCTTCTATGGGTGATGTTAAAAGTAGTTATACAGGAAAAAAGGCTTGTTATAAATAGTCATCCAATATAATGCATTTTACAACAAAAAAGTTTAAATTATAGATCTGTTTTAAGGTAGAGTGAAATTAAAAAATAAAAAAAATAAATAAATCATGTAACCTTATTATTCTATGTCATTATGGAGTCATACAATTAAAAAAATGCAACTAAGTAAAGCAAAAACAAAAAAATCTCTATTAACGATTATCACAAAACGTAGTTGGTGTACTTATAACCTTGGATGAATCACCGTAGCTTTTTTCCTTTCTCTATAACATCGAAAAATGCAAAGCTTCTCTAAAAGATGCTCATTTCCGTTTCTTGGATAAAAGGAGAAAGTCGAATAGCCCACTTCTCATAAACTTCACGGAGGATAATTGGTATTAATAACAGTTCAATTTGCAACTTAGATTTTATGAATTCCTAAATATTGGATCATTCTAAAAACAAAATAACATGATGACTGTCAAAAACAAAATTTTAAGACTTTTTACGCCTGTTGTAGCAGGTGCTGCTTTGTTAGCAGCCTGTGATTCTAATTCTAATAACCAAAAAAATCAAGCAATTAACCTTCCTACTGATGAGCAAGGAATAGAAGCACCAGTTTTAGCTGTGAGTCCCCCGATTCAGGGATTGGATATTCCGTTTCAATCCTACTCTGTTGCCACATCAGATGGGATGACCATCGAAACAGCAACAGGAACGACCATCGAAATCCCTGCGAATGCTTTTGTAGACAAAGATGGCAATCCTATATCGGGTAATGTAGAGATTAAATTTAGAGAGTTTCATGATGCAACGGATATTATTGCCAGTGGAATTCCAATGCATAATCCAGAAACGGGAGAGTATATGGAGACAGCTGGGATGTTTGAAATAAAAGGGGAACAGGCAGGGCAAGAAATTTTTGTTAAAGGAGACAAAGATATCAAAGTAAATCTAGCCTCTTTTAATGAAGGTAACCAATTTAATTTTTATAAGCTAGGTCCCAAGGATTGTCGGTGGGAAGATAAAGGAACCGCAGCGGCAACGCCCAATGTTAAAAAACAAGAACGGTTGGCAGCTTTGGACGCAGCTTTACCACCTGTGCCTGTTAAACCAAGAAAACATTCCAATGTGGAAAACTTTGTATTTGATTTGGATGTCAATTATTCAATGTTTCCAGAATTAAAAACGTTCAAAGGCGTTGTATGGGAATATGCTGGCGAAGGAAAAAATCCAGAGAAAAATGAGTGGATTTTTAGCTCTGATTGGGACAAAATTAAGTTAGAGAAATCTCCGACAGGATATTTTGAATTGATCTTGTCGAATAAAGAGAAAGACTTCAAAACTTTGGTGCGACCAGTTTTGAGTGATGAAAATTATGAAGAAGCCTTGGCTGCGTTTACAGAAACTAAAATGAAAGCTTACAACGAAGTCAAGAAAGCACAAAAAGATGAGCGAGAACGTTTGGTTGCTCAAGCAAATTTGGTGCGTACTTTTAACGTAGGAGGGTTTGGTATTTATAATTGGGATATTTGGCACAAACCAGGAAGAACTCGTTGTGCTGCTCAACCTAAATTTGATGAATTGGCAAAGGTGAATTCAGATATTAATAAAAAGATTTCGTATTTTTTAGTCATGGGAAAACAACACTCCGTAGTTCGTTACCGTCCAACCGACTTGTCTAAATTTTCTTTTGACCCAGTAGATGAAAACGCTTTGTTGGCTATCTTGCCAGAGGGAAAAGTAGCTATTTTCTCTGCTAAAGATTTCAAAGCACTAAATTTGGAACAAATAAAAGAAGATGGTCATGCTTTGATGGAAATGGCAACAGAAATCGCAACGATATCTTCTGTAGACGGATTGGATGAAGTTATTGACCGAGCGTTTGCTATTTAGATAAGTGCGCAAAAGTTCAGGAAAATAGTTTTTTAGTAGGAGAACTTTTGTAGACTATGCTTTGTCGTAATAGATGATCATGTCTAGTATTATAGTAGCAGCGCAGCTAACTATTGGTATTAAACACATAAATTTTAATAGCTTTTCTAGGAATGGGGGTGTAGTTGTGAGCACCTCCATTTTATCTCATTACATTTTCATTTTATCACTTTCCTAAACATCTAATTATGTTGCGTCCCTTTTTGGTAATGATATTCGCCATAGCAGCTCTTGTCGTAGAGGCTCAACAAAATCAACATTTATACCCTGTTCATATTAATAAAAAATGGGGAATGATGGATGTTAACGGCAATTTGATTGTTAATCCTTCTTATAGCGCAATTGGTGTTTTTCAAGATGGTTTGTATGCTATTGCCGAAAAAGAGGGCTTGTTGGGTGTTTTGGATACAACAGGGGCTTTGGTGATTCCTTGTCAATATGATTGGATGGACTATATAGGTCGAGGACTATTTTCTGTCAAAACAGAAGGTGCGAATTGGCGTGTGATTAATACAGAGCAGAAACTTATCTTGGACGATATGGCTGCCAGTATTGAGTTTTTGGAAGATGCTTTTTTGTCTTATGAAGAAATCACAGGACTAGGCTTGGCACATCTCAAAAAAGGGGTGATTTTGCCACCCCAATTTGAAAAGTTTAGTTTCCTAAAAAACAAATTTATTGTAGCCAAAGATGAAGAGGGCATAGAAAAATTGTACGATTATGACGGAAAAGTAATTTTGGGGGCAGGGTATGACCGAATTGCTGTTCAAGATAATTTAATTTGGGCAAAAAGGAGTGGTAAATGGGGGGCTTTTAATGAAGAAGGAGTGAATGTAATACCACACAATTGGCTTAATTACAAAGCAATAGGCAATAAGTTTTACCGATTTGTAGACGAAGAAAACAAAATAGCTCTGTATTCAGTAGAACTAAATTCAGTCATATTAAAAGGCTGCAAGCAGGTTAAGGTGTTTGATGAAAATCATGTAGAGGTAATTATGGCTAGTGGCGTAAGGTCTCTAATTGATGGGACAGGGCAAACAGTTTTGTCTGGAGCATATGATTTTATTACAAAGTTTGGAAAGAATACTTTTAGAGTAAGAGAAAATGGATTAGAGGGAGTCTTAAATCAAGACGGATCGGTTTTAATTCCTCTTATTTATGATCATATTAGCAATTTAAATACGACGGTAGCTATTGCTCGTAAGGGCAAAAAATATGGCATTATTAATAATAATGGGGAAATTGTTGTTCCTATTGCTTATCCTCCGTCACTGGAGTTAAATGATAACAATGCTCGTTATCAAGATGATAAAGGGAACTTACAGCTGTTTGCTTTTGATGAAAATGGTCAATTGTCAAATAATACAAAATTTTCAAATTTAAAGTCTTTAAAAGTACGTTCTTCAGGACGGACGTTTCGTTCTACTACTACTGTCAACAATACCAATAATGCTACCTCCAATCCTTTTCAAATTAGCGATAGTTTGTGTTGGAAATATCACACAAGAGCGAGAAAATGGGGACTGTGGCACATACAAGAAGAACGATATAAATTTGCACCACAGTGGGCAAGTGTTCAAGTATTTAAGAAGCAAGGAATTTCGATCGTAGAAAAAGAAAAAATCGACATAGGAGGTCGTATTAATACAGGAAGAATTCGGTTCAAAATTCACGAAGTTTATGGTGTTTTCTCAAATGTACATGGGTTGCCTGTTACTAAAATGGAGTTTTTAGATATAAAAACATCTGATTTTACGCTTCGCAATATGGATATTGCCCGTTGTGTCTTTGTTGGAGGAAAACATGGTTTAATAGCACAAAATGGAAAGATTATAAAAAGAGGCTTTGCTTATATTGGTGAATTTGTAGAAGGAAAAGCTAGAGCGACCAAAAAAGGACGGTTATTGGTTGACTTAGAGGGGAAAATTGAACGTCCTATAGGAAAAGCAGCTCCATTTTTTAACGATTTTTTGGCTGCTTATATTTTTGACAACGACAATGACCCCAAATATTTTGAAGCATTTAAAAAGGAAGGGACACTGTATTGCGCAGATGCAGAATGGGGATACTTGGATACGTTAGGTATGGTGCACAGTCCTTTTAAGTATGATTATGCAGAGAATTATTCTAATGATAGAGCGCTGGTTAGAAAAGAAGGGAAATGGGGAATGTTAGACGAAGAGGGAAACGAAATACTGCCCCCAGCTTACGATAATTTCAATTTTCTACCTAAATCCAACCAGCAATTATTTTTTATTGCACAGCATCGAGTTTTGCATGGTGCGATTGATAGTAATGCCAATATAGTTGTTCCAGTACAATATTTGAAGGTTCGAAATTATCAAGAAGATCGAGTTGCGGTTAAAAATTTGTCTGGTCGTTGGGGTTTTGTCAATCGAAGTGGCAAAGAGGTGATAAAATCAAAGTATAGAATAGCGAGAGATTTTAGCGAAGGTCTGGCTGTTATTTTTGATCAATCAAGATGGGGCGCGATAGATCCTTCAGGGAATGTTGTTATTAAGCCTCAATATCTAAGAATGGGAGATTTTAAAGAAGGCAAGGCTTGGGTACATCTTCCTAAAGGAAAAAAAGGATATATCAGCCCCACAGGAGAGTTGTTATTTGCTGGTAGGTTCTCTCGTTTAACAGATTTTAAAAATGGTATAGCAAGAGTCTATATTCGCAAAAAAGGTTGGGGACTGATTAATACCCAAGGGGAATTTATCCTAAAACCGAAAAGGCGCTATGAGAATATAAGTGCTTTTAATGAATATGGACTAGCAAAAGTGAAAATTGGCAAAAAGTATCGTTTAATGAATCAAAGGGGTGAGCTAGTTGGAAAAAAAGCGTATGGTAAAATTCGTGATTTTAAGGAAGGCTTTGCTGTTGTTCGCATTCAACCGCTAGGAAAGAAAGCATTGGGAAAAACGAATTTGAATTGGATGTTTATTGACACAACAGGTACCTTGGTTTGTGATAAAGAATTTCGTCAATTGAAGGACTTTTCAGAAGGGCGAGCTGCTTTTACTTCTGATGAATCTAAACGAGGGTACATTAATACCAAAGGCGATGTCGTTATTGAACCGACTTATTTTAGGGTAGAGCCATTTCAAGGCAATCGAGCTGTCGTTTGGGAGAGTTATAATAAAACGGGAGTTGTTGATACGACTGGAAATGTAATTATTCCTGTAAAATATAATAAAATTTTGGACATCAACAAAGGCTTGGCATTGGTGCGTAGAAATTCTTGGACGTATTATTTTGTGCATGAAGATACCAAACGACATACCCCCAACAATTTTACAGGGGCAATGAGATTTGAAAACCATGTCGCTCCTGTTCGAGTCAAAAACAAGTGGGGAGTCATTAATGAAAAGGGATTGCAACTCTTAACTCCTAAATATGCAAAAATTACGCCCTTTAAAAAAGGAGTGGCCAATGTGAGTATTACCAACTTACTAGGAGTGGTTGATTTGCAAGGAAAGATAATTATTCAGCCCGAATATGAGTACGTGGATTATGTGGGAAATGGCTTGTTTAGAGTAGAACAAGGGGATAAAGTAGGATATTTAAACATGGAAGGGAACTGGGTTTGGGAAATGCAATAGTAGTTTTGGTTTGATTTTCTTTGAAATTAATTAACAGTACTTGTCTTTGATTTTCTGCTTAGAAGGGTTGCGAATATCTGTCAAATTTTGTATGTTTAGCTTTTTTTGAACGATTACTTATACTTATTCTTTGATAATTAATGTTGTTTGTAATGCGAGTATTCAACAACCAAGTAGTCAAAGCATTGAAAAACTGTAACCATGAATAAAAAACTTCCCGCATTTACCCTGACTGAATTGATGATGGTATTGGTCATCATCGGAATTCTAATTTTATTAGCCTTGCCCAATTTGCAAGGATTGTTTGGACAAGCTTACAGCTTGGAAGCCAAAAAACAATTAAAATACATTCAAACCTTACAAAAGGCATACTACCAAACCAATTTTCGATATACTGACAATTTTCAAGAACTGCGATTTGAAGCGCCTGCATTGAAACAAACAGGGGGAGATGCTTTGTATGTATACGAGGTGGTGAATGCCTCAAAAGAGAATTTTATTGCTAGAGCAACGGCTTCTGAAGACTTTGATGGCGATGGACAACTCAATGTTTGGGAGGTCGATAAAACGGGAACGCTCAAAGAAACCGTACTGGATTAATGCATCCTTATTATTGGCTTTGTTTGGTTTTGGGAATGGTTGTTTATCAAGATTTTAAAGACAGAGCGATTAGCGTTTGGACGATTCCCTCTATTTTTTTGTTAGGATTGTATGCAGCTTGGTCAAGTCCTACATGGGAGCCTTGGTTTTTGTATTTTAATCTTTCTTTTGTGGCAATACAATTGATAGGAGTTAGTCTCTATTTCTCCATCAAGCACAAACAATGGATCAACATTACAGAGCATTATTTGGGATGGGGTGATATTTGCTTTTTTTTAGCTATCACAACACTATTTTCTCCTGCACAATTTTGTTGTTTTTTTATAGGCTCCCTAATATTAATTTTATTGGTAACAGGCATTTATCATTGGAGCGTACAAAAAATTAAAACCATTCCGCTCGCTGGTGCCATGAGCCTTTGTTGGTTGCTTTATTTAATAGCACTTTATTATTATAATACTTCTTCTTACAACGATTGGAGTTTATTACAATACATTTATGGATAATTTAGAACTTCAACAAGTCGATCGTAGTATTTTACAATTAGTAAGTACAGAACAAGCTTGGCATTATAAAATTATCCCTTTTCAAAAAAAGGAAGGGGTCTTGTATTGTGCAGCAATAGAAGAAGAAAATACGTCTGTGGAAGAATTGGAAGTCTTGTTAGGAGCAGAAATTGTTTTAAAATATGTTCCAGCGAACACATTGCAACCTTTCTTGAGTCAATACTATAGGCGACAAGCTAGAGAACAAAAGAGCAAGGTATTAGATAAAAATCAAGACATCTTGGATCAACTAATTCATGAAGCACATCAATTAGGTTCTAGTGATATACACATTGAGACCTACGAGCACAAATGTCGAGTACGAATTCGTATTGATGGAGAATTAGTAGAACGATATCATCTAGAAAAAGCAACCTACCCTAGTTTAGTCAACAAAATTAAGATTCGTGCCAATTTGGATATTGCAGAAAAACGCTTGCCACAAGATGGACGTATTTTCTTTCAGAATAACCATCAGAAATTTGATTTACGGGTTTCTATTTTGCCTACTTTATATGGCGAAAAGGTGGTGATGCGTTTGTTGAGTAGTGATATAGGAAATATTGCGTTAGAAGAATTGGGCTTTGAACAACAACA
Source organism: Aureispira sp. CCB-QB1 (assembly GCF_000724545.1). Taxonomy (GTDB): domain Bacteria; phylum Bacteroidota; class Bacteroidia; order Chitinophagales; family Saprospiraceae; genus Aureispira. Next base: position 61,157 of record NZ_JHBV01000029.1, on the reverse strand, counting down.
ATTAGAAGACTATCTAGAGGGCATAAAACGACCTAATGGAATTGTTTTGATTAGCGGTCCCACAGGTTCAGGAAAGACAACCACTTTGTATGCTACGATGCACTTGTTGAACGAAACGAGTCGAAATATTACGACAATAGAAGACCCTATTGAATATACATTAGAGGGGATTAATCAAGTGCAATTAAAAGAAGCCATTGGTTTGGATTTTTCTTCTGCGATGCGAACATTTTTGCGCCAAGATCCTAACATTATCATGGTAGGAGAAATACGAGATAAGGATACCGCGGAAATGGCGATTCGTGCTTCTTTGGTTGGGCGTTTGGTGTTGTCTACCATTCACACCAATTCAGCTTGGGGGATCATTCCACGTTTAGTTGATATGGGGATTCCTGCCTATTTATTAGCAGATACACTTAATACAGTAGTCGCCCAACGACTGGTTCGCTTGCTTTGTGTGCATTGCAAGGAAGAACAACCCTTATCAGCCAAAGAATATCCTAGAAATTACAAGGCGCCTCTTGCATTGACAACACAATACGTAGCCAAAGGCTGTGACCACTGTTTTTATACGGGATATAAAGGTCGAAAAGCTGTTTATGAAATTATTCCACTAGATGAAGAATTGGCAAATTTGGTCAAACAAGAGGAGTTTAATGTAAAAGAACTACTAAAAGAAAAAGGAATTAGTTCTTTAGCTGACAATGCCTTTGAATTGCTTAAAAAGGGACTAACTTCTATGGACGAAATTTATCCCATCTTAGCCAGTCGTTAATAGAATATAGAAGAATGATTTCTTTGTTAGTTAGTGTTTGATTATCATTGTTTTGTGTGTTTGTTTGGTGGTTGGATCTCATAATTAACCACTAAAGTTTGTTTGTAATTGGTATCCTATCCATTTATTTTTGTGCTTGTTAATCTTACAGGTATGTAGGATTAAACAAGATCGCAGAATATAAAACTTGCCCCATGTTTTAGCTATCAATAGTTTTATTTTTTGTGTGTAGTAGGCGACTCAACGTTTACACTACCTACATCTTGTATGAATGCATTGTATGAAGTTTTGGATACAATGTATGCCCCCTCTATTCGGTAATAGTAATATAGCTTATGTATTTAAAATAATCCTATTCCACCTGTATCAGTGGATAGACGATCAATACACATTAATTACCAATTAAAACACACGAATTATGAAAACAAGAATAATCGGCTTGTTGGTTGTGATGATAACGACCTGTCATGCCCAATTAACCCATTCCTTTGTTAATAAGTTGGTCTTGCACCATACTCCATTTGTAGCACCAAATTATTACAGCAACGAATTTGTCGCAACTTCATTAGCAGATTTAGCCAATCCTAGTAACGCAGGCAAAATAGCTTGTTTTGAATCTATTATTACATTAAACAGCAATTTTGTATTAGCCGAAAATTTGACACTCAAAAGCTGTGGAGGCTATTTAGATATTGATTCATTTACCTTAACAGGGGTAAATACATCTATTTATGGACTAGAAGATCAATTAATTGTAGAGAGTTCTAACGGTGAATTGAAAGGAACTTGGAATGCAGGGGCAACACTATATGCCAAAAATTTGGGTTTGAAAAATGACGGAGTAGAATATACAACAGGAAGCATCAGCGCAGGAAGTGCTACTTTGGTGGTGACCGATGGGGTTTTTTCCGCTGCTGATGTTGGAAAATTTGTAGCAGTTTATGGGGCAGATGCAGGCTTTGTGGCTTCCAATCCTCAAATAAGTCAAAATTCTTTGCAAACTAAGATAAAATCGGTTGTTAATACCACCACTGTTGTTCTTGATAAACCTGCCACTAGAACAGTTAGTAATACAGAGGTCTGGACTGGAACGGATAACTTTCAAGCAGGAAAGAATTTGTTTTTTGTCAAAAATCAGACTTCAGGAAATACGCTGATTTTTACAGAGGGACTTTATTTTACCAGTGTTCGAGAGTATGTCAATAATCTTCGATTAACTACCGCTGTTGTTGGTTGGTACATGGGAGATGGTACCGATAAGCATACGCTCATGGGAGCTGGTGTGATACGAGCTATTCCTCATAATTTGAGAAAATCTAGGTTGTTGACAATCGGAAATACTCATAATTATACGATTTCCATTGACTTGGAACAAGATAAAAAAATGCATAATTATTCTGGTCTTACAGCTGCTAATACAGGAGATGATTTTAATATAGTTGTTTTTATTCGAACGGCAGCTTATAATGGATTGATAAAAGATTGTTCTATAAGCAATACAGAAGGAACATTAATGTCTAGCTCTGGTGACTTGCAGTTTACTAATTATATAAAAGGAGATAGCACGATTAATGTGCATCAACGAGCATCAAATGTAACAAATGGAGACATTAATGGTATAACTGGTGTACCACTTCCTGGAAATGGAAATTATACATATAATATTGATTTAATAGATATAAGCAAGTCACAGTTTGAAACAACTCGAATTGCGAGAAATGATCGAAGAGGAAGAAGGCATTATCAATTTTCTGGACTTGGATACGCTGGATGGTCAGGTTTGACAACACCAAGATACTGGGCGTATTATTACGATGAAAATGGTATGTTTTTACGGAAAAGCCAAGAGCAGGTATTTTATCATACTTATGAGTACGAAGACGATGTTAAGTTTATCAGAGTAAAGTTTGAGAAAGTAATAGATGCTACACTTGTTAACGCGCAAATTAGGGCTAATCTAAATCCAATAGGTTTGACGCTGCAAAATGTTCATTTTAACGCTGGTGGTGCTCATGGACTAAGTAATATGCCTACTAATTTTTTGATGGATGGAGGAAGTATTACGGATGTGGGAAATGTATTACCAGCCTATGCTTCGAATACAGAAGATATGCGTCGTGGTGTCCAAAATCAGACTTTTAGAAATGTGTTGTTTAAAGATGGTTATACAGGATATTTAAATTGGGTAGGTACAGATGGAATTGTTGTTGATCACTGTTATTTTTTGGGGACAACGGCACCAAGTAGACAAAGAAGAAATGATGGTTATACAAATTCATTAAGCGCAGATAAAGCAAGAAATGACAGAACAATTAACAACTTATTTTATAATGCTGCCATAGATCTTGGAAGGAGTTCCTTTTTTACCAATAATACAATGATTGGTGGAAGTTTGCAAATAACTGCTAATGGTTCAGAAGTGGTTGACAACCGCTTTCATAATGTTCAAATTGCCAATATTAATTATCCTCAAGCAGATAGAGATTATTCTAAACTTAAGGATGCTACATTTACATACGATAAGACTTGGAAGGGGTATTTGATTAGAGATGTTAATATGGGGTTGATTATGGAAAACGTAACCATCGAGTTTAACAAAAAAACTAGATTGACGTACTTAGTAGATCAATCAACGTCTTTTGAACCTATTGTTTTGGGACAGAATGGCAATAAGTTATTTAGCAATAACCCTAAAATAAAACATGATTTTGGCGGCTATCTTAAAAATGTAAGTGTTAGTGGTGCTCGGATAGAGCGATCAGTACGAGACTATTCGTTGACAGCTGTCTATTGGCCAGTAACGGATTATTATAATGTTTATTCAGAATCTAGCATGGTTTTAAAGTATGGTTTGCCTAAAGATCGTGTTTTTAATGATTTAACTGTTGATGGTCGTTTACAGTTGGATTACGATGATTATAAAACAACGTTAACAGCAAAACGCCCTGTACATACGTTTAACAACCTAAAAGTAACTATTCCTGAAGGAGAGTTCGATTGGACAAGTAGTTCGGCTTATATCTTGCGAATAAGTAAAAGAAATGTAGATCTAGTTTTTAACGATGCTGTTTTTGATTTACAAGTACCCTCTACTCAAGTAGGAACTTATGGTAAATGGATGCGTTTAGAACAATTGGGAACAACAGAATTTAACCGAACGACCTTTAAATCCGCTAGTCCTAGAGTAATTGATTTATCTACTTTTCCAGCTACTCTAGGAGCCATTACTTTCACCGATTGTATTTTTGAAAATGTAACATTTATACCTCGACCAGGAATTGATGTTATTCAAACAACAACCATTCCTACAACTATTGTCGATTATGCTGCAAGCCAAGATTTTTCCGTAACTGATTTAAACAAAAGTAGAAATTACACTGGAGGAGGAAATGACACTTGGTCAATGACAACCAATGTAGATGATTATGCCACGATTGGCACTAGCATCGAACTATATAATTCAGGAGTTGGTAGCGTTACTGTCGCAGCTGGAACAGGCATTACGATCTTGAATTCTGGAAATGGGATGACCTTATCCACTAGTAGTAGAAGTGGAAAATTAATTAAAGTGGCTCCAAGAACTTGGTTGTTGAGTTTGTACAATTAAAAAAGAGGGTAGAAGTTGTCAATTTAAGGCAGCTTCTATTTTTTTTGTAAATCAAGGTGTTTACCAATTCTTAGCTTTAGAATGGGGTGTTTGGTTTATTTTGTGTTTGATCCAAGTTAAAATCCAAGACATTTGAATTGTTCTTTGTTCTGTATGGGTAGCATTGGTTTGAAAATCAGATAATTGTTGATGTAGTTTTTTTAGAATAAGCAAAATCTCGGAGGGTTTGGCTTGTAGTAACTGTCTAAATCCATTGACAACGATAAGTTCTACTTGATGATTTTTCTTATCTAAGTTAAACTTTCGTTGAATAGAACGAACGTGGCTCTCTAGTAATGAGAACTCTTGTGTATCAAAATAAATGCAGAGTTTGAGTAGAAGAGCAGGGGCGGTTAGCTTTTTCTTTTTATTATCTTTCTTCAAAACCACATCCAAAAAAGTCAATGCATGGTCGTAGTTCTTAATCATCAACGAAAGGATAACAAAACAGTAATAAACAGCACAAGTGTCTAATTTAGAATGCTCCAACCAAGCAGTATTTTGATTGATCAGTTGCAATCCACTATCAATATCTTGAATGCCAATATACCAATTGGCTTTCATCTCAATAGTTCTTAATTCATACCTATCTCTTTCGGCTTGTATGGTCAAGTTGTTTTGGTCTATTTTTTCAAATAATTCAGCAACCAGTTTATGATCTTTGTTGTATTGAGCAGCGGTACAAGCATTTTGTAAATAATCCATATACTCCTCGGCAGTTCGGATTGTTTTAAAGTGTTTTTCAAATAGCTCAAGTGCTTGAATGGAATATTGTAAACTCTGAGGGTAGTCTGTTTTTAAGAAACTATAAGTAGAATGAATTTGTAAAAAATGCAAATGAGAAGTAATGCTGTTAGCTTGATTAAAAGAGGTTAACAAGTCATGTTGCAGGAGTTGTTCCATTTGATGGATATAGTCAGGAGACAGCTTTTTCTTTTTGAATAGATAATGTATTTGAGTTTTTAGAATGCTATAATGAGTGGCACAAGCAGCCTGTTCTTTTTCTAGCAACATATTATCTACAAAATTTTGAAAAGATTGATCGGTGTGGCACGAAAAAAATGAAACCTTATTTTCTAATTGGATAAGTTGCTGATTGATAAGTTGAATGTAGTGAAATGCCTCGTGTTTTTGGGCAAGTTGTCTTAATTGATGAATTTTGGTTTTTGCCTGTTCGTATAACTCTTTCTGATATAAAATATGAAATTGTTGTAAGCCAGCTAGCAATTCGTGTTCTATCGTGGAATTTTGATGAAATTGACTAAGTGCTTCCATGACTAGTTGGTACAATCGCTTTTTTTCTAAACTTAATGCGCTACCTCTAAATATTTTTTTTAGGGCATTTTCATTATAAACTTCTTGCTTGGTAAGCATTTTAAAAAGACGCAAATGCTTGACTCCTTTTTTTCCTAATTCTTGAATGCGTATGCTCACTCTTTTCTTTTCCTCTTTATTTAAACTATTAACTAGTTGGTGTAATTTGGCTGATGGTTTTCTCATTATTTGTGTGTTAAATCGATGATATTCAGCTGTTTGTTATTTGTTTTGCTTTTGGATTTTATAAAAATAGGCTAAAATTGGTTTGCTGGACTAACTCTTTATATCTAGTTTTATTTCAATGAGATATTACTAAAACAAAGCATTTCTCATACCTAAAATATAAAGCTTTAATTAAAACACATTATTATGAAAAAAATAATTCTAGGTTTATTCTTAGCTAATACCTTAGTAATTCAAGCCCAAACAACACCTATTCATCGATCCAGCAGAAGCGTATTAAATAGCTTATTAGCACCTATCCATCTAACGACGTACAATCAAGGCGTTTTTATTGTCAATACTGTGGCAGATTTATCTAACCCACTTAATGCTGGAAAAGTGGCCTGTATTCAGGATGATCTTGTATTAACATCAAATTTAACTATAGCGAGCGGGATTATTTTAAAAGATTGTGGCGGTGTCATTGTTGTTGGGAACAACGAGATTACATTCCAAAACAACAGTTTTGATTTTCCTTATAATAGGATAGTTGTTGATTTAGGGCAGCATGGCACCATCAATGACGCTTCAACGTTTGGTAATGGAGACATTAACATTGTCAACTTTGGATTAGTTGGGGATGGTGACTTAGCAACCAATAGCGGTACAGACAATAGAAATGTTTTTTTGCAAGCCATGAAAATTTTTAATTCTTGTGATGGTCAAGCAAGAATAGAAGGAAAGGGAAATTATCTTTATTCTGTAATTCCTTCTAATTTATATGGCAGTAGCACTCCCAACAATTTTTATTTAACAGGAAAAGCTTCCTTGACCTTAGATCCAGATGTTGTATTGGGTTGTCTTACCAATGGGCATCATCGTTATGATATTGTTACATTTTGGAATGCAAAAGAGACCTTTTTAAGAGGAGGGTTAATTGTTGGTGATTTGAGAACACATGATTTTTCTGCAACCACATCAGAAGGTTGTCATGGAGTTGTTGTATATACTAATTCAGAGTATATTACTATCGAAACCCCTGTGATTGAAGTTCCAGGTGATTGTATGAATGCTCGATACAATCCAGAGTTTATTCATATGAATAAAGTGGTAGAAGCTGCTTTTACTAAAAATAGCACGATTGATGAAACAGGGGCGATTGTTGCCAGTAATGATTTTTCTTACTCAAAAGAATTTAGTGTAAATCGCAATACTTTTCGAACGAATGGAATTGTTTTTGGCGGTGGTAGTTATGCTGGCTTTTTTGGATTAGATATTCAACAATATTGGATGGTTTTTTATGATAATTCAGGAGCTTTTATTTCAAAATCAGATATTTTAGAAACGTATAGAAGATTTAAGATTCCTGCGAATGCGGCATCTGTTCGGTTGGTAATTTATAATCCATCCGATTGGAGCCTTTTAAAAGGTACTTTGTATGCCCCTAATTATCCTCAGCACATTACTTATCGTCCTCCTTATTTGAAAAGAGGAGTGCGACAAGGTATCTCTAATCCGCCCCCAAATAGCACAATTACCAACATTCGATTTGAAGAAAATGGAAGAAGGTTTGATGGCACAACAGGTTCTCCGGGCTTTGCTATAGATGTTGAAGATGGTTATCAAAACTTAAACCAGTTGACAATTTCAAAGAATACTTTTTTGAACAATAAAGGAGGGGATATTATCTTAAAAGGTACTATTAACGCGACTATTTATGATAATAGATTTTTGTACAATACCATTCCTGGATTTGTCAATGTTAATGCTGTAAGTTTGGGAAATGGGACTAATTCTAAGTTTTATAACAACCTAGTACAAGATAGAATACTGTCGTTGGGTCGAGGCTCTAGTGCTTATGATAATACATTAATGGACGTTACTGTATTGTTTTCACTGGAAGATGAAACCTTGATTAACAATACCCAAGCACACAATGTCCGATTTGGAAAAGTGTTAGGAGAAGGAGAAAGCGTAGCGTATATTAAAAACAATATGTTTACATATGACAAGCCCTTGCATCAGGCTATTCCTGTCTTTAAATTTAGCCCTCATTGGATTTGGATGAACAATAGTTTTGACTTTAAGCATCAAACTGTAGGTCGGTATCATAATTTGGCTTATGCTTCTGTAGGTAATGTAGCAGCAAGAGGTTATATTGATGGTTTTACAATCAAAAATCTAAAAGCTGTCTCTAGTGGTGCGCATTATTATGGAATGGCTTTTCCTGCAATGAATATTAAAAATTATACCTCTTCTATTTCGACTTCTATTATAGATGGGGCGGCACGGGATCTTGTTTTTGAGAATATGTATATCGAAGGGTGGTTTGATCTGAGATTGACAAATTTTGCCAGTAGCAATTCTGGCAACGACAATAACTATCCTACAATTCACTTAAAGAATGTCAATATTTCGATTGAAAATAAGGATGAGGTACGTTATACAAGGTATGCTTTTAGAACAGCGAATAAAGATTGTCATATTCTATGGAAAGAAGGAAGTTTGAAAATGAAAATAGGTGATTCTGAGCCTAGCAGCAATCGTTTTTTTGATGTAGACCATTATGGAACACTGACATTTGATAACGTACAGTTTAGTTCAGAAACGGCGGTCACTATGAACACGAACAATGCTACTTGTGGAAAAATTACTTACGTTGATTGTGAATTTGAAAACGTAGTATGTCCATTAAGAGCTGGAGATGAGATGATTTGGACGAATAAAGAAATCTTGAAAACTCAAACAAATTTGACGTATTCTATCGAAATCGACGATAGAAATGATACCGTTGTTAGAATGGATAATGTAGGAGCTAATACCGTGATAATTCCTACAGAGGCTACCGTGCCTATGGTTGTTGGAGATAAATTAAGAATCAAACAAGTTGGCGTTGGGATCACTACATTAGTCGCTGACACTGGAGTAGTTTTAAGAGGTAATCTAACTAGCCCAAGACAGTATAGTATTGCAACTTTGATCAAGATAGGGGCTGACGAATGGGAAGTCAGCTGGAATTAATAAAGGAGGTAAAAAACATCATTACTCCATTGAAATCACGTAGTAGCAGCGAATCGAGCTGCATGAGCTCACGACCGAAGGGAGTAGCAAAGCTAATCAACGGATTATTAATAAAAAAATTACAAGTTGAAGGAAAAGACTATGAAAAAACGTTTGCAAGCAATATTTATTCACAAAGCTTCTGCATTTACTTTGACGGAATTAATGATGGTATTGGTTATTATTGGTATCCTTATTCTATTAGCGTTGCCTAATTTGCAAGGACTATTCGGACAAGCTTATAGCTTGGAAGCTAAAAAGCAATTAAAATATATTCAAACCTTGCAAAATGCGTATTATCAAATTAATTTTCGGTATACCGAAAATTTTCAAGAATTGAGATTTGAAGCCCCTGTTTTAAAAGAAATGGGAGGGGATGCTTTATATACTTATGAACTTGTAATAGCATCAAAAGAAAAATTTGTAGCTAGAGCAACTGCTTCTGAAGATTTTGATGGAGATGGGCAGTTGAATGTGTGGGAAATTGACCAAATGGGAATACTAAAGGAGACGGTATTGGATTAATCTAGGCATCCCCAAAAAGCTGCCTAAAAAAATTATATTTGTATAGCAGGGTAGGTATAAAAGTATATGTAATATTTATATGTTGAATTTTAAGAAAGACTTAACTTATATTGGAAAAAAATATCCTATTTTTGTGATCTAATTGCCTAAACCAAATATAAAAAACATGAGATTACGATATTGGGGAGTTGTTCTTCTTTTATTAGTAATGGGAACCTGTCATGCTCAATTTGATAGAATTGATAACTTGACCGATGCCTTGGAGAATTTTTCGACCGACCACAAAAATTTAAATCGAAAGATTGATATTGCTGCTTTAGGCTCTGTCCAAGAAATTATTACCTCTATAGCCCAACAAACTAAAGTTAACATTACAATTGATCCAAGTATTAATCAGAATGTTATTAGCAATTTTACCAAAGTAAAAGTCAAGGATATCTTAATTTACCTTTGTCGGCAGTACAATTTAGATTTAAAATTTACAGGTTCTATTATTTCTGTTGTTCCCTATCAAGTGCCTCCCAAACCTCCTACACTAAAAGAAATAGGCGTTTATTATAATAAATACAATTCTACGCTAAGTTTGGATTTAAAGAACGATACCTTAGCCAATGTAGCAAGAAAAATTACGCAGCAAAGCGGTCAAAATGTTATTATAAGTCCGCAAGCACAAAATCAAAAGGTAAATGGTTTTGTAGACAAACAGCCTGTTGGAAATGCTCTAAAATTTCTAGCCAAAAGTAACGGCTTGTATCTAACAGAGACCCCCGAAGGCGCTTTCTTTTTAAGAACAAATACAGAAGTTCCACCAGAAGAAATTGAAGAAACGAAAAAGAAAAAGAACCTTATTATTGGCGGAGGGGTCGATTATGAAGCCATAGAAAATTTGGCGTTAACTGTGAAACTGGATTCTATTAATGAGGAGTATCGAATGGATATTCAGGCAATTAATGTTCCTTTTGTACAAATTATAAAAGGGGTGTCAATTGAAATGGGGAAAGATTATTTCTTATTTGATGCACAGGGAACGATTGCAACTTCTGGCGCAACAAACAATCCTGCTCAAATTAATAAATACAATCGAAACCGAAATACCAATAATGGCAATGTAGGTTCTAATGGGATTAGCCTAAAATTAGAAAACGTTACTTACGAAGAATTTTTAAACTACATTCTCAAAGGAACAAATCTGACCTACAAAATAGACAATGATATTTATTTGATTGGAGATAGAGAAATGGAAGGCTTGCGCCAAACCAAAACCATTCAGTTGCAATATCGTTCTGCCAAGGAAATCGAGAAGCTAATTCCCAAAGAATTACAAGATAAAATCGCCATGTATCCTTTCTTGGAGTTGAATGCAATTATTCTAAGTGGCTCGGCACCTAATATTCGAGAAGTAGAGGACTTTTTGAGAGGAATTGACAAATTGGTGCCTGTGGTGATGATTGAGTTGATAATTATGGATGTGCAACGAACTCGACTGACGGAAACAGGGCTTCAAATGGGAATTGGTGAGAAACCTGTCGAAAAAGAACGCATTGGACTATCTCCTGGGTTTGATTTTCAGTTAGGGGCTAGTTCTGTCAATAAGTTGCTAAATATGTTAGCAGGACAAGGAATTGTGAATCTAGGAAACGTACTGCCAAACTTTTATTTATCTATTCAAGCGATGGAAGATGTTGGATTGGTAAAAACGCATTCTAGACCACAGCTTTCCACTTTAAATAGTCATGAGGCAAATTTTAATATTGGAGAAACACGGTATTATCTAGAGACAAGAACTACGGTGCAAGGGGTACAAGGAGCTGTGACACAGCAAGATGCCAATTATAAATCTGTACAAGCAGATTTTACAATTAACGTAACACCGTATGTGTCAGGAGATGAACAAATTACTTTGGAAATTGACGTGCAACAATCCGACTTTTTGGGAGAATTACAACTAAATGCTCCACCGGCACAAGTTACTCGAAAATTTGATTCTCAAATTCGTGTAAAAAATGGAGATATGATTGCTTTGGGAGGTTTAGAAACCAAAGAAAAAAGCAAAACAGGACAAGGTCTGCCAGGCTTGGCTAGAGTTCCAGTGTTAAATTGGTTTGGAAATCGAAAGAACAGGAAAAGTAATAGTGAATTGATTATCTTTATTAAGCCAACTATTGTTTATTAGTATGCAACCCAAAATCAAAGAGCTGATTTATAGTCGAGAAGCTTTTGCAGGAATAGAATGTTTGCAAAAGGAGGGAGAACTATATTATCATTTGTGCATTCTAAAAAAAGAAAAGAATAGTGCTAAAATTGTCCTACAAAAAGAACAGATTGCTTCACTTGTTGATCTAAAAGAAATACTAAACGATGATGCAATTCCTATTTTTTTAGCAATCAACATCAAGGGAATTTTAAATCGAATATTGAATTATATTCCTAATTCTAAAGAAGAGGCGTTAAAAGCAGTTTTTCCTTCTGCCAAAGAAGCGGATTTTTACTGGCAACAAATAGAGCAGGATCAAAGAGCTTTGGTAAGTGTCATTCGAAGAGATAGTGTACAGAAGCTATTAAAGGAATTTGAAGCTGCTGGACTTTGGGTGGTGAATGTATTTGTAGGACCGTTTTGGATAGAAGAAATCTTACCTATTTTGCCCAGTTATACCCAACGCATTCAAGTAGGAGAACAAGCATTAATTATAGAAGGGCAACAGATAATAAACTTAGAGAAAAATAGTGCTGCTGCCCAAGAATTGTTTTCTGTTGGAGATGATAGAGTTTCAGAGTCGTTGTTATTGGCATTAGCGATGTCATTTATTGCATTGACACAACCTAATGCAGAGGGCATAAAGGCAGATTTTGTTCAACAACAGCAAGTCGATTTTTATTACAAAAAACTCTTTCATTACACGGCATTACTTGCCTTAGGTTTTTTCTTTACAACTTTGTTAGTTAATTACTTATTGTTTGAGCATTACAATGCGCAACAGCAAGGCTTAAAAATGGAAGTAAGCCAACAGCAAAGTTTGTTGAATCAGCGCGATAGTTTGGAAAAAAAGTACAACGATAAACGCGCTTTGTTGGGCGATCAATTGAACTTAGGGGAGTCTAAGTCTTCTTACTATGCCGACCAGTTGGCGGCAACTCTGCCAAGTACATTGCAGTTGAGTAAGTTGATTTTATTTCCTGAAATAAAAGAAGAAGGTTATCAGACAGAGGAAGTATTGCCTCGATATGATAATCAAACCATTATAGTAGAAGGGCAATGCCAAGCAAGTGTGTTTTACAACAATTGGAAGCGTTCTCTGGAGGAATTAGATTGGGTCGCCTCTATTCACAATTTAAGTTATCAGAATAATAAAAATGGGTATGGAATCTTTAAGTTGAAAATAACATTAAAGTATGAATAACCAATTGCCCGCACGAGCTCTTTTTTATGCGGTGATTGTCTCTGTTTTTGTGGCAATGCTTAGTGCTGCTATTTTGTTGAGCAGTTATCATCAACATTTGTTGTTGGGGTATTATCAGAATCAAGAACGATTGATGGATAATTGTCAGTCGGGAGTAGAGTTATTATTGGGAACAAGTGCGGCACTAATTCCCGCTACGACGTTGGATTTATTTCAGAAACATAGAGATAGCGTGCGTTTGGAGCAAAAAGCTTGGGGATTATTGGATGTGGGGATGGTTAAAAGTTGGTCGGGAGCAGGAATGTATGAAGATAGTGTTGTCACTACTTTTTTGTTAGGCAAAACAACACCAAATTATGCTTTAAGCCTTTCTGAAGGAACAGCGCCTTTGTATGTTTGTGGTAATACTAGAATTGTCGGAAAAGCCTTTTTGCCAACGGAAGGAGTGGAGCGGGGGTATTTTCATGTCGTACAAGGCAAACCCTATACTGGAGAGAAGTTAATTTATGGAAAAAAGGAAATTGTACGCCCTACAGATATGGCGGTTTTGAAAGAGCGTTTTGAAGACCTAGAAGCATTAAAATACAAAAATGCCACGATAAATCTAGAAGCAGACTCTGTTGTTCAGGCGTTTAATCAGCCCACTTTAATTTTGGGAGGCGATAACTTCAATACACAAAATTTGACTTTAAAAGGCAATGTAATGGTAATTGCTAATAACAGGATAGATGTTAGTCCGCATTCAATTTTAGAAGATGTTATCTTGTTGGCACCAGAAATTAGAATTCAATCGGGATTTCAAGGCTCCTTACAAGCCTTTGCTTGGGATAGTTTGTTGGTGGAAACAGGTGTGTTTTTAGATGTTCCATCTGTATTAAGTTTGCTGCCTTATTCTAATAAAACAACGTTTTCACCTGAGTTAATTGTCGAAGAAGGAGTAGAAATGTTTGGGACTATATTGGTGCCTAGTTTTCAATATAATAGTTATAAATCTAAGGTAACCATAGCGCCAATGACAACCATAACAGGGCAAGTGTGGGTAAATGGAGTATTACAACACAAAGGAACCGTTTATGGTAGTGTTTTTTGTGATGAGTTTTTATTAAAAACGCCAGCAGGTGTTTATGAAAATTATTTGTTGGATGCTGTTATAGACCGAACCTTGTTGCCGACGTATTACTTGACACCTAGTGTGTTGGGAGAACAGGAGAGCAAACATATTTTAAAATATTTATAAATGAAGTTGCAAGCCTTTACAATTGTAGAATCTATGATGGCAATGGTAATTATCATGATTAGCTTTACAGCTGGAATGACAATTTACTTAACCGTGTTGGAGGGAGATGCATTTCCATTAAAAACAAAAGCAAAAAATGCCTTAGCTATCGTTTTTGAAACGACTCAAAAAGAGCGTCGTTTTATAGATGAAACGTTGCATCAAGATGGCTTGACAATTCAAAAAAAAGTATTGCCTTACAAAGCTTATGAAGGTATTCTGAAACAAAATAATGTTTACCAAGTTTCTTTGGAAGCATATAGCCCTGATGAAAAGTTAATTGCTGTTCAAGAACATTTAATTCGAGTGGCTTATGAGAACTAAATTGGCAGCGTTTACAATGGTTGAATTGATTGCTGTAATGGTTTTGTCTGGACTGATTTTTAGTATGGCGATGTTGGTAATTGGAATCGTTCAAGAACAAGCGAAACACCAAGAACAACAGCACGAAGAGGTCTTAGCAATAGAACAGCTAAAAGGCTTGCTTAAAAAGGATGCTTATGCTGCAACGGATGTTTGGGTTCAAGATCAGCAGTTGTTATTTGATTATGAAACGTATAGCATTCATTATTTTTTTAACCCAAAGAATATTTGTAGAAAAATCGTTCAGTCAGAGCCTCATATAGATACGTTTAGGTTGCCAACTTTAAAGATTACAACAACTTGGCAGTTGCAAGAAGTTCAAGAAGGTCGAGTAGATGTTGTAGAGCTGAAAACTCGGTTTTTTGAGCAAAATTTTACCATTTTTATAAAAAAAGCCTACGATTACAAAACCCTAATGCAGATAGAAAACAAATGAGTATCCAATTACCACAAAAGAAAGCTACAAAGGCGGTTCCTAAAGATTTAACAAAGACTTCTATTTGGAGTTTTATGAATCGGGATATTCAGTTTTTTGAACCCAAATTTGGCATCAAAAAAAAATTGGTACTCTATGGTCAATTGGAAACGCTATTGGGATCAGGACTAGATATTCAAGCTTCTTTAGAATTAATTGAACAAAGTTTTAAAAAGAAACAAGATCAAGCTTTGATTCGGGGCTTGAAAGAGTCTATTGTAAAGGGAAAATCGCTGTCAGAAAGTATGGCAGAGCTGGGCAAATTTTCAATTTATGAACAATACAGCGTACAGATTGGAGAAGAAACGGGGCGTCTGCATTTGATTTTAAGAGATTTGTCTAGCTTTTTTGAAAAAACATTGAGCTATCAACGACAATTAACAGGGGCATTAGCCTATCCAGTTTTTGTGTTGTCTTTTTCGGTGTTAGCCGTTCTGTTCTTATTGCGTTATTTGGTGCCTATGTTTAGTGGCATTTACGGTCGTTTTAAGCAAGAGCTACCTTCCTTGACACAAATGGTTGTGAATTTATCGGGTTGGGTTGGTGTCTTGATGCCTTATTTATTGATAAGTGTATTATTGCTCATTGTTGGAGCTTATAGCCAACGAGAAAAGTTGTGGTATCGCAAAATGATGGGATGGGTTTTATCGCATATTCCATTGTTTGGAGGAATTATTCAAAAGGTTTATTTGTCTCGCTTTTGCCAAGCAATGGCTTTGCTTTTGGCAGCAGGAGTACCTTTGTTGAATGCCTTAAAATTAGTTCAACAAATGATCAATTTTTATCCTGTTAGTTCGTCACTAAAAAAAACAGAGCAAGCCGTGTTTCAAGGGGCACAACTACACGAAGTTTTATCCCAGTTTGATTTTTATCCTCCCCAAGCGTTGGCATTAATAAAAGTGGGTGAGGAATCTGGTAAATTGGATATGATGTTTGAACGCTTGGCGAGACAATATACCGAAGAGGTCGATCAACAAACGGCAGTTATTGGTAGTTTGATAGAACCTGTATTAATCGTATTTTTGGGTGGAATTGTAGCTGTAATTTTGGTAGCTATGTATTTGCCTTTGTTTAAGATGAGCACTTCGATGGGCTTTTAAAAACTTAAAATGAATTACAAACAAAAATATCAGTTGTTATTAGGAGGAATGGTTCTTTTCTTGGGCATTGCTTATTGGTTGGCTTTTGGAAAAACATGGACAGCTTATCATGCTACGAATCAATTAAGACGACAAATGTCTAGTGCAGGGCAAGCTTGGGAACAAATAGAACGTTATCAAAAGCAATTGACAAAGTTGGAGTCGGAACAAAACAATCAATCGTTTACTCAAAATCATTTGTTTCAAAAGGTAACGACATTTTGTCAAGAAAATAAGTTGGCTATACAAGAAATGCCAGAATCCATTGTCTATGAAGAACAAGATTTAAATTTCTTGCACAATCCAATAAAAGTGGAAGGAACTTTTATCCCAATGGTAAAATTATTATACCACTTGGAACACGAACAGCAATTGGGAAGGATCGTTTCTGTGAGCTTTAATTTAGGTAAGAATTATCAAAGCCGAGCACCAGAATTGACCGCTGATATACACTTGCAAAATATTCAAAATAAATCCAAAAAAGAAACCGAATAACCATGAAGTATTTAATTGTATTTAGCCTATTAATATCTACCATTAGTTGCAATTTAATTTTTGAAGAAGATTTAAGCAAACGAAAAGTAGATATGCTTTCACCGCCTAATGGTTATACTACTTATACCCAGACACAAACCTTTGTGTGGGATAGCCTCCCCGATGTCAGCACCTATCGTTTTCAAATTGTCTCCCAGCGATTTGATTTTATAGAAGACTATGTGTTAGATACCGTAATATCGGGAAGGCGTTTGACTTTAGGCTTAGAGCCCAAAGAGTATCAGTGGAGGGTAATCGGTAGAAATAATTCTAGTGAAACGGATTATAATACTTATAGTTTAAGTGTTGTACAAGATACGACTTTAGCCAACCAAACAGTCAATCTAATTGCTCCAACTCCTAGTACAATTTATGCCAAAGATTCTGTCGCCTTTTTCTGGACAGCACTTGGATTAGCCAATCAGTATCAGTTACAAGTAGCAACGCATCCCTCTTTTAATAGTCAAACTATTGCCGTAGATACTGCCACTACACAAGATTATGTTTATTTGATACGTCGATTAGGTTTGGGAACATTTTACTATCGAATTCGTGCCATGCGCGTGGGAAGAGATACCACTTCTTACACTTCCGTAAAACAGTTTAATATCAATATGATTCCAATTCATAATACACCAGCAAATAATAGCACATTGACGTTACCTTTTAATATGAGTTGGCAACGAGCTTCTAGAATTGCAAAAGATAGCCTTTTTTTATATCATAACAATACGGCAACTCCTTATCAAAAATTGGAATTGACAAACAATAATTACACTTTTAATAGTTCGGATACAGTTGGATATGGCGCAGGTACTTATTATTGGCAAGTGAAGTCTGTTGGAACGAATAATCAACAAAGCAGTCGATCTAGTTTGTGGCAATTTACAATTAACTAAGGAATGAAAGATAATAAATATGCACCCTATGTTTTAGGTCCTGTATTATTGGTGGTATGGGGGCTGGTTTTTTATAAAATTTATCAAGCTGTATATGGTTCAGAGGAAGTGTTTGACATTCCTCAATATAATAAGCTACCTGTATTTGAAGAAAAGCAGGAGGATAGTACTTATGTTTTGTTAGTAGACTATAAAGACCCATTTTTGGGAAAACGATTTTATTATTCTTCTGATAATAATGGAAGCGCAGTTGGTTCGAGAACAAAGTCTTCTAGAACGAAAAGTACGCCTCCCAAAATCAGTAAAAAAACACCTCAACCTATCGTGCAAAATGTAACCTCAAAACCCTTTCCTGCTATTGTCTATCAAGGTTATCAAGTGATGGATAATGATACCGTTGCTCTCTTGAAAATAAACAATCGATTTTATCCCATAGCCAGAAAGCGAGATGTTTTTCAACAGGTGCACGTAAAGGAAATCTATAAAGATTCTATTCGACTACAATTTGGGCAACAAGAACAAACTTTTATGAAGAAACGTTAGGTTTTCTGAAACACTATTTTGGATTGTTTGGAAGGTCTTTTTTTGCAGAGGATTGTTTTTTCTTCTGTTGTTTATGGTTGCGCTTTTTAGTAGGGCGAGTCTCTTTTTTTTGAGCAGGTTTAGCAGATTTTGAGGACTTTTTGGGGGACTGTTTAGCTTGGTCGTTGGGTTGTTTCTTTTTCTTAAAAAGTTGGAATTTATTGCTTGCTTCTTTTTTGACAACAATTTTGTCTTTACGATATTTTACCTTGGTTTCTTTTCCGTCCACAAAGGTAGAAAAAGGACCATGTAATTGCCCGTTCTTATACCTCCCTTTTTGAGTTAGCTGACCATTGGCATCAAAAGTCTCAAAAGAACCATGTCGCACCCCTTTTTTCCAAGAGACTTGCTCTTTTAGAGTGCCATCAGCATACCAGCGTTTCCAAAGCCCAACTTTCCATCCTTTTTCATAAATGCCTTGCTCTAGTAGGTTGTGATTGGGGTAAAAAGATTCGTATTTCCCTTGTAGTAGTTTGCCAGACCAAGCCCCTTGTGTGTGTAAGATAAGTTGTTTTTGATACCAAGTATAAAATTTATTTTCCTCAATTTTTACTTTGGGATTGGCGATAAATATTCTGATTTTTTGAATTGTATCGGCAGCATTTAAGACAATCTCTCTAGTCGTAGGAATTTTGTTAGGAAGTTTTTGGGCTTGAGTAGAAGGCAATAAATAGAATAGGATAAGGGCAATAAAAAGCTTTTTCATCGTTTTTGTTTTAGTTTTTCACAAAGTACGAGTTTTTGTGTTTATTGGCAATGTTTGAGGTTGATTAAAATATTAAGTTTTTTAGAGAGTAGAGTTTCTCAGTTCATGTTAATATGATTTTTCGAGGTTAGGACTTTTAGATAAGCTAGGTATAGATTTTGCTACACTAGATTACTCTTGAGGTGATGAATACGAAATATTACGCAAATGGGCAAAAGGATTTAACCCCAAACAGCTTTTTTAAGAATTTATCAAGAAAATAGAACAACTTTTATCTTTATACATAAAAAATAAAGATTTTGATTACAAATACACAATACTCTATCATCGTGCTGGTTCTAATAGCTATTAGTTGTAAGAATGAACAAAAACCTATTGAAAATCCAGTACCTAATACACCCAGTATCAAATTTAATTCAGAATCAATAAACAATTCGATTTGGCATGGAACGAATCCATCAAATGGACACTTAATTTATTTAGATATTGGGTATAATAGCAAACACTTATCTCTATTAGAAATAGACACGAGCAAACATCAATATATAGAAAGTGTTTCAGATCTTTATTTATCCTTAAAAGATAGCATTTGTTTATTATCGAATTTTTATTCAGGCAAGGATTCCAGTTATTACGCTCCTCTAATAACAAGCTGTTATGTAGGTAATGAATTTTATGATTCTTTATTAAGAAAAAATAGACGTTCTGAATTACCAGAATTAATGGAGTATAAAAGTATAACGCAAAGTTATTCTATGTTACATTTTAAGAATAGGATGATTGGGAAATTGAATTTATCTACCTTAGATGAAATTGAATTTAGAAATGTTGAGAATGAAATTATTTTTAAAGTAAAAAGAGACTCTGTGGCACTTAAGGAAGAAGAGTTTACAGAACCTTTTACTTATAAGTACAGGGATAGTACAAGAATGATTGATGTTCCTGTAGAAACAGATAGCTCTACAATTGTTTATTCTTTCATTACATCTGGTTATCCTCCAGTTACTACTCATTTTTTTAGAGAAACACTAAATGGGCAAAAAGTTGTTAAATGGAATGGCTATTTTTTTGCAACGTATATGGAAGATTTAATGGTGCTTCGATATGTTTTTAAAGATAGTACAAATTATCCATACCCCGAATTTGTAAAAATTAGTCCACTCCATCCTAGTTTAGCAAAACTACCATTTAATGGAAGTTACTAAAGCCTATTAGATAGGAGAGATCGCTTTATTTAATGAGCTGTGTAGCTAACTAATTAATTTCACACAACAACAATCAAGAAAAATTAATTCAATAGGAGGATAATTTTAGGGGGTAGGCAATTAATGGACGACCTTTTAATGTTTTTTAGATGGAAATAATCAACAATAAAAGATGACGACAATAAAGAATTATCAATTAGAGAAAATGTCTGCAAAAGAATTAACAAGTTTGTGGAAATCCATTAAATCTGTTTATACTCGGCATTTTGATACCCCAATACAGGATGATTACTTAAATAAAAAATGCAAGAACGCTGTCGTTGCAAGGTTGAGAGTAATTTGGAATGGAGCAGATGCCGTTGGCATTATGGTACTCTTTGGTTATAAATTGAAGTTAAATGGTCATAAAAGTATTGTATACAGAGGTTCTGGAGCAATAGATAAAGGATATCGAAACAAGAACAATTTGTCCAATTTTTTATTCTATAATGTTTTGCCACAAATTATTCGCTATCGTGGATACGCCCAATATATTATCGAAGGGTTTATACATCCTTCTTCTTTTTGTATTAGCCAAAAAGCGGTTCAAAAAATATATCCCTCACCCAATATGAATACGCCCTCAAAAATCTTAAATTTAATGGAAACGGTTAAAGAGCAGGGCTTGTTAGGAGGATACGAATTTGAAGATGAACATCCATTTTTAGGTACTTACCCTTGCAATGTGGTTCAGTCTAGTAGGGAAAACAAACGTTGGGAAAATAAAATAGCTATAGATGAGTATACAGAGTTTTTTTATCAACTTGGTGCCATGAAGGAGAACAAAGCAATCATTTGTATCGTTCCTTTATCTGTGTCTAATTTTGTCTTGTCGATTGTAAAGAGTGGAAAAGAAAGACTAAGGCAACTATTTTTGAAAAAAAACAATCTAGTAATGAGACGAAATTACAACCATTCGTAAATGTTTTGTATCACAGTGCTGCTGCTCTTGAGTACAAAATAGCAGCACTGCGACAGCATTTCTAATAAAAAGTTTCTTGATTCACAGCCATTTCACGAAGCGATTCTGGAACGATAAAACGAGGACCATAGCAACTTGCAAAATTGTCACAATCTTCTACAAATTCACGAATTCCTACATAATCAATGTAAGAAAAAACACCTCCCGTGTAAGGAGGAAAGCCAAAACCTGTTAGAGAACCGACATCTCCATCGGTAGGCGAGTTGAGAACTCCTTCTTCCAAACAACGATAAGATTCTAAAGCCATGATATGCAAGATACGTTTACCAACAGTTTCTGCATCAAGGTAATCGGGATCACTTGGGAAGTGTTCTTTTAGACCAGCCCAAAGATGTTTATGACCATCAGAAGGGTATTCGTAAAATCCTTTACCCGCTTTTTTGCCTGGTCTACCTAGATCAACAGCCATTTTATGCAACAATTCATATAAAGTTTGAGCA
Organism: Aureispira sp. CCB-QB1; assembly: GCF_000724545.1. Classification (GTDB taxonomy): domain Bacteria; phylum Bacteroidota; class Bacteroidia; order Chitinophagales; family Saprospiraceae; genus Aureispira. Next base: position 39,634 of record NZ_JHBV01000029.1, on the reverse strand, counting down.
GTTTTACCCCGTTCTTTTTGATCTGCATCCATAACATTTAATGCTAAACTCAATGAAACTTCATCAGTTACGGCAAGAGGACCAACAGGCATACCGACACGTTTGGCTACATTTTCAATGACCGCAGGCGGAACTCCTTCATGGAGCAACAAAGCACCTTCACGAGTAAAGGTAGAAAATACTCTAGAAGTAAAAAATCCTCTACTATCATTTACTACAATTGGAATTTTACCAATTTGCGTTACGTAATCTACTGCCGCTGCAACCGCATAATCAGAAGTCTCTTTACCTACAATCAACTCTACGAGTGGCATTTTGTCAACAGGAGAGAAAAAATGCATGCCAATAAAATTCTCTGGGCGTTTGGATGCTTTGGCTAGTAAAGTAATAGGAATTGTAGAGGTATTAGAAGCAAAGATTTTTTTAGGATTTAAATAAGCTTCTGTTTCTTGAGTAACCTTAGCTTTTAATTCAGGATTTTCATAAACAGCTTCTATAATCAAATCACAATCAGCCATGTCCTTTGTTTGATCTGTCGTTTGGATTTTATCCAGAGTTTGTTGCAATAATTCTGGCGTAATTCGCCCTTTAGAAACATTTTTTTGAAGTAATTTTTCAGAATATGCTTTTCCTTTTTCTGCATTTTCTACGGAGGTATCCTTTAGCACAACATCCATTCCAACACGAGCAGAAACATAAGCAATTCCTGCGCCCATCATTCCTGCGCCTAAAATACCTACTTTGTTAATTGTATAAAAGTCAAATCCTTTAGGTTTAACTTTGCCCTTTTTGGCTTCGTTGATAGCAAAAAATCCTGTACGGATTAAATTTTGAGCCTCTTTTGAATAAAACGCTTTGATAAAATAGCGTGCTTCGATTTCCAATCCTCTATCAATAGGGAGCAACATTCCATCGTGAATGCAAGCCATTGCATATTGAGCGCCTGGATAATTGCCATGCGTTTTTTTCCGTAAATTGCCAATCCCACCAATCATAGTGTCAGCACCAGATTTAGACATCAAGCCTCCTTGAGGAATTTTATAGCGTTTGTCATCCCAAGGCTGAATAGGGGCACTGTTCTTTAGAATCCACTGTTTAGCAGCGGCAATCAGAGCTTCTTGGTCGGTGACAACTTGATCGATAAAACCTTCTGATAAGGCTTGAGTCGGGCGAAATTGTTTTCCTTGAAGGATATAAGTCGTCGCTTTAGGAATGCCAATAAGATAGCTCAAGCGTTGTGTTCCACCTCCGCCAGGTAGCAAACCTAAATTAACTTCTGGCAAACCAATTTTAATACTAGGCTTGCTTAATGCAATTCGATGATGACAAGTTAAGGCGAGCTCGTACCCACCCCCCAAAGCAGTGCCATTGATAGCGGCTACAAAAGGTTTTCCCGCTTGTTCAAGTGTACGGAAACCTTTATGAACATTTAAGATATCTTTAAATAGACCTTCCTTGTTTTTAGGGGGATTACCAATGAATTTTAGATCGGCTCCTGCCATAAAATCTCTATGAGCAGAAGTGACAATAACCCCTTTTACGGTAGGGTTTTCTACTGCTTGTTGAGCAATTTCTAAATAAGATTGAATAAAATCTATACTAAATAAGTTAGTTGGCTCATTGACCATATTGATGGTAATGGTTGCAAAACCATCGGCATCAATTGCATATTCCAGCAAGTCATTTTTTATTGTTGTTGATTCCATTATTTTTAATCTTCTTCTTGAGTTATGTTTTTAATGAATAGATAAAAACTAGAGATAAGTAGGGAAATAAGCAGACTAGTTGCAAAAAAAAGACCAGCAACAATTAAGGAATTGCCAATTTTGACACCATCTATTTGCATTAAGGTCAACTGTGTAGTCGTTGCGCCCATAGCAAACCCAGTTCCAATAATCATTAATTTTCCAAATGTCTTTTTTCGTTTTTCCTGTGGCTGCCATCTATGATATAAGTAAATGGTCAAAAATAGAAACATTGCCATTAAAGAAAAAGGCGCAAAAATAGACACAATTTCTGTCAAATGATCTGGGTCAAAATTTTTGTACCAATCTAAAATTCCTGTCAAAGTAGCTGCCCAAGTGACAAAGATATAACCAATACCACCTACAAAACCTGCAATTAGTTTTCGTTCCATTGTATTTCGTGCTTACACTCGTTCTATAATTGTTGCAATCCCCATACCGCCACCGATACAAAGGGTAATTAGTGCTGTACTCAACCCTCGTCTTTCCAATTCATCCAAAGCCGTACCGACCAACATACAACCAGTAGCGCCCAACGGATGCCCTAGGGCAATAGCTCCACCATTAACATTTACTTTAGCATGGTCAATGTCTAAATCATCCATAAAACGAAGTGCAACAGAAGCAAAAGCTTCATTAACTTCAAATAAATCGATATCGTTTTTAGACATACCTGCTTTTTGTAGAGCTTTGCGACTAGCAGGAGCAGGACCAACCAACATAATAGTAGGATCTGTGCCATAAGTGGCAACAGATTTAATTCTAGCTCTTGGTTTTAGACCTAGGCGTTCTCCAGCCAATTGGTTGCCAATTAAAGTAAGTGCTGCTCCATCAACAATAGCTGAGGAATTGCCAGCATGATGTACATGGTTAATCGCTTCTACTTCTGGGTATCGGTCAATTGCAACAGCATCAAAGCCGCCCATTTGTCCCATCTTTTCAAAGGCAGGTTTTAGGCTTCCCAAGCCTTCTAAGGTTGTGCTTGGACGAACATTCTCATCTTTATCCAGCACGAGAAAATCATTAATATCTCGAATAGGAACAATGGATTTTTCAAAAGCATTTTCTGCCCATGCTTTGGCAGCACGTTTTTGAGATTCTAACGCAAATTTATCGGCATCATTTCTTGAGTAACCGTATTTTGTGGCGATAAGATCGGCCGAGATACCTTGAGGAACAAAGTGCCCAGGAAGAGCAACAGTGGGGTCCATCGCAATTGCACCACCGTCTAAGCCAATTTTAACTCTAGACATAGATTCCACACCGCCCGCTAACATTAAATCATTAAATCCAGATTTAATATAGGCGGCAGCTTGATTAATGGCTTCAAGTCCTGAACCACAAAATCTATTTAAAGTAACTGCTGTAAGATGTTCTCCGTAGCCAGAATGTTGTGCAGCAGTCTTAGCCACATTGGCACCTTGATCCATGATTTGAGTCACACAGCCTAAAATCATATCTTCAACTTGAGTGGTATCTAAGTTATGGCGCTTTCTAAGTTCGTCCATAACAGTAACAACCAGTTGAGTGGCTGTAGTGCCAACCAAAGCGCCTTTTTTATTCCCTCTACCTCTTGGTGTGCGAAGGCTATCATATATGTATGCTTCCATAAAAATAGATAATTATTTTTTTAATGCCTCGACAGCATTTATAAGTTGATTGATTTGTTTTTGTTGTTGCTCAATAAGAGCTTGTTGCTCTTGATTGCTTTTGATAAGCAAGGGAATAAGCTCTGTATAGTTAATCCCTTTGTAGCCTTCTAGATCAGTATAAACTAAGTTAGGCAATACTTCCTCTAGTTCTTGAGCGATAATTCCATAGTGTAATTTATTATCAAATTGCCCATCACCAAATTTTTCTGTTCTAAAATTATAAGCGACTGGACGAATGTGATTCAATAAATCTGTACTATTGGTTAAATTTTGAATTTCCTTTTTATAACGTTGGTCAGAACTAGTAATGGTACCTGAAGCTAAAATATTTCCGATAACATGTAAACGTTGAGCGGGCGTAGTTGTTTTAATTCCTACGTTTCCATTTCCTTGAATGCGCATGGCTTCTGTAAAAACACCTCCTGTTTCACCACCAAAGGTAAATTTATCGCCTGCACTTCCCACATCAAAGTCGTCAGAAGCTACAAAACGCATTTCCGCAGCGTTCGAGTTGCCACGGTGGCGTATGTATCCTGGTTCTGTTGAGCTATTGGTAAAATAAATAGTACTAACATCCGCTACCTTGTTTATTTCTAAGACACCATTGACCGTTAATTTGCTTGTAGCATTGGTTGTTCCAACACCAACATTACCTGTATTGTTACCTGTGGCAATATATGTGTTTCCACCAACTGTATAGTGATTGATGTAAGTGTCAAATCCTGTGCGTGCTTCGAGGTGCAGGTTGCCATTTGTGCTACCAATCGTTGCCTCTGGAACAGTAGTGAGAGGGGCATCAATCCCTATCCTAGTTTGTTGCCCCCAAGTGCTGTTAGGTCCTTGCAGGATTGTTCCGTTTACATCTAGTTTGGCACTAGGAGCAATGGTTCCGATACCTACATTACCATTGTTTTGAACTCTAAAAAGCTGGCTAGTGGCACTGCCATTATTGGTTCGAACCCAGAATGCAGGATTATTAGTAGCTGTAGCCTCTGTTGTCTCAATAAGTTGACCATAAGGAGTGCCTGAATTTAAGGATATACCGTAACCTGTCCCTAAGTTAGCACCAATGGTAAGTTTATTGTTGGGAGTGCTTTCTCCGATGCCTACATTTCCATTGGGTTGTAATATCATTACTTCTCTGCTAGTTGTGAGTCCTGACTCGTTGTATAAGAAGCGCAGGTCATCTTGAGGGTTGTCTCCCCAAGCAATAATAGCATCATCTTGATCTGCTCCTTCATCTTTGACTCCCACAAAAATACCATCTGTGTCGTTTCCAATGATTACTCCGTAATCCATCCAAGCTCGATAAGTGCCAGCAGGTGAGTTTCCGATTTGTAATTTGGTTAAAGGGGTTGTTGCTGCAATTCCTACGTTCCCCTCAGTATAAATATTATTATTGATGCTGTTGGCCGAAGAAGTAGTACCCACTTCATACCAATCATGATCAACTAATCCAGATAAATTGACAGGGCTAGCATCGTTGGTTAGGGAGAGGGTATTGGTTGCAGAGTTGTAGGTTAAATCTTGATTGTCTGTGTTGTCAAGGCTTCTCCACAGGCTTCCATCCCAGTAATAGTAACCAGGGCTAACATCTGCTACCGTAGCAGTATTGTAAACAAGTAATGCTGTTACGTTGCCATTGGTAATCGTTGTAGCATCGGTACTACTTGTTAGTGCAACTCTTGGAGCTAAGAGTCCTCTAGAAGTAGAACTTACATCGAGCATGGCAGAAGGGTTGGGGACTGTCCCTATGCCAACACCTTGCGAATAGCTAAGGTTGATGCAAGCCGTTAATAGAATTGCGGTTGAAATTTTTTTCATAGCTTTTTTTAATCTTTTATTTTGAAATGATATTTGGGTGAAAGAATGTATTAAACATTTGTTGTTTCAATTAGTAGTTTGTTGATTATTAATCTAATAAAGGTTGCTGTGTGCTTTCAACGAACTATAGAGAGAAGCATTAGTAATGCTAATCAAACAAGAGATTTGGAGTTGAACAAACGAACCTTGAACTACTCTGTGATTGTTTAATAGGAGGGGGATTGTTTTAATGTGCTAGGCAAATCGTATAAGGACTGTGTAAAATACAGTATTTTTATAAAATGTGTAAGTTATTTTAAAATAAAAAACTCATACCCTTTAGAGGTATGAGTTCTGTGAAATTGTAAGCTTATAAATTGAGGTGTTAGTAAGTCGATTTAATGGCTTTTACGGTATGAACATTGGCACTGTTTAAATGGTGTACCCGAATCATGTAACTCCCTGTGGGATAGCTGTTCAAGTGGATGGGGACAGTGTTGAGCCCCATCGTTGCCGTAAATGATTTTGTTGAGAGCGTTCTGCCATAAACATCAATAACTTGTATTTCTAAAAATTCTTTGGAGGATGCCTCATATTGGTAATGAATAACATCTTGAGTAGGGTTGGGATAGAAAAGGTACCCCAATCCATCTTCTGGAATAATTAGTTGTATGGTAGTGGAATAACTTATAGCTCCATCAGTGTCAATTAATTCTAAACGATAATAGTTAATCCCTTTGTATGGTGTTTTATCATCAAAAGTATAATGGTGCGTATTAGTAGAGTTGCCTTGTGCTGCGACAGCTCCTATTGTTTCAAATGAAATGCCATCTTTGCTTCGTTGAATATTGAAGTAATCAGAATTGATTTCAGATGCTGTAGCCCAACTCAAAAAGTTAGTTTTAGTATTGGTTTCTCCTTTGAAGTAAAGCCATTCAGAGGGCAAAGATTGGTCAGGAGTGAGTATTAAGGCTGCTGTTCCTCCTGAAAAACTTGTGATGCCTGAAAGTTCGACATAATTAATACTGTTGCTAGTAATTCCAGTTGTATGAGGCAAATGGGTGCCATCATAATCAGGAGCGCTGTAATTAGAACCCGTGTTTTTAAACCAAAACAAACCATTGGGAGTGGGATATTTATAAGTATAGCCACAAGCGGCATAAGTAGCAGCCCATGTTGCGGCAGCTGTCTCAATGGCAATCCGTTCAGTTGGTTCGTAATAAAAACGGACTTGATAAGGAGGAATTAATGTTCCTCCACCAAAATCTACATTCCAACTACGTTCCATCTCAAAACGCTCTTCTCCTGGAGTATTGCCAGTTAATGCGCAAGCAGAAGGACTAAAAGGTCCTTGACTTTGTTGGTGCCAAGTTCCGTTGTCTCGGATGGTAATTTCTGGATAGCCTGCTGGAGCCCCACTTAAATCACCGTGGATGGACAATAAAATTTCATTACCGTTATAAAAGTGATGCCAACCCGTATTATCCGTACAATAATTACTTGTTGTTGCACCATCTAAGCCATAAATATAGTCTTTTATGTCAACAAGAACCATATCGTCTGCCGTTGTATTGCATCCTCCTTCCCGACGTACATAGTAGCTGGTTGTGTTGGTAGGAGTAACGGTTAGTGAGTTGCCACTTCCAAGAGAAGTGCCAGTTCCATTAGGACCTGTATACCATTCGATTGTTGAACCTGAGCTAGCTTGCCCACCACTGGCTGTTAAGGTTACGGAAGTATTGGGGCAGAGCGTTCCTCCAACAGGTGCTAATACGGGAGGGGTAGAAGCAGGCGTGACGGTTGCACAAAGTACATCACTGTAAGTACATCCAAAATTATCGGTTACTTCATAGGTATAACAAGCGTTGCCTGGTGCTGTTGGAGTAATGCTTGCAGTATTGCTAGTCAATGGACTTAAGCTAGGACTGGGAGTCCATGTTTCTGAAACAATAGTTGGTGTAAAGGAACCTGTTGGAAATAAGGTGGCGGCTAGATCCAAATCCCAGTTAAAAATGTATCCATCATCTTGTGCCAAATTATCGGTTACTTCAATAGTCCAGTTTCCATTGGCTGGGCAGCCTATAAGATTGGCAAAAGACTGTGTCGGTTGATAGTTCCCTGCCACAATAGAGGCACTAGCAGGACTGCCCACATTGGTAGTAGCACCATTGACTAGTAAGGTTGTTGCAGTTGGAGTAAAACAATAGTTATAACCCGTTCCTGGACCAGAAGTTAAATCGTCAATAGCTTCTCCTAAATAAGTCCCTGCTCCTCCATCTGCATACGATTTTAGTACGGCAGATTGGCCATTTGGGCAAATAATTCTTACCTCAAGATCTCCCAAATAAGAATGTTCCATATTTAAACAAACATCCACAATATCTGTAGCGGATGTAATAGTTTGACCTGGGGCATAGCAATTGACAGGGATAGAGGTAGTATACGAAACACCAGAGCCATCTGGTAGGAATGTTGTTCCACTAACAGGAGGAGTACAATTGGTGATGTGTGCGGTTGGAATTGCTGTTCCTGTTACAACAGAACTATTTCCTTGACAAAAAATACCAGGAGCAGCTACAGTAGCAAGAGTAGGAGTAGTTGAAACTTGAACAACTTGATTAAATACATTATTATTGATACAACCTGCATTATCTGTAATGAGTAGATTAACAGAGTAGCTACCCGATGTTGTATAAGTATGATTGATGCTGGTACCCATTATTGTTGTGCCATCACCCATGTCCCAAGCATAAGTAGCACCTGCATTATTATTAGAAAAGGTACCACTGCCTACAAAATTCACAGATTGACCTTGACAAAGTCGGATAATTCCATCTGCATCAGCGGTAGGACTCGTGCTATTGAGATTCGCTGTAATAGTTTGGCAATTAGAAAAACAACTTATTGCAGCAATCCATCCAGAACGTGTTACGCTACCATCTGTTGTAAATCTAAAGGTCAAGCAGCCACTTGTATTGCTTGGAGTTGCTTGAGTCAAGCCAGGCCCCAATGTTCCCGTATATGTCCCCAAGGATGGGGCACTTGTATTAGGACCATCAAAGATTTCTAGAAAATCATAATTGTTCTCAATATTAAAGCTTGTAAAGTTTGCTTCTACTTTATTGCCAGTAATAGAGGGGCAAATCGTATAGACATAGTTTTCATTATTACCATAATTACCTCCTGAACCACCGCTATCATAGAATGTTCCAGTACAAGTTGTTGTGCTACTATTGGACATAAGGATTGAATTTCCAGAAATACATGAAATTGTAGCAGTCCACCCAGAACGGGTTACACTGCCATCCGTGGTGAAACGAATTGTTAAACAGCCACTTGTACTAGTTATGGTTCCTGGATTATTGGTATTGGTAAAGGTTCCTAGAGAAGGGGCAGTAGTAGAATTACCGTCATAAATGTAGAGGAAGTCGTAATTGTTTTCTAAGTCGAATGAGCTAAAGTTGATTTCTATCTGATTGCCAGATGTTGCACAAAATGTATGTGTCAAGTTCTGATTGTTGGTGTAGTTACCCGTGTTGCCATTGTCGTAAAAGGTTCCTGAACAGGTAGTTGTCGTCCCATTACTCATGTTGTAGGTTTGAGCATAGGTAGCAAACGAAATGACATTTGCTATGATGAAGTAAATATACTTATCCATGATATTGTCTTTTTAACATTACTCCGTTGAAAAATCGTATTAGTTTGATTATCAGTAAGATGTACTTTTATTAGCCTTTGCACTAAAAGACTGATAATCAAACTAATGCAAGATGCTTTTTTACGTTTTTCGTAGGAAAACTAAAAAATCAACGGAGTATTATTTTTAAAATAGGGGAATTTTATTGAGGTTTGATGATAAGGATATAGTCGCTATCGTCAATTCTATAGATTTGAGTTTGCTTTGAAAAGAAGTTTAAATCGTGCCGTAAAGGATTGAAAGTGTTGGGGTTGAAGTTTCTGTCTAAGATGAGCTCACCATGCTTGTTCATTAACGGAACTTGTGAAAGTTTTGTGTATTTCTCATCTGAACGAAAAGGAAGGATTTTGTATTCAATTCTGTGGTTTAGTAGGCGATGAAAATGCCGAAGCAAGTCTTGCTTGTTGTCAAAAAAATGAGAACCATACACTTCTTCAATTTTTTGATTGTTTGCATATACGCTATTGTTCGCTACTGCATTGTTGGCAGTTTGAGAGAAGGATGAGGTTGTTCCATGTAGGAACCAAAAAACTACGAATAGTTTTGGTAAAAAATTTTTCATGTTGACTTTGTTAATAAGTTAAAAAAAGTTCAGAGACAATTTTTAATGGGAAACCTTAGATAACAAATAGCCTAATTTGATAAATGAGGGGCCTTTTGTGTATTAAATCTCTTGCATTTAGAGAGTTTAGGGATCAATTTATTTGGGGTGAAAGCAATATGAAATAATATTACATAAAAGTGTTATTTGGTGAAATATTATTATTGGGGGTATTGCTACTTGTAAAGAAAAGGCTTTTTTTTTGTTTAAGAGACTTTTTGCTATAAAAAAAAGTTTTTTTTGGGTTAAAAATGTCTTGTAGTATTTTGTAAATCAGTTTTGTGCATATTTTTTTTTGTCTTTTTTAATTTTTTTAAATAAAAATTATTAAAAATTAATCATAGAGTTGTTTGTACAATTCAAATGTTTGTTGCGTTGTTAGGATGTGCTAAAGTGTGTAGAGCATAAAGTGTTATTTTATAAAAAAGTGGAAACTCGGTATGTAATTGTTTTATAGTGCTTTTATGTCGAGTGAAATGTTTTTGTGAATTTATTCTGCAAAAAAAAGCTGAAATCAGATACTAGAAAACTTTTTTTCGATAAAAATCTTCTTAGATATGTGTATTTTTTGAAAACACTTTTTGTTAAAACTATGTTTTGATTTTTGATTTTTATTTGATCATATATTTGGCTTGACTGTTGTTTTGTAGGATATTAATTTATATTTACTTGTTAATTAATTGTAACTTATTAGACTAGAATATGATATTTGTACGTTTCTAAGAAGACTTTTTAATTCTTCAAAAAAGTATAGGAGTTTATGACTAATTCTAAATAAGATTCAAAACTAAAATGATATTTTGTATGGCGTTATAGTCTTATCGCCAACAAAAAGTTGGTTGAGTGTAAAAGGACACCACTCTATATGTATTAATTATTTTTATTCAACTTAAAATTGTAAAAATGAAAAAATTGACCCCGAAAGCATTTTTCTCTTTGGTAGTGATACTCTGTATGTCTAGTTGGACAGCGACGGCTCAAAATCAAGAGAAGAAAGCAATCATTAAGGAATGGCTTATTGCGAATAAAGGCAATGTTACTTTGCTCTCAACAAAAGAGTACCAACAAATGTCACCTTCTGTAAAAGCAATTATGGATGCTAATAAACAGACTTTGATCTATGATCAAGAGGTCACTCAGAAGGACTTGGAAGCCTTTGAAGCAAAAAATGTAGAAGGTAGTTATGTTTCTTTTAAGACTATTTGTGAAAATGCAACAGCAAAGAAGCTTGAAATAGTAAGTGCTGAAAAAAAACAAGAAGAGCGTAAATATAAATTAACCAAATGGCTAGATTCTAATCGGGACAGAAATATAAAAATTATTTCTAGACAAGATTACGAAAGTCGTCCAGAGGCAGAGCGTACTTATATTGATAATCTAGAAGATAAGATTATTTATGAAGGGACTGCATTGACACTGGAGGATGTAAAAGCCTTTGAAAAAAAGAAACGATAACTGTGTTCTTTTGAATTTGTATGTAAATCTAGTTTGCTATTAAGCAAATAATTAATTAAGAATGATAGAATTCCAATATTATGAATTATAAAAAATTTACACTCTTTTTGTTGGCCTTTGGCTTCATGTTCCAAAATACATTTGGACAAGCAGATGACCCCTGTAGTGCTTCTGCCTTAGCTGTAAATACTTCTTGTTCCTTTGGCTCTTTTACTACAGCAGGAGCAACTGCAACCGCCGGTGCGCCTGCGCCTGGATGCGCCAACTATGTTGGATCAGATGTGTGGTTTACGGTGACTGTACCAGGATCTGGACATTTGATTTTTGATACCAATACGGGTGTTATTACAGACGGGGGAATGGCAATCTACACTGGCACATGTGCTTCCTTGACCTTGGTAGAATGTGACGATGATGACAGTGCGAATGGGTTGATGCCAATGATTGACAATTCGACATTGACACCAGGAGCAACGCTTTGGGTTAGAGTATGGGAGTATGGAGGTGATAACAATGGAACATTTGATATTTGTGTGGTAGATGGTAACCCAGCAGCTAGTGGACCAAGTAATGATGAGCCTTGTACGGCAACAGCATTAACTGTAGGTGCTGCTTGTAACTTTTCAACGTTTACTAATGCAGGGGCAGGAAATTCAAGCTTAACAGCAGGAACAACGGTTCCAACTTGTGCCAATTACAACGGTGCGGATGTGTGGTTTACAGTAACTGTGCCTGCTTCAGGACATTTGATTTTTGATACCAATACGGGCGTTATTACAGATGGGGGAATGGCAATTTATAGAGGAACTTGTGGCGCTTTAACAGAGCTAGATTGTGATGATGATGATAGTGCCAATGGAGCCATGGCAATGATTGACCAAAATACTTTGGTGCCAGGAGAAACTATTTGGATTAGAGTATGGGAGTACGGCGGAGATAACAATGGAACATTTGATATTTGCGTACACGATGGAGGTGGTTCTGGATCAGGTCCATGTGCAGGAGGTGCGGGAGGAAATAGCTGTGCGCAAGCTCAACCAATTTGTACCGATAACACGTATTGTTATACTGCGGGTATTGGTTCAACAGCAGCAGGCGGAAATGATTATGGTTGTTTGTTGACACAACCTAATCCATCTTGGTATTATTTTGAAATATCGACAGCAGGGAATTTAATATTTGATTTGTCTGCTGTTTCGGATATTGATTTTGCTATTTGGGGACCTTACGCTAATGTTGCCGCTGCTAATGCAGCTTGTGGAACTTTACCAGCTCCTGTCGATTGTAGTTACAGCACGTCACCAACAGAGCAAGTTAGCTTGACAGGAGTTGCTGTAGGTGAAATTTATGTATTGGTGGTAACAAATTACGCCAATGTGGTACAGGACATCACTTTAACAGCAGCAGCAGGAAACACTGCGGCGACAAATTGTGGTATTGTAAATCCAACCCCTTGTGCTGCAGATGCAGGAAATTGGTAATGTTCAAACTTGAAAAAAAACAATTATGACTAGCTATATAACAAAGCATTGTCAACTGTTTAGCATAGGAACATTATTCCTTTTGTGTGGACTTTTTAGTCAACCTGCTACAGCACAATGTGACTTTATTAATAATATAACAGGAATCGTACAAGGAACTCCGCCTACAGGCAATGCAGCAAATCCACTGTTGTATACGCATGTATATGTCCTAGTAGATAATCAAGGAAATATTTTTGCTACGAGCCCAACACCCGACTTTTTGGCTGTTCCAGCTGGATTTTATAATTTATATGCTGTTAATTATGATAATAATGAATCAGCAGCAGTCGCCCCTTTGTTAGTGGTGGGGCAGCCTTGGTTTAATGTAGAGGTTTATGGTAATGATGATGTGAATAATTGTTTGGATTATTCATTACCTTATGGCTCGGGCTGTCCAATTGTGGTGTGTGAGGAGATGACAATTTGTGAGATAGATACGTTGAATACTTTGGCCTTGAATTATAATACCACAGGGCATACTCAAACCTATTGCTTGGTTTGTAATGATCTTGTTGTTGCTATGGAAACAAATGGAATTTTTCCATTACAAGATTATTCAGCAGCAGTGGCAGGAGCCAATTGCCAGTTGTTTGGTTTGAATTTTAATACTAATGATGGCAATCCTTTGAGTGTGGGCGCAACATGGACGACAACCACCGATGCAGAGTGTTCTAATGCTTGTATTGATTTTGTAGGAATGAATTTGAATATTACGCCAATTACGCAACCATCAGGAAATGGGATTAGTACGACCGTAGATTGGTGGAATACATCGGGATGTATAGGTGCTCAAAGTGCTACAAATGGAGGCGGTACTTTCTCAGAGATTGTTAATAATATCTGTGTGCCAAGTTATAATCCTGGACCAATTAATGCTCGCCCTAATGCTATTGGGGATGATTTGCAACAGTATGCAGCGGCTAGAAGTGTTTATGGTAGATTTCCTTGTTCTGGAGGGATGGACTTAACTCAACAGCCTATTTTTTACACCGTAGAATGTGCTCCCACAGGACCATCTATATTAAATGTTTTGGTGTCAGGAGCTGGTGCAGGCATAACAGGAGTACAAGCTGCTCTGTATGGACCAGTAAATGCTGCTTGCCCAACGTTTACTGGTGGTAGTTTTGTTGATTGTAATGATGTGGGAACCAATGCAACATCTGGCTTGCCTCTAGGGGATTTGACTTTAACAACAACAGGAAACCCTGGTGAAGTTTACTTGGTTATCGTAGATACAGAAGGAGCCGATTTGTTTACAATTAGCTCTTCTATTATTTTATTAAACACCAAATTAGTTTCTTTTAGTGGAGTGAAGAATGATGTAGATAATCTTTTGACATGGGAGGTTCAAGACGAAAAGCAAGTAGACCGATATGTTTTGGAGCGTTCTACTAATGGGATAGATTTTGCTGTCTTATCAGAAACAGTAGCATTAAATAATGGAAATTCTTTAACTAATTATAGTTATACCGATGTGCTTCCTGGTATAGGTTCTAGATACTATCGTTTAAAATCATTGACTCAAGATGGAAGCTTTGAATATTCTAATACCGTTGTCTTGTCTCGTGGAGATGATAATTTGGGAGGCGTTGCAATTTATCCTAACCCAACAAAAGGAACCTTTTTTGTAGAGTTTGATGCTGATGCAGAAGCAGAACTGACTTATGAAATTCAAGACATTGTTGGACAGACGATAAAAGAAGGTACTCTAAGAACAGTTTTAGGATTGAATAAGATTGAACTAGATTTGGAAGATATCCCAACTGCTACTTATGTTGTTGCATTGACGATGAACGATCAACGTATTCAACGAAAGTTGATTAAGCGATGATACTAGAAGGAGCTGAAAATATATCTATGATTGTTTTCCGTTTATTTGCTTGACAATAATTTAATCAATCAATAAATAAAAGTACTTCTATTTTTAGAGGTGCTTTTTTGTTTTTATATTTAGAGGTAGCCAGTTATCAACAGAGTATTAAGTCATGAAATGTTTGCCTAATTTATGTGTTTAATCGAGATCAAATTGACAGTAGGTTGGTTGCTTGGCATTGATTTGTAAGACTTTAGTAGATGTTTGTAAAAGGTATTAGAGTAAAATTATTCAATTTAAAAAATGATTTATGAAAACATTGATGAATTCTTTAGCAGGTTTTGCTATGATGATTATGGGAGCATTAACAGTTGTTTCTTGTGATCCTTGTTCAGGGGTAGTTTGTAATAATGGTACTTGTAGTAATGGTACTTGTATTTGTGAGGATGGTTATGAAAGAAACAATTCTAGTTGTGTTGCTGTTAACAAGTTGTATGTAGGAACAGGTTCAGTTAGTGCCACAGTAGTAACCGTAGATGCTGCTGGAAATTCAAATACAACTAATAATGTTGGGTATACTTTGACAGCTTCGTCAACGAATCCGTATGAGTTTACTCTAGTGAGTTTTAATGGATTGGTCAAAAATGATATTACATTTATGATAAGTAGCTCTAATTATGAAGTTATTTCGTCAGGAACTATTGTAACAGGAGCTGGAAACAGTTATACTTATAGCGGTGCCAAGGTAGGTAGCCAAATTCAGTTGACTATAATAGATAGTGCAGATCAAAAAACATATACTTTATCTTATGTAGCGTAAGGTATTGGTAGATTGTTGTACTATTTTGAAAAAACACGAATCTGAAAAGCAGATTCGTGTTTTTTCAAAATTAACAACGCTTTAAAAGCTAAACGTTAACTTATTGATAAAAGAAAAATAAAGATGATCAATAGGAACGGGAGGAAGGGCGTCATAAAATAGGTTATAAATAATGGCAAAGTGAATGTTTTTAGTAAACTTAAAAGTCATTTTTCCATTGAGCGAAATTCTAGGATAACGAATGAAACTATCGGGGCGGGCTTGAAAATAAGCGGTCACTTGAAAATAAGCAAGCTCCTTTATTTTTTGGGTGAATGAAAGGTAGCAATTGAGCTTTATAAAGTGATTTTCTATAGGTGTTTCGTCTGCAATGGTAATGGATGAGGGGATGGCACTATAATTCCAACGTTCAAATTCATACATTGCTCCTAAGCCAAGGTGTAAATGTCCTTGATCATATTCTGTTAGGATAAAACGTAAGTTTCCACCACCCAATACGCGAGTTTCCATACCTCGAATGCCATCTAGTTGATATTGACCAAAAAACTCTGGATGCACCCAGTTGTCTTTTAAAATTCTAACTCGTCCATGAGCAAAACCTCCATTCAAGATATTGGTACTTCCACTTCTAAATAGCTTAAAATTGCCAATTAATACAAAAAGGCTTCTTTTGTAATAATAGGATAAGTCTAATTTGCTATCGAATGAAAAAATTAAATCTATTTGTTTTTGTATGGTAAATCCAACATCGAATAGGGCTTTAAAGGTAGTGGTGGAATCTAGTTTGGCACCAAAACGATCTGCATTTAGGATTTGTGCAGAGAGGGTTCCACTGAGTAACGTTATTAAAATAAAGGTGCTAAAAATTTTCATATTGTCAGTTTTGCTGCAAAACTACAATTTTCATTAAATATTAGTTTACTTTTCTTCTTCTGCTTTAAAAAAGTGTGCTAATAGTTTTTTAGCATTTTCTTTGTATTCGCTCTGCGCATGGATGGCTTTTAGTCGTTTAAAAGCATCATTTTTATTTCCTTTGGTCAAGCTAAGCAATGCGGTAAAATAATTCAAGTGAAAAGAGTCAATATCATCTTTTAGAAAACTAGGATAAGAATCAACTAAATTGTAGGCTTTCTCAAAGTCTCCTTGTTGGATGTATATGGCAGCTTTTGCACAAACGTTTTTTTTATTTAGTGGGTTTATATTTCTTGCTTGGTCAAAAATATTACCAGCTTTTTCTAATTGATTTTGATAAACATACAAGCATCCCAATGTATATAAATCCAAGGAATTGGGGACAATAGAGATGGTTTTTCTTAAAAATAATATGGCATTATCATAATCTAATTGTAGGCAATAACTTAAAGCTAATAAGCGCAACAAATCCGTATTTTGTGCTAAAATAGAACCACTATTTTTGAATACTTGAACGGCATCATTGGTTTTACCTTGTAAAATTTTAATGACACATAGGGTTGGGTAAACAAACGCAGGGATCTTAATTCTACTTTGTAACTGTTTTTGAACACTTCTTTCAATTTTGCGCAATAACTTGGCATCAGAAGGAGTGAGAGTAATAGCAATGTTTTCTTTGCCAATTTTTTTGTTGGGTACTTTTAATATAGTTCTATGAAAAATTGCAAATATATTGGCTGCATCTAAGCCCACTTCGGCTGATGTAACCCTTTGGTTGGCAATTGCTTTTTTGAAAAATTTATCTTCAATGGAAATGGCATTAATTTTTTTTAATGGCGGCTTGGGGCAAGAAGCTAGCTTTTTGACTTGAAGGATAACATTATTGAACTCCACTATCATGGCTGCAAAATAGATTTCTGAATGCTTAGGAGCTAGTAAGTAGGCTTCTTCTAGAACAAATCTAGCTTTTTGTATTGCTCCGTGATTAGATAGCTGCAAGGCATATTGAGTCAATGCACGAATGTCTTTGGAGTGCTTGGCGACATATTGATTTAAAAGAGTTACGGCTTCTTGAAAGTTTTGCTCTTCTTCTAGCACATGGACAAGGTTGCGTACAATTTCAAAGCTATCAGGAAACTGCTTGTACTGTTGCAAACATTGTTGATAGGCGTAGGTTAGGTATGTCTTATACTTAGAGGTATCACGAACGGATTGGTAGTTGCGAGCAATGCTGATGGCTAGTTGGTGATCAGTAGGAGATTTTTCAAAGGCTTTTAGAAGTTCTGTAATGGCTTGCTTTTCTTCTTTTACAAATTCATCCTCCCAATATCTCCTGTTAGTAGGGCAAGAAAAAGTATAGTTGGGTGTCGTTATAGGAAGTGTCGCACATTGTTTAAATAAGAGGCTATCTTCTAGTGTAATGATAACCTGTCCACAAACGGAAGTGGTGCCGCTCCCAAAAATGCTAATGAACAGCGCCCAGAGCGCAAAATGACATCGAGGCATAATGTTTATTTTGAATAAAGCTATCATATTAGGTCGTGCAATGTATCAAACTTACGAAAGTTGCAGAGAATATTATACTATAAGCTAGGGCATATTGAGAATAAATACCTTTCAAACTGCCATTTTTTGCAATAGAATTGCAATTTTTTGTAATTTTTGTTAACAAGTATGGGCTACCTTTGTTTAACTAAAAATGGTTAACAAACAAAAATAATCTAAATTAAAATTATGAAAACACAATTACTAGGAGTTCTATTTTTCGGGGTTGCTTGTTTATTTATTCTTCAAAGTGCATCAGGAGGACGTGCAGCTATAGGTGGTCAAGATAGAACAGGAGCACCAGGGGCATTAGGCACTAATTGTACTGCTTGTCATGCCAACAACGGGGCTTTTTCTAATCCCCAAATTAATATCACTGTAAGCGATGCTTCAGGAACAGCTGTAACAAGTTACGTACCAGGAGATACCTATACAATAAGCTTTAATGTAACTAGTGGAGGAACACCTAGTGGGTATGGTATGCAAGCTGTAATTTTAGATGCTGCAAATGCTAATGCAGGAGATTTCTTGACAACAACAACATCGAATACACAACTATCGTCTATTAGTAATGGTAGAGAGTTTGTAGAGCATCAAGGAAGAAGCGGAACAGGTGTTTTTACTGCAACTTGGGAAGCGCCTGCGACAGGAACAGGAGCCGTTACAGTGTATGGAATTGGAATGGCTGTAAATGGTTCAGGTACCGCAGGTGACAATACTTCTCCAACAGAACAAGTAGTATTATCAGAAAGTACTGTTAGTCCTGTCAATGATTTGAATAGAGAAGAGGCTAGTTTTGATATTTTTCCTATTCCTAATGATGGTTCTTTTGTGTTTACCAATAAAGGGGAGTCTGGACCGATTACAATTCAAGTGTATAATATGGAAGGACGTTCTGTTTACTCAGAAAATGTAATCCTAAATCATGGTGTTTCTCATTCTATTTATTGCAAAAACTTAGTGTCAGGAATCTATGTTGTTGAGATGCAAGGAGTGAAAACTCGCCAAACACAACAAATGATTGTACAATAAGCATTGTTTATTGACTCAATAGTCTGTTGAAACCACAACGAAATAAAAATAATTACGTTTAACTATATCATCAAGTCTTAAGTGCTTTAGATTGCAAAACGCATCTAAAGCACTTTTTTATGTTTTTTTATAAAAAACTAAAAAATCAATGTAGTATTAAGAATTATTATGTATTTTAAAAAAGAGACATTGAGAGAGTTAATTGTCCAGTCTTAATATTCTTAAAAGAACACAGAGAGAATTCTGAAAGTAGCCACGCAAAGGAGTCCTACGATTATAAAGGGGCAAAATAGCTCATACCATAATGAGCAAACTACTTCGTTTATAAAACAAATATAGCGAAGTACTAAGGCTGTTAAGTATTACATAAAAAGACGAAAGCATAAATATCCTCTATTTATAAAAACAATTTAGAAGCAAATAGGTTACATTATACTACATACCTCCATATCCTTATAGCTGCATTTCTATATTGTTACCAATATCAAGGGACATTCTACCCTTTAGCAACGTTCTTAAAAAAGATTTTTTCACTTAACACTAACTATATGAAACTAAGATTTATTTACATTTTAGCATTCTCCATCTTTGCCACCTATGTCCTACAAAGCAAACGATTGGGGTTAGCGGCTCAATTTGGTATAGACCGAACGGGAAGCCCAATAGCAAATGGAACCAATTGTGGTTCTTGTCATAGTGGAGCCTTGAATAACGTAACGCTTACTGTCAGGGTTAAAGATAGTGGAGGAAGTGTTGTCACTTCATATATTCCAGGAGATACATATACTGTAGAGTTTGATATAGCAAGTAATTTTGGTTTTTCAAGAGGTTTTCAAGCTGTTGCCTTGACAAGTTCCAATGCTCAAGCAGGAACCTTTTCGAATCCCCAAACCAATACGCAAATATCTACAATTGGCTCTAGACAGTATGTAGAACACAGTAGCCCAGCTTTGACAGCAAATAACTTTGTGTTTATTGCCTCTTGGACAGCACCTGCCATTGGGACAGGGAATGTTACCATCTACTCAGATGGTATTGTTGGAAATGGTAATAATGCAACCTCTGGAGACGATCCAGCAGGACCTGTTTCTGTAGTTCTGACAGAACAAGCGGCAGCAAGTATTGATTATAGCCAAGCTTCTTATTGCCAGGGCTCTGCTGATCCGACGCCAGTAATTACAGGAACGTCAGGAGGAAGTTTTTCGGCTTCACCTGTTGGACTTAGTTTGAATACAACAAGTGGGCAAATAGATTTGAGTGCATCAACACCCAATACTTATACCGTAACATATACCTATGCAACAGGAACCGCAACGGATGTTGTTACCGTTGTAGCGACAGATGATGCTTCGTTTACATATAGCAAATCTTCTTATTGTGTTAATGAATCGGATCCGACACCAACTATTACGGGGTTGGCGGGAGGAAGTTTTCAAGCTTCTCCAGCAGGTTTAGTGATTAATGGTTCGACTGGTGAAATTGATGTATCGGCTTCAGCTATTGGCTCTTATTCGGTAGGGTATATCACGAATGGACCATGTCCAACTGTTGGAACATTTGCAATATCAATTACTAGTATTGATGATGCTACTTTTTCGTATGCCAACAGTAGCTATTGCCAAAATCAAAACGATCCTACACCAACTGCTGTTACTTCAGGGGGAAGTTATAGTAGTACACTTGGCTTAGCGATTAATAGCAATACAGGGCAGATAGATTTAAGTGCCTCAACAGCGGGAACCTATACCGTTACCTATACCACAACAGGTTCTTGTTCTAATAATTCTACACAGGCTATTACTATCAATGCGGCAGACAATGCAGGGTTTAGTTATTCTTCGTCTTCGTATTGTCAAAATGGAAGTGACCCGACACCAGCAATTACAGGCTTAAGTGGTGGTTCTTTTAGTAGTACGTCAGGCTTGTCCATCAACAGCAATACAGGGCAGATAGATTTGAGTGCCTCAACTGTAGGGACTTATACTGTGACTTATACGACCTCTGGGACTTGCCCGAATAGTACTACTCAAGCAGTAACAGTAAATGCTTTGGACAATGCAGGGTTTAGTTATTCTTCGTCTTCGTATTGTCAAAACGGGAGTGACCCGACGCCAACGATTACAGGTTTAGGCGGCGGTTCTTTTAGTAGCACGTCAGGTTTATCCATTAATAGCAATACTGGGCAGATAGATTTGAGTGCCTCAACGGCAGGAACTTATACCGTGACCTATACCACATCTGGAATCTGTCCGAATACTGCCACCCAATCAGTAGTTGTTAACGCTACGGATAATGCAGGGTTTAATTATTCCTCGCCTTCGTATTGCCAAAATGCCAACGACCCGACACCAACGATTACAGGTTTAGGTGGAGGTTCTTTTAGCAGTACGTCAGGTTTGTCTATTAATAGTAATACTGGTCAAATAGATTTAAGTGCGTCAACCGCAGGAACCTATGTTGTGACATATGCGACATCGGGAACTTGTCCGAATAGCACCACGCAGACGGTTGTTATTAATGCCTTAGATAACCCCACATTTGCATATAGTTCGTCTGCTTATTGTAAAAATAACAATGATCCAACCCCAACAATTGCAGGAGCAGGAGGTGGCACGTTTAGTAGCACAACAGGCTTGTCGATTAACAGCAGTACAGGACAAATCGACTTGAGTGCATCAACCGCAGGAACTTATACTATAATGTATACAACCGCAGGACCTTGTCCTACTAGTTCGACAGATTTAATTACAATTAATAATGTTGATAATGCTAATTTTTCATATAGCAATACTGCTTATTGTCAAAATGCTAACGATCCGACGCCAACGATTACAGGCTCAGGTGGTGGTACATTTAGTAGCACATCAGGTTTGTCTATTAACAACAATACAGGACAAATTGATTTGAGTGCATCCGTAGCAGGAACCTATACTGTAATTTACACGACTTCAGGTCCTTGTCCGAATAGTTCGAATGTAGCTGTTACGATTACTGCTTTAGATAATGCAGGGTTTAACTATAGTTCTTCTTCTTATTGTCAGAATGGAAGTGATCCGACCCCAACGATAACAGGGTTAACAGGAGGAACATTTAGTAGTGCATCTGGTTTGGCAATCAATATTAATACAGGAACTATAGACGTCTCTGCTTCAACGGCGGGAACGTATACAATTTTTTATAGCACACAAGGTACCTGCCCTAACAATTCAACGCAAACAGTTACAATAACTCCAACGGATAATTCATCATTTAGCTATTCTTCGGTTTCTTATTGTCAAAATGGAAGTGACCCTAGTCCTAGTATTGCAGGAACAACAGGAGGTACCTTTACAAGCACCGCAGGTTTGGCTATTAACGCTACTAGCGGGCAAATAGATGTTTCAGCATCTAATACAGGAACCTATAACGTGACCTACACCACCAACGGATCATGTCCATCGACTACGACCGTAACTGTGACGATTACAGCTGCAGATAATGCTTCGTTTACTTATGGTGGCAATACTTTTTGTCAGAATGGAACCGATCCCACGCCAACAGGAAGTTTGGCAGGAGGTGTTTGGTCGGCAACAGCAGGTCTGGTAATCAATTCAGGAACTGGTACGATAGATTTGAGTGCCTCAACGGCAGGAACTTATAATGTAACCTATACGACGAATGGACCTTGTCCAAATTCTAATAGTGCGACTATAACGATTACGGCAACAGACAATGCTTCGTTCTCATACAATGCGACAAGTGCTTGTCAAAATGGGACAGACCTTACGGCAACAGTAACAGGTTTGGCAGGAGGTGCCTTTACAAGTACTACAGGCTTATCCATTAATGGAAATACAGGGCAGATAGATGTAAGTGCTTCGACAGTAGGAACCTATGTGGTGACTTATACTACGAATGGATCATGCCCCAATACAGCAACAGCAACGATTACAATTGATGCAGCTGATGACGCATCATTTACTTATGGTGGAGCAACTTTTTGTCAGAACGCAGTAGACCCAACACCTACGGTAAACTTGGCTGGGGGAACGTTTTCAAGTACCACAGGCTTATCCATTAATGGAAATACAGGGCAAATAGATGTTTCAGCCTCAACAGCGGGCTCTTATGTTGTCACTTATACCACTAATGGCACCTGCCCAAGTTCAAGTACACAAAATATTACAATAACGACAACAGGAAACTCTTCTTTTAATTATTCTAGTACTAGTTATTGTTTGAATGGAAACAATCCTACGCCAACTATTACAGGAAATCCTGGAGGAAGCTTTAGCAGCACATCAGGTTTGGCTATAGATGGAACAACGGGTACGATTGATTTAGCAAACACCACAGCAGGTACGTATACTGTTACCTATAGTGTAACAGGAAGTTGTCCGAGTTCAAGTACAGCAAGTGTAACGATTCTAACAATCGATGATGCTTCTTTCTCTTACAGTGCAGCTAGTGCTTGTCAAAATGGAACTGATCTAGTAGCGACAGTGACAGGACTAGCAGGAGGAACATTTACAAGTACAACAGGGTTAGCTATAAACAGCAACAGCGGTTTGATTGATGTTTCTGCTTCAACAGCAGGTAGCTATACTGTGACCTATACTACTAACGGAGCTTGCCCCAATACCTCGACAAGTTCAGTAGTAATTATGGCGACTGATAATGCTTCATTTACTTATGGTGGTAATACTTTTTGCCAAAATGGAATCGATCCTACTCCAACAGGAGGTTTGTCGGGAGGCGTATGGTCAGCAGGAGGAGGATTAGTGATCAATTCTAGTACAGGAACTATAGATGTTTCTAGTGCAACAGCAGGAACCTATAATGTGACGTATACAACAAATGGTCCCTGTCCAAATTCAAATACAATATTCATCACAATTACTGATGCAGATGATGCTTCTTTTTCTTATAATGCAGCTAGTGCTTGTCAGAATGGAAGTAATTTGGTAGCAACAATAACTGGTTTGTCAGGAGGTACTTTTACGAGCACGACAGGGCTTTCTATTGATGGAACAACAGGCGAAATTGATGTAGCTGCCTCGACAGCAGGAACCTACAATGTGACGTATACAACAAATGGTCCCTGCCCCAATTCTGCCTTAGTGAGCATTACTATTGAGGCTACAGACGATGCTTCGTTTACGTATGGCGGAGCGACATTCTGCCAAAATGCGGCAGACCCAATTCCTACAGTTAATTTGTCAGGAGGTACTTTTACCGTACTTCCAGCAGGCTTAATGGTTAATTCAGCGACAGGAGAAATTGACGTTTCTGCTTCTGCTGTGGGGACTTATGATTTAACTTACACAACAAATGGTCCCTGTCCAAGTTCTAGTACCTTATCAGTGACAATTACAGGGACAGGTGATGCTTCATTTAATTATAGTACTGCGAATTATTGTCAAAATGCGACCAATCCAATTCCAACAATTACAGGAAATCCAGGAGGAACCTTTACTAGTACTACTGGTTTGATCTTAAATGGAACAACGGGAGAAATTGATTTGGCGGCATCTACAGTAGGAACTTACACCGTTACTTATGCTGTAACAGGAAGTTGTCCAAGCTCAAGTAGCAATGCGGTTACGATTTTGGCAGCTGATGTCGCTACATTTGGTTATACAGATACAACCATTTGTTTGAATATCGGGGTTAACCCAATCATTAGCGTAACAGGTGTTAGTGCAGGAACCTATACAGCCAGTTCTAGTGGTTTGGTCTTTGCAAATACAACGACAGGAGAAATTGATTTGGCGGCATCGGTAGCAGGTAACTATGTGGTGACTTATACTAGCAATGGAAATTGCCCCGCAATAGAAACGGTTAATGTAGATCTTTCGATTTGTGGAGGAACGCAAACTTTAGTTCTTGAAGATGCTTATGCGCTATTTCCTAACCCTAACATAGGACGTTTTAGAATTGAAAACAAAGGAACATCTGGCGATGTGATCCTGAGAGTTCGAGATGTGTATGGAAAGGTGATTTATATGCAAGAAGCTTACTGGGATAAGAAGGAACAATACACGATCGATGTACCCAATATTGTCGGGGGAATGTACTGGGTGGAAATACAAAAAGGAATGTCTTCGAAGGTACTTAAAATGATTGTTGCGGAGTAATTTAATTGCTCAATGGTAAAATAGAATAGAGCTTCCTAGTTAAGGAAGCTCTTTTTTTGTAGCTTTGTGCCAAAATAGCCTAGGTTCTTTTACTACCGAATGTTTATAAGATAAAATTGGGTAAGGGAATTAAAAGCAGGAAATTGAAAAATAAAAAACGTATTTGTATTAGCTGATTAAGTGCTTGTTGGGTGCAGTGCTAGCAAACGATTAATTTAAAATAAAAATGATTGAATTAGGAAAATATAACCTATTAGAGGTGGCTAGAAGTACCCCTCATGGTTTATACTTAGAGGATAAAGAGGGGAATGATGTGCTATTGCCAGGTAAGTTCATTCCAGAAGGAACAGCTGTTGGAGATTATTTAGAAGTCTATATTTATAGAGACAACGAAGAACGGTTGGTGGCAACTACTGAAGAACCTAAAATAACATTGTATGAGTTTGCGAGCTTAAAGGTGTCCGATGTAAGCGAACATGGTGCTTTTGTAGATTATGGTGTTGGAAAAGACTTATTTATTCCATTTAGAGAACAAAAAGTAGCTATGGAAGTAGATAAGTACTATTTAGTGTATATGTATTTAGATGGGCAAACGGATCGATTGGCAGGGTCTACTAAAATTGAACAATTTTTGGATCTAGTGGATGTAGAAGAAGATGTAGTAGAAGTAGGTGATGAGGTGCTTGTTACTGTTTGGGGAAGGTCAGAATTGGGAACTAATGTTATTGTTAATAATCGTTACAAAGGATTAATTTATGCCAATGAGTTGTTTGAGAACTTGAAAGTAGGCATGACAAGAGCGGCTTATATTCATAGAGTTCGCGAAGATGGAAAATTGGACATACGTTTAGAAAAAGATGGTTATGCCAAAGTGGAAGATAACGCGCAAAAGATTTTAAATCTCTTAAAAAAACGAGATGGTTACCTCTTGTTGACAGACAAAAGCAGCCCAGAGTTAATTAAAAAACAGTTGGGAATGAGCAAAAAGACCTTTAAAAAATCAATTGGGGCGTTGTACAAAGAAAAACGAATCTCGTTAGAAGATAGAGGCATTCGGTTGTTAGAGTAATTGATAAAGGGTTTTTCCTTTGTTTGTTTATTGATAAATCAAGACAGCTTCTTGTACAATCTCTGTTCCTAGAATCCCCAAACCTCCTTGAACGTTTCCTCTAACAGGGACAGGTTGAGCAAATATGTCGGTTCCAGAGCTATTAATTCTATATTTCTCTACATCTTGATAATAGTCGTACAAATCTTCGCTAACATGGTGGACATGAATTAAAAGTTCACTACTAAAAGGATTGCCATAATCTACCCATTGGTCAAATGTATGGGTAAGAACTCCTATTCTAGTAAAAATACTATCCGTACGTTGACGGTCTCGAAGCTTATTATCATCAATAAAAATATAAAAGAATTTACCATTAGCAGGACCAATTTCTTCATTGTCGTTCTCAGATGCAATAGAGTATAATTCACTTTTGGCTAATTCTGGAAATCCCCAAGCCCAGTCGATATTTCTATAAGTTGCTTCTATAATAAATAGATTTTCTTGTTGAGGATTAGGATCTTCCCAAGCCAAATCTATAGCAAAAGTTTGGTCGGTACCTGTGATTACACGTCTCGGGTTTCGCTTTTTAGCATAAATGGGAGCGAATGAAGTTGGTAGCGTTGCTTGTGCAGAGATGATTTTACTATTTTTAATAGCTGGTTCACTAACATACAATTCATATGTTTGGCTCGGCAAGGGGCGCAAACCCTCGATAGATTCAAAAACTAAAAAGCTGCTGTTGATACCCGAATAAACCTTTTGAATAAATTCTAAGGTGTCTATAATAGCTCCATTATCATCCTTTATGACCACAACAGCATCAATAGCCTGTGTGAGTCGGTCCTCAATTTCGTTTAGAGGTGCGGTGATAGCCGTGGAGTAGCTAATGAATACTCTAAAGACACTATCAGGGTTGAGAATTGAATTGGCATAAAGTTGTCCAGGAGGCGTTTGCGCTTTTAGGTTGATTTCTTTTTCACAGGAGTAACTTAGAAAAGCTAAAAAAGCTAAACTGCTGAATAATAGAACCTTTCTCATAATATTAATGGTTGAATTTGTTTGCCTATTTGTCTACCAATGCTCGTTGTTTAATTTGGTTAATAATTCTGGAGCTTATCAATTCATAGAGTGCTTGGTGGTCAGGATATTTTTTTAAGAACTCAATGTGTTTGGCGATTGTGTCTAAATCTCCTCGAACAGCTGGACCCGTTTGCACATCTTGTGGACTAGATAAATCAATCTTTCGAACGGTTTCGTAAATTAATGGTTTTAGAATGTCGAAGGGAACATTTTGATCAGCGCAAATATCGTGCGCAATTCCATAAAGATAATTGCTGAAATTATTAACAATAACTGCTGTAACGTGTAAAATAGCTCGCTGCTCATCATTAATCAAGTAGACATTGGGGCAAATACTTTCAGCTAATTGGAACAATTGTTTTTCTGTAGAAGAATTATTGCCGTAAATGCAGAAAGGAAGTTTTTCAAAATCTACTTTCTTGGTTGTTGAGAAGGTCTGAAGGGGATAAAAAATACCGTAATTGGCAAAATGCTTGGTAAAAACATCGCTAGCAACAGAACCAGAGGTATGGGCAATTAGTTTGTTGTACTTTCCTAAAAAAGAAATTTCCTCAGTTATAATTTTTATGCTATCATCTTTTATAGCTAATATATAGATATCTGCTTCTAAAGAAATGTCTTTTAAGTTGCTGATTCCTTTAGCTTTAACAAGTTTTGCTAAGTGAGATGCTTTTGCTGGAGTACGGCTAAATACTTGGCAAATACAATGCCCATATTTATATAAACGTTGTGCCAAATGGAAACCAACATTTCCAGCACCAATAACTGTGATTTTAAGTGCCATCTTAACTTCTATAAATCGTATTCTTTCTAAAAATAGACTTGATGATATAATAACAATACTCTGTATGGAGCAATTGTTTGGGGGAATTTAATTGCTGGGTTTCCATGCCAAATCGCTGCAATTGTCCTTGGATAGTTTCGTGTTTAAGTCCTGCTCCTCCAAAGGTAAGTTGAAACTTCTCTTCTCCCAAAATTTTATCAAAAAAAGCCTTAGAAACACCACTATCTGTAAAAGGAAAGGCAAAAATTTGATAAGGAAGTTGAAAAACTTCTTTCAGATAAGTTTGACTTAAAAGAGTTTGCTGTATTTGATCCTTTAACTCAATCGCATTATAAGTTGGGTGATTTTGACTGTGACTACCAAAAGTGAACCCATCGGCAATCATTTGGGAAATTTCTTGCTGGGTCAAATAGGGTTCTTGTTGTTTCAAAAAACTGTTAAAATCAACATCAAAGGCAGCCGCTAAATCATCTAGTAAGTTTTGTTGCAACCACCGAACAGATAGTAGACTACTTTTTAAATCCGAAAAAGGCAGCTGATAAGATTTAAAAAAGGGAGCAATTTTTGAATGCGGGATGGATTGTTTACTTAATTCTTCGATTAAATAACTAGCCTTGTAGCGAAACATAAGCCCTTTGTTGTCTACGAAGTCTGAATTGATAAAAAAAGTAGCAGGGATTCCTTTTCTTTTGAGAATAGGAGCAATCACATGGTAACATTCGGCTAACCCATCATCAAAACTAAGAAAAAAAGCATTTGAAGGTAAGGGTTTTTCATGATAGATGGCTTCAATTAATTCGGTTATACCAATTGGAGTGAAAAATTTTAGCAAATAATCCAAGTCTTGTTCAAATAAAGTAGTATTACGAACGCGGTATAAATGCTTGATATGAGGAAGCTCTTGGTTGCTAATCGTATGATAAAAAATGGAGATAAAACGTTGACCACTAAGAGCCCTAAGCCAAGGTAAAGGAATGCTACGTGAAAAAAAATGTAAACTTTGAATCAACGTTTTTTTGAGCATTTTAACCCTCTTTTATAGAAGGTGCTGTTGTGCTTTTGGCGCACATAGCTTGACCATTAAAAATAGCCCCTTCTTCAATTTGTAATTTAGTATATTTGATATTGCCCTCAACAATAGCTGTTGCAAATAAGTGAACCTTTTCTTTGGCAACAATATTCCCTTCTACTTTCCCTTCAGAAACAATGTTTTGGCAGATAATATCACCTTTGATATATGCATTTTTTGACATTACAATACGACCAGAACAAGAAACATTACCATAAATAGAGCCCTCCAATCTAATATTTGCTTCTGCTTTAAAACTACCTTCTATGGTTGTGCCTAAAGCAATGTTACAAACTTCTAAAGAGGAAGTGGTATTGGTTGAGGACTTTGAATTATTCTTTGGGGTATTACCATTTTTTCCAAACATAATGGAATTGTATTAATAGGTTATGGAACGTTTTTTTGTATACAAGGGGGACAAAGATAGAAAAAACATTGAATATTTTATGAGTTTTCCTTTTTTGATTGTACTTTTATTTAAGCCAAAAGAGAAAAAAGTAACTGTTCTAAAACAAACCATGTGTTATGTTTACAAAACATAACATCATTGCCTTATATTCAACGATAATTACATCCTGATAGGATCTATCCGAGTACACTATTAAGCTATTTGGTAAGACAAAGTTTTGTTATACTCTAAAAAAAACCTTTACCTGATAGTTGTGTAGTGACAAATATCTTGTTTCCCCCCAATACTACTAGATAGAGTATTACGCTTCACTAATTTGTTTGAGAACAAAGACAATAAAGAAAAAATAAAATCGTTACTATTTTATCATAGTCCACCAGTTATTTTGAAACGAAAATAGTTAATTGCGTTGCTGTTACGTATTTTTAGTGGGCTAATGTAATTAACGTAAAATATAATAGGGATATTGTGAGCATCGTTTTTTACTATGAAGTTTAAGGATTAAGATCAAAAAGGAGGAACAGAAGAACGAATATCTTTGTTATAATATAAAGAATTAGGTTCAGAGAAACTATTAAAAATGGCAGACTTATTTTTGGCAACTTAAGGTCAACTATCAAATTCTATGACAAGTCAATTTTAAAATCATGAAAACACTATTACTACTATTGGTAGCAACATCATTGTACGGACAGCCTAATTTTAATGCTGTAATTAACGCAATAAAAGCAGGCAACACAACAGAAATAGGAACTTATATGGATGCTAATGTAGAAGTTACAGTAGGAGATAAAGACGGTTCTTATGCTAAAGCCCAAGCTATTTCAGTAGTTAATGGCTTTTTTCAACAACACAGCCCAAGCAGTTGTAGTTTGGTTCATAGTGGTGGTGCTCGAGATGGAGCCTCTTACTATTGTATTGGAAACTTATCAGCAGGAGGAGGGAAATATAGAGTATATATTTTCTTTAAGAAAGTAGGAAGTACTTATTTGATTCAAGAAATGCGGTTTGAGAAAGAGTAACAAACGTAGAACCGATAAAAATATAAAAGCGAAACTCATTTTCATGAGTTTCGCTTTTTTGATTGTACTCCAATTAATGGAGAAACAACTTTAGACTAAGCTTCTGCGTTGTCATCAGTTGGAGTTGCATCTTCTGCTGTTTCAGTAGCAACTTCTTCAGTTGTTTCCTCTGCAGCTTCTTCTACAGGCTCTTCTTTTTTGACAGGAGCAACACCGAAGATTTTTTTGCGACGAGCTTCAGCAGCATCTTTAGTAGCATCTTTACGTTTTTCAACTTTTGCTTCTTTTGCTTCTAGCCACTCATTCAACATTTTGTCAGCAGTCTCTTGGTCAAAGGCACCTTTAGCTACACCACGTTGAAGGTGTTTCTTGTAGTATACGCCTTTAAACTTAAGAATTGCGCGAGCAGTGTCTGTTGGTTGCGCACCTTTCATCAACCAGTCGTAAGCTGCATCAATGTCCAACTCGATAGTAGCAGGAACAGTTAATGGGTTATAAGTACCCATCTTCTGAATAAATTTACCATCACGTGGAGCACGAGCATCAGCTGCTACGATGTGATAAAAAGGTTTCTTCTTGCGTCCTTTACGCTGTAAACGGATTTTTAAAGCCATTTTTAATTAACTTTTTTTAGTCAAAAATACCCTGTGTCGCTTGATAAACAAGTAGCAGGATTTATAATGAGGGCAAAAGTAAGCATTTTTACTTATAATGGGAAATTCGTAGCCTGCTAATTTTACTTTTTATTGTTAGAATGATATTGTTAATAGATGGATAGAAAAAAGTAGAATCAAAAAAAGGGATTAATGGTCTATTTAATATATAAAAAACCAACTGATACGAAAATCAGTTGGTTCTAACTTTAATTTAAATCATCTAATAAATGCTTTTTTCGGACAGGCTCACTACTGCCTGTGCCTATAAAACACTAGGTATAAGCCAAGGTTTTAGATCATTTAAACAGTTATTTTAGTGGTAGTCGATATTTTCTACTACCTCAAAAAGAGCGCTGAAAGAGGCACTACCCCCTTGTGAAAAGCTCTTATAAAGCACACGGTTCCAATAAAACTAGAGCTCACTACTTCTCTAAACTGAAAACTATGTGTTTATGTCTTTTGGTATATAATTGGCGTTGTAATATTACTACAAGAATTCGTTGAAACCGCATAGCATTAGCTTAGCTAACCAAGCGATTAAAACAGGCATTAATGAGGGGGAAATGCGTTTTTTATTCCAGTAAAAGATAGGACAGAAAATATTAATTGATAAAATAGGGTGTTTACTAACATTTTGTGTAGATTTACAAGTGAAACAATAGTTTTATTTCCTTGTTGCAGCAAGGAAATTTTTAGTCTCTTTTGATATGTTGATGTATCATTAGAGACTTTTTTATTCGATAGGGGATTGTTTATCTTTTGCAGAAAATAAACAAAACTCAAATTATACTTGGGACAAAATAATTTTGAAGAAAAGTAATAAAATGCTCTTTATTGCCAATGATCAAAGAAAAGGGAGTTTTTTTAAACTGTTTACATAGATAAAAAAATTCATGAATTTAGTTTTTTCTTTTGATGAAAATTTTAAATTAACATCAATAATTTAATAGTGATTCTTCTAAGGTTGTATATTATCTTTGGAAATAATATACAGGATTAATGTGGGAAAGTGTGGGGTGAAAGTATTTATTTTTTTAAGATATGTAAATGGCTTTCTATTTATGGATTGAATATATAAAAAATAAATTATTAATTGTAACAGTAAGATACTAAAATTTTAATTTTTAATAAAAAAACTAGTCAAAGAATTACAAAATATATGATGTAACTTATTCAAAGCAAACGAATCGTTTCATTATGCAAAGCACAAAGTACTAGAAAGCGTTATTCGGAAAAATTAATGAAAAATTATATTGTTGTACAGAAGTATTAATAAGTCATATCTCTCTCAACTGAAAGGTAAGTGATTCAATTAATTAAAATGGAAATGCTATAAGTTATGCTTAAAATAACCATTGTCTGAAAGTCAAAAAGGTAAAGTTTGTTAAGAACTATTTAACAAGAGCAAGAGATAGAATCTGAACATTTATTTGTAATATTAACAAAAGATACGAATATATAATTTAAAATAATATAAATATGTTAAAAAACAAGGGGCTTTTTAGAGGCTTAACATTATTGGGCTTAATATTAGCTGGAAGTACTATAAATGCTCAAATTGTATTCGAAAAAGGTACATGGGAGGAGGTAAAGGAGAAAGCAGCTAAGGAAAATAAGCCTATTTTTGTAGATGCATATACTACCTGGTGTGGACCGTGTAAATGGATGGCAAAAAATATTTTTAGTCAAGAGCAAGTAGGAGTTTATATGAAGCAAAATTTTATTGCTTATAAAATGGATATGGAAAAAGGGGAGGGACCTGATTTTGCCAAGAAAAACAATGTTGTAGCGTATCCTACCTTACTTTATTTTGATGCAGAAGGAAAGATGATTCACAAGGGAATTGGTGCTCGAGATGCCGACGGGTTGATAGAACTGTGCAACGATGCATTAGACCCAGCCAAACAATTGGCATCTTTTATAAAAAAGTATGAAGAAGGAGCACGAGACAAGGATTTTTTAGTTACTTATCTTGGAGTGCTAAGTGATTGTGGAGAAGATATGGAAGCGCCTTTTAACACTTACTGGGAAAAAACATCAGATGTTGAAAAGCAAACTGCTGAATCCTTGAACTTAATGGCGGCTGTTACACATCGGTTTAGCGACTTCAAAAGTCCTATAACTCAATATCTTTTAAAAAATAGAGCTGCTTATGAAAAAGTAACTAGTAAAGAAGATGTTGCTCAATTATTAGAGAATACGTATGCCTATGGGATTTGGACGGTAGCCAAAATGGAAGACAAAAAGGAAGCAAAAGCTTTTAGTAAAGAATTGCTGGAGGTTTTTCCTGATGCTAAGAAAGAATTCAAGAAACGTTTGACTTATATTAAGGCAACTATGGAAACACCACCTGACGAGGCTAAAATAGCAAAAGCGCATGGTCAATATCTAAAGGTAGCAAGGAGTTGGACGGAATTAAACCAAGCTGCTTGGGATGTTTATGAAAATGAGGATGATCCCAAGAAAATGAAAGAGGCATTGGGCTGGGTAAATCGTTCTGTAGAAATAGATGCTAACTATTTTAATTTGGATACCAAAGCTTTTTTGTTGTATAAAATGAAAAATTACAGCGAGGCTAAAAAAGCAGCAGAAAAGGCTATTGAAGCAGCTAAAGCACAAGGTATGGACGAGGATTCTATTAGTACGATAGAGTTATTAGATAATATCAATGCTAAATTAGGTGAAGCAGATAGTGCGGCTAAAAGTTAGAAGATAGTCAATTTAAAAGATAAAAACGCTTTAAGTGCTCCAAAGACACTTAAAGCGTTTTTTTATTCTGCTTTTTTTAGTGTAAAGCCAAATGTAGACCCAACATCGATTCTACTTCTTGCAGTTATGGTTTGTTGGTGTGCTTCTAGAATGTGTTTTACAATGGCAAGACCTAAGCCAGAGCCGCCTTCCGATCTAGAGCGCCCTTTATCAACTCGATAAAAACGTTCAAATAATCGGGGGATGTGTTCTTGGGCAATCCCTTTTCCATTATCAGATATTTCGACCAAAATGTTATTGTCTAAGTCATAAAAACCAACTAAGGTTTGTCCATTTTCTTTACCATATTTGATAGAGTTGCTGATCAAGTTAACAATAACTCTACGAATACTTTCTATGTCAGCAGTAACTTTTAATGGTTTTTGGTTGCTGTTTTTAAGTGCTAAACTGATATTTTTTTCAGAAGCTTTGAGTTCGCTATCTTCTAAAACATCTTTGACCAATTTGCAGATGTCAAAATCGGTTAAATGCAGTTGTAATTTGCCTGCTTCAAATTTAGAAATGTAGCCCAAATCCGCTACGATTTTTTCCATTCTTTCGGTGTTCTCAGCAGCACGAGTTAGATATTTGTAATTAATATCAGGATCCTCCATGCCTCCATCTAGAAGGGTTAGTAGATAGCCTTGTATATTAAAAATAGGCGTTTTTAATTCGTGAGAAACATTTCCTAAAAACTCTCTACGATAAACCTCCATGCTTTTTAGAGAAGAAATTTCTTTGGTCCAATTTTGCGCCCATTCTATTACTTCTTGTTCGACTTCGTCAATCATATGGTTTTTCATGTTTACACTAACAACAGTATTGGTTGTTGGTGTTTTCATACTATGGATGGTTTTATAAATTAACTTGATTTTTCGGTATATAAATCGGCGGAGTGAGTCGTAAACTGCCAAATACCCGAAGCCCAATGAGATAACTGGAATTAAGAAAACGAGTGTCCATGTAATGCTGTTGGTAAATAGTAATTTGGCACCTAAGGTAAATAAGAATAATATACCTGCATTATTTGCTGCTGTTAGCCAAGCAAGCTGTTCTGGACTAGGATTTTTAGTAGTAAAAAAAAGCATTTGTTAAGATAGTTTAAGTTGGATCTTTTTTTGATGGAATTACCTAACATCTAGCCCCTTTGAAGCGAAAAGTTTGCAGATAGCTTGGGCTAATTTTTAGATGAATTATTCAACAACTTGTGAAGTTTAGGCAGCCTTCTTATAAGGAACAAATTTTAAAGTAATTGTTGGTCACGTATAAGTACTGTAGAAATAAAAAAATACAGTTAAAAGTGCTTAACTGTATTCTTATGGTAGCTATTATATTAGTTAATAGTTTGTTGATTGATTACCTAATGTTGTTACATTCTGGTTTTAACAAACTATTGATTTGTATTAAGTTATAATATAGTTTACTACTGCCAAGTAACTAAATATACAAAATCTAGCTTAGAAATCAAACTTATATCCAATTCCTTTGATTGTCTGTATGTAATCTTCACCGACTTTTTCTCTAATTTTTCGGATATGCACATCAATGGTACGGTTACCAACAATAACATTGCTGCCCCAAATTTTATTAAAAATCTCTTCTCTTGTAAAAACTTTCCCAGGTTTGGAAGTTAGCAAACAAAGCAATTCAAATTCTTTTTTCGCTAAAGTTATCTTATCGTCAGAGCCTTGTTTTTGGACAATAAATTGCTCTTTGTTGATGTATAAATCAGCTGCTTGAATGATGTTTTTATCGGTTTGAGTACTTTTTTTGTTGAATCGTCTCAATAAGGCATTGATTCTACTAATTAGTACTCGAGGGCGAATGGGTTTGGTGATATAATCGTCACCACCTACTTCAAAACCAACAATTTGGGAGTAGTCCTCACTTCTAGCAGTTAAAAAAGCAATAATGGTATTTTCAAACTCAGGTATGGCGCGCAACTCTTTACAAACTTCTACACCATCCATTTCTGGCATCATAATATCCAAAAGTATTAAGTGTGGTTTAAGTTCTTTCGCCTTTTTTAGTGCATCTAAACCATTCGTTGCTGTAGTCACTTCGAAACCTTCTTTAGCAAGATTGTAGCATACAAACTCTAAAATATCTGGCTCGTCGTCTGCAATAAGTATTTTGTATTCGCTTGAATTCATCTTTAATCTAAATTAATAATGGTTTTGAATGCTCAAAATATAAAATATTTTTGATTCATTAAATGAAATTGAGAGAAGGGCATTAATGATGCTCATGAAAGCAGTTTATTATAAAATAATAAATTCTTTAGTTTTCTCTTGTTATAATAAATTAGGATTGTTAAAGCAAATAAATTATTTTGTTCTTTGATGTCGCAAAAGTAAGGCTTCAAAGCTTAAGTTTCGTTAACATAGTATTAAATTATTGTTACGAATAATAATCTTTAAAGTAAAAAAAGCATAAACTACTATTATGGGCAGGAATCGAGTATTAGTAGGTTTGTAATTCGATTTCGTATAGAAAAATATAAAATATAAACTCAAGCAAGGAAAAAAATAGAAAAAAAATAGTAATGGTAAATGAAGAAAATTATAAACTCGTTTTAAAAAAAGTCAACGATAAGGCGGCAAATTTAGTAGCTGTGTCAAAAACGAAACCCAAAGAAGATATTGAAACAATGTATAATTTGGGACAACGTATTTTTGGCGAAAACAAAGTGCAGGAGTTAGTTGAAAAGCAAGCTGCTTTGCCTAAAGACATTGAATGGCATTTAATAGGTACTTTGCAACGCAACAAGGTAAAATACATTGCTGACTTTGTTTCTCTAATTCATTCTGTCGATAGTTTTAAATTGCTAAAAGAAATTAATAAACAGGCACAAAAGGTAGATAGAGTAATTGATTGTTTGTTACAGTTTCATATTGCCGAAGAAGCTACTAAGTTTGGTTTGTCTTATGAAGAAGGTGTTGAGCTGTTAAGCTCTAAGGTTTATAAAGAAATGCAACACATTCGAATTGTTGGGGTAATGGGAATGGCAACATTTACAGATGATACAACCAAAGTTGCTAGAGAATTTGAATGTTTAAGACAATATTTTGAAAAATATAAACAGGAGTTTTTTGCTGATAACGAATCGTTTAAAGAGGTATCAATGGGTATGTCTGGCGACTACGAAATTGCGCTGGACAAAGGAAGTACTTTGGTGCGGGTCGGATCGTTACTGTTTGGGGCGAGAGTGTACCCTTAAATGTTAACAATGAAAGAATTAATAGTTCGCTAAACTAGCGGACTAATGAAAGAATAGTAAATGAAAAAAATGGTCTGTTTTGCTGTTGTGATTGCTTATTGCTGGGCTTTTGGAGCTTGTGGCATGAATCAAAACATGCCGTTAGAAAAGATAGCAAAACGACTGGAAGGCAATTGGATTAATCAAGAGTATCTAAATGTTTTGAGATTGACGCAGTCTCCTCAGCAAGCAGATGAAGCCACAATAACGAAAGTTGTACAGATCAAAGTAGATACCTTTCAACAACTTATTCTTTCATTCCAAGAGGGCGATGATTGGTTGTTGGATCGAGATATGAATGGCGTCTATTTTAGTAGTGTTTTTAATCATGAACTTAAGTTAAACGCCAAGTTGCTATCCAACCAAAAATTACAACTGGGGAATAAAGTATTTTTGCGCTTTAAAGAGGAAACAGATGTGAAGAACAAGGACATTGTATTGGTGCAACAAATACTATTTACAGGTGCATACGATTGGAATGGAAAATTGGTAGAATTTCTTAAAGATGGTAGAATAAAGGGCATGGAGAAGGTGGGGCTAACTACGTACTATCCAGTTGTTCATTATAGCAGTAATAAAGAAGTAGATCAAGTTTGGCTTAATAAAGGGCGAGACAATTCGGTAAAATATGGTTTTGAGTTCAAAAAAAAGAAACTATATTTTTATCAGTTAGAATGTCCAGACCAAGAGGTTTTCTGCGGTGAAAAAAAACAGAGAGGAAAAGTGTTGTTTGAGTTGAACAAAAGGAGGTAGGTGAGGTTGGAAGTAGTTTGATGTAATTAAAAATAAGTCGTAGGAAAATAAATTCCCACGACTTATTTTATAATTTATAGCGGCTTATTGTAATTAGCCAGCTATGATAATGATAATAAACAGCGATTACTTCTTAGCTTCATCTCGTAAAGCACGACGAAGGATTTTACCCACATTAGTTTTAGGCAATTCTTCTCTAAATTCAATGTGCTTGGGCTTTTTGTAACCGGTGAAGTTTTCTACACAGAAAGAGCGTACTTCATCTTCTGTCAAGGAGGCATCTTTTTTTACAATAAATACCTTGACCGCTTCTGTAGACTTTGGATCAGGAACTCCAACAGCTGCTACTTCTAGAACTTTGGGATGAGAAGCCAGTACATCTTCGATCTCATTAGGATAAACATTGAAGCCAGAGACTAAAATCATATCTTTGATACGGTCCACAATCTTGAAAGCTCCATTTTCTAGCATAATACCAACATCACCCGTTTTTAGCCAACCATCTTCTGTAAATGTTTCGGCAGTAGCTTCGGGGCGATTGTAATACCCTTGCATAACTTGTGGTCCTTTGATTTGAATTTCTCCACGTCCTTCGCCAGGTCCTTGAACTTTTCCATCTTCATCCATGATTCGCATATAGGTAGAAGGCATTGGCAAACCAATAGTACCTGTTTGAACATTCCCAAAAGCATTGGCACTTGCCACAGGAGAAGTTTCTGTCATTCCATATCCTTCCAATAATTCATTATTGGTAACTTCTTTCCAACGTTTTGCAACGGGACCTTGTATCGCCATAGCGCCTCCAATAGCAAATTTTAAAGAAGAGAAGTCTAAGGCTCTAAAGTCATCGTTGTTTAATAATGCATTGTAAAGCGTGTTGACTCCTGTCATTAAACTTGGCTTTGTTCGAGCAATGACATCTACCAAACCAGGAATATCTCTAGGATTAGGAACCAAAACATTTAGGGCTCCAAAGTTAGACATACACAAACAGTTGACCGTAAACGAGAAGATGTGATACATTGGTAGCGGCGTTAGCATAATTTCCTGTCCTTCTTTCATATCAACACCACTCAGCCACGCACTCATTTGTGCCATATTTGACAACAAGTTGCGGTTAGTCAATACTGCTCCTTTGGCAACACCTGTCGTACCACCAGTATACTGGATACAAGCCATATCTTCTTTGGTAACAGGATATTCAGTAACTTTTTTGCCCATACCTGCTTTGATTGCAGCAGGAAATTTAACAGCACCAGGAAGATTAAATTTCTTGACCATTCCTTTAAATTTAAGAACGGTGTTGATAATAAATCCTTTTACTCCGCCAAACATACCTCCAATAGAAGCGGTAACAATATGTTTAACGCCTGTTTCTTTGACTACTTTTTCTAGCTCATGTGCAAAGTTTTCGGCAATGATAACTGCTTTTACTCCAGCATCGTTAAACTGGTGTTTTATTTCACGACCTGTATAAAGTGGATTGGTGTTTACAGGTATGAGTCCTGCCCTCATTACACCAAACAAGGCAACGGGATATTGTACAATATTAGGTAACATAATGGCTACACGATCTCCTTTTTGAAGGCCCAAAGACTGTAGGTATCCAGCCATAGCATTCGACAGGCGATCTACATCGCCATACGTTAAGGTTTTCTGATTGCTCCCAATCAAGCAAGTATATGCTGGTTTATTTTTAAATTTTTTGAGATTATCTGAAATAAAACTAATTAGAGAAGGATATTGTTCAATATCAATATCATGAGGAACCCCTTTCCCATAGTTTTTAAGCCAAATACGATCTGTTGTAGTCATATAATTAAAAAATTTAGATTCATTACTCCATGTTTAGAAAAGTATTTTATTGATCATTAGGAGAATAGGCTTCTGGTTTTTAGTGTGTTAAAAACAAAGATCAATAAAATACACGAAGTATTGAGATTAATAGTGTTGATGTAATAATGTACTAGATAATGAGTATTTAAAGGTCGTGTACTTTTAAATCGGGTTGTGTTGTTAAATGTATGATGGAAGTTCATTGAAATAAAAGACAAAAATTTTAAACAAATGCCATTGATACTTAAGTTTC
>NZ_JHBV01000028.1 GCF_000724545.1 Aureispira sp. CCB-QB1 | reverse complement strand
ACGTATCGCAAGCCGTTTGTACGTCTGTTCCCGTTGTAGAGTTATTGATTGTTAGATTTAACGTCACTACACTATCACAACCTACTGCATTCGTCAAAGTGTGTGTTGCTGTGTTGTTTGAACTCGTGTACGTGTTCCCATCTATCCATGTGTACGTATTACAAGCTGTTTGTACATCTGTTCCCGTTGTGGAGTTAACTAAGCATGAAACATATTCTGCTGCTCCAATATCTCTACGACCTCCTTCTATACTGCCATTTTGTGCATCTGACATATCATTAGGATTTCCAGCATTAATCGCAATACTACCAACCCCTGGCATTCTTGTTTCCGTTACACCTCCATTATTTTGAAGTGGTCCAAGATTAACATTCGCAGCCGTTACTCCTACTTGATCTGTTGGCAACGCTCCACTCCGCCCAGCATCACTAATAAGGTTGTATCCGCTCGATGATATAGCTGAGCCTCCATTACCCCCTGACGTTCTAGAAACATAAAAATCACCTCTTGTATTAAATGCCCAAATACTACTTCCTATTGTTATATTGCCATTACCTCCTCTATTACCATAGTAAATTCCCTTTCCTATATTA
The DNA here is from genome assembly GCF_000724545.1 of Aureispira sp. CCB-QB1. GTDB lineage: Bacteria > Bacteroidota > Bacteroidia > Chitinophagales > Saprospiraceae > Aureispira. The sequence continues at coordinate 32,930 of NZ_JHBV01000028.1, read as the reverse complement.
TCAACGACACTACATCCATACATCGTTAAATAATATCCTAAACTAGCAGCGGTAGCATAAATACTACTTGTTACCGTAAGAGCGGCACCATGTATTCCTAGGTAAGTATTTACATTCCCTGTAAAAGTAGATTTTGTAATGGTAATATTCGTATTTGAGTAGGTGCCATCAGGATCATGGTATGAATAAAAGGCAGCACCTTCGTACCCTGTATTATTTGCAAAGGTTGTTTCTGTAATATTTATGGTCATATCTTTGGTTGGCAATGAGGTGTTATCAATCCCATTGCGACAATAAATCGCTCCTCCATGTCTAGAACCAACAGCTGTATTGTTGCTAAAAGTCGTCTTGGAGATATTCCATGTCAACGCATAAGCATCATGACTCGTCAAATAAATCGCTCCTCCTCCAGAAGTACTAGAGTTATTGTCAAACAAACATTCCTCTATAATAACATCTTTATCAGAAGTTTGAGAAAGGCTAGAATTGATGGCTCCTCCATAATTAGCTGAATTATTTTTGAATTCACATTTTTTTAAAGTAATACCACTACAAGCTAGGATCGCAATTGCTCCCCCCTTACCAAATTGTGTTGTAGATCCGTTTATAAAACCGAGGTTTTGTATTTCTAATGGGGGGCTAAATCGTGAAAAACTTACCTCTGCGATATTGGTACTAGTTTGACCACTAAGGTACAATTTATAATTAGGCATATTGGGTCCTAAAATGACAAGACTCCGATTGAGAATAAGTGGTGAATTTAGTTTTATAGTATCGCTACTGCTAGAAAGCATAGTACTAGAAAATAGAATTGTATCACCAGTAGCAACAAGACCGAGTACATCCCTTAATGATCCGCTACCTGTATCATTCAAATTAGTAACAGTGTGAGAAGTTGCAAAACTTCCAAAACTGTTCATGAGCAAGCAAAGAACAAGACTTACTTTTAATAGTCGATTTAAAATCATTTGTGTTTTTTATGTTTATTGTAAATAATAGTAGCCCTCCTTGGGCTGTTGAATAACAAGAGTTTATAAAAGTTATTTTTTAGTCATAACTTTGATTATGCAAATGTACTCTACTAGTTTCATAACCTCAAATCACTTTTAAGCCCTTTTTTAGGCTTTCAAAAAGTTCAAAAAACAAATAACCAACTACAATTCAATTATTTAGACCCAATCATTCTAAAAATTCAGGAACATATTTTTTTTGATTACAAAATAAAAAAAATTCGCAAATAATTTAAACGTCATAATAGTAATTTTTTATTCCCAATTACGCCTTATGCTAAAAATAAAAAGCCGCATCAAATACTGTTTTACCAACTGTACTCAACACGACTTTTTTATAAACAATAATAAATCTTCAGCCTTTTATTCGTTTAATACTTTTTTCACTGCCAATTCTATTGTTGCAATATCTTCTAGAGATTCCAAATTCAACGTTGAATCAAGATTCCACAAACAGGTTTTATGGACATGCTCATTGTAAATTGTCACTGGAACATTCTTTAAGAAATCTTTAGCTATCTTTTTTGTATTCTCCGTTTGGTAATCTGAACAAAAAATGGTTATAACTATAGCTTTTTGCTTATTATTTAGGGCACTAGAGTAAAAATCTACACAAGAATTTACATTTCCTTCATTGATGTAATCTCTTGTAAATTCTGCTCCTTGAATATCTTCATCTTGGATGATCATATTAATATTTTCCCATGTATCTTGATTCATATTGTATATTTTTGTTGTTTACAATTTTTATACTTAATAAGAGTTGCGTTTACATAAAACAATAGTTCGTTGCAACCACTCAGTAGCACCGCAGGTAATCAACGAACTACTAATAAAAACAACTCTTATATTACTAATAACCTACCAGAGACAGTATTAAACTCCTAGTCAAAGGTTAGTTATTCGTCAAGCAATTTATTCTTTAATAATTTTTTGGCTATAAACACCTTTTAAACTTTGCAACTCTAAGAAATAAACAGCTGTTGGCAACGCCTCTATATTCAATTGAATGAACTGCTTACCATCTATAGGTTGCTCTAACAATAAACGTCCATTTACATCCATCAATCGAGCCACGCCTTGTTTTAACACCTCTTCTAATTCTATATTAACCTGTCCTGTTGTTGGATTGGGATATACACGAACCTGTTTGATCCCCTCTTCTACCGTTGGTAGTGCATTCACAACTACATTAAAACAACTTGACGTGCCAGTACAATTATTAAAGGTAATCATCACTGCATAATCGCCATTTGCTACTGGTGTAAAACTTTGCCCAGTCGCCCCAGCAATTGCTGTATTTCCATTGTTACAATCTACCCATTGATAAGTAGCTCCAGTTTGGTTTGCTGTTAAAGTTAAACCATTCTGACTTACGGTTGTATCTACTGTAGTAATCGTCAGATTCAAAGTCACCACACTATCACAACCTGCTGCATTCGTCAAAGTATGCGTTGCTGTGTTGTTAGAACTCGTGTAGGTATTCCCATCTATCCATGTGTACGTATCACAAGCCGTTTGTACGTCTGTTCCCGTTGTAGAGTTGTTGATCGTCAGATTCAAGGTCACCACACTATCACAACCTACTGCATTCGTCAAAGTATGCGTTGCTGTGTTGTTAGAACTTGTGTACGTATTCCCATCTATCCATGTGTACGTATCGCAAGCCGCTTGTACGTCTGTTCCTGTTGTAGAGTTGTTGATCGTCAAGTTCAACGTTACCACACTATCACAACCTGCTGCATTCGTCAAAGTATGTGTTGCTGTGTTGTTAGAACTCGTATACGTATTTCCATCTATCCATGTGTACGTATCGCAAGCCGTTTGTACATCTGTTCCTGTTGTTGGCGTGTTGATCGTCAAGTTCAATGTTACCACACTATCACAACCTGCTGCATTCGTCAAAGTATGCGTTGCTGTGTTGTTAGAACTCGTGTACGTATTCCCATCTATCCATGTGTACGTATTACAAGCTGTTTGTACGTCTGTTCCTGTTGTTGGCGTGTTGATCGTCAGATTCAAGGTCACCACACTATCACAACCTACTGCATTCGTCAAAGTATGGGTTGCTGTGTTGTTAGAACTTGTGTACGTATTCCCATCTATCCATGTGTATGTGTTACAAGCCGTTTGTACGTCTGTTCCCGTTGTAGAGTTATTGATTGTCAAATTCAAGGTTACCACACTATCACAACCTGCTGCATTCGTCAAAATATGCGTTGCTGTGTTGTTAGAACTTGTGTACGTGTTCCCATCTATCCATGTGTACGTATCACAAGCTGTTTGTACATCTGTTCCTGTTGTTGGCGTGTTGATCGTCAGATTCAAGGTCACCACACTATCACAACCTACTGCATTCGTCAAAGTATGTGTTGCTGTGTTGTTAGAACTTGTGTACGTATTCCCATCTATCCATGTGTATGTGTTACAAGCCGTTTGTACGTCTGTTCCTGTTGTTGGCGTGTTGATCGTCAGATTCAAGGTCACCACACTATCACAACCTGCTGCATTCGTCAAAGTATGGGTTGCTGTGTTGTTAGAACTCGTGTACGTGTTTCCATCTATCCATGTGTACGTATTACAAGCCGTTTGTACGTCTGTTCCTGTTGTAGAGTTATTGATCGTCAAGTTCAACGTTACCACACTATCACAACCTACTGCATTCGTCAAAGTATGGGTTGCTGTATTATTAGAACTCGTGTACGTATTCCCATCTATCCATGTGTACGTATCGCAAGCCGTTTGTACGTCTGTTCCTGTTGTAGAGTTGTTGATCGTTAAATCTAACGTTATAACCGAATCACAAGTCCCTGGTGTACTAACAGTATCTACATAAATACCTGAATTCATATACACCTGCCCATTAAATGAATAGCTATTACAAGCAGTTACGGTTCTAGTCGCATACCCCAAAGAAGAAGTAATATTAATATCATCTAAATAAATGTTGTTGCCATATCCCGACAACACTGTAAATTTCACAATCACATCTGGCATATTACTGTAAGCTGACAAGTCGGCCGTATCTCGCACCCAATCAGAAGCCGTAAATGGAGGAAGAAAGTTGCTTGTACTTGCTCCCGCAGTTGCTAAATCCGCTCCTGATTTCATCCATACAGTTGTCCATGTTGCCCCACAATCCGTAGAAACTTCTACTTGCATGGTATCGACATTCCCTAAGTAATTTTGATGTGCGTAAGAAAAAGACACTTGAGCATTACAATCCAAATCGACTTTCTTCATTACAATAGCCATTTCATTGCCCGCAGGTATCGCATAAGTTCTAAAGCGAATAGAACGGTCTGAATTGACAAATCCTCCTGTTTGTCCATAACCGTACAACGAACCCTCTAAAGAAGAGAAATTGGCTTCTGATATATTATTAGGGTTATAAAAGTAAGCGTTCGTCAATTCTCGTGAATAACCAGTTCCTGAAATAAGTGCTCCTCCTTCCATATTTTCGGATAGGGTACCATTGCCTCCTGGTGTATTATAAATAATTAAATCCAATTGCACCACAGAATCACATCCAGTCCAAGAACCTCCTTGTATAATGTGTGTTGCTGTATTATTGCTACTTGTATACGTTTTTCCATCAATCCAAGTGTAGTTACTACAAGCCGTTTGCACGTCTACCCCACCAACAACAGGAGCAAAACGCCAAGCTTCAGGGGTCGCAATGGTCCATGCTATGCCATTTCTATTAGGCGCACTATATCCCAATACTCCTGTTCCATTTTCAATTCCCAATGTGTGTCTGCCTGCTGCCGGTTGTTTTGCAACATGCACTTCGATGATGTTGGTACTTTCGTAAATATGAATTTGCCCTTGTACACTGTCTCCACTAGGGTGATGTTCTATGTCAACAAACTCTACGACCAAAACTCTATTTGGTGCTGTTCCTGCTGTAAGGTAACGAATTGTTCCTCCATTCGGTGGCAACAAATCTTCCCAAAACAAAGCGATTAAGTTATTAGGTTGGTTGGTATTTGGCAATACCTGCCCTGAACAACAACCACTAGTAGTCGTATTCGTTCCAAATGTTATAAAACCATTGGAGCTAATTCTAAAATCATTGTATGTGTTTCCAAAAAAGTTAAAATCAAATCCAATTGGTAGACTTGCACTTAAAGCATCATCTCCTAAATTAACGGATGTTCCACCAGTAGCATTTATTGAAGTGTAAGTAATAGCGGATACATCATAAGTAGCTCCTCCAATCGTCAGATTAAGTGTTACGATAGAGTCACACCCACCAGCATTTGTTAAGGTATCCATATATACTCCTGAATTGGTATAGGTTTGTCCATTATAAGTATAGGAACCGCAAGCTGTTGCAGAGATACTGTTGGTTGTTGGATTACAAGCCGTACTTGTAGTTGTTGTTAATTTTGCCAAAAATCCATCCACAAAACCACCTCCATAAGTATTTTGATGACCACTTAATGCAATACCACTTGTAGAGCTTGTGTGTCCTGCCAAATAAACATGACCATTGGCATCGACAACACAACCTCTCCCTATATCACTAGCACTTCCACCCAAATAAGTTGCCCATTGACGCACACCATTCGTATTAAATTCAACTAGAAAAGCATCTTGACTACCTCCATGCGTATTTTGATGACCACCTGAAGCGATATTACTAGTAGATGCCGAAAAACCTCCTAAGAATATATTTCCATTGGTATGTATCGTCCCATATCCGCCAACATCAGAAGAACTACCTCCGTAATAAGTTCCCCATTGACGCACACCACTGCTATTAAACTTTACTAAAAAGGCATCTTGGCTACCACCTCCATAAGTATTCTGATGACCGCCTGAAGCCATATTCGTAGTAGATTCTGTTGAACCTATCAAAAAGATATTTCCATTGGCATCTGCAACACAAGCATTACCATTATCATCACCAGCAGTACCATAATAAGTTCCCCATTGACGAACGCCATTACTATTAAACTTTACGAGAAAAGCATCTTCGCCACCTCCATAGGTATTTTGATGCCCACTTGAAGCAATGTTATTCGCAGAACGTGTGATACCCGTTATATACGAATTGCCATTAGCATCTGCTGTACAATTAAGAAATATTTCTGTATCTGCACCACCATAATAGGTTGCCCACTGACGCGTACCATTACTATTAAACTTTACCAAAAAAGCATCTGAAGTCCCTCCTCCATGTATATTTTGATGACCACCTGAAGCGATACTACTAGTAGACTGTGCTCTTCCTACTATAAAGACATTGCCATTGGCATCTATAGCACAACCATCTCCAACATCACTGCCTATACCACCATAATAGGTTGCCCACTGACGAGTACCGTTTGTGTTAAATTTGACCAAGAACGCATCTTCGCCACCTCCATACGTATTTTGATGACCACTTGAAGCGATGTTATTCGTAGAACGGGTATACCCTGCTAGGTAAATATTGCCACTGGGATCTACAGCACAACCATTCCCTATATCACTACCTGTACCACCGTAATACGTTGCCCATTGACGAACGCCATTGCTATTAAATTTAACCAAAAACGCATCTTCAGTGCCACTTCCATGTGTATTTTGATGACCACCTGAAGCGATATTACTAGTAGATCTACTGTAACCAGATACAAAAATATTTCCATTAGCATCGGTAGCACAACCAGTAATTCGGTCTAAGTCTGATCCTCCATAATAAGTAGACCAAATTAGGCTAGGGTCGATTATCAAGGCTTTGGTGGGGTCATAATTGCCAAGCTTAAATCGAATGCTATTTCCTTCCAACTCAAAAGAAGAACGCACTTCTTTTTTGCCTTGAAAAGAAACAGGAGCCTGCTCTGTAATTGTTCCCATAGAATTAGATAGTGTAAAACTACCATTTTTATTAAGCTGTAGTCCTTCATGGTGCTCAAACGCTAACTGAATTTGCGCAGGATCAGCGCCTGGATGTACTACAAAGTCATATTTCAACCCTTTATCTGTTGTGTATATCACCCAATCGATTCCAGGATAAATGTCTTTGTAAGTTAATTTACCATAACTATGAATGTCTAGTCTATTTTCATTGTAATAATTGATGTAATTCTCCTGTTCCTCTTCCGCTTTAATAATAGCATTTGAATTAGCACCAACCAAACGCATATCCATTCGGTAAGTTTCTAAATCAACTGATTTCGGAGAGGCTTCCCTCCATTTATTATCATTTGAATTAGCAGCATTGACATCGTTAACCTTGCTAAACTGATAAGCAATTCCTGTCGATAGCATAAAAACGCTCGTTCCTCCCTGTTTGTAACGATAATGAACATAGGGTGCTCTATTGCCTTCTATATCCCGAATTTGACCTTTATTTTCCTCAAAGGCTGTTGATTGCCCTGAATGGATAAGCGCAGTTCCCTGTGCTAAGCTTACCCCCTGCCCATAACTAATTTGCAGGGTACAAAAGAGTAAAAGAAAAGAAAATAGTTTCATTTTTAGTAGTTTTAATTGCTTTGCAATCATTTTGATTACAGAAAAACATTATTTAGTAGATAAAAGTAAACATTTTGATGCAAAAGTATTCTTTTACTTATTTAACTCAAAAGCATCTTTTCGAGCATTTTAAAAGATTCAGCAAACTAATTCACAACACAAATCCATAAAAAACAACTACTTACAAGACAAAATAAAATATTTTTAGCCATATTTTTCTTTTAACAACACTTCCAAAATTATCACCAAATAATTTAAATACATAAAGTCATATTCTTTCACTTTAAGACAAGAGATGGCTCAATAATGCTGTTCCTATTTTTTAATTTTTATATTTGTTAACTCATCTATTTAACTAGAATAGTCTGTTCAACCTTATGCATCAAACAATCTCATATTCTTTAAGCTTTTTAGAGAAAAAGCACCTATCTACTGTGCTTGCTATTAGTCAACAACAACTAGGGGTAGGTTTTCTAGACCCAATATTGTTAGAAACCTATTTAAAAGCAGCGAATCAATTCTGCCATGTTGTTTTACACAACGATCAGGTCATTGGCTTTTCATTAATGGAAATTTCCCATAGAACGATAGTGGCTCAAAAAATGAAACAAGCAGAACAATGGTTTTTAGATTACTTCAAAGACTACGACTATATTGGTTATCGTTCTCTAACGGCTGTGGATCGACGTTTTGAAGGCAAAGGAGTTGCTAGTTTTCTGGTAAAAAATGGCTTACAATTTTTATCACAAAAAGTACCCGTTGTTGTTTGCGATGCTTGGAAATCAGCAAACACTCATATTGGTTCGATTTTAGAAAAAAATGCCTGTCAACCACTAAAGGAAGTTCCTCATTTTTGGGCAATGGAAAGCATTCAGCATAATTACGAATGTAGTATTTGTGGTACGCCTCCTTGTCAATGTACTGCTATTATCTACGCTCGTTTTTTTGATAATAATAACACCAATACTCTCCATAAGAATAGACAGAACTACTGGTGGGAACGTTCGGACTTGCATTATCAAAAAGGCTATTTAAATTTTGCTACTACCAATCTTGTGGATTTTGTTAAGAACAAGCCAACTCCATTTTATGTCTATAACATTCAACGTATTTTAGACAAATACCAATCTCTATCTGCTGCTTTAAATCCCCATGCTATAGCTTACAACATTTACTATGCAATGAAAGCCAATAGGCACCCAGCCATATTAAGTCATTTAAAAGCTCAAACTAATATTGGGATTGATGTTTGTTCTCCCAATGAATTAGACTGGGCGATTCAACATGGCTTTCAAGAACAAGAGATTACTTATACTGGTACTTCTTTGTCACAACAAGACTTAATTGTTTTAACACAACATCCTCAAATCAAAATAAACTTTGATGCTATTAGCCCCATTCGACGCTTCATTCAATTAAATTCTAATCAAACTAGAGCAATTGGTATTCGAATCAACGCAGATATTGGCATGGCTTACAAACAAGATTTGGAATATTCTGGCAACAAGATTGTAAAATTTGGGATTTATCAAGAACAATGGGCAGCTTTAAAAGCACTTATTGATTCCTCCAATTTGGTCGTAACAACGGTTCATTGCCATTCAGGTTCTGGATTTTTAAGTGATCAATTACAACGTTTACCGCGTATTTTTGATGTAATTGATGCTTTTATTGAGCTTTTCCCCACTGTTGAAGTTTTAAATCTAGGAGGCGGATTGGGTGTTCCACAAAATCAAGGCGATCAAATTCTAGATTTGGACGAATGGGCTTCTATTATTTGCCGCTATGCCGCCCAAAAAGGCTTGCGATTAGCTTTTGAACCTGGTGACTTTTTGGTCAAAGATGCAGGGATATTGATTACCCAAATAAACACCATTGAAGAAAAGAAGGGCAAATACTTCGTTGGCATTGACACAGGCATGAATATGAATAATGAATACGCCTACTATAAAATGAACTTAGAGGCAGTTCCTCTTATCGCTCCCAAAAGCAACCAAACGTTTAAAGCCACACTAGCAGGAAACATCAACGAACCTATTGATCTTTTTTCGGAAGACAAGCCACTAACATTTGTAGAAGAGGGGGATTATTTAGCACTCCTAAACAGTGGTGGTTATGGCGCTTCTCCAAGTTCCAATCATTGCATGAGGGGCGGTTTCAAAGAATACATACTTTACCAAAAAAATTAAACATAACACAACAAACCAAAGACGATAAAACAATGACTTACAAAGCTTTAATTCCATTCTCTGGCGGTATTGACAGCACAGCAGGTTTGTACCTAACCCTAACACAATACCCTAAAGAACATTTCCTTGTTTTTAAAGTAAATCTAATTAATGGCGAATGTGCCAGCCGAACCGTAAAAGAAGAACAAGCCGTTCATCATATTCTTGACGAGTTGAGAAGGATGGGAATTCAGAATTTTACATTCAAACGACTCTCTTTTGACTATTCTCAATTGGGTCCTCCTCCTATTTGGGATAGCGAAGCCGTGAATTTTGCAGCGGCAACTTGTTTGCGTGCGCATCCAGAAATTTCAGAAATGGTTGAAGGAGCGATTGCAGACGATTATTTACAAGAAGGCTTTCAAGACCGATTGGATCAAATTGAAAAAATATTATACTTGGTTAGCGAACGAAAAAAAGAGGATTTTAAAATAGTTTTTCCTCTTAAAAATATGTTTAAATACGAAGTTATGAAAGCCATTCCACCCAACATCTTAAAGCTAACTTGGTCTTGTCGATATCCAGAAGGAGCTGCCAATTGGGAATTAAAACGCTGTCATAAGTGTTCTACTTGTGAGACAATAGATGCTGTGCTAAAAAAACACCCCGGCGAATTTCGTTTTTTACAAGACAGTTGGCTCTGATAACCACACCAAAACACCCCATTATGAAACGCTTATTCCTATTTCTCTTTTTTTGTAGTTCTCTATCTCTTTTTGCCAATAACTATGAGCCTAAAGACGTTACCGAGCTACAAGCTCAATACAACTTACTAATTGATTTGCACAATGAGCAAAGTATCTCTGAAAGTGTTTTTGAAGAAAAAACGGCTTATTTAGAACGCTTGGCTACAGAGAAGTTTCAAGTTGATATAGAAGGTTTGGAACTTCAGCAAATTGTTCCTGCTCAACGAATTGACTGGATTGGGTCAGCGTTTTACGTCATATCGGCTTTATTATTACTGGTTATTCTCGGTCCTTTGCTAAAAATAATCTTAACACCTTTAGGGAAGATTATCAAAGCACTTATTGATCACAAAACAGTTCAGCAACTTATCCATGTAATTCGTACTTTCGTTCAAAAAACATGGGAACCACTGGCTTATCTAAGCCTCTTGTGTTTTTTGTATGTTGTTCACAACGAATATGCGGTTTTGGTTACTTCTTTCCTATTGGGTTCTTTGGTTTCTTATAGCATTTACAAACGAAGAGGAAAAACAAAAGCTACTGTATATCGCACCATTGGCTCTTGGATTTTAACCATTTTATGGGGGTTGATTGCCTATTTTTTTAACAACGCTTTTGTTGGATTCATGAGTGTTTCTTCATTTATTTCAAGCATCGGTTTCTTTTTTTTCATGGATTCGGGACTGATTATGTTAGGTTTCAAAAAAGACGACACTCCGTTTGTTTTAAAATTAACACTATTCACATTTGCACTGACACTTTTATCATGGTTAATTTTTTACACCCAGTACATTCCTACTTTAAGTGCTTTAAAAACACACCTGCGTGTCTTTGAAACAGGAATGACTTCGTTGATTCCTATGGTTTCTTTTTTAGGACTTTTCTATATTAATTATATTTATAATTACAAAGACAACCCTATAAAAAAAATAGTGACTGAAACCATTGCCTTGGTTGCTGCCCTAAGTGTTTTAGCGATTGCATTGGTATACGGTATTGGTAGTATGTTCTGGATTGGATTGTTATTTACAATATGGTTTTCTTGTGACAAATTCTATTTCTTTGTCTACAAAAAAGTAGACTTTGTATGGGCAGGCTTAATTTTAGCTGCACTTTTGGCTGGCGCAGGTTACTTTATCAAAACCAATCTACCTATGATTATGGAATATTTAAAGTTTTTAGACTTGTAAACAACTACCCAAACACTAGCAAACTACTACTTCTGTTATGATTATAAAAAAGAAAAGACCATCCACAAGGATAGTCTTTTCTTTTTTAACAGCATTTGGGAAACGAAAATGATGCGAATTATTTCATCTCTAACTTACCTACATGAAGTGGATTTCCTGTCGCATCTAAAATTCTATAAATGTACATACCAGCAGGTAAATTTTCGCGATTCACTTGAAGTCTTTCATTCGAGTTGAATTCTACTTGTTTTACCTGTTGACCTAATACATCATAAAGGGCAAAGTTCAACACTTTTTGTTCCTCTGCTTCTACTAAAATAGTAGTTTCTTCGTCCATTGGATTTGGAAATACTTGAACCAATAGTCCATTACTACCAACATCTGTTGCATCCAATATCTGCAAATCATTCTCTCCTTCTAGTCCATCAAGACCATCATTCACTTTAGAAACTATCGAATTGTTATTTCCGCCAGAATGAGTCGTAAGAGAAGAAGGAGCATTACTAGCACAATGACGAATATTTACCCCTACCAGTCTATGGTAACCAACTGTTGTCGTTCCTCCACATCCAACAGGAACATTCATTACTTCTAGATTATAATAACCACAATCATTTACCGAAGGAGTGAAATCAACTGTTGCTATAGAATTGCTAAAGTTGCTTGGAATAATATTGCTACCTGTCAACACTGTTCCTGTTGTAGGACTAACCAAACGAACAGACAACATAGACGAACCTTGTGTAAAGTCAATATTTGCTCCAGACAGACGCAATCTCAACTGACCCGCTGTCGGTGATGGATAAGGATAGACGCTATACAATACAGGATTCAATGTACTACTTACGGTTACAGCATTATTATAAGTTAAAATATTATTTGAACAAGTATTTGGAACATAAACTTCCAAATCATAATTTCCACAATCATACGGCATTGAGTTAAAGTACGCCATAACTTCATTAGTTGAAATTGGTGCACTGAAAGAAGATCCTACTCCCGCTCCTGTTACCGTATTTCTCAACATGAAATACATAGACGATCCTTGAGTAAAATCAATTCCTGTTCCCGAAATATTAAGGACTAATGATTGTCCACCTTGTGCTGGAGACGGGCTAGAAGTTACATTCGTAATAACCGCTGGAACATTTTGAGCATTTACATACAAACCATCTTCAAAGCAAACTGGGCAAGTATTTGGTGTCTGCTCTACACAAACATCATAACTTCCACCACACATATAATTAGGTGTTGTGTAATTAACGGTTACACTATTGGCTGAAACATTACTAGCTGTCGCATAGAATCGTTGACCATTAGATTTTCTAAAATAAACAAGTAAACTTCCTTGTTGAAAATTAACCCCTGTTCCTGAAATAGTAATTGGTAATGTTTGCCCTGGAGTAATAGTATCAGGGTTGACCATTGTAATTTGTCCCGTATTTCCAATAACATCAAACGCATTGGGCATCGTAATGGCACAAGAATTACTACCCGGATAGACAATCACATCATAAGAACCATTGCAAGTCCCTTGAGGTATATTTACATCAACTGTTATACTATTCGATGTACCGCCTGGATTGGTACTAGGGAACAAATAATTGCCCGTAGCTGGGTCGTAAAAATACACCCAAGCAGCATTGCTTCCTTGACCAAAATTCATATTTGTACCTGATATACCTACCGTTAGGTTTTGACCTACCGTTCCTACATTAGGGTTAACAGACGTAATCTGACCACAAGAAACACTAAATGCATTCGCATAAGTCATTTGCCCATTTGCAGGAGTAGTAACAGATAAATCTGCATTGCCACATACACCACAAGGCACATAAAAAGTAACATCCATATTGGTATTCGTAACTGTATTCAGATCTACTATACCATGTACACTAGTACTACCAAATATAGCAGCAATATAGTTAGCACTTCCTGCTGAAAAGTTTGTTCCACTTCCAGAGATATTCACAGTAAGCACTTCCCCCCCTCGAACTGGATTTTGGCTAGGAACAACCGAGGTTATTGATTGTCCTTTTAATAATACTCCTCCCCAACAACAGAGGAAAAGTATTAACAGTGTTTGTTTCATAATTTCATATTTTAATGGTTTAAAAATTTGTTTAAAATCGGGGTTAACCTATTAGATTCTTCTTCTGTAATGGCCTGCTGTTCTTTTGCCACAAAAAGCAAATCTAGATGAATTTGTTGTTCGTAAGTTCTGTTATATTGATGCGCCTGTTCATGCATTCTTATTTGCCACTTTTCGTCTTTTCCAAACTGTTGTATAAACGGCACAAGAGATTGCAACGCTTCTTTCTCAGCCAAAAAACTTGCATAACTAGCACTGATTGCTTTCAAAAATTGTAAAAACTGACTATCTTGATAATTCTTGGGCACACAATTACCAATATATTTTATCGCTTTTTGAATTTCTTTTTGATTGTACGCTATTGCAGCCATATTCATATTGGCATCTGGAAAATGAGGAGCAAAGTGCAGCACTTGTTCAAAGTACTTCTTAGATGCTTCAATATCCTGCAATCCAAAATAAGTAGTCGCTAAATTATTAAGGGTATGAATATGATAAGGATGTACCGCATTTGCATTTTGATACGCTACTAAAGCTTCTGGAAGTCGTTTTTGCAAGTACAAAGCCTCTCCTCTATAACAATCAATAGGCGTTGCAGATGGATCCAACTCATACACCCAAGGATTGATAGATTCTAGCGTCGCCAATACATTCAAATATTGTTGTTGGCTTCTAGCACCTAGCGCTACTTTCAGTTGTCGTTCAAACTGCCACCTTTTGGCTGAAAAAGCCACTCCTAATACGGCTAACAATGGCAACACATAAGCAATACTGCCTATAGACTGAAACGATTTTTTCTTATTATTTTGATTAGAATATAATTGTTGGTAGGTGCTGATAATATATGCAATAATCACGCCACTCCATAGCAAATGTATAGGGCGTTCTTTAGGAAAATCAAATAAACTAAATAACATAAATGCAACCAACCCTGCTGCCATTGCTATGGTTATGGCATACGTAGTGCTATGTTCCTCTTCTGTGGTTCTTTTTAATACTTGAGTGGCATAATACAAAGCGCTCAACAGAATTAATAAGTAGGCAACCAACCCTAGTATCCCCATCTCACTAGCTACCCACAAATAGTCATTATGAGGTCGCTGAAAAAAGACTTCCCCTTGTTCTGATCGAAGTCCTGCTATATTGTATTTCGGAAAATGTATTTTCCAGTTTCCAAGACCAACGCCCCTAAAAGGACGTTCTTTAATCATCTCGACGGTATTATTCCATAGCAACAAACGCTCTTTGATGGTTTCGGTATGCTCATTTTTAGTATCTTCATAGGTAAACAGTGCCTGAATTCGCTCTACGGGAGCATTGGCTACATTATTTTGACTGCTTAAGAACCAAACAAGCCCAACACTTAAAGCTAAAACAGCTCCTCCCATTAACCAATAGCGTGCTTGTAAAATTAGGTTGCGTTTAGCACTCGTTAACAAAAGGCAAATCAATGCAAAAAATAAGCCTCCTCCCAAAGCTAGCCATGCTGCTCGGCTTTGTGTAATCAAAATTAAGAGAATACCTGCTCCAAAAACTAATCCTGCTAGTAGCTTCCAAAATCGGCTATTTTCCAACCGAAAAACAATAAAACTAAAAGGTAGGCTCATCACCAAGCCTGTAGCCAAAAGGTTTTTGTGTTCAAATGTTGAATTAACAAAATACAAAATCTTATCTTCCTCCAAGCGATTAAAAATCGAGGCAAATTCTTTTAGACCTATAACTTCTACAACCAGCAGAGCAACAATACTCGCTTTCATAAATAACAATAAGCTCCCTTTTTCTTTAAGCAAAAAGGAGCTTAACCAAATAACATTTAGCCAACCAACTAGCTTTAACCATTCCCAAATTCCTTCGGATAAACTAAGTGTTCCTCCCAAAGAACAAAGCCCTATTAGTAAATAGGCAGTTAGGCTCATCCCTAAAGGATTAGAAAAAAATTGCTGTGTATGTTCTAAAAAAGTCTGTCTTTCCTTTATTAACAAATATAGGTTGGTGCAAACAACTGAAATTAATAAAAATGTGACGCGAGGAATAGACACAGCATCTACCAAACTACCATATGTCATTATTAATGGTAATAAAAGTAGCATACCAGCCCAAACCCTTTGGGATAATAGCATGTAGTAAAAATTATTGTTAATACGATTTAAAAGTACCTCTTCATCATAAACGCCTCAAAACGGAGTAAACACATTGCCTCAGTTCTATGTTATTTAGTCTATAAACTTGTGATATTTTTAATAGGCATTTGTTACTACTAGGCACTTATAGATGTTCTACACAGAAAATATAATTCAATTTCGAAATTGCATTCTAGTTAAATCATTGATTTGCTACTAAATTATTTTATTTACAAAAATATAAAAGAGCTAACAAACCTTATATTTATCTACATTTGAGGCTTTTATACTGTGTTCAAAATACAGTACAAAGATAATCTATTCTAATAGGAGAATCAAGGTCTATTTGTTGTCGAAGATGTTAAATTTATTCCTTCTGAAAATACCGCTTCAACTCCCACCAATATAAACGTTATTAAAATTAGTACTTCGTGGATTTTTTAGTTTTTTTTGTAAAAAACTAAAAAAGCATCTTTACATCATTTTGATTATCAACTCTTTAAAGAAGCAAGCAGCAAAAACATATTCTATTGATAATCAAAATAATGCGATTTCCCCACGAAGTAATGTAAAATGTAATTGAAAGACAAAAATGCTAATTCATTTATTAGATAACAAATTTAATAATATATACATTTATTGATTTGAAGTCAATAATCAACACCACTTAACTTAAAACGACTCGACTTTAACGCTTTTATGCTTCTATATTCGCTAATTTAGTTTCCCTTTGTCTCAAATCACTAGCTTGAGGCTAAGATACATTTATTACTAATAAGCTAAAAAAACATATTTTTAACTTTATCAGAAATCAATTGTAAGTTCAGAACAAAAGAAACAAATCTAAAAAACTAACAATCAAACTAATAAGAGCCAATAATTAAAAGTCATTTTTCAGCAAAAAAACTATTCTAATTTAGAATATGCAAATACTATCATAGCTACATTCTACGATATTAATACTGCTGCCTAAAATCCATAGCGCACGTTTCGGGTTGTTGTTTTCAAAACTATCGCCTAAATTTACTTTATGAAAGAAACTATAAATTATCAAAGAATAGAAAAGGCCATGCATTACATGGTACAGCACCTAAACGAGCAACCCAAAATAGAACAAATTGCTGCACATATACACTTGAGCAAGCATCATTTCCAGCGTATGTTCAAAGCATGGGCGGGAATTTCTCCCAAAAAGTTCTTGCAGTACTTAACGATACAAAGTCTAAAGAAAGAAATCGAAAGCACCAAAAACATACTAGAGTTGACAGAAAATATTGGTTTGTCTGCTCCCTCTAGAGCTTATGATTTGTTTGTTAATTTTGAAGCAGTTACACCAGGAGAATATAAACAACAGGGCAAAGGATTAACCGTTTTTTACGGTACTCATACAAGTCCCTTTGGCGATTGTTTTTTAGCTATAACGCAACGAGGAATTTGTGCATTAGATTTCTTAGATGACGACAAAACCTTTCGACTTGCCCAATTGCAACAACGTTTTTCAGCGGCTAAGTTTCAAGAAGCCCCGCAACAAATAGCTCCTTTGATAACGCAAATTTTTTCTCCCCAACCTCAACAATCCATGCCCATCTTACTCTCTGGCACTCCCTTTCAAATCAAAGTTTGGGAAGCTTTGCTCAAAATTCCTTTTGGAGCTGTTCGATCTTATCAACAAATCGCCCACCTTATTGGCAATCCTAAGGCAAGTCGTGCCGTAGGGTCAGCAATTGGTCAAAACCATATTGGCTATTTAATTCCTTGTCATCGAGTCATTCGGTCTGTAGGCGCTATTAGTGCCTACAAATGGAACAAAACACGCAAAGCTTCTATATTGGGCTGGGAAAAAGCTCGTTCGAGCGCAACCGATGATGCTTTGACTTAAATAGCCTGCATCATTTGTTCGACTTCCTCTACTGTCTTTTTCTTAAAAACAGGTTTCACCCCTTGCAAACTCTTTACTGTTCCTTCTTCCACAAAGACCTCCATACTATCTCCAACTACCCTAAAACCAATCAATTTAATAGCTCTATTGGCGGGAACTCGTAAGGCTTTAAAATTTTCTTGCATAGGAAACGCTTCTAATAAAGCTCTAAATCCACCTTCAAACAGAACAAGTACACGTGTATTTTGCGTATGCTCTGTAACAATTTCTAAATCCATAACATTGCTTTGATTTATAAATCGGTCGCAATTAATCCATCCTACGTTTTGAATACGCATGGCATTACTATAAATATCAACAACATCGCTCGGAGTCAAAATATTGAGTTTCGTTTTCGCTTCCAAGAATTTTTGCTCCATCTCTAAAGTTGCCTTTTCTTTTTCGCAAAAGCGAGTAATTAAAGGAAGCGTTTTAATCTGTTTGTGTTGTAACTCTTCATCAACTTTTGCCAATTTATTGTAATTATAAAGTTTTTTAACGATTGTTTTCATCGTTCGAATTCGGCGCAACTGATAAGGTCGCAAATTACCTTCACTATTCACTCGATTATACATATTCGCTACTCGGTAACGATTGGTCCTAAATTTTGAAGGATTAAAATTCCAATGAGCAGAATATTTTAATATTTTTTTTCCTAGCTTGTCAGACCAACATATTTCCACTAATCTAGCCTCTTCCTCTGTAAATTTCCTCAAACTTGTATTATGGAGTGTCTCCTGTAGTTCTTGAATAACAGCAGTTGTATCGTATGTTGTACTACTAATTTCTTGTTTTATATACGCTTTTCTTGCGGACATCCTTCCATTTCTTTGTCGAAATTGCCGACTAAAGCTATGCAATTGATAATAGGTCGCTAGATACTCTGCAAGATCAAAATTCGTCAAATGATCATACATTTCTTCTAGTACTATACGCATATTATCGTTATACAGACGATATTTCAAGACGTTTTTTTCATGCGTTGCCAAAGCTCGCTCGTAACGAATGCTATCCCTTCTATAATCCTTTTTTTTCTTTTTGTTGTACTGAACTTTTTTACGATATTTTTTTTGAAGGGCTACGTATTTTTTACGAATCTTTTTCTTGTAATTAACATCTGAGATATTTGTTGTTTGAGGCATTTTTGTACTCAAAACCTCTTTATTAGGTTTCTCTACTATTTTAAGACGAGGATATTTAGGGATTCGCTTTCTAAACCGTGGTTGATCTATTTCTTTGGGCAATTTTCGATTCCAAACAGGTACTTCTTTCAGCCCAGTCAAACTTTCGTTAAAAAGACTTTTTTGATACCTACTATATTCCCCTTCAAGCATTCTTCCACTCCACAACAAATTACCTTGATTATTGGATAAAACTTGCTGATTCGTAGCCACCCAATTGACCGTATTGGTCGAAGAATCTACTATACCATTAAACGTCTGCATTTCAGGCAAACTTGCCGCTGTGCTCGCCATCGCTGCTGTAATTGCTGCCCCTTCACGAATTTCTAAACGGTTGCCTGCTGTATCTTTAGCTTCTATAAAAAGCATACCTCCTGTTTCTAATAACCTTCCATCAGATACGGTACTCAAATTTTGAAATAGCATATCGCTATAAGTATAAGCCTCTTGCAACAAGAACGAAATTTTTCCATTGACGATATTTCCTTCTTGATCAACAAAGCAGTTCATAGGAATTTGCAGCACTGTTCCTTTTTTGCCCTTTATCACCGCCCCTTCCGAAGCATTGATAGTAAACTGTTGTTGAAATTGTACAGGATTTCGATTAAAAAAGCTTTCAATCGTAAACGCAGGTTCATTGAGAATTGCTTTACTAGAATCATTTTTTAGTGGCAACGCCCAATACTCTATTACCACACGACGATTCTCAGCTCGTTGAATAGCTATATTTTTATCTGGATTCAAACGCAGCTGTTGAAAAGCTTGAATTTCTATTTGCTCGGTTAAAACAGTTTGTGTTTTTAAGTATTCTTGAACTTCAGTCGTCCTTCTTTTTGCCAAAGCTGCATTCAATGTTGGGCTACCTACATCATCGGTAAATCCTTGTAAACGAAATCGAGTATCATCCGAAATCGGTATTTCTTGTAGAAACGTCTCTAAAGTTTGGATTGCAGCAGCATCCAATGTAGCATTTCCCGAAGCAAAATAAACGACACAATCCTTATACTTTTTTAATCGTAAGGCATCTGCCTTTTGCCCTAAGGCACTCTCCGTATAAAAAACACTACACCAGCACAAAAAACAGATTAAACAATATTGTTTCATAGTTGGGGATTATTTGGTTTAGAAAAATTCATTACCTCTTAAATACATTTAAAAGACCACAAGTTCAATACCTTAAGCAAAGAGCCTTTTGCCTTTTATCCTACTGCATAAGCTCACTTTACTAACAACGCTGTCTTAACTCCAATTAGTTGGTAACAATTACTAATTTAACATACAGTAGGTAGTATTTTAAGCTATCCCCAATCCATTAATTTTATAGATTTTCCTCTTTTTGTTTTTTTTGAAGTTGCTTTCTTTCTATCAATTTATAAGTATACCCACCTAACAATCCCAAAAATCCAGCAATCAAGGCATCTGTCCAAATCATGCCTTGTGCTTCTTGATAAGCTGGTATTCGAAGCAAAGAAAAAATTAAAGGTGGTCCATAAGTAAATATTGATCTGAGCATTTTTATTTTTTTTATAAGAAAAGTCAATTCACTTGCCCAATAATAACACCAAAATCGCCCTCCTCCTCTATCCAACCTTGGCTTGGCAAGTACATTTTAGAAACAAAACCATCCAAATATAGGGCGTTGTTACAACCGTGGTTTTGAAAGAATTTGGCAAAGGTATAGAAATTTATTTCCTTTGTAGACATTCCAAAAAGTAAATTTCCATTAGGCAAAACTCCTACTCCATTCCGAATATTAACATTAGTAGAAGTGGCGTTAAACTGAGGGTGTATCTGCCCATCAATTAAGAGCATCGGTCCCGATTGGGTAGCATAAATCAGGCTAGAGTCCGTTTTAAAATCTATGGTTGTAGAAATATAACCGTTCTTGTCTTTGTCAATATAAAACACACCATTGGGTTGCAAATAAAAATTGCCATAACCTCGATTCTTTCGATCTATCGGTGTTATTTCGTTGCCCTGCTCAATATACAAGCCTTTTGGTTCTCCCCCTTTTTTATACATACCACCATTCATAGCAAAAAGAAGGCGCTCTCCTTTGGTTGCCAATTCTTCTCGAAGTCGTTTGTAGTTTTTATAACGTACCCCCTTACTATTCTTATAATAAAACTGAATGTGCTTGGGAGCGACTTCATAATTCAAAATATCGGGATACGTGTTTTCTTTTGAAGAAGGTGGACTAGAACAATTGGTTGCTATCAACAACCAAAAACATCCAACCATACTTACCACTAAAGATTTTTTGATATATTTCATTATAATAGCATCTTTATCAAATAGTTTGCACTAAGGTAAGCAATCTTTCAAAATAAAAAGAGCCGCCTCCAAAAGAAGCAGCTCTAATATTATACGTTTGTTTACAACGAAACGAATTTAGTTCAACAACTCATAAATTCCCGCAATACCTTGACCACCACCTACACAAGCAGTAACCATACCGTATTTCTGACCACGGCGACGCATTTCGTTGAATAATTGAATACTTAATTTAGCTCCAGTACAACCTAGAGGATGTCCTAAGGCAATTGCTCCACCATTGACATTGACCAAGTCAGGGTTTAAGCCTGCCTCTTGAATAACTGCCAATGACTGAGCTGCAAATGCCTCATTCAATTCTATTTGCTCAATATCGCTTAGTTTCAAACCAGCATAGCTCAATGCTTTAGGAATAGCCGCACAAGGACCAATTCCCATATACAAAGGATCGACACCTGCTACCGAACAAGAAACCATACGAGCAATTGGTGTTAAGTTTAGATCTTTGACCATTTGTTCACTCATAACCAATACAAATGCTGCTCCATCTGACATTTGAGAAGAATTACCAGCCGTCACCGAACCTCCTTGCGCAAATACTGGACGCAACTTGCCCAAACCTTCTACCGTTGTCTCTCTACGCACACCTTCGTCCATACTAACAGTCCACTCGCTTTCTACTCTTTTGCCATCAACAACTTTTACCTCTTTAACATTGACAGGTACGATTTCATCATTGAATTTTCCGCCATCAATAGCAGCAGCAGCTTTTACGTGTGAATTGTATGCAAATTCATCTTGTGCTTCACGAGTAATACCGTATTTGTTGGCAACAGCTTCTGCTGTCAAACCCATTCCCACGATATAATCAGGATTATTCAAACCTACTTCGTAACTTGGTGATAGTTTGTATCCTGTCATTGGAATTAGACTCATACTTTCTGCTCCTCCAGCAACGTAACAATGTCCCATGCCTGCTTTAATTTTTGCTACAGCCATAGAAATAGTTTCTAGACCTGAGGCACAATAACGGTTTACCGTTACTCCAGGAACTGGCTTGCCCAATCCACGCAAGGAAATTTGACGTCCAATTTGTAGCCCTTGCTCCCCTTCTGGATTCGCACAACCTACAAATACATCGTCCACAGTATGTGGATCAAAATCAACTTTATCTGCCAAATATTTCACTACTTCTACCGCTAAATCATCAGAGCGGAAGAAACGGAAACCGCCTTTTTTGGCTCTTCCTACTGCAGAACGATAGCCTGCAACAATATATGCTTCCATTTTTATTTTATTTTTCAGTTGTAAGCCATAAGTCTTGCCCTATACACTTACAATTATTTTTTTGATAATGATTGTTTCTATTTTAAAGCCATCTTTTAGATGACTCAAAACACATCTTTCAACTAATAGTACAACATCACTTGATGTTCATTCTAATCCCCTATTAGTTTCTTAGTGGTTTGTTTTTCTCCAACATGTGCTGAATACGTTGCAATGTTTTCTGTTCACCACACAAACTCAAGAATTCTTGACGTTCAATATCCAATAAATATTGCTCGGATACTTTTTGTGCACTTGTTAGGTCTCCACCACACAATACACTAGCCACTTTCTTCGCAATCAAAATGTCATGGTCAGAAGCATATTTTCCTAAACGAAGGCTTTCAGCAGCAACATACAAAGCACCCAATCCTCCACGACCTAAAACTAAAATTTCATTTTTAGGAGCAGGTTGCGTATAATTTGGAGCCAATTCTAATACTTTTTTCTTTGCTTCACCCAATGTTCTAGAAACATTGATACTCACCTCATCAATACCTGGGCGCAAGTACCCCATTTTGAACGCTTCACCTGCTGAAGTAGCAACAGAAGCCATTGCAATGGTTTTAAATTTCTCGATTAAGGTAGGAATTTGTACATCGCCAGGTCCAAATTCTTGGCTAGCACGCAAAGCAAACTCTTTTGTTCCACCACCACCAGGGATCAAACCAACACCAACTTCTACCAATCCGATATAAGACTCCGCAGAGGCAACGACAGCATCTGAGTGCATCGAAAATTCACAGCCACCACCAAATACATATCCTTGAGTAGCAATAACAACAGGAATAGCAGAGTAGCGAATACGCATACTTGTTTTTTGGAACACATCAATCGCCATGTTCAACTCATCCCAATCTTGCTCGTAAGCCATCATCGCAATCGCCATCAAGTTAGCGCCCACAGAGAAATGTTCAGCATTGTTACCAATTACCAAACCTTTCCATTCTCCCTTCTCAGCAATTTCAATTGCTTCGTGTACTCCTCTAATAACACCTTCTCCCAAAGAGTTCATTTTTGAACGGAACTCAAAGCAAAGAACGCCATCTCCTATGTCATGCAAAGCAGCGTCTGAATTTTCCCAAACAATAGAAGAAGAACGAATGTTGTCCAAAACAATAAACTCTTCTGTTCCTGGAACTACTTTGTAAGACTTAGATTCGATGTCATAGTATTTCTGAACGTTGTTTTCCAACTTGTAGAAAGAGTCGTGTCCAGCAGCAACCATATCTTTTACCCATTGCGCCACTGTTTGACCATCTTCCTCAGCCATTGCAATACCTTCTTTGATACCAACCATATCCCAGTACTCAAATGGTCCTACTTTCCAAGCAAAACCTGAGCGCAAACCATCATCAATAGAATACAAATGATCGGCAATTTCTGGAATTCGGTTCGATACATAAGCAAACAATCCAGCCAAAGAGCGTTTTACCAATTGAGCAGCAGGAGAATCTTTGAATTTATCGCTACAGAACGTACGAATTTTCCCTTTCAAAGAATCTACTTGCTTAACAGCATCTAACACAGGTAGCTTAACACGTTGTGTTGGGGCATATTCCAATGTTTTAAGGTTCAATCCTAGTTTAATTCTACGACCACTCGCATCTTTTTCTTTGGTACGTTCGTAAAATCCTTTCTTGGTTTTATTACCCAAAAAGTTATTCTCCAACATGAAGTTCAAGTAAGCTGGCATTTTAAAGGCACTAGCCTGCTCATCATTCGGACAGTTATTAACAATTCCTTTGATTACTTTTTCGGCCGTATCCAAACCTACCAAATCTCCTAGAGCAAATGTTCCTGTACGAGGACGACCAATTGCATCTCCTGTCAATTTATCTACTACCTCGATTGGTAAATTCAATTCTTCTGTTAATTGGAAAATTTTTGCCATCGCATACACCCCAACACGGTTGGCAATAAACGCAGGTGTATCCTTACACATTACAGCACGTTTACCCAAATAACGATCGGCATACATCATAAAGAAATCCAATACTTCAGGGTCTGTTTTAGGACCAGGAATAACCTCGAACAAACGCAAGATACGTGGCGGGTTGAAGAAGTGTGTTCCACAGAAATTTCTTTGGAAATCTTCACTGCGTCCTTCCGACATCATATGGATTGGAATACCTGATGTATTAGACGTTACCAATGAACCAGGTTTGCGATATTTATCCACTTTTTCAAAAATCTGCTGCTTGATATCCAAACGCTCTACAACGACCTCGATGATCCAGTCGCAATCGCTGATTTTTTCAAAATCATCGGTGAAGTTACCTGTTGTAATTTGTGCTGCTGTTTTCGTATCATAAAATGCAGATACAGGCTTACGATTTTTGATAGCAGTTTTTAAGGCAGCATTAACAATACGGTTACGTGCTGCTGGGTTGTTTTTTTCTTCTTCTTTTAGATCAAATGGTACGATGTCTAACAACAATACCTCAAGACCAATGTTAGAAAAATGGGCCGCAATTCCAGAGCCCATTACTCCAGATCCTAATACGGCTACTTTTTTGATTCTTCTACTCATCCTTGTTTAATAATTTTAGAATGGTGTTAAATAATTAGTAGTTCGTTGATTTTTTACTTTTTTACCAAAAGACAAAAAAGCACACTTATATTAGTTTGATAATCAAATTTTTAACGCAAAATGCAATAAAATTATAACTTGTTAATTATCAAACTAATAAAGTTTTTCAACGAACTATTGAAATAATAATAGTTCATTGAATTAACGCCCCACTTATCCAAATAAATTAGATACTTGCCCGTACTTGTAATATTGTAGCAATATGGCGTTCTATTCATTGCTTCTTTGGGTGTCTCATCAAAAAAGCATCCTATGTAAAATTAGCTGTTAATTAAAATATACTAATTGGAAGATTCGGGGAAATGATTATGATTCATTTCTACTGTCTTCTCGAGTCTTCAAATTAATACATATTACACAACAATTCAATAAACTTCTTTCTTTTTAATATTATTTAATATTACAATAATTTATAATCTTATCAAACGTTTGTTCGATTCATTTTCAAAAAAAGAAACAAGTCTTTTTTTTATCTTAAAACTCTCTTTTTTTTTACAAAAGCCTTATTCTATGTGTTACACCATTAAAGACAATAAAGACCAGCAATTGTTCATCTAAACAGCATCTTATCTAACAAACATTTAAGCCCTTTCGTGGCTATTTTTTCAATCGATCTAGGACTCGCAAACAAGCAGACTTTAACAACTCCTTATCGTCATATAAGCGCATCATCATCAAGGCACCTTCTATTTCCATCACACTCTGCTTTGCGAGCTCCAAGGCAGTTTCTTCCTCATGATTTTCTTGATACAAATGTTGAAATGTGGCAATCCAATCGGAGAAAAAGCCTTTCAAAAAATTTTTAAACTCCATTTTATTACTAATACTCTCTAGGGTCATATTCCCAAATAAACAACCTGCTAAGTCTTGTGTAATAATTGGCTCTTGTTTTTTGAATAATTTTATAAATCGCTCCTCTGCTGATAAGTCCTTCTCGTAAGCGATCGAAAATACTTTTTTATTATAATAAGAATGTACCATTTGCAATACAGCTTGCATCAACTCTTCTTTGCTCTTAAAATGATAATAAAAACTCCCCTTTTGCAAACCGCAAGCCGCTGCCAAATCACTCATAGACGTTTTGTGGTATCCCTGCTTTCGGAACACCTCTATAGACTTTGCAATAATTTCATCTTTTGTTGTCTTTTGAACTGGCATAGTATTTCTTTGTTTTAGCCAAATCTACCAAACGTTCGTTTGAAAACCAAATTTAAAGGCAATTTTCTACCAAACGTTCGTTTGAATGAATATCATAAAGTAGCAACTATCACTAGTAATCGTTACAATAAAAAAGGCAACAAAAAGTAAATTTCTGTTGCCTAAATAGCATTTTCAATATAATTATAGGGTAAAACTATTGCTGCTATTCTTTTTTAAAACCTTTATTCCTTCTGTTTCGCTGCCCCTTCTTAAAGATTCATCTAAGAAAACACAACTTTTGTCGGTTCCTATTCCCCAGTTTGAACCAAAAAGATAGAAATATACTTGACAAAATACTATCTCACTTAATCACTCTTAATTATGAAACGTATTATTGCCTTTATATTATCCCTATTTGCAATAGAGTTCAACCATGCCCAAACGCCTCCCGAACTAATTCAAAAATACGGCAAAGCCTTTCCTGAATATACGGAAGTTGCTATTGCCATCATCGAGGGAGATCAAGTTTCTTATTATGGATTTATCAAAAAAGACAGCATATTTGAAGCCAAGGAAAACAACACAGCCATATTTGAAATTGGTTCTATTACCAAAGTTTTTACCTCTACCCTTTTGGCACATCAAGTCGTGAACAAAAAAATGCAGTTAAAAGAATTGGTCAAAAAATCATTGCCTTTTAGGTTAAAGGGCAATCCTAAAATTACATTAGAATCACTTTCCAATCATACCTCTGGATTGCCTCGACTGCCTGATAATATATTTTCGATGATGGTGAACAATCCTGACAATCCCTACAAAGGATATGATGAAGCGAAATTAAAAGAATATTGCACCCAACAATTGAGTCTCAAAACTGCCGTTGGCGAACGGTATGATTATTCCAATTTAGGAGCAGGTCTACTCGGATATGCTATTGCACAAAAAAACAATCAAAGCTATGAAGAGCTGCTACAAGAGATTATTTTTACACCTCTAAAAATGTCCCAATCTACAACGCGTCAAAGTCTTGTTCAAGAACAACTCGTCAGAGGCTTGGACCCTGCTGGAAAAGTGACTAGTAATTGGGAGTTAGAAGCTCTAGCTCCTGCTGGCAATGTGCTCTCTTCAGTCCAAGATTTATCCAAGTTTATTATTGCTAATTTTGATGCGACCAACCCTGTTTTTCAATTACAACAAACCAAAACCAAAAACATCAATAAACAGATGGATCTTGCCTTAGGTTGGCACATTATCCATACCAAATCTGGTCACCAACTGCACTGGCACAATGGAGGAACAGGCGGTTATACTTCATCTATGGCTATTGATGTTTCAAATCAGAAAGGAGTTGTACTCTTATCCAATGTTTCCGCCTTTCATCCCAAGACAGGAAATATAGATACCATCGTTTTTGAACTCATGAAAACACTAGCAAAACAATCACAAAAATAAGACCTACTGTAACCAATTGATGCCTATCGGTTTCCTTTAGTTGTATATCTAAAGGAAACAAGGCTCATTCTTACCTATATTATTCTCAATAGATTTTTTATTCTATGCCCACAACTTGAGTGTGTTTCAACTTATCTTTTAGTGTTGGTGGTAATTGCAATGGAAATTCTTCTGGGCCTTTTCGGTTTTTAGACAAGACAATTTTTTCTAACCAAGGCATTTCTAACAACACCATAGGAAATTCGACCAATTCATTATCACTCAAATCAACGACCCTCAACGCTTTCAACTCATTAAAACTCTTTGGTAGTTCCTTCAAAAAATTAGCACTCAAGTCTAGTACTTCTAGTGCTTTTAATTGAGCAATTTCTTCAGGAATACTTCCTATTCGACAACCTGCGCAATTTAGTTTTTTCAAGTTCGTTTGTTCCAAAATCTCAATTGGGAATTCTGTTTTTTCATAATAAGCATAGCCAAAATAATCGTAAAGGGGCATGTAAGAAGCGTATGCTTGGTAAAAATTCAAGCTATTATCTTGAGTTAATTTCCGAATAATTTCATAACGCAAGGCGCTACCTTGTGGTTCGTAGTCAAAGGTATATCGCAAACCATTTCCAAAATTCTGATACAAGTACCAACCCATTCTAGTCCAGTTAATTTCAGTGCTCAATTTTGCTAATTTGATTAAATTCTTGCGCACATTTTTTTCTGCATTGTGTGCCGTAGAAACTAGCTTTGAACGGTCTGCCAATGCCTTTTGTACAGTAGCAGAACCATTAACTTTGAGCATCTTTTTAGCCTGTTCTCGGATTTTTTTATTCGTGACAGTTTTAGCAACAAAAAACAGTTCCGTCATCAAGTCTCTAGGAACACCACCTGTTTTTAACAACTCTACCCCTAATTCGATGCTTCCCTCGTCTTTACTCAACAACAATCGTTTGACATTTTCTTTGTTCAGAGCCGTATCCGCTTCCTTTTCCAACAGATAAGGCGTGTCTTCTCGATTTAAAAACTGATTTAAATCTTGCTCTGTCAAAAAAGTAATCTTTTGATTTTCAACCCACTCAAAATTTTTAGGCTTTATTCCCAAAACAACATGTGTTGTTGATGGCGTTAATTGTGTTGTATAAGCAATTCCACTTTTTTTTAGGCGTGTTTTAATTGTTTTTTTCTTTAAATTCGTATCCCCAATCAGTAATACTTCGTCTCCCTGTTTAATTGGATTTTCAACCAACGTACTTCCTGGCCAATTTAACAAATATCCCAGCGCTCTACTTCTTACCACCTCATTTTGAAAACTTAAACAAGCCAATAAATCTTTAATCCCTAAATTTTCTTTAATTTCCTTTTTATGATCTGTAAACAAATGAAACTGTTTTTCTTTATCGACCATAGATAAAGAACTCTTGTGTAGAGCTTGCAAAAATTTCAAAAATTCAGTACTCGTTTTTGCTCGGTCAAAGCCTTTAATTCCTGAGACTTGTTTTAGGTTAAAATGCAAAATAATTTTAGGAATGTGGTTGAACTTATTCCCACGCAAATACAAATTTTCCAACTGCTGGCAATTGACCAATGAGATTGGCAATTCTTTTAAACGATTGTTCTTGACATTTAATGTCCGCAAATGCGTTAGGGCTCCAATTTCGTTTGGTAATGCTTCCAATTCATTATCACTTAAATCCAGCAATTGAAGTTTTTGCAAATAATTCAACCCTTTGGGCAAGGTCTTTAATTGGTTGTTTTTCAACAGCAAGGTTGTCAAACTTGGTAAACGCTCAAAGAAATGCTCAGGAAGTTCCTCTATATAGTTTTGCAGCAATTCCAAACGCCTCAAACCTTTAAAAGTCAAAACAATGGAAGGGATTTTGGTTAAATTGCACGCATTTAAGATCAAAATATTTTTCTTTTTAGACGCTTCAATTGCCTTTTCGATTTGTTGGTCGGTTCCATGCTCCAAAAATAAGCCTTTGATACTAGGGTGCATTTCTTCAATAGGAAGTAAGTGTTCAAAAAAGTACAGTACTTTTTTAGCCTCTAAAACCCCTGTTTCGATGTATGGATTTAGGTTGCCTCTAAACATATAATTAGGAGACCATACCGAACGCCCTTGCAAATGATTAGAAGGACTTGAAAAGTCAAAAAATTGCTTAGGAGCATAGATTTCTAACAAACCACGAAGTTCTTGGCGCAAGGTTTCGTCATCTGTGACAAAGTACATTAAATAAATCTCTGTCAAAGCATCTTCGCTCACGTAAGGTTGCAACAGTTGATAAGCCAGCTCTATATTTTCTACTTCTGCGGTTGCTAATAAATCTAATATTTTATAAGCGTACTCCATCCTTCCTATTTTTGTTTTAACGACAAGCCTCCAACTCTGCTCCCATTTTGGGATACCCCAATTCTTCTGCCTTGTGAAAATCTTGGCAAGCTTCTTCTGTTCGGTTCAATGCGTTTAAAATTAATCCTCGATAATAATAAGCATAAGAGTTATTGGCATCTAGCTCCAAAGAATACGTGCAATCTCTCAAGGCTGTTTCATAGTTCTTTAGGTGATAATAAGCGTAACCACGGTTATTATAAGGATAAGGCTGCCTCAAATCCAACTTTATAGCACTATTAAAATCTTCTATAGCTCCTTCGTAATCTCCAATAGCATCTTTGACCATGCCTCTATTGTTATATCCATACCACGACTCAGGATTTAATTTGATTGCTTTATTCAAATCGTCAAAAGCCGCAGCATATTGCCCTAATTTTCTGTTTAAGTTCCCTCTATGAATATAAGAATAAAAATCATCAGGTTTTAGCTTTATTACAATATCAAAATCCTTAACAGCAGCTGTATAGTTTTCTAATAATTGTTTCATTACAGCGCGATTATAAATAGTTATGTAATTCGTGGGATCTTGCTTTATAGCACTATTATAATCTCGAATTGCCCCTTCCAAATCATCCAAATATTTTTTACAAACTGCTCTAGCATTATAAATATACTGATAATTCCTATCTAATTCAATCACCTTATTATAGTCCATCAAGGCAGACTCATATTGCTTTAATTCTACTTTAGCCCGTCCTCGTTCATAATAAATTTCAGGTGCATTGTTTTTTATTTGAATAGCCTTGTCATAAGCTGCAACAGCAGCTTCATATTCGTTCTGCCTGAACTTTACAGAACCTTTCGAAAAATAGGCTTGCCAATAATTAGGCTTTAATTCTATCGCTCGTTTAAAAAACTGAAGTGCTTTTTCATATTGTTCAGATGTTGCTACTTCAATTCCCTTCTCGTAATAATACTCAGGCGTTTGAGCAACAGTCGTAGAGAACATTCCCAAAAGTAGGAAGAATAACATAATTGATTTCATGGTATAGGATTTTATAGATAAAAAATTACAAGCGCACCATTTCAGAAGCCATGCCATTAGAAACATGAAATTGTTTAAAATCGGTTCCCAATCCAGTGACAATCTTTGCGATTCTATTTTCGTGTGTATCTGTGATAAATATTTGTCCAAAATCACGCTCCAAAAGCAGTTCCAACAATTGTTGCACTCGCTTTTTGTCTAGTTTGTCAAAAATATCATCTAACAAAACCAACGGCGCAACATCAGATTCTTGGCGCAGCAGCTCATATTGCGCCAACTTTAAAGCCAGCAAATAAGATTTTAATTGACCTTGTGAAGCAAACTTTTTTACAGGATAATCATTAATTAATAATTTTAAATCATCCTTGTGTATACCCTTTGTTGTTCGTTGCAACCAAGTATCCTTTTCTTGACTTTCAGCAAACAAACGTTCTAATTTTTGTTCTGACAATTGCGAGTGATAACTCAAATCTACTTGCTCTTTATCCCCCGATATGATTTTGTAATAAGTTTGAAAAATAGGCTTTAACTTAGCAATAATTTTTTGACGTTCCTGATAAATATAATTGGCAGGAATAAGCAGTTGTTGGTTGTAGATTTCCAACAATTCAAAATTAATGTCCAAAGGATGCTTAAAACTTTTGAGAAAAGCATTTCGTTGTTGCAAGACTTTATTATAAACCATCAAATGATTGAGGTAATTCGCATCCAATTGTACTAACAATACATCCACAAACTGGCGGCGATTCTCACTTCCTTCTGTTATCAACAAGGTATCGTCAGGCGTAATCATAATCATCGGAAACAAGCCAATGTGATCTGCCAAACGTTTGTAAGTGACTTTATTTCGCTCCATCACTTTTTTGATTTTGGGCGCATACTTACAAACCACTTGTTCTCGTTTTTCTCCTCGCTCTAAATATCCTTCTATCCTAAAAAAGTCTTCTCCATGTCGAACAACCTGACGATCTGGCAAGCTAAAGTGACTTTTGCACATACACAAATAATGAATGGCATCCAAAAGGTTGGTTTTTCCCATACCATTCTCTCCTACAAAGCAATTGAGCTTTGTAGAGAGTTGCAATACTTGATTATCGTAATTTTTAAAATTACTTAGTGTTAATTCTTGAAGATGCATGCACTACCAACAAAAGTCATTTAAGAATTAGAAAGCGTTTCAGAGATATCTGCATTGTAAGCTTGCAAAGCGGGTATAATGGCTGCCAAAAAGCCAATTAACAAAGCACCAAGCCCCAGATATACTTCCTCCCACAAAAAGATAAAACCTGAAAAGGTATATTTATACGTTTCTTCCAAATCCGCTGCCATAACTTCTACCCCTATATGACTCACCAACAAGCCCAACAAAAGACCAAAAACAGCAACCAACAATCCTTCTAAAACTATCATTATAAACAGCTTAGAAGGTGTCGCCCCCATCACGCGCATCAAGGCAATTTCATAGCGTCTTTCTTTTAAAGAATTGTACAAAGAAATGAACATACTAAATGCAGAAATAATGATGATAATAAAGGCTAAAGCAGTTAAAAAATCCATCCCCAATCCTGTCATTTCTAACAAACGTTGCAACTGAATAGCAGGTTTAGCATAGCCCAAGCTTTCGCTGTTATCTTCAATAATCTGGGCAGCTTCTACTACGGCGCGCATGGAGGTATTTCCTTCTCCATCCTTTTTATATTGTACTAAATAAGCCGTTACTTCTTTTCCTTCTTTGGATATTGGAGGTAAATTTTGAACTTTTTTATCTCCGTGGTCGTGGTCATCATGGCTGTGTCCATCGCCGTGGTCGTGGCTGCCGTGGTCGTGAGCATCATGACTGTGTCCATCGCCGTGGTCGTGGCTGTCGTGGTCGTGAGCATCATGACTGTG
>NZ_JHBV01000027.1 GCF_000724545.1 Aureispira sp. CCB-QB1 | reverse complement strand
ACTTCGCTTGACGTTCTGCCGCTGCTTTTGCTTTCATTTCTGCTTCCAACTTCGCTTGACGTTCTGCTGCCGCTTTTGCTTTCATTTCTGCTTCTACCTTAGCCTTTTTTTTTGCCATTCGAGTCTCTTTTAATGCCTCTGACTTATTATTAAGGTAAGACAATGCAGCAACCTCTTCAGCACTTGTTGTGCTATATGATTTGGCTTTTACGATAGCTTGTTCTTTTGATTGAATGGCTCGACTTAAGTCGTTAATTTGCTTGCTTGCAGATAATTTTTGAGCTTCTTTAGCTGCTTTTTCCTGAAGTGCAAGGGTCGCTGCGTCAGAAGAAGACACAACTTTCTCAGAAGGAGTCGTATTATTTTGAATATTGACCGTGCTTTTATTTAGTGTTGTATTGTTACGCAATCTACGCTCTCTACTTCTATTTTGAGAAATAGCGGCCATAACTTCGTTCTTTTGTGATGGAACTACTTTTGCATTTTGGGTATTACTTTTTGTTGGAGCGATACCAAAACTAGAACGCTCTTTTCTATTCGATGGACTAATAGAAGTTGTTGCTAGTTTTTGTGCTAATTTCTTGTTCTTAATAGAAACATACACAGGTGCCGTTACAGCTTTTTCTTGTTTATCATCTAGCCCTACTACCTTTAGAGAAGCAATTGAAATGCTCTGAATATCTTTACGAACCTCCTTTTTAGGCCAAGCATCTTTTGGGACACGGTATTTTCTTACAGCAATAATATCCCCTTTTTTTACTCTGTAATTAGTCGATAAGCCATTCCAAAACAATAGATCATTGCGTGAAAAACGATGGGCTTTCATCAACTTACTCAAATCAGCTTCGCTATTGACACGTCGAATACATTTGATTGGGTTCTCTGATTTCATTGCCATGATTCGTTTCAGTGCTGGAGCATAATTTCTCACTTGAGCCACAATACGAGCTGGAAGTACCAAAATATTCAACTTAGAACCAGATGGTATATAATTTTTGATATAACCAGGATTTAAGCGTTTTAAAGTATCTAGGCTAATTTTATATTTTTTGCTTAATTGAGAAAGTGTCTGATAGCCTGGTTCTAGATGAATAGAATCTGTCAAGACTAAATCACTAGGCAATTTCTTGGGAGTCAATTCGTGCAAGTGATGAAACTCATAAGAATAAGCTACTGCCATAAAATAAGGCACATACATTTGTGTTTCTCTTGGAAGATATTTTCTAATATCCCAAAAATCTTTATCGTTGCCTTTTACGTATTTATCAACACGCCCAGGTCCACAATTGTAGGCCGCTAAAGCCAATGGCCAATCCCCATATCGTTTGTACAAGTTAGACAACATTGTAGCTGCTGCTTGTGATGCCTTGTGCGTATCACTTCTCTCGTCCAGATAAGAAGCCACTTTCAAACCATAAAGCTTTCCTGTTCCAGGAATAAATTGCCATAAACCAACAGCAGAAGCATGAGATTTGGCAACTGCATTTAAGTTTGACTCAACAATTGGTAAATACTTTAAGTGATGTGGAATATTTTTTTCAGACAAGTATTCTTCAAAAATAGGAAAATACATTTCCGTCAATCCCAAAGTACGCTCTGTAGCGCTTCTGTATCGCTCTGTACGATGGATGATGTGGTTCTTAATATCAGGAGTTAGACGATATTGAATTTCGCCAGACATTTCTAGGAAACGTGCTCTATAATGTTCGTCTGTAAAAGTCGGATAGTCAGGATTGTTGTCTGGATAGTCATTCATCAGACTCCCCATTCCATCAACTAGTATTTTTCCTAATTCTTCATCGATTACGGGATAATCAGGGGACGTTGCATTAGCGGCTATATTGGTCAAAAGTGAAGTTACTAAGATCAAAGATATAGCTCTTAACACATAAAAATTCAAGTTCATTAGTAGGTAGTGTTTTTTCTTCTGGGGCTCAAATTGTATTTTTTCCAAGATATAATGTAAAACATTGAAGGGTTAGCAATGTTTATTTTTATTTCCATCAGCTTAAATTTTGCCTCTCATTGTGTGAAATGATATTTAAGCTAATGTGCTAATAACTGTAAAGTTATAAAAAAAAGCTTGTTTTCAAAAAAACAAAAACGAACATTCCTGGTCATCTTAACAATGAGCATAAATGTTCGTTTTTGTGCTATTGTATGAAGCTTTGTTTACAATAAAGCAAAAAAATAGCTGTTTATTGTCCTTTTAGGAGAATATTAACGGAATAATTCTGGTAAAAAATCAAGCTTTTCTAAGAAGCCTTAGAGTTCTCTTCAATTTTTATTTTTTCCTTTTCTCCCTCCTTCATTCCTTGTCTAAATTCTTTGGTCACAGAATCACGAGCATTATTAAACTCGCTCACTCCTTTTCCTAAACCTCTCATTAGTTCTGGTATTTTTTTACCACCGAACAACAAAAGAATAACAAAGAATACAAGAAGCATCTCTGGTCCTAAAAATTGCATTAAAAAAACTGTATTCATGATCTATGATATTTATTTTATAAAATTCGTCTCAATTTGTGAACTACTATAAACAAAGATACACTTTTTAATTGAATCTTTTGACTTGTCTCTACCTAAATAAGATTTAGTTAACTAAAACTTTTAGATTCAAAAAGAGCTATTTAGGTCTATTTTCAAAAACTAACTTCAAGGTCTGCTAGTTGTTTTTTTAGTTTCTCTTTCTTTACTTTTTGAGTTCTTTTTTATTTAGTAAATTTCCTTCCAATTCTGTTCTTTGAACAAACTCGTTGGAATCGTTTTATAACCATCTCAAATGACTAATAAGTGGCAAAATTTCAACCAACTTAAGCCCTTCCAATCAAAATAAGAAAGCCGCAAAACCTATTACTTTACCTTACCTTCCTTTTATTTATTTTTTGCCTTGTAATACAATACCGAGCATTTCTCATCTTGAAAAATTTGCTGGCTACGTTTTTGAATATCCAAAGCAGTAATGGCATTATATTTTGCTTTTTCCTCATTAATCATTGCCGCATCTCCTAGTATCTCATAATATCCTAGATTGATTGCCTTGTGCAAATTGTTCAATTCACTAAATTCAATATTGTGTTCAGTTCGATTCCGAAATTTTTCCACAGCTTTGGCAGGCAATAAAGTATTCTTAAGCTTTTCTAGCTCTTTCCAAATCGCCTGTTCTGCTTCTTCAAATGTTGCCTCATCCGATAATTTTCCTTCAATAATCATTAAACCAGTATCAATAGAAGCCGTAATATAGGCATCAATAGACGAAAACAATTCCTGTTCTTTCACCAAGTTTTGATACAGTTGCGAAGCATCGCCTTCTGCCAACACATCGGTTATAAAATCATCTACATAATAATCATTGTGGTTGCGTTCTGCGCTATGAAACACCAAATACAAAGCATTTAAAGGAACATTAGCAGCGACCTCAATCACTCGTTTCTCTGTTTGTAACGGTTCGTAAGGCGACTTTATCTTATTTACCTTTCCTGGCTCAATATCTCCAAACCATTTTTGAGTCAGCCTTAAAGCCTCTTCAGGTTCTACATTTCCACAGATACTCAATACAGCATTGTTAGGACAGTAAAAGCGATCAAAAAAAGCCTTTACATCTTCCAAAGTTGCATCCTCAATGTGTTGCGGCACCTGTCCTATCGTAGGAATTCGGTAAGGATGTACTCGGTAAGCCATAGGTCCTATATGATGCCAAATATCGCCATAAGGTTCGTTTAAACAGCTCTCTTTAAATTCTTCTAATACCACTTTTTTTTCTCGCTCCAAAGCCTTTGCATCTAGGTTAAGATGCAACATTCGATCGGCTTCCAACCAGAGGGCTGTTTCGAGGTTTTGATAAGGCATATATTCATAATAAACGGTCATATCTTGGTTGGTAAAAGCATTGTTTTCACCTCCTGCTTGTTGAATATAATCATCAAAGCTCAAAGCGTGCTTTGAACCTCCAAACATCAAATGTTCAAACAAGTGTGCAAAACCAGACTTTCCCTCTTCTTCGTCTTTTGTCCCTACATTGTAGGTAATACAAACGGAAACCAGTGGGGTACTTTTATCTTGGTGTACCAACAGCTTCAAGCCGTTATCCAATTGATATCGTGTAAATTCCATTCTTTATTATTCGTTCTTTTTCTTTAAATGAGAACCACTACTTTTTATATTGAAGCATAAAACAACTAAAGTGTCAAAAAGATTGCAAAATTAGTTAAATTTGTGATAAGGTCCATTCTTCTGTGGAGAATAAGCACTTTTTATCAAACTTAATAGTTTGCTAAATAACCTTATAAAGTGTGTGACTATTTTTGCTGGGCAAATTAACAGAACCCAAAAAATCTACTTAATCACTAGCAATCAATAATTTAAACTCTATCAAACCTATTTTATAATCGTTATGTCTAATACCTTGAAATAATGAATAAACACTTAGCTACTTTTTTAGAAAAATCCGAGGAAAAAGCGTTTTCAAAAGAGCACCGAAAGCGTCTTAAATTTAATATGGGGAAATACCATACCAAAGTAGCTATAGGCAAACAGCAGTTTGAAAACTTAGAGCAGGCAAGGCAATTGGCTAAAAACATCAAAGCAAAAACAATTCAAAATTTACCTGCTCTCCTAGAAGAATTTGAAGCAAAGTTTACGGCTCGTGGAGGAAAAGTTATTTGGGCAGAAGATATCGAAGAAGCACAAAAGGCGATTACCCAAATCATGAAAGAAAAAGCAGCAAAAATTGTTGTTAAGTCTAAATCCATGATTACAGAAGAAATAAAACTAAACCATCTATTAGAAGAACAAGGTATTGAAGTTCTAGAAACTGATTTAGGAGAATTTATTGTTCAAGTCAAAGGAGAAACACCTTATCATATTGTTACTCCTGCCATGCATTTGTCTAAAGAAGATATTGCTGATTTGTTTCACGAAAAATTCCAAACCGCTCCAGATGCAAGCCCCGAAGCACTAACAGCTTATGTTCGCCAAGTTTTACGAGAACGTTTCACACAAGCAGACATTGGTATTTCTGGAGGCAACTTCCTTTTGGCAGATACAGGTTCTATGGTCTTGGTAGAAAATGAAGGTAATGGGCGTTTAGCAACAACGCTTCCCAAAACACATATTGCTATTATCGGAATTGAAAAAATGATTCCCTCAATAGAAGATTTAGATCTATTTTTGCCTTTGTTGGCAACGTTTGGTACAGGACAAAATACCACTGTCTACAATACTATTTTGAGCGGTCCTAAGCAAGCACATGAAGTAGATGGTCCCGAAGATATGTATGTTATTTTGCTTGATAATGGACGCAGCGAAGTTATGGGCGATGAGTACATGCGAGAGTCGATGTATTGTATTCGTTGTGGCTCTTGCCTCAACAATTGTCCTGTCTATCAAACCATTGGTGGACATACTTATGATAGCCCTTATAGTGGTCCTATTGGTGCAGTTATTAGTCCTCATCTAAAAATCGGAAAATTTGAAGACAATGTCCATTTAAGCCAAGCGTCTTCTTTATGTGGCAGTTGTACAGAAAACTGCCCTGTCAACATCAACCTTCATCAAATGCTATTATACAATCGTTCTTTTGAAGAAGCAGAAAATTTGCGCCCAAAAGAAGAACAGCTGATGTGGCGGGCTTGGCGAACAGCAATGTTGAATAGGTCGTTGATGAATGCTCCTGCTTTTAGCAAAAACTTGGTTGGCAACTTGTTCTTGAGCAAAATGTGGGGCGATCGCAGAGAGTTTCCCAAGTTTCCCAAACATACTTTCAATCAGCTTTGGAAAAAAGGAAAAGTATAAACTATTTTAGTTCGATCACCAACGAACAACAGTTTCTATTCCTATCCATTTCAAGGTATTAATTATGCTTTTTTGAAAAAAAAGCGTATTTTGGGAAACTATGTGGAATAAATTAGGGTATATTAATACTAGTAGTTCGTTGATTTTTTACTTTTTTACCAAAAAGATAAAAAAGCACATTTATATTAGTTTGATAATCAAAATTTTAATAAAAAACACAACAAATCTGCAACTTATTGATTATCAAACTAATAAAGTTTTCCAACGAACTATTGTTAATACTATACTATATAGTTTTGTCAACTATTATGATAATTATAAATAGTTGAGTTTTCACATTACTTCGTAGTTTATTCAACAACAATCGCTTTAACAAATCCTAGAATACTATCGTGTTTTGTAAATCATGGCTCCTATTCAATGCTGTCATTTGTAAAATATTGGTAATAAATTCAACTTAAATACAACATCACCGTGGAAAACGAAAATGAATACTTAGAAGAAGAAGTTGACCAACAGGAAGAAGTTCCTACAGCGACACCAGAGCAATTAGCCGTATTTAACAGCGAATTGATGCCTCAAATTGACGCACTCTATAATTTTGCTTTTCACCTTTGTTACAACGAAGATGATGCAAATGACTTGGTTCAAGAAACTTATTTAAAGGCATTTAGATTCATAGATAAGTACATTCAAGGAACTAATGCGAAGGCTTGGTTGTTTAAGATATTGAAGAACGCTTTTATCAACCAATATCGTAAGAAAAGCAAACGACCAACACAGGTAGACTATGAGGAAATTGCAACCTATCACGATAGTGAAGACGCAAGCTATGTAGATTTCTTCGACTTGAGAGAAGATATTTTTCAAGGTATGATGGGCGATGAAGTCACCAATGCTATTAATGCATTGCCTATTGATTTCAGAACTGTCATTCTACTTTGTGACATTGAAGGCTTCACTTATGAAGAAATATCTAAAATAATTGATATTCCTATCGGAACTGTTCGATCTAGGTTGCATCGTGCTAGAAACATGCTTAAAGAGCGTTTAACAGATTATGCACAATCCATGGGTTATAAAGATAAACGTGGACAAAAAAAATAAAAATTGAACAATTTATGACAGAAAATGTTACTTATTGGCACAGTAATAGTTTATCAGTAAAGCAACATTTTCTGTTTATTAAATTTATTAACCATAAACATTTCGCAGTTCTACTCCTACTTTTCTATTTAAAGTACAAACAATCATCTAGAGTAGAAACTGTTATTGAAAAATCTATTTAGTTCTATTTATATTTTAAAATTAAGTATTATGAAAACATCTGGCAATCCAGGGGAATTCCAAAGAAGATTAGTAATGTATCTTGATGGAGCCCTATCCAACCAAGAATCGCGTGAATTTTTAACAGACGTCAAAAATTCTCCTGAACAACTCGCTAAATTGCAAAAAGAGAAATCATTCCGTGAATTCCTTCGCAAAAAAGTTAATCGTCGTAGTGTTTCTCCAGCACTTATTAACAGCATTAAATCAAAGATTAACTCCTCTCTCTAAGTATTAAAATACACTAATCAATTTTACCCCTCGTCTGAGTTTCTTATTCCCTCGTTCTGGTATTATTATTTACCCAACAACACGAAATTCATTCAACTACAGGAATAAATAGACGTTATTTTTCTAACAATTCGCTCCCTGTATAGTGTTATAATAGCCGATTGTTATATAAGTAACCGACTTACTAAATAGGATATATTATACTCCTCAAAATTGGAGTACTGAATTACAAGAAGGAATCAATCCACCATTCGGATTGGTTCCTTTTGCTATCTGTGTAATAGGGGATTTTTTAACCTCATAATAAAGCTATGCTATTCTTAGCATAAACAAAAAGCCACTTTGGGAGTTTCCAAAGTGGCTTTCTTTATAATAAAGCTATACTTGC
This sequence comes from Aureispira sp. CCB-QB1, assembly GCF_000724545.1. Taxonomy (GTDB): domain Bacteria; phylum Bacteroidota; class Bacteroidia; order Chitinophagales; family Saprospiraceae; genus Aureispira. Next base: position 177,300 of record NZ_JHBV01000027.1, on the reverse strand, counting down.
TTGAGTTAGCTTATGCTTTTACAGATTCTAGTGCTTTTACCATTGTAGCTCCAATATCAGCAGGAGAATCTACAACCAAAACACCACACTCACGCAAAATGCGTTTCTTAGCAGCAGCAGTATCGTCTGCGCCACCAACGATAGCACCAGCGTGCCCCATTGTACGACCAACAGGAGCCGTTTCACCAGCAATAAATCCAACAACAGGCTTCGTACCATGTTCTTTGATCCAACGAGCAGCTTGAGCCTCTAAATTTCCTCCAATTTCACCAATCATCACGATACCCTCTGTTTCAGGGTCAGCCATCAATAATTCAACTGCTTCTTTTGTTGTCGTTCCAATAATTGGATCACCACCGATACCAATTGCCGTTGTTACTCCCAAACCAGCTTTTACAATTTGGTCAGCAGCCTCGTACGTTAGCGTACCTGATTTAGATACAATTCCAATTTTACCTTTTTTGAAGATAAACCCAGGCATAATACCTACTTTTGCTTCTTCAGCTGTAATAATACCAGGGCAGTTTGGTCCAATCAAGCGAACATTTTTGTCCTCGATAAAAGCTTTTACTTTTACCATATCTTGAACTGGAATTCCTTCCGTGATACAGATAATTACTTTGATTCCTGCATCTGCAGCTTCTAATACAGCATCTGCAGCAAAGCGAGGAGGAACAAAGATAATAGAAGTATCTGCACCAGTTTTGGCAACAGCATCAGCTACAGTTCCAAAAACAGGACGGTCCAAGTGTGTTTGACCACTTTTACCTGGAGTAACACCACCTACTACATTAGTGCCATATTCAATCATTTGGCTTGCATGAAAAGTCCCTTCCTTTCCTGTAAAACCTTGTACAATGATTTTAGAATCTTTGTTGACTAGTACAGACATTTTTTTTCTTTATTTATAAGATTATTAATTGAATTGTATAGTGTGCCAAATTTACAAATTACCTAGTGTAGAACAAAATTATCCCTCCCTTTTTGATAAGGTAGCTTATTAATTTTTTTTTATTTTTCAATCACAAAAACTTCTTCATCTGGCTTTTTCATGTAATAATGTTCTCTAGCAAACTTTTCTCTGGTTTTATCATCCGTAAAAAGTTCTTTATTATCTTTTTCCGCTTGGCTTATTTCGGTTTGATAATAATCCTTTTTTGATTGCAATTCTTGCAAGGTTGCTTGTAATCGATATTGAGAGATAATGCTATTATTATCAAAGAAGAACATCCAAACCACAAATAAAGCTGTTACGACAATAAATTTATTGCGCATTGGTGCTGGAATATCTTCTAATAATAATTCTAATTTGGTTGGTTTTTTTGCCATTTTTTCGGTAATCCATTAAAACTAAAAAAAGACATAAAACAAACCACCTGTTTGCTCTATGTCTTCAAATATAAGATAATTATTTTTCTTTTCTAATTCGAACCTGTTATTTCATTTTTAGTTCTGTTGTTGGATTCGTTCTCAACAAATTAAGAAAATCACGAACCGCAGTAAACGAAACTAATTTATCCTTGAAGTGAGACAGAACAACAATCGCTTCTTTTTCTGTTGCCTCCAAATGATTCAAGATATTCATTAAATGCATTTTCATATGACCTTGTTGAATTCCTGTTGTTACCAAGGAGCGAACAGCAGCAAAATTTTGTGCTAAGCCTGTTGCTGCAATCACCATCATCAGTTCTTCTGCCGAAGGATTACCTAACATTTCCAGAGAACGCTTGGCCAACGGATGCAAAGAAGTCAAACCACCTACTGTTCCTATTGCTAGTGGAATGTCTAGCCAAAACTTAAACATGCCATCCTCTACTTTAGCAGACGACAAGCTTTTGTAACTTCCATCTCGTGCAGCATACGTATGACCACAAGACTCAATTGCTCGGAAATCATTTCCTGTCGCTAATGCCACGGCATCAATTCCATTAAAAATTCCTTTGTTATGTGTGGTGGCTCTATGCACATCAATATGTGCTATTTTGAGCGCTTTATCAAATTTATATGCAAAAGTAGCCGCATCAATATTACCATTATCAAATGTCCCCAAATCTTCCACAGGGCATTCTACCCAAGCACGCACCAAACACTCTGGTGTATAATTTGATAAAATAGCCATGATAACCGTCACCTCTTTTTCTTCGTCAGAAAAACTCTCTTGCTCACTCATAAAAGCACGCAATGAACGAGAAGCCTCCTCTAAACAAGAGTTGATAAAGTTGGCTCCCATTGAGTCACAGGTCTCAAAAGTCATTTTTAGCTGATAATAGTTCGCCTCTAAATGCGTCATATTGACCAACTCTATTTCCGAAATTCCACCACCACGCTCTCGCATATTGGAGGTGATGTGTGCCGTATCGTCCAAAATACGTTCTTTCAACTCCGAAAAACGATTGTACAGTTTGGTATAATCTCCCTTCCAATCAAAATGTACTTGACCAATTTTATGCGTAGCAATAATTTCAGCTTTAAATCCGCCTCTTTTTAGCCAAAATTTAGCTGCTGCCGAAGCCGCTGCTACAACAGAAGACTCTTCAATCACCATCGGCACACAATATAGTTTTCCATTGATTTCCAAATTAGGAACCACACCGTAAGGCAAATAAAAATTACTTACTGTATTTTCGCTAAAGTCGTCGAAAATTTTCTGTTTCTGTGGATCACCATACCAAAAACTTTTTAGTTCGCGTGCAACTTCTTCTGGATTGATAAAGAAGTTTTCTACCAACCAGCGAATTTTTCCTCGTTTGGATAGTTTTGAGAATCCCGATACTATTGTTGGCTTTTTCATATTGGTTTTGTTTTTAAAACCTTGAATTGTAATTAAAATTGATGTTGAACTCCAGTTCTATTTTGAAAATAGACTAACAACTAACTACAATTCATTACTTTACTGTTAAATATTTTTTTGCTAGTTTCAATCCTTCTATTTGAGTAGAAACATAGTCGTATAATTCTTTGTAATCACCTCGTGCATGCTTCAAAAATGCAGATGCTTGACCATAAATCGCAGGCGAAGATAGTTTATTTATTAGATAATACCCGTCTAAAAAGTCCTTAATTCCTCCAGAAATAATAACTTCTTTACAAAGTGCTCGCTCCCCTAAATCGTTCATTATCTGATTTGTCATCAAAACCATTTCCTCTGCACTATGCCCTACATTGGCTAATTTAGAGTAAATCTCTTGTTTTTGGGCATCCGAGCGCAACAATTCTAACTTTGCAAAATTGGTACCTCCATTGGCAGCAAAATCTACTGCCATAATAGGCAATTGAAACAATGCCTCCAAACTCTTATACCCCATGCCTTGACCTACTTCTTTAACAATGATATTCAAATCAGGAAACGCATCAAGCACTCGTTTTATGGTATCAATTGGCGGGTACTTAAAGTGATCGCCTTCTGGCTGCAACCATTCTTGAAAAGGATTGACATGGATAATCAAACCATCTGCTTTTAATTTATGAATTAGGTCGCTAATTAAGACGGATTTTTGCTCATCAAACAATTGTTCTAATTGAGCAATTCCCAAATTAGCATACAAAGGCAAATCATCTCCAATAATGGCACGTACATCAAAATCTTGTAAATATTGATCGCTTGTCAATAAGCCTCGACAAGATCCCAATCCCATTCCAAAACCAAAGTCTCGTGCAACTCTCGCTAAGTTATGGTTAATTACATTTGCATATTCTGTGCCACCAGTCATGCTTGACACCCACAAAGGTGTTTGCATCGTTTTACCCAAAAAAGTAAAAGAATGTTGATCTTCAGCAGTTGGATGACCAGCTAATAGTGGTTCGTAATAAAATCGATCATCTAAACTAGTTCGTTCAATTTGAGATTTGAACGCCAATTGTATGTGATCTTGTTTTCGAGAAGATGCTGTTAAATCTCTGTCCATATATGGTTGCTTTGATAAACCATTTTTCATAAGCAAGCGGTATTAAATTAAGGATTTGGGGTTTCATCTTATTTGGTTCTACTAATTAGCAGCGCAGCTAACTATTGCTAATTGAATACTGCAATTTAAAGTTTTTGTTTCATAACTTTCAATAAAAAGTGAAAACTATTTTATTTTTCACAAAAATACAAATTATAATACTCCGTTGATTTTTTAGTTTTTCTACGAAAAACGTAAAAAAGCATCTTGTATTAGTTTGATTACCAGTCTTTTAGCGCAAAGGTTAGTAAAAGTACATCTTGCTGATAATCAAACTAATACGATTTTTCAACGGAGTAATGAAATTAAGCAGCCTTGCAAAACCTAGAACAGAAGAAAGTGATTAATGTTTAGCAAAAAGTTAAAACAGTATATTACATATATATGTACGCACTTACATTTTATAATGTTGTGTTTTTTCTTTTATTTTAATCCTTATGCTTCCTTTTTTAACGTTTTGTTTGGTTTACCTTAGATAAACAGGACGTTTTAGCCTTATTATCATAGAAGTAAACGATACGCCAATTGGTTGTCATAATAATTATTACAACTAGTTATAGACGAACAATTTACTGAAACATTATGACCAACACCAAGTAATTACTCATAACGCAACGCTTCGATAGGGTCTAATTTAGAGGCTTTTACAGCTGGATACAATCCCGAAACAATTCCAACAATAAAACAGAGAGAAAAGCCGAGTGCAATCCAAGCCCAAGGAACAACAAAAGCTCCTCCTACCATATAAGTTACCCCATTGCCTGCTATAATACCAAATACGATGCCTACAAAGCCACCAATTTGACAGATCACAATCGCCTCTACTAAAAATTGCACTAAAATGGTGCGTCGAGTTGCTCCAAGAGATTTACAAATCCCTATTTCTCTAGTTCGCTCGGTGACAGAAACCAGCATAATATTCATCAATCCTATCGCCGCTCCTAATAAGGTGATAAGACCAATAAAAATAGCCGCCATCTGCAAAGTTGCTGTGTTTTCAACGATTAAGGAAATCAAGCCATCGCTTTTTTCTAGTTCAAAATCGGACTCCTCTCCTATTTTAATTTTTCGAACACGTCGAAAAACCCCTTCGGCTTCAGCCATAGCGGGATCAATGTTTAAGGCATCCGTTACCATTACTGATAAATTATAAGAACTGGTTTGAGAACCAAAGTACTTACGGAGTGTTTGCAAAGGAACAATAACCATTTTGTCTCCACTGAAAGTCATACTTGACCCTTTCTCTTCCATCACACCAATAACCGTAAAGCGTATGTTTCGAATAGAAATTGTTTTGCCTAAAATATTAACATTAGTATAATTTTCAAAGAGTTTTTCGGCAATAGATGCCCCTAAAATGACAATATTTCGCCCTGCCTCCGACTCCAAAGCGGTTATATTTCGCCCCGCTGCCAATTTGTAACCAGCAACATCCAAGTAGTTTTCATCCGCTCCATATATTGTAGTATTTGGATCTGTTTCTGTTCCCTCATGCTTAACAACAGCACTCAAAGAACCTAAAGCAGAGATAGACACAGCAGCAGGGTATTGGTATTTTTCTTTAAATGAGGCAGCTTGTTTGTAACTAATTTTATCTCCAATATTAGAACGGCGTCCTCTTCGTCCTCCTCCTAGACCTGTCCCTTTTCGTATGACATTAAACGTATTGGTTCCCATGCTTGCCAAATTATCAGTCAAAGAGTTCTTGATGGCATCAATAGAAGTCAAAATCCCCACCAAAGCCATAATTCCAAAAGCAATAATTAATAACGTTAATACCGCTCGAAGTAAATTGGCTCTAATTGCATTAAATGCTATGGTTATATTTTCTGCTATTGTCATAGTAAGAATACTTGGTCTATATGATTGTTGATAAATAAGAACTCAAAATCCAATACAAAATATAATGGAAACTAAGTCTGCTTTCTTATTTCACTTTGAATATATACTAAATTATATATGCAACATCTAAGAATTCGACCAACTCAAAGAAATACACTCTAAAAACAGAAAGCTAGACAAATTCCTACAGCACTTTCAAGCAATTGAACCAATTATTTCAGAGTTCCCAATACCTCAGATAAACTTATATTCTTAAAATTAAGTTCAATTGGGTTGCCACTTGTTGTTAAATGATGAAAAGCAATCAAAAAATTATCTCCCTCTTGAGTTACGGCTAACAATTTAGCAGCTTTTCCATCTGGTACCTCCCAAAATACAATATCAGTTGCATCTAAAGTCTCGCCAAGTACAATATCCTGTGTATCTTCAAGAATTAAAAAAGCCGTTACTTTGTAGGCAGAAGTAGGACTTGTCACTCGAAAGGGAACAGCGTCTACAGTTGCCCGTTGTGCTTTACACCCGACGCTCAACCAGCCTAATTGGTTTGTTTGAGTCCAATACCCCAATTCATGCTTTACTGTTTGATTCCTCAAATGAGCCACAATCTGTTCATAAAGCGCCTGTCCATAATCCGCTTTCAGTTGGTGTTCATTGGCTTTCAATTCTGCACAACGATTTTGATTGGCACGCTGCGTAATCCCTGCTTTTTCCAAATCGCTAATATACGATTGTTGCATATTATTACGAGCTTTATTATATACCGCCAACATTTTGTAATAATCTGCTTCCATTGCTTCGTTTTTCTCACGAGTTTGAATCTTGACTTTTTCCTTAGCAATTAGCAAGCGATTTTTTCTATTTTTGAGCGTGTGTTCATTTCTTCTCTGTTGTGCATTTAAAGCTTTGGTTTTCCCTTTTGCATCCACCTTTTGCTCCTCCAAATAATCTAACCGAATTTGAATATCTTTTAGAGCCTTGTCTAGTTCTACGGTTGCCGTTTGATAAGGAATTGGCTTAGGTTTAACAGGAGGTGTTTCAAAATTTGGTAAGGCCAAACCATCTTTATCGAGCTTATTGCACCAATACTCTGTACCGATATAAAAACTTCCGACTCTTAACTGTTCGGATTGGGGGTGCAATTTCCATGAAGTTGCATTCCTAGTATACACTGTCGCCTGTTCTGTATATCTGTCACTAGGCACAACTACTGTAATATTTTTTCCATTTCGTATCTTTAATGGTTTTCCATATTGAGCAGCGCTTAGGTGTACCGCTCTATTGATTTCCAAAAACTCTTGCTGAATCGATCGATTGACCAATGAGTGCAGCAACATTTCCCAACTATTTTTTAGGTAGCGTACTTCTAATTTAACCATACCACTATCACTCGTAGCCAATGTCCCCGCAGGAATTTGCACCAACACGCCATCTTTGGTTGTGACCAAAACATTTTTAAAAGGCTCCACCCAAAATGTTTGAGCAATGACACCACTTTCTTCCAACAAAAAATCCGCTACGTGATCTTGATAAATATTTTGAGAGAAAAAATTACTATCTGTTGTTACTGTTATTTCTGCACAAGTCGGGCAATCTGTCGTATTGGAAGGATACACTTTATTTTCTATCTGCAAATGCCCTAGGGGCATTCCTGCTCGTTCTAAACATTGTTGCACCAAATAAGCTCGACGACCAGAAAGACGTGCATTGAGGTCTCCTTCCAATGCGTCATTGGCATACGTGCGCACGACTATCCGACCATTGGATTTAGCCATAGCTGCTTTAGCCAAGCTTTTGATGCTATCCAGCTGTGATAATGAAATAGAGGCTTGTCCTCGCTCAAAATGAAGCCATTGTTTGCCTTCAGATTGCGCTAACAATCTTCCTTTGAATAGGAAGTTGCTTATTATTATGATAAAAATCAATCTCATACTTTCTTTTTTTACCTTGTAAAGATACAGTTATTTAACGATGAGTTACAAGCTGTATTGATATTTACTTAGCATAGTAACTCATTTTTAATCTTTTTAACATTTCACTATTCCTTGCCACTTTTTATCTATAAATATTTTATTTCCCCAAAAAACAGTTTTATCAAATATTAATTCAGTAAAAACCCACAAAAAGCAACATTTATTACACAATTAACACCTTGCACCCATCAATCATTTGCTGAATTAACTTTTGTGATGTATATTACAAAATAAGTCCTTATATATTAATTACTTAACTTCAATTTTTCCTCTTATGAAACTCAAATTTATTTACGTCTTGTTGTGTTCTGCTTTTGCTTTAATTGTTTTACAAAGTCGCTCGGGGGGAGCTGCTGCCAACAATTTAGGAGATCGAACAGGGTCTCCTTTAGGAGGGGCAACCTGTTCTCAATGCCATAGCGGAGGCTCTTTTTCTCCAACAGTATCTATTACCGTAAAAGATGCTAGTCAAAATACGGTCACTAGTTATACGCCTGGGCAAAGTTATACCCTAGAATTTAATGTCTCGGCAGGAATGGGTAGTCCTAATGGATATGGAATACAAGCTGTTGCTGTTTCGAGCGCAGCAGGTAATGTTCAGGCAGGAACAATGGGTAGTGCAACCACTAGTAACACACAAATAACCTCTCATAATAATCGGTCTTATATCGAGCACTCTGGTACTAGCAGCAGCGGCAACTTTATAGTGAATTGGACGGCTCCTGCTTCGGGTTTTGGTACTGTAGCTATTTATAGCACTGGTCTTGTTGTCAATGGCAATGGCGGCACCTCTGGTGATCAGACAACTAGTTCTGTTTTAGTCAATTTGACAGAAATTGTTCCCACTACCATTAGCTACTCTCAAAGCAATTACTGCATTGATGGCATAGATCCTACACCAACCATCACAGGTACCACAGGAGGAACCTTTTCAGCAACACCAACAGGTTTAACTATTAACAGCTCTACAGGTACAATTGACCTAAGTGCTTCTACAGCGCAAACCTATACAGTGTCTTATGATGATGGTACTGGAGGCACTTCTACTGCTACAGTAACAATTAATGCAGCGGATGATGCTCAATTTACTTATCCAGCTACCTTTGCTTGTCAAAACTCTGCATTGACAGTATCACCAACTGCGAACATGTCTGGTGGGACTTGGAGTTCTAGCAATGGCTTATCAATCAACTCTAGTTCTGGAATTATAACTCCTAGCTCATCTTCTGTTGGTAGCTATGTCGTCACTCATACAACAAACGGCGTTTGCCCTAGTACAGACACAATGACGTTTAATATTTTAGCAGAGGATGTAGCCTTTTTCCCTTTCACGGATACTACCTTTTGCCAAGGAACTGGTCCCAATCCTATTTTAAGTGTTTCGGGAACTACTAGTGGTTTTTATTCGGCTTCTCCTTCTGGTGTTACCTTTGTTAGCGCCTTGACGGGGGAAATTAATATCAACACTTCCTCTGTTGGTTCTTATTTATTAAATTATATCAGCAATGGTTCTTGCCCTACAACAGCTAGTGCCAATTTAACCATCGCACTTTGCTCTGGCATCCAGACAACTACTGCTCAAAATAGTTATGAGGTATTTCCCAATCCTAATAATGGTGTTTTTTCCATCAAGAGTAACCATACAGCAGGAATGACCGATATTAGTATTGTAGATGTTTTAGGCAAAGTTGTTTATACGGAACGCAGTATGCTAGATGCCAATTCTATCAAAACATTAAATGTATCGGATTTGGCTACAGGTACTTACTTTGTGCATTTACGTCAACAAGATCAACAACAAACATTTAAAATTACAGTTGAATAAACACATTAGCCTGCGAGTATCATACTGTAACATTTCGTTGCTTTAAAAGACAATTATATGAGTTCTCATAAATGGGAACTCATATTTTTTTGTTTTCATAGTCATAAATTCCTTGCTGTATTTTCTTGCAACGATTCCTGAAAACGATGATTTTTCAAAGAACCTTAATTTTTTTGTAAAAAAAGCGTATTTTGTTTAGTTCTCAGTCTGTTACTCAACACATAGATTATGGCTTGAGTTTTAGCTACAACAGACCATTTGTATTTATCTCTAACTAAAAATAATTACTTATGTACTTTAACAAAATACTTTGTTTTCTAATTCTATTTACCATTTATGGCATCAGTTTACAAGCTCAATGCCCTCCTAACAGTCCTGGATTTTTAAGCGGCACCACGGTCAATATGCTTGTTACAGATACCACGGCAGCACCTGTTTACACAACAGTACCTAGTGGTCTACCCAATACAGAATTCATTCTTATTCAAAAAGATAGTTTAGCAGCAGACGAGCTAGGTCCTGTACTTCTAGCATCGACGCTAGATGGTCGTGTCGTTCCTGCTGATTTTGGAATGAGCACTTGTAACGAACTCTGTTTAGTGCCCTTTTCCTATGATTTAGTCCAACTCCAAACGGTTGTCGATTCGCTAATCAATGGAGATTATGTTCCTGGTACTAGCTGTTGCGATGCAGCAGGGCAATTCTTTGTTGGTTTGTGCGATTCTTTGGCATCCTATGGTATTTATAGTGGCGCAGATGTGACAGACCTTAATGATGTTATTATTTTAATGGGTATTTTTGCAGGCACCAACAATAGTTCTATTTCTTTAACAGGATTCATTGGCACCATTCAACAAATCAATTCTTTTGCCAGTTTATTTGGAAATTGCGCTGGTAATAATACGGAAATTTGTTTTGCTGTTTCTAATACAGCAGCAGCAATGGACTGCTATAGAGTTGCCCTCCCTAACTCGGCAAGCTTTGTAGACATTATGCAGGACACAGTGAAGATAGCCCCTAATGCTAGTATTATTTTATCAGGAACTTATCTTCCCAATAGTTCGATGGATACATTAAATTGGTTTATTACTAATAATAATTCTAGCCTTATGGTTGACTCCCAAACGGGTGAAGTTACTGCTGGAGCAACAATGGATACGGCATGGGTTGTTGCCCAAGCCATTCGAGGCTGTGCTTCTGATACAGTTGTAGTAATCGTAGACCCTGCTTTAAGTACATCTGACTTAAATTTTGCAGCAATAACATTACAAACCCATCCCAATCCTTTCTCTAAGCAATTAGAAGTTTCTTTCTTTGCAAAAGAAGGAGATTATAAGGTACAGGTAATCGCTGCAACTGGTCAGGTAGCTTATGAAGAAACGCACTACCTATCTACAGGCAATCAACGACTTGTCATTAGCAGCAACACCATCCCTAAAGGCTATTACTTTTTAAAAATTACAGGTAGAACAAGTCAAGGCACCAAAGCTATTATAAAACATTAATTTAACTGTCTTAATAAATGATACTCCGTTGATTATTATTCGCTACGCTCATGAGATCGCAAGGCTAGTTCCCTCTGGTCATGAACTTGGGCTTTTGTGCTACTAGCACAAGCCTACTCGGCAAGCTTAGTTTTTTAGTTTTTCTACGACCCCGTAGGCTCAAGAAGTAAACTAATACGATTTTTAAGCGGAGTAATGAATAAAAACATCCATTGGACGAATAGAGAACTGCCCAATGGATGTTTTCTTTTATCAACATGATTGAGTTATTGTTCAACAAACGGATCTAAAAATTTCTCCTTTTTTATAATCTCATGATCTGTCAAGGTTTTCAAAAATGCAACCAAAGCATCTACTTCAGCGGCAGTCATACCAAAGTTATGATGACTACTATGAAAAAGATCTGTCAAATTATCAACACTTCCATCATGCATATAAGGGGCAGTTTGTTCTATATTCCTTAAACTTGACACTTTGAACCTAAAGGAATCTGAAGGCATTTGAGTTGCCTCATAAATTCCCAAATCATTTCTATCTTCATCATTGACAAAACTAGGTATTTGTCCTATCTGTAGGTTGTAAGAGGCTTGATCTATAAGATCTCCTCCATGACAACTTACACAACCTTGTTGCGAGCCAAAGGTATTATAAATCGTCTGTCCTTGTTGCTCTTGTGCCGAAAAAGTAGCACTTCCTTCTATTACTTTATCAAATTTTGATTCATAAGTAACCAGTGTCCGTATAAACTGCGCTAAGCTTTTTGCAATCCGCTCTGTTGTAATAACACTAGACCCAAATGCCTTTTCAAATAATTGAGTGTAATAAGTGGTTTGCTCTAAACGATTTACTAGTGAATCTAAATCCATTCCCATTTCTATATGATCTTGAATGGGCAATAAAACTTGTTCCTCTAATGTGTTAGCTCGCTCATCCCAAAACATTTTCCCACGTTTATAAAAACGTATATTTAAGATAGACATCGAATTTCGTCTAGTTACGCCATTTAAAAAACCCTCACTTTTAGCACGAGCATCTGCAAAACCTTCCGATGCTTTGTGGCAACTAGAACAAGAAATTTGATTGTTTTCAGATAATGCCTTATCATAAAATAATACTCGCCCTAAAGTCGCCCCATGATTTGTAATGGGGTTAGAAGTAGGTGTATTGTCTAAGCTACTAATTGCCTGTTGTATATGACTTGGATAATTAATGTTAGCATACTCAAAAGGAACGGTAGGCAATATTGGCACAAGCATTCTGGGTGAAGGAATGTCATTTTTATCTACTCGGCAAGAATATTGCATTAATAAAAGCATTCCTACCAATACTATAATTAATCGATACATCATTTTTATTTTTGAATGATCACCTATCAAGAGGTTGTTACAACAACCTCCGAATAGAACTATTGAATCATTAATTTGCCTGTTTCAATCAGCTGACCATCTCCTCTCAAGCTAAACCAATAAACACCTGCTGTCAAACTTCCTCTTGAAAGAACTATTTGATTGTTATTTGTAGAGTAATCAACCTTAACAGAACGCCCCAAAGCATCGTATACCTCTAATTCCATTATTTGATTGTTTCCTTTTGCTACTTTTATTGTTGTTTGCTGCTCAAAGGGATTGGGAAAAACACTGACTTGATTATTGTTTCCTGCAACATTGATTGTGTTTAGTGTATATCCTGTTTTAACAACATACCCTAAGTCTTGATCTCCCATAGAGTTTCCATGACTCCCTGCTATTACAAAATTACCATCGCTTGTGTAACGTATTGCTCGACTACTATTATCAATTAAATCATCAAAAATTTGATCTTGTAATACCGTACCGCTTGGGCTTATTTTGCTGGCAAAAGCTGCTGGCAACATGACACCCAACATTCCTCCATGACTTACTTGTTTTGTTCCTGTAACCACACAATTTCCAGTAGGATCAACTGTAACATGATGTGCTTTTCCTTGTTCTGGTCCTAATATTAAACTCCATGCCTCTGTTGTTCCTGTCGCATCTAATTTGTAAACATAAGGATTGTTTCCTGCAAAACCCGAAATATAACCTACAACCACAAATCCTCCGTCAGGAGTTTCTTTGACACTATGCAAATCATACACTGGTATATTGGTATAAGGCTGCTGCCAAAGGCTATCACCATTAGCATCTACTTTAAACAAAATAGCTTGGTTCGACGCAGAACCTCCTGAAAAAACATACCCTCCATCACTAGTTGGCTGAAAGTCTAGCAAGTAACATCTATCGTAGTTCTTTCGCCAAATAATCGTGTGATTAGGGCTTATTTTAAACAACTCATTAATTGGATTAGGGATGCCAATTAAGCCACCAGTTGCCCCAACGCCAATAATATAATTTCCATCGGTCGTAGAACGCAAACGAACCGTGTGTAAATTACAATCTACATTGTTCACCAAAGCACACGCAGATAGATAAGTTGTTGTTTGAACCGTATCGCCTGCTGCATCTGTTTCTACTAAAAATATTTCATTATAATTAAGACCTGCCATCAACAAATTGCCATTAGGTTTTTCTATGACAGAGACTTCTTGCATATACCCTCCATTAAATTGCTCATATGCTTGTTGCCATAGAACATTTCCAGTGGTAGCATCAATTTTAACCAACATAGGTGTATAAGTATAATTCGAAGAAACACCAAACCTGTGGTTGCCCGCAAACACATAGTTTCCATCATTGGTTTCTTGAATGTCATATCCTTTTAATTCGGATTCTGAATTGGGTGGTGGTAACGGTATAATATAGGGGGTAATTTCGGTTGCCCATAATTGAGCTTGAATACTTGTTGCACTAATTAACAGTAATAGTATACTTAATAATGACTTCATATTTTTGTATTTTTTGTTTCTAAAAGTAGCTCCCAATAATCACAGCATGCGAATAATTAAACCTAATTTGTCGGCTACTTTTTAATCAATTACTAAGGACAAATTTTAGAAAAATAAGAATGTGAAACAATAACAATAAAGCCATTGTGTTTATTTTAAAATAAAAAAAAGGCTCCCAGAACCCTGTTAAACAGGAGACTAAGAGCCTTTTTGTTTATTACATCTTCAAAAGAACAATAGTTTGTAAAAACCACGAAGTAGCAGCCTAACTAACTACTAAAACAAGTGACTATACCTCTTCCGATGCTTTTAATTTTTCCATGTTGTAAGTTACTTGGATGGCTTCTATAAATTCATCCAAAGCACCATCCATTACTTCACTTAGGTTGTATTTAGTAAAGTTAATTCGATGATCTGTTACTCTATTTTGAGAATAATTATACGTGCGAATTTTAGAGGAACGATCTCCCGAAACAATCAGCGTATTTCTCAAAGCAGAGATACTATCTTCATGTTCTTGTTGCTGCAACTCATATAATTTTGCATATAGTTTTTGAAGGGCAATTTCTCTATTTTTTAATTGAGAACGCCCATCTTGACACTCAACAACAACACCGCTTGGTTTGTGTGTTACACGTACTGCCGATTCAGTTTTGTTAACGTGCTGTCCTCCTGCACCACTTGCGCGAAAGGTATCCCAAGACAGATCAGCTTTGTTAATTTCTACATCTTCCATTTCAAAAATTGGCATAACAGCAACAGTCACAGCTGATGTATGCACACGTCCTTGTGACTCTGTTTTGGGAATTCGTTGCACTCGGTGTGTTCCAGATTCATACTTCAACATTCCATATACATTATCTCCAGTTACCTCTAAAATAACTTTACTAAAGCCCCCCGATTCACTTTCATTAGAAGCAATGTATTCTCTTTTCCATCCTTGTTTATCAATAAAACGTTCATAAACACGCAACATATCTCCCGCAAAGATAGCAGCTTCATCACCTCCTGCCCCGGCGCGAATCTCGATGGTAACGTTTTTCTCATCCTCTGGATCCTTAGGAATTAACATCATTTTCAACTCCTCCTCGAAGGGACCTTTTTTGTCTTCCCATTCTTTTAAGTCTTCCTTAGCCATTTCGACAAAATCAGGATCTCCCCCTTCTGCTATGATTTCTTTGCATTCGGCAATACCATCTAGCATTGCTTTATATGAATCGTGTGCCTCTACCAAAGGTTTTAAATCCTTATACTCTTTATTAATTTTCATAAAGCGATTCATATCTGAAGTCACTTCTGGATCAGAAAGTTGTTCTTCGAGTAATTGGAACTTATCTTTTAAGGCTCTTAACTTATCAATCATTATTGTTAATGTTTATAAAAATAGTCGTCCGCTAATTTATATTTTTCAAATAAACAAACACCCTATATTAGTCTGATGATTACTTCTAAAAAGTTCGTTACAAACAAATCATCCTACTAATTATCAAGTTAATGCACTTTATTTAGTGGACCATTGTAAAAAATCTCTGATTCTTTAGGCACAGTATGGTGTAACCATAATAGTTCTCGTAACTTGCGTAAAAATATCGATGTATGAATCATCAAACAAGCAATAGCATCTATTCTTTTTTCAGAGAAAGGCAATAGAGTTGCAAAAATACAATTAAATCATAGATATTCAAAAAGAAGTGCTGCTTCCCCAAAAAGGATTGCTGCATTTTAGAGCATACCACTTAAAATTATATCTCCAACACAAAGCCTAACCTCTTTCCTCCCTATTCTAATTTTAGGAACGATTCTAGTCATATAATTTCAAAAGGCTAAAGTTCTGCTAAAAGCTCTTTAAGAATCAAGGTCAATTTAGATTCTGTTTGTTGCACCACTTCGATAACTTCTTCTACTGTTGTTTCCGTAATTTCGTCAATTGGAAAACAACGATTAGAAACCACAGAAACAACAAATACGGGTAATTCCATGTGCTTAGCAACTAATACTTCAGGAATAGTAGACATTCCAACTACATCACCACCTATAATATTAAAGAAGTTATATTCTGCTGGCGTTTCTAGGTTAGGACCTTGGGTTCCCACATAAACTCCTTCAAACGCTCGAATATTATTCTTTTGAGCAATAGCAATTGCCTTTTGATTTAAGGCAACATCATAGGTCTTTAACATATCTGGAAATCGAACGCCCAATCGAGCATCATTTTTTCCTCTTAGTGGGTTTTGAGCATGCAAATTGATATGATCTTTGATAAAGACAATGTCTCCTGGATAAAGATGCGCTTGTACTCCTCCTGCCGCATTGGATATAATTAATCGTTCGATATTTAAGTACTTCAATACACGAACAGGAAACGTAACTTCCTCCATGCTGTATCCTTCGTAATAATGAAAACGACCAGCCATTGCTACGATAGGAATCCCTTGAAAATAACCAAAGATTAATTTCCCTGCATGACTTTCTACAGTAGATTCCGCAAAGTAAGGAATTTCATTATACGAAATTTCGACCACTACTTCTATTTCTTGACGAAATGCTCCCAATCCTGTTCCTAAAATAACACCTATTTGAGGCTCAAATTTTTGTGATTTTGATTGAAGGTAGGCAACTGCTTCTTGTATTTTTTTGTACATAAAAATATTGGGTTTATTTTAACAAAACAACCAAAGTTATAAAAAATTAATATTTCAAATAAAATCATTCAAATAGAATAAGATTCTGACTATCTGTTTTTAACGTTTTTTTTATTGTCAACAAATGGACTTATGAATCTATTTTCATAGCTTTTTAAACAAAAACTTCTTTTTTTTTGTTAAAAAACTTGCTTTGAAGAATAAAAGCCTTATATTTGATATAGCAAATGATTCATTATGAGCAAAAAAGAAAGTTCTAACAATAAGAAACTATTTTGATTTTTTTATTGTTTTAACAAAGATAAAGAATTTGAATTCAATTTTTTTTTAACAACAAAACTAATTAGCTATGAAGTTTTTAACGTTAATGTTAGCAATGGTAGTAACAATGGGATCTACTTTTGCGTTTGCACCAGCACAAGAAGATAAAATGGTTGCTGTTGTATTAATGATGGATGATGGTGATGATCAACAAATCGTTGCTACTATTTACACGTCTTTAATGGCTGCTGAAAAAGTAGCAAAAGTTTTAGACATCGAGATGATTGCTGAAGATGAAGTAAACGATGACGTATTCGTTTTCTCTCTAAAGTCTGAAGAGCAAAGAAAATTGACTATGAAACTATTTGATGAGGAAGGCTACAAAACTGCAGCTCACCGTGTTCTTCAAGTAGAAGATGGTAACAACTACAATGCTCTAAACGTTCAATCTTTGGAAGACGGTACTTACAAGTTCGTTATCGAAGATGAGACTGGTGCTAGCAAAACTAAGACTATTGTTATCAACAAAGACAAAAAATAAGAAGTTTTAAACTTCTCATAAATCTTAGAGAGCAACATGCTAAAGCATGTTGCTTTTTTTTGTCCTTCAACTTTGCAAGACCTCAATTAGAATTAAGCTATTATTTTATTTGGCTAATAATCCATTGACGTTCGGGCAACTGCGGCTCATTTCTCACCTCTTCTAATAACTTCTGTTGTACTTTTTTGTCATAAAAGTTATGATTTTGTACTTTTTGCAAGTACCGAATCAAGTTTAAATAGCTTTGTTTTTGATAATCGCTTAGCTCTCTATTCCGCTTTATATATGCTCTAAAGCTCTCTAACAAAGATTCCAAAGCATCGTATTCCCCTTGTTCGTAGTAAATCTTCAGAAGCGAGACTTTGGTTCCCATAATCAACTCTCTATCCGTGTTTCCTAGTGTCAAGAACATTTTCATTGATTGCTTATAATCTCCTGTCATATAATGGAGTTTTGCCAAATTATAATTGGTATAACTTTCTCTATGAGTTACATTAAGATAAGGTGCATAGTCGCTGATAAATTGACGTACCCAATCAAAATTGCCACATTTCAAACCAATAGTAACAATATTTTTATAGGTAAACCTTGATAACTTGCCATCCTCGACCAACACCCCATTAATGAGTCCAGATTTGTACAAGTCAAAAATTTCAACCGTAAACTCTTCTCTACCTAGGTTTAGATGTTTGATGCAAAAACTAATCGCAGTAATATATAAATCCTTTAGTTCACCTGTTCTAAACAGATGGCTATGCTCCAAAAAAGTAGCTTTGAGTTGAAAGAAGGCTTCTATATTATCAAAATCTGTCATTGCCTTATAACTATGATAATATACAGCAATAAAAGGATATTTCAACCAACCTTCTTTTTCTATTTGCTCTAAAATGGGTTCTACAATTCTCAACTCATATTTTGTTCGAAAGATATTCTGATGGGTCAGTGCCGTTACACAATATTTGAGCTTGTTGGCCATATAAAATATATCAAAACTATTTAATACTTCCTGTACATTTTTGGCTTCCAAACGTTTTTTTTCTTCGGCAAATAAGAATTGTTCTTGTTGCAGTTCGTAATCAAGGTAATAATACGCGGCATCTTTATATTGACTTTTATTTAACAATGATTCGCTGTATTTTAGAGTAGACTTAAAGCATTTCTCTAATTTTTTCGTTCTGTAAACAGAAAGCAACATTTTATTTCGTACAGCTTCTTTGGTCTCTAATGCCTCATATACCAAAAACTTATCAATTAGTTTCTGCAAATAGGACATTGTATTCCGTATTTTTTGAGGGCGATAGGGCATTTTGGGAAAGACACGCTTAAAAGCATCCTCTATTCGATAACTCTTATTATCCATTAAATAATCCAACAAACGATGTACTTCTTCATGAGTATTGTGATAAGGAGAGTGGACAAATTTTTTCAGGCGATTTTGTTCTGTTTTGGACAGCGCAGAAAAGATTTCTATTAATTTACTTTTATACATAATCAGTCTATAAAAAAAACTAAAAACTACTATTTAGCAATAAGTTATTCATCACAATTTACAAAAAACTATCTATAAATTGAATTTAATGTCTTTGATTTCACAAGTGGAATTTTAGAACTTAGTACCGTGGAAAGAACCGCATTAATGTTTCTTTGAGTACTGGCTAATAGCTGCTCAAATATTTCCTCCAAAATTATATACATATGAACTACCTCAAAATATACTTTTCTTTCTTCATCATCCTGTTTTTAGGCTCTGAAATACAAGCATCTCATGCTGCCGCTGCCGATCTAAGTTATACCTGTATGGGTAACAATCGTTATCAAATTACCCTTCGAATGTACCGAGACTGTAGTGGTATCGCTTTAGCACCTAATCTAAATATCGATGTTGCTGGTAGTGGAACCTGTAATGGTTTTTCGCAAACGATAACCTTAAGCTTGGCATCTGTTAGTGAGGTTCCCGTTGCTTGTTCTGCATTTGCAGGACAAAGCACTTGTAATGGAGGTTTTGTGCCAGGCTATGAAGAAAATACTTATACAGGGGTTTTGGATCTCTCTGCTGCCCCTGCAGGATGTACTTGGACCATTAGCTACACTAGTTGCTGTCGAAATACAACTATTACCAACCTAGCGAACCCTTCTACTCAAAGCTTATACATAGAAACAACCTTACTAGATGGTAGTATCACGTGTAATAGCTCTCCCTCTTTTGCCAATATTCCTATCTTTGTTGTTTGTGATAGTTTGGCTCAGTCCGTCTCTAATTCTATTATTGACCCAGATGGAGATTCTGTTGTTTACTCTTTAGTTGCTCCACTAACCGCAGCCAATACCCCTATTGGTTACAATCCAGGGTTTACGCCTACCAATCCATTAAACACACTTTCAGGAGTGAATTTTAATACACAAAGTGGGCAGCTAAACTTTATTCCTACTACGAATCAAGTTGTTGTCATGGATATCTTTGTAGAGGAATACAGAGCTGGTATTTTAATTGGTCATACAAGGCGTACCATGCAAGTCGTTGTTATGTCATGTAATAACAATAGTTTGTCCTTAGACAATGTTGCTAGGGTTAGAAATGGCATTGTACAATCTCAGGGAACCTCTACGGTCTTTGATGCTTGCCCAGGAGAAGACTTGCACTTTCAGTTAAGCTTATCTGATGCTGACACGATAGACTCTCTAAGTATTTCTAATAATTATTCAAGTATATTTCAAGTTTATCCTAACGCAACAATTAACTTGAGCTATCCTATTGCAGGAAACCAAAACAATGCTTTATTAGATGTTATTATTCCTGCGGTTCAAAACAATGTATTTTCTATTGCTTTTTCAGATAATGCATGCCCTATTGCTAATTTTCAGAGTTTTAGTTTTTCGATATTGCCCCCCAATAATTGTGCACAAATCACAGGTCGTATTGCCATCGACTCCAATAACAACTGCTTTGTCTCTCCGCTTGAATCAGCCTACACTGATGTTATGGTTGCCATTAGCAAGGGTAATTTTACTACTTATGTCACACCCAATCCAAATGGAACCTACTCTGCGGCTGTAGATACGGGTATTTATACAGTCAATGTGATGCCCATACACCCTTATTGGTCATCTTGTAACACCAATGTTACCGCCAATCTAGGCACCTATAATAGTTCTGCCATTATTAATTTCCCAATGCAACCAACAACTCTATGTCCTTACATGTATGTCGATATAGCGGCTCCTGTTTTGGTGCATTGTGCGAGCAATTATTACACCGTAGAATATTGCAACCACGGGACAATAGACGCTTCTAATGTGTATATAGAGGTTACTTTAGATTCTTTGTTTGTTATTGATAGTACTCAGATTCCCATCGCAAGTCAAATAGGTTTTACCTATACATTTAACATTGGAAATGTACCAGTTAATACTTGCAATAATTTCAGAATTTATGGCATTCTAGATCCTGCTTGCGATACCAGTAATAGAGCAAGGACACACTGTGCTTCTGCCAATATTTATCCCGATAGTTCTTGTTTGCCATGGATGGGACCTAATTTGGAGGTAGAAGCTCGTTGCGCAAACGACTCTGTTGCGTTTCGTGTTAGAAATACGGGCAATCAAAACATGGTTGCTCCTCAAAGTTATTGGGTTATAGAAGACGATATTATTTTTCACAGCAGCCCAGGCATTACCTTACCATCTGGAGGCGCTACACCTTGGGAAAATTTTGAGGCGACAGGAGCAACCTTTAGATTGCAAATACCTCAAGTGCAAGGGCACCCTTGGAATGTTCAAGCGTCAGCAACGGTAGAAGGTTGCTCAACAACTAGTGCTCCTAACCCCAATCCTATTAGTACTGGTTTTGTTAACATTTTTACACTAAACGATGGTTCTCCTTATTATTCAATTGACTGTCAGCCCAATGTTGGTTCGTGGGACCCTAATGACAAACAAGCTTTTCCAGTAGGCTATAGTGCTCCACACTATATTGAAGATAATATAGAGCTTGAATATAGAATTCGCTTCCAAAATACAGGGACTTACTTTGCGACCAATGTCGTTATTTTGGACACATTATCGCCTCATTTAGATCCAACGAGTATCTTGCCTAGTGTAT
Organism: Aureispira sp. CCB-QB1; assembly: GCF_000724545.1. GTDB lineage: Bacteria > Bacteroidota > Bacteroidia > Chitinophagales > Saprospiraceae > Aureispira. The sequence continues at coordinate 155,808 of NZ_JHBV01000027.1, read as the reverse complement.
CTAGTCATACTTATACTTGGCGCTTATTGAAGAACAATGTCGTTGAATTTCGTTTTAATAATATCATGCTACCAGATAGCTCAACAAATTTTGCAGCTTCACATGGTTTTGTAGACTTTAGAATTCGACAAAAACCCAATAACCCAATTGGAACAGTGATCTATAATCAAGCTGCTATCTTTTTTGATCAAAATCCTGCGGTTATTACCAATCAAACATTCCATACTATTGGTCAAGACTTTATTGTATTTACGAATATTGATAAGGTTTTAGTACCTCAAGTAAAAGTCCATGTTTACCCTAATCCCTTTGAACAGTATACAACCTTAAAAATCGAAAGTGAAACAGAATATCAAACAATTACCCTAGAGGTATTTGATGCAATGGGCAGAAGTATTGTAAAGAAACATAGTCAAAATGATTCACAGATTATCTTAGAGCGGAGAAACCTACAACAAGGAATCTATTTTTATCGCTTAGAAGCAAATGGCTTATTGCTCAATTCTGGGAAATTGATTGTACGATAGCCTATGGCTTAATCTGTGATGATTTTGTATTCATCAATAGTAGTTATATATTAATAATACTCCGTTGATTTTTTAGTTTTCCTACGAAAAACGTAAAAAAGCATCTTGCATTAGTTTGATTATCAGTCTTTTAGCACAAAGGTTAGTAGAAATACACCTTGCTGATAATCAAACTAATACGATTTTTCAACGGAGTAATGTATTAAGTAAAAAAACTAAAAATTATTGTTGGTATCTATTGTGATGCGCATTCTCCTAATGCAATTCCGAAAAAGTGATTGAGTTTACCCACTTTTGCCCAAATTAGTTCCTAGCGACCCTGCTAGGAACTTTTTTTTTAGCCATCTCTTCAAAAAATTTAAGCACTTTTTAACATAAAAAAGTGAATAATCACCTAACTTTTTATCCTTCCTCTGCGTTTTATATTATAGATAAGTTTAAGTCTTACAACACATTATCATAAAAAATAAACCAAAGACACCTCCAACTACACCATTTACTAAATACTGATGGCTGAGATTTTAGTAAATCAATTTATATACATCAACAAACAATCTTGTTGTTATTTCTTAATAAAAATCCAATCATATGACATTAAAATCTACACCTATACTTGTTTTAATAAGCGTATTGCTTTTATTTTTGAGCATCCCTACATACAGTCAAATGTGTGAGGGGCGATCCAAAACGAATATTACAAACAATTTAACCAAAAAAGCAGCGCCTCTAACTAGCCCAACTCCTTCCAAAAAGGTTAAGGTGCACATTCCTGTAAATTACAAACCACCTGTAGCCAATAAACATTTAATTACGTTTCCAGAAACAACCGCAACTAAAAGGAAACAAAAAAAATTACTCAAGAAACGCAAAAGAACGAAGAAAAAAGGATGCATTGCTATTAATATGTAATACTAAAAACTAAAAAGCTATGGACAAGTTTTGTTCATAGCTTTTTAGTTTGCCTATTTCTCTGAAAACAACGGCATTACTGCTCTACGAGCTGCGTCAAACCATTATGTTGTAAGTACTATCAGTCAATTAGACAACTATCAAACCAAAATATTAGATAATAAAAAACAACAGACATACCAATCTCTCCAAGTCTCCCAAAATGATTGCGTAAGGCATAAAAACACGTTACAGAATAACAATATATTCGTTCCTTATAAAGATTTTTGCTAAGTTTGAAAGCACAATCTAAGTATTATGATAAAGTTTATACAACAACGAATTGCTAGTTTCAAATGGGCTATAAAAGGCTTAAAAGATTTGTTCTCCAATCACCCTAATGCACAAGTGCATTTACTAGCGACCGTCCTAGTTATTCCAATAGCTTTTTTTCTTCAAATTACATTGATAGAATGGGCTTTAATAATACTCTGTATTGCGCTCGTAACGGCTATGGAAGCCATGAATTCTGCCTTAGAATATCTAGCCGACAAGATTTCACCTGAACACGATGAGTTGATAGGAAAGTCCAAAGACATTGCTGCGGGCGCAGTGCTTTTGTCTGCGATAGGGGCAGCTTTGGTGGGAGCGCTTATCTTGGGACCTAAACTCTATGCTTTATTCTAATGTTTTGGGCAGCACTTTTTCCAAACTATCCCACAAACGTTTGGCGGTTAAGTCCCAAGAAAAATGTTGGCGTTGTATTCTTCCCTCTTCGACTAGTTTTTGACGCAAACCAGGAGTTTTCCACAAAACAAGCATTTGCTCACAAATACTTTCAACAGAATTCGGATCTGCCAACAAACCTGCCTTCCCTGCCACCTCTGGCATAGACGAACAATTAGAAGTTATACTAGGCACATCACAATACATAGCTTCCAAAATCGGTATTCCAAAACCTTCAAAGAGTGAAACATAAGTCAATGCAAAGGCAGAAGCTACAATTTTGGGCAATAATTCATTCGGAACGTAGTCCAAAAACACAATATCTTGTTGGCTACTTAAGGTTGCTAACAATTCGCCCACAGGTCCTCCTTGCCACATAATACGCCCTGCAAAAAGTAACTGAATGGGAGCATTCGTTTGTTTTTTGAACGCCTCAAAAGCACGAAGTAGATTAGGTACATTCTTGCGTGGATGAATCGAACCGACGTATAAAAAATAAGGTTTTCCATTGCTATATTGCATTCGTATCTGTTCTTGTTCTGCTTCTGATAATGGTTGGTAATTATGATGACTGCCATTATAAACAACATCTATTTTAGCAGGGTCAACATTAAATGCTCTTACAATATCTTGTTTTGAGAATTCTGAAACAGTTGCCATCTGATTGGCTGCTTGTACAAACTTAGGAACGTAATAGCTATAATACTTCATGGCGGTATAATACACGTGTTTCTTAAAATGTTTCCACGCAATATCATGCAAAACCATTAAGGTTGGCACTTTGGTTCTCAAAGACATAAAGCCATCGGGAGACACAAATACATCCGCCTGATAACGCTTTAAGATACTAGGAATTGCCCATTCGTACCAACAATAAAACAAGATAGGATGACGTGCAGGAGGAAAAGCTTGTACCCCAACCACATTATCTGCAAAAATAAATTCTTCTGAAAAGGGACGATCAAAAATAAAAATAAACTCATGCTCTGGATGCCATTCTACCCAACGTTTCAATGTCTCATGTGTAAACCATCCAATTCCTTCCAGTTTATTGGGCATCAAGAACCTAGTATTAACCGCTATTTTCATCTCTTAATCTTTATCGAGTGCTTTTCCTTAATTATTCCGACAACAATTCTAAAGCAGCGTCCACAGTATTTACAGGTAGGCTACAAGTATAATCTTTACAAACCACAATACTGGTCTCTCCTGTAACTTTGGGAATCGTTAAACCTCTTACTGCTTTTGTTGCTTCTGTTGAAATAAAGGTATTCAAAAATGACTTAGCTAACAAATCTTGAATGGTTGCAGCATATTTTGTCCCCATCACAGCAACCGTTTTAAGAGGATATACTTCCAAAAACAAAGCATTTGCCCATTGTCCAAAAGAAGAAGGATACTCTCTTATTTGCTCTTTGATCGTCAGTGCCATTTTTACAGCTTGTTCCCTGTATGCTGTTGCATCTAATAGTACGCCTAAACGTTGCAAATTGTGTAACATTGTAGCATTTCCAGAAGGAGTTGCCCCATCATAAGTTATTTTTTTATGTAAAATAATATCTTGCTGCTTAGCTGAAGTAAAGAAATACAAATGCTGCTGATGATCTAAGAATTCGTTGTTGACAAAATCCAAATACTCTTTTGCTAAGTTGATATAATGAATTTCTTGCGTAATAAGGTGTACTTCTATGAGTGCCTCGATTAAAAAAGCATAATCATCTAAAAAAGCATGATGCTTGGCTTTCCCATCTTTATAACTATGATACAGATGCAAACTATCTTCTTCTATTTGGAAGGCACGAAGCGCAAAATTCAAGGCTTTTAATGCCCGCTCTTTGTATTGTTCGATTCTCAGCGCTTGATAAGCTTTGCAATATGCCGTTACCATCATCATATTCCAATCCAACAGAATTTTGTCATCTAGACCTGGACGAACTCTACTCGCACGAGCTGCTAGCAATTTGTTTCGACAGTTTTTCAAGAATAAATCAAAATCCGTATCGTTTATCGCATGCGCTTTCAAAAAATCTGTTTTATCTGTCGGTATATTTAAGATATTCTTTTCTTCCCAATTTCCTTCTTCAGAAACGTCATAAAAGGCACAGAACAACTTGCTATCTTCTCCTAAAACAGCATCAATTTCTGCTTTGTCCCATACATAAAACTTACCTTCAACGCCCTCTGAATCTGCATCCAAAGCAGCAAAAAATCCCCCTTCTTCAGACGACATTTCTCGCTCTACCCAAGTCAACGTTTCCTCTATACGCTGTTTGTACAGGGGACGAGTCGTTAATTTATAGGTTTCTGCCAATAACCCAACTAAGAGCGCATTATCATATAACATTTTCTCAAAGTGCGGCACTAGCCACGCAGCATCAACTGTATATCTAGCAAAGCCACCTCCCAAATGATCGTAGATACCACCATTGGACATTTTATCTAAGGAAAGTAAGACCTGTTCTAAAGCCTTTTTTTCTCCTTCTGCCAAATAGTAATTCAAACAAAACTGCAAGGGCATGGTTCCTGGAAACTTTGGCGCACTTCCAAAACCACCATTTTCTTCATCAAAATTCTGAGCCAAGCGCTGAAAAACATCCTTAACAAACTTACGATCAAACACTTGCTCGCCTTTTGGAATATCAATTTTATTAGAAAACTGTGTTTGGGCTTTTTGAATATATCCTACAATTTGACTGGCTTGTGCTTCAACATCTTCCCTTCTTTCTTTATAAGCTTTGGATAAGTTTTGTAGTACTTGTATCCAAGAGGCTCTTTGATAAGCGGGTTGAGGTGGAAAATAAGTTCCACCAAAAAAGGGGCGCCCGTCTGGTAACAAAAAACAGTTTAAGGGCCAACCTCCTTGTCCATTCTGCACCAACTGAACAGCCTCCATATAAATTGCATCAACATCTGGACGTTCTTCTCTGTCTACTTTTATATTAATAAAATGCTCGTTCATAAAATCAGCAACAGCCTCATTTTCAAAAGACTCCCGCTCCATAACATGACACCAATGACAAGTAGAATAACCTATACTTACTAAAATTGGTTTGTCTTCTGCTTTTGCCTTTGCCAGTGCTTCTTCTCCCCAAGGGTGCCAATCTACTGGATTGTATGCATGCTGTTGTAAGTAAGGACTCGTTTCATGAATCAGTTTGTTGGTCTTTTTCATTTGGCTTGATTTAAAATTTGTTTTTAAGCATTTTTGCGCAGTCGTGGGAAAATTAGTACCATATTTAAAATGACTTGCCCCAATACAGCCACCCACAAAGCCATGTCTTTCGTCCAGTAAATTTGATAGACTCCCATTGCAATGGCAACACCAATGACATTCAAGGAAATAAACCGTCCCATTTTGAACCGATACTTTCTTCTAAAAAAGATCAACTTCAACAAATTGAGTACAATTAAATAAATTCCAAGTTGAAAAAAGACCAAGGCAATATTGTCAATTGTGTGCGACTCTGGACGTTTAACAAATTCTCGATACAATAGTTCTTCTTTCTGCTCTTCTGGGCTCAATTCTTCTAGTAATTTCTTAGAGTCTCCTATGGGAGAATAGTATTCTAGTTTTAAGCTCGGTCTATGCTTGACAATCACCATTCTATGCCCTTGACTAGGATGATTTTTTACCCCAATAAACGACAGTAATAAACCACCTATAAGAATCCATACAATAGGAAGTATTCTTTTCATTTTTTATATCTACTTAATTAGTAATCCGCTTCAATAGCCAACTACTGTTTGATTATATAATTTTTTTTGTCACAATAGTTATCTGCGTTACTGTGCAGCTTTACCAGCTACGCAGCAGCAGTGAACCGAGCTATGAGAGCTCGCAATCGCAGGGAATAACAAAGCTAACTACTATTTATCACTAGATGCCCTATCAATTAAATCGTTTTTACGTTGGACCTATTTTTTCTCTCTCTGTCTAATATGTTAACTTGGTACAATCTATTCAAAACAATACCTTGTTGTCAAGACAAGACAAAGCGAATATATTAAAGACTCGCTTAAAAGATTAGTAGGCATCTGTATTGTATTTGTACTAAACAATGAGTAGACTACTAAAGAATAGGACTGTGCAAAATACAATTTTTTTTGCTCTACCTGTAACCTTTTGTTTTTTGCGTATTATAAAAATAGAAGTCTCAAGAGATTTGAAACTCTAAATTTCATTTTTCAATAGTTAGTTGTATAGTCATTAAAGCCGTATTAAAACAGCACAACTAACCGCTAATTTCTAATATAATAAAATAATATAAAAAGTTAAAGAGTATTACCACTGACAGCAATCTGCTTACAAGATTGTACGTACACTAAGTACTTGATAGAATAGCTTGTTTTTGTTTGCCAACAAACACCTATCAAACCAATACAATTTTTAGGTGGGCTGCTGCGCTTACAAACTAACCTAATGGATGCTTAATGCAAGTAGTTTCGGCTATTTGTATGCTCGAATTTGACTTATGAGGTTGAGTTGAATTCGGGCTTTTTTATATTATAAACAAGCAGGTAGATATAAAAATCAGAGACAGCCCCTTTCTATCATTATTCTCTTCTTTTTTTTAAGGGATTCCAAGCTATCCAGTCAATCTACACAAAATAGATCGTTGAAAAATCAGTACCATCACACCAAACAACATACTAAATTTGAACCTATTTTTTTACGACCTTCAAGTTATGTTTTATAGCTCTTTTTTGTACCTTACATAGTTTAATAGTTTGTTGCTTTTTTACTTTTTTAGCAAAAAGAAAAAAAGCACATTCAAAGAACAAACCGTTCAATTAATCATTACTTCGTGGTGGTATAGAGATGCTTTTTTGATTTTCATAAAAAACAAAGCTTGTTTTCTCATAAAACATCATGAAGTATAACCAATACACAGTAGCTGTTTTTTAACATACATATCCAACGTTGACTTCATGAATAAGCAATTTGTTACTTATCTCAATAATAAATTAAAAACTGGGAATTTACATACGATACATCTTAACGCACTTCCAGGGCGATACATTACGCGTTTAGACTTAACTTCATTGGACTTAATTGACGGAAACCATGGAACAGAGACTCTATTTGAAACCTCAACAGGGCATACTTCCGAAGATTTTTTGCTGCGAAACCTATTATCCAAACCCAAGTTTCAATATAAAATTAGCTTTGACGACGTTCCTTTTTCTTCGCTTTCTGGAGAGCATAAGAAACTGTACGATGATTTGGCAAAGCGCTTAAATGCTATTTACAATCAAAACGAAGATAATTTCTTGGAGCATGGCATCCGTACTTTTGGCTTGGGATACCCATTGTTAATCAAACAAAGCACAACCGATCCTAATAAAATTATCAAAGCACCTTTGTTAATTTGGAGTTTAGACATACACCGCTCCAATGCCACCAAAAATCAATGGATTATTTCCAAAAGTGCTGACTCTCCTATTTACGTCAACGATGTTTTGCTCTCTTATATTAATACAGAAGAAGGGATTAATATAGATGAAACGCCCATTCATTTTCCAGAAAACAATTTAATTTCGGTAGAACAATTACAAGAGGTTTTACATACCCTGTTAAGCAAATTTAGTTATGAAATCAACAACTTGGACATCCAAATTAATCCTGTTTTGGATAAGGCAAGTATTGAGTCAACAGCTTCCGAAATGCCTCAAATTCATTGGGCTGGTATTTTGGGTATGTTTCGAACTCAAAAACAGAGTATCATCAAAGATACCGATCAATTGATTGCCAATTTTGACCAAATGGGCTTCAATGATTTGGGATTAAAAACGCCTCGCCTATCCAACAACACTTCTGTTGATTCTGACCCTAGTCAAGAAGAAATTATCCGAACATTAGACGAACGAGAATTCAAAGTCATTCAAGGACCTCCTGGCACAGGAAAAAGTCAAAGTTTGACGGCTATTATTACCAATACACTCGAAAACCAAGGCAAGATATTGGTGGTTTGTGAAAAGAAAACAGCACTTAATGTCATCTTTAGCAACCTTCAAAAGTTAGGTTTAGAAAAACTAGTGGCAATTATTGATGATGTTGACCGAGATCGCAAGAAGATTGTTAGTACGGTTCGCCAGATCACAGATGTTGTCAAGCTAAAGCACCAACGTTTTAACGAAAAAAACTATAGTTCTAAACTCAAACGCTATAACAAGCTTATCTTAGAGTTTAACCATAAACATAGAAATCTACTAAAAAATACATTTAGAGATTTTAACTTAAAGGAAATTATTACCGACTATTTGCGCTACAAACGAGCAGCTCCTATTGACGATATTCTATTTGAGAATTTAGAGTTAGAACTATCAGAAAGGGAGTTTGACTACATCAGCCGCTATATTGAGCAAGGAAGTGACTTGTTTGGAGAGGTAGATGCCAATGCTTATGTTTTTGATGGTTTAGCGGCTCGTTTTTTTGATGGAATGACTTATTCTATTAAAAACGAACGGCTAATGTTTGATAAAATCAAGCAAGAAAAACAATTTTTGCTAGATGTTGGTATTGATAAACTATCTGTTGCCAATGCACCTGTAGAGTTGAAAGAATTTTCAAGTACATTCAAAACTACTTTTGATTTTAAATTCTTCCGAGCGATGGTACAAACCGTAGAACACGCCCTTCAGTTTTGGGAAGAGCGTTATCGGTTGTTATTAAAATTAAATCAACATTTAGAACACACGTCTATTATTCGCCCGAATGGTTTTTCTATGAAAGTTAGGCGTTTGAGTCTTTTCTATCAAAAGATTTACAACCATATCAAAACGCTAACGGAGCTTCAAGAGCAATTGATGCAACTTCAAACAGTTGTACAAACTATTCCAGAAGTTGACACCATGGATACACTCAAACAATCCAGCTCTACCAAAGCGATGAAATTGTTCTCTAGCAAAGCAAAAGTTATCAATAATTTTTGGCAAAAAGCACCGCCTATTTGCTTAAAAATCAATAAAATTCTCAAAAAATCTAATTTCCAAAAAGTTGAAAATGAGCTTTTTGAAGAAGAAAAGCAAACAGTTCCTAGAATGGAAGATGTGCTTTATATCACAGAACAATTAGACAAGTGCATTCAACACAAATCGGTATTCAAAGAGTATTTTGAATGGCGTATTTTCTTTGAATCGACTGCTGACTTAATCCAAGACTGCCTAAGTACGTTGCGAAATGCCAGCACTCCTGAGCATTGGGACGCAGTGTTCAAATACAACTATCTCTACTTATTAATAGACTTAGAAAGTTCTCGTTTAGGTGATTTTAATACAAATAACAAAACATTAGAAAAAATTACCGCTATTCAGGCTGAATTACAACGTTTGCAAAAGCGAAAAATTCTAAAAACATGGGAAGCCATACAGCATCAAAGTATCAAAAAATTCAATCGAGAAAGTAATATTAAATGGCTCTTTAACCATCGTAAAAACAGCAAATATTCTCGCAAGAACTCATTGAGAAATATCTTGCATGAGGAGTTTGATTTATTTACAAATATTTTTCCTGTTGTTCTTGTCAATCCAATAGTAGCTAGCTCTATTATGCCCTTAAAACCCAATTTATTTGATGTTGTTTTGTTTGACGAAGCTAGTCAACTGCGTTTGGAAGATACCTATCCGTCTCTTATTCGTGGGCGCATTAAGGTGATTTCTGGCGACAAACACCAGATGCCTCCTTCCAATTATTTTTCGAGCGATATTTCGGTGGATTCTAACGATTTTTTGAGCGAGACCAATACAAAAACAGATCATTTTGACAAGTCTAATCCGCTTTATTTGGCAGAAAGTGAGTCATTGCTAGAATTTGGCAACAATCTAAATCCCAATAGAGTACACACCTCTTATCTAGATTTTCATTATAGATCGTATCATCCAGATTTGATCAATTTCTCAAATGCGGCCTTCTATGGTTCTAGATTAATTGCCTTACCTGCTCAAAACAATTATAAGCCTTTAAGATTTTTTCATTTAGAAGGTGTCTATAGTAATAATGGAACTAATTTGGTGGAAGCTACTCGAATCATTGACTTCCTAAAAAACGATTATCCAGCGAATGAAGATGGTAGCTATCCTAGTTTGGGTATTGCAACATTCAACATGCAACAACGCAATCTAATCAAAGACTTGATCCATGAACAAACCATTCAAGATAGCCTGTTCCGTCAAAAAATGAATAGAATTGGCGCCAATGACAACTGGTTTGTTAAGAACTTAGAAAACGTCCAAGGAGATGAACGTGATATTATTATTATATCAACAACCTTTGGTTTAAACCTAGAAGGAGAGTTCAAACAATCTTTTGGGCTTCTAAATAGTAAAAGAGGTTATCGTTTGTTAAATGTAATCATCACTAGAGCCAAGCAACAACTTTGCGTCTTTTCGTCAATTCCCAAAGAGTATTTTACAAAATACACCAGCGAAATATTGGAAAAGGGCAATCGTGGCAAAGCTATTCTTTACGCTTATTTGGATTATGCACATGCTATCGAAGAAGGGGATGAAGAAGCAAAGGCAACCATACTTGATCTATTAAAAGATGCCTGTGATGAAGAAGGCTTAGCCATTCATGACGACCCTACTGAAACGCCTTTTGAAGATGAATTGTACAACTATTTGACAGATATTATTGATGAAGATCAATTGATTTCAGATTATCAAATGGGTGGCTATCATGTTGATTTTGTTATTCTCAATGCCAACCAAGAACCTTGCATCGCTATTGAATGCGACGGTGCTCCTTGGCACAATACTCCGCAAGCTTATGCTTATGACTTGCATCGTCAGCGTATTTTGGAGCAACAAGGTCTAAAAATCTTCCGAGTTTGGTCAAAGGCTTGGTGGCCTCATCCAGAAAAAGAACTAGAAAAATTAAAAGAATTGGTGCAGACAGTTTGCCCAACAAGTCTAAATAGCTAAAGCAACTCGATTAGTACCTTAAATAACTTGATAGGAATGTTGAACAAGATTCAACATTCCTATCTGATTTTTAGATGTGTTCGTGTCTAACATTACTCCGTTAAAACCACGCAGTAGCAGCGCAGCTAACTAAAAGCAAAGCGCTCACGCAGTAAATAGTATTAGTCTAACAATAGTTAATAAAATTAGATCTTGCTCTTTAAACAATCTTGCCCTTAAATCATTTTTTTTGATTTTTTTTAACAAAAAATTTACTCTAGCGGTAATACTTTCAAAATCTCTCCCATTAAGAAACAAATTACCTTAAAACTTTAACATTTCATTTTGTCTCTTTTCAAAAAATGAATGGTCTCCTTTACTTAATCAAACCATACCCCTTTATGAAAAAAGTAAGTTTAGTTTTAACCGTTGTTTGTACTATATTCTTATTATCATCTTGTGGCAGTAGCCCATACAAAAAGCGCAAAGGTTGTAGAGGAAATGGAAGTTGGTATGGCAAACGCAATTTAGGTGCTGTTGACAAAATGCAACAAACGCCACAAAAACAAGACACTTATGTCTGGACTGTAGAAGAAACTGAATACGAAAAAATATAACCAAAGTATAATCTTAGAATCCCCGTCTATCCTAAATGGACTGTTGTAATTTAATCTAACTCCTCCCCGAGTTAGATTTTTTTTATTTATAGCTATTTATTATTCTAGCACATTTTTTTTTGATATTTTAGATTATCATTACTTCATGAGAAAATCACATCCATTTGATTATCAAGAAAATGCATTCCATTACTTATATCATTAAAAAATTGATAATCAAACGGATGCAAAAGTACTTTTTTGTTTTTTTGCAAAAAATGAAAAACTAGGCTTGCATTTTCATGACCGTGGCGAGCTACCACAAAGTAGCAACACAGTTCTAAGTATTAATTGTAATCGTTTGTTAAAAACAAATCCAATTCACGTGCACTAGCAACCTACTGAGAACCCAATAGAATGTTCTAGTTGATACAGTCCTTTGAGTAATAAAGAATAATTGGCGGGCTAGTATGTAGTATATATCGAAAAACTATTGTTATGAAATTTATTTTGTTGATTCCCTTTTTGTTTTTTTTCTCTCAACTTGTCTCGGCACAAGTTTTCGATTCCTTAGAACTAAAAACAGCTTTAGATAGAAAATACGTTTTCACTTCTTTGCGGTTAGCCTTGGAAAAACCCAATGAAGTTTACAAACTCAAATTGAGAGGTATCAATGAACGACTACAGGATATTGACCAAGAAATTTTACTGCTTCAAGACAGTATCAACACCTTGCGTAGTAGTAGTCGTAGAGTAATGGGACGAGAAAAGATTATTGCACGGTGGGAACAAAAAATAAAAACCATAAAAAAGAGTAAAGTTTACTACAACTTAGATAGCCTAATGAAACTACCTAAGCTTATCCATTTAGACTTAGCTTACAATGATTTAGAAACATTGCCCGATGTTTTTGATAGAATTCCCAATCTTCGAAAACTTCATTTAAACAACAATCAACTCACTAACTTGCCTCCTAGTATTAGTTCTTTGCGCTATTTAGAGGAGTGTTATCTTCAAAAAAACCAACTAAAGGCATTACCCAAAGACATGAATCAATTGGTCGCCTTAAAAACATTTATTGCTAATAATAATGCTATTGCCAACCTTCCCACGAACATTGGAGACTGGAAAGATTTAGAAATTTTTAGAGCTGATAGTAATAAAATTCAGGTATTGCCCAATAGTTTTGATCAACTAAAAGCGCTTCGATTAATCATGTTGAGTGATAATCAATTAACAGAAATCACGGATGGCATCTGTCAATTTTCTAGTTTACAGGAGTTGTACCTAGACAATAACTCCATTGCTGTTTTACCTAAAGATATTGGATTGTTAACTGAATTAAGAGTCTGTCATTTAGCAGGTAATAAATTTTCGGCACTTCCAACAAGTATTGGCTTAAATCAAAATCTTAGAACTCTCAATTTAGCCTCTAATAACTTAACGGTTGTACCTAAAGAAATCATCCAATTAGTTAATTTACAACACTTGCACCTTGAAAAAAATGTCATAAAGACACTCCCCAAGAGTATTGGTTTGCTAAATCAACTAGAAGCACTTCATTTAGAAGACAACAACTTGAGCAACATTCCCGAATCAATTGGCTTGCTGACAAAATTAGAGCTATTAAACTTGGACAACAATAAACTAACAGCAGTTCCCAATAGTATGCGTGCCTTAACAAAATTGCAAGTTTGCTATCTGCAAAATAATCAAATCAAAGAGTTTCCGACAGCTCTTTCCGATTTAAAAAATCTAGAAGTTTTGTTTATCCATGAGAATCAATTAACAAGTATTCCTGATTCCTGCGTTTCTGGTTTGTCTAATTTACAGACATTGTCTGCCAACAACAATAGGATTGCAGAATTACCAGACTCTTTAGGCAAACTCAAAAGCTTAAAACGCCTCTTTTTATCCCACAATAAAATTTCAGAATTACCAACAAGTATTGGACAGTTAAAGAGTCTAATTATACTTAGTTTAGATCATAATTTATTGACAGAAATTCCCAATGAACTTGGTGAACTGGAAAACATCACTTATCTCTTTTTAAAAGACAATCAGTTGGCTACCTTACCACCTTGTTTTTATAAAGAAAAAAATGTCCGCCATCCTTTATTTTCATTAAGACAATTGGAACTTACCCGAAATCCAATTGGCAACAAAAAACGCAATCGCATGAAATTAAGGAGGTTGGGACCTGATTACGCAACCATTTATATTTCAGAAGCAGATCGTGCATTAAGAGCTGCTTCCGAAGCTAAACGCGCAGAAGAACAAGCCAAACGTGCCGCAATTAAAGCCAAAGAGGCAGAAGCCAAAGCTAAAGATGCTGCTGTTGCTGCCGCTGAAGCGCAAGCTAGAGCAAAAGAAGCAGAAGCCAAAGCAAAGGAGGCTGCGGCTGTTGCCAAAGAAGCCGAAGCAGACGCCAAAGAAGCCGAAGCCCGTGCTAAAGAAGCTGCCGAAAAAGCAAAGGCTGCAACAGGAACACCTGAAGCCAAACAGGCAGAAGCTAAAGCCAAAGAAGCCGAAGCCCGCGCCAAAGAGGCAGAGGCTCGTGCAAAAGAAACCGCTGCTGCGGCAGCTGAGGCAGAAGCATTTGCAAAAGCCAAAGTGGCAGACGCTTTATCTAAAAAATTGGCTGCCGAAGCCCGTGCTAAAGAGGCAGAACGCTTGGCAAGAGAAGCCAAAGAAAAAGCAGAAGAAGCTGCTCGCTTGGCGAAGGAGGCAAAAGATAGGGCAAAAGGCAAACGCCCTAAAAAAGGCACAGAAGAGCCCAAACCTGAACCTATCGATCCTGAAGAGGATGCCTTGGCAAAAGCAGAAGCGGAAGCACGAGCTAGGGCTAGAGCAGAAGCAAAGATAAAAGCAGCCGAGCTAAGAATTCAGATTGCAGAATTGCGGATCGTTGTCGCAGAGAAACGTATTGCCAAGGCAAAAAGTGTCAGCAATAAGGCGGAAATCAAAGCGAATGAAATTGCTCCCCCTCCTACAGAAGAAGATACTCCTGAAAGTGCACCAGAAAGAAAAAAGAAAACAGATAGCAAACCTAAAAAAGAACAAACTAAATAGGTTCACCATACATTTACTAGCTAAAATGGACATTCCCAATACTGGAAATGTCCATTTTTTAATAGTCCTTTTGACATATGAATCACAAATCCCAAAAAGAACGTGGTCGATTATAATAAGAGTATAGATTTAAGAGAGACCGACCAAAATATTGAAACGCTAACAGCGCTACGATCAAACTCAATCCTAAACCTAACAACTGTAACCCCTTAAGTACATAGGGCAAAAATAAACCAAAGGTTGCGATAGCAATTGTAGCTGCCACACCTAATACAATACTGGCGATTAAAATTACTCGTTTTATTTTTTTCAAATACAACCCTCTATACCAATCTTGATGCTTTTGAACAACGTACACTGCATGAAATATCTGCCAAATTGAAATTAAAAAAGCAAATACTCCTAAATGTTGAATTGTTTGTGCAGGAGTCGATGTTATTTGAAGCAATAAAATACTGATTAAAAGTACTTGAATACTACAATCTATCGCCAATCGAATTTTTGTTCTCATCTTTATCTTTATTTTCTAATATAACCCCATTAGGCTTCATTAGGTTCTTTATTTAATGCAATTTTAGTATAAAAGAACATCAAAATTAATAGGCATACAAAGATAAAAATACTTAGGATTAAAAAAGCATAAATTACATTTCCTGATTGGTGGAAAAAGGCTAAACTAAAGAGCGTTAGAAAAATAATTCTAGCCATTACATTGGTTAAGAAAAAGATACTATTGGCACGCCCCATTACTTGGTTGGGTAAGACTTGAAAAAGATAGGAAACTCGAATTACTCGAATCCCCGCATTGGTAATTCCCAACAACAAAGATACCGCATAAAATACCCATACTTCTGCACTAGAAATAAGCCCAATCAACTCCAATACAGTTACCGCCATCATAATTATAATAGCTTTCACAAAGGTAGTTCCTCCAAATATTTTGTGAATCGCCAAGCCAGCTATAATCGCCCCTGTGGCATAAAAAACTTCTGAAATAGCAAACACTTGCGATGGTGCTTCTAAATGTTGTGCAACATACAAGGGTGCCAAATTAAAGACATGCAATAACACAACCACAAATACAGCATGCGTTACAACTCCAAAAAGAAAAATATATGGACGATCTTTTAGGTGTTGATACCCTACTTTTAGACGCTCACCCACACTTCCGACTTCTTCTTTTCGCTCAGCGATAGGAACAAATCGAATAATATAGATGATAAATAAAGCCACAAAATAAGTACAGGCATCTAATGCAAATATTTGTGCTAAACTCCAAGGTTCTATTTTCAAAACCAAAAAACTAGTTGTTATTCCTCCTCCCAACAACAACGCAGCACCTGCACCCGCCAATGCTGAGGCTAACTGACTCTGTACTTCTATATAGGAGGCTATTTTATTATAATTCTCTTTCTCTGTAATCTCTTGCATAAATGCGTAAAAACAGGGATAATGCAAATTATAATTCCAAAAAGTAAGGGCAAATACAGCTGCCGCCCAATAATTGGTATACCCTAAATTCATTCCCTCCAAATAAGCAATACTCCCTATAGCAAGTCCATTAAAAATATTTAAGGCTAGAAATATGTTCTTGCGATTATATTTGTCAATGAGTGTCCCCCCATAAAGCGACCAAAATAAACTCACACAGGTTATAACTGCATAAGCTATGTTAAACCAATTGGATTGATTCGTTCTAGCAAAATAAGCAGGAATAGAAATCATACTAATTCCTTGCGCTATTCCAGAAATAAAATTAGCTATTAATAATAGCCGTATTGCTCCTATATTTTTCATTAAACGGGCATTTTCTTAATTCAACGGTTCACCAAAAGACTCCATCAAACTAATAACCAACAGGTTATATTTTTATTGTATTTTGTGCTATTTAGAAATAATAGTAACTTCTTGAGTGCTTTGTTACTCCCTATAGTCGTGAGAGTGCGATCGCTTAGTTATTTTTTTTTCACAAAAAAAGATGAAAAAACTTATTCATATTACTTTTTCAACGACCAGGCAGTAGCAGCATAGCTAACTAGTAACATACTTAAATTTAAAGGTGGTATTAAGTAATTGTGCAGAAACCCTCAAACTAAAAAGAACTATTTTTATGGTACAGGTTCTTTGGGACACTTACTTAATAGGGACGAGTGGGGCACTACTTATAAATTTATCTCTTTAGAAGTTTTGTATTAAGGAACAAAAAAAGACAATTTTTGTTATAAGATATACTCTTACTCTATTTTTGTTGATTTAAATTTTCATTCTGCCAAATGCTATATACTTCTGATGAAATATCTAAAATTCATATGTTGGCGCAGCACGCTGACTTGAATAATGTTTTATTAGCATTTGAGTTGATCAACGGTAGAGGAATGACCAATGAATTGGTGGACGACATTTATTGGATTTATAATCGACTCATCTGGGCAGATGAAAATCAGTTGGCAAAAAAAGTAATTCGTTTATTCAAAACATACTGGACAAAACAATTCTCTGATTTTCCAGAATTCAACGAACATGTTTTGTATTTAGACGCTCCAATCGAAGCTCATGCCACTTTACTCAACTTAGACTTCCAGCTACTATGTCAACGCATTTATGCACAGTTTCCTACCCCAAATCAAGATTTTATCATACGTTTTTTATTTAAGTATGGTTCCCCTGATATCCAAAAAGAAATGTTACCCTTACTCAAAAGCAGGGAACATACAGGGCGTTTTCTACTTAACTTGGGAGGGCTCAACTTAAAGAGTATTCCTGAGATCATACTACAAGAAAAACAAGTGCAGATTTTAAAAATTTGGGGAAACGACTTAAAAACCTTGCCCGATTTTTGGGACCATTTTCGATTTTTGGAAGTATTAAATATTGCGGAAAATAATTTAGCAGAGCTTCCTCCTAGTTTTACTACTTTGCAGCGACTTCAACGCTTGTATGCCCAAAACAACCAATTTAATGTTTCTCCATTATTACAACAAATTAAACAATTGGGCAGACTAAATTATTTAACTATTACAAATCCTAAAGATACTTTAAGCAACTATACTTATGCCGAACATGAGCTATTGAAAGAGATAGAAGAATTGGTCAACCATGAAAAAATTCATGCTTCTCAAAAAGAACAAAATATTTTTTTAGCCTTGTGGATGAATAAAGATACTGCGTTGCAACAATTAAGTATCATAGATTTATTTGAAGCCTTGTCCAATCATAATAAGCTGATACAACAACGTGCCAAAGAGAAAATTTTAAATTGGAAAGGAGCCGTTTTTAAAGGTCAAATCCCGTCCAATGCCTCTATTGCTATCTTGGGTTTTGTCTCTTTTGCAACCCGCAATCGGATTACAAAATTAGAAAGGCAAGGCATTAAATTTACAACCGAGCTAACCTCTAATACAACGCATATCGTCTTAGGAGACCAGCCAGAAGTCAGTCAACTACTCGAAGAGAAACCATTTGTCTTTATGACAGAATCCGATTTAGATCAAGATCTTATCTTAAGATATTAAATCAAAGGACACTCCAAACAAGTGATAAAAAACAAGGGCAGTTTTCCAAAAAAACTGCCCTTGTTATAGATGTTATGTCTATACGCATTCTAGAAAATAACCCCTATACGCAGTGCAATATTGTGCATGGCATTTCGAGGATTTCTATCTTGTCTATCAACAGGTAAGTTATTAACGTTATTCGCTGAAGAATAGGTTGTCTTTCCAGAAAATCCACCTGTAACATCAATTAATCCTGAATGATAATAGATTCCCGCATACAAACGTAAACCTCCGTCTGCATTTGGAGTAAACTCTACTCCAGCACCTGCTCCTACACTAATTTGAATTGGTGTAACATCTTTCCATACATTACGCTCTGTAATAGACTCTGTACTTTGAGGAACACCGTATTTGGTAGAATCATTATCGTCATAAAATCCTGCTGCACTTGCATCGGGAGAAAAGATTTTTGCTCCAGCAGTAACAGGAATCATTACCTTAATCAAAGGAATATGAAAAAAAGCACGCATGTAACTACCACCTAATTCATTGGTTCTTAATTTTAATCCAATTGGAATTTCGATGTAATTGACTCTATGATTGATTTTAGTAAACGCCTGCATATCTATTCCCGAAGAAGTACTGGGCTGTTCACCAACATAGTTTCTAAACGAGCTTTTGTTATCAAATTGAGAATTGGGTAATAGAATGCCACCATATTCATACAACAAAGAACCACCATTGTTCAAACTAAAGTCAACTCCAAATGTTAGAGCATAATTTCCAGTGGCATCAAAACCATATTCCATTTCTACCCCCAATGCTGTACCTCCATTCACACCACTGCTCTTGATTTTTGAGTAATCACTATCTAGAAATGAAATAAATGGGTCAACATGCACCCCAAATTTAATTCCTTGAGCTTGCGCATATACTACTTGCGCTAAAAATATCGTTAGAAAGGCAATTTTTTTTAACATAGAATTTCTTTTATAGTAAAATTAAAAAAGTTAAATAGGAACAAATAACTTTGAAATAATTCCACTGGTTTTTTAATGAGATTGTATTTGTATGTTCACTTAGTTTAATATTGATTCACCGACCCATGTTGGTAAAACAAATCAATAATCATCTTGTTTTCAATCATTCATAGAAAACTAAACATCAGTTGTTATAAATCACAACTATTTCAAACGACATTTAACTAATAATCAACGACATAAAATAAAAGCATCTTATTTTCGAAAAAACAACTAAAATTTATATTGATAACTCCTCATCGTGGTATCACCAGTTAAATAGACTATTGCCTAGTTTATAAATTGTAGACATTTCAAGTTTTATCTATTCTATGAATTCTAAAATATTAAGCAAAATCATAAACAATATGCAAACACCCAAAATAATTAACGCTTTTTTTTGGTTCCTTTTAGGAAGTGTCCTTTTAATTTCTTGTGAATCAACAATTGTAGAAACAAGATATATCCCTGAAACCAAAGGCATCAACGCCTCTGTTGAGCTGATTCGTTTTGAACAAGCATTCTTTAATTTGGATACTGCAAATCTAGAAGTAGCATTGAAGGAACTAGAAGACAAATATCCTGAATTTACAGGTGGCTACTTAAGTTCTGTCTTGGGAGTAAGAGACTCTTCTACTGCTCGCAAACAGGTCTTAGGTTATCTCAGTTATCCAGATGCTCGATATACTTATGACACGGTTCAGCAAGTATTTGGCAAAATGCCCCAAATTCAAGAACAACTTAATCAATTAGCAACTTATTATCAATACTATTTTCCTGATAATGCGCCACTAACCAAGGCATTTACTTATTTGTCAGAATATCATGGTGATCGTTTGGCAATTGTTGAGGAAGGTTTTGTTGGACTTCCATTAGATATGGCTTTAGGAAAAGGTTATCCTCCGTATACCTTCCTAAAAATACCTGCTTATGATCAACGCACCTGTACCAAAGAACATTTAGTTCCCAAAGCGGCAGATGCTATTGCGCAAAACTTAGTGGCTCAAATAACAAAGCCCAAAGGCAACCATTTAATTGATTTGATGTTGTACAATGGCAAAGTAATGTATTTGACCGATTTGTTTTTACCAACTGTCGAAGATAGTTTATTATTTGGATTCTCTAGTCGCCAAATGAGTCATTGTAAAAGAGGAGAATACACCTTGTATGAGCATATTACAAGCGAAGAATTAATGTACTCTAGCGAAACAAAAAAAATCAACAAATATGTTACCAAAGGTCCATTTAAGCCTCAATTTGATCTTCCAGGTAACAGTGGTTCTTGGTTGGGCTATCGTATGATTTTATCCTATGAACGCCAACTTAGAGGTCGGCTAAAAAGTGCAAAACCTAATTTATCTGCTAGAGAATTAGATCAAGAAATTATGCAAACCATTTTAAAAGAAAATGAGCCTCAAAAATTCTTGACCAATTACAAACCCCCAAAGGAATAATTTTACTTTGCTGCTTGTCCTAAAAAATAAACTGTATATTTGCGCCTCTAATTGATTATCCAATAGTTCGTTGAAACCACGAAGTAGCAGCGCAGCTAACTAATATAAATGTACTTTTTTATCTTTTTGGTAAAAAATCAACGAACTACTAATTATAATTATCTTAATGTTCTTTTTTCAGAGAACTCAAACAAAAACTATCTAGACTTTTTAAAATAAAATTTATGCTTCGTTTTCATAAGGAAGGTAAGGCTTCCATTACACTAGTTGGGTTAGTTGCAATAGGGATCATAGCAGCGTCTTGGTTATTGCTACCCAGTTCTTTATTTTGGCTACAAATAGTATTAACTGTTGTTGCTATTGATTTAATTATCTTCATTTTGCAATTTTTCAGAAATCCTGTTCGCAAAATTGCAAAGCTAGATAATAATGTCATCTACGCTCCTGCTGATGGTAAAATTGTCGTAATTGAAGAAACTACAGAAGACGAATTCTTGCACGAAAAATGCATTCAAGTATCTATTTTTATGTCTCCATTAAATGTTCATGTCAACAGAAATCCAATTAGTGGTTTGATAAAATATAGCAAATACCATCCTGGTAAGTTTCTAATGGCGTGGAATCCCAAGGCATCAACAGAAAATGAACGCACCACCATTGCCTATGAATTACCCAATGGACAGCGTTTGGTTATGCGCCAAATTGCTGGTTTCTTAGCTCGTCGTATTGTCAACTACCTAAAAGCTGGTGACCAAGTTAAGCAAGGCGAAGACATGGGGTTCATAAAACTGGGTTCTAGAGTCGACTTATTTTTACCACTTGGAACCGAAATTAACGTCAATATCGACGATATGGTTGAAGGTAATTTGTCTGTAATTGGTCATTTAAAATAGATGAGCAGTTACAAATAGTAGTTTTTTTTATTTAATAAAAGCTCCTTTATTTAGCTTAGATAATTGATATTCAAAACTTTTTCAAAAACAAATTGTTAAATTCCAACTACATTTACTTATCTCTTATTGTTTTGTTAAGTTTTTTTAAAAATTGGTTTAATTTTGGAAAAGCCTTAAATTGTGTAAGTATAATATCGAAAAAAACTATTCAAACTTAAATATGACTATTATTATGAAAAATCTATTATTGCTTGTAATGTTCTCGTTTGTTGCTGTAGGAACTTCTTATGCACAAGGTTGCCCTAAATCTGCGGCAAAGGCTGCAGCTAATACAACTGCGACAAAAACTTGTACAAAATCTAAAACTGCTTGTACAAAATCTAAATCAGCAACTGCTGCTACTGTTAGTACTGCCACTACAACAAAAGCTTGTTGCAAATCTAAAGCTGGCGGAAAAGCTTGTTCTAAATCTGCTGCTGCTGGAGCAAAAGCAACTGCTGTAAGCGGAACATCTGCAACAACTAAAAAATCTTGTTGCAAGTCTAAAGCTGGAAAAACTTGTACGAAGTCAAAAACAACGACTGCAACTAGTGCTAGTGTAACTCCTTCAGCTAAAGCAACTGCTGTTGCTGCTAAAAGTGCTGAGTAAGAATATTAATTCAATAGCCCTAGAAGTTATCTGTAAGAGATCATTCTAAAAAACTTACAAAAAACTAGTTGACGGCGATTGTTAATAATCTCAATAAAATATTTTAAAAAATGCCTTTCTAGTTTGGAAGGCATTTTTTATTTTTACGTAAAAAATTCTTATGAAATTTGAACTGCATTCTCCATTTAAACCTACTGGTGACCAACCTCAAGCTATTGACCAAATCGTAAAAGGAATCAACGCCAATGAAAAAGCACAATGCCTTTTAGGGGTTACGGGCTCTGGTAAGACATTTACCATGGCGAATGTAATTCAGCAAACGCAACGCCCTACCATTATCTTGTCTCACAACAAAACACTAACGGCTCAATTGTATGGGGAATTCAAACAATTTTTCCCAAACAATGCGGTCGAGTATTTTGTCTCTTATTATGATTATTATCAACCAGAGGCTTATGTTGTTGCAACCAATACTTACATAGAGAAAGATTTAGCTATTAACGAAGAAATTGACAAACTTCGCCTAAGAACGAGTGCTCAACTGCTGTCTGGACGTCGTGATATTATCGTCGTTGCTTCGGTTTCCTGTATTTATGGTTTGGGCAATCCAGAGGATTATAAAGATAGTGTTATTCGCCTACAAACTGGACAAGTTTTAAGTCGTAATAAGTTTTTGTATATGCTGGTAGATAGTCTCTATTCCAGAACAGAAATAGAATTTACTAGAGGAACGTTTAGAGTTCGTGGAGATTCTGTTGACATCAACCTTCCTTATACAGAAGATGGTTTTAGAGTTACCTTTTGGGGCGATGAAATAGAAGAGATAGAACGAATTGAACTGGAATCAGGCAAGAGCATTGAAACACTGGATACGATTGCTATCTTCCCTGCCAATTTATATGTCGCGCAAAAAGATCGGATGAAAGAAATCATTCGAGATATAGAGGACGAACTGCATGAGCAAATTGAATATTTTAACGACGAACACAAATACGAAGAAAGTCAGCGGATTCAAGAACGGGTCACTCTAGATCTTGAAATGATGCGTCAATTAGGCTATTGTTCGGGCATTGAAAATTATTCTAGATTTTTTGATGGTAGAAAGCCTGGCGCTCGCCCCTTTTGCCTCTTAGACTATTTTCCTGATGATTATCTCATGATTATTGATGAAAGTCATGTTACCTTGCCACAGTTCCGAGCAATGTATGGCGGAGATAGAGCAAGAACAACGACCTTGGTTGACCACGGTTTCCGTTTGCCTTCTGCCTATGACAACCGTCCGCTAAGTTTCAATGAGTTTGAGGATCAAATCAACCAAATCCTCTTTGTTAGTGCAACGCCTTCAGATTATGAATTGCAACAAACAGATGGAACGGTTGTTGAGCAAATTATTCGTCCAACTGGACTGCTTGACCCTCCTATTGATGTGCGCCCAAGTATTAATCAAATAGATGACCTGTTGGAAGAAATCGACAACTGCATTCAGCAAGATCAACGAGTTTTAGTAACGACTATTACCAAACGAAGCTCTGAAGAACTTTCTAAATATTTGACTAGGTTAAACATTAAATGTCGCTATATTCACTCCGAAATAGATACCTTGGAACGAGTTGAAATATTGAGAGACCTACGTTTGGGGGTGTTTGATGTTTTGATTGGAATTAACTTATTAAGAGAGGGACTGGATTTACCTGAAGTTGCTTTAGTAGCCATTTTGGATGCTGACAAAGAAGGTTTTTTGAGAAATGAAAAATCATTGACACAAACTGCTGGGCGTGCAGCTCGTAATTCAAATGGTCGTGTTATTATGTATGCTGATAAAATTACACGATCTATGAAGGCTACTATTGACGAAACTGCTCGTAGGCGTTCGTTGCAAATTGCTTACAATGAAAAGCATGGTATTACACCAACAACAATTAAAAAATCTAAAGAAGAAATCTTGCAACAGACAGTAGTTGGCGGAACAAAGAGTTACTTGGATGCGGACGATGCTGCTAATAATATTGCTGCGGATCCTGTCGTACAATACATGGGACCTGACCAACTACAAAAAGCAATCGAACAGGCTAAGAAAAAAATGCAAAGCGCCTCCAAAGATATGGATTTCTTAACCGCAGCAGAACATAGAGATGATATGCTAGCACTCAAAAAACTGTACGAAGAAAAATTTGGTTAGGCACAGCACTGCTTTATTGAAGTTGTTAAAAAAGATGCAATTTCAAACAACTTCTTTTTTGATCATCAAAAGAAGTTGCTAGAAAGATTTTTTTTTGTTTTTTATGAAAAAGAAGCAATTGTACTTACAATTTCATGAGCATAGCAAGCTAATTCACGAAATACTAGTATAAGACGCCAAATTTTTAATTACTTTCATAAAAATTAGCTTATCATTAGTTGCAATAGATAGAATAGATTTCATTATCTTGTTTTGCCCCTTTCTTATAATACACTAAAATGAAGTCTTCTATGTATAGATTTATCTACACTTTTTATTTTTTTCTAATTGTTGCAACCATTAACGCACAAAGTAAAATGCCTTTTGCTGTAGAAGTTGCCGCTTTTGCAGAACCTGTCCCCAATGGTTATTTTGGGGAGATCGAAGAGGTTTACGAAACCTTAGATGTCAATTATATTTACCGTTATTACATATATGTGCCTACCTTGGAAACCGCTGAAACCAAGAAAAAGGAAGTCAAAGCTGCAGGATTTATCAATGCTCGTATCATCGATTTTGTTCAACTAAAAAAAGACTGTGATGCTCTTTGCCAATATAATCCTCCTCAAAAGACAGGCAAGAAAATTCGTCCCTTCAATCCTTTAGAAAGCAATACTCCTAGCCACAACAATAAGAGTAATCTAGGCTTCGCTCCTAACGGTAAAAGCCCCTATAATACTCCTGCGTCTTATAATGCTACAAATGATATAGAAAGAGCTACAAATCAAAATATATTATTTCCATATCCTTCTTCTAGCTCTTCCAACTCTCCTGAAAAATTCCATTG
This sequence comes from Aureispira sp. CCB-QB1, assembly GCF_000724545.1. Classification (GTDB taxonomy): domain Bacteria; phylum Bacteroidota; class Bacteroidia; order Chitinophagales; family Saprospiraceae; genus Aureispira. The sequence continues at coordinate 130,584 of NZ_JHBV01000027.1, read as the reverse complement.
TATCTTCTTTGATTTTGACAAATCATATATTCGAGAAGATGCTAAAATAGAGTTGAATCGTTTGATCAAATTAATGGAAAAAAATCCAACCTATCAAGTAGAAATTTTAGCACACACAGATGCTCGCGGCACCAAAACATACAACAATGCATTGTCGATGCGTCGTGCTGTTTCGACACAAGAATATTTGGCAAAACGAGGTGTAAAAAGAACCAAAATTATAAAAAAACCTTTTGGCGAATCTAGCCCAATAGCATTAAATCAGCTTCCAAACGGGGAGGACACCACCTTAGGTCGCCAACTGAATAGACGTGTCGAATTTAAGATATTAGACCAGTCTGGAAAAATCTTAAATGTCGTGGATCAAATTCGAGTACCAGAAAAAGTACAAAAATAAAAAAGCGTTGAGGGTTCCTGAGTAAACCTTCAACGCTCTATCCACACTTTGATAAAAAATTCCTAACGCAAACCGATTACTTTAAAATCAGTCCGTCGATTTTTTGCATGGTCACTATCTGAACACCGTACTCCATCTTTGCATTTATTTAGCAATTTGGACTCTCCATATCCTTTATATTTCAAACGATATTTGCTAATCCCATTTTTTACCAAATAATTGTAAACTGCCTTAGCTCTCTTTTCTGATAATTCTTGATTGTATTTAGAAGAACCTCTAGAATCGGTGTGCGATCTAATTTCAACACTAATTTTATTATTTTTAAGCAACTCTATAATTTCTGTTAGACCTCTAGAATCTTTCATATCTAACTTATCCTTATTGAGTTCATAATTGATATTATCTACTTTAATAATATCGCCCACTGCAAACCCTTTTTGACCAATTACTTTAAATTCTGTTCGTCGATTTTGGGCATGTTCGCTATCTGAGCACTTGACACCATCTTTGCACTTATTTAATAATTTTGATTCTCCATATCCTTTGGCAACCAATCTAGAAGAAGCAATTCCTTTTTTCTCTAGATACTTTTTCACTTCTTTGGCTCTCTTTTCTGATAATTCTTGGTTGTACTTGGAAGAACCAGATGCATCCGTATGCGCACCGATCTCAATTACTACATGCTCATGTTCTTTCAGAATCTCTAACAATTGCTTTAATCCTGGAGATTTGCGCTCATCAATTTTTGACTTGCTCAACTCATAAAAGACACTAGCCACTTCTATAACATCCCCAATAGCGTAGTGTGCTTTTCGTTGAGGCTTAGAAGAACGGCTAGTAGAAGAAGAACGTGATACTGCCTTTTTGCTTGCTACGGCACGTGTTACAGCATCTTCAACAATTTTTTCAGCATTCGGAGCAGGTGCTGCATCGTAAGAAATACTAACAACGCCATTTACATCCACAATACCTACAACAAAAATTTCAATGCGTCGGTTAGCAGCTCGCTCTTCAGCAGAACAAGGCACGTCATCACTACAACGATTGACTAAAAAACTCTCTCCATAGCCTGTACTTCTAATACGCTTGGCATCAATTCCTTTAGATGTAAAAAATCGCAGGAGTGAATTGGCTCGATCTTTTGAAAGTGTCAAATTATTACTAGCTGTTCCTGCCGCATCTGTGTACCCATTAATCTGAATTACAGCCGTTGGATTGTCGATCAACCGTTGCAAGATATCAAAAAGTTGCTGACTACTTGTGTTTTGAATGGTACCATCTCCTGGTCTAAAATAACGATCATCCAAAACAAATTTATCCCCAATATTCAGCGCTAATGATTGGCGCCTAGGCAAATCTTGTGTCTGTATTACTTGATAAATATCTTCATTTCCTCTTCCACCAGGTCGATTAGAAGATAAGTATCCTATCTTTCTCTCTGTATCAAAAACAAAGTACATATCATCACTTGGAGAATTTACTTGATTCCCCATATTTTCGACATTTCCCCATCCATAAGCATAGCGATTTGCTGTAAATACATCCATACCACCATAACCCAAATGCCAATCCGAAGAAAAGTACAAACGACCATTATCATCTACAAAAGGACTCATTTCATTTCCTGGTGTGTTAATCGGATGTCCTAAGTTCTCTGGCATACTCCAACCAGTTGCCGTGCGACGACTGACGTAAATATCATATCCTCCATAACCACCTGCCTTATTAGAACAAAAATAAAGAGTTGTTCCATTATCTCTCAAGCAAGGATGCCCCGTAGAAAAAGGCGTTTTGGTATCTACATTAGCATTAAAGGGAAAAAATTGCTCACTATTATGATCCCATTCTTTTTTTGATTTGCTATTGTACAAATAAATGTCCATCATCAATCCACTTCCATTAATATGACGAATACCATCCATGAAGTTATTCGATGTAATGGCTACCATGTCAACAGAAGGAAGGTAACTCATTGGGGCATCATTAATATCATTCCCAATAAAAGAACGCAGGGCTTTTCCTGTACTAATAAAACCTTGCGCATCTTTTTCTGCCATATAATGTTGGTTAAATGCATCATTAGTCCAAGCTACTTGCCCTTGTTTTTCTACCGCTACCGATCGAGAAGAACTAAAAATCAAGTCGGAATCATATAAAGTAGGAGCAAAGTCCGCGCTTTTTGAATTCAATTTTGGTAGTGCTTTTACTTTGTATATATTACTTAATAGAGTTGTTCCTGTGGCAAAATCACATGATTTTGCATAATGCATACCACGCGTATGATCATCCTTGGTTGAGGTATTGAACCAACGTTTTGCTTCCGCATATTTTCCGTTCATTTTTAATACCTGTCCATAATCAAAAGCATATTGTTTGTAACCATCATATCGCAATATTCTAGCATACCAAGTCTCTGCTTTCGTTGCGTTATTAGTGTAATAATAACATTTTGCTAAATTCACCATGGCATCCCCCAAATAAGGGTCTTTTTCTAGGGCGGTTTCATACAAAGGAATTGCTTCCTTGAATAGAAATGCTTTAAAAAGGGTATTGGCCTGCGCCAATTCATTATTTTGTGCTTGAGCAAATATACTTGTAAGGACAAAAAAGAAAATCAAAAAAGATTGGTAATTCATCATAGGATTGTGAGAAATGAGACGTTTTTTTAACATTATAACTATAACTGTTTGAGTATTTAGTAAATTGCTATTGCGTGGTATTTTTTTGAAATGGCTTAGCTGCCTATGCTATTACTGCATGATATTTTCTGTGTTTATGAGGATACGAATTTCGTTTTCTTTTACAAAAAATAACCTATACTACTTTGGTGATTAAAATAGTAATCCCCCTTTCTAATTTCCTCATGAAGTAATATAAATCTAAAACAACAATTGATCGACTTGGCTAAATTTTCTGCCTGTACATTAAGCCAGTTCCTTTGTGCGTCTCATCTATTACACATCACAACATCAACTTAAATCTTCAACAATAGCAGACAAGCTTTCGACAACTTGCATTTTTTACCTTTATCTAAATGGATCAATAAAGTCTAAGCGGTCTATTCTATCAGTGTAACTCAATAATTTATATTGAATACAAAAGCCATCCTCGAAACAAATTCGGGATGACTTTGCATTTTATATTCGTAAAGCTTAATTCTTAAAAAGAACCAGCAGATTTTGGCATGGCTATATTTTTTGTAAATGTTTTTGACAAACGCAAGCCTTTGGTAGAAAATGTCTGTGTATTGGTAAAATATCCTTCTCGTTCTACTTTCAAGACATAGGAACAATTTTTAGACAATTTCATAGAGTACTTTCCTTCATGAGAAACTGGAATATTCACTTGTTCCTCTCCACAACCATTAATCAAAGTGACAGTAGCATCAATAATTGGTTCATTGGTAGCAGCACTTTTTACCGTTCCTTCTACGATAAACTCGGCTTCTTTTAATTGCAACGGAACATTAATAAACAATTCTGAACCAGGAACATAACCTACTGTTGAAACATCTTTTTCCGTATCTGTAAACAACTCTGAAGTCAACATTAATTTACAATTGCGTTCCAAAGGTAGTGGTGCATAAATGCGACCATCTATATTCGTGACCCATTTTTGGTTTTTAGGCAAGCATTCGCTAGTTACTTCAACACCAGCTACCCCTTGACCTGTTGCTTTATCAAACACCAAGATTTGAGACTCCAAGGCAACCCGCTTAAAATAATAGATATCCATATTTCGTTTCGCTACTCTATTCGATGAAAAGTAACCATACGTTCCTGTAGAATCCATGATATAAGAAATTTCATCTTTTTCAGAGTTCAATGGCGCTCCCAAATTGGTTACAGGAGCCCATCTACCAGCAGTAGAATTAGAGTAGTAAATATCGAAGCCTCCCAATCCTGCTTGTCCATCTGAAGAGAAGTATAGATTTTCATCTAGTCCCCAAAATGGATATACCTCATCTCCTTCTGTATTAATCTCTGGTCCCAAATTAATAGGCTTAGACCACTCTCCCGCTTCGTTGTAACTTACATAAATATCAAAGCCTCCAAACCCACCAGGAATATCAGAAGCAAAAAACATTTTATCTCCATCAGGAGTTACAGTTGGATGTGCAACAGAATATTCTCTACTGTTTAGTTTTAGTTTTTGATTGGGTTTGGTCCACTGTTCTCCAACACGTTTGCTAGATGCAATTTGAGTGTTTAGGACATTTGCTCTACGATTTGATTTTTTATCATTGGTGCCGTAAACTGTAAAGTAGGCTGTTTGTTGAAGACCATCAAATCGCACAGGACCATCATGGTAATTCATATTCACGTCTGAGCTAAAAAGCCTTGGTTTACCATATTCAAACTCTTTGGTATCCTTATCTTTCATAAAAGCATCGATGTAATACGATTGAATGTAAGGCTTGTACAACCAAGAACCTCTGTGACTCGTCACCTTAGTAGTATCGCGATCCGAACTGAAGACAACACCATCATCATAAAAAACAGCCCCAAAATCATCATAAGGAGTATTCAAATTTGGCACTACTTCTACATCATACAAAGCTCCTGCATTTAGCAAATCTTTATGTACCTCTGGTTTAACAGCGATCATCATATTATGCCCTCTTAACTGAGCACTTTCTTTTTCTCTAAATTTTGCAAATTGGGCTTCAGCTTCTTCAAACTTATCATTAGACATCAAAGACAATCCATAGTAATAGAAAATTTCAGAAGGTGCTTCGGGGTGTTCAGCAGCTTTTGCGTACCATTGCCCAGCTTTGAGGTGGTTCCCTACTTTTCGATAACAGTCAGGAAGAGCAAAGAGCGCAGCGGGTTTGGTTTCTTTTTTTAATGCTTGTTCATAGAGTTCAATAGCTTCTTGAAACTCTAAATCTTTGTATTTTTTATTTGCCTTATTGATCAGTGCATCTGCTGATTGGGCAGATAACTGAGCAACTGACATACAAAGTATCAAAAGCATGACAATATGTGAATGTAATTTCATCGATATTGGCTTTATTATTATTGGTTGTTTGAAAATTATATAAAAGATAGTTTTGCAATAAGAATACAAAACTAACTAGGAATGAGCAAGTATTATACCTTAAATCAACAAGATTTGTTCAAGTTTGACAAAGATAGTTTGTTTTATTCTGAAATAACAATCTAAAGATAATAAAATCCTCTCTCATTGATGTTTAGACTGTAAAATATTTATTTATCCCTAAAAACAGGCGCTAAAACAAAGAATTTCAAGGTTTTTGAGAACAACCGAAGTTATATAACTCTTGTGTTTTTATTTCTAAACTGCCCCTCAAACAAGAAATAATTTGAAGTAAAGTTTGGCTTCTGACAATGCTCTAAGTCCCAGTTTTTTAACCAATTATTAATATTCTTCTAACGGTTTTTTAGAACTAACCTGCTTCTTTTGGGGCATAAAAAAAGCTTCTTTTGAAGTTCAAAAGAAGCTAATGTGTGATCCTGCTGGGATTCGAACCCAGGACCCTTTGATTAAAAGTCAAATGCTCTACCAACTGAGCTACAGAATCTACCTGCGTTAAGCGTATATCAAGCAAAAAATTTATTTTCAGTAAGTTGTGATCCTGCTGGGATTCGAACCCAGGACCCTTTGATTAAAAGTCAAATGCTCTACCAACTGAGCTACAGAATCTACCTTTTGCTTGAATGTTATTCCCTTAAAGCGGTTGCAAATATACGTATAATTTGAAAAGTTGCAAATTTTTTCAGATTTATTTTAAAAAAAATCTAAAATTACTTTTATCAAGCCTCCTCCAACCATTCCAAGAATCTTTCTTTGACAGAAAAAAATAGCACCTACTTTACTAAAAAAACAATTGGAAGCTATGCCTACAATCTAACTTTCCCATCCTCAAAAAACAGAGCACTAACACGCATCATGTTAGTGCTTCTTAGTATTTTAACATTTCCTAAGACTTAATTACCAAGCCTTTTGCCAACAATTTATATTCTGTAATTGGCTCTGTAATTTTTGCAATTTCTTCTGCCGATTGACCTTCGTCTTCAGCATAGTGACGCAACTCATCTACTGTCGTTACAGACTTGTAAGCTTGTCCATCAACCACCACTGTTTTGCCCACAATATCAACAGGTACTAAAAACTCATGGTTGGTGGTAATAAAAATCTCTTGACCGTCCTCTGTCGCCAATTTTAGCCAACATCCAGCTTTTTTGCAAACTTCAGATACGACCCCCTCTACTTTTGTAGCAACCGCTTTTACAGTATTTCCTTCTCCCAAATCTAATTCTGTAGCTCCTTCTTCATTTTTCACCTTTGACAACACTTCAGACAAAGCCACACCTCCTTCAGGTGTAATTTCAGCACCATAATGGATGCCATCACCCTCTGGCTGATCGTGGTCATGGTTGTGGTCATGCCCTGCATGGTCGTGGTCATGATCGTGACCAGCATGATCGTGATCGTGGTGCTCATGTCCTTCATGGTTTTCTGCTGTAGTTGACGATTCATTTCCTCCACAAGCAGCAAATGTGTAAGCCAAAAGGACCAAATACAATATGCGTAACATAATTTTCAGTTTTATTAATTGTTAAAAAATCTATATCAGTATTATTAGAATTAGTAGTTCGTTGATTAGCTCCCTGCGGTCGTGAGATCGCTATCGCTTAGTTGTTTACTTTTTTACCAAAAAGATAAAAAACAACATCTATATTAATTTGACAATCAATACTTTATCTAAAAATATAACAAATTCACAACTTATTGATTATCAAACTAATAAAGTTTTCCAACGAACTATTGTAGAATACTCTTCTGCTATTTATTATTTGCTGAATCAATGCATTTCTTTTTTGTGATAATACAATCAAGTAACCAAAACTTCATAAGCATAAAGAAAGTGAGCAAAAAATCAACAATTTTTTAGCATCTATTGAGTAAAGATAACAAGAAAAAAATAAAATAAAATAGCATTTTCATAACGAACTCTTTATTTAGAATAAAACTATTCTCAATACGCATACTTCAATAAACCGAACATTAAATTACCTCTATTTTGCTAAAGCGGCTCACTTTTTATCAATTAAACATACAGGAAAATGGCAGTTAAAAAAATTGGTCTTATATTAACTACTTAGCAGTTCGTTGCTTTTTTACTAAAAGAAAAAAAAGCACATTTTTAATACATATAAATCACTACCATGTTGAAAACTTCCATTTTGTTCGGGTTATTTTTTTTGTATATCAATACGGGTATGACTCAATCGTATCAAACAGAGCTTTTGGGACGTTGGGAAGATGATGCCTCTAATAATAGTACTTCTTATCAATTCATCTTTGAGAATAAGCTACTCGCATTTTTAAAAATTCCTCAATCTAAATTATTAGCACCACTAGAATTGACTAGAGACAAGCTCTACAATTATCAGTGGGTGGATGATAATATCCTTGCTTATGCTAAATTTCCTTCTGAAAATAAAATGCAAGCTGCCTTATATCCCCCCACTTATACATTTCTTCAAATAGATTCTATTTCTAAAGATTTACTATTCGTCCATTTATCCGATATTGACATAGAAAAAAGTAAACTGGATTCTTTGGTAAAAAACAAAGCAAATTTCAAACCCTACATAGGACAAAGAAAAGCTCGATACCGTCGTTTAGATTTAAACAAAGAACGCCAAACAGCTCGTTTGTATGGCTTGTGGGAGGATAAAAACTCTAATGACTCCCTGTCCCTCCAATTTTTTGTACAAAAAGGAGAATTTGGGTTTCTAAAAGTCCCCAAAAGTGCTTCAAAAACACCAACAGCTATCAAACCTAATGCAGGGTACAATTATAAGTGGATTAACGATAAGATTTTTTATTATTACAAACAACCTCCTACAGGGCTCACTATTGAATCCAACACAGATTTGATATATACTTTGATGCGAGTAGAAAAATTAAATGGGAAAGAGCTAGAGGTAACCCTTTCTACCCGCAATTTTAACAACATAACATTAGATTATATTAAAGAGGAGAATAATTTTGATCTCTACTTTAGAGACAATAAGAAGTATTTTCGACGGATTCCTATTGTAGAAAAGAGATAACTATTTGGCTTCTTATCCATCTAATAAAAGTACAGCATATTGATCATCAGAAAAACTCCATTCAAGTTATTAAAACTGGTTATCAATATGCCTTACCTCTTTAACCCCATATCCAAGTAATTATCAAAATAATAAGCAAAATTATATATATAGCTTTAAATATTCAACAAATCTTCTAGTAATTCATCTCGTCTATTTTTAGAGATAGTAATACTCTCGCCATCTTTCATTATAACAGAACTTGGGCGTGTCTTAATTAATTTTGTTACAAATTTAGGGTTAATTAAAGAAGATCGATGTACCCTTAAAAAACCAAATCCCTCCAACAAATCAGAGTATTCTTTTATTGTTTTAGAAACCCAATGTTTGTTGCCATCTTTCATTATAAAAGAAGTATAACTTTTTTCTGCTTGGCAGTACATAATATCCTCTACATCAATAAATATATAGCCCTCTCCATTGGGTAAAATAATTCTTTTGGACTGAGAAGACTGCTGTTCAGCAGCAAATTGGTAACGTAGTGCTTGATTGATATAGGTTTGATGTTTCTTTTCTCTAAAAGCGTTTAGTGCGGTTCTCAAATCCTTTAAATCAATGGGTTTCAACAAGTAATCTAAAGCCGACAAGCGCAAAGCATTGATAGCATATTGATCATATGCTGTTGTAAAAATAACATCAAAATCTACTTTCGGAAAATATTTAAACAATTCCAGTCCTTTTTCATTGGGCATTTCTATATCTAAAAAGATCAAATCAGGTACTAATTTTTTGATAGCAGCAACACCATCTTGTACATTGCTTGCAGTACCAATAATATGGACATCTTGACAATAATCTTCCAACAGTGTTGTTAGCATTTCTCGTGCTTGTGGTTCATCTTCAATAATAATAGCTCTAATTTTCTGCATCTCTTATAATTTTAGTTTTTAGAGGTAATAAAAGGAATCCAAAGTTCTACCCTAGTTCCTTTGGGGCTACCATCAGGGTTTTTCAAATCAGTTATTTTTAAGTTATGATGAGGGTGTGGTTTCTTGATAATATTTTGTTGCAAAATAAGCAATCGCTCGCGAGTAGTACTTAAGCCTGAAGATCGTCTTTCTTTCTTTCTCTTTAAAGGCAATTTACGACCGACCCCATTATCTTCTACACAACAATAAAGGTATGGAAATGCTTCTTTTAATACAATAGTTAGGTGGCGATTCGTCTTTTTGTGGAACAAACCATGCTTGAAGCTATTCTCTATCACTGGCTGTATTAATAGAGGCGGAATATAGTAGTCATCTTCTAGCAGTATCTCCTCTATTCTAAAATCAATATCTACCTTATTTTCAAAGCGAATTTGTTCCAAATTCAAATAGTTTTCTAAAAACTCTTCTACTTGCTCAATCGTAATAGCTCGCTTACTTGAGTATTGAAAAATCTTGCGCAGCAACTTTGCAAAGTTAGACTGCAAATCCATTGCTAGTTCATTCTTGTGCTGCATCCATAGATTTTGTACGGCTGTCAACACATTAAATATAAAATGCGGATTCATTTGAGACTGCAATGCCTCCATCTTCAAATTGCTATTCTGATTTTCTAACTTTAGTCGACTCCAATAATTCCAAATAATACTAAAGAGAATCAAACCTATTCCAAAAATAAATAACAAGAAAAACCACCACGTTTTCCAGTAAGGAGGCGCTATATTAAATACTATACTTGCTATTTTTTCACTCTCTATTCCATCCTCATTAACTGCTTTAACTTCAAATTGATAAGCACCTGGCTGTAACTGCGGAAAACGCATAAAATTTATTTGACCATTTTGATAACGCCACAAAGTATCAATTCCCAACATTCTATATTTGTATTGAAAAGCACCTCTACTCCGATAAGCTAATCCTTCCACTTGAATCGTAATGTTATCTTGATTATAAGTCAAATTATATTGCTCTTGAACAGTAGTATCTTTATCATGAATCGCCACCCCTTTTATATAAATTAATGGTTCTACCCTATTTTTACTAGGCATATTCTGATCAAAAGTCACCAAGCCTTTGGCAGTACTTAACCATACTTTTTCATCTAATAAAAGTATATCTCGTATCTCATGTGTTGGCAATCCATCTTGAAGCGTATACCAATGACTTTCTTTTGTTTCTGGATGAAACGACTGCACTCCTTCATTTCCCAACAACCACAATGTACCATCTCTAGCCACTCTTAATTTCTTAATCATATTATTGATTAATCCATCTTTGGTTGTAAAATGATAGACAGCCTGTAAATCTTCGTCTATTGCATAAATACCTTCCTCCACAGTACAAATCCAAATTAAATTATTATTGCCTTTTTCTAAGAATGTTCCTTTTATGCTTTTTCCTGCTTGGTCTAGAATTGGAAACTGTTCCCCTTGCTCTGGATAACACATCAATGTGTCAAAATATGCCGTGATAAATCGGCGATGTGCTTCATCTCCAATCACCCAATTGCAACGTCTTCCTCCGACACCTTTGATATATACATTATTAATAATTCCAGATCTATAATAATGATTGGTAGGAATGGAAGGGAATATATTGTTGGGAAAAGTATCTAAACTTGCCGTATCCCTAGTATTCATTACCATCGTCAATCCTGCCGTTCCTGTTGCAATAATTAGAATATTTTCATTGTATATGTAAGTATTTTTAATGGTAGGAATTTTGGGATAGATACGATGGTAATCAGCACTTGATGCTTGAAAAAAATAAAGAATTCTATTCCCAGAAACACATAGTTCTTTTTGATTCCAGTATAAATTACTGCATCCAATACTAGAAATATGATACGTATGTTCCAGTTCTTGCTGATGATTCAACAACAATATTTGTTTATCATTTGTCGCTAAAAAAAAATGCGTAGTATCTTTAACTGCCATAACGCCCAATTTTCCATCCATCACATTCCACTTCTTAGACGGAGTTTGAGACACCATTAGCTTTGGGATAATATGTACTCCATTTTCCAAACTACTCACCCAATAATTCCCTTCTCGATCAATCAAAATGTCAGAAATTCCTTCATTAGGAAATAGGATTGCTCCTTCTTTTTTCATATTGTTTTGAGCAGTCAACACCTCCACAACTCCTGCATTTTTAGTCAACATCCAGCAAGAACTATCCGCAAGGTATCTTGCAGAAATAATCTCCTTGTCCTTTAGATAATTTTGATTTTTACAGCCTTGTATCTCTTTTATTTTATTCGACACAAGCTCATTGAATTTAAGCGTTCTATATTCGCTTTGTAAAATAACTAAAGACGAATCTCTTTTTATCAATTCTCCATATTCAATCGCTGGTCTCTTATAAAAATCGTATTTACGTAGATTATTATCATCTATAAAAATTAACTCTGTTCCGCTCAAGTAATACATTCCCGACAAGGTAAGCACGTATAAAACACCATTGACTTCTACTATATGATGTAATAACAAATCTTCTCCTAATTTAGGGTCTTTCAGATCAAAGGTTTGAGTTTGCCAATCTTTTTCGGATTCCCATATTTTATGGATTAAGTTTTTACTCTTATCCATAATATAAATGACCGCATCTTGATTAATAATAAACTCTCCTAAGTTATTCAGTTGCAGTTCGTCTATTTTATTTAAACGATGCAAGCTATCATTTTCGACATAAAACACCTGTTCCTTAAAGTTACGCACCCATATTCTCCCCTTCTTATCTTCTTGTATCCCTGATAAAGCCTCTCCTTTTTGGTCTTTGTTTTTGTAATAAGAAAAAGTTTTGCCATTATACTTGCATAATCCTTTATCTGTTCCCATCCATATATACCCCTTACTACCTTCATATAAATCATATATTTCTAAACTAGGCAAACCATCTTCTGTTGTTAACGTCCAAAAATAAGGGTGTTGTGCCAATAAAGAGAGGCTTGCAAAAGTAATAAGTATGCAAAGTAAATATCTCATAAATCAGATGTAATAAAAGGAATCCAAAACTCTACTCTTGTTCCTCTAGAACTGCCATCTACAGTTTTTAAGTCTGTTATTTTCAAATTATTATAAGGATGAGGAACCTTCAAGACATCTTGTTGGAGAATAAGCAAGCGTTTTTGAGTCGTTTTTAATCCAGAAGAACGTTTAACATTTTCCATGTCTGTCTTTGCTGGTCGACCGATGCCATTGTCTTCTACACAACAGTAAACATAGGCTCCTTCTTTTTGAATGGATATTTTTAACTGTTTATCGGTCGGTTTGTGAAATAGACCATGCTTGAAGCTGTTCTCTATTATAGGCTGTATTAATAATGGAGGAATAAAATAGCCATCTAACAAATCCTCTTCTATCTTGAAATCAATTTGCACTTGATTCTCAAAACGAATCTGTTCAAGGTTTAAGTAATTTTCTAAGAAATCTTTGATTTGATCCATAGAAATAACATTCTTGCTTGAATATTGAAAGATCTTACGCAATAATTTTGCAAAATTAGATTGCAAATCCATTGCGAGTTCATTTTTATGCTGAAGCCATAAATTCTGAACAGCAGTTAAAATATTAAAAATAAAATGAGGGTTCATTTGTGATTGCAAAGCCTGCATTTGAAGCAAATTCATCTTATTTTGTTGCTGTTCTTCCCGCTGCTTATTTCGAAAACGAGTCAACACAATAGCCACAATTACAAGGACAATAGACAACCCAAAAAGCCCTTGCACCCACCAAATTTGCCAATACGGTTTATCGATCACAAATTGCACATCAATTGTTCGATTACTGGCGATTCCATCTTCATTGATTGCCTTTACTTGGAAGAGATAATTGCCTGGATTTAATTGAGGAAAACGCATCACATTGATTGTACTAGGTTGAGAAATCCAGCTACTATCAATCCCTAACATTCGATAGGTATACTTAAAGTTTCCCCTACTTTTATATGAGATTCCTTCTAAGTAAATTGTCAAACTATTTTGTTTGTAATTCAAATGATAATGAGACGCTAAAGCAGTGTCTTTATCATGAATAGCAATTCGCTTAAGATAAATGGAGGGAGGGACTAGGTTTTGACTTGGTAATTTTTTATCAAAAGAGACTAGACCTTTGGCTGTGCTCAACCACACATGGTCTCCCACAACAGCTATGTCTTGAATATCGTGAGTAGGAATACCATCTGCGACAGTATAAATACGGCTCTCTTCATTTTTAGGAGTAAATCGTTGAATCCCTTGATTAGACAACAACCATAAATGCTCTCCGTCTATTTTTAGTTTTTTAATTTTATTACTAATCAAATTATCTTTACTAGAAAAATGATACTGAATTTTTAAGTCTTTATTCAAACCATAAATTCCACTATTAATCGTACACACCCAAATAATGCCTTTCTTCTGATCTCTTTCCATATAAATTCCTCTAATAGCATTTCCCTCTACATCCAAAATAGCAAAAGGATGACTACCTTCAGTATAACACATCAAGCTATCGTCTCTAGCAATCAAAATTCGATTATTTACAGCATCTGGAATACCACAAAAACTAGATAATTTGGTCAATAATTTGTTGTATTTGATAACATCGAAATTAGCTACTTCTTGTGTCTTGATATAAGAAAATAAGTCCTCGTCAAGCTTTCGGGAGCCTATATTGGGAGACAAAGAACTAATAGCACTACCTATTGCTGTTAAGTTAACAATGTTATTTTTTTTGTAGAAAAAGCTATTTCGCATAGCGATAACCAAAGGCGTAAATTCATATTTTTTACTAGGTATGGCAGATGGTACATGTATCTCTTGATAGATATTTCCATTGACCAACAACATACCTCGACTCCAGTGCAGTTGATTGCAACTTCCTTTAGGAATTATAATTTCATTCTCAATGACATTCTCTTTTACATTAAGCGATACTATTTTTTCTTTTCCCGTTTCAATAAATATTGTTTCATCATCCTTTTTTTCAATTTTTCCAACACCATCATATTCAAGTATAGAGTTTTGAGTTGTATACTGATATATTTGTAAACTAGGAATAATATGCACCCCTCTAGATAAACTACTGATCCAGTAATTTCCCTCTCGATCTATCACAAAGTCTGAAATACCTTCATTTGGAAATAGCAACAAAGTAGAATCTGCTTTGCTGGTTGCACTTGAATTAAAAATAGGTCCTAAACCTGCATCTAAAGTAAGTTGCCAAATTGTATTTTCATTGTCCACTCTTAAAGTATGGTTTCTAGCGTCATAAAAATCGCTTCTAAAAGAGTTCCAAACAATTCCGACTTGATCTTCGCCTATCAACTGACTGATTTGGTAGGCATTGCCTTTCTCGCTTTGAAGAAAAAACAAAGAATTTTCATTGTCCTTAAATAAATAAACAGGAAGAATCTTTCGACTATTGGCATAGGACCTTGCAAAGTTTTTATTGGTAATAAAATGCACCTTATCATCCTCACATTTAAACAAACCATAATTTGAAGTAAGGTAAATAATATTATTAGCACCTTCTATTATGCTTACGATTCCTTTGGATCCATTATCTAGCGTAGTATCAGCAGCAAAGACACGCCAACTTTTCCATCGACCATCTTGTTTATAACAGTACAGACTATCTTGTTTCTTATCCGTAACCCAAATTTCGCCTGTGGTACCTACTAAAAAATCTTTAACTGTAATTTTGGAAGGTATTTCAAAATAGTGTAAGCTATCATTTTCTACATAAAAAATTTGATCCTTAAAATTTTGCACCCAAATTCGCCCCATCGAGTCCTCCTGTATACCCGATACCGCCTCGCTTAATTCCTCACTATTTTGGTAATAAAAAAACTTATTGCCATTATACTTACACAAACCTTTATTGGTGCCTATCCATATATATCCCTTGGTGTCTTGGTACAAATCGTATACTTCTGAGCTAGGTAATCCATCCTCTATGGTTAAATTCCAGGCATAGGGGTGCTGTCCTTGAATCGTCAAGATGTAACATACTAGTAAGTAGAAACTAAATAACAAGCGTCCCCTCATAATTTCTGAACGAAATATATCTTAGGTTTTAAATTAAACAACAACCAAAATTCGTATTATCAATGATCAATAAATTATCATTTACATAATTTGAGCACCTAAAATCGATAAAATATACAGCTAATATAATCAGCTAGATGCAACTTTGCAAGTCGAGTTAATGAGCAATACAAAATACCCCCTGAATAGACCATTTCAGCTAATGAATGGACAAATAAAAAGCGATCCCCTCTACAAGTTTGGAAATCGCTTTCATTTTTATCTATTTGCTCTACTACACAGCTACGTCAAAATCCCTTAAAGCATCATTTAGAGAAGTTTTCTTATTGGTACTTTCTTTTCTTTGTCCGATGATTAAAGCACAAGAGACTTGATAATCACCTGCTGGGAATTTTTTAGTGTAACTACCAGGAATTACAACAGAACGAGCAGGCACACGCCCTTTGTATATAATAGGTTCACTTCCCGATACATCAATAATTTTAGTAGATTGAGTAATCGTGACATTGGCTCCCAAAACCGCCTCTTTTTCAATATGAACACCCTCTACAACAATACATCGTGATCCTATAAAACAATTATCTTCAACAATGACAGGTGCGGCTTGCAAAGGCTCTAAAACGCCACCAATTCCAACACCACCACTCAGGTGCACATTCTTGCCTATTTGAGCACAAGAACCAACTGTCGCCCAAGTATCTACCATTGTTCCAGAATCTACATATGCACCAATATTCACATAACTTGGCATCATAATCACACCTGGTGCTACAAATGCGCCATGTCTTGCTATCGCATGAGGCACTACTCTAACCCCTAATTCTGCATAATTCTTCTTTAATGGAATTTTGTCATGAAACTCAAAAGGTGGCACCTCTATAGTTTCCATTTTTTGAATAGGAAAATACATAACAACAGCCTTTTTAACCCACTCATTGACTTTCCATCCATCCTCTGTCGGTTCTGCGACACGAAGCTCCCCTTTGTCTAACAAATTTAATACTTCACGAATATTTGCTTGTGTTGCTGCCTCTTTCAACAGTCCTCGATCTAACCAAGCGGCTTCTATTGATTCTCTTAATGTACTCATTGTGTGATAATTTAATCCTGTGATTTATTTTTTTCTAAATTTTCAAGTATTTCTTGGGGCAACAATTGTTGCAAAACTTCTGGATGCTTTTTCAAAAAATAATACCAATAGTAGCTTCCAAAGAAAACAATTGTCTTTCCAAATTGAGTCGGTTGGTGAAAATGAATGGTAACTTTATTCCAAAACAACAAGCGATTTTCTTCTACTCTAGCAATACTATCATAGGTATACTGATACGATTTCATAAAGTTAGAAACATAAAGATGTTCCGCATCCATTGCCACCCATTTTATTGGCAAAAACACAAGGTAGTAAATTCCAGCGGTTGACAAAACAAAGGAAACCATCATCAAACGAGCTGTTGTAGGAGTAAAAGGTTCCTTTAAATTTTCTAGTGGATAAAAAAGTAAAGCCAAGGTTAAACCACCAAAAAAGCAAAACCAAAAGGTGGGCAAAAGTAACTTTAAGGTTAAGGTCCATGAAGAAGAGACCACCTGCATATTTTTCATATTTCTATTATTTTAAAACTCTACGACATTTTGACTCCTTCAACCTTACATCCTATTCAATTGATTATCAATCAATATCACTTTTTCATGATTAAAAATACCCAAAGCCCCAAAGTTCAATACATCATTTATCCTGCAATAATACGGCTTTTTTTGATAGCTAATGCCGCCAATTATAAATAAAAAGCCTGTTAGACCAGATATCTAACAGGCTTTCCAAAGAGGACATGCTGTTCTTTACAGTGCCGCCCCTTTTGTATCATTTTTATAATTGTATGCTGTTTTTTTCGGCGTTCTAAATTGATAAGTTGCCAAAACACCGTTTCCATCCAAAATATTTGAAAACCCTGTGCAAACGAGATCTTTGGAATAGAAAATATGTTCGTCTCTAGTTCTTAGTTCCAGATCCATTTCACTATCATTTAGACGGTGCGCTGTTCTAAACTCTTGCAATTCTGGTGTCCAAGAAGCCAATTTAGTACCACTTAGCGTCAAAAGCGGTTTATCTTGGAAGTTATTGTTAATGTACTGACTCAATCGTTCAAGATGTTTCTCTGTTTCTTGGCGCAAACCTCGGTCTACAGGAACTCTCGTACTCAAAAAAGAAATTTGATCGTGTGTACTATCAATAAACATTGATCCAACTAAGCTCACTGCTTGGTTGCCATTATAATAAACCGTGTCCAAATCTTTTAATTCATAACTAGAAAAGATAAACATGGCTGTATTATTATTGCAAATTGTTTTGTTCCAGTAAGGCATTTTCTTGCCCAACTCCTGTGTTAATCGAAGTTCTAATGTAGGTTCTATTGGCGTTTGTATGGACAAAAAATCAGCCTCTAATCCCGAAAATGACTGTGCAAAAGCTGTAATACTTTCTTTGTCATCTAAAACTAGATGTGCTACCCGAACCTCTATATCGTCTGTAGGGGTCGAATAGGTAAATTCTTGCGTTAGCGATTCCTTTATAAAAGTACAAAGGACAATACAAGCCAAAAAACTAGGAAAAATAATGGTGTTATTTCGAAGTACAAACCCAACAAATCCAGTCCCTAGAAACAACAACATAATTGTTATAGCATGACTAGACAAAAAATAGTTGGCAGTTGTATCCAATGGAACAACCACTCCTAATGTCAACATTGTCACAAGAAACAGCCATAAAAGACTAATATTCTGCGACTTAATAAGGTTATTAAGTTTCATAGCGCAAATATATACAATTCCTATTAAAAACTATAGTAAAATACCTAATTGACTATTGTTTAAGCGATTCTGTATACTAATTTTTTATTAAGAAAATATTAGATACTCTTCCCTATAAGCATCTATAATTATTGATTTTGATTGTGATAGTTGCGTGTAATTTTGCAAATACATCTGATAGCAATTTTTTATTTTATTGAACTAAGTAGTGAAGCTAATTGCTATCCTCATTAGATATAAATTCTTTTTTTTAAGAAACATTAACGTTTGTTTTTGATATTTGTTCCTTAACGACAATTATTGGCTTTTTATTACCGCTAAAGTATTATTTTTACAATTTTTATCTTGTTAAATAATAATATTGAATCAAACCTTTCTCAAAACATTGCAAACGTAATACATTTTCCATATACTAACTAACATTATTTCATCCAAAAAGTTTGCCTTTGAAGCTACTATGAAAAAAATTTATTTTGCGTCCGATTTTCACATTGGGGTACCAACCCCCGAAGCAAGCAGACTTCGAGAACAAAAAATTTTACGTTGGCTAAATAGGATTGAGCATGATGCAAAAGCAATTTTTTTAGTTGGAGACATCTTTGATTTTTGGTTTGAATATAAAACAGTTGTTCCTAAAGGAGCCATTCGCCTACTGGGAAAAATAGCTGAGTTAAGTGATCGGGGCATTGATATTCACTTTTTTGTTGGCAATCACGATATTTGGATGTTTGACTACTTTCCCAATGAGTTAGGAGTAACCGTACACCACCACCCCATTCAGTTGGAGTTAGGTGGCAAGTATTTTTTCATAGGGCACGGCGATGGTTTAGGTCCAGAAGATTATGGCTACAAACGACTAAAAAAAATCTTTACCAATCGATTCTGCCAATGGCTTTTTGGATGGCTGCACCCTGACATAGGCATGCGCATTGCCAACCGTTCGTCTTCAGCTAGTCGTACCGCACAAATAGAGCCTGAGTATTTTTTAGGAAAAGATAAGGAATGGTTGTTGCTATATGCTAATTATAAAATCAAACAATTGCCCTTTATAGATTACTTTATTTTTGGACATCGACATTTGCCCTTAGATATTTTACTAGACAACCAGCACAGTCGTTATATCAATTTAGGAGAATGGTTCAACCAATGTACCTATGCAGAATTTGATGGGCAAGAACTGCATTTAAAAGCATTTGAGAATCCTTCTTTTAAGATAACCACCATTCGTTAATTCCTATAACGTTAAATATGTACATCATGCCGATACTACTTTTTTTGCTATGTTTTAGTTACTCAACCATTGGCTATGCTCAGGATTATACCTTCAAAGAACTGAAGAGTATTCCGAAAACTAGTCGCTGGATGGAAGTTGACAAAATGAAACAATTGTATTTGGTTGAAAATGCCCATACCTTACTCAAGTATAGTCCAGAAGGAGAATTGCTGTACCAATTTAATGAAAATAGCCTTGGTGAAATTTCTTATATTGATGTTAGCAACCCGTTTCGTATTTTGGTCTACTACAATGATTATGCAACCGTCATTTTTTTAGATCGCACCCTTAGCGAAATCCAAAGGCATGATTTATCTGATTTGGATATTCCAGAAGTTCGTGCGTTAGGAACTGCTTCTGACAACAATATCTGGATATTCGATAACAATACCTATACCCTAAAAAAAGTAGACAGCCAAAATCAAGTGATTGCCGAAAGCCCTGATTTGAGTTTACTGTTAACAGAAGGGATAGATCCCAACCGATTAATCGAAGCAAATGCTAGGGTATATCTCAACTCTCCGAATATAGGCATCTTAGTATTTGATATTTTTGGCAACTATATCAAGACAATTGAAATTCTTGATTTGGATTATTTTCAAGTTTACGAAGGGCAAATTTTCTATGTTGAGCATAAAAAGTTTAAAACGTATCATCTTTTATCTTTTTTAACAAAAGAAATTAAATTACCAATATTGAGCGAAAAACTAGAGCAACTCTGTATTGCACAAGAGCATTTATATATAAAATACCCTAATAAAATAAACATTATTGCTTTGAAGAAAAAATAATTTCCTTTTTTTTGAGAAAAAATTTGGAAAACTGAAAGGATATGTCGTATATTTGTGTCGCTTTCAAAGGAAAGGTATTGGCTTCTTAGCTCAGTTGGTAGAGCATCGGACTGAAAATCCGTGTGTCGGCAGTTCGAGTCTGCCAGAGGCCACAAAGCATCTTGAATTCGTTCAGGATGCTTTTTTTTATGCTTTTTTTAAGCAATTCGTCATTCATTTATAACCTCACATTCATATAACACAATTACATCATATGCATATACTTGTCTATCAGGCTTAATACAAGGTTTTATACAACAATAGTTCGTTGAAACCACGCAGTAGCAGCGAAGCTAAACTTTATTAGCTTGCTAATCAATAAGTTGTAAATTCATTACATTTCACACTAAAGCCATGATTATCAAAATAATATAAATGAGACTTTTTATCTTTTTAGTAAAAATCTAAGCTTGCGCCCTCATGAACGTAGCGAACTACCACGTAGTAGCACCGAAGGTAATGAACAAACTACTAATACAAGATAGAAATTACTAATATTGACTTGACTGAGCCCCTTTATTTGAAACAAAATAGTTTATTTGCAGACCAAAAACTTGTAATAAGACTAATTTTGCTTTAACTTTATAACCATTGTGTAAGGTTTTTAGAATGATTCCCCCAGAAACATGAAAAAATACTATACCTTATCAGAGGCATCTAACATTCTTGGTAAAAGCAAAGAGACCCTAAGGCGGGGGGATAGAAATGGGAAGCTTCCTGCCATAAGAGATCCTCTTAATAATTATAGACTTTACAAAAAACAACAACTGTCTTTGTTTAATAATTTTTTAATGAACAATTTAGAAGATAATATTAGTAATTACATTGTCCCCAATCATGATTATACTGTTCTTGAACTATTTGCAGGGGCAGGAGGATTAGCTATTGGCTTAGAAAATGCAGGCATTAAATGTGTCGCATTAAATGAGATAGATAAATGGGCCTGCCAAACACTGAGACATAATAGACCTTTATGGGATGTATTAGAAGGGGATATAAAATCCTTTTCCTTTAAAGAGTATAGAGATAAGGTTGATATTGTAACAGGAGGCTTTCCTTGCCAGGCCTTTAGTTATGCTGGGAAAAAGTTGGGTCTCAAAGACGCACGAGGAACATTGTTCTATGAATTTGCAAGAGTTGTTAAAGAAGTTAACCCCTTGATATGTGTGGGAGAAAATGTTAGAGGGTTGCTCTCTCATGAGAAAGGAAAAACACTAGCAGGAATGGTATCTATTTTGGATGAAATTGGATACAATGTTGTTCCTGTTAAAGTTCTAAAAGCTATTCACTATCGTGTGCCTCAAAAAAGGGAACGGGTCATTTTAGTAGGCGTAAGAAAGGATATAAATATTCAATATTCATACCCAAAACCAAATAGCAAAATATACACCTTGGCTGATGCTTTAAAAAAAGGAGCACTTTATAATACTGATGTCCCTATATCTGAAGGCACAAAATATCCGAAACACAAAGAAGAAGTATTAAAACTAGTTCCTCCAAAAGGTTATTGGCGTGATCTCCCTATAGAACTTCAAAAAAGTTATATGGGAAAAAGCTTCTATCTAGGAGGAGGGAAAACAGGAATGGCTAGAAGAATAGGCTGGGATGAACCATGCTTGACACTTACTTGCAGCCCTGCCCAAAAACAAACGGAAAGATGTCATCCCGATTTTACAAGACCATTTACCATTCGAGAGTATGCAAGGATTCAAACGTTTCCTGATACTTGGAAATTTATAGGGTCTGTTTCTCAGCAGTATAAACAAATAGGAAATGCAGTTCCTTGTAATTTAGGTCAAGAAATTGGTTATTCTTTGATAAATTTTTTGAATCAATATTACGATAAATCAAATAAATTTGAAGATTCTATTTCTTTGGAAAGTGCTAGATAGCCTTCTTTAAAAAAATCTTTTGTCTCAAGATTCAATATAAGTGTGTCTAGTTCCGAAACTAATTTAGGATAGAAATTAGGAAAACCAGTGATTCGGTGCCAAAGGTCTCTTCCAACGATTACAGGATATGTCTTATCAATATTTTTGTAATGCTGGCTAAGCTGTTTTTCCTCACCATATAATACTCCTAAAATTAAATCACTATTATTTAGTTGTATAGAATTTGTGCGGGCAAGATTAGCCACCTTTGTAAATTTATTGATCAAAGGTTTAACATCTTCAGAATTTATGGTGTTGGGACCAGACTTCAGTTGGCACCATTTTTTTCGATTCTCAACTTTATCTATAAACTCAATATCCATTCCTTTGATGAGAGAACCTTTGGCAAGTCCAATAGCTACAAACATATTTTGAATTCTTGTTCCAAAAGATGTATTGATAGATGTACCAAGTACTCTTGGATAGAATAATGCTTTTGCTATTCCAATAGGTGTAAAATCATTTTCTAATACCTTTGATAAGTATTTAACTACAATTGGATTGATTCTATACGACTTTAATTTACAATGTACTTTTTCTACATTTGTTCTATGTGTATCAAATATACTCTCTTTAAAATATTCTTTGACAATCTCTAATAATTCTTCTTCTTTCATACTAACAAATATAATAAATTAGTTGACTTTTGAAAAATTTTATCCATCCATATAATTACCTTACCTGCCAATTCGAAAAAGATAACAATAGCTTTCTCTAAACAAACATAGCACATTACTAATCAACTAATTGTACACAACAAGACAAAGTCGAAATTTTTCTACTACACTATCTACTTGATTACAAAAGATAAAGGAGATCACTCCACCTTCTTCAATTCAACCACCTCTAGTACCTCTTTCTCCAAACGCTCCAAAATTTGGTAGGTTTCTTGAAAATTTTTGACATTCTCACAAACCAACATTAAATAACGCGTGGATTGTTTCAAAAAGAAGCGATGATCGCTCTTTTTTTGAATGTAAGCTAGTAAAGTTCCAAAGAAATCGCTATCAAAGAAGCTTGACTGTTGATCACTCAAAAAATAGCAACGTAGCTTGCGATTTTTAAGCATAATTCGTTCAAATCCTAGCCCCTTAGCTTTCCAACGAATGCGAATAGCTTCAAAGAGATTGTTGACAGCTTTTGGTATTTGCCCAAACCGATCTTCCAACATAGCTTTAAACTTAGCAATACCAGCTTCATTTTCTATTTTATTCAGCTCTTGATACAAACTCAATCGTTCTTGAATACTGACAACATACTCATCTGGAATCATTAAATCCAAATCAGATTCAATATTGACATCTTGTACAAACTCCCGTTTTTGCTCTAACTCTTCTTTGAACAAATCCTTGTAATCTGTCTGCTTTAACTCTTGGATCGCTTCATTTAGAATTTTTTGATACGTCTCATATCCCATATTCATAACAAAACCACTTTGCTCTCCTCCCAACATATTTCCTGCACCCCGAATATCCAAGTCTCTCATCGCAATATTAAAACCGCTTCCCAGCTCCGAAAATTGCTCTACTACTTGCAGTCGTTTTCTTGCATCAGAAGTCAATGTAGAAAGTGGTGGTGCTAAAAGATAGCAATAGGCTTTTTTGTTAGAACGCCCAACCCGACCACGCAATTGATGCAAATCACTCAACCCAAAATGATGGGCATTATTAATAATAATGGTATTAGCATTCGAAATATCCAATCCTGTTTCAATAATATTGGTACACACCAACACCTCATAATACCCTTTGATAAAATCCATCAGGGTTTGTTCCAAAGCTGTCGCATCCATTTTGCCATGTGCCATTGCAATATCTGTATTCGGACACAATTGCTTTATCATAGAGGCCATATCCGCCAAACTTTGTACTCTATTATGAACAAAGAATACTTGACCACCTCGATTGACCTCATTCTCAATAGCTTCCTTTATCATATCGCCACTAAATACTCGAACTTCTGTTTCGATAGGTTGACGATTAGGTGGAGGCGTATTGATAACCGACAAATCTCTAGCTGCCATCAAAGAAAACTGCAATGTTCTTGGAATAGGTGTTGCTGTTAAGGTTAATGTATCTACATTAACACGCATGTTTCTCAGTTTCTCTTTTGCCCCTACACCAAACTTTTGCTCCTCATCTACAATCAACAAGCCTAAGTCTTTAAACTTGACTTTTTTGTTTAAGATGGCATGCGTACCAATTAACAAATCAATATCACCAGCTTCCAAGGCTTTATAAATAGCCGTTTTCTCTTTAGAGGTTCTAAAACGATTGATATATTCTACCTTCACATCAAACTTTCGGAGGCGTTCTCGAAATGTTTGTGCATGCTGCAAAGCCAATATAGTTGTTGGAACTAAAACGGCAACCTGTTTGCCAGCAACAACAGCTTTAAAAGCAGCACGAACGGCAATTTCTGTTTTACCAAATCCAACATCACCGCAGATTAAGCGATCCATTGGATAAGGTTTCATCATATCTTCTTTAACTTCCTGTGTTGCTTTGGCTTGATCAGGGGTATCTTCATAAATAAAAGAAGCCTCTAGTTCATTTTGCAAATAGCTATCGGCAGGAAACTCGATTCCTTGCGTAGACTTTCGTTTGGCATACAATTTAATCAAATCAAAAGCCAATTCTTTGATCTTCTTCTTGGTCTTACGCTTCGTATTTGCCCAAGCATTGGAACCCAATTTATGAATGCTAGGAGAAGTCCCTTCTTTTCCTGTAAATTTAGAGATTTTGTGTAGGGATTGAATACCAACATATAGAATGTCATTATCCTTATAAACCAACTTAACTGCCTCTTGTTCTTTTCCTTGCAATTCAATTTTTTCTAATCCACCATAACGCCCTACACCATGGTCAATATGCGTCACATAATCCCCAGGTTTTAGCTCACTAAGTGCTTTTATTTTTAAGGCTGTATTTTTGTCGAACCCTTGACGCAAACGAGAACGATGGTAGCGTTCAAATATTTGATGATCGGTATAAGCAGCAACTTTTAAGTGATGATCAACAAAACCTTGGTGGATGGCATTGGGAACTGCATGCCAATTGATCTGCACCTCCATATCTTCAAAAATACTATAGAAACGCTCAATTTGCTTGCTGTTCTCTGCAAAAATATAATTGGTAATGCCTTTCTCTGTATTTTCTGTTAGATTCTGGATGAGCACCTTAAAGTTTTTATTAAAACTTGGCTGTGGTGCTGTTTTGTAATTAATAACTGTTGTTGGCTCCAAAAGCGTCTCGTTGCTCAACTCTAAGACAGAATACTGCTGCAATGCTCCAACAACTTCTCGTGGGTACAAAAATGCGGCACCTTTGAGCAACAATGCTTCTTCTTCTCGAGATTTAGTCACGACTTCATCCTCTGTTAAATTAAATTCTGACGATTTTTCAAAACAGATTTGCAACTTATCCAATAACATTTGCCCGTTGGCTACCCAAACAGCCGTTTCTGAGGGAAGCACTTCTAATAAAGAAACTTTTTGCTGGGCTTCAAACTCTGTATTCACATTGGGCACAATCGTTACAAAGGCAATCTTGCGCGTAGATAATTGAGAGGTTGGATCAAACGTTCGAATACTCTCGACCTCTACATCAAACAACTCTACTCGATACGGATGCTCATTGCCATAAGAATAAATATCAATAATCCCTCCACGCACAGAAAATTGCCCTGGTTCATACACAAAATCAACTCTTGAAAAGCCATATTCAACCAGTATTTCGACTAAGAAAGGCACATCCAATTCTGTTCCTACTTTAATTTCAATAGCTGCATCCTTTAAATTAGAAGGAGCTACTACTTTTTCAAATAAAGCTTCAGGATAAGTAACCACAACGGCAGGCGCATTAGGATGCTCGACCAACTTACTTACTGTTTCTGTTCGTTGCAAAACATTGGTTCGATCTAGTTTATCGAATCCCATTGGACGGCGATAAGAGTCTGGAAAAAAAAGTGCTTCTCTTTTTTTAGGCAACAAAGAAGTAATGTCATTCTGCCAATACGCTGCTTCTTCTTTGTCTGAGGCAATAACTAAAAAAGGCTTTTGACTCATTTGATTAATCGCAGATATTACAAAGGCAGGTTGCGCCCCTACCAATCCTTTTAGTTGTAAAGTTGGACGTTTTGTTTGATTCAGTGCAGTGGCTATTTGGGTACTGCGAGAATCCGTTGTATATTGCTTAAAAAGTTGCTCTAAATTCATACTGGCTTATTATTTCTGGATAAGAATTGCAAAGATAACAATTCTATCTTTAACATGTTCTAGGCAAGAAGTTAAGCTACCAAAAAAACAATGCTTGTTCTACTTTTATGCTTGTTCTATTCTAAAATTATTAATTTTAAATGGTCAACCTTGCTCGTTATTTTGTATTTTTAATACTTGAATTTCCTAGGGTTAGAATTATAAACGTTGTTCGATTTTCTACACAAAAAAAACCTCCAATCAAAAAGCAATATTAGTTTAAATTAAATTTTATGCGTCTTTGGACTTTTTACTAAAGTTCCAACTATCTATTTTTATTTTAATACACTACTTGACATGAGCCCCTTTATCAAAATATTCAATTATTTAAAAACTAAGTTTAAAATTTTGTTACTCAGCACTATTCTTGTCCTTAGTTTTATAATTGTACAACATGTTGGGCAGTACACTTCTTTTGGGGTCAAATATGGAATAGCCTTTATTGTTGCTCTGCCTTTGATTTTAGCTTGGTTTGCTATAGAACGAAAGTTTGAACAACAAATAGATTCTGATCATCAACGTTCACTAGTTTGGATTTTCTTATTTCTCTTCATCATTCCAATAGGAACCTATCACATCCTTCTCTCCGAATGGAATTATCAATATTATACTCCTATGTGTGACTGTGACGAAAACGATAGTCAATCGGATAGAGTTGGAGCTATTTGTAACGATGGTTTTAAGAGTCATGCAACAGGAAGAGGTACTTGTTCAGAACATGATGGTGTTCAAAAGTGGCAGTGCCAATGCGATTAACTAATTGAATTTCTATATCATTAAAGGCACTATATACGATTGTCCGTACATCCTATCATGAGCGATCACTTAACTAGTAAGTTTTTGCCCCTCCTTTCACATACATCCCAAAAGTATTAACGAAGTTTACTATCTCAAAAACACAGTAGCCACAAAGGATAACAAAATTTAAATCTACCACACTTATACTCAACAAAATACAGCTCTTTCAGGACTTAATATTTAGTATAAAAACAATATTTTTTTAAATAAGTAACAAGGGCTTCTATATTTTTTTTTACTATATTGCTCTTTTACAGTTGTTTTTTGTCCTGATTCTACGAAATATTGACATCTATATTTCAGCAAAAATAGCTTAACAAATAGCTCTTTTTGAGACGTTGCCTATCGACATATGATTATAGTTCATTGAAACCACGCAGTAGCAACGCAGCTAACTAAAAGCAAAGCTTCAATTATCAAGCTAATATAAATATACATTTTTTATCTTTTTGATAAAAAAATCAGCAAACTAGTAACATAAAATACTCCCATTAATATTATAACAAACCAAACACCCTTTTTTTAACCTCAAAAAGTATATACCAATGTCCACTATTTTAGAAACGGCCGTTCTTTCCCTACAAACTTGGAACGAAGTTCGTAACGATGGTGCCGCCACTCGAAATTACTTTAATCAAGGAGCTTACTTTCAAATATCTAGAGATAATTTTAATCAATGGAATTTAAACGCACCTAGTAGCTTACATGCTTACATGGGACTAACTCAAGCAATTGGGCAAACCAATTTTTCGCTTGCATTATATTGTGTGGATAATATCACCGATTCAAAGCCTGTTCCTAATCATCTAGTTGAATTCAACACTAATATTAAACAAAGCATTTACCAACGATCGGTCCTTCCCAATGCTCATTTTATATTTGAGAAAGATCCTCCTGACCCTGTAAAGCCACAGATAGATACTTTAACAGCGTTAAAAGATTCCAAAAAATGGATTCTACACAAAGACCATTGGTTGCTTCGACAGAAAGATTTTGTTCAAGTTTTTATTATTCCCTTTGAAAACTTAAGTCACCTCTTTGCAAATGAAAATGTTACCAACATTGTTCTTTTACCAGCATTGAATGAAGTTGGTGAGAATGATTTTGAGCTCCATCTAATACTTTGGGGACATACTTTAGAAGGTATGTTAGCCAACTATCCTGTTGATGGGGTTCGTGCCAATCCCCCTTATGATACTCCCTCAAATTTCCAGCTACTTGATTATGCCTTAAGTTCTAAGTAGTTTTTATCACTAGAGGAATAACTGCATTATTTAAACATCACATTTACACCCAAAACAATACATTATGAGCTCAATAATATCCAAGGCAAGTCAAGCTATTCGAATTTGGAATGAAGTCAGAAAAAACCCTACTGCCGTTATTAATTATTTCAACCAAGGAGCTTATTTTCAACTTTTTAAAGAAGATTATACAACTTGGAAATCACGTAAACCCAGTTATATACACGCTTATTTGGGATTGGTGCAACCTCCTACAAAAGCCCACTTTTCTTTAAGTATGTTTTCTGTGGACAGCATTACCGACAAAACTCCTGTCGAAACAAACTGGGAAGCCTTTGAAACCAACCTGAAACACAATCCTTATCGAGCTGCGATCATTCCAGACCCAAGTATGAATTTAATAGATAGTTCTCCTATCATCACCCCTCTTGAAGGGTTAACCCGTTCAATTCAATGGGCTTTGCACAAAGATTTATGGATTGAGAAACAAAACGACTTAGTCCAAGTGTTTGAAATTCCCTTTAGTGATCTATCCGTATTATTTGAAGAAGAATTCGCAGATTATATCATTCTTTCTCCTGCTCTAAAAGAACAAGAAACACCCAATGCATTTGCAATTGATCTAATCCTTTGGGGTTATAATTCTAATGGAGTTACCTGGAATCGATCAATGGATTTTCTCAGACCTGCTCCTCCTTTTTCCTTTCCATCCAATTTTCAACTTATAAAGTATGCTTTATGATAATATGCTCCATTTTTTCAACGCTTTATTAACCGTAACAGAACTTTCGATGTTCATTGCTGGGGTTACCGTTTGTTATTATCTCAAGCAACTATCTCACTTATACAAATTAATAGGGAGTTATATTGGCTTAAGTATTTTAGTCGAACTACTAACGACCTATTTTATGAGTAGTACAGGCTATAATTTATTTTTATTGCCAGTTTATAGCTTTGCCGAATTAGCCATATTCTCAACGATATACCTCTGTTTCTTTTTCGAAGAAGAAAAGAGCACTTTAAGAAATTTGTTATTATTGGCACATGGGCTCATTATTTTAGATATTCTGTTCTTGTGCGACCTATTTAATGCAGAAACATTTTATGCTTTTAGTAAAGTTGTTGCAGACATTGCCATTATACTACTTTGCTTAAGATATTATTGGACTATATTAAAGGAAAAAACACCTATTGATAAAGAACGATTGTTGCTCAATTCTATGTTTATTGGATATTTTTCTATCAATAGCATTATATTTTTATCAATTAATTTTTTAGTCAATGAATCCTTGTATTTAGTCACCCCTTTTTGGATGCTGAATGCATTAAGTGCACTATTACTTTATTCATTTTTGACCTATATGATATGGCAGCATGGCAAAACCCAGAAAACTTCGCCCTATGGTTGAGTATTGTATTCGCTTTCGTCATAGCCCTAATTGGAACATTTGTCTATTTCACTAGGCTCTATTTCGTTCGGATATTAAGAGAACAACAGAAACTACAAAAAACCATTGTTGCCCATCAACAGCAGTTGTTGGAAGATAGCATTCTGGTGCAAGAACGAGAACGCAATCGAATTGCTGCCGACCTGCACGACGATTTGATTTCTAAACTTAATATTTCTTTATTAAGCCTACATACTGCGCCCAACTTAGACGATCTTAGCACTATGTTGCAAGATAGTATTATTTTAGCAAGACGCATTTCACACGACCTAAGTCCGCCCCTATTGGAGCAAAGCAATTTGTATGAGCTATTAGAGGGCTTTCTAGATCCCATACAAGAACATCTTAAAATCAATTTATCCTACTCGTGTACAATAGAAAAAGACTTGTCTAATCCTACTAAATTGCAAATTTTTAGAATTGCTCAAGAGGTTATTAATAATATTCTAAAACATGCCCAATCGACTACCTTAAACATTCATTTGCATCAAGGAAAATATTTTGTTGGGCTAAAAATTATAGATAATGGAATTGGGTTTGATATCAATCAGAACACACAAGGTCTCGGTTTAAAAAATATCACACTTAGAAGTCAAAGCTTGAAAGGAGTATTCCGATTTAACTCTAAGCCTCAGCAAGGGAGTTCTTTTTTATTTTTCAAAAAACACCATATATGAATTTAGAATCTACCACTATTCAATTAGCAATTGTCGATGATGAACAACTAATCGTAAAACTATTAGAAGGCTTTTTTTCTCAACAACAAGCAACCACTGTAGCACTGTCTGCTTTTGGGGGCAAAGACTTTTTGCAGCAATTAGCCACACAAACGACTCCTATTGATATTGTTCTACTTGATTTAAAGATGAAAGATATGGATGGTATTGAAGTTGCTACCATACTAAAAGACAACTACCCCAATATTCATGTTATCGTCATTTCTTCTCACTACCAAAAGTCCTTTATGGGCTATATGCTAAAAACAGGTGTTAGTGCTTTTTTGCCTAAGGGAATTTTGCCACAACAACTTTTGGAAATTGTAAAGACAGTTCATCAAAAAGGCTTTTATTTCTTACCTGAGCAAATCGAAGTAATGCGTACTCAAATTGCTCCCAAAGCCCCTAGACCAAAACTGACACTGCAAACAACGCTAACTAACAGAGAAAAAGAAATTTTGGAATTGATTTGCCACCAAAAAACAGCTCAAGAAATTGCTGACAAACTTTTTATTACCAAACGAACCGTTGAGGGGCATAAGAACAACTTGTTATCTAAGGTAGGGGTTAAAAATACAGCAGGACTGATTATTTATGCTATTAAAGAAAAAATCGTTGATATCAATTCTCTCAATGTGTTGTAACAACATCTCATCTACTTTTTGTCCTCTCTCTGAAAAATACATTAAAACAAAATAAATATTAAAAAGTTGTAAAAATACCTACTTTTTTAGAACAGGTATTTTTACTCTGTTCTCCCATAACAAAAGTTTGCATCTTTGGATTGTTCATTTATCCCAGTTAAATAACCATCCATTATGAAGAGCGATTCCACCTCGACTTCGAGTATTCCCAACTCAGGTCTAGCGACACCCAAAACTAGTTCCCTTAATGACTTACTCCCTGATCTTGATCGTTTGTGGAACCAAACCAAGGGAGATCCTTCCATTTGTATTGCAGTCTTAGACAGCGCAATAGATCAACAACATGCTTGTTTTGCCAGTTCTAATCTATCCATAATCAATACAGCTGATTCTAGCGATCAGTTGCTCTCAGAACATGGCACAAGTGTTGCCAGTATTATTTTTAGCCAAGATGTGGAATTACAAGGTATTGCTCCTCTATGCCGAGGAATTGGCATTAGCATATATGCCGAAAAAGACCAACAGTTGCAGCCTACCTCCCAGATGAAGCTAGCGCAATGTATAGAGCTTGCCATAGCAGAAGGAGCAGAAATTATCAATATCAGTGGAGGGCAGTTCTCTAATTCCAGCGTAGCGGATTTATTGCTATCCAAAGTCCTAAAAAAATGCCAAGACAAAGGCATATTAGTTGTTGCAGCAGCAGGCAATGATGGTTGTGAGTGTTTGCATCTGCCAGCGGCAGAACCTTCTGTCTTAGCAGTAGGCGCAATGGATCACAACCAACAGCCCTCTGATTTTAGCAATTGGGGCAAAGCCTATCAAAGAAATGGATTGCTTTTTCCAGGTAACAATATCCCTGTTGCGATTTTTGAGAATAAATTTAGTCACAAATCAGGTACCAGTTATGCCACTCCTATTGCATCGGGTATCGTTGCGCTGCTTCTCAGTCTTTCACGACAACAAAATCTATCTCACACAGCACAAGACATTTTTCATCTACTACTACAATCGGCTACTAAATGCGATGCTAACCAACAAGACAACTGCGAAAAAACGCTTGTTGGTACCATCAATATTGCAGCAGCCCTCCAAATAATTCTAGGAGATCAACTATCGCCTAGTCAGATTAATAATCTAAAATCATCAACTTCCAACCATTTTATTAATTCAAATCAAACAAAAGAAATCATGTTAGAAAACAATCAAGGCATCGAAGTAGCAGAAGTCAATTTATCTGCTAATATCCCAACTTCTCTAGACCAACAACCAACAGCTCCAGAAACAGTTTCTACCAATCAAGGTATCACACCATCTTGTGGCGAAAACAAATCGTGTGGATGTAACAGTGGAAAAAGCAAAGCCATTGAAAATGTTTATACCATAGGAACCTTGAGTTACACCTTCCAGAGCACCTCTAGACAAAATGCATTTGACCAAGCAATGGGAGATAGAAAAAGCATCAACAACGCCAAAGATGTTATTTCTTTTTTGAAAAAAAATCCAGAAAAATCAGAAGATCTGCTTTGGATTGTCAAATTGGACGAAACACCAATCTATGCGGTTCATCCTGTTGGAGGATATGTTCGAGAAACGTACGAACAGCTTCGTGAAGCACTAGACGATTTACACGATGGCAAAATCCACCGCATATCTATTCCTGGAATCATAGCGGGGTCAGTTACCTTGATGAATGGATTATCAGTTCCTGTTTTAGTTCCTGTAGGTCATCAAATGTATGGTTGGAAAACTACAGACATTGCATCCGAAGAACTAAGTGCTGGAGCTTTAGGAAACTTCCTAGATCGTATCTATTATGAATTGAGAAACACAGGCAGAACCCCAGAAGAACGTGCCATCAACTTCGCAGCAACCAATGCTTGGCAAGCGGAACAAGTCTTTTCGTCTACAGCCAAAGAAGGGATGGAATTGCTTTCTATTGATGTAGCTCGTAGTCCTATTTGCGAGCCAAACTCAGATTGTTGGGATGTCAAATTAACCTTCTTTACGCCTTCTGATACAGATAAAGCAAAATTGGTTTTCCGATTTACAATTGATGTCAGTTATGCGATCCCTGTATCTATTGGTGAAGTTCGCTCTTGGTCTACCTACTAAGCCTCCAATCAATAGAGCTATCAATAAATATTAAAACTTTATTAATTTATTATTCACTTTTAAATTCTTTTAATCATGAGAATTCCAATGCAATCCATGCCTATTGGCAATCAGCTTAATTACAATGCTAAAGCAACTGGTGTTAACGAATCTGGTCTTCCTTGCACACTTTGTAAGTTAGCTTGTAACCAGTTATCTGGCGTCGCCAAAACACTTTGTCTACTAGCCTGTGATAAAACTGTCTGCTAGAATTATTTTCTGAGCACAAAAGCTTTCAATCTAGTTTTTGTGCTTTTATTCTAATTAATAGTCCACTAAAAATCCTTCATAGACTGCTAACGCTATAACAATACAGGTCTAATGACAAAAAATAGTGGTCTACAAAAACCAACGTATTATGAAAACTCCAATGCAATCTATGCCTATTGGCATTAAAACCAATTACAACAGTTCCTCAAAAGGAATCACTACTTCAGGAATTGCCTGTACTCTTTGCAAAACAGCTTGTCAAGTTTTACCTATTGGTGCCAGACAACTTTGTGAATTAGCTTGTGACAAAACTGTCTGCTAGTCTAACATGCCCTTAGAGCACAAAAACAACTAGTTGTTTTTGTGCTTATTTTCAATGAACCTCTAATAAAGCTTCTATTATGACTCCTACTTATTCTAGAGAACAACAAATTTATAGCCTTTCTTTTTCGACCAATTCTGCCTTTGGGCTATCTTGGCCGCAAAGTGATTGTAAAAGTGGTATGGCTGCTATGCAGTCCTATGTAACCAAAGTATCCAAAGATGTTCTTGCCCAAACAACGACACTCATTGGAACATGGAATTCCGTTTGGGGACCTGTTGTTTATGCTCAAAATCCTACCTCCAACTCTGTTCATGCAGACAATACAATGGGTGCCTACTACAATCCATCAGAGCAGCTGTTGGTAATTTCTATTGCTGGTACCAATTCTATCTCGACCTATGGTTGGTTGGTTCAAGACTTCTCGGTCAATAGTTTGGTAGAATGGGAATCCATCACTGGTGTTTCTTACTCTGGGCACATTGCCAAAGGCACCAGTATTGGTTTACAAATTTTATTGAGTATGAAAGATGATACGGGCAATACACTCCTAGAAAGTTTGCGCTCGTATATTGTAAGCAATACGATTCCAACGGGTATAGAAATAGCTGTTACGGGGCATAGCCTAGGAGGTGCCCTAGCCCCAACATTAGCTCTTTACCTATCAGACAAAAAAGCAACTTGGGACCCTTCCAATAAGGCACAGCTCTCCACTTATCCAACTGCTGGTCCGACTCCTGGCGACAAGGACTTTGCCACCTATTATCAAAAACAAATCAAAGCCAATAAAATCGCTTATCATAGCAAATACAACACGATTGATGTTGTTCCACACGCATGGCAAAGAAGTGACCTAGCTCAAATTCCAACTTTTTATGAGCAACATATAAAACCTTCTAGTGCGGATACACCCAATCAATCTATTTTAGGCAGCCTTGTGACACTTGCTTCTTTTATCGCTATGGCAGACAAAATTGTGGTTGTTCCCCACAAAAATCCCTATCAGCAAATTCAACCTTCGACTCCTTTGCAAGGAACATTTGACAATTCAGTCGATTTGAAAGCTATTGCAGCCATTGCCTTTGTCAGTGCTTTGAACTTACCAAAAAATCTAAAAGATGCCTACTTACCAGTGATTAGTCAATTCACTCGTTTTGTAGCTCAGGCTGCCACACAACACACAACAGCCTATTACCCCTTATTAGACATTGTCAATTTTATGACAGCTTATAAAAATATTATTAATAACAACAAACCAAAAGACAGTACAGTTTTAACTCCTGACGAACTTGCCATCAAAGATACCCTCAAAGTAGATCTGAATGAGATAGAAGTAGCTGACTTAGTGCTCGCTTATCAGCAAAACAAAGCTCCAAACGATTCTGAATAATTTTGGGCTGGCTTATTTTCCCCTTAGGTAACAACAAGTAAATAGACGGTTGTTACCTTTTTTTATATCCTAGCTCTAAATTATTCTGATTGTATGCATAAAAAACTCCTCTCATAGACATATCTTTGTGATTATTTTCGTTATTGATAATAATTCAGAGACAGATTCTCTTCAATCAATAAACCTTGATAACGAATGAATTTAAATAACATACTATGGCAAAATTTGACGGTATAGATATTATCGAAGACGAACTTTATGATGACAGTCAAGAAGGAGATGCAATATGGCTCAACACAAGATTTGAGATCAAAACCATGTTAGGATTAAACAAACTACCTGACTTACAAGGCATTTTATTTGCAATTGGTTTGCAAGAGCTTGGGCAAATTCGAGACGAATTCACTAAAGAAGAGAGACAGGACTTGATGCATATTGCTGTCTGCCGATTGTTGAGTTATGATGGTTATTACGAACTAGAAGGCTATGACGAAGATGGTTGGCCTCATTGGAAACAAATGGCGATTCCACCTGCTGGACGTGCTCAACAAGAAGTTTTGTTAAGAAGAAAAATTGCCGAATATATCGAACACGTAAAGAACAGTTAATCCATGCACAAACAAGTTTATTTATTGCTATTAATCGGTCTTTTGATAAGTGCCTGTGGTTCTCCTACTGCTGACTCCACAGAAGAAGAAGATACTATTGCCACACTTCCTAGACCCAAAGTCTCCATTACAACACAATATGGGGAGATGATTATTGAATTATTTAATGAAACCCCCAAACACCGAGATAATTTCTTAAAACTAGCTCGAGAAGGTTTTTACGATGGGCTACTGTTTCATCGAGTACAACCCAATTTTATGATTCAAGGAGGGGACCCCGACTCTAGAGATTCTGTCCCACCAGAACAGTATCTTGGCATGGGGAACGCTGAGCATCGTATCCCTGCTGAAATATCGACCAAATTTATCATGCGCCAAGGTGCTTTGTGTGGTTTTCATAAAGGCATTGGGCACCACCCCGATAAGTCTTCTAATGGCTCCCAGTTTATGATTATTCATGGGCAACCTCTTAAACAATATCAAGTAAAGGAGTTATCATTAAAAACAAAAGTCGATTACACGCCCGAACAAATCGAGCTTTACGAGATGTATGGTGGTACACCGCAATACGATAATATGTATACGATATTTGGACAAGTGATAAAAGGTATGCCTGTCTTAGAAAAAATCGTATCTGCCAAAACCTATCGCTCTATTGAACCAACTTGGCCTGATCGTCCAGTAGAAGATATTCGCATGGTTGTAAAAGTCATTGATGCTCCTTCAACAGCATCGTAAAGAACTTTCATTTTACCATTTATTTAAGAACTCAAAAGAAATAAAGCTCTTCTAGCTGTACTTATTTCTTTTGAATTCTTAATTTTAGTACTTCGTGCCACTTTACCAAAAGCAAGTTATGAGTAAGAAAAAAAAATCACCATCTAAAAAAGCTACGCCTTCTACTTCTAAAGCTAGCACTCAAAAAGACAAAAATTCTAACTCCTCCCAAGAATTACAAGTAAAAAATTCTTTTTGGGTCAATCATAAAATGCATTTGATTCTTGTCTTCTTTCTAAGTGCAGCTTTGTATGCCAACACGCTAGGGCATCAGTATGCTGTTGATGATAGCATTGTTATTCTCCGCAACGAATTTACCAAAAAGGGATTTAAGGGAATGCATGGTATTTGGACTGAAGATACATTTACAGGTTTTTTTGGGAGCAAGCGAAACTTAGTTGCAGGTGGTCGTTATCGTCCTCTTTCTCTAGCAACTTTTGCTATTGAATTGCAACTGTTCGGTGAGGTGGTAACAAGCTCAGACGGGCAACCTGCTTTGGACAAAGATGGAGATAAAAACTATCGGGGCAAACCGTGGATTAGTCATTTTGTCAATATGCTGTTGTATGCTTGGCTTTGTGTAGTTATTTACTTGATGTTGTTGCAAATGTTTAATCCTAAAAGGACTCAAAATAATTTAAAAGGTTATTTTATAGCCTTAGCAGGTGCCTTACTTTATGCGACACACCCAATTCATACTGAAGCAGTGGCCAACATCAAAGGTCGAGATGAAATTATGGTTTTGTTAGGCTCTGTATTGGCTGTCTATTGGGTCTTAAAAGCTGCTGTAGCAGAACAAAACAAAGCACTTTTCTATGAAGTTGGTGCTATTTTGGCTTTCATTTTTGCGATTTTTTCAAAAGAAAATGCGGTTACCTTCCTAGCTATTATTCCTGCTGCGCTTTACTTCTTTACCAAGAAAGAACTTCCAGAAATCTTAATAAAAACAGTTCCTTATATTGTTATTGTTGGTATTTTTTGGTTTGGAATCCGAGGTCCAATTTTAGGAGATGCCGCCTCTGTTGTGAGTACGAACAACGCCCCTGCAACCGAATTAATGAATGATCCGTTCCTAAAAATTGAAAACAACCGCTACGTTTCTTATACTAACGAAGAGCGTTTGGCAACAGTATTGTACACTTGGGGCAAGTACGTCAAACTACTCATTTATCCAGATCCACTGACAAATGATTATTACCCAAAGCATATTCGTACCAATATGGATGTTATTCCGACCTTTTCAATGCCTGAGGTCTTACTTTCTGTATTGCTGCATTTTATTTTAGGTATTTTATTAATCTTGGGTACCCTCAAACGAAAAGCATATGCGTTCTTTATTCTATTTTATTTGGCAACTTTCTCAGTTGTTTCAAATTTAATTTTTCCGATTGGAACCAATATGGCCGAACGCTTCATGTTCCTACCTTCAGTTGGCTTTAGTACGCTCTGTGCCATGGGATTATACGAACTAGTTCAACGAGCTTCAGACCGAGGTAAAAGTTGGGTGGATGCCTTGAGAATTCCAACAGCTGTATTAGGAGTTCTAGTCGTTCTATATTCTATCAAAACATGTACTCGAAACCTTGCTTGGTATGATGACTATACATTATTTACCACAGATATTGTACACTCTCCTCATAGTGCAAAATTAAACAATGCCGTTTCGGGTGTGCTACAAGATAAAGCCAATCGCTCCAATAACTCTATAGAGCGTAAAATGCTGATTGAAAAAGCATTGGGACATTCAATTACAGCGACACAACTGCACCCTACCTATAACAATGCTTGGTTGTTGCGTGGTAATGCTAATGTGATGTTAGGTGGCGTAAAAAAACAAGAAGGTGCCAATAATACCAATCCTCAAGCCAAACGAAGTCTTTTTGAAGAAGCATTGAAGTACTATGATGCGGGTATACAGGCTTATAACGAAGTACTTCGCTTGCGCCCAGACCACCCAGATGTTCACCGCAACTTAGGCGTTGTTTATAGAGATCGTGGTAATTTATTGGGGCAACATTTAGGGCAAATAGATGCTTCGATTGCTTCGATTGAAAAGTCTTTGACTTATTCAAATAAAGACTTTGAAAGCTTCCGTTTGTTGGGGATTGCTTATGGTATAAAGGGCATGCAATTGCAACAAGCAGGTCGCCTCCAAGAAGCAACCAATTCTCACTATACAGCCATCAAAAACCTAGAGAAAGCGTTAGAGATAACACCCAATGCAGTTCCTATTCTTTACAATTTAGAAATTGCTTATCGCCAATTAAATCAACCAGAGAAAGTAGAGGAATATCACCAACGATGGAAGAAAATTGACCCAGAATACGATCCAACTAAGCAGCAATAAAGTAAATTTTTTTCCTTTGAATTAAACCTTTGATAAGTACTGAAGTCTTAATGTTATCAACAAAATTCTCCAAACATTAAAAATTGTAACGATCATGAAGATTCAAAATTTGTTATTCGTACTGATTGCTTTATTTGGATTAGGCTTCAACGCTAATGCTCAAACAACCCAAAAGGAAGTTGTTACCAAACAGGTAAAACAAAATGCCAGAATTAATGACGGTGTTCGCTCTGGAGAATTAACTCCTGCCGAAGCAAAAAAATTAAAACAGCAACAGCGTGATATTAATCGAACTAAAAGAGCAGCTAAAGCAGATGGTGTTGTGACTAGAAAAGAAAAAGCGGTTATTAAACACAAACAAAATCGTGCTAGTGCTAATATTGCTCGCAAAAAAAATAATGAACAAACTAGGTAAACTTATCTTAAGTTCTAATCATAAAAGGTCAACTTCTAACATGAGGTTGACCTTTTTTTTATAAAAATTTCTATATTTTGTATCTTATTCCTTCTTTTCTTAATTGATTCAAAATGAAAACTTTTGCTCCCATTAAAACAGTCCTTTATTGTTTTTTTTTAACAACATTGTTTTTCTCCACAACTGCTGCACAAAACAATTCAACGTTTAAGATTCCTCAATATATATTAGACACGCCAAGTGATTCTTTAAAAATAGAGTTATTGGACGCTATCTGTGCTGAATTGGGGCGTTTTCATCCAGAAGAAGTTTTATTTTATAGAAAATTTATTTGCAAACTAGCTAAAAAAAATAATTTCGACCACACGCTTTTTGTTTTTTCAACTAAAGTCGTTGATGCTTTCATTTACCTTCGACAACCTGATAGTGCTGTTGTCTATGGCTTAAAAACTCTAGAATGGGCTAAAACAAAACAAGAAGAACTAAAAGAAGAAATATTTGCTTGGCTTTATAATGATATGGGGTTTGCTTATAATCAGTTAAAAGACTACCCCACTGCTCTGACATATTATTTTAAAGCTCTAAAAATTAAAGAACAACTCAACTCGCCTTCTATTCATTCTACTTATAATAACATAGGAATTGTTTATATGAAGTTTGAGAAGCACGATAAAGCACTAGAGTATTACAAAAAATCTTTAGCCTTAAAACGAAAAATTAATAATCAATCAGGAATTAGTAAGAGTTTATCTAATATAGGACTCGTTTATAGGCAAATAAAGAACTACCAACAAGCAAGGCAGTATTATCAACAAGCCTTGGAGCTTAATTTAAAACTAAAAGATTCTGTGGGCATTATCAATAACTATGTTTCTATCGGGCAACTAGCGTATTGGCAGGATGACTATGAGCGTTCTATAGCGTATTATAACAAAGCACTTGAATTGAGGATGATACAAGGTAACCCTCAATTAATTGGCGAAATTTTACTTGACATTGCAGAAATGCACTTAAAAGCTCATCAATTTCCTGAAGCACTACAACACATTCAACGAGCGGAGCGAATCATTCGAGAACATCAACTTGATATCAACACCTTTCGAGTTTATCAGATTTATGCTGACTATTACAACCTAATGAATAACAGCGAAAAGGCCTCTTTTTATTATCTACAATACAAAGCCATCGCCGATAGTATCGAACAAGAGAAAAATGCTAATTTCATTGCTGAGCTGGAAACAAAGTACGAATCAGAGAAAAAAGAGCAAGAAATCAAATTGCTCAAGCAACAAAATATTATTTCTAGCTTAGAGTTAGAGCGCATCCAAACTCAACGAAAGTGGATTTTTAGTGTCCTTTTTTTACTGGTCATAATTATTAGTGTTCTTATTTCATTGTATCGGTATCGTTCTAAAACCAATAAAGAACTAGAAATACTCAATTCTACTAAAGATAAATTATTTACCATTATTGGACACGATCTCAAAAATCCTTTAATCGGTTTTCGCTCTATCACTCAATCTCTATCGAGCAACTTAGAGTCTATGGATAAAAGCTCTATTTTATATTTTATTCAAAAATTAGAAAAATCATCCAATGAGTTGTATTTGCTCATCCAAAACTTATTGCAATGGGCTATTAATCAAAGCGGGAAATTAAGTAATACCCCACAGCATTTTGCTTTAGAGCAGCTGGTTGCAGATGTCTTTAATTTATTTAAGATCAATGCAGATCGAGAACAAATTGCGTTAATTAACGCAGTCCCTCCCAATAGTATCGTGTATGCCGATTTAAAAATAACCCAAACTATTCTTAGAAATTTAATTGATAACGCGATCAAATTTACTTCCAAAGGTGGCAAAGTATATGTACAAGCCAAAACCATTGGTAACACAATTGAAGTTTTGGTCAAAGACACTGGCAAAGGTATGTCTGAAATAGAGCAAAGTAATTTATTCCAACAGACTGTACCAACAGTTGAGCATCATATCCCTCAAAAAGGAACAGGAATTGGGCTGCTTCTTTGCAAAGAATTAGCCGAACGTCTTAGTAGCACTATCAAAGTGAATAGCACTCTAGGCAAAGGCACCATTTTTAGTTTTTCATTACAACAATCACCTCAAA
This sequence comes from Aureispira sp. CCB-QB1, assembly GCF_000724545.1. Taxonomy (GTDB): domain Bacteria; phylum Bacteroidota; class Bacteroidia; order Chitinophagales; family Saprospiraceae; genus Aureispira. The sequence continues at coordinate 88,816 of NZ_JHBV01000027.1, read as the reverse complement.
ATGCGTAAAATATCTATTTTCATTGTTGACGATCACGAGATTTTAAGAGATGGAATTCGTGCATTATTATTAGGAACAAATATTCAGGTTCTAGCAGACTTTTCAGGATCTTTGGAACTTTTTGAACGCCTCAAAACACAACAACCCGACTTAATTTTGTTAGATATTATCATGCCTAATAGGAACGGTCTTGAAGTCTTAGAACAACTAAGAAAAGAATATGCTGATATTCCTGTTTTAATGTTTTCTGCCGAAACAGAAGAACAACGCATTCAACAAGCAGTACAGAAAGGGGCTATGGGCTTTTTACCTAAGGATTGTACCAAAGAAGAATTGGTAGAAGCAATTGAAACCGTTGTCAAAAATCAAAATTACTTTGGTTCTTCTATTTTATCAACCATTTTTAAGGGTTATGTCGCCAATACTCAACAAAATCAACACTCAAAACTATCCGAACGAGAGGTTTCTATCATTCAGTTGCTTTGTGAAGGACTCGGATACAAACAAATTGGAGAACAATTGTTTATTTCTCCTAGAACAGTAGAAAGTCACAAACAAACCATTTTTAAAAAATTGGATATTAGCAACAATGCTCAATTGGTCAAGTATGCCATTAAACATGGTATGACTAGTTTAGATTAAGTGTTGCTATTTTTGTTGCTGTTGTAATAATTTATATATTGGCTGCAATATATCATTCACTAAATAAACGAATATAATGAATGCAATTATAACAGGAGCTACTAAAGGAATTGGTCGTGCTGTAGCCGAATTATTTGCTCAAAATGGCTTTAATGTTGCTATTTGTTCTCGCACACAAACCGACGTTGATGCGTTAAAAAAACACTTAGAAGACACCTACTCTATTGAGGTTATTGGTCAAGTTGTTGATATGTCTAAAAAAGATGCTGTCAAAAACTTTGCTGCTGCTATTGTTAAACAATGGGCTAGCATTGATATTTTGGTGAACAATGCAGGCGTATTTATTCCTTGTGAGTTAGCGCAATCTGAAAATGAATCTGCGTTCGAAATGATGATGGATTTAAACCTATATAGCACTTATTACATGACTCAAAGCATACTTCCTAGTATGATTACGCAAAAAAAAGGGCATATTTTTAACATGTGTTCTATTGCTAGTATCATGCCTTATGGTGCCTATGCTGTTTCTAAACATGCTATGTTGGGTTTTTCTAAAGTTTTGAGAGAAGAAGTAAAAGATAAAGGCATTCGAGTTACGGCTGTCATGCCAGGAGCTACCTATACAGCATCTTGGGAAGGAACAGATTTACCTGAGGAACGTTTTATGAAAGCAGAAGACGTTGCACAAACACTACTCGACATTTATAATCTGAGTGATCGAACAGTTGTAGAAGAAATTTTATTGCGTCCTCAATTGGGGGATATTTAGGGATAGTTACTAAAAAAAAGAAACCTAACTCGGTGGGAGCCAAGTTAGGTTTAAAACATACTATCTAATCTATAAAAACACACATCTTAATTCAAGGTTGAAACTTCATGGTTATTGAAGTTGAATATAGTTTGGAAAAACATTGTTGTTATTCTTAACTACACTTCTTAATGCAGCCCTAATTAAAAGTGTGAACATTATGTGATTTTTTTTTTATTTTTTTTATAAAAAATCTTCAAAACGCCTCTTTTTCAAAAAAAAGCCCCCTAGAGGACTCTACATATTGCCCTCAAAAACAATTCTATTTTAGCAGATAGACTATATTTTTAACAGGGTATGGCGAACAGGTTGATTTTATATTTTCAAAAATAAAAATATCTCCTTGTTGAGCATTTGAAATCATTGCTTGCGTTGTTTCATCAAACATTCCTCGTTTATTTTGATTGGCATGGACAGCCCTCTTACCCTCTTTATTGATGTGAATCAATGTATAACTTTCCGCATCGCAACGAGCAGGTACCCTCTCATCGTGTTTTAACATGAGTACGTCTTGTTGCTTAAACTCCTCTACCGTAAATTCTACTCGTTTGGTATCTACTGGCTTTCGATATTTACCGACATAAGCATCGGGAGCAGGTATCTCTACAACATCAAAAATTTCAGAAACAACAATTCCCTTAGAAGTATCTTTGGCAACGACCTCTACAGCGATTCCTGGTATTTTTTCGGTATAACTGTACAAACCTTTGGTCAAATCAGCAGGTATTAACTCTCCTCCACTTACAGATACATCTAAATGAGCAGTATTCCCTCCTTCAGCATAAACCTTGACGGTACTCGGCATCCCTACATAAAAGATCTTTTTTCTAGTTCCACCTTCAATATATACAGGAGGGTGAGAAATTACTTGAGGAGGGATAGTGTCCGTAGTTGTTACTGTTGTTATTTCTTTGTCGTCGTTCTTTTGTACTTTTTTTGTTGTTCCACAACTTGTACCGAGAAAAAGCCCGCCACAGACAAGTAATAAAATTTCTATTTTCATTTGCACTACCTTATTTTATTTTGTTTTTAATACTTAACGCCTTATTAACCTTTCCTTAAGAAGAATAACGCCATTCGTTCCTTAAATTTACAAGAGATTGACAAACCACCACTTATAACTCCATTCCTTCTGTACTTGGATGGTTTAAACCTTTTATCATTTTAACAAAAGTGGTCAAACCAATTACCGCTAATAATTCTGTTCAACCACTTGTAAAAATTATACTAATATGAAAACTTTTTTTAATCGAAAAGCTTGGATTTATGGATTGAGTTTAACTATGATCACCTCTAGCTCTTCCAACTCTATTTTTGCACAAGATAGCAATACTAGTACAGACCACAAAGTTACAACCATTGAGAAAAATTTGAATAAAAATGTTCGAGTTTTTGTAAATAATGCTCCTTCTGAAAGTTATGAAGGGCAGATTGCTTACCACTGGGAACCTTCCCAAGAAGAAGAAATAGAAGTAATAGATAACAAGCCGAAGTTAGGTGTTTTGCTAAAAGGAAACGAATCGGGAGTTGTGGTATTAAAAACATTCCCCAATACTACTGCCGCAGAAATTGGGCTACAAGAAAATGATAAAATTATAAGTATTGATGGAAAAAAGACCGCTAACATTGCGAATCTACATGAGATAATTCAAGGTCATCAAGTTGGGGATGCTATTGTAGTCCAATACGAACGAGATGGAGCAACGCATACAGCTGCTTCTATTCTTCGCTCTACTTCCCAAAATCATTATCTAAATCACCGTCAAAATTACAATTATACCTACTCTTGGAGTTCTAATTCTGATGGGTACTTAAAAGAAAATGCTTGCGAAAAGTTAGAAAAACTATACGGCAAACCGTTCTTGGGAGTTTACCTTAGTAGCCCTCATACAGATGGAGGCGATGGTGCTAGATTGTCTTCTATTATCAAAGGAACGGGTGCTGAAGCTGCAGTATTAAAAGCAGAAGATAAAATTACTAAAATGGATCAAACTCCTATTCAGAGCAGCAAAGAAGCCATTCAGTTTATTCAAAGTAAAAAACCTGGTGACCAAATTCAAATTCAAGTTGTCAGAGACAACAAAACCATGCTAATTGAAGCAACACTCGGCTCTTGGGCAAATAACCCTAGAACTGCTGCTAAAATCACTAAATTAGAAGAATATTGCGCAGAAAATCAACAAGAAGAACAAGAAATGCAAGAAAGTGCTTGCGAAAGATTAGCTGAAATGTATAACAAGCCTTTTTTGGGAGTCTATCTTAATCATGCTTCCAATGAAGACGGTAGTGGTGCTCGGCTGTCTTCTATCATCAAAGGAACAGGTGCCGCTGCTGCGGTATTAAAAGCAGAGGATAAAATTACTAAAATGGATCAAACTCCTATTAGCAGTACTAAAGAAGCTATTCAATTTATTCAAAGTAAAAAACCTGGTGACCAAATTCAAATTCAAGTTGTCAGAAACAACAAAACCATGCTGATTGAGGCAACACTCGGCTCTTGGGCAAATAACCCTAGAACTGCTGCTAAAATTACGAAACTAGAAGAATACTGCGAAACCAATACTTTTATTCAAGAAGAAACACCAATAGAAGCACCCAAAGAAGATTTGCCTCAAAATATGAAAGACTTGGTTCTTCCAACTTTTGAAACCAAAGCTGTTATGGAGGTGTTCCCTAACCCAACTGCCGATATTGTTAACATTCGATTTGAAGGAGAAAAAGCCCCATTAACAATTCAGGTGCTTGGCTTAGACGGTCGAACCATGTTTAGTAAAAACATTCAAAATTTTGAAGGAAATTACAATGATCAAATTGACTTATCTAAATATCCTTCTGGTACTTATCTCATCAACTTGATGCATGGAGAACAACAAATTACCAAACAAGTTATTGTAGAATAAGTAGTTGTATTGAGATTCTCTTGGCAACAAGTTCTCCTTAAATCATAGATGCCGAAAAAGCTTCGTTTTTTCGGCATTTTTATTGATTCCTTTTCTAGCAATTTCCGTTCTACTAAAGAGAACAAAAAGAAAGATAAAACGTTGAGGTAATTACTTTGTTTCAGCCCTTTCTTGTTAATCTACCATTCATACTACGTAATTTTAGTACGTATTAAGTTTGGTAAAAAAAATTGAGTACCTTAGATTTTAATATTTAGCTGCACTACTACTATGTGGTTATGGATTAGTTCGCTAGGCTCATGACCTTGGGCTTTTGTGCTACTAGCACAAGCCTACTCGGCAAGCTTCGTTTTTTTCTTTTATCAACAACCAATTGTCCGCTAAAAATAGGATAAAACTTATTATGTTGAACAAACGTCTCCAATCTTTAAGCATTATGAAATTGTCTAACTTAGTGATGATTTTTGCTTGGTGGGTAGTTCCTTTATGGATGTATGGCGTATTTGACGATGGGATGTTTTATTCTGCTATTTCCCGCAACCTTGTATTTGATGCTCAAGCAACAATTTGGGATTTAAAAGTTTCCAATACATTAGATAATAGTTTTAATGGTCACCCTCCTATGGCTTTCTGGATTCAAAGCTTGTTCTTTTGGGTACTCGGAGACGTCTATTGGCTAGAGCGTACGTTTTCTCTGCTCATGGCTTGTTTGACCATTTTTCTGATACACCAATGTTGGCAATTATTTTACAAATCGGGCAGTAGTTTAGCTATTTTTTTTTGGACGTGTATTCCTATCATTGGATGGAGTTACGGTAACAATATGCTTGAAAATACTTTAACTTTATTCACGACTACAGCCATTTGGATTCATCTGAAAAATATATCGACTGATAAACATTGGATTGGTTCTGTTTTCCTTTCCAGTTTATTGATATTTGGAGGCACTTTAGTCAAAGGTCCTGTTGCCTTGTATCCCTTGGCTACCTATATTATTTATGCCTTGCTGTATCAACGAAATTTACTAGGCAAAGCAATCTTAGCTACTACTGCTACAGGGGTTTTTATGGCTCTTTATTATTGGTTGCTTTTTATAACCAGCCCTAGAGCGCTAACGTTCTTCGAAGTCTATTTAGAACTTCAGTTAAAAGGGTCTTTATCGGGCATGGATAGCTTAGCAGAACACCGTTTTTTTCTCCTTCAAGCAATTATAGAAGAATCCCTTATTGTTGTTAGTTTATTAGTTGGTATGCACTTACTCACTAAGATTTTCGCCATTCCTGTTCAAGAAAAAATCAATTGGCGGTTGTTTTTTTTATGGTTTCTTATTGCTTGTTCGGCTTCTTTGCCTATGCTCATTAGCCCTAAACAACTACGTTTTTATATTGTGCCTTCTATGCTTTTTTACTGTCTGAGTATGGCAACTTTTATTTTTCCTACCTTTAAAGCTTTGATGCACTATTTTGTGAAATTTGAATCCCTCAATAAGTTGTTAAAAATAGGCCTTATGCTAGGGTTAGTACTGTGTGTTGGTCTAAGTATCAGAAATATGGGAAAATATGCTCGAAGTTATGATGTCTTGCCCGATAGTATGGCAATTGGTCAGGTAATCCCACCTAATACAATTGTACATATTCCTCCTTCTTTATACAAAATTTGGAATTTGCATGCTTATATGTATCGCTATTTTTATATTGATTTATCCACTGTATTTACCCATCAAGATTACCTAATTCTTCCCAAAAGAAAAATATTAAATACAACAGAATACGAAGAAATTGATTTAAATCTAACGTCATTTAGACTATACAAACGAGTGGTTCAATAAGCTCATTTCAGCCCTACACCACACTAGGCACGAATAGAAGAGATGTGCACAATTTTTTTACTAACCCGATTGGTTCCATTGGTAACGGTCACATAATAGACTCCTGAAGGTAAACCAGGCATATTAAAATAATACTTTTTAGATTGAGTAGCATGGGTTGGTATTTCATAAATCAATTTACCCGTGCTATCGTACAACTGCATTTGTACATCTTGCTCTTCTGATAAATCAACATCAATTGTTATTTTCTCTTTTAAAGGATTTGGATAAATACCTATTGCATCTTCAAAATTCCGTTTTCGCTCAAAATCTCCATCAACTTCAATGACCAGAGATTGGACACAAACCATCTGCATATTCGCTCGGCTACTAGTACTTCCTGTAAAACCAAAATAGACACTTTGAGTACCACCAAAAATCTCATTGATCAAGTCTTTTTTGTACGTGATTCGAACTTCTCCGTCAAAATAAATGCAAAGTTCTTGTTTGGATGGAAACCACGTAATCTGAACATCATGGTATTCACAATCTCGCACATCTTTGCCGTATTCTTTTGCTCGAATAGGTGCAGTCAATGGTTTTCCTAAATTACCATCTTTCACCAACGCTAAGTGAGGTTGGTACAAATCTTTGTGGTTTCTATTAAAGCGGGTATCAATTTCCAAAGCCAAAGAAGGAGCGATCCCTTCACAGTTGCTTGATTTTCCGAACCCCATTACCGAACCATTGCATCCTAGCGCATCATAGCTGTTAGAATCCGTATGCATAACAAAAGCGATCCCTTCTCCAGCATATTTCGAACAGCCCAAATTAATGGCAAAACGCAAATTAATGGCATTCGTTAAATCAATAGGAAATTCGCACCAAAGGCTACCAACGTCATTAGATGATTCGTGAGATGTTAAACGATAACAATTCTCCGACATGACTATGGTAGAACCATTTAGTGTAAACGAAGGTTGTGCTATAAGTATCGTAATCTGACTGGACAAAATAAGACATATTGTTATCAGATACTTGGACTTAGTTTTCATTTACAGAAAAGTATACTAATTATTTTTGCAAGATGTATTTTCTTCATTAATACTTCGTAGATCTTTTAGCTTTCACAAGACACCTTACCCAAAAGATGATTATCAAAACTTTAAAAATCAAAATAATAAAACCAAATTTTATTAATAATCAACTGCGCAGCACACACCTAGTCAACTAACGCGCTTTGCTTAGTTTACTACGCTGCTACTGCGTGTTTTCTACGAAGCGATATCTTCATTAGATCGCTAAATATTGCTTATGGCACCACAGGAACGCTCTATTTTTTGTTCGTGAATGCACATTGTATAAGCATTGAGTGAGTTTTGTTTGTTTTGTTGACAGCAAAACAACCCTAAACTCAATTCTATTGCGCTTTGTTTGGCATTGATTTGTGTAAAATCTTGCTATCGAGTTTGTATGGATTGATTACATTAATTATTTTCCATTTAACAACAAATGATAACAAATCATAGTTTTTGCACAAAACAAGTTTTGGTCCATAGTCCTTTGACTACAGGATAGAGGGGCACATTTAACAAATATAATCTTTTTTCAACAGTTTCAATACCTATTTACCTTCATACTCCACATAATTCCGTGGCGTTTCGTACAAACGAACCATCAAATCGTATTTTTCATCCAGTTCGTTTCTTAAAATTTGCCAAATTACAAACGCAATATTTTCTGCAGTAGGGTTTAAATTTTTGAATTCTTCTACTTGTAAATTTAGGTTTTTATGATCCAGTTTGTCCTCTACATGCTCCTTAATTATATCCGACAACAGCTTCAAGTCGATCAAATACCCCGTTTCAGGATCTACTTCTCCACTTACTTTGACCTCTAATTCATAATTATGCCCATGGTAATAACTATTATTACACAATCCAAAAATAGCTTCATTCTTTTCTTCTGACCAATTAGGATTGTGCAACCGATGAGCGGCATTAAAATGTGCTTTTCGAAATACTGAAATATACATATCTTTTCAAAAAAAATTTATTTTGGTTCTTTATTAATTCGTAAACTATTCGTTTTTAGCCACTTCCTATTCTAAAATCTTAAACATTACCAAAACGAGTAGCATCCTAACCATCAATCAAAACCATATTTAACTAATAATCCATACAAAACAAGATTGTTTTTCATTTCCTTTGACAAAAAAAACAAAAAATTCATGAACTATTAATAACTAAAACGCTAGAAATATGTTGTTAAATAAGTAAATATATTATCAACAAGAACGCAAGTAATATCCAAATTAACTAATAATTGACGGACTATTAAACTTACAAACTACCGAGTAGTCGTGTCGCTAACTATTACTTAATAATATCTAAATAAAATTATGAACACACCTCAAAGCATCCATAAATTGACCCTTAAAGGTTTAAAAGGCAATGAAATTAACTTTTCTGACTATGCTGGAAAAAAAATCTTGCTCGTAAATGTAGCTTCAGAATGTGGTTTGACACCACAATATGCACAATTAGAAGAAATGTATCGAGAGTTTTCTGATAAATTTGTCATTGTTGGTTGTCCTGCCAACAACTTTGGTGGACAAGAACCAGGCTCTAATGAAGACATTGAAAAATTTTGTAGATTTACTTATCATATTAGTTTTCCAATGACAACAAAAATTTCTGTAAAGGGAGACGATAAGCATTATTTGTACTCCTTTGTAACAGAAAAAGCACAAAACGGTGTTCAAGATTCTGAAGTAAGCTGGAATTTTCAAAAATATGTTTTTGATGAACAAGGTTTTTTGACCCATGTTTTCGATCCTCAAACAGAACCTGCTTCTGATGAGGTACTATCGGCTTTAGGTGTTTCGGCATAAGCTAGTTTGAATGTCTCCTCAAAATTTATTTCTTTTCAATCCAAATAAATTTGGTACTTTGATAAATTGTGTGGAAGTTTAAAGTACCAAAACATAATTTATCAAAGTTGACCAATCAATTAGTATGCTATTTAAGGAAGTATTTGGGCATGAAAAAATAAAGCAGCACCTTGTCGAGAGTTATCGTGCAGAACGAACAGCACACGCTCAAATTTTCTTAGGTAAAGAAGGAAATGGAGCACTGGCATTAGCTTTAGCTTATGCTCAGTTTTTGCTGTGTGAACAACCCGCCGACCAAGATGCATGTGGCACTTGTGGTGCTTGCCGCAAAACCAATAAATACGTCCACCCTGATTTACACTTTTCTTATCCAACCGTTGGTTCAAAGGCAATTAGTACCAATTTTATAAAAGAATGGCGTGCTGCTATCACCGAAAATCCTTATCTCAATGCCAATCAATGGCTTGAATACTTAGGAGCAGAAAATAAACAAGGAAACATTACCAAAGATGAATGTGTTTCTATCGTCCAACGCCTAAGTTACAAAGCACTAGAAGGGCGCTTCAAAATTATGATTTTATGGCTTCCTGAATACTTAGGTAAAGAAGGAAATCGCTTGCTAAAACTCATCGAAGAGCCTCGTCCCAATACTGTATTTTTATTGATTTCTGAAGAAGAAGGTAAAATATTGAATACCATTTTATCTCGTTGTCAACTAGTGAATATTCCTCGATTAGAAGACGAGCAAATTGCCAAAGCGCTGGAACAAAACAAAAATTTAAGTGCTCAAAAAGCACAGACAATCGCATATTTGGTTGAAGGCAACTACAACAAAGCTTGCGCTTTGGTAGAAGATATGGATGATAACAATGCAACCCTATTTGTCGATTGGCTACGGGTTTGTTACCAAGGCAAACCACAAGAGATGGTACAATGGGTGGAAGGTATTGTGAGTGGCAAACATCCTCAAAAAGACTTTTTCACTAAAATGGGGCGCAAGGATCAGGTCGTTTTTTTGCAATATGCACTTTACTTTCTAAAAGAATTCTTGAGCTTACAACTAGGAGGTGGTCAATTAAAAGTACGCCTTCAAAAGGCAGAACTGACAACCGCTCAAAATATGCTAAAAGTAATTGGAGTGGATCAACTTCAAGAACTGATTACGCTTTTTGATGAAACAGCGTTCCATATAGAACGCAATGGCAATCCTAGAATTTTATTCCTAGATGTTTCTATCAAAATTCATCATATATTGAGACGTCCTAAGTTGGTTGTGCAGTAATCTGATGATAAATTGCTTTATTCAAATATGGAAGATAAAATTGAAAAACTCTTATTCTCTCCTAATATTAACAATGTAGAATTAGCGTTAATTCTAGCCAAGAATGAAGGCATGCCAATAGAACAACTTCCCACTGTTCAATGGATTCTACGCCACGTCTTTAAGCTCGAAGCACTTCCGACCAATTTTGAAATTGATGCCAAAGTTATCACAGCATTTACTACTAAAAAAACAATAGAATTAGCTGGAAAATTAGGATGTATACCTGAAAATGTATACCTACTAAAACATCTAATTAAGTTATCCCTTGATTTTGAAAACCAAGAAGGACATTTATCCAATGCATTATCTAAGCTTGAGAATTTGACTATTCTACAAATTAAAAACTATACCTCTACACTACCATCTAATTTATGGGCTTTAAAGAAATTAAAATCCTTAGAAATTACGCATTGTCCTGATTTATCTGAAAAGAGTTCAATATGGGAAATGAATTGGCTCGAAAGATTAGAGTTGGAAAACTGTAACCTACATAAAATTCCGCCATCCATTCAACAATTTGAACATTTAGATTATTTTTCTATTCAAGAAAATCCTATCAAAAAGCTACCCAATGAGCTACTAAATCTTCCCAAATTAAAGTTTATATCCTGCTATCAATGCCAAAACTTGACTATTCCTTCCTACCAAATGGAAAGTTTTAATAAGGCTGGCATAATCCTATTAAAATAGTCACTTAAACATCACCCCTCATCAATCCCCAGATAAAAAACCTCTTTTAGCAATTTTTAGCAATTTAGGAATTTCTTTTTGTTTGTATTCAGGAGCCAGTTCTACCGATTTACTAAAGTCTGCTGTCGCCTTGTCGTATATTTTCAAATTCAGATAGTAAGTACCACGATTATAATAGAATTCTGCAATTTGATTATTCAATTCTATTGCTCGGTTAAAATCTTCCAAGGCATTATTGGTCACTCCTTTATCCATCCAAATCAAGCCACGATTACTATACCCAAAAGCATTTAAAGAATCCATTTGAAGCGATAAATTGACATCTTCCAAGGCACCATCATAATCTTTCAAAAGACGCCTAGCATTTCCCCTATTGTTATAGGCATAGCTTGAAAAAGGTGTTTTTAAATCTGCGGCGGTTGTAAAATCTACCACTGCATCTTCATAAGCTTTCAAATCAATATTGGCATAACCTCTTCGGATATGCGTTGCAGCATCTTTGGGGTTAATTGCTATTGCTTTATCATAATCCTTAATGGCCTCTTTCGCCTTGCCCATATTGGCATAAGTATAGCCTCTCGAAATATACCCCATATTAGCTGTTGGGTTAATTTCTATTACTTTAGAAAAATCTTTAATCGCATTTTTATAATCTTTTTGCATCCGATAAGTCAAGCCCCTTTGATAATAAGCTTTTGCAAAATCGGGCTTCAACTGAATTGCTTTGGTTAGGTCTAACAAACCAGCTTCTATGGCATCCGTCCCTACTCGAATGGTACCACGATGGTAGTAAGCCGCTGCATCCTTAGAATTTAAGGAAATTGCCTTTTCCAAATCAACCAAGGCAGCATCAAACTCTCCCAACAATCGTTTCGAAAAGCCCAACAAAGTATAAATATCACGATACTGTTCGCTAGTAGTCGTTCGAAGTTCCTTTAGTTCCAACACTTTCTCAAAATCCTTGATCGCTTCTTGATTGCGGTTAACCTCTTGGTATGTCAATCCTCTATTGTAATAAGCATCTAAATGTTTAGGACTTAACTCCAGTACGGTACTATAATCCATAATGGCATTTTCAAAATAATCCATCGCTCGATAGCACTTGGCTCGATTATAATAAGCATCCATATCTTCGGGACTTAGTTCTACTACCTTATCAAAAACTTCTTTTGATGCTTCATGTTTATTTTGTTCAAACAAAGCCCGCCCCTTATTTGTCAACGCAAATACGTATAGAGAATCTATTTCCAAAGCTGCATTATAGCTATCGACTGCTTCAGCATATTTTTTTTCTTTAAAGAATACATTCCCTTTTTGATAATACGCTTTGGCGGTTTGCCCAAAAACATTATTAACAACAATCATTGCAAAGAATAAAGTAAGGTATTTCATATTGTAAGTTTTTATCTAAGAGCTCAATATATTTTCTCTAAAAATCAAAAATGAGACCGTTTTAGTTTTGTTGCCTTTTATTCGGACAAAAACCCAATTATTCGGACATTATTCAGACAAAGCACTTTTTATTCGGACAATTATGACCAATTATAGCTTAGAATCCTTGACCTTATTATCTCCAAGAAAAGTATAAAAAGCGCCTTTCGTAGTACCATGTTTTACTAACAACTGATGTACTTCTACCAATTCATTAATATCTCTTCTGGCAGTTCGGTCTGTTATCGTATTAATCTCTTGATAGATACTATTGGTAATTTGCCCATGCTCTTTTACGTATTCGAGTCCTTTCAGCTGCCGCTCACTCAAATCAAGGCTATCCAAGTAATCCTCCGTGTATTTATTTTTATACAGGGTAATGGCAATGCCTCCACCCAATAGTTCAATCTTAGGTTCTGGCAATGCCCACTTTTGACACTCCTCAATTACCTTAGGGATTCCTCTTCCCCAAGCCTCAATCAAACCTCCCTTAAAACACACTTCTGCCAAGATAGGATTTTTGGGCAAAGAAGGATGTTTCTCTTTTAGATTCTCTATTGTCAAGCCCGACGGCAAGCTACCTTCGTTCCAGACCATCATTTTATCCTTGTACAAACTAATCTGAATAGGGGCTTGAATGTAAGTTCGATGTACCAAGGCATTTAATAAAATTTCTCGTATTGCCAAAGGAGGATACTCTGGGCGTTCCTGTCGTTGCAATCCCTTATAAGAAATCGTAGCCGTAATATATTTGGCATCCAAAATCGCCATTACCTTATCTGCCAATTCTATGATGTTGCCCTCTACGGTTTCTTGTGATAATAATTCCGAATCGGAAGTGCCAAACTTTCCAATTTTGATATACGCTGTAGGGTAAAAATCTCTCGGGTCATCGCCAAATAACAAAATAGCAGCTCTTTTTAAACGTCCTTTTTTTTGTAAGCGAAGGTTCTTTAAGACCTCTTCCATCGTATCCGAACCAATAGAAGGAAGTCGTTGACTAGAAATAGCTCCTTGCTTAAACAATTGGATCGTCTCTTCAGACAAATCATCCAAAGTAGCCTGAGGCTCTAAAATCGCATCCCAAGTTTTTCCAGACTTACGCATCAAAAAATCATTCAAAGCTGTTCCTTGTAAAATTTGTTTGGTACTCCCTGAACGATAATAATATTTTCCTTGATAAGAAATTGGAACATCATAAGCATCGACAACAATTTCGATATAATATTTATCCTGCTCCAAAAGTAAGTTAACATCACACAAAATCCCTAGATTACTAAGAATCTTGCCAGGTAGGCTTTCCATCCGATGTCGATACTTACGCAACCCCACCACTTTGCCATCGTCGTCAATTCCCAAATAGATACGCCCTCCTTGTGCATTGGCAAAACCACAAATCCATTTTAGATATTCATCTTTCCACAAAAGTTTCCATTCTGTATTTTGGTTTTCTCTCATTGGCAATTGGTATTAGAATAATTATTTTCAAGCTTCTAAAATTCAAGCAAATATTTTATTGTTTTGTTACAAAATACCATTTTTCTAATAAAAATACTATCCCAAACAAAAAAGGCTGTTCCTCAAAGGAACAGCCTCATTCTATTATTCTCTCTCTATAAGAGCAAGTCTTATACATTTAACATAACAGGCATCACAAGCATCAACAAATCTTCGTTGGGGGCTTGTTCTTCTGTTCTAAGGATACCAGCACGATTGGGGCTAGACAACTCAATACGCACGTTATCTCCACCAATTGTGTTCAACATTTCAATTAAAAACTTTGCATTGAAACCAATTGTCATCGCATCGCCATCATAAAAACAAGGCAATTGTTCGGTAGCTCGGTTAGAAAAATCCAAATCTTCTGCCTCTATTGTCAAGCTGCTGTCCGATATTTCCAATTTGACCTGATTGGTTGTTTTGTTGGCATAGTTTGCAATACGTTTCAACGAATTTAAGAAATCCGTTCTTGTAATGCTCATTGTATTGGGATTATCCGAAGGAATAACCGCTCCATAATTAGGATAATTTTCATCAATAAGGCGACAAGACAATACTTGGTTTCCAAAATAGAAAATCGCATTGGTATCATTATAAGTGATATTCACACTTTGATTGCTATTAGACAAGGCATTTTTCAACAAATTTAATGCTTTTTTGGGCAAAATAAAAGCCCCATCAAGTTCTGTGTCAATATCCGTAAAGCTATATTTAACCAGCTTGTGTGCATCCGTTGCTACAAAAGTCAACCCTTCGCTATTGATTTGAACAAATACCCCTGTCATTGCCACTTGCGACTCATTCGTACTTGTTGCAAACAATGTTTTGTTGATTCCTTCTAACAATACCGTTGCAGGAATATCAATATTATCCACCTTATCAGGAGATGGGATTTTTGGAAAATCATTTCCATCTTCTCCTGCCAACTTATATTGGCCAAACTGAGACGTAACAGCAACAGCAAATGTTTCTAAGTCAATAGAAAATTTTAAAGGTTGTGTAGGCAATTGCTTTAAAGTATCCAACAAAATTCGAGCAGGAATTGCGACACATCCGTCTTCATCTGCATCTACATGCAAAGCAGCCGTCATAAAAGTTTGGTTATCGGTAGCCGTAATGGTCAAGGTATCTCCTTCTATTTTGAATAAAAAATCTTCCAATATTGGCAAGATAGGATTAGAGCTAATTGCCCCATTAATAATTTGAAGTTGCTCCTTAAGGTCTGCTGAAGAAATAGAAAATTGCATGGTTTGATTTTACAATAATTTGTTAGAAAATCATACTAAAAAGAATTTGTCTCCTGTACATTTATACATCCTATTTTTAAAACTTAAATTTGAGTCGCCAAGTAGAATACTTATAAGGCTCTTAAATCTAAGTACATAATAATTTGAGGCTTGGTATTGGGTAATGTTTTGTAGAGGAACGTCTGAATGCATACCGACCACATCTAACATTACTTATACAAATTCTTTTAATTCTGTATAATATGGTTTTGAGGTTGCCAATTCATCCTTTTTTAGGCTGATAGTAACACTATCAAGGCTCAAAAAAACTGCCCATAAAGGCAAAATCAAGTATTTGTAACTTGAAGATAGAATTTAAACAGGCTCTAACTACAAAAATAGTGTTTTCTTCGTATAAAGGAAATTTATTGAGGGGATTATAAACAAGAAATCCGAAAGGGCTTTTTATTTGCTCATTTCAATTATCATAATATTCTCATAAAAACACTAAAATTTCAAACACAGCAACAAAAAAGGGCTTTTTTTGTTATTTTTGTGCAATCAATTTTTAAGACTAAAGAAATGGAATTTTTAGATAAAAAATTCTGTTCTATCCAATAATACTCTAGAAGTATTTATCATTACTCCGTTGAAACCACGTAGTAGCAGCGCAGCTAAATCGTATTAGTTTGATTATCAGCAAGATGCTTTTTTACGTTTTTACTTCGTGAGCCTGCGGGTTCGTAGGAAAACTAAAAAATCAACGGAGTATTAATTTATATCATAAAATAGCAAACAACAATGGAAGATAAAAAAATGACTAAACCACCGGTAATGCTTTATACAGAGCAAACACCCAATCCTGAGACATTAAAATTTGTCACCAACCAAATGTTGTACCCTCGCAAAATGGCTGATTTTCCTGCTGATCAACAAGAGTTGGCTGCCGAGTGGTCTCCATTAGCAACAGCCTTGTTCAAATTTGACTACGTTCAAGGGGTTTATATTTGTAATAACTTTGTAACGGTCACCAAATCTCCAGAAACAGAGTGGGCAACAGTCATGATGGAGTTAAAAACATTTATCAAAGCTTATGTAGAAGAAGGAAATGTGATCATGAAAGAAGGCTTTGAAGATATTAAAGCCCAATTGGAAGCTGAGGAAGAAGAACAATATACGGGTGACGATGCCGAATTGGTTGGAAAAATCAAACAACTATTGGATAAATACGTTCGCCCAGCCGTAGAAATGGATGGCGGGAACATCAAATTTCATTCTTTTGAAAATGGTGTGGTCAATGTGGTCTTACAAGGATCTTGTAGCGGCTGCCCATCTTCGTCAGGGACACTAAAAGTAGGCATCGAAGGAATGCTCAAACGCATGGTTCCCGAGGTTAAATCAGTAGAAGCAATCATGGGCTAAGGTATAATTTCCATATAGAATTATTCACTTGCTTTCATGCAAAACCGAGCTCAAATGAACCTTCATTTGGGCTCGATTTAAAAAGACACGACAACATGCAATCACAATTTAGTGCGATCCCCGTTATTACTAAGAACCTCATCATCTTGAACCTTTTGATGTTCTTAGCGGCACAAACATTAGGCAATGCTATTGCTCCTCATCTAATGATTTATTATGTGCAAAATCCCATGTTTCAACCCTTCCAACTAGTAACTTCCTTTTTCATGCACGGTGGAATTATGCATATATTTTTTAATATGCTGGTTTTATTTATGTTTGGGGCAGATACAGAGCGAACCTTGGGACCAAAAAAGTTTTTATTTTTGTACCTTTCAGCAGGCTTCGGAGCCAATTTGCTCTATTTACTAGCTAATTATGGCTATGTTCAATATTTGACACAAGGTTTGTCTCCAGAACAATTTGCCTTTGCAACTGGACAAATCAATCAAATTGCAACCACCTTGTACAGTCCTGAATTAGATAGCATCCAAGCAACAGCGGGCAAAATTTGGTATACTCCGTCATTAGGTGCATCGGGTGCAACGTATGGCGTATTGTTTACCTTTGCCATGTTGTATCCCAATAGGATTCTCTACCTAATTATCCCTCCCATGCCTGTCAAAGCCAAATATTTAGCCATTGGGTTTGCCTGTATGGAGTTGTATCAACAAGTTTATGGAATCAATACCAATATTGGCCACTTTGTTCACTTGTCGGGAGCAGCTATTGCAGTTCTTTTGGTTTGGTTCTGGCGAAAACAAGGGGCTAGATTTTAAGAGAATCTTAAAAACAAAAAAAACAGGCTCGAATATTCGGAAGTCTGCAACTTTATCAAGAACTTAGTATGTTGTACCAAAAGTCACTGTTTTTACAAGTATTTTGAGACATATCTATTTAGCAAATAACACAAGAACTCAACAGCAACCATGGCAACAAACATCTGGGAAGATTTAAAGCTGCGTTATTATCAAGGAAATACCATAATTCGTCTGATTATGGCCAATGTTGCCGTGCATGTTATTATACTGCTCGTCTCCGTGGTATTTTATTTGGCAACCGCAACCACAGAGCCTTATTTCAGCTTTATCAGAGAGTGGTTTTATTTCCCTTCAGAAATTGAAAAAATCCCTTTTCGCTTTTGGAGTATTTTTACCTATATGTTTTTGCATGACTTACGGGGTATTTTTCATATTCTGATGAATATGCTTGTGTTATTCTGGTTTGGTAGTCAACTCAATAGTTTAATTTCAAACGATAAAATTTTTCCCATCTATATTTGGGGCGGTGTTGTAGGAGCCTTATTTTTTGTCATTGGGTATAATATTTTTCCTCCATTTTGGAATTCCACTGGCAATCTAGTAGGGGCATCGGCGAGTGTGATGGCCATTGTTTTGGCCGCCGCTACCCTCAATCCCAAAGGGCGCATGCGCTTTTTTCTGATTGGAGACGTTGAATTACAATACATTGCTTTAGCTTGGGTTATTTATAATCTAATTGTCATTCCTGGTGATAATCCAGGTGGCGCATTAGCACACTTGGGCGGTGCTTTTATGGGATGGTTTTTTATTTATCAATTACGCCGAGGAGTAGACTTATCAAAACCGATTCGCAATGTAGGAGATTGGTTTTTGAGAAAGAGAAGACAGCCTACATCTAAAAAGAAAAAAACACATCAAAGAGCCGAAAGTCCTTACAAAGCCAAAATGAAGGTTTATAAAGGAAGCCAAAAATCAGATTATTATGGCAATGAGTACGGTCGCTCTTTTATGCAAAAATATAAGGAAATGTCTAGAGAAGAATGCCTAGATGCTATTCTGGATAAAATCAAACGCTCTGGATACGACAGCCTTTCAGAAGATGAGAAAGTATTCTTAGATCGCTATCGCTAACTCTTTTGTACCATCCCATTTCCTAATCTACTCAAATTACTGAGAACTCCTACTTTATTCATGTTTCGTTGGTTAAAGAATACCTTTACTAAGTTATTATTTGGAGCAAATATTATTGTTAGTTTACTCCTACTTTGTTCTTATTTGGCAATATGGATTCCTCCTTCTACCTTTTACTGGTTTGCTCTTTTGGCAAATGGTTATCCTTTTTTGCTGTTAATCAACCTGCTGTTTGCTTTTCTTTGGCTCTATCGACGCAAACGCTATTTTTACCTTTCTCTGATTGCTATCTTTTTAGGTGGTTCACATTTATTTAATTTAATTGGGTTCAATTGGTCCAATACAGCACCATCAGAAAATAGTGTCCGAATCATGAGTTATAATGTGCGTTACTTTAATGCTACCGCCTTATCCGATAAAAAGAAATTAGAACAAGCGCAACAAAAAATATTGCGTACCATAGAAGCCCAAGCGATTGATATTTTTTGTGGTCAAGAGTTTTCAGGAAAAACAGCTCGATACAACCAAACCGCCAAACAATTTTTGGAAGACAAAATGGGCTTAACGTACCATTTTCAAGGAGGAGGCAGCAGCTTAGCTATTTTCTCCAAATATCCAATTCTAAAAAAAGGAACCATTGACTTTCCCAATAGTTACAATGGTGCTATTTATGCTGATTTAAAATACCATGGTAAAACAATTCGGGTCTATTGTTTTCACTTACAATCTATTGGATTGGGGAGTGATGAACATGAGCTTTTTGACGAAGACAACTTATCAACACTAGGTCAAAACGCTACACAAAAAAAATATCAACGCATTAATAATAAATTAAAAGAAGCATTTTTGCAACGAGAAGAACAAGCCAATTTTATAGCACAACATATTCACAATAGCCCCTACCCTGTTTTGGTTTGCGGTGACATGAATGACACCCCAAGTTCTTATGCTTATGGGCAACTTGCTCAAAATTTGACCGATGCTTTTCGAGAAAAAGGAAGTGGTTTAGGAAGCACCTACGCAGGTTTGCTTCCCTTTTTGCGTATCGACTACATTTTTACCAGTCCAATCAATAGCGTTGAAGCCTTTCGAGTCGTTTCTAATACTTCATCTGACCACTATCCTATTTACACTCATATTCGGTTTTAGGTACATGTTTTCAGACTATATTTATACCAAAGCTAAAAACCCTTTCAGGTGATTTGTTATATCCGTATTCGCTGGGTGCCATAAAGTGTGTATTCCTGCTTGTCGAGCACCAACCAAATTAGGAGCATTGTCGTCTATAAAAAGTGTCTCACTAGCCTTCAACTGTGCATCCTTCAACACATACTCAAAAGCTTCTACATTTGGCTTACGAGCACCAATCAAATGAGAATAATACGCTTTATCAAACAAAGCATCAAAATCTGTAATACCATGCTCCTGCTTGGCAATATCCGTAAACGCTGTTAAATGAATGCTATTGGTGTTGCTCAATAAATAAACGTTGTATCCTCGTTCTTTTAGATCTTGAATTAGTGTCAATCCCTTAGCAGGAATATCCAATAACATGGCGTTCCAAGCCGTTTCTAGCTGTTCTTTAGTCACTGCATTTTGATTGTATTGTTGCAACGCTCCTATAAATTTAGTGGCATCAATTGCCCCAATTTCAAAATCATTAAAAATATTTTCCTGATGAAGTAAAGTAGAAATACGAGCATATTCGGCTTTGCTGCCCGCTAAGGCACAAAAAGCTGCCTCTGTCCACTGTGGTTGTAAGTGGATTAATACACCTCCCAAATCAAAAATTATATTTTTTATCGCCTCCATGGAATTATTTTTTAGAAAAATTGTTTTATTAAATACAAATGCTTATTTTTGTGTCGCACAAGATAAGAAGAAAGTATGAATTCTTGGATTCCAAAAATTAACTTTCAATTAATTTGATGTAAATGGTCTTATAGCTCAGTTGGTTAGAGCAGCGGACTCATAACCCGCTGGTCCCTGGTTCGAGTCCAGGTGGGACCACACCAACAAAAAGTAAAGCCCTGTAAGTAAATCGCTTGCAGGGCTTCTTTTATTAATAGGTATTTCTTTTCTATCTACTTATCTCTTAAAGCAAATCTTAGAACAAAATAAAGATTACCTTGCTCTCAACTGTAAGTTAAAACCTGACCTAACAACCTACCAATACTAAGTTCCCTTAGTATAAACAAGTACTTACACTTGTAAAAAACCAATAATTTATGGTTTAAAATTATTCAAAAAAAATCAATAACTTAGTATCCAACTAAATTACTAAATAAGATTAGTTACATTATTATTCGTTGGTACCACATCTAGTACGACTACGTGCTACGTCCCCTCAAGATGGTATAACAGGTATAACAATAGAAATATACTTCTTCAAATCCTCTCTACTAGCTTATTAGGGCTTGTTTCCTAATATGTGATAAGCATAGCTATCACTTCTAATAGCACAAAATTTCATTACATACGATTCTGTACGCACTCTTTTGATACCCCATTGAGTGTGTAACAATCATTAATTGCCTATGAGGCATCAACAATTTTAACCAAATTATTATTATGAAAAACTTATTATTGCTATTTATTCTTTCCCTCTTTTTGATACCAATAGCATCCTCCCAAAGTAGTTTATGTCCAGACAATATATTTGTGAATGGAGATTTAGAAAATGGGACACCAACCGCTTCACACCAAGACATTGCCAATGCCGTTGGTTATAGCCGCATTTGGGCTCCTGGTAGTTGGGCTGATTATTATACCGCTACAACAGGTCCTTTTACTCCTCCAAGTCCTGCAACAGGAAATTATGCCAGCTGTTGGATTGCCAACTATGCTGGTGGTGGCACGACTTACCGAGAAGGTTTTAAGGGAGAACTCAATGTTACCCTACCACCCAACACAGGAACCTATACCCTCACTTTTGACATGGCTTGCCTTGGTGGTTGGGGAAATTCAGAAGTAGCCGTTTATGCACTACACAACCCATCGGGAGGTGATGCTCCATTTTCACCCACAGGAGCTTTTACGCCTGACAATATGAGCTTGTTCCCAACAGGAACTACTTTTCTGCTGAATACAATCCCTGTTAATGCAAGCACCTGTTCCTCCAATGTAAAAACCAATCAAGCGGTTATTATTGATACTAATGATCCAAACTATCCTGCAGGAGGAATGACGCATATTTTTATTACTCATAGCGACAATAGCAGCATTAATGGGGCTCGTTATATGGGCTTTGATAATTTCTGTCTGTCTGTTTCCAGTGATTGTCCTGGTAGTTATGTGAGCAATGGTGACTTAGAATCGGGAACACCAACAGCATCTCACCAAGATATTGACAATGCAACTGATTTTGGTCGTATTTGGGCAACAGGAAGCTGGGCAGATTATTATACCGCTACAACAGGTCCTTTTAGTCCTCCAACTCCACCTTCTGGAAACTATGCCAGTTGTTGGATTGCCAACTATGCTGGCGGTGGTACAACTTATAGAGAAGGATTTCAATCTAAATTGGTCGCTACCATTTTACCTAACACAGGTTCTTATACACTTAACTTTGATATGGCTTGCCTTGGTGGTTGGGGAAATTCAGAAGTGGCTGTTTATGGGATTAACAATCCATCCAACACAACTGGTTTGACACCAACAGGCGCCTTTACTCCTTCCAATACAGCCTTATTTGGAGCTGCTAATACGATATTACTAGGTACCATTAGTATCAATAACACTACCTGTACTAGTAATGTCAAAGTCAATCATAGCTTAACATTTAGCTCTAGTACTGGGGGTGGTTTTCCAGCCTCAGGTATGACACATTTCTTTGTGACGCACAGTGACAATAGTGGTATCAATGGTGCTCGTTATATGGGTTTTGATAACTTCTGTCTCCAATCGGCTCAAGACACAGTACCTTGTCCTAAAATTACCAGTACCAAAACAACTTGTATTGATGATGTCAACGGAGACGGTGTACCAGATTATAACATTGAAATTTTTGTTGATAATCCTGGCATACTTAACTTCTTGACAACTTGTGGTACTATTTCTCCATCTTCTTTGTCTGTTCCTACAGCAGGAGTTTATAATTTAACGGTTGTTTCTAACGGAACTTGTAGTCCCTTCCAATTCGAATATCAGTCTTTGGATGCCAATCAACAAGATTGTTGGAGAGAAGAAATTTTCATTCAGTTGCCACCTTGTAAAGACGATTGTTTGTGTGACGAAAGTTTCTTTGATGCTGTTAATTTAGGATTTAATGCGGTTTTAGATTGTCCTAATGATGTATTTACTCCAATCGGCTTGCTAGATTGTGACCGAGTAACTTGGTCTATTGATGGTACAGCTATTGTGTCAACGGTTGGAAATAATCCATTCACCAATCCACATATTACAGGACACTACGAAGTTTGTATGACAGTAACGAGAACACAAGCAGATGGAAAAGTTTGTCAACATAGATTCTGTCGTCAAATGCACTCTTCTTTAGTTTGTAGAATGGCTCGTATTGGTGTCACACCGAACCCAGCAAGTGATAAACTTACACTGACATGGAGTACTGAAAATGTACCGGATCAAATCTCCATTAGTGTCTTTAATGCCAATGGTATTGAAGTAGAAAGAATAGATGCCATCAATGGTCATGAAGGACAATTACAAATTGATATTCAGAAACTAGATAGTGGTATGTACTTTATAAAAGCAGAAGGTGCACAATATGCACCAATGCCGATTAAATTTGTAAAAAAGGGGTAATTTAAAGTCTTTGTAATGAAATAGTGTAAGAGGAGTATTCTGTTTAGAATACTTCTCTTTTTTAATAACAATAGTTCGTTGAAACCACGCAGTAGCAGCGAAGCTAAACTTTATTAGTTTGATAATCAATAGGTTACATCTTTATTGCATTTTGTGTTAAAATTTTGATTATCAAACTAATATAAATGTGCTTTTTTATCTTTTTGGTAAAAAAGTAAAAAACTAAGCTTGCGCCCTCATGAGCGTAGCGAACTAATCAACGAACTACTATAATAATACACCATTGTTATATCTGCTTCTGATAAGATAAAGTTTTGTTTCTTGCTAATAAATTAATTTCCATTCACATGGAACTTTCTTGTTCTAAGGAGAGTTGGTTGGTATGTGCTCATTCTGCACACTATTTCAGGTTATCATTCTTAAATCCTTTCAATTTTTCTATCGTGTAATTTTCAATTTTAGATATCAACTTTTTCTTTTTTAACGCTGTACTATAACTTTCTTTTAGAAAGGTCTTTTTCCCTTCTTAATAAGAAAAACATTGCTATATGGAGAACGACCACTCTATTCTAGCCATAGTACAGTAGAATTGATCTAAAATTGGCACGTAATGAAAACTCCAAAACAAAAACTAAAACCAAGTTGGGAGGTACACGACCGTATCTTATGGGATCCCAAACTTAATGCCTTAGCATTCTATATCGGTTATGAGGACCGTATGATAAAAGATGCTCTTGGTGAAAAATTATTAATTGACTGGGCAAGCAATGATATTCCTTGGAATAGAGTGCAATATATTCGCTGCGCCAATACGATTGTTTGGGATAGAACCAAACGTATTGATTTGTTTGAGGACAATGAGCTACCAGCAGAGGCATTTAGAACTGATAGTCAACATCTTCAAGCTTCTATTTTGATTGATAACATTCCTATTGTCCCTCAACCAACCTATGTTGCAACACTCCAAGATAGAACCAGTATTTTTACCATAGAAAACTGTTTTGTAGAATCTCTAAAATTAGTGAGTTATAATTTATTAACGGATAAATACCATTCTATATCTGCAAACCGTGAGGCAAGGCATACTGCTATTGTTCAATATCTGCAAGAACAAGACGCAGATATTATTTTATTGCAAGAAGTAGATGCTCCAATGCTCGAAAAATTATTAAAAGCAAATTGGAAACAGCCGATTTATACTTCGGATATCAAACGAAAAGCAGCTACTTATTATCAAGAGCTAGTTGTTCTATCAAAATACCCTTTTTCATGGGTAGAATTTCAATATACTACGAATAAAAAGTTTCCAATTGCTAGTTGGAAATTTAACGGTCAGCCATTTCACGTTGCGAACGTACATTTGTCTAGTAATCGCACCAACAATGCCACAACTGTTCGGCAAGAACAGTTACGTATTCTATTACAGTATTTGAATCGCTTAGAAGGGACTATTTTGATAGGAGGTGATTTTAATAGTCGAGGACAAGAAGGATTAGAATTATTAGACAAAGAACAGTTTTGGGATGCGTGGAGCACTCAACATCCTCATAAAGATGGATATACCTTTGAACCAAGTTATAATCCTCTAGCAGCAATATCTACCCTAACAGGTCTGCCTGCACGCTTTGATCGCTTTTATATTCGAACGAGCCAAGAACAATATTGGAAAATAGAGCAAGCAGCTTTATTCGCCAATCAAATGACAACAATGTCCTCTCCTATGTCTTTGCCTTCTGATCACTATGGTTTATCGTTAAATATTATTCATCAAAAGGCGACGGAAAAAATTGAGCCACCAAGCAATTTTTGGAATACGATTGCTTCGACCTATCGCAGTGCTATTGTTATTCTTCCAGATGAGCATACTTCGAAAAAAGTCCAAACAATACGGCAACAGTTTGATCGAAAATACAATCGATGGATGCCTCATATTACATTATTGTATGGCTTTTTACCAGATCGATATTTCGAGCAAGCAGCACAAGAATTAAGCACTGTACTCAAAGCGTTTTCAGTATTTGAATTAGAATTAAAACAATATCAATTTTTCAATCAAAAAACAGAAATAATTGCTTGGCTAGAACCTGTTGAGACCAATCAAGGTGGTCGTTTGAAAAAATTACAACGTTTGATGCAACGTTTATTTGTAAGGCAAAATGGGTTACCCAAAACAAAACTATCCTTTACTCCTCATTTAAGTGTTGGTCAATTTAGGTCAATTGAACTAGCTAAGAAATCATTACCTCCTTGGAAAAAGACTAATTTTAAAGTCAAGCGTCTTGCACTTATCAGTCGTTGTCATCAAGAAGCATTTAAAATAAGATATACAATTGATTTAGAAACTGGTATTATTAATAATAATGCACCATCAAAAGTAGACGAACAGAATTTAGTTGAATTATTAAGTAATAAAAAAGCTGTAATATCTTTTCCAGAACAACAAAATAGGTCAATAATACTAGACATAATTCAGACTACTTGTGATAACATATTAGGTCAAGAGTACAAACTACATCAATTAGGTTCAACTGCTTTAGGTACCAATACCAGCACAAGCGATTTAGATATCTTGGCTGCAATTCCTAACGAATTAGACCCTCTAGCTTTTTTAGAAAGAGTACAAACACAACTAAAAGGCTGGTATGAAACAGCTCGATTAATACAAGATGCCCAAGTTCCTATTTTAAAACTAAAAATGGAGGGCATTTCTATCGATTTGTTGTGTGTAGCCTATCCTACAGCATTCATATCATTGGATAACCTATCGGAAAAACATCGGTACTATTTCAGTGCACAAGACTGGCAAGCAGTAACTGGAATTTTGGAAGCAAATTCCATTCTGACCTACAGTCAAAGAAAAATTTCGCTAGATAGTTTTCGCTGGTTTGTAAAAGCCATAAAAATATGGGCAACCGCTAGGAAAATAAAGGGAAATGCCTTTGGTTTTTTGGGAACCTATTCATGGACTATCTTAGCTCTTTGGGTGCTCGATCGTATTCCAAAGCAGGAAGATTTAGAGGACATTAGTACACTGATGCCTTATTTTTTCTCTCTCTTATCTCAATACAACTGGACGCAACCTATTACTTTAATAAAAGAGCCTCGCTATCATCTGAGGGAGAAACAAGATCGAATGCCAATTCTAACAACGATCAAACCTTATTATAACAGTGCTAGAAATGTGACTCGATCTACTGCTAGTATATTGCAACAAGAATTGAATAGAGGCAATGAAATTTTAAAAAATCAAAAGAAAGGAGCTATTTCTTGGAAATCTTTGTTTATGGCTATTGATACTTCCTCTACAATAAATCTAACGATAAACATAAAAGCTAAAAGTTTGGAGCAATTAAACCAGGCTTGTGGTTGGGTCGAAGGGCATTTGGTAGGGCTTATTATTGCGTTCGAACAAGTCTCTAATTTGATAATTCGCCCCTACCCTAGTATAGAATATAGGCATAATAAAGCTATCCTTCAACTAGGGTTGCTCTATCCAGATAGAGATAGTTTAAAGGCGTTGCTCCAACCTTATCTTAAAGACTTTATAGCATCTTTTGATTTTGACAATAAAGAACAACAATTGAAGTTTTCTTTTTCCTTTTAGACAAGATTAAGTTAAGTGTAAACAAAAAGGAGCTGCTCAACTAAGAACAGCTCCTTTAATTTATCTTTCAGAGAAAATTGTTATTCTCCAATAATAACCTCTTCTTCCGCAGCAGCAGCTTCTGCTCTACGTTTCGCTTCAATTGCTTCCATTTTTTCCATGTCTGCAACAATAAGATTATCAAAATGTCTAAGACCTGTACCCGCTGGAATTTTCTTACCAACAATTACATTTTCTTTTAGACCTTGCAAAGTATCAGCAGAAGCAGAAATAGAAGCTGTACTCAATACTTTTGTAGTTTCTTGGAACGATGCAGCTGAAATCCAGCTCTTCGTACCCAAAGAAGATTTTGTAATCCCTTGTAACAATGGTTTTGCGGTAGCAGGAATAGCTGCACGTGCTTGTAAAACTTTACGATCGTTACGTTTCAAATAAGCCTTTTCTTCTTGGAATTGACGCTCAGTAATCAACATACCCGCTACAATTTTGCTAGAACCTCCAGCATCCTCAACGATTAACTTATCGTAAATATCTTCGTTCTCTTCTAAGAAATCGCTTTTTAGTACAGCCTCTTTTTCCAAGAACTTAGTATCACCAGCATCCAAGATTTGAACCTTGCGCATCATTTGACGCACAATTACCTCAATATGTTTGTCATTAATTGTAATACCTTGTGCACGATAAACTTCTTGAACACCATTCACTAAATACTGCTGTACCGCAAACGGTCCTTCGATTGATAAGATATCATGTGGTGCAATATTACCATTTGATAATGGCATACCAGCACGAACAAAATCTCCCTCTTGAACCAAGATATGACGAGAAAGTCCAATTAAGTACTTGCGTTTTTGACCATCTCTAGCCGTAACGATACACTCACGGTTACCACGCTTGATACGACCAAAACTAACAACACCATCGATTTCAGTAGCCACAGCAGGAGTAGATGGTTTACGTGCCTCAAACAACTCTGTTACACGAGGCAAACCACCCGTGATATCCTGGATTTTACCCATTACACGAGGAATCTTAACAATTGCTTGTCCTTTTACTACCTTTTGCTCGTCGCTAACATCAATGAATGCGCCTACAGGTACGTTATAAGAACGAAGAGTCTCACCACTAGCATCTACAATTTTAATGGCAGGTACTTGCTTTTTGTTTTTAGATTCAATAACAACAAACTGCTCGTGACCTGTTTGCTCATCACGTTCTACACGGTAAGTTTTACCTTCAACGATATTTTCAAATTCAATAGAACCATCAAACTCAGTAATGATCGCTGCATTATATGGATCCCAATCACAGATTTTTTCTCCTTTAGTAATCATAGCACCATCTTGGACATATAGTCCAGCACCATACATGATATAGTTAGAAGATAAAACGCGATTTGTTTTTGTATCAATAATACGTACTTCACCAGAACGAGAAATAACAATCGGTAATTCTGTGCCTTTCTCTTCGTCTTTATAAGTTACCGTTCTTACACCATCAAATTCGATACGACCTTCAAACTTAGAAACCAAGCTTGATTCTTCTACCGTATATGATGCCGTACCCCCTACGTGGAACGTACGAAGTGTTAACTGCGTACCCGGCTCACCAATAGACTGAGCAGCAATAATACCAACAGCATCTCCTAACTCTGCCAAGCGACCTGTTGCTAAGTTTTTACCATAACATTTTAGACAAACACCACGTTTTGCTTCACATGTTAAGACAGAACGTACAATAACCATTTCAATACCTACTTCTTCAATCAACAATGCCATTTCAGGAGAAATAACTTCCTCTGTTGATACCAATAGTTCGTCTGTCTCTGGATGGTAAACATTATGCAAAGGATAACGACCTTCGATACGATCACTCAAAGACTGAATAATCTTATCGTTTTCAATCAAGGCAGTACGTACAATACCTCTCAATGTACCACAACTATCAATGTTAATCACTACATCTTGAGCAACGTCTACCAAACGACGTGTCAAATATCCAGCATCTGCCGTTTTTAATGCCGTATCCGCCAAACCTTTACGAGCACCATGCGTAGAGATAAAGTACTCTAATACCGACAATCCTTGTACGAAGTTCGCCAATACGGGGTTTTCGATAATTGCTCCCCCAGTATCACCAGATTTTCTAGGTTTTGCCATCAATCCACGCAATCCACACAACTGCTTAATTTGTTGTTTAGATCCACGAGCACCAGAATCCAACATCATATATACCGAGTTAAATCCTTGTTTGTGTGCTGCCATTTCATCCATCAAGACATTGGTAATCTCGTTATCCGCCTGCGTCCATTCATCGATAATTTGGTTATAACGCTCATTATTCGTAATAAGTCCCATGTTATAATTGTTCCAAATATCTTCAATTTCGTCATGCGCAGTTTCCAATCGTTTTGAACGAATAGAAGGAGTAATCAAATCTGGAAGGTTGAAAGACAAACCACCACGGTAAGCCCAATAGAATCCCATATCTTTAATATCATCCAAGAAAAGTGCCGTAGTACTAGTATTGGTTCTCTTTAGAATATTAGAGATAACTTTCTTCAAATTTCTTTTTGACAATTCTTGGTTGATGAAAGGTACCGTTTCTGGCACTTTTTCATTGAAGATAACACGACCAACAGTTGTCTCTATACGCTTACCATAAGTCAAGTTACCATTTTCGTCTTCTGTTCTTGCACGAACTTTGATAATAGCATGCAAATCAACATTCCCCTCATTATAGGCAATGATGACCTCTTCAGATGAATAAAACGCACGACCTTCTCCTTTTACTTTTACATCGTCAGTACTGCGTTTTTCTTTGGTTAGGTAATACAATCCCAAAACCATATCCTGTGAAGGAAGTGTGATTGGCGTACCATTTTGAGGATTCAACATATTGTGTGCCGAAAGCATCAACATTTGAGCCTCTAAGATTGCTTGGTTCCCCAATGGAACGTGTACCGCCATCTGGTCACCATCAAAATCCGCGTTAAATGCAGAACAAACCAAAGGATGTAATTGAATTGCTTTCCCTTCAATCAACGTTGGCTGAAAAGCCTGAATTGACAAACGGTGAAGCGTAGGAGCACGGTTAAGCATAACAGGGTGTCCCTTCAATACATTCTCCAAAATATCCCAAATAATGGGGTCTTTTCGATCAACTAATTTCTTAGCCGATTTTACAGTCTTAACAATACCACGTTCAATCAACTTACGGATAACAAATGGTTTGAACAACTCAGCAGCCATTCCTTTAGGAATACCACATTCGTGCAATTTTAAAGTAGGTCCTACTACAATTACCGAACGTCCTGAGTAATCCACACGTTTACCCAATAAGTTTTGACGGAAACGCCCTTGCTTACCTTTCAGAACATCTGACAAAGATTTCAAAGCACGTCCACCTTCTGCTTTTACAGCATTTGACTTACGTGAGTTATCAAATAGAGAATCGACAGCTTCTTGCAACATACGTTTTTCGTTACGTAAGATTACCTCAGGAGCTTTGATTTCTAATAAACGCTTTAAACGGTTGTTACGAATAATAACACGACGATACAAATCGTTCATATCCGAACTTGCAAAACGACCACCATCTAAAGGTACCAATGGACGCAATTCTGGTGGAATGACAGGTAAATATTCAATTACCATCCACTCAGGTTTGTTTTCCATACGAGTGTGTCCATCTCTAAAAGCCTCAACAACACGCAAACGCTTTAATGCTTCTGATTTACGTTGTTGAGAATTTTCTGTCGCTGCTTTGTGACGCAACTCGTAAGCGATCTTGTCTAGCTCCATACGGCTCAACAATTCTCTTACAGCATCTGCTCCCATTTTAGCGATAAATTTATTTGGATCATCATCAGGAAGTAAGTGGTTCTCCTTAGGAAGAGATTCCATGATGTCCAAATACTCTTCTTCTGTAATCAAGTCTTTAACTTCACTACCATTAATTTCTCTATCCGCAACAATACCTGGTTGAATCACCACGTAACGCTCGTAATAGATAATTGTCTCTAATTTCTTAGAAGAATAGCCTAGTAAGTAACCAATCTTATTTGGTAATGATTTGAAGTACCAAATATGAACAACAGGAACGACCAACTTGATGTGTCCCATACGTTCACGACGTACTTTTTTCTCTGTTACTTCAACCCCACAACGATCACATACAATACCTTTATAACGAATACGTTTATATTTACCGCAGTAACATTCATAATCCTTTACAGGACCGAATATACGCTCACAAAATAGCCCGTCACGTTCTGGTTTGTAAGAGCGGTAGTTAATGGTTTCTGGTTTTAAAACCTCACCATAAGAACGCTCTAAAATAGCATCTGGAGAAGCCAAACTCAATACGATTGAATCGAATTTAGGTCTTGACTTAGCGTTGTAATTCTTTTTAAAAGGCATAAATCTATTTTTTTTATAATCTGCTAGTACCGTTCGAAAGCACTTTAAAGATTAAGGGCTAAAACCTTTCAAGGTTTTGACGCCTTGAAAGGTTTTGATATAAATAAGCTATTTATTTTTATTCTTAAAACAACGAAGCGTAATTCGTGTCTTATTCAAACTTAATTTCAAGGGCTAACCCTCTAAGTTCGTGCACCAATACGTTAAATGATTCAGGAATACTAGACTCAGGCAAGTTATCCCCTTTAACGATTGCTTCGTATGCTTTAGCACGACCAATAATATCATCCGACTTAATGGTCAATAACTCTTGAAGGATACTAGCCGCACCAAATGCCTCTAGTGCCCATACCTCCATCTCACCAAAACGCTGACCACCAAATTGAGCTTTACCACCCAATGGTTGTTGAGTAATCAACGAGTAAGGTCCGATAGAACGAGCGTGCATCTTATCATCTACCATATGCGCCAGTTTCAACATGTAGATAACCCCAACCGTTGCTTCTTGATGGAATCGGTCTCCAGTCTCACCATCGTATAAATGCGTTTGACCAAAGTAAGGTAATCCAGCCTCTTGAACAAATTTGTCAATTTGGTCAGATTTTGCTCCATCAAAAATAGGCGTTGCAAACTTCATGTTTAGTTTCTCACCAGCCCACCCAAGAACAGTTTCGAATATCTGTCCAAGGTTCATACGAGAAGGTACCCCAAGTGGATTCAAGATAATATCCATTGGTGTTCCATCTTCCAAGTATGGCATATCTTCATCGCGAACAATTCTAGCAACAATTCCCTTGTTACCGTGACGACCAGCTAATTTATCTCCTACTTTTAGTTTACGTTTCTTAGCCAAGTAAACCTTAGCTAATTTGAGTACTCCAGCAGGCAATTCATCACCAATCGTAATCGCAAATTTGTCGCGCTTGTAGTTACTAATGATTTGATTTACTTTAATACTGTAGTTGTGTAACAACTGACGAACCAATTTGTTCGTGTTGTCATCATTGGTCCAATTCGAGTAATCTACCGCGCTATAATCGATGTCTTTTAAGCCACGTTCTGTAAACTTAGCGTCTTTTTCGATCAATTGCTCATTGTAAATTGACTTGATTCCTTCAGAAGTTTTTCCTTCTAACAGAGCCAACAACTTCGTTACTAAAGTATCTTTTAACTTAGCAATTTCATTATCAAAATCACTATCCAATTTAGATAGCAATTTCTTATCCATTGCTTTTTGTACTTTATCTTTCTTCGCACGTTTGAACAAACGCTTATCAATGATAACCCCCTTAGTAGAAGGAGACGCTTTTAAAGAAGCATCTTTTACATCACCTGCTTTGTCACCAAAAATTGCACGTAGTAATTTTTCTTCTGGTGTTGGATCAGATTCACCTTTAGGCGTAATCTTACCAACAATAATATCACGTTCCTTAATCCAAGCACCGATACGAATCAACCCGTTCTCATCCAAGTTTCGAGTCGCATCTTCACTTACGTTAGGAATATCATTTGTAAATTCTTCTTCTCCTAATTTTGTATCGCGAACATCTACTTCAAACGCTTCGATGTGCAAAGAAGTAAAGATATCTTCGCGAACAACACGCTCAGAAAGAACAATCGCATCCTCAAAGTTATACCCTTTCCAAGGCATAAAGGCTACTTTTAGGTTTTGTCCCAAAGCCAACTCACCATCTTGTGTAGCGTATCCTTGACAAAGAACCTTTCCTAAATGTACTCGCTCTCCTTTTGCTACGATTGGTTTTAAGTTGATGCATGAGTTTTGGTTTGTTCTTCTAAACTTAACCAAGTCATAAGTAGTATAATCATCATCAAAAGACACCGCACGTTCTTCATCTGTACGATCGTATTTGATAACAATTTTTGTTGCATCTACATAATCAACAACACCATCCCCTTCTGCATTAATCAACATTCTAGAATCACGAGCCACTTTACCTTCCAATCCAGTTCCAACAATTGGAGACTGAGGTTTTAATAAAGGTACCGCTTGACGCTGCATGTTCGATCCCATCAAGGCACGGTTGGCATCATCATGAGACAAGAAAGGAATTAAAGAAGCCGAAACACCTACAATTTGATTCGGAGAAATATCGATAAACTCAATTTCATCTGGGCTTAATACAGGGAATTCACCATGTTGACGACACTTAATACGGTCTGTTGCAAATTCTCCTTTAGTATTTAGCTTAGCATTCGCTTGAGCAATAATTTTGTAATCTTCTTGTTCTGCTGACAAGTATTGAGGATTATTACCAAAATCTACCCGTATACCATCCAAAATAGGACGATAAGGCGTTTCGATAAAGCCCATTTTATTGATTTTTGCATGTACACAAAGTGTAGAGATCAAACCAATATTAGGTCCCTCAGGAGTTTCAATCGTACACAAACGACCATAATGAGAGTAATGAACGTCACGCACCTCAAATCCTGCACGCTCTCTAGAAAGACCACCAGGTCCTAGTGCTGAAATACGACGTTTGTGTGTAATTTCAGAAAGAGGGTTGGTTTGATCCAAAAACTGTGATAACTGACTGGTACCAAAGAAAGAGTTGATAACAGAAGATAGTGTACGAGCATTGATCAAATCTACTGGCGTAAACACCTCGTTATCACGAACATTCATACGTTCACGAATGGTACGAGCCATACGAGCCAAACCTACTCCAAACTGAGAATATAATTGCTCTCCAACTGTACGGACACGACGATTACTCAAATGATCGATATCATCAATTTCCGCTTTTTGGTTGATCAAACGAACCAAATAAGTTACAATTTCGATAATATCTTCTTTGGTAAGTACGCTAACGTCACGGCTTGTGTTTAACTCTAGTTTTCTGTTAATCTTATAACGACCAACATCCCCTAAGTTGTAACGCTTGTCAGAGAAGAATAATTTTTCAATAATACCTCTTGCTGTTTCCTCATCTGGTGGGTCAGAACCACGCAATTGGCGATAAATATGTTGAACGGCTTCGATTTCTGAGTTCGAAGTATCTTTTTGCAAAGTATTGTAGATTACCGAGTAGTCCTCTTCTACATCCTCCTTCTGAAGGATTACACTTTCAACATCTACCTCAAGAACATCTTCAATATTCGAAGCGTCTAGGATAACATCACGTTCCAAGATAACCTCAATACGTTCGATAGAAACAACCTCCCCAGTATCTTCATCTACGAAGTCCTCTGTCCAGTTACGCAAAACACGAGCAGCTAATTTTCTTCCCAAGTTTGCTTCTAAAGATTCGCGAGTAGCAGGAATTTCATCTGCCAAACCGAATAAGTTTAAGATATCTTTATCTCCATCATAACCGATAGCACGCAACAACGTAGTCACAGGGAACTTTTTCTTACGGTCGATGTATGCATACATAACAGAGTTGATGTCAGTAGCAAATTCCATCCATGCTCCTTTAAAAGGAATTACACGAGCAGAATAAATCTTTGTACCATTAGGGTGACGGCTTTGACCGAAGAATACACCTGGTGAACGATGTAATTGAGAAACAATAACACGTTCAGCACCATTTACAACAAAGGTACCTTTAGGTGTCATGTATGGGATATTTCCCAAAAATACATCTTGAACAGTTTGTTCAAAATCCACGTGTTCTTCATCATTACAAGAAAGACGTAATTTTGCTTTTAGAGGCACACTATATGTCAGACCTCGCTCCATACACTCTTCTATAGAGTATCGTGGGGGGTCGATAAAATAGTTCAAAAATTCTAAAACAAAAATATTACGGGCATCTGTGATAGGAAAATTCTCCTGAAACACTTGGTATAAACCCTCGTTGATTCTGCTTTCTGGAGTAGTCTCTAATTGAAAGAACTCCTGAAAAGACTTCACTTGGATCTCTAAGAAATCAGGATATTGATCCTCATGCTTAATTTTACCAAAATTATGTCTTGTATTTTCAGGTGCACCGCGATGGCTTGTATTGTTAAGAGATGACATGAAGCTAATTTTATAAAGTTACGACGCAGAATAGAATATTGTTCTGCCAATTTATTATCAAATAATTACAATTGGCAATATTCTATTAAAATAAAACAGGAAAATCCGACTTTTGTCAGATTATTAATAGAGCAATAGGCTTAGCTACCATAGAGTAACTAAGCCTACACTTATATTTAAAAGTATAGTGTATGCGTAGATATCACCAAACTTTCATTATTTTAACTCTACTTCAGCACCTACTGCTTCCAAAGCAGCTTTTAAGCTCTCAGCTTCGTCTTTAGGAGCACCTTCTTTAACAGCACATGGAGCACCGTCAACAAGTTCTTTTGCTTCTTTAAGACCTACACCTAATAGAGTTTTGATTTCTTTAACAACTTTCAACTTACCAGCACCAGCTGATTTCAACATTACGTCAAATTCAGTTTTCTCAGCAGCAGCATCTCCACCAGCTGCACCAGGTCCAGCAGCTACAGCTACAGCAGCAGCAGCAGGCTCGATACCATAAGTTTCTTTAAGAATGTCAGCTAGTTCTTTAACGTCTTTTACTGTCAAGTTTACTAGTTCTTCTGCTAATTTAGTTAGATCAGCCATTTTGATTATTGATTTTAAATTTCCTAAGAGAAATAAGTTTTCCAAATAAAATATTTACGAAGCAATTCTGTGTGGAAGCAAAGAAGTAGCTTCAATAAAAAGTTGCGTGTAACAAAGAACAACTTTATTTAGACCATAAGTGCTATTCGCCGCGACTTTCCAATGCTTTAAGCAATCCAGAGATTGTGTTTCCACCAGATTGTAAAGAACCAACAAGGTTTTTGATTGGAGACTCCAACAATAGAATGATATCCCCGATAAGCTCCTCTTTAGATTTGATGTTAACCAAAGCTTCTAGTTCTCCGTCACCAACATACACTTCAGATTCAACAAAAGCAGCTTTTAACAACGGCTTTTCTTTATCTTCGTCCTTTCTAAAGTTTTTGATTAATTTAGCTGGAGCATTACCAGTTTCTGTGAACATTAATGCAGAAGCACCTTTAAGAACACCATAAATATCTTCATAGTTTTCTTCGTTCTTTTCTGCAGCTTTTTCCAAAGCTTTTCTGATCAAGGTATTCTTAACAACTTTTAGTTGAATATCTTGCTCAAAGCATGTTCTTCTTAATTTATTTATTGTTTCAACATTCAGTTCAGAGCAATCTGTTACATAGAAGTATTTACTATCCTCAAATTTAACAGCTAACTCTTCGATAACTGACGTTTTTTCTGCTTTTGTCATTTTATATTAATTTTTAAAGCTTGATCAAAAGAGTTTGCCAATTATTTCAATTTGGTATTAATAGCAACACCAGGACTGCAAGTAGTAGCCGTTGTAATACTCTTCATGTAAGTTCCCTTAGCAGAAGAAGGCTTCATTTTAGTCAAAGTGTTTAATACTTCTTTTGCATTATCATGCAACTTCTCAGGAGTGAAAGAAACACGTCCTATTGAAGTGTGAACAATACCGTATTTGTCAACACGGAAAGAAGTTTTCCCTTTCTTAATAGAGCTAATTGCATCTCCCAAACTTTGACCAGCTGTTACTACTGTTCCAGATTTTGGGTTCGGCATAAGACCACGAGGTCCTAATACTCTACCTAGACGACCAAGCTTTGGCATTACGTTCGCCATTGCAACGATAACGTCAATATCTAACCAACCACCTTGCATTTTAGTAAGGTACTCATCCAAACCTACGTAGTCTGCACCAGCAGCCTTTGCTTCTTCCTCTTTGTCAGGAGTACAAAGTGCCAATACTTTCTTGTCCTTACCAGTACCGTGAGGCAAAGTAATTGTACCACGAAGGTTTTGGTCAGCTTTACGTGGATCAACTCCCAAACGGACGTGTAAATCCACAGACGCATCGTAATTCGCAATATTGACCTCTTTTACAAGAGCCATTGCTTCCTCTAGGGAATAGAGCTTACCAGCTTCGATTTTCTTTTCTGCTTCTGCTCTTTTTTTAGTAATTTTTCCCATTTTAATAATTAAATTTTCTAAATAAGTAAACGAGGTAAGTATTACCTATTTTTTAATAGAATTGTGTTTTCAAGTGTCTTGCACTTGTACGTTCATTTTGACTAGTTGTCCCAAGGAGCTGTACCAGTAACATTAATCCCCATGCTTCGAGCCGTACCTGCAACCATTTTCATACCAGACTCAACTGTAAAACAGTTAAGGTCAGGCATTTTGTTTTCGACGATTTCCTTTACTTGATCCCAAGTAACTGAACCCACCTTGTTACGGTTTGACTGATCAGAACCACTTTTAAGACCTGCAGCGTTCAATAACTGAACAGCAGCTGGAGGGGTTTTGATTACAAAGCTAAACGATTTGTCTTTGAATACAGTAATGATGACAGGCAATACTTGACCCATTTTATCTTGGGTATCTGCATTAAAACGCTTGCAGAATTCCATGATATTTACACCTTTAGCACCCAATGCAGGACCTACTGGTGGAGCTGGATTTGCTTGTCCTCCTTTTACTTGTAGCTTAATAAACGTTTCGACTTCTTTTGCCATTACTTACAAATATTTAAGAGTTTTTTTCAACTTGCATAAAGTTCAATTCAACCTCAGTCTCTCTACCAAATACCTTGGTAATGATGGTGAGTTTTTTCTTTTCTTCATTAACATCTTTGACCACGCCTGGAAAATCTTTGAAAGGACCATCTGTTACCTTTACATCTTCACCAACCAAGAATGGATCTGCTAGAGATTCACCTGTTTCAGAAGACTGATCAACTTTACTTAAGATTCTTGTAATTTCGTGATCTCTCATTGGAGTAGGATTCTTCTTTCCTAAAAAGTGGATCACATCTTTGATGGAAGTCATTGCTTGAATGATGTTGCCATTCAAGGCAGATTTCATACCTGTAGGTGTATGCCTTACTACTGCTTCAACAAGAATATAACCAGGAGTAAGCGTACGTTCTTGGATTACTTTTTTACCATTACGAATTTTGTAAACCTTTTCAGTTGGTACAATGATGTTCGGTACAACGTCTCTCCAACCATTACGATCTATTTCCAAATCCAAACGCTCTTTAATTTTACGTTCTTTATTAGAGACCACCCTCAAGCAATACCATTTCGTTTCTACCGAGCCCATAATCACAAAATTTATCTTGTAATAATCTTAATATAAAACGCCTAATACATTAACCCAGATAAAATCCATTAATGCGATTAGACATGCCAAAAACACAGAACCTGCAATAACAACAACCGTTGTTTTTTGCAATTCAGCCCAAGTAGGCCAAGTTACCTCTTCGGTAAGTTCTTTCATGCTACGTTTAAAATAATCAACCATTGTTGTTCGTATGAATTCTAATGAAGAATAGCACGGGTGGAGGGACTCGAACCCCCAGCCCTCGGTTTTGGAGACCGATGCTCTGCCAATTGAGCTACACCCGTAAGTGAAGGGTTAAGCAATTATTTGCTCAACCCTTCTTTTATATCTCAAAAGATCAAAGAAAGACCTTTATTATTCGATAATTTCAGTTACTTGACCAGCACCTACTGTACGTCCACCCTCACGGATAGCGAAACGTAGACCTTTCTCCATTGCGATAGGAGCGATCAATTCAACTGTAATAGTCAAGTTATCACCTGGCATTACCATTTCTACGTTTTCAGGTAGTTGGATAGCACCAGTTACGTCAGTTGTACGGAAGTAAAATTGTGGGCGGTAACCGTTGAAGAAAGGCTTGTGACGACCACCTTCATCTTTACCTAGTACATATACTTCACAAACGAATTTTGTGTGAGGTTGAACAGAACCTGGTTTACAAATAACCATTCCTCTCTTAAGAGCTTCTTTTTCAATTCCACGCAACAACAAACCAGCATTATCACCAGCTTCACCACGATCCAAGATTTTACGGAACATCTCAACTCCTGTTACAGTAGATGTCATTGGTTTTTCAGATGCATCACGGAATCCAACGATTTCTACAGGATCACCTGTGTTAATAACACCACGCTCGATACGACCAGTTGCAACTGTACCACGACCTGTGATAGAGAATACATCCTCGATAGGCATCAAGAAAGGCTTATCTACATCACGCTCTGGCAATGGAATATCAGCATCTACAGCAGCCATCAATTCTTTGATTTGAGCTACAGCATCAGCATCACCTTCAAGAGCTTTAAGAGCAGAACCTTGGATTACAGAACAATCTTCGAATCCATAAGACTCTAGGATCTCTTGAGCTTCCATCTCTACTAATTCTAGCATTTCAGGATCATCAACAAGGTCAACTTTGTTCATGAAAACAACAATCTTAGGTACACCTACTTGACGAGCAAGAAGGATGTGCTCACGAGTTTGTGGCATAGGACCATCTGTAGCAGCAACTACAAGAATAGCACCATCCATTTGTGCAGCACCTGTTACCATGTTTTTCACGTAATCGGCGTGACCTGGACAGTCAACGTGCGCATAGTGACGGTTTTCAGTTTGGTATTCAACGTGAGCAGTGTTGATAGTAATACCACGCTCTTTTTCCTCTGGTGCAGAGTCAATAGTTGAGTAATCTTTTTTCTCAGCAAGACCAGCATCTGCTAAAACATTAGTTATTGCAGCAGTAAGAGTGGTCTTACCATGATCCACGTG
This sequence comes from Aureispira sp. CCB-QB1, assembly GCF_000724545.1. Taxonomy (GTDB): domain Bacteria; phylum Bacteroidota; class Bacteroidia; order Chitinophagales; family Saprospiraceae; genus Aureispira. Next base: position 48,809 of record NZ_JHBV01000027.1, on the reverse strand, counting down.
TCCAATTGTACCAATATTTACGTGGGGCTTCGAGCGATCAAACGTTTCTTTAGCCATGGTTAGTCTAGATAATTAAAAAGTTTTAAAATATATTTTTTGAAAAATAGAAATACTACTTTTCTGCCAAGTTGTCGAGCCAACGAGCAGAATTGAACTGCCGACCCCCACCTTACCAAGGTGGTGCTCTACCCCTGAGCTACGTTGGCAAAATTGTCAAAAAGTTAATATTCTCAATTATAAACAAATAAAGGGAATGAACCATTCCCTTTTTTACATTTATACTTGAGCGGGAGACGAGACTCGAACCCGCGACCGTTAGCTTGGAAGGCTAATGCTCTACCAACTGAGCTACTCCCGCTTATATAAAAATGAATTTTTGTGGGGGTGGTAGGACTCGAACCTACTCAGACATAGTCACCAGATTTACAGTCTGGCCCGGCTCTCCAACTCCGGCGCACCCCCATTCAACGGATATTATTCCTGTTGAAAAATTCTTGTATATTTTCTTAAAAGAGCCGATGGAGGGACTCGAACCCACGACCTGCTGATTACAAATCAGCTGCTCTAGCCAGCTGAGCTACATCGGCTTAAAAAAAAGGTTATACACTGCCTTTCTTAGAACTATTAGAAGAAGTTGTTCCCTCTAAGCGAATGCAAATATACAGCCTTTTTTTTATTCTCCAAATTTTTTCAAAAAAAAACTTACTTTTTTTTTAATTATTTTTTTTGTCCTTGTACTTGATCAACTGTCGGCGCAACGATGAAGCGCCCAAATCTACGGACTCTTCAAAGGATTTACTAGTCTCTTTAACTACTAAAGTAGAGCCTGGAACTTTTAATTTTATTTCCGCTACTTTATCTTGTACCTGCCCCGTTTTTTCTAATTTCAGGAAAACATCTGTGCTAACAATGTTATCATAGAATGTTTCTAGTTTGCCTAATTTCTTATCAATAAACTCTATCAACTTAGTGTCTGCATCGAAATTAACTGCTTGCGTGCGAATTTCCATAGGCTATTTATTTTTTTAATTCGTAAATCTTTTTCATTATTAAAACAAAAAGAACAAATGCCTAGTTCAATCTTTTTGTTCTATTATTATATCCTTAAGTATTCTTAAAAATCTTATTGTAGCTAAACAGCTATTAAACAGATTTTTAATCTTGAACTTTTTCTTTTCTTTTGTGCTACTTTAACATTTCAGGTTAAAAACTAGAATATTCATACACTCTAAAATGTCTCCGCCTTGAATAAAACAGAACAGGTTTCTTCTGTTATTAGTTCCGTATAAACTTAATATTTAATGTCTATAATTCCAAATTAAGTTCCTTCTATTTTTTTATTAAATTAACAATTTAGAAACCAATCTGCTCCTTATGTTATCAGAATAATAAAATCTGATAAAATCATTCTAAAAAGGCTATCTTTGACATTAGCTAGTACACTATCGGCTAAGGCATAAAACGCTTATCTCAATAGAGTACTTCTAACTATCAATTTGATTTTTCATTTAGGAATAAATAAAAAACGTGCAATGAACTGGTTTGTGTTAAGGTGGATCCCTATTCTTTTCTTGTTTATAGTCATTATTGCCTGTTCGGGCGATCAGGTCAAAGATTTAGAAGATATTCAACTTCAGGATGCCGTAGGAATTGAACGCGCAGAAGGAGTAGAATTATTGTATAGCGACTCTGCTGTCGTTCGAGTAGCCATTCATGCTCCAGTACTTTTGCGTTATATTGCGCGAGACACTCCCAAGCAAATATTTCCGCAAGGTGTTGATGCTGATTTCTATAACGAACAACATATTCAAACCAGTAAAATGATTGCTAATTATGCGGAACAATTTCAAAAAGAACGAAAAGTCTATTTGCAGGATAGTGTTCGAATTTGGAACAATAAAAATGAACTACTAGAAACAGATGAACTGTTATGGGATGAGCCTGCTGAACAAATTTCGTCTACTCAGTATGTAAAAATTACGACACCAACTCAAATTATAGAGGGAATAGGTTTTAAATCCAATTTGGAATTTACCAATTGGGAAATCTACCAAGTACACGGAATTATTGAGCAAAAAAACATGGTTGATAGCCCTTTTTAATTCTTTTTTTAGGGTAAGATTAGTAATCTTTCAACAAGCCTTCCTCTAACCAATCTGCTAATGCTTGTCGGTTGCTAGGATACAAAATCCTTTTTTGATCTCTTGGATTTTGAATGTTTCCAACTTCTATAAAAACAGGCAATGGTTTTACTTCTCGAAGCATATGCAAATCTCTGGGTGTCACTGTTCCGTGATATTCTCCTGATTTTCGATTAACAGCATATTTCTTCTTCATTGTTAGATGCAGTTTTGACGCCAAGGCTTTGCCTGCTTGACTAGTAGGGTAATAATAAAAAAATAAATCAATCCGCTTAGATTTTACCCTAGAATCAACATGTAGTTCAATGAGTCGTTGATACTCTATCCCTCTTCTTCTGTTTTGTTCATACAGTTCGTTGACAATAGTAGAACGCTGCTCCAAACGAGGTTTTTGAGATACAGGAATAACGTCATTAGGCCAACAACGTTCGTCCATATCTGGTTTTAAATACTCCAAGTTTCTAATGCCATCGTTTTTGTCTCTCACAATAAAATAAACAATTGCCCCGTGCTCTATTAAATTGCGTGCTAAGCGCAAAGAGATATCATAAGAATACTCGTCTTCACAGATGTATTTTCCGTTGTATTTCGCCATTGCACCTGGATCAGGACCTCCATGCCCTGCCACGATGTAGTAAACAGCTCCAGCTAGTTTGTCGTCTTTTAGAGGGACATGAGCATATTTTTCTCCAAAAATTGGAAAATTACGATTCTTAGGAACAAACTTAGACACATCCAAAGGGCAATATTTCATGTGATGAGGCACCCATAGTTCTCGTGTTCCACGCCTAAAATCACTTGCTTTGTATCCCAATTCTACCATCAAATCATTGTAGCGCTCGATTTGTTTGGCACTTTGCCAATCCTTGATGTTGGCCGTTGAACGGATGGACTTTTGGTTGTAATAATATTTACGAATCGGCAACTTATAGGTTTTTCCCAACTTTAGGCTAGAATTTTTTTTCAAACCATTGAGTTTGCAAAACTGCTCTAGGCAACAATCGCTACGATCTAAATGATAACGCCCCAACAAGACATAAATGCCATCTCCTTTTTGGGCTACAGCTTTAATGTATTCCCTTTTGGACTGACCAAATGACTGTTCTACAATTGTAAATGAGCAAAAAGAAAGGAAGAAAAATATATAGAGGTATTTACTAGACATTTTAAAAATAGATGAGGATGTTAGAGTTATTGATGTTGTATAAATTTTCTGTAATTTGTTTATGCAGCAATAGTTTTAGAGCAAATTTAATTATCCTAACTAATCGCTCATTTTCAATACGATTGCATTTCTAAACAACTCTTAACGGAAAAATAGGTGCCAAATTGCAAAATTAAGGATTTATATAGACTTGTGCAGAAATAATTCTAAATAAATTTAGAATCCCTAAAAAATTTGAGCCTATTTCTATGCAAGAATTTCAGGGTTCGCTACATTTGTGCTGCTATCTTTTATAGAATCTTTATAATGTACTAATTATTAATACTTATTTCACGATTGTTAAGGCTTAAAATGGATGATGCATTTAGGTTTAGTTAAAAATATTTTGTCCCTCCAACCAAACAATCCATTATTAAAATGATGTACCTCAAATATTCTTAAAAGAATTTCAATTTATACGAAAATAAGTCAATAATGGATAACAAAGAACCTCTATTAGATCAACCTTCAACGGAAGCACCTATTAATTTCATAGAGTATGTATTTATTTTTTTTAGAGGTCTTGCCATGGGAGCAGCGGACGTAGTTCCAGGCGTTTCTGGAGGAACTATTGCTTTTATAACAGGCATTTATGAGCGTTTGTTGAATGCCATTAAGTCGATTAATCCTACTGCCCTAACATTACTATTTAAAAAAGGAATTCCTGCGGCATGGAAGCACATTGATGGCAATTTTTTAGCAGCACTTTTTGCAGGCATTATAGTTAGTTTATTTTCTTTGTCTAAGATGTTAAAAATGTGCTTAGAATATTACCCACAACTCCTTTGGGCATTTTTCTTTGGTTTAATCATCGCTTCTAGTATTTACATTTTCCGTCAAGTCTCACAATGGAATATCTCTGCTATCTTAGGTGTACTTATTGGAGGGGTCATTGCCTATACCATTACCATACTAGCTCCTTCTGAAGCTCCGACAGCTTATTGGATGGTTTTTCTAGCTGGAGCTATTGCGATTTCGGCAATGATTCTGCCAGGTATTTCGGGAAGTTTTATTTTGCTTTTGATGGGAATGTACAAGCACGTTTTGAATGCCGCCACAGAAATGAATATTGTTTTCTTACTGATTTTTATGATGGGGTGTATCATTGGGTTGTTGTTATTCTCTCACTTACTTTCTTGGACATTCAAAAACTATGAAAACACCACATTAGCAGTTTTATCTGGTTTTATGGTTGGTTCTCTAAATAAAGTTTGGCCTTGGCAAAATGTTGTAAAAACAAGAATGAACAGCCACGGCGAGGAAGTTCCTTGGTTGATGGAAAATGTATCACCAAACAACTATGCTGGAGAATCCTACCTTGTTTATTGTCTTATTCTTTCTGCTATTGGTTTTTCCATTGTTTTTGTCTTAGAACGCTTGGGCAAACGTTTAAAAGAAGAATAATATGAAAAAATTTGGGCTTATTGGTCGGCATCTTCAACACTCTTTTTCTCCTGCTTATTTTGCTCATAAATTCAAGCAAGCAGCAATTATTGACTGTACGTATGAATTGTTCCCTCTTGCTACGATAAAAGATTTTCCTAAATTATTGCAACGAGAGTCTAATTTGTCGGGTTTAAATGTGACGATTCCTTACAAACAAGCTGTCATTCCTTTTTTGGATCAATTGAGCCCTCAAGCATCTCAAGTAGGCGCTGTAAATACAATTCAGTTTATTGATAACAAGCTTATTGGGCACAATACAGATGTCTATGGTTTCCAGACTTCTTTAGAGCGAAACTTAACCATTCAACAGGCTACTTCAAAAGCATTGATTTTAGGTACAGGAGGTGCTTCTAAAGCTGTTGCCTATGCCCTTCAACAAATGAATATTTCTTATCAGTATGTCTCTAGAGCTAAAGAAAATGCTTTGCGCTATGAGATCCTTTCCCCCGAATTATTACAACAACATTTAATCATCATTAATACCACACCATTAGGTATGGCTCCCAAAGTAGAAACCTGTCCTCTGTTGCCTTATATGGCTCTTGGACAGCAACATATTTTGTTTGATTTGGTTTATAATCCTGAACAAACATTGTTTCTCAAAAAAGGAGCTGCGCAAGGTGCAACAATCCTCAATGGTTTAGAGATGCTACACTTACAAGCAGATCGAGCTTGGGATATTTGGAACAATGGTGAGCATCTTATTCATACGTAACACACAAACGATTTTTTAGTACACAATTAGTCTCTTTTCTAAACAAGAAATAACTATAAACAAGAACGTCTACTATTATGGCTAAAGTTGATTTTTCGGATACAGCTATCGCTTTTGAGCGTAAATCCAATAAAGAGTTAAAACAAACGGCTTGGTTGTTTAAAATGATGAACAACAATTTTTTGGTAAATATTGGTAGTAATATGACCTTATTGGCTTTAAAACTAAGAATGCCTATCAAAGGAATTATAAAGAAAACTATTTTTAAACAATTCTGTGGTGGTGCTACCTTAGACGAATGTAGAAAAAGTATTCAGGAACTAGGTGTATACCAAGTTGCTTCTATCTTGGACTATGGAGCAGAAGGGAAAGAAGATGATGCCGCTTTTGATCTTACCGTTGAAGAATCAGTCAAATCAATTCGTTTTGCTGCCCAACAAGATACCGTGCCTGTTATTAGTTGCAAAGTAACTGGATTGGCTCAAAATGAGTTATTAGAAAAAATGACCGCTCAAAAAACACTTTCCGAAAAAGAAACTGCTCAATATCAAAAAGCACTGGATCGCTTGGATAAGATTTGCAAAGAAGCTTACGACAATAAAGTGGCCTTATTTATTGATGCGGAAGAAAGTTGGATTCAAGATGCTATTGATGACATGACTGATATCATGATGGAGCGTTATAACAAAAAGTATGTAACGATTTACAATACGTTTCAGATGTATCGCCATGATCGACTAGCTTTTCTAAAAAAATCTTTTGCGCTGGCCCAAGAAAAGGGGTATATTTTGGGAGCCAAGCTAGTCCGTGGGGCTTATATGGAAAAAGAACGTCAACGTGCTTCCGACAAAGGGTACCCTTCTCCTATTCAGCCTAATAAAGCGGCGACAGATACAGATTATAATGCTGCTGTTAAATTTTGTGTAGAGAACTACCAACAAATTGCCTCTTGTGTGGCTTCTCATAACGAATACAGCACTCAATACCAACTAGAGCTCATGGAGAAAATGAATATTTCTAAAAAACATACTCATTTTAATTTTTGTCAATTATATGGTATGAGTGATAATTTGACGTTTAACTTAGCCAAAGCAGGGTATAATGTCGCTAAATATATTCCTTTTGGTCCTGTTAAAGATGTGATTCCTTATCTTATCCGTCGAGCACAAGAAAATTCCTCTGTCGATGGTGAAGTTAGTCGAGAATTGGGTATGATTAATAAGGAACTGAGACGTAGAAAGAACGCTTAATAATTATTATTGTTAGTTTATTCAAATATCAAATCTTGATAAAACGTTAAAGTTTCTTGCTCTAAACCCTCAGTAATGACTTCTATTTCGTTTAAAATAGAGAGCAAGCATGTAATTCGGGTATCTGTCTTGTAAAATTTATTAATCACAATTGTTTTACGTTCGTTTACAATACAATACCCCGAATTAAAGTGTCCTTTTTCGTAAATAATCTTATAACCTATTTCTTTAAATAAGTTTTCTAGCTTTTTTAAATTAGTAGAAGTATATTTGAGTTTACTTTTAGCCATCTTTTCTTTTGAAGTTTTGTTTAATCTAATAGTTAGCTGCACTGCTACTTCGTCGTCGTTGAAAAACTTTATCAGTTTAGCTGCGCTGCTACTTCGTGGCACTTCATGAGCACTTTTTAGTTGATAATCAAAAACTTGTACATTTTCAAACTAATATAAATGTGCTTTTTTATCTTTTTAATAAAAAGTAAAAAACTAAGCTTGCCGAGTAGGCTTATGCTAATAGCGCAAAAGCCCAAGGTCATGAGCGTAGCGAACTACTATTAATGTTAATCTAAAACAATAAAAAAAATCACATTCACTTAGTTTACTTTGTGTGTACTGAGAACATGCCAAAATGTTATATTTTTTTCAAAAAAGCAAATTCCCAATGAAATTATCAATAATTATTATTCTGCTACTAGGCAGCTTTGTTCATAACTTATCCGCTCAAACCAAAGAAGAAGAAGGCCGTTTTACAGCTTCTATTGTAGCTGGAGTCAATTTCTCACAAATAGATGGAGACGAGGATGCCGCTTATAGTAAAGTCGGTTTTAATGGTGGTGCTAGAGGGGGCGTACGCTTCGGGGATCGTATGGAACTTTGTACAGAAATTCTTTTTTCTCAAAAAGGCAGTTACGTCAAAGGGATTGACAAAATGTATCACTTGGATTATATAGAAGTACCTGTTCTGTTTTATTATAAAGACTGGGAAGCTCTAGCCAAAAACAACCGCAAATTTATGCGAATCATGGTTGGCGGTGGTTTTTCTTATAGTCGCTTAGTCAATGCTACCATTCGGCAATACGGTAACAAATTGGAAGAAGGGCAGCCTGGTTATGCTAATTTTTTAGCCAATGACCTTATGTTTATGTTAGACGCCAATATCTTTTTTACAAGAAACTTGGGGCTTAATGTGCGCTGGTCTCGTTCTATTTTAACCATTGTAGAAAAGCCCATTCGTCAAAATATCAGTTATGCGATCAATCGTTCTATTATTGTACGGTTGTTATTCAAATTTTAGAATAGCATATGCCTCCAATAAGAAAGTCGCCTTAAAGCAAGTGTTTAAGGCGACTTTTTTTTATTCTTCTATTTAGAATTATTCTTCTACTTCAGCATTAGCTTGTGTAACTTCTGCTTTCATTTGAGGGAAGAACAAAACTTCTTGGATAGAACTATTATTGGTCATCATCATTACCAAACGATCAATGCCAATTCCCAATCCAGATGTTGGAGGCATACCATATTCTAGAGCTCTCAAGAAATCTTCATCAATAACCATCGCTTCGTCATCACCACGTTCAGCCAATGCCAGCTGGTCAACAAAGCGCTCTCTTTGATCAATAGGATCGTTCAACTCCGAATAAGCATTGGCAACTTCTTTTCCGTTGATAAACAACTCAAAGCGCTCTACCAAACCTTCTTTGCTGCGATGTTTTTTAGCCAAAGGAGTCATTTCAATAGGATAATCTGTAATGTAGGTTGGCTGAATTAAATTCGCTTCTACCTTTTCACCAAAAATCTCATCAATTAATTTTCCTTTCCCCATTGTTGGATCTACCTCAATGTGCAAATCTTGACAAACTTGACGCAAGCCAGCCTCATCCATTTGAGAAACATCAATACCCGTATATTTCTCAATCGACTCAAACATTGTCAACTTTTGATAAGGTCCTTTGAAATCTATGGTGTTCTCTCCTACCGAAACGGTTGTTTGACCGTGTAGTTTCATTGCAATTTCCTCTAGCAAATCCTCTACCATTTTCATCATCCAGATATAATCTTTGTAAGAAACATACACCTCCATACAAGTAAACTCTGGATTATGTGTTCTATCCATGCCCTCATTGCGGAACATTTTTCCAATTTCATAGACACCTTCAAAACCACCAACAATCAATCTTTTTAGATACAGTTCATTAGCAATACGCATATACAAAGGCATATCTAAGGTATTGTGGTGTGTTTCGAATGGACGAGCAGCAGCCCCACCGTGAATTGGCTGCAAAATTGGCGTTTCTACTTCCATCCAACCTTTGTTGTCAAAGAAATTGCGCATTGTTTTTAGCAACAACGAACGCTTTACAAAAACATCTTTGACTTCTGGATTAACCGTCAAATCCACATAACGTTGACGATAACGCAATTCTGGGTTGGTAAATCCATCAAAAACATTCCCATTCTCATCTCTTTTGACAATAGGCAATGGTCGCAACGACTTGCTTAAGAAAACAAACTCGTTCACACGAACAGAAATTTCTCCCATTTTAGTCTTAAAAATAGATCCTTTGACGCCTACATAATCTCCTAAGTCCAATAGTTTTTTTACAGCAAGATTATAAAAATCTTTGTCCTCATCAGGACATAGAGCATCTCTTTTGATAAACAATTGGATACGTCCTGTAGAATCTTGTATTTCTGCAAACAACACGGCACCTTTTCCTCTTTTGGCCATAATACGACCTGCCAAAGATACTTCTGCAAATGCTGCTTCATTTTCGTCCTCAAAGTTCTGTTTTATGTCCTTGGCATAGTGGGTTACATCAAACTTCTCTGCTGGATAAGGATTAATTTTTAAATCTAACAATCCTCTCAAATTTTCTAATCTTGCAACATCTTGGTCGTTTAGTTGACGATCTCCAAGTGTTCCCGCAGCAATAATACCATCTATTTTTTGGTGCATTGCTGCCATTTCTGTTTCACTAAATGCCATTTTAAAAACAGTTGTGGTTATGGTTTATCTCTTAGCTATTTATTCTCTAACAACCAATAGATAAACTCGTTATATAAATAAATAAAAATTGTATTGTCATTCTTATATTCTCATAGAACATAACAAGGGGCAAAGATAGTTCAAAATTACAAGAATTAATTCATAAAATTGTGACAAACTTATAAATACACGCAACTTGTACGATGTTCTAATGCTGCTTATCTCCTTCCCTCTCTCCTTATTTTTATTTTTACAACAAAAAAAAGAAAATTATGTTAATTGCCTAGACCTATAAGACAACAAGAACAGAAGCTTTGTTCATCGAAATGCGTCTTGATTTAGTCTAAAAGAGTCTTCTTTTAATTTTTGTATTTTTATTTTGGGTTTAACAAAGAAAAATATGTTAAACAGTGGTTCAGAGCAATGAAAAAAATTACGACAATAGCAGCTTGCGTGACTTTAGTCTTGTCCCACTCTTCTAAAGAAAAATTCAGCTAGCTATGAATTGGAAAGCCATCAATTATTTTTGTAAATTTATATTACTTATAGGAACACTATGCTATTTAAATGCTTGTTTTCCAACAGAACCAACTAATAATAATAGTAATATGACACCCACTATACCTTTGGAGGATTTTTTCAAAAATCCAGAAAAAACAGCTTATACACTTTCTCCCAATGGAGAATACTTTGCTTTTTTGGCACCATACAAAGACCGCAAGAATATCTTTGTTCAAAAAATTGGAGATAAAAGTGCCCACCAAATTACCAAGGTAACCGATCGAGATTTATCAGGTTTTTTCTGGGCGAATGACGAACGGTTGATTTATGTTCGTGATTTTGGTGGTGATGAGAATTATCATTTGTTTTCTGTCACCAAAGATGGGAAAGACAAAAAAGATTTGACTCCATTTGAAAATGTCCGAGTCGATATTATTGATGCTTTGGAAAATGACTCAGAGCATATGATTATAGGAATGAACAAACGCATTCCTCAAGTTTTTGATCCATATAGAATTAATATTAGTACGGGTGAATTAACTGCTTTGGCAGAAAATCCAGGCAATATTTCTAGTTGGATTACGGATCACAATGGTCAATTGCGTATTGCGATTGCAACCGACGGTGTCAACACCTCTGTTTTGTATCGACAAACAGAAGAAGATACCTTTAAGACTATTCTCACTACAAATTTCAAAGAAACAGTTTATCCAATGTACTTTGATTTTGATAACAGTGAAACAGTCTATGCCCTGTCTAATAGAGGCAGAGACAAAACTGCTGTTGTGAAAATGAACATCGCTACAGGGGAAGAATTAGAATTGATTTTTGAACATCCTGAAGTTGATGTTTCTTATATGTCTTATTCTCGTGAACGAAAAGTGCCTACGACCATTTCTTATGTTACGTGGAAACGCCAACACAAATTTGTCGACCAACAAGTCGAAGATTTGTACAAACGTTTGGAGCAAGATTTGGGAGAATATGAGGTTGTGATCACTAGTACGAATAAAACAGAAGACAAATTTGTCATTCGGACCTATAGTGATCGTTCTTTAGGGGCTTATTATTTTTATGATAAAACAAGCGACAAGCTCGAAAAAATTATTGATGTCAGTAGTTGGCTCAAAGAAGATGATTTGGCAGAAATGAAGCCCATCCAATACCAATCAAGAGATGGCTTAACCATTCACGGTTATTTAACGCTGCCTAAAGGTGTCCCTGCAAAGAACTTACCAGTTATTGTTAATCCTCATGGTGGTCCTTGGGCTAGAGATGCCTGGACATTTAATCCAGAAGTTCAGTTTTTAGCCAATAGAGGATACGCTGTTTTGCAGATGAATTTTAGAGGGAGTACAGGCTATGGTCGTGCTTTTTGGGAAGCTTCTTTTCAGCAATGGGGTTTAAAAATGCAAGATGATGTAACAGATGGTGTACAATGGTTGATCCAACAAGGTATTGCCGATCCTTCTAGAGTAGCTATTTATGGAGGTAGTTACGGAGGTTATTGTACATTGGCGGGCATTACCTTTACACCTGACTTGTATGCTTGTGCCATTGACTATGTCGGCGTTTCCAACTTATTTACATTTATGGAAACGATTCCTCCTTACTGGGAAATTTATCTAAAAATGCTCCATGAAATGGTTGGAGATCCTAACAATCCAGTTGATAGTGCTCGCTTGAGAGCAACGTCTCCTGTTTTTCATGTTGACAATATCAAAGCACCACTACTAATTGCTCAAGGTGCAAAAGATCCTAGAGTCAACCAAGATGAATCCGATCAAATGGTTGCTGCCCTAAAAGAAAAAGGCGTTGCTGTAGAGTATATATTAAAAGAAAACGAAGGACATGGTTTCCATAATCAAGAAAATCGTTTTGAGTTTTATAGTAGAATGGAAGACTTTTTAGAAAAACATTTAAGTCTCAAATTTGCTAAAAATTAGTCTTAAGACTAATCTTCATAATATTAAAAGATCAACCCCTAATGGTTGATCTTTTTACGTTTAACAATAAACCAATCATATGCTTTTACTAGCAACAATTTTTACCATTTTCTTTTCTTCGACTTCTTTTAGTCAAACAGACTCTACTGCTCCAATACGTGCTTATATGGACATGCAAATGCACCCAACGATGCACGTCCCCTATAGCTTTTTTGGCGATGGATTCGAATTTTTTGATGATAATGCGCCTCCTCACCTAACGCATCTACATCAATTCAAAAATGTTAATTACGCCAATTATTGGCGTCAAAATCAAGGTGCGCGAATTATTATTGCAGGATCGTTGACTTCCGAATGGGTCAAGAGTCGTAAAAAAGCTCGTAAAATTATCCTTAAACAGTTAAACTATATCAACCAATTTGCTCAAACCCATGCTGAAGATTTTGTAGTCGCGAAAAGCCCTGAAGAGGTTAGACATTATTATCACAATACAAATAAAACGATTATCATACACTCTATAGAAGGCGCTAAACGACTCATCAACAATTTGGAGGATGCCCAATTCTGGGCCAAGCAAGGTGTTGCCTTTATCACATTGATGCATTTAGTAGATTCTGAGTATGGCAGTGCCGCTATACGACCTGGATTTTTTACAACCTTACTTAATTTAAAAGGTGCCTTTAAAGCAAAGAAAAAGCGAAGACTAAAAGACAAAGGGAAACAAGCTATCAAATGGTTGGCTCAAGCGGGTATTATGACCGATTTGACGCACATGGAGCAGCAAACGAGAAAAGATGCCTTAGCTTTTATGAAACAAGAACGCATTCCTCCTATTTCTACGCACGATTGTTTCAAAGCTATTCAAAATACAGCTCGTGCAATTAGTGGATCCGAAATTTTGGACATCTATCGATTAAATGGACTTGTAGCACTGCCTATCAGTGGGGTAGAAATGCAATTGTTCAAAGCTGATTCTTATTATCAACATAAAGAAGATAGTTTAAACAATGCTGGTTGTCATTGTGCAGGTTCTGTCGATTCGTATAAATTTATGTACCAAGAATTGCAACAATATATTGAATCTAATGTTGGAGTTATTGTTGGCGATAGCAGCATTTCTTTTGCAGATTTAAGTGAATCTGAAAAAGTGAATTATGCAATTGGTTTTCAAAGTGATTTTAATGGTTGGTTGAACCATAGTCGCCCTCGTGTTGGCAAGAAAGGTTGCTATCCAATTGATTCTACGCAAACTTATGAACCCATCGAGTTAGAAGGTTTGGCTCACCCTGGTCTATTAGCATCACAATGGAGGTTATTAGAAAAAGAAGGCGTTGATTTGCTCCCGATCCAACGATCATCTGAAAAATTCATACGGCTTTGGGAGTATTTTAGGGCACATAAAGCGACATGGAAATGAGGTTCAAACTTCTTATTTATTGGGCTTAAACCTAATAAAAATAGTTTTTTTGTAAAATTTTGGGGACTAATACTTAGAAAGAGCCAACCAAAACATATAAAATTGCGTTTTATTTAGTAATTTCATCATAGAATTTTTGATGGCTTACTCAATCATATTCAATATTTAACAAAGATATAATTTATTGACAGACCCTTTTCGTTTTCTTTCAACAAATGAGCATAAAATATTCAGAACAGTCTAGAATTTTTAGGGATTTCAGATCAATTCCTTACTCTGACTACTACTATCTTATTCGTTTTTACGAGCAGTATGATCAAGACATTAGTGATCTTCCGTTTGATGAAGGGCTAATTATGTCTTACTACTATGCCAATGCCCTCTTTGAAACTCAAGAATACGACACGCATATCGCAATGTCTAATTATATCTTAGAACAGTCAATCATCCACAACGTGCGTTACATTGATGGTGAAGATGTTTACATGACTGTTTTGCATAAGAAAACCTACTCTCATTTAAAATTAGAAGAAACAGAAACAGCTCAAAATTTAGCAACTCAATTGGTTCGTTTAGATCCTAGTCACTATTTGTATCATATTTTATTGCGTCAATGTTTTTCGGCTAAACGCCCAACATGGATTCGCCCTTTATTGACTATGAGCGCTGTATCAACAATCATGGGAGCTATTGTTACGATTATCTTTTCGTCTTTCTATCTATCCTTACCAGCGCAGGCTATACTAATCCCTTATAGTCTCTTGTTAGTAGCTATGATTGGGTTAACAGCTACTGCTTGGGGTTATTACAAATATATAATGGCTCCTGTTAGAAAAATTCTAAAACAAGCGCAAATCGACAAGGCAAACAATCAAGAAATTTAATACATCTATTGGTTGATATAATTTAGCCCTTTTGATAAAAGGGCTAAACACAATCGCTCTATATGCTCATTGCTATAGGTAAAAATCATTACGGATCAAAATTTACCTTATTAGCTTTTTTCAATTATTAGTTATGCTGTTCCTTTTATTATTCAATGGAAATATATCGGATGTGCGTAAATCTATCGTCTGGTAAAAATGGGATGCCATTTTGTGCATAATAGGTACCATCTTGATAGATAGGACTACCAATCCACAAGAAGCAGTACTCGTCTGGGATTTTAGCCATTCTCCAATCTATTTTAGCTACTTCCTTTCCGTCCACTCGGTAACTTACATTATGAGGCGTCCAAATCATTTCATACAAATGATATTGCTCAAAGAAATCTTGGCGCAAGAGTTTTTCTCCTGGATAGTTTAATTGTCTATTGTTTAGTCGATCTACATGAAGTACACCATCCAATGTCTTTTTCTCTCCTGGTTTTACTAGAACGTCCGCATCTCTCATATAATCGACAATAGAATAGTTGATTGCAGAACCTCCGCCCCAGTTTTCATCATAAATTTTAGACCAAATTTCAATATCAATTTCATAAGGTTGTTTTCCCTTATCGTTGACCATATAAGCATAAGGATGCCCAGGAATAGGATCTGCGGAAGGATGTCTAAATTGGTACAACCACAAATTGTGCACAATTCCAGTTGGTGTGTGTGTTTCCTTGTTTCTTAATTGAGAAAACTTTGCCACCACCTTAACTGTTCCATACATAAAGCTAGGACCAAATTTCACCTCTCCCCATGTTTTGTGCTTGTGTTCGGGGGTAGAACCAGGGCACCTTAAGTAAATGCCATTCTCATCAATACGAACATTTTCTTTTCGGTTGCCATAAGCTGCCTTGATCCAAGGTGCTTTGCTAATATGCCCTTTGAAGTAATCATCGGGTTCCCACTCGTTAGCAATTACATCTCTAAAATACCCTGTACAAGTATCACAAAGTGGTTTTTCATCTCGATCACTTAATATGTAAAGTGTTCCTGGTGTATAAATATTATCCCCATCAAATGTTTCCATCAACGTGACAAACTTAAAGTGCGTGGATGCAATGTGTGCAACTTTGTTCAATACAGAAATATCTCCTTTGAGACGTTTTGTTTGAAAATAAGCAAAAGGATTGATGCTTGCATAATCTACCCTTTCTTGCACCAAGGGATCGTTCTCTTCTTCAGAAACCCAAAGCATGAATTCATAAGCACCTGGACGGGCGGGACCATAAAATCGCTTGGCAACCTTTTCCGTTCCCTTAGGATCTTGTCCTATAATATATTCCAAGTAAACTTCTTTCTCTTCTCCTGGTGCTAAGGTAACTGTTTGAAGGTTGGTACCTCCATAATAATTTTGCAAGTGTCCTTGGTGCGTAAAATTACCATCTGCCGTTGTTGGAAACCAGTAAGACGTGTTCTGAAAAAACATTCGACAACGAACCGTTTTTTCTTCTTGGCTTTTGTTGATTAAAACAGCTCTTGCTTTGGTTTTGGCATTAGGACCATACTCACAAGGACTCGGATAGGCTACATCAGCATATCGAAAGGCATGTGGCTCGTACTCACAATTATATTTATGTATGTATTGGTATTGTTTGGCTGTGTCCAAATTGAGGGGAAAGAAATGTGCTTCTAAATCTTCCCGAATCAACATAGTTGAGTTGTTAGGCAAGGTAGATGCAGGCTTAAAATGCTTATAAGCCTCTGGCGAAACCAAGGTCACTCCTTCTTCATTGACATAATTAGTGTCTTTTTGAAATAAGTGCGAAAACTTTTCCCACCCCGATTGATAACTGTCTGGAATAGAAAATCCATTATAATAAACCTTTACTGCTTTCTTTGTCTCCGAAGATTCATTTTTTTTAGATTGACAAGCAACTAAAAAAAGTAAAATACCAATTGTGAATACACTATACTTTGTAGAATACAACATGCTCTAATCTTTACAAAAAAATTGAGCTGCTAACTCGATACTTTCGTACGTTAGCAACTCAATTAAGTAACTGTCAAAATATCCTCGTGTTGCTTGATGTGCACGACTTTATTTATCGGTTAGCTTAAATAAACTTTATTTATATTATTCTGGTTTAAAATTTTTCATCAAATCTACCAAATATTCTACACTTTCAATTGGCATTGCATTATAAATAGAGGCGCGGAAGCCACCTACCGAACGATGTCCTTTGATGCCAGAAACTCCATTGGCAGCACAATACTCTAAAAAGGCAGCTTCATGAGCAGCATTGTTAGCCACAAAGGTTACATTCATACTAGAACGATCCTCTACAGCTGCTGTTCCTTTAAAAAATGGATTCCGATCTATTTCGGCATATAACAAATCCGCTTTTTGCTTATTCTTAGCTTCTACAGCTTTGATTCCACCTTGCCCTTGCAACCATCTAAGTGTCAGCAAGCAAACATATATTGGATAAACTGGAGGGGTATTAAAAGAAGAATCTTTTTTGATGTGTGTGCGATAATCCAACATGGTTGGAATTTCACGATTTACCTTACCCAAAATATCTTTTTTCACAATCACCAAAGTTGTCCCAGCAGGACCAAGATTTTTTTGAGCACCAGCATAAATCAACCCAAATTGAGTGGCATCAAATTCGTGACTAAAAATATCTGAAGACATATCTGCTACCAATATAGCATCGTCTACTTTAGGAAAATCCTTATACTGTGTTCCGTAAATCGTATTGTTACTCGTAATGTGTACATATTTTGTACCTGAAGGAATCGACCAATCTTTAGGGATATAATTGTAATTAGCATCCTTAGAAGAAGCCAATACATCTACATTTCCAAAATGAGGGACTTCTTTGATTGCCTTTGCAGACCAAACCCCAGTATCTACATAACAAGCTGTTTCTCCTTGATTCAACAAGTTCATAGCTACCATAAAAAACTGAGAACTCGCTCCTCCTGTCAAGAATAAAACAGCATAATCATCGTTTAGGTGCAACAAGTCTTTTACCAACTGCTGCGCTTCATCCATGACCGCTACGATTTCCTTGCTTCGATGCGAAACTTCAAGGATGGACAATCCTAAATTTTCAAAATTTTCAACAGCTTTAGCTGCTTCATTTAATACAACTTGAGGCAAAATCGCAGGTCCTGCACTAAAATTGTGGATTTTCATGATCGATTGTTTTTTGGCTGGAAATACATCATTTGTCAATGTTTTCCAAGTTTAAATAGGTTGTTTGATTCTATTACTTATTTTGGTAATAATCATATTTATAGACAACGTGTTCTGCTAATTGTTTCCCTTTATTAATATAAACAGAATACAGTGTCGCATTTTCAGTATATTCGTATACTTCTTTTAGCTGCAACTCATTGTCTGGATTGTATGTTTCCTTTGTCAAAATACGCCCATCTTCATCTCTTTCATAAATGATGCTTCGCACCAAAGGTCCTGAAGTTTTATACTCTGTATAAGCTTTAGGAAGAGCATTAGCATCTAAATCAATCGCTCCAATTGTGTTTTCATCATCAATATAATCCGTATACGATTCACGAATTGAATTTTGTGCTTTATTATAAGTATAATCTATAGCAAAGATAATTTCATTAAGAGCATTAAAGTAAATTTCTCTACTTTTTTGACCTTTTTCGTAAGCAATTTTAAGTTTATCTTTCAATTTCCCATCGGTACTATACTGTATACGTTCTAGCAAATGTCCATCATCGTTATAAATTTCGGTTTCACTTTTAACTTTTGTTCCATCTGATAACTTCCAATAGGTCTCACGACCGTTGAGTGTGTATTCAAAGAAGTACTCATAGGCAATAGAACCATCTTCCTTGTAGGTCGTCGTTTTAGTCTTTTTGCCTTGATCATCGTATTCTGTTTTTCTTAAAACACTTCCACTAGTAGCAGGAACATTATTTTCTACAGTATATGCCCAGCAAGTTTCTGTTTTTAAGACTTCTGTTTCTGATTGTGCTAAAGTAATGTTAGAATAAATACAAAAGAGGATGCTGACAACAGCAGTTATTGGGAATGATAAGTAATACATGTGTTGTAAATTTTAAAATTGGGACAAAATTCAATTGGGTTGGATTTGTGCAAAGTTATTCTATAGTGAATACTATTTTGGGATCTATTTTGTTCAAAAATTCTCTTATAAGTCTTTGATTCGTAGTAAAATTTCCACTAAAGTACACTTTTTGTCAAAAATTTTCCACAAAAACACGAATCCATTACGCTTTTAACGTCTTTCTTCTAATAATTCCTTGATTTTAGCATACCTCAAAAAAACACCCCATGCCATTATCACACAAAAAATAAATCCAGCCTGACCATCCCAAAAACCTCGTTTTAAGATGTATTGGCTAAAGAATCGTCCAACGGGTTTGACAAAAAGGTGCCAACTTGTTACTCGTTTTACATTTGGTAAATGATCTTGTGCCGACCACAATGCATAGCGTTCGTTTTTAGCTAAAAAATGCGCTAGATTTTTATACGTATGGTGTTCCAACTTATGATTCAAAAAACCAATACTCCCAGAACTTTCTATTTCTTCGTGTACTTGTTTGTTATTATAAGCACACAAATCTCGCTGAATCAATCGAATTACTTTATCTCTTTGCAAACCACAATACTTGATTTTTTTTCCCATAAAATAATTCTGACGATAGATCCAGTACCCAGCATGCTCCAACACAGGTTGGGTTACAATTTCCTTCAATTCATTCATTAAAGGCGTTGTCAAACGCTCGTCAGCATCTAAAATTAAGACCCAATTATGGCTCGCTTGGTCAATTGCCCAATTTTTTTGATCTGCTGGTCCTATGTACGTTCGCTGCACCAATTTGGCTGTTGTCTGTTGTACTAGCTCAACCGTAGCATCCGTGCTAAACGAATCCACCACAATTACCTCATCTGCCCAAGTCACCTGCTTTAATAGGTCAGCAATGTGCTCTTCTTCGTTGTAGGTGGGAATGATTACAGTTAGTGGCAACTTCACAAATAGATGGTTTAAAAATGAATAAATGAAACATTTTTCTTAAAACAAAACCATTTGGTTTTCTATTTCAAAGGTATAAAATCTTTGAATAGTATTTTATTTCTAGACAGGAAACAAAATCAGTCTCGCTAATGTTATTTAACTAATCATTTTTATTGTTATATTGCTTGTTAATAGTCTACTTAAACCACGTAGTAGCAATACAATTAATTACTAATTATTTAAAATGAGTAATCGTTCAAAAAAATAACAAGCATCACGAAATAGCTACACAGCTAAAACAGCCTTATTTTGGTTATTATTTTTCTGACCACTTACTTAAAAGATTATAATAGTCCTTGAAGATCTAAAACAGTTGACACAACAAACAATAGTTCAAGGACAACTAATAGATATAACATACTATGTTATTAGAATTTTTGATCATTCTTATTTTTCTTTTCTCTTCAGGATTTTTTTCGGGAATAGAAATTGCTTTTATTTCTGCCGACCGCCTGAGAGTAGAGGTAGAACGCAAAAAAGGCAACAAAAGAGGGCGGTATTTAGCCAATTTTTTGGACAACCCTTCTGAGTTTTTAGGCACCACTCTCGTTGGCAACAACATTGTATTGGTCGTACTCAGTATTTTGGCAGGCAATTTTTTGCTCACGCATTTTGGTATTAATAGTGATACTTTTGTTGGTACTATTCAAGCCACTTTAATCACAACAATCATTGTTTTGATTTTTGGGGAATTTTTGCCTAAAGTATCCTTTCAAATCAACCCAACAGGGATTTTATTCTTCTTCACTTACCCCTTGGTTTTGGTTCAAACCTTGCTAAAACCTCTAGTATGGGTCATGATTAAAACTTCGAATGCTCTAATTGAAAAGGTCTTTCGAATTTCTACAGAGTCGACCGAACAAGTTTTTACCCGCTTGGACTTAGACCACTTTATTAGTAGCATCAACACCGAGGACGAAGAAATTGATACAACACTCTTCCAAAATGCACTGTATATTCATACGGTAAAGGTAAGAGATTGTATGATTCCTAGAAATGAAATACAAGGCATTGAAATTAATGAAAGTATTGAGGCATTGCAAGAATTATTTGTGAGCACTAGGCTTTCTAGACTGTTGGTCTACAACGAAAGTATTGATTATATAGAGGGCTATGTCCATCATCAACGATTGTTTGATAACCCCAAATCTATTCGAGAGATTTTGTGGAAGATACCTATGGTGCACGAATTTACCCCTGTACAAGATGTTATGAATCGCCTTATTAAGGAAAAACTCAATTTGGCTTGGGTAGTTGATGAACGTGGAGGAACAGCAGGAATTGTGGCCTTAGAAGATATTTTGGAAGAGATTTTTGGTGAGATTGCAGACGAGCATGATATGGATGTTCCTGATTTAAAAATTAGTGACAATGAGTTTGTATTCTCTGGAAGAAGTGAAATAGATACGGTCAACGAAGAATATGAATTAGACATCCCAGAAAGCGATGAATACCACACTCTATCAGGTCTTATTGTTTTTGCAAAAGAAGACATTCCTGAACAAGGAGAAAAAGTAATTCTAAAAAATTATCAATTTGTTGCAGAAGAAGTTAGCAATACTAAAATTGAAAAAGTTCGTGTCATTCGATTGCCCGAAGAAACAATGTAAACATACTTTCAAGCAACCCTTACTCTATTTATTCCAAACATTTAAATCTGATCTACATGAGTTATTTTGAAAAAGTCAAAGAACTAGTCTTAACACTAGAATATGATATCGTACACGAAGAGATTGAAACAGGTATCTTAATTATCAACAAAGAAAGTAGAGGTATTTGTGAAATGATTTTGGATTGTGAAGATGACGTTTTGGTAATGGAACAAATTATCTTTCCAGTAAAGGAGGATAATCCTGAGCATTACAAAAAATTGCTGCAAATGAACCGCTCTTTGGTACATGGGGCTTTTGTCTTAACTTCTTCCGAAGATTTTAATATCATTGCATTTAGAGATACATTGCAATTGGAAAACCTAGATCAAAATGAATTAGAGGCATCCTTAAATGCACTAACATTTGCTTTAGTTGAGAATATGGATGACTTATTAAGCATCTCTGGACAAGCTGAAAAAACAGTTTAAGGAAGTTGATTTTATTTGAATAAACTAAAACTATGTCATTATGTGGTCTTTTGTAAAACGTCTTTGGAATATTTTGGTTGGAAACTTGCACGAGGTAGCTGATAAATTTGAGCAGCCAATTACAATGACCAAACAAGGTATCCGAGAATTAGAATCTCAATTAAAAGAAAGCTTAGAATCTTTTGCCCAAGTTCGTGCCGTCGCTATTCGTAGCAAAAATGAAGTGGCTCAAGCAGCTCAAGAAGCTGAAGCCTATAAGAAAAAAGCAATGGCACTGTTGCACAAAGCTCAAAAAGCAGGCAATGCCGAAAATGCAGAACGATTGGCAGCAGAAGCTATGGCACAAAGAGAACAAAAACTTCAGCTGCACAAAACTCATTTAGCAACACAACAGAAATATGAAAAAATGGTGGCTGGTATGAATGCTAAAATTCAACGCCTAAAACGTGAAATTGCAAAATGGAAAAGCGAACTCAAAAGCTTGGAAGCTCGCCAAAAAGCGGCGGCGGCTGGAATGAAAATTAATAAAGCGATGGCAGGAATGGATTCTGGCAAAACATTAGAAATGCTAAACAAAATGAAAGAGCGTGTTGAAAATGACGAGGCATTGGCAGAAGCCTATGGTGAAATGGCGGTTACTTCTAAAAGTATTGATGAAGAAATCGATGCTGCCTTAGAGGGGCATCATGGAACAGATGCTTTGTTGGCACTCAAAGAAGAAATGGGACTCCTTAAAAAGGAGATCGTTGATCTAGACCCCGAAAAAGAAATCATAGAAATTGAAATTGAAGATCAGGATCTTTCTGATTCTATATAGAATCGTATTTGAACAAAAATTTATAAAGCTACTTGATAGAAATCGAGTAGCTTTTTTTATTAAAAAAACAACAATACACTAAACAAAAACACCCCACAACAATCTAATTATCAAAAACATAAAACATAAAACACCAACAAAAAAGTAAACATTTAAACCTTTTTGTAGTTGATAGGAAGCATTTTTTCAAAGACATTTGTAACAAGATAAACGTATTGGCTATCATACTAGTAGTTCGTTGATTATTACCTAATCTTATCTAAAAGATACTAGTACAACTTAATTTCAAACTAAAAACAATCAAATTATGAATCGCTTCAAAATTAGTTTTTACGCTTCAGCTCTTTTGCTAGGTGTCGTTTCATGTAATAAATCAACTGTAGAACCTATCAATAATCCCCCACCAAATCCTCCTTCGATTACACAAAGTCAAATAGTTGATGGAAATAGCCAGTTTGCTATAAACATTTATCAAGAACTAGTTGATGAAAATCAAAATCAAATGCTCTCTCCTTATAGTATTTCTACCGCATTAGGAATGGTTTATGCAGGAGCAGATGGCAATACAGCTACAGAATTGAAAAACGTAATGGGCTATGGCACCAACAACAATAACTTTCATCAAACATTTAATCAGTTGACCAATACCATTGAACAAAATGTGAGCAGTCCAACCAACAGTGAGGTAAATGTGGTCAATAAAATTTGGCGCAATACGAGCATGAGCTTCTTACCAGATTTCGAAAGCTTAATGAACAACGTCTATCTAGCTCCTGTTGTGGCAACAGATTTTACACAAAGTACTGCTGCCAAACAACAAATCAATAATTGGGTTAGCCAAGAAACCAATCAATTGATTCCTGAGCTACTTCCCAATGGTTTTATTACAGATCGAACAGCAAGTGTTTTAGTAAATGCTGTATATTTTAAGGCAGATTGGAATCACCAATTTACACCTGGAATGACTCAAACTCAATCGTTCAAAACTTCTTCTGGTACAGTTAATACAGACATGATGTCAGAATTAATTCCTACCAATGAATTAAAATTTACAGAAGATACCGATGCTGAAGTACTTGAGTTATTCTTCAAGGACAAACAAAGCTCCATGGTTGTTGTATTGCCTAAAGATCAAAATATTGGCATTAATAATTTTGTAAAACAAAAGCTATCTAAAACAAAAATAAACCAATGGTTTGATGATTTGGCGTATCCTACTCCTAACAATTCGAACTATAGTGTCCATATTCCTAAATGGGATTTTTCTAGCGACTTTGATTTGGTAAGCACCTTGGAAGATTTAGGTATTAACGAAGCTTTCTCTCCTGCAGCAGCTAATTTATCAAAAATGGCAGATGCTCCCTTATTTATTGATAAAATCAAGCACAAGACAGTCATTGCCACAGATGAAGGTGGTGTTGAAGCTGCTGGCTCTACAGCGGTTGGAATTGGGGTTACTAGTGTTCCTCCTGTGGCAAGAACAATCAATGCTAATCGTCCCTTTGTTTTTATAATAAAAGATACAGAAACAAACTCTATCCTTTTCATTGGACACGTACAAGACCCTAGTTAAGTTTTGTTCTTTTGTTAGAATTTATTAGTTTGGTTATTCATTTGTTATAAATGAGTAAAGCCCAAGTTCTTTTCAGAGCTTGGGCTTGTTTTTTTTCTATTTGAATAAGAATAGTAAAATTCGTTTAAATATGTTGAATTCTTGCTGTAAACTTAAAGTTTGATACGTTGTCGGATAGCTTCGTACAAAACAATTCCTGCAGCCACCGAAACATTAAATGAATCGGTTGTTCCCATCATAGGTATTTTAAACCAACTGGTTGCTTTTCTAAGAATGTGTGGGCGTACCCCTTCATCTTCTGCCCCCATTACAATCGCTGTTGGCATTGTCATATCCAACTCGTCTAACATTTCTTTTCCCCTCAAATCTGCTGCGACAACTTGTACACCATTCATCAACAAATAATCAATAGCATTTCCTAAACTCGCAGTTCTACAAACAGGAATTTTGGACAAAGCTCCAGCAGAAGTTTTTAAAGCCTCTGCATTAATTTGAGCTGTTTTCTTAAAAGGAACAATCAAAGCATGTGCTCCCATTGCTTCCGCAGAACGGGCAATAGCTCCCATATTACGAACATCTGTAATGCTATCTAAAACAACAACCAAAGGCACTTCACCTTTTTCATAAATCAAAGGAAAAACATCCTCAATTAACTGGTATTCTATGTATGATAAGAACCCTAAAACTCCTTGATGGTTTTTCTGTGTTATGTTACTAATTCTATCCTTAGGCACAATGTGTAGAGGAATATTACGTTCTTTGCACAAAGTCCGTAGCTCTTTTTCATAGTCTCCCTTAACAGCTTGCGAAAGCATAATTTTATCAATGGACATTCCATTATGAATAGAATCCATAATTGGATGTCGCCCATAAATTAACTTGTCTTTATCTATATTACTTTTTTTAGCCTTTTTATAATGCATATTTTATTTAATTTTCATTCCACTCAAAGGTATTAATAACCTTTTCTAAATCCTCTTTTACAAAAGCAACGATTGGTGCCATAGAATCTGCATTGGGCTTGGTATTAAAATACAAAGAAGCCCATACGGCATGATTTAAACTATCGGTTAGCCTAAAATGATAGGGAGAAGCAACATCTCCATCAACACTAAAGGTGATTGCGTACAAGTTTCTGTCCTTGTCAATAAAATCTTCTGTAGTTCGTCCAGTTGCTTTTATATTGTGTTTTTCAGATAGTATATAAGAGTCCGATAGTACATCAAACAATTTTTGATCCACCGAGTCGCCTCCTATGTCTGTATACGTAAAGTGTATGCTTCCATACAAACTAGGCAACTGCATTGTAAACCAACATGGGTGCTTTGCAGCTTGGTTGATTAACATACTATCTTTTTCGAATTTCATATAGTCAGGATACTCAAAAGAAAAGGCACAGTAATCCTTATCAAAGGACACATAGTTACGTTCAGGATAAGTTACCTTAGGATACATTCTTGGCTTGGGTATTGGAATCCGATCTTCCGAACAAGCTATAGTAAGCATCAAAACAATAGACAAGAGCAATAAACGCATATTGGTTGGATTAATTTTTTTTTTAGCTAAAACAAGGCGATATAAATTTTTGCAACTTGCTTGTAGCTATCTAAGACGAATCTTTTTAACTGAAATTACTTTTCAGAAACGGAGGAAAGTAAGTCGATATTATCTGTTTCGGGCAAAACAATACGAATTTTTTCAATTCTTCGAGCACTAGCAGCCAGAGTTTTTAGTTGACAGTC
Organism: Aureispira sp. CCB-QB1; assembly: GCF_000724545.1. Classification (GTDB taxonomy): domain Bacteria; phylum Bacteroidota; class Bacteroidia; order Chitinophagales; family Saprospiraceae; genus Aureispira. Next base: position 23,045 of record NZ_JHBV01000027.1, on the reverse strand, counting down.
CTTGCACATAATCGTGGTGTTAACCTTAGGCATTGTTCCATTCAGTACCAAAACCAATCCCGCAATAGTTTCTGCCCCTTCTCTTTGATCATCAAAAAAATCTGGTCTCAAATCCAATACACGACAAATTTCTAGTATAGGCGTACTCCCATCAAAATCGTAGGTATAATCATCAATTTTTTTATAGATTTTTTCTTCTACATCATCAAATTCGTCCAATATTTCCCCGACAATCTCTTCCAAGACATCTTCCATGGTAACAATTCCCCTTGTTCCTCCATACTCATCCACAACAATAGCCATATGCGTCCGTTTTTCCTGAAAGTCATTAAATAAATGATCAATTTTCTTTTTCTCAGGAGTAATTAAAGGAGGACGAATCAATTCATGCCAGTTTACTTCATCTTCACGACCTAGGTATTCAAGCAAATCTTTGGCATGAATAATTCCTTTCACTTGGTCCAAATCTTCCTCATAAATAGGAATTCTAGAATAAGGCTCATCTCTAAACACAGCAATCAACTCTTCGAAAGTAGATTCCATTCCCATAGCAACAACCTTCATCCTAGGTTTCATTATTTCGGCAGCAGACGTATTGCCAAAACGAATAATACCTTTGAGAATATCTACATCTTGCTCAGCGTACTTATTGTCCTTTACTGTCAATTCAATAGCGCTAGCAATATCTTCTTGCGTAATCGCTTTTTGATTCATATTATCTCTTAAGCGCTGCTCTACAAACTGTGTGCTATTCACCAAGATTAAACTGAGAGGATGAAACATCTTTTTCATGACCGTTAATGGTCCACTCATAAATCGAGCAATATTCATACTGTTTTGATTGGCGTAAACTTTGGGAGCTACCTCACCAAAAAGCACCAACAAAAAGGTAACTGCAACAACACTGATCATGAAGTTGAGTGGCTCATTTGTCCAAGCTGGCAAATGTAAAAATGCACTAAGATTAGATGGTAATAATTGTTTTAATAAAGAGTTGGATACTAAAATAATCGCAATATTAATAATATTGTTGGCGATTAAAATAGTGGATAATAAATACCTTGGTTTATCTAATAGTGCTAAAATACGAGATGCCGCACTAGTTTGCTCCTCGATCAGTTGAGCTTTATCTTGATGCCCCAAAGAAAAAAAGGCAACTTCGGAACCAGACAAAAGTCCAGAACACACTAACAAAAAGCATATAGAAATGGTATTCAGAATTATCACTGAATAAGACCCAGTGAGTAAAATCGGAGTAAATTGATACCAATCAAATATATGACTAGGCTCGGTTTCCAAAAGTTAAGTGATTAGTTAAATAAAAAATCAGAAACCAAAGCAAGCTTTAATACTTTGGTTTCAGATATATTTCTATTGCTTAGAACGGTAAATCGTCAGAAGCATCCGCTGTTGTTGTTGTAACATTATTGGGCTTTGACACTTGCCCATTGGTTCTATCCCCATTCATTTCGCTGCGCAACAACCTAAAGGTATTGGCACGAACTTCTGTGATATATTTTGTATTGCCATTCTCATCTTGCCAAGAACGGTTGGTCAATTTACCTTCGATGTACACTAAATAGCCTTTTTTCAGCATTCTTTCTGCACGTTCGGCCATATCCCTCCACATAATAATGTTATGCCACTCCGTAATAGTTTGCCACTCGCCACTCTTGTCCTTATAAGACTCGTCTGTTGCCAAAGATAGTTTAGCAATATTAGTACCACTCTCCAATGTGCGAACTTCTGGATCTTTCCCCAATCGACCGATTAAGGTAACTTTATTTACCATGTAATATAAAATGTTAATAGATTAATGAATCTTGTTTAAATATACAAAAAAAATTTAAGGTTTTGATGTTCAGAACGTCAAAGTTTTTAGCAATTTTCGATCTCAATGCTGCCAATATTCAACGGAAGGCATTTTTTTTTTGTTGCTTTTTTTAGCGAAAAAATGTCTATCTCTTTTGCGCCATCAAACTTATTAGATTCTATCTAATAGAAAATTATTTTTTTTTTTTTTAATTTGCCCTACAAGTTCATTGTATAAAAAAAATTGCATCCTTTATCTCCCTCTATGACAAGATAGAGGATCAAAACGACAGCTTCATATTTTCCAAATAATTACTAATAATCTTTGGGAAAGCAAAGTTCTTAATTTTTTTTCGTTCTATTGCTATTAAATTCTTGTTTTCATAAAAAAAAGAAGGTTTTACTTCAATTTCTAAGAAGAGAGCGGTTATTTTTTGGTGTGACAAAGTTTGTTTGTATTTCTTAGAAACACCATTCAGTACAGTAGGCTGATTTTCAAACAATGTCTTCCAAATTAGTGTTTCTTCCAAAGCTTCTAACAAAAACAATCCTTCTACCTCTTGGTTCAACTCTATAAGTGGAAATTCGTATAAGTTTGCCCAGATGTCTTTTTCGCTGCGTTTGCGTATAAAAAGACTTGTTTCTTGCTTTAGAACCAAATAATAAAAGTAGCGATTTCTCTTTTTTATTTTTTTGGATTTAACAGGTAATTCTGTGACTTGATTTTCTTGAAATGCTACACAATGCTTTTGGTGCAAACAACTCGTGCAATTAGGCTCTTTTGGAGTGCAATGAGTAGCCCCAAAATCCATAATAGCTTGATTATAACGTGCAGCTTGTTTGGAAGCCAACAATTCATCGGCTAGTTGTTTAAACTCTTTTTTGCCTGCCGTGGTATCTATAGGAGTATTAATACCAAAAAAACGGGAAAGTACTCGATACACATTTCCATCAACCACAGCATGGGGCAAATCATAAGCAAAAGATGCTATTGCTGCTGCTGTATAATCACCAACTCCTTTTAAGGAACGAATATCTTGATAGGTTGTAGGAAAATTTCCTTGATAGGTTGTTGCAACTGTCTTTGCTGCAAAATGCAAATTTCTTGCACGAGAGTAATACCCCAAACCTTCCCAAAGTTTAAACACGTCGTCTTCGGGAGCATTTGCCAAATCTACTATAGTAGGGTATTTTTTTACAAATTTTTGGTAGTATGGCAACCCTTGTTGAACACGAGTTTGCTGCAAGATAATTTCAGAAAGCCAAATAAAATAAGGATTTTTAATGGCTTTCCACGGTAGAGGGCGGTCATCAGGATGGTACCACTCCAATAGCTTTTGGGTAAAAAATGCTTTTTTGTTCATCCAACTATTCTACTCGTTTCATTTCATGAACTACAGTCGCAACATCTCGTTTTGTCAGTAGAGGACGCATTTCAACGGTTAAAATATCATCTTTTAGGCTTTTCACCGTTACATTTGATAAGATCACTTTGCCATTTGCTGTAAATTCTAATGTATTTCCCATTGCATCACGCCAATAGGTTTCTCTAGGGTCTTTTTCCCCATTGATAAAAATTTCACAAGTACCGTCTTCATTAAATGTGAACCCCATGCTCTCTCCCATCCACTTACCATATAAATCTTTTACCTCATAATTGGTGGTACAACTGCCTAAGAATAAAGCAGCTCCTATCATTAATATAAATAAACGCATATTACTTGTTTGTTTTGAATACGGACAAAATAGATTCTTAAGTAATTGTCCAAAAGTTTTCGCACTAAAAAGAACAATTTCTTATAGTACGGTTTCTCTTGACGATTTACTTTAAGTGTAAAATGCAAAAATATTACTTTAGTTACAATAATTAGACAAGAAAAGATTGAATTACTTTTGGAGAGATACGCGCCAAAATTATTATTCGGTACAATCAAGAGATTCGTCTCTAACACTAAAATATTTTAAAACAACTTCACCTATTCTGAATCATTGAACTCATTCATTCAGGCAGCAGCTATTTTTTTGAGAAGATGCGATAAGTTCGTAATACGCTTTTTGGTACAAGTTGCGCAGAACTTTATTGTACTCACCTCGTTGTCAATTAGCGACAAACGCACAAGGACATCACTGTAATCAACCTCATCCTTTACATTTTTAAGTTTATAACGTTCTACCGTTTCTACCCTGTCGGTATACTTTGCAACCTCTTTAGCAGAAGCAACTAATTCAAAACCATGCTCTTGCATTAAGCAGGTAGCAAAATATTCAAATAAGTACTTAAAATCTTCCTCTTTCCATCTCCTAGCATCATATTGCAATGTAAATCCATTGATTTTAGGAATCATTAAGAAATTAATTGCAGGATCTTCTGGTATATCAAAATCTTTTTGATTTAAAGAAGCGTTATACAATTTCTCTAACATTGCTTGATGCTTATTGGTCTTTAACCACTTGGCATATCCCAAACAATAATCCTTTGATCTTTGTATAGGCTCTGAGCTAACAACTCTTCCTTCTTCTCGATATCCTTCAGATAGTGAATTTTTTAAATAGTCTAATAATTTCATGTTTTTTTGTTAAAAGTTAGAGCACTCGTTTTTTTCTGATAAATTCCCTCTTTTCATCAAAACACTGACCGCCATTAATCAAGGAGTTAATCTTTTTTGATACCTTTTATACTTTTGGGATAATTCAACTGAGGTAACAAAATACAAGTTTACTTTCTTTTGGGTTCTTTCACTCCATTCGCCTTACAGTGAATAGATAGAAATAGTCTTACTTTTTAGTGCTGATCGAAGAGAACAAGTCTTGCTTTGTCTTTATTACTAGCCAACTAAAGCAAAGTTGCACGATACAGAGTAGCGCAACAATAGGGATACTTAGTTGCATTACTACTGCGTGATTCCTATACTTTTTCTGAACGATTACTTAATTCTTAACGCTGCTACTACTAGTTTACATCCTTTAGTGACTAGCTGCGTTCTGTGAGCTCATTGGTTGGTCATCAACACGCAAACTCGGTTCTTAATAGTGGATTACTCCTTCTTCTTAAAAAGATAAAAATCATGCCCACATTTAAAAATTATAAGCATTTTTTTTAGTTTGTTTAACTCTATTTCTATTATTAAAGACAGATTAATTCGTACTTTTGTTCTCCTTTTTGGAAGAAAACCCTATTTAACGACATATTTTAGCATATTTTAACAAAATCGAAACAATAACCACATTATGAGCTATTTGGACGAACTCAACGAAATCCAACGCAAAGCAGTTACCCACATTACTGGTCCTGCATTAATCATAGCAGGTCCTGGATCAGGCAAAACACGTGTATTGACCTTTCGAATTGCTCATCTAATAGAATCTGGTATTCCTCCTTGGGAAATTTTGACACTAACTTTTACCAACAAAGCTGCCAAGGAAATGAAAGAGCGTATTGCCAAAGTAGCTGGAGATAATGCCAACAATATTTGGGCAGGTACGTTTCACTCTATTTTTGCTAGAATATTACGTAGTGAAGCTTCCAAAATTGGCTTCCCTTCAGACTTTTCTATTTATGATAGTCAAGACGCGAAAAGTGCCATTACCGAAATTGTCAAAAAACGAGGGCTTGATAGTAAAGTTTATAATGCATCTGCTGTTTATAGTCGCATATCTTTGGCTAAAAACAATTTAGTTTCTCCAGAAGACTATGCTCTAGATATAGAACGTATCAAAGAGGACAAACAGCGAAAAATGCCCTACATTTATAAAATTTATGACCTTTATGTAAAAAAATGTATGCGCTCTGGCGCTATGGACTTTGATGATTTGTTGTATCAAATGTATCGTTTGCTAGATGAGAACCCCGAAAACGTCTTAGAAAAGTATCAAAAACGCTTTAAATACATTTTAGTAGATGAGTTTCAAGATACCAATCAATTGCAATATTCTATCATTCAAAAATTGATTACTTACCCAGGAAGTACTAAGAATATTTGTGTGGTAGGAGACGATGCTCAAAGTATCTACGCTTTTCGTGGAGCAACCATTCAAAACATTCTCGATTTCGAGAAAGAATTTCCTGACATTACGGTCTTTAAGCTAGAGCAAAATTATCGTTCTACCAATTATATTGTCCAAGCGGCCAACGATATCATTTCTAGAAATAGCAAACAAATCAAGAAAACAATTTTTACGTCTAAAGGCGGGGGAGAACCAATTCGGGTTATTCGCGCCATGACAGATACAGAAGAAGCTCGCAAAGTTGTTGATATGATTGTAGAACAAAAAAATCGCTATCATATTACCAATGATGACATTGCAATTCTATATAGAACCAATGCACAGTCTCGTGTATTTGAGGAAGCACTAAAAGGGCATCGTATTCCTTACAAAATTTATGGGGGGACTTCTTTTTACGATAGAAAAGAAGTAAAAGATGTTTTAGGCTATTTGAGAGTAATTGTTAATCCAAAAGATGAAGAAGGTTTAAAACGAATTATCAACTACCCTACTAGAGGAATTGGGGCAACGTCAATTGCTAAATTAACAACAATCGCAGAAAATGAAAACCTATCCCTTTGGACGATTCTAACAAATGTCCAACATGCTGCTTTACCTAAGCGTACAGAAAATTCTATTAAGCAATTTGTAGCACAAATAGAAATGTTTCAACAACGGATGGAAGAAGTTACAGCTTATGAATTGGCAAAATATGTCGTCAAAATGACAGGCATTATCAAAGATATTCAAAAAGAAAAAACTGTAGAAGCACAAAATCGAGTTGAAAACGTAACAGAGTTATTGGACGGTATTAAAGCTTTTGTAGAAGACGATGAAATTGATGAATTCAACACCAACATAGAAGACAAAAGCTTAGCCAGTTATCTTCAAAATGTGGTTTTATTGACCGATATTGACAAAGATGAAGAGGAAGTGAAACGTGTAAAACTTATGTCGGTACACTCTTCCAAAGGGTTAGAATACAAATCAATTTTTATTGTAGGACTCGAAGAGAATCTATTCCCATCCATGATGTCACTACGGGCTAAAAATGCTCGTGCTGCTGTTGATGAAGAACGCCGTTTGTTCTATGTGGCTGTCACAAGAGCTGAGCAACTACTAACCTTATCCTATGCTTCTAGTCGTTATCGTTTTGGCAATATGGTGTATAATAACTCTAGCCGTTTCTTAGAAGAAATTTCTCCTAAATATTTAGATCTGTCTAGCACAACCGCCAGAGCCAAAGTATCTCAATTCCCTAAAAAGAATAGAAATCGCTTTAGCCCTATGAATAAAGGGAATAACAAGCAGGCTCAAAAAATGGCTAATTTCAAAGCAAGCCCAATATCTCAAATCGTTGCGGGAGCCAAGATCTTGCATGAGCGTTTTGGTAGTGGAAAAATCGTGGCTATTGACGGCAATGGTAGTAGTAAAGTTGCTACGATTTTCTTTGAAGATGGCGTTGGTGAAAAGCGTATTATGCTCAAGTTTGCTAAGATTCAGGTCGTGGGGTAATTGCTCTACAAGAAAAACGCACACATCTTCAGATATACTTGAAAATGCGTGCGTTTTTATAGAGTTTTCAGATATTTTTCGCCACTGACCAAAGCCTTGAATTAAGCCAGCAAGCTTCATCAGTTTTCAATAACTTATTTTGCAACACTTTAAGAATCGGATCTATCTCTAAAAATTAATGCTCCAATAGTCAACATCGCGTGCCCAGTTTGTGAAGCTCCTGTTATGCGTTGGATAGTTGTAGAGGATGTATAAGGAGAATACTCAAAATCTTTAAGCGTATGAGAATAAGCAAAATCCAAATAAAAATGCTTCCATCTTAAACCAAATCCTGCACTAATATCATGGCGCAAATCTGTTACGCCATCTATGCCAATTTCATAAGGTGAGGTTTGAAACTGGTATCCCAAACGAATGCGAGCTAAGCCCAAGGCTATTTCTGCTCCTAATCTAGCTTTTAGCACTCCTTTATAACTAGATTCTACTCGACGATTCAAATCATTGATAAATTGATTGTTGGCTGCTGTGCGTTCGTCAGCTAATAAGGAGAAGGACGCCCAACCATAATCACTGTATTCTACATCTAGTCCAATAAAACCTCGTTTAGGAATAACAACACCAACACTTCCCATAAACACCCAAGGTGTTGCCAAATCATGTTGTAAGACATAAGGCTCTGCATCTTCCATTGCATAGTTTGTTTTTTGCAAAACACTATCGTACACAATTTCCCCATAAAGACCAGTATTGTAAGAATCTATTAAACGATAAGCGGTTGGTGTATGCACGGCAAAACCAACTCTAACAAGCTTATTAATTCGATATATCATACCTACTTTCAGATTTATTCCTGTCCCTTTGACATTTCGATTTTCGGTAAAATCCAACGCACGAAAATCTAGGCTATCACTCGTTTCTTGATACAAACGATCTTCGTTCATTTCCATAAAGTCAACTCCTATCGTTGCGGCTAAATATAGTTTGTTGTTGTAATTTCCTCCAATTGTAAATCCTAACTCATTGACACCACCTGTTCTTCTTACATTTTGATACTTATACGTATAGCTCGTGTCAGATAGTCCTCCATTAGGGATATATCCTCCAGCTACGCTATCCATCAGATAAGCATTATACGCCAACCAACCTTCATAAGGATCTAAGTTTTTAGTTGATACCCCTGCTGAGTTCTCAGCAAATGATTGTACTCTAGAACCAGTAGAAACGCCCTGATAGGTAAAATTACGCGCAAAATTAGAAATTCGGTTGAACGTCAATCCAATATTTACCGACTTCCAGTCGGTTCTGCTTCGTCTTGTAGGTGCAGCAATTACCAACCCTACATTACCAAATGAAAATTGCGACAAGCGGTCTTTTGTTTGATTCCCTAAAAAATTAGTGGTTGTATTATCAAACATAGCTCCTAGCGAAAGCCCCAATTCCATTCTTCTATAAATAGCCATACCTGCGGGATTGAGATTTGCTGTTGACATATCACCACCTAAGGCACCTAAAGCATTCCCCAAAGCCATTGAGCGAGCGGTTACTGTTTGGTGATTTTCACTAAACAATAATGCATCTGAAGTTACTTGTGCTTGACTTTGGGAGTAAATAAAGAAAAAGAAAATAAGAATAAAAGTGGATTTCATATACTTAATATTTAGTGGTGTGTCTGTATTTTTTATCGTATGTCTAATATCTATTTTTATAACGTCTTTTGAAGTAGTAGTTAGCTACGCTGCTACTTCGTGGTTTCTACGAACTATTGTTGAAGGCATTAGGCATTTAATTTATTACTCAAGTATTTTTGATTAGTCACAAAACATAGTCGCTCCAACGATTTTTACAAACTTAAATTGTATGTATTATCATATTAATACAAGAAAAAATTGTTCCATTTAGTCACTTAGATTCCTTTATTAACAACTAGTTTAAAAGTTTAACAAAAAAAATCTACTCAAGGTTATCAACTATGAGATATAAAACGAATCCAAACTCAGAGAACTAAAGAATTGTAACTACTAACTTTCATTACTCCATTAAAAATCGTATTAATTTAATTATCAACAACATACATTCCTACCAACCTTCACACTAAAAGACGGATAATCAACGGCAAAGCCCTCACACAGTACCACGAAGTAGCAGCGAACCGAGCTGTGCGAGCTCACGACCGAAGGAAGTAACAAAGCTAAACTAATGCAAGATACTTTTTTATGTTTTTACTTCGTGAGCCTACGGGGTCGTAGAAAAACTAAAAAAGCAACGGAGTATTAAACTTTAGAATAGTCTACAAAACAAAAAAAGTAGAACAGTTTCCCATTCTACTTCTTTTATATATTGTTACAATTCTTTATTTATCTTCTTCCGCCTCGACTACTTCTCGAAGAGCTAGAACTCCCTCTTGAAGAACTGCTACCTCTTGAGGAGGAACTACTACTTCTCGAAGGACTTGCACTACGACTTGGTGTATAGCTTCTAGAAGGTGTTGTTGACCGACTTGGCGTGTAGGTTCTAGAAGGCGTTGTCGAACGACTTGGTGTGTAAGTTCTAGATGGTGCTGTACTCCTAGACGGTGTTGTGCTTCTAGATGGCGTATATGTATTGGCACGTGGTGTGGTATACGGATTATTACTATTAGATGGCGTATAAGTGTTTCTAGTTGGACTTGTTCTAGAAGGGCTTATTCTTGTTGGATTAGTTGTTGCAGGAGTTGTTGAATTCCCTCTTGTTCTAACAATGGTAGTACGAGTAGGAGTTGTCGTTGTACGTACTGTTTGACCTCTACTATCCGTTGTTGTTATTGTTCGGGTTCCTGCATTCGAACGTCCTCCACTTGGCACTCTTGTTGTCGCCGAAGGCGCAACCGTACTAGTACGCACACCAGTATTGGTATTAACCGTTCTTCCACTTCTAACCGCTCCATTTCTCCCTGCGGACAAACTACGATCTGCAACAGCAGAATTAGCAGAACTATTGCTATTCCCCGTATTTACCATACGTCCTCCAGGTCCTCTACTTGTGTGAGCACCTCTAGTGCGAACAGCGTCAGAACCTCTACGCCCTCTTACAGGTACATAATTTATTGCGTTTGGCGTCGATACTGCATAATAGTTATATCCATAATTAGAAGCCCAAGAACCAGCTCGGTAGCCATCACACCAACCATTATTATAACCATTGTAATAACCACCCCAGCCCCAATTCCAATTAGAGCCATAATAAGGATAATGACGGTGATAATGCCAGCCTCCCCAAGGATTTCCGTAGTAGCGGCGTCCATACCACCCTCCATAGCCATAGCTATAAACATTTCCCCAACCCCAACCATAAGAGTAGCCTGGAGAGATATAAATACTCGTTCCATAAGCATACGGATCGTAGGTATTGTACCAATAATTATCTACATAATAATCGCTGTAGTAGGCAAATCCTGTTGCTGGAGCATGAAAACGACGTACTCTAGAAGAATACTCATAATCATAAGGCTCATAATTTTCATCAATAGGATAATCTTCATAAGCTCCGCCCTTTACTGTTTCTGTCTCTACTATTTCATCTTCATAAACTTCTAGTTCAGGGGAACTATTTGGCGTCGTTTGGTTTTTATTTTCTTTATAAACAACATTCTCTTCTACTCCATCGAAGTAGATATCGTCGTATTGCATGTTATCGTTTTGCGCAAAACTAGATTGTAATGCAAAACAAAATGCAATACTAAAGAAAATAGATAGATATTTTGATTTCATATTATTGAGTTTTGATTCAAAACAACTTTTGTTAAAAGTGTGCGTGTTGGAAAATAGATTAGAAAATTAGACTACTTTGTTCTTTTTAATCAAAAAGACAAAAAAGCACATTCATATTAATTTACTTCATGAGCGCTGCGCTTTTAGTTAGTTGCACTGCTGCTAACTATTGTTTTTTATAACTTCTAAGTTTAAGAATCAACTTATTCCATTTATCTATCCTTCTTTGGAAAGCTAAGTGGATTATAATAATTAAACAGTAAGTTTGTTCTTAGATAATTGATTAAAAATTATAAATTTGTGTCTTCTTTCTTATAAAGATACGTTTTTTTGGGTCAATAAGTTGTTAAAATTTTGATTTACAACCTACTTTAACACAGGTTAAAGTTTGTATTGAGACCTAAAACAATCTTTTTTTATTTATTAAACTACAAAAAATATACCACAAAAAATGGCTAAGGAAATTACATCACAGTCCGAGGACTACTCTCAATGGTACCTTGATATTGTGAACAAAGCAGGCTTGGCAAACAACTCAAAGGTACGTGGCTGCATGGTCATCAAACCTTATGGTTTTGCCATCTGGGAAAAAATTAAGGCTGACTTAGATCGACGTTTCAAAGAAACAGGACATGTAAATGCTTATTTCCCGCTGCTTATCCCCAAAAGCTTTTTGAGTCGTGAAGCAGATCATGTAGAAGGTTTTGCCAAAGAATGTGCTGTTGTTACCCATCATAGGTTGATGAATGACCCAAATGGAAATGGGGTGGTAGTTGATCCGAATGCTAAGCTAGAAGAAGAACTGATTATTCGTCCTACTTCTGAAACTATTATATGGGATACTTATAGAGATTGGATTCACTCGTATCGTGATTTGCCCTTGTTAATCAACCAATGGGCTAATGTACTGCGTTGGGAAATGCGTACTCGCCCCTTCTTGCGCACAGCAGAATTTTTATGGCAAGAAGGGCATACGGCACATGCCACAAAAGAAGAAGCGCAACAAGAAGCTCGTACGATGCTAGATGTCTATGCTGACTTTGTAGAGTCTGTGATGGCTATTCCTTTGTACAAAGGAGAAAAAACAGCTCATGAACGTTTTGCTGGAGCTGACAACACCTATACCATCGAAGCATTGATGCAAGATGGCAAAGCATTGCAATCTGGTACTTCTCATTTCTTAGGGCAAAATTTTGCTAAAGCCTTTGATGTTAAGTTTTTGAACGAAAACAACAAAGAGGAATATGTATGGGCTACTTCTTGGGGAGTTTCTACTCGTTTGATGGGTGCTTTAATTATGATGCACTCTGATGACGAAGGTTTGGTATTGCCTCCTCGTTTAGCACCAATTCAAGTAGTTATAGTGCCCGTGCCTAAACCTAACGATGAAATCAATGCGGCAGTAGAAGATATTATGCATGCCCTAAAAGAAAAAGGCATTTCTGTAAAATATGATATAGACAAGAAAAAACGTCCTGGTTTCAAATTTGCACAATATGAAATGGAAGGGGTTCCTGTCCGTTTGGCAATTGGAAAACGTGACTTAGAAAAAGGTGTTGTTGAAGTCGCTCGTCGAGATGAAAAAACAAAGGAATCTGTTGCATTAGATGGCATTGCAGATCATGTTGAGCAATTGTTAGAAGACATTCAAAACAACCTATTCAATCGCGCTAAAAAATTCCGAGACGAAAAGACAACCAAAGTAGATACTTGGGAGGAATTTGTAACAGTAGTTAAGGAAGGTGGATTTGCTTATGCTCATTGGGACGGTACTACAGAGACAGAACTTAAAATCAAGGAATTGACGAAAGCAACTTCTCGTTGTATTCCTCTAGAGCCTTTATTTGGAGAGGAAGGGGAAGGAACTTGTATTTTAACTGGTAAACCTTCTAAGCAACGCATTTTATTTGCTCGTGCTTACTAAACAATAATTAGCGGCACTGCAACTTCGTGGTCTTAAAATATGGGCACATTTTATTCTGTGCTCCAAGCATATCTAAGCTCTTTTCATTTTTGAAGAGAGCTTTTTTTATTATAAAAAACAGACTCTTGCTAATGCTAAGAGTCTGCCTCAAATTTTTTCTCTAGAAATAAGTCTAAGTCACTAATATTTTAGCTAATATTAAATCTTATCTTCTGGCTTTTTGCATTTAACAGAGCAGCCAAATGCTTTTGTAAAACTAGGATTAGGTGCTTCTCCTTTAATTAAAGCATCTAGCGCATTTGCCAAGTAATGTTCCTTAACAGCAGCAGGATCTTTGCTATCGTCAATAGCTCCGATATAAGCTACTTTGTTTCCTTCTTCTGTCTTATTAACGACATAAACATGTGGTGTTTTAGTAGCTCCATATTGAGGATAAATTTTTTGCCCTTCATCCATCAAATAAGGAAATGTAAATCCTTTTTCTTCTGCACGGACAATCATTTTGTCATAACTATCATCCTCATTTACTTCTGGATCATTAGGGTTGATTGCTATCACAGGGTACCCCAATTCTTTGTATTTTTTGTCCAACTCAATCAAACGATCTTCATAAGCAATAGAATATGGGCAATGATTACAAGTGAACACAATAACATAACCTTTGGCATCTGGATAATCAGCCATTGACAGCATATTTCCATCTACATTTTTCAATGTAAAATCGGTAGCAATGTCTCCAACTTGGTAGCCAACGACTGTTGGTTTTGCTTCTTCTTTTTTTTCAGGTGCTGCTGATGCAGTTGTTTCTTCAGTTGTTGATTTTGCTTCTTCTTGGGGTGCTTCATTAGAACATGATGCTACAAAAACAAGAAATAAAAGCATTAAAACACTTTGTTTCAAGATTGCCATAGTTGTTTTTTTAGATGGTATAATAAAATTGTTTTTTATTTTTTAGTACTTATTATATTTTAATACTCCGTTGATTATTCCCTCTGGTCATGAGGGCGCAAGCTTAGTTTTTTAGTTTTCCTACGAACCCGTAGGCTCACGAAGTAAAAACGTAAAAAATCATCTTGCATTAGTTTGATTATCAGTCTTTTAGTATAAAAGCCAATAAAAGCACATCTTGCTGATAATCAAACTAATACGATTTTTCAACGGAGTAATGATATTTGGTAGTTAGCTATGCTGCTACTTCGTGGTCGTTGATTAACTTTGTTACTCCCTGCGGTCATCAACTCGCATAGCTCGGTTCGCTGCTGTTGCGTGTTAATCCTATAAAAACTCTTTTAGTTGTGTCTCCAAGGCTTCATATTCAAAACTCTGCTCAAAAAAAGCACGTTTTTTTTGATTATAAATAAGTGTAGCGGGCAACGCGCCAGACCAAGTTGGATTTATTTTATCAATCCAATCATTCATTCCTTGCTGTTTCAAAACAAGCACCTCCCCTTTTAGTTGATTTTGTTCCATAAAGGGGATCAATTTTGAGTCAATTTTGTCTTCAAAATCTAGGCTAACTAAAATCAAACGAACATTCTTATCTCTATAGTTTTGATACAATTGCTCAAAATAAGGCAATTCTTCTACACATGGTTTGCACCAAGTTGCCCAAAAATTAATCACATATGTCGTATCATTGTTTGCCTCCAAATAGCTTTTAAAGTGGTCATAATCGTATACTCCTACAGAGACTCCGTTACCACTCACTATTTCATTAGGGACTCTTTTGATAGCTGCTTGCTCCTTTGTTGTTGCATTAGAATCTTCAACCTTAGATTCACAGCTCAACAACAGAATAGAAAATATAAAAATAAAATAAATTTTGTTCGTTATTATCATAATAATTTTTCTTAAAATCCAATAGTAGCCTTCAACTCAAAAAACTCATTCACAACAAAATAAACAACAATCAATGCCAAACCTTACATCCTTCTGTGCAGTTGGTACAAATATCAATTTGATCTCGTCCTTTCAGTAAAGTTGCCCGAAAATTCTGATAGGGCTTATCTTTCCATACTTGTTCAAATGAGGTATGCTTTAAACTCCCCAAACGATAGGTAGCATCTTTATCAAAACAACAAGGAACCACCCAACCATCCCAAGTAATCACACAAGAATGCCAAAGTTTCCAACAGTGATTCAACAATTCATTTTTAATAACATAAGTCCCATCCTTTTGTTCCGCATAACGAGCATATTTATCTATTGTAGGGATAAGAGCATTTCCATTTTTATAATCATATATCTGGGCTGTTTTGAGTTTAACCTCATCAGCTCCAATCTCTTTTGCCAATTCATATACCTCTTCAATTTGATGCTCATTGGGTCGAACCACTAAAAATTGAAAAATAATATGCGGTGTTGGAGATTGCAGCTTTTTTTTCCATTTAACAATATTTCTAGCTCCTTCCAGCACTTTCTCCAAATTTCCTTCTTTCCGATAGGCTTCATAAACCTCTTGAGTCGTTCCATCAATAGAAATAATTAAACGATCCAGTCCTGACTCTATCGTTGCCTTAGCATTTTTATCATTCAAAAAATGGGCATTGGTAGAAGTAGAGGTATAAATTCCTTTTTGATGGGCATAAGCGACCATCTCCAAAAACTTAGGGTTGATATACGGCTCTCCTTGAAAATAAAAAGTAAGGTAGAAGAGTTGATCTCCAATTTCATTTATAATTTTCCGAAAAAAATCTTCTTTCAAATTTCCCGTATCTCTTGTAAATGCCCGCAAACCACTTGGACATTCAGGGCAACGCAAGTTGCAAGCAGTGGTAGGTTCTATTGAGATAGAAAAAGGCAAGCCCCATTGAATAGGGCGTTTGAGCCACTTTGTCAAATAAAAAGAGCTATAAACTTTGAGGGCATTCCACAAGCGCTTCAACGTCATTTTTGAAGCAAAATTTCTAATATCGTTCCAATAAATCACCTTATAAATTGAACGGCTCAACAGATTCTTTTAAATAACGTTCTTGCAAAACATAAGTATGGTGTAGCTGATGTCCTGCTATAATAGTAGCTACAGCTCGTACCGTACTTGGAAACGCCTTGCTTCCTCCCAAAACTTGTTCCTCTTCTGTAAATCCCTTAAATAAATGGATGGTAAACTGTCTTAATAACTCTGTAGAAGTCAATAAATATTCCCAGTCTATTTGTTCTAAATTAGCGGCTGTAGCATATTTATCTTCGTCAAAAGGCAACGCACTTTGAAAATCTCCCCTAGCAAAACGCAACGCACGGTAACTCAAAATTTGCTCGCAATCAACCATATGCAATACCAATTCTTTGATACTCCATTTGCCCTCTTCGTATCGGTAATTGGCAACCTCTTTAGGAATTTTTCGAAGTATCCTTAATGAATAAGCCTGTGCTTTTTGTAACAATTCTATAGGATCCCCCTCTGGTAAATGATCTATATAAGTTTTAAAGTAGCTATTGTACTCATTTGCTTTTGGAAATTTCATATTTCGATTTATTTATCATAATAATTCGCCTCAATAAAGAAAGGGAATAAATACTCATTATTCCGTTAAAAAATCGTATTAATTTAATATACTTTTTCCCCTTTATTCAACCAACGTCCCCAATCACGATTATAAGCATGTACTTTAGTCGTTACCTCATTTTGAAGATTAACCAAAGGATAAGTTCGGTTCGTCCATTCAAAAATGCCTCCGTATAAATTATAGACTCTGGAATATCCCATTTTTTTTAGTTGTTCTCCTATTTTTTCGCTTCGATACCCTACAGAACAATAAACCACCACAATACCATCCTTTGGAACCGTGGTTAGTCGTTCGGGAGAAAACGTATCATAACCTACCCAAACAGCATCTTTCAAATGAGATGTTTCGTACTCTTTCTTTTCTCGTGCATCCAGCAAATAAAGATTGGGGGTGTTCACTTTTTGCTCCAAACGTTCGCAAGAAATAACAGGCACACTGTGCTCAATTAGTTCCTCTATTTTTTTCTCAAATTTTGGATCTAGTGTTTGTTGTGCCAATAACAACAAAGGCATTAAAAATATAGGTAAAAATATGCTCAGCTGTTTCATAAATTACGTTCAATTAGCATTCTATATACACCATTTATGTAGATAGAAGCTCGATTACACAATATGATATGGTATAATAATACTAAGAACTAGACACATAACATACCTATATTCAGCAATTAGCATAACTATAACTAGAATATTACACTGTTCCGACTTTATTGTACACCCGCCAAAAAGATAATAATAATCTAAATGGAGAAATCACTACTGCTATAATTGCACTCAATGCAAAAAAGCTATACACCTTGGTCATATAAGCCAACACTTTTCCATGTTCGCTAAACGTAATATCTGACCTAAAATAAATCTGATACTCTTCCATTCCATCACTCTGACGTTCCAAAAAATCTTGATAATTAAAAAACATCTGTATCAAATAAAAAGTCAAAGGAATACTGGCGAAAATTAAGATAAATTTCCCTATTTGAAAATGCGATAAAAAGGTATATTTCAATAGGAACAAGTATCGAGTATACGTGATAAAAATGATAATAAATAAAATCAATTCATAAATAAATTCCTGCCGCACAAATTCACTCCACAAGGGTTTTGTCACAATCCATGCCACTACTGCTGTCAATAACCACCAAATCAATTCCATCCCCAATTTTCCAAGCCTTTGTTTTCCCAAATTATCCATTTCTAAATTCTTTTCTGTTTTATTTTATAAAAGTAGTAGTTAGCTGCGCTGTTAACCTGTGGTCGTTGATTAGCTTTAGTGTTACTAATAAAAGATAAAATCACTATTTTTTTGCCTTCGGATGTGCCTGTTCGTACACCTTTTTCAGCTGCTCAATCGAATTGTGGGTATACACTTGTGTTGCTGCCAAATTTGCATGCCCCAACAATTCCTTTATAGCATTCAAATCTGCTCCATTATTTGCTAAATGTGTTGCAAAAGAATGCCTTAAAACATGAGGGCTTCTTTTTTGAGCAGTTGTAATCAAAGATAAATAATGTTTGACTTTATTGTATACAAATTTAGGATACATTGGGCGCCCCTTATCTGTTAAAAAGACAACAGTTTCTTGATTCTCTAGAAAAGTTTCTTGGACAAGCTGTTCATAATTCAACAACGTTTCCTTTAAAGGCTTTCCGAATGGGACCAATCGAACTTTATTTCCTTTCCCCTCTATTCTAAAGTGTTGATTTTGAAAATCAACATCCGACCATTTCATATTAATAACTTCACTTCGACGCATACCTGTGACGTACAATATTTCTAAAATCAAATAATCTCTCAATCCTGAAAAGCCGTCAGGAAAAACAACCTTCGTTTGCAATTTATTCAATTGGCTCTTTTCTACAAAAGCTGGTAATCGCTCCGATTTTTTAGGTAATAACACTTGTGGGAAAGATTGGTTCGAAATACGCTGAGTCGTCAACAAAAACTTATGATATGTTTTGAGAGAAGATATTTTTCGATGAATTGATGTAGCACTTAATTCCTGTTGCATCAAAGCAACCACCCACGAGCGTAGGTGGATCGATTTTAGTTTAGCCCATTCATTTAAATCATATAGATCCTTTAGATAGGTTATGAACTGCGTTAAATCACGCTTATAAGCTGTAATAGTGTGTTTTGAGTAACGGCGTTCGTACTCTAGGTAATTCAAAAAAGCAGTTAATTCCATAATTATCATTCGTATACAATATGCCAATTAAAACATAACATATAGCTACTACAAAAGTAACGCTTTTAAGATGAAAAGGAGATTAGTTAAGATAAAAATACCCCAATACACGTATTAGTTGGCAAAGAATTCGATTAGGTCATTTAAATCGTCTAAGACAGTTACATTTTCCGGAGACTCAGATTGTTTTGGAGTATGCTGAAAACCAGAAATCAGCAAGTGAGGTGTTTCGATGCCATCACTCAACTGCTTAACATAACTTTCTGATACATAACGTTTGTGGCGCTCTGATATAATCGTATAAATAAAATTGGGCTGGTGTATGGAAGTAGCCAACTGCAAATCTTCAATAACTACTTTAGTCCCCAAATAAACAACATTGACATTCCGTTTTTTCAACAAATACTGAACAAACATGAGGTATAGTTCCTGTTGGTCACCTTCTGGCAAGTAAAGCAAAACCTTAGGCAATCCATTGCCTTTTTTTACTTTTAATTTCGTAATTTCTGTCAAAATTCTTCGACGGATAACACAACTTGCAAATTGCTCATGCATAGCACTAATTGATCCCGTCAACCAAAGCAAACTAGCTTTCTCTAGAAAAGGCGCTAATACATTCAAGATAGTATCTTCGACACCATTTTGCGAAAAACATTTGGTCAATATTTTTCCCATTTTAAATTCGTCTAATTCCATCATTGCCATTGCTAAGCCCTGAAAATTATCCGTATGCTCTGCTTCTGTCTTAGACAATTTGTCAACTTCCGCCTTAATTTCTTCTTTGCTGAGTTTAGCAATTTTGGATATACGAATGCCCTTGCGATTCAAGAATGCTATGTTCATCAAGAACTTTAAATCCTGATCGGTATAATAACGAATATTAGAGGCTGTTCTTTTAGGCTCTATAATGCTATAACGCTGCTCCCATATTCGTATGGTATGGGCCTTAATGCCCGAAAGTTTTGCTAAATCACGAATGGAGTAGTTTGCCAAGGGTACTCATTTTTCATTACTTCATACTTTTTACACCTGTCTTTAAAAGCTTTAACTACTCGTTAGTTAAACATACATTTGGATGAAAATTTGTCTATTGAAACAAATTTCAATAGCTCAATATTTTAGTCTCATTAGCCAACAACATGCTAACTAACAGCTTAGTATATAAATACAAATAAGGGAGTAAATAATGAAGTAATAGTTCTCAAAATTTTACTTAATAAATATGTACGAAATAAGAACAAAAAATAGATCAATATGTTCACACAAAGACCTATTTTTTTGTTTTTTCTTTCAACAATAGCCCGTTACAAAACTGCATTAAGTTCGATTTTTTAGAATTTTGAGATCTCTTAGAGCTAATCAGCCCAACAAAAAACAGATTATCAAACCAATATGTGATATTTTTTTTCTAAGAAAAAAACGCAACGAGTTATTATTTTTGAAGCTATTCTTCTACCTTCTTAGGGACTTTTTTTTCTATTTTTTTCTTTGTAAAGGTCAATTCTTTTTTGGAGCTAACATCTACATAAATCACATCTCCCAAATCAAACTCACCAGAAAGTAGATGTTTAGACAGCTCATTGTCCACATCTCGTTGCAATACTCGTTTCATTGGTCGAGCACCATATTGTGGCTCGTATCCTTTTTCAGCTAAAAAGTCAATTGCTTTGTTAGACAATTCGATATCATATCCTTGACGCTGTACTCTTTTTCGAGTCGATTTGAACATTAACAACATAATTTTCTTAATCTCTTCCTTATTAAGAGGCGTAAACATTACTTGTTCATCGATACGATTCAAAAACTCGGGGCGCATATGATCTTTTAGCGCTTCAATCACTTCATCCTGAGTTGCGTCAATAATTTCTTGTCGCTTTTTATCATCTACATCATCCAAACCATCAAAATTCTCATAGATAATATTAGACCCCATATTGGTAGTCATGATGATAATAGTATTTTTAAAATCAGCTACACGACCTTTATTGTCTGTCAAACGCCCATCATCTAATACTTGTAATAAGATATTGAATGTATCAGGATGTGCTTTTTCTATTTCATCTAACAAGACAATAGAATATGGTTTTTCTCGAACAGCATTGGTCAACTGTCCCCCTTCTTCATAACCAACATATCCAGGAGGAGGTCCTACCAAACGAGCGACGGCATGTTTTTCCATATATTCGCTCATATCCAATCGAGTAATCGCATTTTCATCATTGAATAGATACTCTGCCAAAGCTTTAGCCAATTCTGTTTTACCGACCCCTGTTGTTCCCATAAATATAAAAGAACCGATTGGCTTCTTAGTATCTTGCAAACCAGAGCGACTTCGGCGAACAGCATCTGAAACAGCCTTTACAGCAGCCACTTGTCCAATCAAACGTTCACCTATTTTTTCCTCCATTTTAAGCAGTTTCTCTCGCTCACTTTCCATCATTTTGCTAACAGGAATTCCTGTCCAACGAGACACAACATCTGCTACATCACTTTCATCAACTTCTCCGTCTGTCATCCTTTTTTCAGGAGCCAACTTATCCAAATCAGCTTGTGCATTTTTAAGAATATCTTCCTGTTCTTTTATTTTGCCATATTCCAGTTCCGCTACTTTGGCATAATCTCCATTCCGACGAGCTTCTTCAGCTTCTATACGAAACTCCTCCATGACCGCCTTACAGCTCTGAATAATATTAATCAACTCTTTTTCAGATTCCCAAGCGCTCTTCATTTCAAGCAAATCTTCTGAAATTTCTGCCAACTGCTTATTAATAACACCTATTTTGCTCTTTGTTCCATCTCTTTTAACAACCTCTTTCTCAATTTCTAATTGCCTTTTCTTTCGTTCCAAAGCATCTAACTCTTCAGGAACAGAGCTTAACTCTAAACGCAATTTAGCCGCCGCTTCATCAATTAAATCGATTGCCTTATCAGGTAAGGCACGATCGCTCACATAGCGCTTAGACATTTCAGCCGCTGCAATAAGCGCACTATCCAAAATTCTCACCTTGTGGTGTGTCTCATATCGATCTCTAAGACCTCTTAATATAGCAATAGTCTCTGCGACTGTAGGTTCTTCTACTTTTACTTTCTGGAAACGACGTTCTAGGGCTTTATCTTTTTCTATATAACGTCTGTATTCATCCAATGTAGTCGCTCCGATTGTTCTCAATTCTCCTCGTGCCAAGGCAGGTTTTAAAATATTCGCAGCATCCATTCCACCGCCACCACCACCAGCACCAACTAGTGTATGAATTTCATCTATAAATAAAATTACATCATCCGATGTAGTTACTTCTTTTACCACTGCTTTCAAACGCTCTTCAAACTCCCCTTTATATTTTGCACCAGCAACCAATGCCGCCATATCCAACGAAAATAACGTTTTTCCCTGTAAATTGTCTGGAATATCATTATCCACAATACGCCAAGCTAAGCCCTCCACGATAGCGGTTTTTCCTACCCCTGCTTCTCCTATAATAATAGGATTATTCTTTTTCCTTCTAGATAGAATATGCAAAATGCGTCGAATTTCTTCATCTCGACCAATAATTCGATCTAATTTTCCAGTTCTAGCACGCTCATTGAGATTAACCGCATATTTATTTAAGGCGTCAAATTCATTCTCTCCACTTGGAGTATTAACATTTTTCCCCTTTCTCAATTCCTTAATTGCAGCGCCTAAATCTTTTTCATTGGTTCCCATTGACGCCAGCAACTTCACTGTTTTATCATTTTTAACAGTAAATATTCCAGCCAAGATCATATCTAAAGCCACATATTCATCCCCCATATCTTTTGCCAAACTTTGTGCTGCTTGAATTGCTTTGCTAGCATTTGTTGACAAATGGCTTCCATGATTATTCCCTCCATACACCTTTGGGTAGGTCTCCATTATTAAACTTAGCCTATTTGTTAATTCTCCTATATCTATAGATATTTTTTTCAACAAGAATAAAACAATACTGTCTTCGATATCCATCATTCCCTTCAATAGATGTGAAATTTGTACATCTTGTTGCTCTTTTGCTCGAACATATTCTTGAGCTTTCAATATCGATTGACGAGCTTTTTCGGTAAGTTTATCAAACATTTATTGGGTGTTTTATAGTGTAACAATATAGTTATTATACACCTTGTAATTTATAATTTTTAAAGATTATCAACTTCTTCAATGCTTAAACAGCATGAAAAGTTCTCGCAATATGAAAAATAAAGGAATTTAGTAGTATTTCAAAAAAAGGAACTAGTAATTATGCAAAAAAAACAAAAATTAAAAATGAAGTAACCAATAACAAAAAAAGCGGCGATAAAATCCTATAGATCTTATCGCCGCTTTTGGCATATCGTTCCTAACTTTTCAACAGACTTTTTAA
>NZ_JHBV01000026.1 GCF_000724545.1 Aureispira sp. CCB-QB1 | reverse complement strand
ACATCAGCACGGATACGACTTGGTATTTAGTAGTGACGGTAAATGGCTGTTCTTCTGTAGCTGGTTCGACAACTGTCATCGTACATCCAACACCAGCAACACCAAATGTACCCGCCAATTTTGCGGTATGTGAAGGAGATAACATAACATTGAGTACAAGTACAGTAGCATCAAGTTATAATTGGAGTGGACCGAATGGTTTCACTTCAAACGTTCAAAATCCAGTAGTAATCACCAATGCGACAACATCGAATGCAGGCGTATATACCTTGTCGATTGTAGATGGGAATGGTTGTGAGAGTGGTGATACGACGGTAACGGTTACGGTAGATTCAATACCTGTGACGCCTGTACTAAGCAGCAATTCTGCGATTTGTTTTGGAGATACTTTAGAATTGAGTACAACAGCGTTGGCAACGAGTTATGAATGGATTGCGCCAGATGGATCAAGGATAACAACAGGGACAAATATCTTGTCAATAAGTTCTAATAATAGCTTGTATCAATCGGGTGATTGGATGTTGGTAACAACCAATGCATCAGGATGTACGTCTATGCCATCGTCAGTAGCGACAGTAGTTATCAATGCGAACCCAGCACAACCCGCGGTATTTAACGATGGACCAGTTTGTGAGGGAGGGAATTCAAATTTGAGTACAGCCACGGTATCGGGTGCGAGTTATGCTTGGTACAGCGATTCTAGTTTGACGAGCTTAGTGTCTACGGCTCAAAATCCGATGATTGTTAACATCAGCACGGATACGACTTGGTATTTAGTAGTGACGGTAAATGGCTGTTCTTCTGTAGCTGGTTCGACAACTGTCATCGTATATCCAACACCAGCAACACCAAATGTACCCGCCAATTTTGCGGTATGTGAAGGAGATAACATAACATTGAGTACAAGTACGGTAGCATCAGGTTATAATTGGAGTGGACCGAATGGTTTCACCTCAAACGTTCAAAATCCAGTAGTGATCACCAATGCGACCGCATCGAATGCAGGCGTATATACCTTGTCGATTGTAGATGGAAATGGTTGTGAGAGTGGTGATACGACGGTAACGGTTACAGTAAATGGTAACCCACCTGTTGCTACGATTACAAGCAATAGTCCTATTTGTTTCGGAGATACATTGACTTTGAGTTCTAGCACGAATTGCGGTCAGTCACAGTGGATAGGACCAAATGGAAATAGCAGTGGTACTTTAGGAACACCAGGAGGAAATAATGTTCTCTGGACAATAGGAAGTACTACGAATATTCCGTCTACAGATGTAAATTATTTATCAGGAGATTGGTATATGATCTGTATTGATACGATTACAGGTTGTCGTTCTGAATCAAATACTATTACTATTGAGATAAATCCAATACCAGTTGTTTCTGCGTTTAATAATGGACCAATCTGTGCTGGAGAAGATGGAGAATTGAGTGCTACGTTTATAACAGGAGCGTCGTACCGTTGGTACAGTGATGCTACTTTAACAACGTTGATTTCTACATCTAGAACTCCCATCATTTCTAGTATGATGAGTTCTGAGACCTACTATGTGGTCGCGACGGTAAACGGTTGTACCTCATTGGCGGACTCTACAACTATTGTTGTTAATCCAACACCAGTAATACCGAATCCAACGTATACACCATTGTGTCAATTAGATACTTTATTCTTGCAAGCGAATGCCGTTGGACCAATTGCAACCTATTGGTGGACAGGACCGAATGGATTTACCTCTCATTTAGAGAATCCTGTCATTCCAAATATTTATCCATTCAATGCAGGAAGTTATATTTTGACTGTAACGGATTCGTTAGGGTGTGAAGCTGTTTCTACGGTTGAGGTAACCATTTATCCGAAGCCTCAAACACCTACTATTGCACACAATGCTCCATTCTGTGAAGGGACTAATGATTTGACATTAACAACTCAAGCTTATTTTGGAACAGACGTGCGTTATATATGGACCTTGCCTAATGGTAATTTGGATACCACTTTTGTTCCCTCTTTGGTACTACCTAATGCAACTGTTCAAGATACAGGAGCTTATAGTTTGGTGGTATGGATCGATGGATGTCTGTCATTGCCTGCTGAAGAGATCATTAGAATTTATCCAACTCCAGCTACTCCAAATGTGCCTGCGGACTTTGCAGTATGTGAAGGAGAGGCAATTGTATTAACAACAACAACGAATGCAACCAGCTATTTTTGGACAGGACCGAATGGATTCCAGTCTAATTTGCAAAGCCCAAGTGTTGTGAATGCTACTTTAGTAGATGCAGGAAGTTATCATCTATATGTAACCAATACATGGGGATGCCAAAGTTTGGATACTTCTGTACAAGTTACAGTAAATGCCAACCCACCTATTGCTACGATTACAAGCAATAGTCCTATTTGCTTCGGAGATACATTGACATTGAGTTCTAGCACGAATTGTGGACAATCACAATGGATAGGACCAAATGGAAATAGTACTGGTACCTTAGGAACACCAGGAGGAAATAATGTCCTTTGGACCATAGGAAGTACGACCAATATTCCATCTACAGATTCAAATTATTTGTCAGGAGATTGGTATATGATCTGTATTGATACGATTACAGGCTGTCGTTCAGAGTCGAATACCATTACTATTGATATTAATCCAATACCTAGTACTCCTGCAGCCTTTAATAATGGACCTATTTGTATAGGAGGTACTGCACAATTGTCAACAACTACTGTTAGTGGTGCTACGTATGCATGGTATGCAGATGCTACGTTAACTACTTTAGTGGCAACTAATCAGAATCCTACGATTAGTAATATTACAACAGACAGTACTTTCTACATAGTAGTTACTGTAAATGGTTGTTCTTCTCTAGCAGGGTCAACTACTGTCAGCACATACCCTGTTCCAGCAACACCAGCTGTGCCAGCAGATTTTGCAGTATGTGAAGGAGACAATATTGTGTTGAGTACTACTACAGTCGCAGCAGGGTATAATTGGACAGGACCGAATGGGTTTACATCCAATCTTCAAAATCCATCCGTTGTGAGTGCAAGCTTGGTAGATTCTGGAACTTATACTCTATTTATTATAGATGCGAATGGTTGTCCAAGTGGAGATACTAGTGTTCAAGTTAGTGTACATCCAAATCCTGTACAACCTGTATTGAGTAGTAATAGCGCTATTTGTGATGGAGATAGTTTGGTACTAAGTACAACTGCAACCGCAACAACTTATCGATGGGTGGCACCTGATGGTGCAGATACTTTGACAACGGTCAATACGTTGGTTATTTTGCCATCTAATGCGTTCTACCAAGATGGAAATTGGACTTTAATGACGATGGATGCGAATGGTTGTCAGTCTATTTTGTCAAACCCAGAATCTGTAACCATTCACAGTATTCCAGCAGCACAAGCCGTATTTAATAATGGACCTGTGTGTCGAGGAAGTTCTGTGAATTTATCAACTTCATTTATAAGTGGTGCGACTTATGAGTGGTATGCAGATGCTGCACTAACTATCTTAGTTGCAACAAGCCAAAATCCAACGATTAACAATATTACAACAGATAGTACTTTCTACTTAGTTATTACTGTTAATGGCTGTACTTCGGCTGCTGGTGCGACAACTGTAGTGGTGCACCCAACGCCAACAACTCCAAATGTGCCGTCAAATATTACGGTATGTGAAGGAGATGCAATTGTCTTAACGACAACAACAAATGCGAGTGCTTACGTATGGTCAGGTCCCAATGGTTTTAGTTCTAACCAGCAAAGTCCAACTGTAATTAATGCTGCTACTGTTGTAGATTCAGGAAAATATAGTTTGTATGTTATAGATGCGAATGGTTGTCGTTCAGAAGACACGAGTCTTCAAGTTGTTGTTAATCCAACACCAACTACACCTTTGATTGTATCTAATAATACACCTATTTGTGAAGGAAGTAATATTGTTTTGTCAGCCAATGCTGGCGCAGCAGGAACGACCTATGAATGGTTTAATGCTTCTAACGTGTCAGTTGGAACAGGACAGACTTTAACGATAGTTGGGGCTACTGTGGCAGATGCTGGCGACTATTATGTTATCACAACTCTCAATTCTTGTTCAAGTGCTGCTTCAAGTACTACTACAGCAATCGTTGATCAGGTACCAAGCACCGCAGCGTTTGCAGGAAATGACATCAATCTTTGTAATAGTTTCACGACGACTTTAGATGCTACGCCACCAAATAGTGCTACTGGTTTCTGGACAACCAACTCTGGAGCAACTATTGCCAACCCTAATCTAGCCAACTCGGCAGTTTACAATTTGCCAACAGGAACAAGTACTTTCTATTGGACATTGAGCAACGGAGCTTGTATAGATTTTTCAGTTGATTCTATGGTTGTTGAGGTAACACCAGCAAGCACAGATGTAGCAGATGCAGGGCTAGATCAAAACTTATGTGGACAAACTAGTGCTACCCTAACTGCTGCTAATCCAAGTACTGCAACAGGACAATGGACACAAAGTGCTAGTCAAGCAGGACAAGGAATTGTTATTACGAATCCAACGAATCCAAATACGACAGTTACAGGATTGCAGCAAGGAAATAATTATACCTTTACATGGACGCTAAGTAATGGAAATTGTACAGATTATAGTACAGATATGGTTCAAATTAATGTCGATGTATCGCCTCCTGATAATGCTTATGCAGGAGTAGACATTTTATTGTGTAATCAAAATACGGCAAATCTAGATGCCTTTGTTTCTCAATATGGTACAGGGATGTGGACCAGTACTTCGTCAGCAACGATCATTGATCCTACTTTAGCAAATACAACGGTCATTAACTTGCCACAAGATACAAGTGTTTTTGTTTGGACATTAAGCAATGGGACTTGTCAGAATTATTCTACAGATAGTGTTTTGGTAGTCGTTTCAACAACGACAGATACAGCAGAAGCAGGCAATAATCAAGTTGTTTGTAGTGTTAATGCGTTGACATTGGGGGCAACAATGCCTAGTTCTGGATTTGGTACATGGTCACAAACAGCAGCACAAGCGGCACAAGGAGTGGTTATTGTAGACGTAAATGATCCGAATACACAGGTCGTTGGTCTAAATGCGGGAACAACCTATGCCTTTACATGGACGTTGAGCAATGGAACTTGTCAAGATTATTCTAGTGATGTTACAACAATATCGGTTAATGCAACACCACCAGACAATGCCTTTGCAGGAAATGATATTAATTTATGTGGGGTAGCAACGACCACTAACCTCGCTGCATCAGTACCTACGGTTGCGATGGGATTATGGACTACTACTTCAAGTGCTACGATAAGTAATCCAACACAACCTAATTCAACTGTTTCTGGTTTGAGTGCTGGACAAAACATTTTTATCTGGACATTGAGTAATGGAACTTGCCAAGACTATGATAGTGATACAGTCATTGTCACCGTGACAACTCCTTCTTCAGATGTGGCAGATGCAGGCTTAGATTCTGCGTATTGCGCACAAAGTGTTGTTACCTTAAATGCTGTTGCACCGAGTGTAGGAGGTGGCTATTGGTCACAAACGCCTTCGCAAGCAAGTTTAGGTGCTGTAATAGATAATCCAACAGATACCGCAACTACTGTGAGCAATTTAATGCCAGGGGTAACCTACACCTTTACATGGACCTTGACGAATGGAGGTTGTGTTGATTATTCTTCCGATCAGGTATTAATTACGATTGATGTCTTGCCAACCAATGTTGCTTATGCAGGAGAAGATACTATCTTGTGTGGAGGCAACGCTGTACAATTAGATGGGCTAGCTCCGCCGATAGGGACAGGTTTTTGGACAACCAATGACACAGCTACAATTGTGACACCTGTCGATCCTAATTCTTTGGTCGTAAATATAGCAGAAGATACAACCACTTACTATTGGACCTTGTCAAATGGAGCCTGTGTTGATTATTCTGTAGACTCTGTTACGGTAATCATTTCACCAGCAAGTACAGATTTGGCTTTTGCAGGATATGATGAAGTTTTGTGTGGAGTAGATTCGATTATGTTATCAGCAGCAGTTCCAACAACAAGTACTGGAATTTGGACACAATCTGCGGGGCAGGCGAGTCAAGGTATTGTAATTACGAACCCTACGAATCCTAATTCTTCTGTAACAGGAATTCAAGCAGGGCAAGTGTACACCTTCACATGGACATTGTCCACTTTTGGATGTGCCAACTTTAGCACTGATGACGTTCAATATACTATTAATGCTTTACCTCCAGAGGTAGCCTATGCTGGTCCAGATATTGTTTTGTGTACTGGTAATTCTGTTACAATGGATGCAAACAATCCAATTTTTAGCACAGGAGTTTGGTCTAGTAATTCATCAGCAGTTATCGTAAATCCTACATTGAGTAATTCTAATATTGTAAATATACCAACAGATACGGTAGCGTTTTATTGGTCGTTGAGTAATGGAAGCTGTGCAGATTATTCTATAGACACCATGTTGATTATCGTCACGCCAACCTTCTCGGTAGATACTGCCAATGCAGGTTTAGATATTAATCTTTGTAACGAGGATACAGCACAACTGATGGCAATAGCGCCGAATGTAGCTACAGGTCGTTGGACACAGCCGTTTAATCAATCTAGTGCAGGGGTTGTTATTACAGATCCTAATGCAGCGATGACTACGGCAACAGGGCTACAACTAGATTCTACCTACACCTTTACTTGGTCGGTATCGAATGGACCTTGTCGAGATTATGATAGGGATCAAGTAATTGTTCAAGTAAGTACTTTACCTACAGATGCTGCCTATGCAGGAGAAGATTTTGTCATCTGTGGAATTGATACGGCGATTGTTAGTGCAACAGCACCAAGTATAGGGGCAGGAATGTGGACAACAACAACGACGGCAACTATTGTGACACCTCCAAGTACTAGAACAGAGTTGTTAAACTTAAGCCTAGGGTCAAATGAATTTATTTGGACCTTGTCAAACGGTGCTTGTAGAGACTACTCTTCAGACACGATAGTGATTACTATGGATTCTGCACCAATTGCTAATGCCGATAGTTTTGTAGTTATTTATAATAGCAATGGTAATACGATTGATGTTACTCCGAATGATGGGCTGAATAATAATTGGGTAATTACAATATCAGAATCCATCGCTAGCGGTACACTAGATAATTTGGGAACAGGTGAATTTGATTTGTTTTTGCAAGATGTCTTAGTAGATCAACGTTTTATTTATCAACTGTGTAATCCGAATTGTCCAGCTATTTACTGTGATACCGCTTTGGTTACAATAGATGTACAAGGTGGGACGGAATGCAACTTCCCGAATATGATTACACCTAATAATGACGATGCTAATGAGACTTTCATTGTACCTTGTTTAGATGGCTTGGAAGGAACTAAGTTTGCTGTTTATAATCGTTGGGGAGATCTGATGTACGAGAATGATAATTATAAAAACGATTGGGGAGGAACTCATAATGGTGTTCCTGTGCCAGATGCAACTTATTTCTATATTATGGAATTAGCAGACGGCCAGCGTTTCCAAGGTTTTGTTGAAGTAAGACGATAAGAGAAAAAAAGCTAGTGAGATTTAATCTCACTAGTCTTTATAAAAAATAAAAAATAAGAATCATGCTTAGATTGATTTTAGTTATTGTTTTGGTCTGGACTAGTGTAGGTGTATGGGCGCAACAAGATGCTCAGTATACGCAGTTCATGTTTAATAAATTATATTTTAATCCTGCTTATGCGGGAAGCAAGAAAGCGCTGTGTATTGCTGCTATTTATCGAAACCAATGGATGGGAATAGATGGAGCACCTCAAACAGCAACTCTAAACATCCATGCGCCTGTATGGAAACGTCGAATGGGGCTAGGATTGTCTATAACCAACGATAGAATTGGTTTGACCGATCGTTGGAACTTTGATTTGAGTTACGCTTATCGAATTCGATTTAAGAACGAATCTTTTTTGAGTTTAGGCTTAAGAGGTACAGTCTCTTACATGACAATTCGTTGGGATAATGCCAAATTAACACAGACAGTTGATCAGTCGGTTCCTGCAGCTGTGTCCAGTAAGGTTTTGCCAAATTTCGGAGCGGGAGCATATTATCAGGCTCGCAATTGGTATGTTGGTTTTTCAATGCCTCGACTGTTTAGAAATCGAATTGACTTTAACAACAATGCCAATTCGTCTATTGAGCCAGAGTTAGAACAGCATTATTTTTTGATGGGAGGGGCTTCTTTTGAAATTGCTAAGAATGTGCGTATTCAACCCAATGTATTGCTTAAATATGTTCCTGACACGCCTTTTGATGCGGATATAAATTTGAGTTTTGTCTTTTTCGAAAAAGTATTGGTAGGGGTTACGTATCGAGTTGGGGATTCTATAGATGGGTTGATCCAGTGGAGGATAGTTCCTCAATTTACTATTTCAGCTGCGTATGATTTTACCTTAACTCCTTTACAACAATACAATGCGGGAAGTATAGAGGTGATGTTAGAGTACTGTTTTTGTTGTATGAAAGGCAAGCGATTACACAATCCTCGCTTTTTCTAAAAAACAATCTTTTAGTAGTCTAATGATTAAACAATTGTAGTAGGGTAGCTAACTACCAATTAAAACTATGTTAGTTAAAATTAAAATTATTAAGCATGAAATATAGTATACTTATTGTTGTGTTGATATACTGTTGGCAACCAGTATGGGCGCAAAAAACAAAAGGAAATAGTGCTAAAGCGGAGCGGTACTTCAAAAACCTAGGGTATGCAGAATATATTGCCCTGATGGGAGGCGGAGAATGGACTAAGTACGATAGAGAGACATTATCTAAATTAGGTGTAAGCTATCGCAAAGTAGGGGATTTTAAAAATGCAGAGAAGATTTACCGCACTTTAATTGAGCAAGGAGATGATACGCCGCTATATAGGTTGTATTACGCACAAGCTTTGCAAGCCAATGGCTATTATTTTAAGGCAGGAGAGGAGTACAAAAAGTGCCATCAGGCTTTAAAGGCAGATCAAATTACAGTAGAAGATGAGCGAGCAATAGAAGGATACGAAGCTTGTAATCAAGTTGCTGATTTCAAAGCCAAAGGAGCTGTAAAACTTCGAAATGTAGAGGAATTAAATACAGCTAACTTAGATTTTAGTCCTATGTATTATCAAGATGGGCTAGTATTTGTTTCTACCAGAAAGATGGCTTCTTTAGAAAAAGTAGATCAGTGGTTGAATGAAAATTGTATGGATTTGTATTATGCACCTTTAAATGGTACTCGATTTTCAGAACCTAGCACCTTCTCAGATCAATTGAATACAAAATTTCATGAAGGACCAGTTACTTTTACGGATGATGAGCAGCGGGTATTTTTTACTCGCAATAATTATCAAAATGGAAAGCGTGGGAAAAGCAAGGACAGAATTACCAAATTAAAGATTTATTCCGCTGTTCTCAAAAAAGGACTGTGGAAAGAAGTAACAGAATTGCCTTTTAACGATGACAACATTGATGTTTGTCATCCAGCATTATCGGCTGATGAACGTGTTATGGTTTTTTCTAGTAGCGCAGGAGAGAACAGTCAAGGAGGAATGGATTTATATGTGAGCTATTGGGTAGGCAATAACTGGACAACACCTGTTAATTTAGGACCAGATATTAATACCGCAGGCGATGAAGTGTTCCCTTATATTTATGCAGATGGACGTTTGTATTTTTCCTCTAATGGTCATGGAGGTGTAGGGGGCTTAGATTTGTTTATGGCAATGTCAATGGGAAATGATACCTTGACCAAATGGTCTTTTCCGATGAACATAGGGGTACCTTTTAATTCTCCACACGATGACTTTGGGTTTATTTTAAATCCAGAAGGTACAGAAGGGTATTTAACGAGTAATCGTTTAGGAGGAAAGGGACAAGATGATATTTATCATTTTCAATTGAATGAAGCTTCTTTAGAATCAGTTAAACCAAAGCCTTTGATGCCAATTGAAATTTGTGTTTATGACAAGGCTACGAACGCCAGAATAGAAGGGGCTACTGTAACGATTCGTAAAGCTAACTCTGCTACTTTGTCGGATGATTTGCGTGAAAAAATAGGAATTAAAAACGGGCAGAATATTATATTAAGCCTTACCCCTGTCCGAGAGGGATCCAATGAATATGTCATTCAGTTGAAAGGTGACGAGGATTGGATCGAAGGATTAAATGAAGAAAAAGGTGAAGTGTATGAAACCGATGATGAAGGAACTTTCTTATACAGTTTATATGCCAGTCAAGAGTATGTTTTTGAAGTGAAAAAAGAGGGGTATTTGGAGGTGCAAGAATACTTCTTGATGCCTGCGGATATTGAACTTGAGGAATTTTGTGTAGGTATGAGTAAAGGAACAGATGTCTATGCAAACTCTTGGAATTCCAATAATTCGAACAATTCCAATAACCCAAATGATCCTAACAACCCTAATGGTACGATTAATCCAAATGGCAGTAATCCTAATTATAACATAGACCCTAGTAGTTTGAGAGGCCCAGACGGAAAGCCATTGCCCAAAGGACAACCTTATGTAACAGGAGTGGTCTTAAATAAGGAGTACAACCGTCCATTGCCTAGAACAGAAGTTACTTTATTAGATCGTTGCACAGGAGAAGAGTCTGTCATTACAGTAGACAAAACAGGATTATTTGCTTTTCCATTGGAATGTGGGTGCGACTATGTGGTAAAAGCACGCAAAAATAACTTCATAGGCTCCAATAAGATTCTTTCTTTAGTAAAAGCCGAAGATTGTAAGCCTGTTGTAACTGAATTGTTGATGACGCCAGGGTTTGACAAACTAGGAGAACCAATTACCATTGCTGGACAGACGATAACAGAAAGCTTAAAGGAAGGAGACATCATTCAAATGAGGGATATTTTTTATGATTTTGATAAATATTATATCCGAGACGATGCTTCTCCTGATTTGGATCGCTTGGCAGCCTTGATGCAGCAATTTCCTAGTATGAAAATTGAATTGTCATCACATACAGATAGCCGAGGAACGGATAAATACAACAAGCAATTGTCAGAGAATAGAGCAAAATCTGCCAAAGAGTATTTGGTTCGAAAAGGAATTGCTGCTAATAGAATAAATGCTATTGGGTATGGAGAAAATCGCCTTCAGAACAATTGTAAGGATAATGTTGATTGTAATGAATACGAACATCAACGCAACCGACGTACAGAAGTGCTAATTACGTCTTTTGACCAAGCTGAATACATCAAAGTTTATTATCAAAATAATGAACCTACACGAGTGGACCCTAAAAGAAATTAAAGTTTTTTTTCCACTTGGTGTTCAAGTGATTTGGTGTAACAAGTATAATAATGATGAAGATGACTGCCAACAATTTGTTGGTGGTCATCTTTGATTTTAATAGGAATTGTCTAGCTCATAAAGTAACAAGTCTTCTATTTTTTGCATACATGATAGAGGTATACTGCTTGCTTTTTAGAAAGGTATGCCGTTGAATTTATTGTTTAATAATTGGAATGTAAATTATGTTAATTCTATAATGTGCAATGGATAAAAATAGGCTTTTGTGAATAACAATAGGTATAATATCAGTACTTTACACAATTAATATATATAAGTCCAACAAACTACTAATGAGATAATATGACTCCCCCGAGATACTATTTTATTAATATGGTACATACAAAATTAGGATAAACACTTGCTTTTTAGGTAGCTCCCAATGCTTAAAAAATCACTCAAATTACACCAATATGACACACTCAAATTACACTAAATGGGTATTCCTCTGCTTTTATTTTTGCTTTTATTACTCTAGTAATGCACAAACCTTAGATTGGGTTGGAAGCATCGCCAATCCCCTACACAATGTACAGCCGAATGCTATTATTGAAGATAAAGCAACCAACATCTATGTAGTAGGTCGATTTAGAGAAACTGCAGATTTTGACATGGATGCTGGCGTTACCAATCTTTCTTCGGCTTCTAATTACGATGGATTTGTTGCCAAATATGATTTGAATGGTGCTCTAATTTGGGCAATGAATCTAGGGGCTACTACTACTAGTTTTTCTGAAGATACAAGAGTATATGATGTAGCAGTAGACGGTGCAGACAACATTATTATAGTAGGACAATATAGAGGCGTAAATGTTAATTTCGCTCCAAGGGGAGGCAATGCAGTTTCTCTAACAAGCAATAACACAGGTAGTTTTTCAGATGCTTTTGTTGCCAAATACAATGCATCAGGGCAGTGTATTTGGGTAATGGGAATGGGCTCGACCAGTTCTAGTGATGAGTTTTTAGGAGTGGATGTAGATGCGGCTAATAATATTTATGTGACTGGACGTCTGGACGATAATTTGGGAGGAGGCATCAACATTAATTCCTTAGGAACAGCGCATTTTCTGAATACGTCTAACAATAGTAGTGATGCGGTTTTAATTAAGTATGATGCCAATGGTATCCATCAGTGGGATTTAAGTATAGGAGGAACGGACACAGATTATGGGCACGATGTAAAAGTTGACGGCAGTATCGTTTATGTAGGAGGACGTTTTAGAAATGCAATTACTGATTTTAATCCTCTAGGAACTCCTATACAACGCACTCCTGTTGGCGGTTATGATGCTTTTTTAGCACAGTACAATACTTCAAATGGCTTGTGTAACTGGGTAGTTGATTTTGGCTCTACTGGAACAGAAAGAGTCGAGGAACTAGAAATAGATTCGGATGGAAATGTATACATTACTGGTGCTTTCCAAAATACGGTTGATTTAGACCCGATAGGAGGCAGCAATAGTATCAGTGCACAAGGAGGAAACGACATTTTTGTTTCTAAGTATAATTCATCAGGAGTAAATGTATGGGGATTTGGAATTGGTGGAGCCAATTCAGACGAAGGTTTAGATATATCTATTGACGGTTCAAATTTGTATCTAACGGGTTATTTTGAGAACGCAATGGATTTTGACCCTAGCCCAAACACAGCAACGATTACAGCACAGGGAGGAGCCACTAGTGATGAAGCTTTTTTAGCAAAATACACGACAGGTGGAGCTTATCTAAATGCTTTTGCGATAGAAGGGGCGGATAATGATAGAGCTTATGGCATTGATGCTAATAACAATAGGATTTACCTGACAGGTTATTTTGGTGGTAACAATGTTGATTTTGATCCTAACGGAACGGCAACTCTTAGTGCTGCAAGTGCTTCTCCTAATCACGATGGTTTTGTGGTCGCTTATAGCGATGTTCCTCCAGCAGGTCCAGAGGTAGCTATTGTAGAGTGGTTGGCAAATCCCTCTGGAATAGACGCAGAAGAGGAGTGGGTGGAAATTTATAATTATGGCAGCGCTGCGGTTAATTTAAGAGGGTGGCGTTTGAAAGATGAAGATACTGATAATGCCCTTATTTCGGCAACAGATTTGTTTTTACCCGCTGGAGCATCTTTAATCTTAGCAAGAGATAAAAGTGAATTTGAGCAACATTGGATGAAGGGCTGTGCGAATAATCAAGTAGTCGAAGTTGCAATGATATTAAACAACGGTAACGACGAAATTGTATTAGAGGATGATTTAGGTACTGTTGTTTGGTCGGTTGCCTATCAAAATGATGAAATAGAGGGGCGTGCAACGCACTATACAGAGGTAACTTATACGACAAGCGTATTTGGTAGCAAAGCTAGTCCGGGGGTCAATCGTTCTGGAAATGATGTATCGGGAACCTTGGGATATGAACGCAATGATGCAACGGCAGATGCCAATGCTTTTGCCAACGATATTGGTGACATCGGCAGTCCTCTTTTTGAGAGTAGAATCGATGAGAATAGAGGAAATAGCGTGCTTTTAGATGGGGCAAATGATTATATTGATTTAGGAGCAACAACAGCTTTAGAAAATCAATCTGGTTTTACGTTTGAAACATGGATTAAGCCGATTACGATTGATGTAAATTCAGAACGTATTTTCTCGAAGCGTTTGAACAATACTAGTAGGATTGAAATTTTCTTGGGGAATGGAGGAACAGAGGCTACCAACCAATTTATAAAAATTAGTATTTGTAATGGAACAAGTCAAACAGCTAATGCCCCTAATTTGTCGGTTCCTGTTGGTGAATGGACGCATATTGCTGTTACTTTTGATGGCACCGCTTCGGCAGGAAATCGCCTTAAATTCTATGCCAATGGTATTCGCCAATCGTTGAGTTCGGATCCTGTTGCAACAACAACTCCTTCGGGAACAGGCAACGCTCATATAGGTAAGCGTTCTGATAATAATAACAAACCATCTAACATTGAGCTGGACGAAATTCGTTTGTGGAACCTTGCTAGAACAGAGCAGTTGATTCGAGAAAATATGCACTTGACATTAAGCGGCTGTGAGACAGGGTTGGTTTCCTATTATCAATTGAATGAAACATCAGGTACTGCAACAGAAGATGTGGTAGGAAATAATCCAGCCACCTTGGTAAATGGTGCTGCACGAATAAGTTCAGGGGTGAATACAGGCAATTCTAACCCTTCCAATAGTCAAACGATTGCAGCTATTGCTACGACAGGAGTTCAGTCTTTTTCTAATGCTCATTTGGATATTGATTTTACAGCAAAGACAGGGGCAGAAGATATAACCGTAACCTATCAGAACTATACTCCGAATACAATCTCAGGAGCTACTGCAACCACTATTTATAACAATCCTACTTGGACGATCAATAGTTCCTCTACAACAGGGACCTCTACAGGAAACTTTACATTTACTTTTCCTTCGGGGACATTTAACAGTTTAGATCCTCTAAAATACCGTTTGTATCACAGAGCAATGAACGCAGATGGAGCTTGGCAAGAAATAGCGATTGCTTCTGCTTTGACAAATACGACGGTTACATTTCTTAATATTGAAGTGTTGGGACAGTTTATGGTGGTTCAAGAAAGTGCAGATGGGATAAGTCCTGTTAGAGGAAATATGTATGCCTTTGATGGTGTAGATGATTATATTGATTTTGGAAATTTAGCAAGGTTTAATATGACCAATAATATCACCTTAGAAGCATGGGTTAAAATGACAACTACTAGTGGTGATCAGAAAATTATCACTAAGTTTGGAGATGTAGGTGGAGATGATGCTTATGCCTTGCAAGCGATTAATGGAGAACCACAATTTTTGCTCAATTTTGGTCCTACATGGGTAACCGTTGCCGCAGGGATGACCATGACAGCGAATGAGTGGTATCATATTGTTGGTGTTTATGATGGCACCGCAATGAGGATTTACGTTAATGGAATAGAGCAAAACTCTATCGTACAATCAGGAACCTTTGATGTCTCGGCTTCTACCTTCAAAATTGGAGGTTGGGCAGGCGTTGGTCATTGGAATGGTTGCATTGATGAAGTTAGAGTTTGGAATGCAGCCCGAACCCTATCGGATATTCGAGAAAATATGCATTTAACACTCAAAGGGACAGAAGCCAATTTAGTCGCTTATTATCAATTTAATACAGATGATCCAACAGGTACAGCCAACGGTGTCAAAGATGCTTTGGGCACCGCCCATGGGGTAACGGTTAATATGACTAATACAGCTTATCAAGCTTCGGAGGTGGCAGTAGCTGGAGGTATTTCTCAAACGCTTACGATTCCCAACATTGGACCATTTACAGCGAATTATTCGAGTGTGGGAATGGGAATAGAATTTGGAGCAACAACACCAGATGGAGATGTGGTGGTTTCTAGATTAGAAACAGAAAGTCCGCACGGTGCCAATACTATAGGAGGGCAAGCAGATGATGAATATTTTGTGATTCGAAACTATGGCAGCAATACCACTTTCACAACCTTAACAAGTTTATCCTTACTCAATGTTGGTTATATTGACCCTTCCGATGCTGCTCAACCAGAGGCTTCTTCTCCCTTAGGTGTTTACAAAAGAGCTTCTAATGATTATGGAGCTAGTTGGGGAAGTGCCTTAGCGAATGCAAATACCGCTACCAGTGGTCATAATGGAAGTGTCGTATTTGATAATTCCGCAGGAATTACTAGCTTTAGTCAAGTTGTGTTTGCCAATGCCAACGGTGGTTTGCCAGTAGAGTTAATAGAATTTAAGGCAACTCGCCAAAATGTAGATGAAGTGCTGTTAAATTGGGCAACTGCTACTGAAATTAACAATCAAGGATTTCAAATTGAACGCATGTTGGAAGGAGAGAGCTCCTTTAGTGAGATTGGATGGGTGAATGGAAAAGGGAATTCGGTTGTAACCAATCATTATCAATATATAGACGAAAATAGTAGCTTGGAAACTAGTTACTATCGCTTAAAGCAAATGGACTTTGATGGAACTATCAGTTATTCAGACATTAGAGCAGTAAATGGTCAATCCAGTGGAAAGTACATCGACTGGAAAATTTATCCGAATCCTGTTGGGCAGGAATTGCACCTTACTTTTAAGCAATTGCCCAAACAAGTATCTAATGCTATGTTTTCTATTTTGAATATGGAAGGTAAACGGTTGTACGAACAAAAGCATTCGATTCAGACCAATCAAACAATTGTTTTAGATTGTGTACGTACGTTGCCTAGTGGTACCTATACGTTTGTCTTAACAACGGATGATGATGAAATATCTACTTATAAATTTGTAAAAGAGTAAGCTCTAGGTTTTAGTAATGAGTAATATTTTTATCTGATTTAGAATGGTGCAAATTTCGGAGATAGGAAATTTGCACCATTTTTATGGTGTCAATTGCCAATAGGGAATTAGAGCATTTATTGTTTGACCATTTTAGCAACTACTCTATGATTTCATGAAATTGCTTTTTCCCTTTAGGTGTGAGGTAAGGGTATAAATTTTGAAAAAGAATCATATTGTATTGGTCAACAAGATCCATACTCAAATCTTCTTGCACCATAGCTGCAGACAACCAAAAATCGCCTAATATACTAGAGCGCAGATAGAGGTTGTGTAATTCTCCTTTAAATTCTTCTGGTCGCATAAGCCCTTCGTGAATCCATAACTCAAACATGCCTAAAAATTGTTGTTGTCTAAGGATACTTAATTGTTTGTAATGCGAGTGAATGGTTTGGTTTTCTCGCATGATTTGGACAAAATCAAGCATAAAAAAGCGATAGTTAAAAAAATGCTGCATCATTTTTTTAGAAGTTTGAAAAGAGCTTGCAAGTGTAGGAAGACTCAAGCCAGCTTGATGTACTTCTTTATCCATTAATGTAACTAGTTGAAGATACAGCGCCTCAAGAATGTCTTCTCGCTTCTTAAAATGGTAACACAAATTGCCTTGGCTAATTCCCATTTCTTTGGCAATACTTCGCAAGGTTACTTTGGGTAAGCCCAATTCATTAAACAGCTTTAATGCGGTTGTTAATATTTTTGATTTTGTATTTTTTGGTGTCGATTTAGATTTCACAGAAAATCTTTTAAAGTATTTAAATTAGTAATATTGACCTAAAGATAGATAAAAAAATGAATTTTGAATATTATTCATCTTGAGAATGGAAGTTTAGTTAGAATGCAAAAAAAGCCCTCGATTGTAGGAGATAAAATTATTTTTTGATTTTTTAGTAACTTTGACCTAAAGTTAATTTTTTTTTAGTAACTTTGACCTAAAGTTGATTAAAAATAAAATTATGATGGTACTTAGTAGCTTAAATATGATGATTTTTATTCTCATCAGTTTATTACACGTTTATTGGGCTTTGGGAGGAAAATGGGGGATAGATGCTGTTATCCCTGAACTAGATAACGGAACAGTAGCGTTTAGACCTCCTGTATTTGCAACCTTGGTTGTTGCTGTTGGCTTGTTAGGCTTTGCTTTAATACATGCGAATGCTATAGGACTTGTTTTTTGGATAGATACTTATTATGTGCGTATTGGTTTAGGTGTAATAGGGGGAATTTTTGCTTTGCGGGCTATTGGAGATTTTAACTATGTTGGTTGGTTCAAGAAAAAACGAACAGGTGCTTTTGCTGAAAACGATACGCGCTATTATGTGCCATTATGTGTGCTGCTTTCGTTGAATGCGTGGATGACCTATTTTTTGCTCTAGAAAATAAATTAGTAATTCCTCTCGATAGATTGATGATCAAATAGTTATTGTATGAGGGGTTGCAGTAAAAATATATTATTATGAAAGTAACAATAATCGGTGCAGGAATTGGAGGCTTGACCTTAGCAATAGCTTTGCAACAAAAGGGAATTGAAGTAGAAATTTTTGAAGCTACTCCTGAATTTAAGAAAGTAGGTGCAGGAATAGCTTTGGCAATCAATGCAATGCAAGTTTATCAACGTCTAGGATTGGCACAAAAATTAGAAGCTAGTGGCAATTGTTTGGATACGATGGCTATTACGGATGCTGCTCTTAATATCTTAGCAGAAAATGGGATGGCGTATTTTAAATCGCATTATTCTTTAAATAATGTAGCCATTCATAGAGCGACACTTCATCGCATCTTGTTAGCTCAATTGCCCAAGGTGCCTTTACATTTGAATAAAAAATTAAAAACGTTAAAGGAACATAAAGAAGGGGTGGACCTAGAGTTCTGGGATGGAACCACGCATCGAGCTGATTTGGTGATTGGAGCAGATGGAATTCATTCGGGAGTACGTCAAGCAATTTTTCCTAAGATTCAAGAGCGAATGGCCAAACAAGTTTGCTGGAGAGGAGTTGTTTCACATGATTTGGGGGACGAAAAACGAAACTTGATGCGAGAAGCTTGGGGAGGTGATCGTCGTTTTGGAATTGTTCCTATTGAAGACAAACAAATTTATTGGTTTGCATGTATTAGCTATCAAAACAATGCCGACGAGTTTACAAATACTGATATAGCGCCCTTGTTTTCAAAATTTGCCCCTTTGGTTCAAGAGTTGATTAAAAAAACGCCTAAAGATAAAATCATTACGGCAGAATTAAGTGATTTAGAAATTCTAAAAACTTGGCACAAAGGAAGAGTTTGTTTGGTGGGGGATGCTGCACATGCTACCACTCCTAATATGGGACAAGGCGCGAATCAAGCAATTGAGAGTGCTTGGGTATTGGCCGACTGTTTGACGAGCCAAAAGGATTATACGAATGCTTTTGATGCATACCAAAAAA
This sequence comes from Aureispira sp. CCB-QB1, assembly GCF_000724545.1. Classification (GTDB taxonomy): domain Bacteria; phylum Bacteroidota; class Bacteroidia; order Chitinophagales; family Saprospiraceae; genus Aureispira. The sequence goes on along the minus strand of NZ_JHBV01000026.1, from coordinate 88,064 downwards.
TTCGCCAAAACAAAGCCAGTCAAATTATAAAAACAAGTTGGCAAATCGGTAAACTAGCACATGTCAAAAATCCACTTTTAGTAACCTTTAGAAATGCAGCCATGCGTATGACTCCAGAGTCGGTGGGGCGCAAACAATTGGAAAAAATATTTGAATTGGATTATTAGACCTGATTAGATTGGTGTTCGTACTTATTGGTGTGCTGTCCTAAAAAAAAGTTTGCATTGTATCCATAGAGTTACCCCTAGCTTTGTGATATAGTCTCTATTGGATACGCTGCAAACTTGCTAATGAATATGAATGTTTAATAAGCAATTGTATGCTCGATAATTAAGGTTGCGAAATGTCTGATTGCCTGTGGTGCTATGAGCCAATTAATTGGTAGTGCCACAGGTATAAAAGGATTGTAATCCTTTTCTGTTCGTACTAAAATAGGCTAATTTATTCAGCCTTTAAATCCTTTGTTTTGGGAATAATGCCAGCTTTTTTCCATGAGTTGAATAGAAGCTCGTTGCCCGATTTAAACGCTAATGTGTTAGAACCTTTCTTTTCCGCTTTACATATTTTGCCTGAAGAAGATAGAGGGTTTACGATGGTTAGATACAAATCTAAAGGAATCTGTTCTAAGGGAGTATTGATTCCGAAAATTAGTTTCATAGCATCAGCTGTGTCTTTGCCTCTAGAGGCATCATCTATATATGCTTCGTGGATTTTCCACTTATTTTGCAAGAGTTGTATTGTAACTTTGAATACTCCTGCTTTTCCATTGTCCCAATCTAAACCATCTTTACTTGACTTGACCCATGCTATCATTAAAGCCATTTTTAAAACATCAGCACTAGGTAGTCTCTTGTTGAGATACGTTACTTCCCTTAACGCCGCATTTAAACTTAAGGTTGTTTTTTTAGAAGAACAGTTAGCAATTAAAGCTTGCTTAAAATGTGGAAATATAATTTTTTCATGAAGTGTAGCATTTTTTGCAAAGTTTTGCAATGCAGTTCTCCATTTCCTGCAAAACACTTCTACTTTTTCTCTAGTTTTGTCATTTGCATTACTATGGCTAGCATCAGTAGTTCCATTAATAATCTCCTTGGCAATAGCTTGACCGTACTGTGTATAGGTTTTTTTGAGAATTGATGTCATTGGTCCACCAATATATAGAGTACCTAGTTCTATTGTTAGCTTTACTAAAAAACCATTACCGGAAGAACTAGTCTTTGTCAATTTATTTTCAACAAAATCGATAGCTTTTACCATATTACTAGCCCACAAAATTAGAGAAGTAGAGAATTTGGACTTAATTTGAAGCCAGTCTTTTTCGGAAATCGAAATATTCTTTTCTCCATTGATTTGACAAGAAAGTTGGTGAATATTTAACTTTGCAAGTTTTTGAATTTGCAAGTTTTGCTTATTCTTAAGTTTACCCTTGCTAATAATTTGATTTCTTTTTTTTGCAAGAGCAATTAATTTTTTGATAATTTTTGTATTGACTTCAGATTGTTTGTTTGACATAATGAGTTAATTTTTTGGGTTTATGAAGTTTGGATAGCCTCCTCTAAAGTTAAACCTAAAGAAGCTAGTAATTTATTAATTTCATTATCAATAGAATCTACTTGAGATTCCATGATTTGAGGATCTGAAGAATCTACTTTAATGAGAGCTGTTTTAATTTTTTCTACTTTTATTTCAGCTATATTTAATTTGTTTTTTATGTCAACGAAAGTGTTTTTGAGCTTGGTTGGTAGTTGTTGGTAAATTTTTAAAGCTTGATTAATTTTGAGAAAGGTAGCATTAGCATACTCTATATCTTGAGGTGTAATTTTGTTAGTGTTGATATTTTGAATAATTTCTCCTATCTTCTTCAATTCAGGTTTAACACGCTTAACGATGTCCTTAAATTGTTGCACTAATTGTTGCTGTTCTGCTTGTTTCGGAGATACAGGAGAAGTCTCTTTTTTATCAATCGTCTTCTTTTTAGGATCAGGGATGTTATTATTATCAGGAACTCCATCTTTAAGAACAACCTCCATTTTCATCTTCTGAAATAAAGCGATTACATCGGATTTGATATTGGCAGCGCCTTTTAAAGGAGTGATTTCCAAAGCTGTTTTACCATTACTCTGTTTGACCATTTGAGTGCTCGCTACCAAAAAGAATTTAGGAGCAAGTTCCTTTTTTACTTCTTCCTTATACGTTTTTAAGGCAACTATTTTTTTGCGATAGGGAATACAAACTAATGGAACTTTTCCGTTGGTAAATTTGTGTTTAACCACACAAATCATAGCTTCTGCCTTTTTCCAGTCAACAGGTCTTTTAAAGCATTTGTAATACTCTGTCTTGGTCATTTGCTTGATTCCAGCAAATGGGATAACGTTTTCTTTTTCGTTCATTGTGGTTGGTTTATTTATTTGGGATAAATTGATACCTCTAAAATATTTGAAAATGATCAACCATAAAAGAAGAAAAAAGTAACTTTATTAAGGTCTTAAAGAATTTTTTAAATTTATAAAAACTTGTTTTTTAGTTGTTTGTGGGGTTTGTTTTCTTAGGTTTAAACACCAGTTTATAATTTTTTATCAAGGAAGATAAGTAAGAAAGCCAAATGTTTAACAATCATTTTTAGTGCTCATTTAATATTATCATCCGTCCATCGGATAAAATCAAAGAGTTGAAAAGCGCCGACTTCCATAGGGTCTTTTTGCAACTCGATTAAATCTGCTTTGAATGCTTTAAAAATTTCTTTGGTCTTTTGAGAGGAAGTAATCTGAGCACTTAATTGCCGCAATCGTTTGATTACATTAGCCTCTAGTTTGTACAATCGTTTGTTATACATCAAAAAGCGATAAGTAGATTCATTTGCATTAAGTAGATAGTATTGATGATCTAATTCATAATGAATAATTAATTCAATAAGCCTAGCTGCTATTTTTAAATCAGGAATAATGTTTTTGGTATAATATACTTGAGTCCTGTTGAGCCAATCCAATGCCCTGTGGTATTGATTTTGCCAAAAATAAGAACAAGCCAAACCATAGGGAATTATAATTTTGAAATCATACCCTATTTTATCCTTATAGATTTCAAATTCATCTTCAATATTTTTTAAATCCTTAGAGTGATTGACTTTACTTTTACTATACGTGATATAAATAAGCATTGTTTGCGCCCAAGATTCAAAAATTTGAATGGTTTCATGAGGGTTTTTTGGGGTTATTGCTTTGAGTTTTTGTGCTGTTGTCAAAAGACCTTGAAAATCTTGTAGATGCCGCTGATTTACCCCTAAGTTATTAAGAATGATAATGTAAGCTATCTGATTCAGTTCCAAAAATAATGGATGTGCTTCTAAAAGTGTAATTTGTTCTTTGAGCAGTTTGCTAGAAACTTGAAAATTTCCCTTTTGATTATAATAATCAATACAAGTATGCAACTGAAGGAATTTAGCTTTGGCACTTAAGGGAGGGGCAGATTGCTGAACGTCTTCCAAAATGGTATTGGTGATCTGATCGGAGGCATCTGTTCTGCTAGTATATTGTTGTCGACTCCAATAATTTGACTTGGTAGCTAAATATCTATAATGTCTAAGATTGAGCCATTGCTTTGTAATCTGTATTTCTTGTTCAAAACCACATTCAATATACCGTTGTAGTTCTGGTGTCATTTGTAATCTTAAAATCTCTTCTTCTTGCATTTGGAGCAAAAGCAAATGAAGAAATGCTTCGTGTTTTTGAGCTAGTTTTTGAGCTTTGTGTAGTGTTTTTAGGGCTTGTGTTAATAAAGATCGTTTGGTTAGTAGTTGGATGGTTTCAATTTGTTCATGTAATTGTGCATCAATGGACTTGTTTTTCTGGTAAGCCAACAAAGAAGTTAACAACAAATTATAAAGATAGTGCTTGGCAATAGAAAGTTGTTTTTGGGTCATCTTTCTCTTGCGAAACTTTTTGAGTAATAGCGCACTATTGTAAGTCTCTTGTTGGTCAATAGCATCAAAAAGTTTAAAATAAAAATCATCTTTTTCGCGTTGTTGTTTTCGAGCGTATTTTTTGAAATAAGCCTTCTCAGTACGGGACATGGTTTGGATGAGTTGATGCGTAGTATCTTGGTTGGACATTGGAATAAAGGAATATTTAGGTATAAATAGGATAATTCTAGAACAATTTGTTAGGATCATTCGTATTGTGGGATGAAGAATTTTGATTTTAGTCAATCAGCATGACATTATGCTCGTGTTTGAGGTGGCACAGAATGAAAGACAACGAGATAAAACAACATGGTGATTATAAGTTGATTAACAGCTTATTTCCATAATGCATAATTCAATTAAAGATACTTGACTTAGCTCAAAATTAAAGGTTCATTTAGTAGTTAATGAGCAAAAACTAATCAATGTTTTTGTTATTTATGATTAAAAAAAACACTTTAAAAGAGTTTGATAACTATGCTTATAGCTCAAATAATGAATGTTTTTTTAAGATTTGTTGGAGGTGATGTTTCTATTTAAAAGAAAAAATAGAAAGAAGTATGTTAAGAAAACTAAAAAGTTTAAAAATCTGTTATAGATAACAAACAAAACTAAGGTAAATTTATTACCTTGTATAAGTTAGAGATATTAGTATTGGCATAGTTTGCCAATTCGTTTGTTATACTAGTAAGCATGACAATTTGTAATTGTCTTTGTTACTTTACCTTTGGTACATTAGTTGTGCTACTGTTCGGTGGTTTTTACGAACTACAAGGTAGTTTAGATTCTATACTCGTTTTTATAAAAGAGCATATCTAATAACTTTGGATAGGCTCAAAAAGGAATAGGTTTGTTTTAATAGTAGTTAGCTGTGTTATGGCTGCGTAGTTTTTACGAGCCATTGTCAAAATAAACCAATAAAAAATATGAATCGTTAAGTTTATCTTAGCTAAGTAAGTGGGCAGCAAAAGTATAAGAAGCAAAGCATTCAATTTTCTTATTATTTTTTCTGAACGATTGCTTATTCTCAAAAAAATATATATACACCATGTCAAGAGTTCTTGATCCTAATTTTACAAAATACAAATTCAGAGATTTAAAAGTTTACTGTTCTACGGAATGGTTGGCTGATAATAAGAAGAAGTACCGTCAAGTATTTGATCGATACGAGGCAACTTATATCTATGCTGAGTTATCTTTTTACAACAAACTATTTGATGATGAAGACTGGAATGTTCAGATAAACATCAAATGTTATTCTCTCAAAAAGGGACGCAAAGAGCTTTGTGACTTGAACTTTGATCGTAAAGTTAGCAAATACGACAATGTTGTTTACATTCGAGAAGGATGGGGGAACAAGAAATTTGGTGCTTTTTGGAAAAAAGGTACTTACTATTGGGAGGCTTATATTGATGGTCAGAAGGTAGCGACCAAGTATTTTTATATTGAAGAAAGCTCAGAGAAATATCCAGAGCCGAATGCTTATGTAAACATCAAGTCGCTCAAATTATATGAAGGTCCTTACGATGATCTTCCAAAAGAAGAGCGGGTTTATTACAAAACCTTCTCAAAAGAAGAAACACGCTATATTTATACCGAAATTAGCTTAGAAAACTTACTGCCAAGTAAGAGTTGGTATTGTGAATTGTTTGTAAAGTTCTATAATGGTAGCCGTCAGTTAAAGGGACAAACAATGAAATTGCACCATGTTGACAAAGAGGATGAAACAATTGAATTGTCGATGCATTGGGGCTCTAACATCAAAGGTTCTTGGACCGAAGATAATTATACCGCAGAGATTATTTTTATGGATAAACTCTTAGCCGTTATTCCTTTTGAAGTGGATGTTGATTTTGAAGAAGGTGTAGCTGGAGCTGTATTGCCCAATCAGTATCAACCCGTAATATTGAATGAGGAAGGTACTGATAATGCTAATTTTGAAGAGGTAATGGGCAAGTTAGATGAGCTTATTGGCTTGCAAGATATCAAACGCCAAGTGCGTGACCATGCTAGCTATCTTCAATTTTTGCAATTAAGAAGGGAAAAAGGCTTTGAGGAAGAGGAGGAAATTAATATTCATTCTGTTTTTATTGGTAACCCTGGAACAGGAAAAACAACGGTAGCTCAGATGATGGGCAAACTCTACAAGAGCATGGGCTTATTGTCCAAAGGGCACGTTCACGAAGTTGATCGGGTTGATTTGGTAGGAGAGTATATTGGACAAACAGCACCCAAAGTAAAAGAGGCCATAGAAAAGGCTAGAGGTGGTGTGTTGTTTATTGATGAAGCGTACTCTTTGGCACGTTCTAACGACGATAGCAAAGATTTTGGACGAGAAGTAATCGAAATTTTGGTGAAAGAAATGTCTAATGGAGAGGGAGATATGGCTGTTATTGTAGCAGGTTATCCTAAGGAAATGGAGCATTTCCTAACTTCTAACCCAGGTCTAAAGTCGAGGTTTAAATTGTACTTTACATTTAGTGATTACTTGCCACACGAATTATCAGCAATATCTCAGTATGCTTGTGTCAAAAAGAATGTCGTTTTGGAGCATCATGCTAAAAAAATGATTGATGAAATCATTATTGAAGCTTACCGAAATAGAGATCGTGCTTTTGGCAATGCTCGTTTTGTTTACGACCTAATTGATCAAGCTAAAATTGCATTAGGGTTGAGAATTATGAACGATACAGATCCGAAACAATTTGATAAAGAGCAACTGGAAACGGTTTTGGTAGATGATGTACAAAAAATTGAAGTAAAACGTCCGAAGCGTCTGCCCAATCTGCCTATTGATGAAAAGTTGCTAGAATTGGCAATGGATGAACTCAAGCACATGATTGGAATTGAGAATATCAAGAAGGAAATTGATGAAATGGTTAGCTTGGTTCGTTTCTATCGTGAAAGCAGCAGAGATGTACTCAATAAGTTCTACTTGCATACTGTTTTTGTGGGTAATCCAGGAACTGGAAAAACAACGGTCGCTCGGATTCTAACAAAAATATACAAAGCCTTAGGAATTTTAGAAAGAGGACATATGGTCGAAACAGACCGTCAAGGTTTGGTCGCTGGATATGTTGGACAAACTGCCATCAAAACCGCAGAACGCATTGACGAAGCAATGGGAGGGGTGTTATTTATTGACGAGGCTTATGCCTTGACAAGCAGTGGTAGTGGTAGTTTGGCAGGAGGTTCTGACTTTGGAAATGAAGCCATTCAAACCATCCTAAAACGAATGGAAGATAGTCGAGGAGAATTTTTTGTTTTTGCAGCGGGCTATCCAGATAATATGGAAACGTTTTTAAAGGCAAATCCTGGCTTGCGCTCTCGCTTCGATAAAGTACTAAAGTTTGAAGATTATGACAGCAGTTTGTTGTATCAAATTGCGCTTCAAATGTTAGAAGAAGAAGGTCTAGAAGTTGATGAAGATGCTAAAGCACATTTAGTAAAATACTTGGACTTCTTGTACGAATATAGAGACAAGTATTTTGGCAATGCTCGTACAGTGCGAAACATTATCAACGATATTGTCAAGAATCAAAGTTTGCGCTTAGCTTCTGTTCCTAGCGAAGAAAGAGATCCTAATATTGTGAACTTGATTACCTATGAGGATGTTGCGACACTTAAGTTGAGCCACGATGATGATATTTTTAATAAAAAATCTATCGGTTTTCGTAAAAAATCAGGAGCAGGCAAATAAAACTCCTTTAGAAATATCCTAAATACAATAGGAAAAAACATTGGCCATTTCGATACCACTCGAAATGGCTTTTTTAATGCCAAATAATAAGTATTATTACGGAATACTCAATCAAAGGTGTTAACAGTTGGAAATTAGCAAGATATATTTTATTTTAGAAGACTATGTCAACAGGTATAGCGTACTTGTTGCACATGATATCCAAACACTGTTATACACAAAATTGAAGAACCATGATACCGTACCGCACTCTAGTAAGTTTACTCTTATTGCTGCTTATAACAGCTTGCCAACCCAAAACCACGTCCGATACAACAACAGAAGGCGTACCTAGTTTTAATCGTTCAAATGCCAAATACAAATACTTTGTTAGTGCCTATACTTCTGGAATGATTTCTTCAACGGCAGACATTCGAGTTCGTTTTGCCAATGATATCGTTTCAGCAACCAAAATAGGCACTGTTGCTCCTGTAGATTTGTTTAGTTTTGAGCCTGCAATAAAAGGGACGGCTGTGTGGGAAAGTCGTCAAACAATACGCTTTAAACCTGACGAGAAGTTGCCTGCGGGACAATTTTATAGCGCACAAGCAAACCTTAGAAAGGTATACCCTGATATTGATAAAGATCTGACAACTTTAAATTTTGATTTTAAAGTATTAGAACAAGGTTATGCAGTAGATATTAGAGGGTTAAGAGAACAGAGCCTAACGAACTTAAAACAGATGCGGTTGATAGGAACCGTTTATACAAATGATGTAGCGGTACCTAGTCAAGTAGAAGAAATGTTGACCATTCAACAAGCCAATAATAAAAATACTTTTTCTGTTTCGTGGGAACATTTGGATAACAACAAAGAACATCAATTTGTAATAGAAGGAGTACAAGTGTCTGAAAGTGCGAGTCGTTTGATGTTGAGTTGGGACGGTACACCTATTGGTGCAAAAAATGAAATAAAAACACAGGATACAATTGCAGTACCTTCTACAGAGTTTAGCATTATTAGTACAAAGGTTATTCAGGAGAAGAATGAAAAAGATCCTTACATCATGATCTTGTTTTCTTTGCCATTACAGCAAACTCAAAATGTGGATGGTTTGATAGGAATTGATAACTATAGAGGTAGAGATTATAATGGGAATAGTACGTTTCGATATGTGATTGATGGTAATGAATTGCGTGTTTACCCACTTCAAAATATAGAAGGAGAACATACCATTCGAGTGTCAGCAGGCATACGAAGCATTCATAAAACAGCTATTGCAGCACCAATAGAGTTTGAGGCTTCTTTTGAACGGATGAAGCCTGCGGTTCGATTAGTCGGAAATGGAGTGATTATTCCCAAAACAGAAGGATTGTATTTCCCTTTTGAAGCGACCAAGTTGAGAGCAGTACAAATAGAAATCTTTAAAGTATACGAAAATAATGTATTGCACTTTTTACAAGAAGGTGGATTAGAACGGAACTATATGCGTGAAGTAGGGCGGGTTGTTGCACAAAAACGCCTTTCTTTAGAAGATTTAAACCCTAAAGTAGGGCAGAATGGTTGGACACGCTACGGAATAGATTTAAATGATATTGTTAAAGAAGAAGAAGGGGCAATCTATCAAGTACGGCTTGGATTTTCTAAAAAAGATGCTATTTGGGATTGTTCTGACGAGCAAGATGCCCATATGGTAGAGGTTGATAATGAGCCTGAAAGAAATGAAGATGGGGAAATTATAAGCTTAAATACTATCGCTGATAATAATTATTCTTATTATGATTATGATAAAAGAGACGATCCTTGTTTCAAACAATATTATACGTCTAGTAGAATCGTTGAACGAAATGTTTTAGGGTCTAACTTGGGAGTCTTGGCAAAAAGAGGAAAAGATAAAGAAGTATTTGTGGTTGTAACAGATTTAAAAACAACTGAACCTGTTCGTGGGGCATCTGTTGAGATTTATGATAAGGTATTACAAAGAATTGCAAAAGTATCAACAGATGCAGAAGGAATTGTTCGCACCCAAACAGACTATGCGCCTGCTTATGTTGTCGTTAGTCATAACAATCAAAAAGGCTATTTAAGATTGCAAGAGGCAGAAGCATTGTCTATGTCTACGTTTGAAACTTCTGGTACAAATGATTACAAAGGAATAAAAGGAGCGTTGTATGGAGAGCGAGATGTTTGGCGTCCTGGTGATTCTTTATTTTTAACCTTTGTCTTGGAAGATAAACGAGGTGAATTTCCTGATGCCCATCCTGTTACTTTTGAGTTGTATGATGCGAGGGGCAATTTACATCAAAAATACACCACCAATAGGCACGTGCATAATATGTATGACTTTAGAACCAAGACATCTAGTGATGCAGGAACGGGCTATTGGTCGGCAAAGGTTCATGTAGGAGGAAGGACTTTTTACAAAGGTATTCGAATTGAAACCATTAAGCCCAATCGTTTAAAAGTTGATTTTAATGTAGGAAAAGAGCGTTTGTTATCGAAGGATGCGACGCTAGTTGGCGATTTGGCTGTTAAGTGGCTACATGGAGCACCTGCTTCTAATTTACGTACCCAAATAGATGTCAATTTGAATCCGTCTAATACTTCGTTTGAAGGGTACGAAGGGTATGAATTTGACGACCCAGCAAGAGCATCTTACTATGCGTCACCGATGACTATTTTTGATGCTAAAGTCGATGAAAATGGTCGAGCAAGTGTTACAGGAAATTTAGAATTGGCGTCAGCGCCTTCTGGTTTTATGCAGGCTGGGTTTACAATTCGTGCCTATGAAGAAGGAGGTGATATCAGTGCTGATAATTTTAGCATGTTGTATTCACCTTACGCTGCCTATGTGGGAATGAAGTCTCCTAAGGGAGAGTACGATAAAAGTTTGACTTTAAATGTTGCTAATGAGATTGGCTTTGTTGTGCTTGATGAGCAAGGGAAGCCATTAAAAAATGAGAAAGTTGCTGTAGGGCTATACAAAGTAAAGTGGAATTGGTGGTACGATAGTGATAATGATATTAGTAACTTTAATACGACGCAACATTTAGGAGCGATTACGACAGTTGAAGTAACTACCAATTCTAAAGGAGAAGCAAGCTGGAGTTTTGCACCTGAGGAATGGGGGCGCTATTTGATCCGTGCCGTACATACGGCATCTGGACATTCTAGTGGAGTGATTTTTCATGCTGGTTCACCATGGAATGATGAGAACTTTAATGACAAGCAAGGGGCTACGATGTTGGCATTTGCTGCGGACAAAGAGTCGTACAAAGTAGGAGATGAAGTAGTTTTGGAAGTCCCTACGGGTATGGCAGGGCGAGCTTTGCTAACATTGGAGAATGCCTTTAAAGTAGTTGAGCATCAATGGATCGATATTAAAAATGACGATGGTATACAGACCATAAAGTTCAAAACCAAACCAGGAATGGCTCCTACTATTTATGCTCATGTTACGTTATTGCAACCCCATGAGCAAGTAGAGAATGACTTGCCTATTCGCTCTTATGGCGTTTTGCCCATTAAGGTAATTGATCCTAAAACGAAGTTAGAACCTGTGTTGGATATGGCTGATGTTTTAGAACCAAACTCTAAAGTACAGATAAAAGTATCTGAAAACAATCAACAGGCCATGACGTATACGATTGCCATGGTTGATGAAGGGTTACTTGATTTAACTCGATTCAAAACGCCTGATTTGTGGGAGCATTTTTATCAAAAAGAAGCTTTAGGAGTGCGCACATGGGATATGTATAATTATGTCTTGGGAACTTATGAACTCAATCAAATGCTGGCTATTGGTGGTGGTGCAGGTGAGGAAGATGCTGGAAAAAAAGCAAATCGCTTTAAACCTGTGGTTCGTTTTGTAGGTCCTTTTCATCTAAAAAAAGGAGCTACAGCAGAGCACGTTTTGGAAATGCCGAATTATGTTGGATCAGTTAGAACTATGTTGATCGCAGCAGAAGCAGGTGCTTATGGAAAAGTGGAAAAAACAACTTCTGTGCGCAAACCATTGATGGTTTTGGGGACTTTACCAAGGGTATTGAGTCCAACAGAAGAGGTAAAGTTACCGGTTACTGTTTTTGCAATGGAAGAACAAATAAAGAAGGTGAAGGTAACCATAGAAACCAATGATTTATTAAAAATAAGAGGTGCCAAAGTCAAAGAAATTCAGTTTGATCGAATCGGTGATGCTGTTGCTAATTTTGATTTGATCGTTGCCGATAAGTTAGGAATTGGAAAGGTGAAAATATCGGTAGAAAGTGGTTTGGAAGAGGCAAGTTATGAGGTGGAGTTGGATGTTCGCAATCCGAATCCTTATAGCAATAAAGTCGAACAGGTTGTTTTGGATGGTGGCAAGTCTTGGAATGTGTCGATTGAACCCATCGGAATGAATGGAACCAATGAGGCTTACTTGGAAATCTCAACCATTCCTCCAATTGATTTGGCAAAGCGCTTAGAGTATTTGATTCGCTATCCTTATGGTTGTATAGAACAAACAACGTCAGCTGTTTTTCCGCAATTATACGTTTCGAATTTAATGTCTTTAGATGCCACAAAAGAAAAAGCCATTGAAGACAACATACGTGCGGCGATTAAGCGATTGCAAGACTTTCAAACTGGTTTAGGTGGTTTTGCTTATTGGCAAGGTGGAACAGAAAATAATAATTGGGGAACCAATTATGCGGGGCATTTCTTGTTGGAAGCGAAAGAAAAAGGATACAATGTTCCAACGTCTTTATTGGAAAACTGGAAACGTTATCAAAAGACATTAGCCAAAAACTGGCGGCAAAGAGAAGTTGCTCTTGTTGGTCCTGTTACCAATTATTCGAGAAAGGATCAAGAGGCATTGATGCAAGCATATCGTTTGTATACGCTGGCACTAGCCAAAAGCCCTGATTTGGGGGCAATGAATAAAATGCGGAATATGCAGGATATTCCAGCAACGGCTAAGTGGCGTTTAGCAGCAGGATATGCCTTGTTAGGTAAAAAAGAAGTAGCTAAACAACTTATTCGTGGATTGTCTACTCAGGTAGAGGCTTATAGAGAATTGAGCTATACCTATGGTTCTGCTTTGCGAGACGAAGCTATGATTTTAGAGACATTGACATTATTAGGAAAACGTACGGATGGGGCTAATCTTTTGATGCGTATGTCCAAAGAATTGAGTTCTCCTAAATGGTTGGCAACGCAAACAGTCGCTTATTCTTTAATGGCTATTGCCAAATTTGCAGGAGATGAGAAATTAGAGGCTGAAATACCTCTGGAATATCAGATAGGCAATCAGTCAAAACAATCCGTTGTTATTAAGAAAACGCCAATAGTTCAATATGAAATTGAGATAGAAAAAGATAACCAGCGTTCGGTATGGGTAAAGAACAGAGCTAAAACACCTTTGTTTGCTAGTGTTATCATGAGCGGGCAACCGTCGTTAGAAGATACTAGAGCTACTGCTGCTAATATTGAGATGGAGGTAGTTTATAAAGATATGAATGGAGCTATTATAGATCCAACTGCCTTGCCACAGGGAACCAACTTTGTCGCTCATGTCAGTGTTACGCATCAAGGAATTGGAGGGAATTATGATGAAATGGCTTTACATCAAGTATTCCCTTCAGGGTGGGAAATCATTAATACAAGAATGTCCGCTGCTTATGATAATTCGGGAAGCTCAAGAATGGACTATCAAAACGTCTTAGATGATCGAGTCTATACTTATTTTGATTTGCCAATGGGACGAACCTATCAGTATAAATTCTACTTAAATGCAGCGTATCAAGGAAAGTTTTATATGCCTAATATATCTTGTTCAGCAATGTATGATAATAGCATCTATGCCAATACAGCAGGTAAGTGGGTACAAGTTCAAGCACCTAAATCATCTCTATAAAGTCGTTGCCACTCTTAGAAGAGTGGCAATTTATTGCTTTTTAATTGCAATAAATATGCTTGTTGTAGGAAAATTGCAATAAAGCTATTTATTGCAATTTTTTTGCAATAAAAGATTATGTTGCAACTTTTTTGCAAAAAAAACGTTCTTAATTAAGACGAAACACATACCATACAAACAATAGCAAGTTATGTATTAACAACAATAAGATTCTAAACACTTAACTTATTCGGAAGAAAATAGTAGTTGAGTCCTTGTTGTGGTGTATGAAACAACTTGACCAAAAGCAAACGAGGCATGAAAGAGCAGCATTATATTCTGATGGCTGACATTATTGGTAGCGGAAGCCAAAATGGAGGCGATTTAATGAAGGATTTTAAAGAATTGGTGGAAAAGGTAAACCGTGAAAATAATAATAAGTTACTTTCTCCATTAACCATAACACTGGGCGATGAATTTCAAGGTGTAGCAACTTCTTTGGAGGATGCCATCAACCTTATTATTGCCTTAGAAGAAGAAATTATTGACTTGAAAAAAGCTTTTAAGCTTCGGTACGTTTTGTATCATGGAGTAATTGATACGCCTATAAATTCCGAAGTAGCTTATGGTATGTTGGGGGAAGGCTTGACACAAGCAAGAGCTTTGTTAGAATCGTTAAAAAAAGATCGAAAACGGCGGTTTCATGTCCATCTTATGACCAATGAGTATCTAATGTCTTTGCTCAATTTGACATTCTTAAATTATCAGTCTATTGTTGACGATTGGCGAATGAAAGATTGGGATATGGTTAAGAGTTTTTTAAATTTGAAGGATTATAAAAAAGTTGCAGAAGTATTGGGAAAAGATAATTCTAGTGTGTTTAGACGCAAGGATAGCTTGGAAATCTTGGAGTATTTCTCTTGCCGAGGTGTTTTGAGGTTATTGAGTTCTAATGCGTCGAATATACAAGCTTCTTTTGTACCTGAGCGAGATGAAATTTTGGAAGAAGTTGCAGAACTTTTGTAGAATAGCTTTTGTATAAATTAAAAAATAGCTAAATTGTGGAACGTCTTATTCCTTGATTCTGTGTTTCTTGATGCTTGGATAAAGAAAACCGTAACAAATTCCCTACACTAGTATTTTTTATGATAAATTTTATTCATAGCATGTTTGTTGGATATGAATTGGTTGGCATTGTACTCGTTTGGCTATTGGGAGAAGCAGTCGCATATGTGCTGTTCTCTAGATTGAATAAATTGTACAAAGTAGTAGACAACGAAGCGTTATTGTCTACAGAAGATGAAGAAAATAATGCCGTTCCTAAGCAAGTTGAATTTAAAGTCAACAATATTTTAAAAGGAATTATTGAGCGACTTTGCTTGTTCCTCTCATTTATTATTGGTTTTCCCCAAATGCTAATTGCTTTCGGAGCGTTAAAAGTCGGTACCAAGTTAGGCAAGGAATGCCAAGTGTCCAACGATTATTATTTGGTAGGTAACTTACTATCTATTATTATTGTCTTTTCTGTGTATTTGATTTGCATCAAAACAGGATTGATTGATGTCTGCCCTTGCTCATAGCTTTGCTAGATTGCTCTATTCATTCTTTATAAGGTGATAACTTCTTGTTGGAATAAGTATTTATACTAGACGCTAGAAAACAAATTGATTTTCTAAACTCTTCACTATAAATTCTTATTCTTATGAAACAAATGTACCCATTGTTGTACGGGCTGTTATTGCTTACAATTATTGAAGCAAAAGGACAAGATAATTCCCAGTCAATCTATTTTGAATCGGCAAAGTACGAATTAGATACAACGGCACAGCAAACGTTAGATACTTACCTAACGACACTATCATCCAATTGGTCGAATTATGAGTTTTTGCTAGTTGGGCATACTGATAATATAGGAAATGCTACCTATAATCAAGAGTTGTCTCAAAACCGTTGTCAATCCGTTAAAGATTATTTATTGAAAAAAGGATTCAAAGCAAAACAAATTGCTTATGAAGGAAAGGGGTACGAGGCACCTGTTGCCTCGAATGTAACAGATGAAGGCAAGGCTAAAAATCGACGGGTGGAATTGGTTTCATTAAAAAAGGGAACCTTATCTGAAGCCCCTTTTCAAGTACCCGTAGAACAAGTTGCTTTTGATGCAAAAGAAGGTCTTAATTATACTTACCAACGTTCAGGCACGATTGTTCGAATTCCCAAAGATGCTTTGGTTTATGCCGATGGAACTCCTGTACAGGGAAAGGTGGATTTCTCGTATCGAGAATTTCGAGATGCTGCGGACTTTATAGCAACAGATATTCCAATGATGTACGATCATCAACATCAGTTTGAATCGGCAGGAATGTTTGAAATGACAGCTTCACAAGCAGGACGAGCAATTTTTGTCAAAGAAGAGGCTTATATAGATGTTGATTTTAACCTAACCAACGACAGTTTAGAGGGTGTTAGCTTTTTTGAGTATCAAAATAATAAATGGTCGAATTTAGGTGTTTTAGATCGCAATACCCAGCAAAATACGTTTGAGGTTAATAATCCTTGCACACCAATTTATAGATACCGAATGCCACCTATTCAAGATACTTTTCAGACATTTTTGGATGCTATGAATGTTGGATACCAGTTATCAAAAGAAGCCCAAGTGGAACAATATTACCGTTTAGGATTTAAAACATTACAAGAACGTTTTGAAGATATGCATTATGCCTCTACAACTTATTTGCATTATGATACAGAAAAAATAGATTGGAATGCAGTTGCCATGTCTAATCACTTAATGGGCATCCGATTTAGTTATAATGACAACTACAAACAATTAGATCCAAAGATGTATAATATTCGATTGCCAGAAGGTTTGTTGATGGAATTTAAGGCAACCAACTTGATGCAACGACTGCCTGAAATGCAAGCTTTGTGTAAAAGGACGTGGATGGTTTTGCCCAAAGGTAAGCAACGACCATTGCCAAGAGTAAAAGCCCTTCAAGTCTTGGAAAATCAATACATGGACATTCGTGTCAACTATTTGGGGGACAATAATTTTCAATTTGTATTAAAAGGGATAGGTGTTTATGATACCTTAGTAGCTCAACCTGTTTTTAATGTTAAGGAGAAGCGAAATAAACTAGCTGTTTCGGATTCTTTAATAGGGCATTATAATCGAAACTTTACAAAACGTGCCCAACGATTTGATGATAAAATGGCTTATTATGAAGCCAACTGGAAGTATTTTTTAGCATTTTCTAAATCCATTATGCCGATTGAAGAACAGTGCAAAGGAATTAATAATTGGCTCAGATATTTTGGTAAGAATCCTAAAATCATGGAACCTCGATATTATGCTTATACAGGCTTAGGAGGAAATCAAGAGGTCTTAAGACCTCTAATGTCAAAAGCAGTCGCAGGTACGCCTATTCGCTTACAAGATTTTATTTTAACGAAACCAACTTCTAATTTACAGCGACTAAAGTTGAGTGGCTTTGGAGTGTTTAACTGCGATGCATTAGAACGACTAGGACCTGAACAAATAACGGTACCCGTAGAATTTGTAACAGAAGATGGAACAACTATTGACGCAAGGGTGGTTAATATAATTGACTATCGTATTAATAGTATATTGAGATTAAGTGGAAACTATATTAGTTATAACCCTACTAGAACCACAACAATTGTAATTGTCGATTATTTTGGAGATGCTTATTCGGTTTCATCAGAAGAATTGTCTAATAATTATGCACAAAAAAACAAGCTGTTTCGTTTAAAATCAATCCCAATAGAAGGAGAAAATACAAATGCGATTCGAGCTGTTATTGCTCAACAGTAAGAAATGGGTGTATCAAGAGTTTGCTTTGTTCAAAGGCAGGCTCTGTAGTTTCTAATAAAAAGCTACTGTACAATCAATTTGTCCATCAATTTTTCATACAACTCATTTAATTTATCCAACTTTGAGAACAGAGTATCGCTATGATCTAAAATAGTGAGAATAGCCTCTTGAGGATTGTTTTTAGAAGCTTTGACAATGATTTCCCATTCTTTCTGGCTACTGTGTAAGACTTGTTTAATCGCTTGTGTATTGATAGAGGAATTATTTAAAAGCTCATAGCCTTCCTCGTATTTTTGGAAGCATTGGTATAAGCGTTCTTGTGATAATTGAGAATCTTTGCCTAGGGCATTCATGATAAAATAAACGACAATACGTTGCGAATAAACACGTTGTACACCAACAGTATAAACTTGTTGAGCAATATTGTTCTGAGCACCTTTTTCATGATCGTTTTGTTCATAAAAAGCTTTGTATTCAGGAATAGTTTGTGCGTAATCTTCGATAGCTTTGGCTACTTGATCACAAGAAGCCATGATGACGTGGCTTTTTTCTAAGAGTTTCCCTACGCTAATGTCATTCATATCTTGCCAGTCTAAGGCTAATTTTCGATAATTTTTCCACATAAGATTGACAACACGTATGGCTTCTTTGGTATCCTCTGTAGGGGCAGATCGTTGCAACGAATTAATTTGTTCTTCAAACAAATCAATACTGGCGACTAATTCTCGCTTGTGTTTGGGGATTGCATATTTGTAGGTCATAGCGACATATGATTTGGCAATCCGTTGCGTCAACATATTTTGATAAGCAATGACATTTAAAGTTTTGCTAATGGATAACTTTTTCCCTAAATCTTGGTACATAGCAGCTATCTTATCGGCTTTTTGAGTCAATTCGTTGGATAGTAATAACATACTATTGACGTAGGCAGGATCTTTATCAAAGAATTGGATGTAATTACTTAAGCCCGACCAGTACTTTTGTATTTCTTTGATTTCCACTTGAATTTTAGGAGAGTTAATTTCTGCATTAGCAATTTTGGCAACAACCAAGTCGTATTCCTTAGAGGTTGCTGTTAGTTTTTTGATACAAGCATCTTTGTCAATATCTTGCTTGGCAGCCAAATAAAACAACATGATACGTTGGGTTAGCATTCGTTGATTACCTGTTTCTTTGATCAATTTGATAATATCAGATAGCTCACTATTTCTATACAATTCACCTAACTCTTGGGCATATTCTTCATAAGAAGCAACCAAATGAGTAGAAGCACGAAGCATATGATCGCATTGTGTCAGTAGTTTTGTGGCACCTTTCTCATTGATAGACCAACTAGCAACTTTCTTATATTCGAGCCATAATTCTCGAACATTTTTAATAGCTTGTTTGATTTTATCTGTAGGAGCATAATTTTTAAGCTTTTCTAGCTGAGAATCAAATGTTTCGATGGCTTGGTCTCTTTCTTGATAAAACTTAGGCTCGTAAAGATTATTGTTCAATGCAAAGTAAACTTTGGCTATACGTTGACTCAACGTTTGTTGACGCATGGCGATGTTTAGTGCTTCACGAATCGTCAAGTTTTTGTCTTTTTCGTTAACGAGAGTAGGAGGGGAGATGGTATAAGAAGGGTAGGTTAGCCCAGTTAGTAGGGCAAACCATAGCAATGTTTGACGATACATAGAAATCAAATTTAAGGACAGTTGTTTTAATAAACAAACGACTTTTTATAAAAAATAATGAATAATTGGGGGCTTATTCATTGGGGATAAAATTTTATAATATCGGGTAATAAATGCGTTGATGATTTCCAGAAAAAGATAATTACGTTCAGATAATGTTGATTATTAGCTGAATACTTATCGTTGGTAGTTCGTTACTGTATTATACAAATATATGGTAAAAAAAATTGAATAGGCAATACAATGTTTTTAAAATTAAAAAAAAAGATAAAAAAAAAGCCTGTAATGCAATAGATCACAGGCTTTGATGTATTTGGAATATTGTTATTTACTTTTGCTGCATAAACACATTGTCAATATGTTTTTCATAGCTACTATTTAATTGGTCTAATTTGTAAAATAGTGTACTACAAAGTTCTAATACAGTAGGAATCGAGTCTTGGTTAGGCGTTGCACAATGTTTTTCTATGGCTGCCCAGGCTGTTTTTGCCTCTTTTAGCTCGGCATTGATTTGACTGCTATTGACTGGTGATGCAAGCATATCTTGCATGTTTTTATTATAATCATTAATGGTATTTTTCATACGCTGACTAGAAAGGTGGGCATCAATTTCAAGCGCATTCATAATGTAGTAGATAGCAACTCTTTGAGAGTAAACTCGTTGCAAACCTGCTAAGTGCATTTGGTGTGCAATATTTTCTTGTTTGTTTGTGGGGGTACCATTTTCTTTAACAAAGAATGCTTTGTAATCAGGAATAGTTTTGGCTAGTACCTCTATTTCTTGAGCAACTCGATCGCAAGTAGCCATCATAACATGTCCTTTTTCAAGAACTTTGACAACACTAATTTCGTCTATTTTTTCCCAAGAAGTAACTAGTTTGCGATAATTTTTCCACATGGTTTTTACAACTCCAACGGTTGCTTTAAAATCCTCTGTTGCCCCTGATGAGCGAGTCATGGATAGCATGTGTTCTTCAAAAAGATCAATAGAGGTTAAAATCTCACGTTTATATTTGGCTGGTGCATAACCATAAGCAATTGCTACATACGATTTGGCAATACGTTGTGTTAACATATTTTGGTAAGAAGCCAGATTAATCGCTTTACTAATGGTTAACTTGATACCTAGTGCTTCGTATAAAATGGAAATTTTATCTGCTTTTTGAGAGATATCATCTGCTAATGACATCATTTGATTAACTTCATCTACATCATTATCTAAATTGCCAAGAAGTCCGTTTAAGGCTTTCCAATTTTCTTGAATTTTTTGAAGTTCTGTTCGAATTTCTTGAGAATGGAACTCGGCCGTTTCTAACTTTTCTTGCGTGCTTTTATATTCTTCAACAGCTTTGTCTAGTTTTCTTTTGGCTGTACTAGGATCAATGTTTTGTTTGGCGGCTAAATAGAACAGCATGATGCGTTGGGTTAACATTCGTTGTGTTCCCGTTGCTTGTATCAATTTGATAATATCTAGTGTTTCCGTATTATTAAAGGCATCTTTACTGAGTTCTTGTGCATATTCTTCGTAAGAGATAAATAGTAAGTTGGAGGCATACAGTATTTCATCACACAATCTAAGCAATTCTGTCGCACCTTCTTTGTTGATGGACCAATCAGCAACAGCTTTGTAGTCTTTCCAAAGAGTTTGTACATGCTTTAGAGAGGCTTTGATTTTGTCCGTAGGTGTATACCACTTTAGCTCATCGAGTTGACTTTGAAAGAGCTCAATAGCAGCATCTCTTTCTTGATAAAATTTAGGCTCATATAAATTGTTGTTGAGTGCCAAATAAACCTTTGCGATACGCTGAGTTAAGGTTTGTTGACGAGCGGCTTTATTGATAGCTTCTCGAATTGTAAGCTCTTCCAAAGCCATTAGTTTTCCTCCGAAGCATAGTGATAGTAATAGAATGAATATTCTAAGCGACATGATTTAATTATTGAATGAATAAATGTAGTGAATTGTTTTTTAGAGTGTGTTCTTAGGGCTACGACTATTGTACCAAAAAGTGTCATTCACTTTTGGATAGTAAAATATTAACGATAAATTAATGTAAGATTTGTTGATTAGGGGAATATTTATTTATATGTTCTCAATTAGAAAATCAAATAGAAGGGAGCTATTTAGGGACTGAACTACTGGGGATTGGTAGGGTCCTCTTTTTCTAATTGACTAATAATGGTTTTAATTTGTTGCTCGAATTTTTTTTCTACATCTTGGTCAAAAGGATCGTCATGCAACTGGCTCAATTGAATGTACTGACGAAGGCATTCTTCTTGATGCGTTAGTTCTTCTTCAATGTCATTGATAAGCAGTTTGTTATAGATAGCTTGTTTTTCTAGCTGATTGTTTCCTTCTAATTCTGCCAATTTGTTTTCGTGCAAAGATACTTTTTTGGCTTGACTATTTTGTGTTTTAACACCAGAAATTCGTTCTAGGTTTTCTTTATGAGAAAGAATTAATTTTTCAAATAGTTCTTGTTGTGTGAGTATTAATGAAATATGATTGTTATATTTTTGAACAATTTTTTTTGTATTTTCTAAAACATCAGGAGCTATATTTTTAGACAAATCACGTTGATAGTAAAAGTGACGATCTTGTGTGGTCGGGTTATAATATTCAAAATATAACGGTTTGTTCTTAATTTCTATATGCGATTTCTTGCCAATATCTTGCAGCAAATCCAATTGATTTTTACAGATGGTATTAATTTGATTTTTGCACGCCAACACATTGCGTTCGCAATCGTAAATAGCATCTCGCAATTTTTTTTCCAAAGGAATAATACCATCTACAGCAGAAGTCGTTTCTTCTGATAGCTCTTCTTGATGCAAGGTGTTTTGTCTCTTTGTTGTCCAAACACCTACAGCGATAGAAGCTATTGTTCCTACAATAAATCCAAGAATAATTTCCATAGTTGATATGTTTGTTGTTCTTATTTGTTCTCGTTATTTGCTGTTATTTTGGGAAGTAAAGGGAATAATACACTTAAGTATAACCAATCACACTAGCCACCAAAATACCTAAATAAGTACCAATAATTAGTCCCAGAACACCTAGTGCCATTCCTGGCGCCAACATTTCCTTGTTTTTGATAGCGCTGCATACTTGACCAATAAAAGGAGGACCGAATATACAAGCCGTAGAGGTGATGATAAAGGTGTCTGTATCAATTTTAAATAAAATTGCAAAAAACAAATGAAAAAGCAATAAACTCAACACCAAAATGGCATTAAATGTTAAATAGGTTGGTGCTGCTGCTGCCAATGCCGAGAAATTAGCCATAAAGCCTACTGCTATGGCAAAAATAAGCAACAAATATTGTGCAAATTCATAAACTCCCTGCAAGGATTGTATTCTAGAAGAAAAAGAAAAGAAAATACTCGTTGTTGACAAAACAATCATCAAGAGCATTTCATTTAAATTTCCATCTGCACCAGGAATTAAAAGAGCAACAAGCACGGAAAAACCGATACAAAGTATTGCTAAACCAACTGCTTTTATAATTGGAGTCAGCGATTGTTTTTTGAACGCATCTTTGAAGGACTTAGTTTCATCTAATACTTGGTTTTGTTGTAGAAGTGCAATGTCTAAAGGTGTTTCGGGAGATAGTTTGTGGGAAGTTGTGGATTTAATGCTTGCAGAAGATGGAACAAAAGCTGGTAGAAATAGACTATAAAAATGCTTGGCAACAGAGGTTAGGAATAAAAAAAAGAGTCCAGAGCAAAAAACATCGGTTGAATTCAAAATAACAAATAATTCATTAGGAGCATTCAGTGCATAACTAATGGCGACCATATTGGGAGTCCCTCCGATGTATACCCCAACCATACAGCCCGCTGTTTGTCCCAAATGGGGCAAGTCTGGATACAAATAAACAGAGAGTAATGTTGCCAATAAAACGGCAATAATACAAAGCCCAAAAGAAAGCAAAAACTGAGGTGCATGTCGAATAGAGCTTCGAATGTCACTTGTCATGAGCAGCATCGGAATAGCTAATAAAACAGAAACAGCTGTAGCGATTTCTGCAACCGAAAATGCTGCTTTTTGATACGCCTCTTGTGGGAGCCACCATTGCTGGGTATTCCCCATAATGACGCCTATTAAAAAGCAAATAACAACATCACTCAAAATTGTATTTAATTGAATTTTATGACCAATTTTTTGAAGGTAGTAAGGGGCAAAGATAAAAAAAAGGGTGAGTAGCGTTAATAAGATTGCTTGCATAAAGTATGGAGAATATGTGCGTTATAAAGTAGAATTTTTGACGAAGTCGATCCCAAAAGATGATTTTTTAGGTCTATTATTGCATACGTAATAAGAACTAGTATTTATTGAACAATGCCCTTAATGGCTGATGTTTATACAGTTGTTTGACCAAATATTTTGTGTAACTTCAGTCACAAAAGTTCGTTGAAACCACGCAGTAGCAGCCCCGCTAACTAAAAGTAAAGCGCTTGCGAAGTGAACTAATATGAATGTGGTTTTTTATCTTGTTTGTGACTCAACTTGCGATCGCACGAGTGTAGTGAGCTAAAAAAATAAAAAATCAACGAACTACTATCAGTTAATAATACAGATAATTCTACTCAAAAGCTTATTTTAGTGTATTAAAATATGGAAAGTATACAACTCATTCAATCAGAATTATTTTTGAAGAAATGTATGCTTGATATTTGTGTTACAAAAGGATTTAGTCAAGAATTAAAATAATACTTACTTGGTAGACTATAGTAGCAACGAACTAGCTATTGAGAAAATATACTAAAGATAAAAACGATATGAAAAAGCGGGTTTACATTGATATGGACAATACACTTTGTGATTTTGAAACCAAATCAAATCAAATGAAGGAAAGCAGTAAAGGTAAGTTATTTTATCCTCAGTCTCAATATGGTTTTTTTACAAGTTTAGAGCCTTTGCCAGGTGCCATTGAAGCGTATCGAACACTAGAAAAATATTTTGAAGTATATATTCTTACAGCTCCTTCTTACCTCAATCCTTTATGTTATACGGAAAAAAGAGTCTGGGTAGAACAACATCTGGGGCTAGAGACAACAAAGAATTTAATTATTTGCAAGCGTAAAGGATTGCTCAAGGGAGATTATTTGATTGACGATTATCTTTATCCCGAATTTGAGGGAGAACAGATACAGATAGGAATTGCTCCTTTTGAAACGTGGAAAGAAGTGTTAGACTATATGCTAAAATTAGTTTAGTTGATTTTGGTAAAGACGGTTGGTTCTTCTTTTGTAGACTTGGATTATGGCGTATTTTTTGTTATAATAACAGGCTAGTTTTGTGTCTCTTATTGATTACGATTTGGCGAAAAAGTAAGGTTTATTTTGAGAGGCAAAAGTTCTTGAACCAATTTAAATGAATACCAAAATTATGAAAAAAATTGCACCTATAGCAGGTCTAGCAACTTGCATTATTCTATATACCGTTATTATTATTGCAGCAATACCCTATATAGGACAGCAGGGAGAAAGCTATTCTGTTTTTAACCACTTTATATCCGAATTAGGAAGTACAAAATTTTCTGCTCAGCATTTTATTTATAACAATGGAATCATTCTATCTTCTATAGGTTTTGGGTTGTTCACTTTGGGACTAGCGCAGTATGCAGATACCAAAACAAGTCGGATAGCGGTTCGGTTTGGTGTTTTGTCTTCTATATTGTGTATTGGAGTAGGTTTGGTGCCAGAAGATAATCGGGTGCCGCACTTAGTTTTAGCCTTGAGTTTTTTCTCGTTTATGGCATTGTCAACGGCTATATTTTCTTGGAGTATATGGAAAGAGCAAGCGAATCCATTTCCTAAACATACGGCCATTCATGGCTTTTCGATTCCATTAGCATTTGTCTTATTTATGAGTATGCCGAAGGGGTTGATGGCTATTAAACGAGAAGCAGGTCCCTTGTTTGATCGTCCCGAAATTTGGTGGTTGCCTTTTTTAGAATGGATTATTTTTGTTGCCTTGACGTCTTGGATTCTTGTCATTTCCTTTAATATGTTTTTGTTACAACGAGTAGAGCATACTACTGAGTTGCTAGAAGTAGAGCATCTGTCCAATTCTAATATATCCATTCCCTCAACGAATAAATAAAAAATGGAGCATACTAATATATTAGATTCTGAACTAAAAGAAAACATTTCATCGTGTGGGAATCGAGCATTATGGTGTTTGGGGGGAAGTCTATTTTGTTTGTGGTTAACTTCTTTGTCTTTGGATTATATCGAAGAACAGACGCTTTCTACAACTTTAGAAGGTATTTTAATTGGTACTCCGTTAGGTATGATGGGAATACTAAACTGGACAGGGTGTTATTGGGGGATCAAGGGAGTTCGTTTAAAAGAATCCCAGCAATGGAAATCTGTCTTAGGGGGATTGATGAACCTTTTGTTAACACTTTTTATTGTTCTAGGAGTACTGTTAGCAATGGGGCATTCTCAAGATATTGAACCAGAAGAACTCAATGTGGTTGAATCTGTAGAGATGGAATAAAGAATCGAACAAAATGCCTAAAAATGACACAAACATTATTGTAGCAAAGTGTTTTATACAAAGTTTAATTCGTATTTTAGAAAGTGTACTTTGTGAGTGAGGATAGATGTCTTGTTGTATTAATACTTATGACACTTTTTTTGCAAGCAACGTATGAAAAAATAATGAGAGAAAAATTATGGGACATCACCACCATGACCACCACCATCACGAACTAAAATTGTCTGAGGTAAATCGGGCTTTGGTTTTTGGGATTGTACTAAATATTATTTTTGTAATCTTAGAAGCAATAACAGGCTTTTGGTTTGATTCTTTGGCTTTATTGTCTGATGCAGGACACAATTTTAGTGATGTTATTGCTTTGGTAATGGCATTAGCTGCTTTTAAGGTATTATCTATACAACCTACCAAAGAATATACTTATGGTTATCGGAAGACAACAATATGGGCAGCATTAATCAATGCTTTGTTGCTTTTAGTTGCTGTAGTTATGATTTTGTGGAAAAGCGTAGACCGGTGGTTAAATCCTGTAGAAGTTGATGGTTTAACAACCGCACTTATTGCAGCTGTAGGAATTATCATTAATGGACTTACAGCGTGGCTTTTTGTAAAAGACAAAGACAAAGATTTGAATATAAAGGGAGCTTACCTGCATATGTTGGCAGATACGCTGGTTTCTGTGGGCGTCGTTTTTAGCGGTCTTATGATTTGGCAAACGGGATGGTATTGGGTGGATACTCTTGCCAGTTGGGTAATCGTTATTATGATACTATTATCTACTTGGAGTTTACTGAAAGATAGTATTCGATTGAGCTTAGATGGTGTTCCAAAAGAAATTGATAGCTCAAAATTGAGTGAGCAAATATTGAATATAAAAGGTGTGATTTCAATGCATCATACACATATTTGGGCTTTGAGTACAGCAGAAAATGCTATGACAGCTCATTTGGTGATTGATAAAGCCTGCTCATTTGATGATGCTGCAACGATAAAAAAGGATATTCGACACTTATTGCAACATGAAAATATTCAACATGTAACCTTAGAGTTGGAAAAAGAAGGGGAACAGTGCTTGGAAAAGGATTGTAAAATTATTAGCGAGCAAGAAATACATCATCATCACTAGAATATTAAGTAATCGTTCAAAAAAATAACAAGTACCACGCAGTAGCAGTGCAACTAAAACAGCCTTCTTTTTGTGCTACTCTTCATCAGAAAAGGGAGGCGTAACTTGCTAAGACAAGTTTTTCTTCTTTGATTAACAAAAAAAGCAATAAAACTACTATAAAACAATTTATTATGAATAAAATAACAGGATTATTAACCTTAGCTGTTGGCGGATTAATGACGCTTAGTTGTGAAGAAATTCCGCCTCAGATTACACCTTGTCAAACCAATAGAGTTGTATTGGTGGAAGAGTTCACAGGTATTGATTGTGTGAACTGTCCAACAGGTGCAGAAAAATTAGAGGTTTTGTCAAAGCAGAACCCAGGAAAAATCATTGTTGTTGGGATTCATGCAGGTTATTTTGCGACTGATCACAATGGGTTTGATTTGAGATGTTCAGATGGGGTCAATCTAGAGTCGCTGTATTTAGGTCCCGTATCGGGTTATCCTGCTGCCAGCATTAATCGTAAAGTATTTGAGGGGGAAAGTGATGTCGTAACCGACTTGTCGGAATGGGCTGGTTATATTGGTTCTGAGATTTGCGAACGACCAATTGCAGAGTTATCTTTAACCAATACATTCGATGCGGCGACAAGAAAAGCATCTATTACTGTTGACATGACTCCAAGCACCTTTTTTGTAGATGCTATTGATGAAAATCTGGCAATAACAGTAATGATCACAGAAAGTAATATTGTTGGTTATCAGAAAACACCAGCTGGCTCAGACCCTGCTTATGTACACAAACACGTGTTGAGAGATGTTCTTTCTGATGATTATACAGGAGATGTTGTTATAACAAAAGGAAATGTATTATCAGCACAACAAAAAGTGATTTCAGATTATCCGATTCCTGCCGATTGGAATATTGATAATTGCTATGCGGTTGCTTTTATTCATTACAAAGGGGATAATAACAAAACAATATTACAAGCTGTTGAAGCTCATATAAAATAAGCTATTATGCCTAAAATGTATCATTATATTATTGCTACGATTGTCTTGTCTGCTCTATTGAGTATAGGTTGCGAAGAGAATCCACCTCAAATTACACCTTGTCAAACCGACAGAGTTGTATTGGTAGAGGAATTTACAGGTGTGCATTGTTCGGGTTGTCCGAAAGGGCATCAGAAAATCAAAGAATTGCAAGCTCAATATCCTAATAAAATTATTCCTATTGCGCTTCATGCAGGGTATTTGGCTAGACCTCATAATGGATGGGATTTTAGGATTGCAGAGGGTGTTGAAATTCACAGTTGGTCAAAACCTTTAGGAGAGCCAAGTATTAATGTTAATCGACAATATTTTGCAGATAAGGGTGTTTATGGGATTATATATCCTAATACATGGGCAGGACCAATAGCAGAAGAAATGTGTTTGCCTCCTGATGCTTCTATTGAGTTAACACCAACATTCGATGTAGGAACAAGAGCGTTAAGTGTTACAGTGGATGTTGCCCCTGTCAATGCTGTAAAGATGAAAGAAAATGTCGCTATTAGTGTGGTCATTACAGAGAACAATGTCATTGCACCTCAATTGACAGATTCTGGTTGGGAGAATAGTTACACCCATAATCACATGGCAAGGGCTTTTTTGACCGATACTTGGGGGACAAAAATTCAAGAGAAAGGGGCTGTTCTTGCGCCTTATCGAGAAACATACACGTACACTTTGCCAACAGGGTGGGATGAAAACAATTGTCATATCGTAGCTTTTGTCCACTATCAAGGCGACGAACGATATATTTTGCAAGCTACTGAAGAAGCTTTAATTCCATAATAGAGAAAGCCCCGACTTTACTGAATCGGGGCTTTTTATTCAAAATATGCTCTAAAGACTATTTGCCTTGAAAGTTCGCTTTGCGTTTCTCCACAAAAGCAGCGGCACCTTCTTTAAAGTCTTCTGTTTTTACCGTTTGAGCAAAAAGTAACACTTCTTGATTAAAACCATCTTTCTCTTTGTCAAAATAAGCATTGACAGCGGCAATCGTTTTTGCGATAGCAATAGGAGCTTTTTTAGCAATTTTCTGTAGTATTGCTATTGCTTTAGATACCTCTTCGCCATGAGGAACAACGTGATTTGCTAGTCCCCAGTCTAGTGCTTTTTGAGCATCAATCATATCGGCAGTCATCAACAACTCTAAAGCTCTTCCTTTGCCAATATACTGTACTAAGCGTTGTGTGCCACCATATCCAGGAATCAAACCTAGGTTAACTTCTGGTTGACCAAAAACCGCTTTTTCGCTGGCAACGCGAATGTGACAAGCCATTGCTAACTCACACCCTCCGCCTAATGCATAACCTCCTACAGCAGCAATGACAGGAACATGAAACTGTTCAATCGTCGCAAAGATGTCATGACCATTTTGAGCCATATGCAAACCACCTTGAGCATCCAAACCACTGAATTCTGTAATATCAGCACCTGCAACAAAGGCCTTTTCGCCTGATCCTGTTAAAACAACTCCTCTTAACTCTTTTAAGTCTAATGCATCTTTCTCAAATAATTCACGCAAATCACTTAATGTCTGCTTGTTGAGTGCATTTAGTGCTTTAGGTCGATTGATGGTGACGACCAAAATACCATCTTTATATTCTGTTAAAAGATTTGTATACTTCATCTGTCCTTATTTTAAAATTGATTCGTTTTTAGGTTCTCTAATTGTTGAAACAAAGATAGTATTTTTCAATCATTATCATAATAATAGCGCTACTTGATGCGATTACGAACAAGTCCATCAGTTGCTCTAAATACCTTTTTTAAAGCAGATTCAGTAGAGAGCTTATCGGGGGCATAAAAAAAGAGCTACAGTTTTGCAGCTCTTTATTAATATCATGTTTTGAGAAATTTCAATAATAATCTATCGCATTAGATACATTTTTCCAAAACCTTGTCGGAACATATAATCTGTTCTATTACTATAGGTTTCATAATCTTCTCCATCTCTTTTGGTAATAACTCGATAGAGATAAACGCCATTTGCTAATTGGTCGCCATATTCATCTTTCCCATCCCAAGCATATTCTGTTCGGTTTGTTCCAATTCGGAGTGTACCTAATTCATCTTGAGTAATTTCTCGGACAACTTTCCCTGTCACGGTTAAGATTTGGATTTTCATATAATTGGGCAATTCTCTGCCTGTTAAGGTGAATACAAATTGGGTAGACGTAGAAAAAGGATTTGGATAGTTGAGCATGTTAGAAATAGAAGGCTTATTAATAACCTCGAAGTCGACACTATAACTCAATTCACCCGAATTATTTCCAGATTTATCCGCAGCACTAACAAACAAGGTGTACATACCGTCCTCTTTTAAATCAGGATGCATGATAATTTTTGCCTTATTTTCAATATCCAACTTACTAGGGTCGGCAGGATAAAATTGCATATCTGTGGTAGCAGGAGACAAAAGCATCTCGCCATTTGGAAAACTAGGATGTCGAATGATAATGCTAAAATCCTCTAAGTCATCTAAACCTAAGTATTGATTTTCATCAGATAAAGTAATAACAATTTCAGGTGTACCAGATACAATGTCTTTATTCAAAATATGCACTCCGTCAAAGGTGACATCTAAGATAGGATTGATGTTATCTTGTAAGACTTTAAAGGAGGCTAAACCAATATTATTAAAATGATATTGCTCTGGTTGATCTCTATTCGGATTTATTTCAACCATCAACAATTGATTGGAACCTTGTAAATTTACGGTAGGAAATTCAACACTAGCATGAAGAGTATCTGCTGTTCTCAAAGAATCCAAACGAGCATATTGAACCAAACCACTACCTAATATTTCAAACTTGACAAGCATGCTATCCATATCTAAGGGGCTAATATTTTCCATGGCAATATCCAACTTTATAGCTTGACCTTGTTGTATGCAACTATCATCCAAGGAAACAAAAAGTTCTGGTCTTAACGCTGCTTCTGGAACCATATCAGCAATAACCCGCCAATATTTTAATTGTGGAGGTGTTCGATCAACAGAATCTAGCGTGTTCCAAACCAATTCCAGATAAGGGTATTGAGCTGGATTAATAGAGGTTAATGACTCGTTGAGATTTGTCGTTGGACCGACCAGTAATGTTCGAACATTCTGATTGGCATCTAAACCATAAATCTCTACGTTAACTTGGTCGTTGGGCAAATTATCATGATCCCAATACATAGCCCCCCAATAGTTGGCTGGACCAATGATGGTGGAGGTCTGAAAGCCTTGGAACCAGTTTTCTTGTAAAGGACCTGAAATGGTTAAAATGTCACTAGGGCTAGTTGCTAAAACAGAGTTTTTATGTACATAAGTACTATCTCCTTTCTTGAAAAAAGTTCCCCATGGCAAAGGACTAGAGGGACTAGAATTATTAATCCAATCATCAATATACCAAACTCCTTCGTCTTTAAATGTATTAATCAATGAATTGGACCACGCAAATGGCTGGGCATTATTGAGAGTATATGCCAGTACATAATGTCCATTTGGAACAACATTCGCAATGAAATTTTCTAAAGAATCACGCCCCGCAGCAGTATTGGTTTCAAACAAAAAGTTGGGAGAAATTCGCCCAGCAGCATCACAGTTAATAGCTCCATATAGTGTACTAAATCCTGGTATTCGCCAAAAGTCTAGGGTTCCTGGTTCAATAACCGCAACATACAAACCATTCCTATTCGGACAGCGGCATTTATCAAGTTTGCTACCATTAAAATAAATAGCAACGTTTTCAGGATGCAAGACATTGGGCGTACGTGCTGTTGTTGCCGAAACTTCTTGAATTGAGTTGATGTATTTGAACTCTCGGTTGGGTTCTTCGATATAGATATTGGTATGGTTGTCTTTTAAATACTGAAAGAAATGAGATTGATTCCAACCTGGGTAACTACCATTAATATAAATAAAAGAACTCCCTGCCCAAGAATAACCAACCGTTGGGTTGGTTGAATCAACACTAACTCGCCAATAGTAAACGGTACTATCTAAGTAGGACATACTTGGTGTCCATTGAACCAAGCCACCTACTTGCGTAATGGTCGTTTGTTGCAAAAGTGGACTATTAAAGTATTCTGTTGTATCTATTTGAAAAGCGTATGTCTGAGAAGTTGCAAAGGCGTTGCCAGTAGAAGCTTTGAGGGTAATTGGGGTCGTAGGGACAATAGCAAATTCATAAGGAGAAACGGGAACAATGGCATCGGATAAAATAGCAACCGCATATTGAATGACATCGTTGTTATTTTCTGCGGATGGATTGGGGCGTTCATCAACATCGTTGTCTGCATCGACATAGATGTTGAACTTATTGATTCCTAGTGCATTGGTTCCTATCGGGACAGGAATGGTAAATTTGGTATTGTAATAGGGTGCTGTGACTTGTTGCGAAGTAACAAAAGCACTTGTCCCATCGGGGAAAATACGTTCTACTTTAATGTTAAAAACAGTATCAATAGCACGCCCAATATTGTATACATCTACTTCCAAATTAAAGGTGTTCATTTGTACTGTAACAACATCAGGAGAGTGACTAACCAAGCTTCGATCAATGTAATAGTCAGGGTAAGTAGCGGTTGAAACCTGATAAGCAGGATCACCATGATAAGTCATATAATGACAAGCCATTTGATTGGTGGTCGAGTAATTTCCTGTACTTTCTAGGCTACCTATGGCTCTTTTTACAGATTTAGAAGCCCCTTCGTTGTAATGAGTAATACTAACGCCTTGATAAAATTGTTGTGCAAATTGGTTTAAGGCTTCTAATGCTGCGGCACTTGAAGAAGCTAAGAATACGCCAGCTCCTGCTTGTGGCTCAAAAATAAACTCTTCGCTGATCAAAGGATTTTGTTCGAACATGGTACCACCATAACAACCCAATGCCATAATCAGTGGATATTTTTTATAATTAGAATAGTTTTGAGGATGATCTAAATTAAAGTCAAAGCTATTGGCAGAAGAATGCCCAAAGAAGGTGAGCATCGATATTCCTGAGTTGATGAGAGAGTCCAAATAGGCGGATTGCGCAGCTTGAATTGGATTGGTCGATGTTTTGAAGAAAGACTGTACCGTCCCCCCATACGATGGATTTTCAATAATGGTTTTCATGCCGTTTAGGCGGCTTCTAATAATGTTCTGTTCATTACTATTCTTACCACCTCCTAGATGTAATATATTCTTAGTCCAGCCTCTTGCTGCCAATGTTTGTGGAGCAGCACGTTCTGCTTCTACATCAATTATTTTTTGGAGATAGGTGCTTACTTGGTCGCCTGTGGTAGCAGAGAGTCGCCCTACAGCAATAGCAGGCTCGTCACTGTTAATAGAAGCCATTAAAATATGATCGGAAGGGGGATAGCCAAAGGTAGGAATAAGTGCATTGAGTCTATTGGCTCTAATGTCTTTATAAACTCGACCTTTTCCAATTAAATAGACATATTCTGGATTGATCCAGTTTTGTTTGATAAAATGCGCAAAATGACGAACGGCTAAAGGATGTAACGTAATGCCATAAGCAAATTGGTCGTAAAGCTCTTGAATTGTAATTTCTGTTGTGACATAACCTCCTCCTACTGTTGATTGGCGGTAGGCTTGGTAATCAAATATAGGATTGCTGCCCGAAGAATTACGGCGTAAGCTAGGATGGGTAATGATAACATAATTGGTTGGTGTAAAAATAGGAGAGGCAAAGTTTCTAAATGTAATTGGTGTGACAGCCAATACGTCGGTATAACTATTGGTGTTGCCTTCGTTAACCAAGACCAATTCTCGTGCTTGAGCAGATGGTGTTAAGTCTGTTAGTAAACGCCCATTGGCGGCATCATAAAAGCATTGTATGCGGAGATTGTTGGTTAAGTCGTATAGGTAGAACTTATTTTGATTGGCATTGGTAGCATCTATATTATTCATCTCAATGTATTTCCTTGTGCTATGCGCAGGCATTGTAAATGGAAAAATATAGTTGCCATCAAAATTAAACTCTCTAGCATAAGTAATTTCAGCATAAGCTACATAATAACGATCGGAAGCATTCGCTGTACCTTCTAAGGCTAAATTAGTACCTCCTGCTTGTATAATTGAACTAGGAAGAGACGCCGAATACTTACCTGTTTTCCATGCATTAAAATTATAGCTTGCATAGGTGCTACTTCCTGATTTGATTTCCAATGTATGGGCATAATCTCCTGGAGTAAATATTTTAAAAGCACCAGTTGCAGTAGGTCCACTCGAAAAAGGATGGTTGGTGGGTATGGTTAAGCTAAATGATTTTTGTAGTGGAGATCCAAAACCTTCTCCTTCTTCAAACGTAGATTTGCTCAATCGTTCTGTTGAAATTTGCCAAGTCAATCCTTCGTTCCACGTACTTGTATAAACTACCTTACTTGTATACATAAAATAAGGCTCCTTGGCTGGAATATTGGATAAATTAGCTCCAAGCGTTGTATAGTGCTTGGTAGAAGGTGTGTTTCCCCATGTTAAAAAATAGGCTGCGGTATCAGAATAAAGGCTATATTCTTCATTAAAATGATGCCCTATTTCATTGTAACAATTGACATCAAATTCACCTCTATTCTTTTTACCATAAAACTGGATATAGTTCAATGTCCCACCAGAGGTTTCTACTTGAATAGGAACTTCTTTTCCTCGATTAAAAACCTGAATACCATTTGTATTGATGCTGCTAATATTTACACCAGCTTGTTGAAGGGTAGCCGCACTAATACGGTACATGCCATCTCTGGCAACTTTTATTTTATAATATTCTTTACCATTGCTATAGTCGATCCATTCATTGCCAAAAAGACCGTCGTGTCCTTGCGCTGTTGCATCGGAGACATAGCCCATTAATACTAAAACTAAGGCAATAGGAAACATTTTTTTGAAATGTTGTGTATTGGTTGGAGAGGTTGCTACTTTGTAAAAAGAAGATTTCATAATAATAACTATTTGACATAGAATAGAAGCCAAAGCTATCTACTGCTATTAAAAATTTAATACCTCATGATTTTTTTAGTTAAAAAAAACTAAAAAACATCTTTACATTAGTATGATTACCAGTTCTTTGGATAATAAAGTGGTAGAATTGTACCTTGTTGGCAATCAGATTAATATAACTTTTCAAGAAGTAATGAAAAATTAGAACTAGGGGAATATATAGTTTTTATAGAACCGTATGAAGCCTTGTGTATAGTACCCATTTTTTAGTAATCAGAATAGTCTGAATGATACAAAGTCTAACACAAGACAAAATTAAGTATTCATAGAAATCGTAGGGTCAAAAACAAAGTTCTCAAGGCATTACTGGGTTTTGAGTAATAATACCTTGAGAACTGTTACGATTTAAACGATATGGATATAAGGTTTATTCTTCATCTTTTAACGCATTTTTGATATACTTAAAGCTAATGTCAATCTTGATGGACACAATATGAGAAAGAATAGCTCCTTGAGTATTATCCAAAATAGCACCACCAGCATTTAAGCCCAAAGCATAATCAACATAAAATTTATAAATTCTAAATCCAACCCCAAAGTTGGGTTGTACAGCCCATTTTTGGTTGTCAGAAATATCTTTAAACTGTTGTATATTATTGATACCACCACGCAAGAAAACCAAGTTGTTGTAATGCAACTCCAAACCCAGCGCAGGATCAAAACTAATGGGATCCGCACTAATTAACACATTGCGACGTCCATCGGTTGTCATATTAAAATCTAATTCTGTCGTTAATCCAATGTATTTTTGTTTTTTTCCTTCTTTGGGAGTACCAATTTTAAAATCTTTGTGATACGCTACTCCCAAGCCAACTGTTGGGCGAGTGATTTCCATAGACTTGACAGGAATATCATTTCCTGTAATATCAAGTACTTGCTTTTCTTCTTCTGTAAAGTTGAATGACCAAGCATTAAAAGTAGTTGAAATATCTTTTAACATCAAACCAAATTGCCAATCTCCACGGCGATATTGAGCACCAATATCAATTCCAAATCCCCAAGAGGTAGCAAAAGGACCAATTTTTCGATGGACTACTTTAGGAGTAACTCCGACTGACAGACCCAAGGATTCAAAACGCTTGGCATAATGCAACATGAACGCATAATCAGCTGCATTAAAAGTAGTTACATTATTATAGTTAATAGTACCATCTTTTTCATAAAGTGTCAAGGTATTGGGAATATTATCTACACCAAAACGGATGAAGGTAAATCCCAAATAGTGTGCTTTGTTCATAATAGGAGCAGCTAGCCCTACATAATCGTATCGACCAATACTAGCAAACCATTCGTTGTGCATGGCGGCTAATTGTAAGTCGGTATCAACTCCTGTTAAGCCTGCGGGGTTCCAAAAACCAGCAGTAGCATCATTGACCTGAGCAATTTGAGCACCTGCCATAGCTTGTGCCCGAGCACCAACACCTATTGATAAAAATTCATTACTATACTTTTGGGCATTCACAGAAGACACGAGCGCAAAAATGGCACTGGCTATAAAGAGTAATCGTAGCATTAATTAGCTGTTTTGTTTTTTAGTATAATTGTTCCACATTTGTGTTTATTATCCTTTTGGGAATCTATTCTAATAAGACACTATTTTATTGGTAGAATATAGATGACAGAATCAAGACAAAACTACAAAGTTTTGTTTGATTCACCTACTGTAATAAATTATAAAAAGATAATAATCATGTAAAATTACACCATAAACTAATAATTGCTTGTTGTGTTAATTGTGAAGTTGTTTAAGATAAAGGAAGTTGACTTTTGTCTATCTCTTATATCGTTATAGACAAGCAAGATGCTGCTTTGGTTGGAAAGTTTCAAGACTTTAATGACGGTAGAAATGGAATTATGAGAATTAGATGACAAAAAAAAGTCCCGCCCCTTAAAAAAGGAGCGAGACCCACACTATAAGAACACCCAATTAAAACCTTTATATTTTTGTATTTATAAATTTCCAATTTTTATGCCAAACTAAGCTTTTCTCAACTTTAAAAACCCAATTTGAGCAAAAAATAAAGCTTTGCTCTATTCTAAGCGATTTTTTGTATCTTTGAATAAGAATTGCAAATGCTATTATATGATAACACAAAAAACAATCCAAACTATATTTGAGACGGTAAAAGTTGAAGATGTAGTGGGCGATTTTGTTAAATTAACACGCCGAGGAGTCAATTATATTGGACTTTGCCCTTTTCATAATGAGAAGACACCCTCGTTTACGGTTTCGCCAGCAAAGAATATTTACAAATGTTTTGGTTGTGGAGAAGGAGGGAATGCTGTTAATTTTATAATGGATTTAGAGCAATTGTCTTATCCTGAGGCGTTAAAAAGCCTTGCTAAAAAGTACAACATTCCTATAGAAGAAGATGAATTGACAGAGGAACAGGCGGCACAATTGCAGTTGTCGGATAGTTTGTATGTTGTCAATCAGTTTGCCAAAGAACACTTTCAGCAGCAACTATTTGAAACAGACTATGGGAAAAGTGTAGGGTTGAGCTACTTTAAGCAGAGAGGTTTTAGAGAAGAGATTATCAAAAAATTTGGACTTGGTTTTGCCAATGGAGGCGCCAACGATTTGATGCAAAAAGGACTCAGCAAAGGCTACGAAGAGGAGGTTTTGGAGAAGGCGGGCTTGATTAAAAATAAACGGGATTTCTTTAAAAATAGAGTACAATTTCCCATTCATAATGTATCTGGAAAAGTAATTGGCTTTGGGGGAAGAATTTTGACTGCTAATAAAAAAGCTCCCAAATATCTCAATACCCCTGAAACAGATATTTATAACAAACGAAAAACACTTTACGGAATTTACTTTGCTCGTAAAGCGATTGTTAAGATGAATGAGTGTTATATGGTGGAGGGGTATACCGATGTTATTTCTCTACACCAAGCGGGTATTGAAAATATTGTCGCTTCTTCAGGAACTTCCCTCACCGCAGATCAAGTGCGCTTGGTCAAACGTTATGCTCCTAATATGACGATTTTGTACGATGGAGACAAAGCGGGAATCAAAGCTGCTTTGAGGGGCTTGGATATTGTAATTGAACAAGATATGAATGTGAAGGTAGTCTTGCTTCCAGAAGGAGAGGACCCCGATTCGTATCTCAAAAAAGTTGGGGCGACTGCCTTTAAAGAGTTTATAGATCGAGAAGCGAATGACTTTATTCTTTTTAAGAGTAATTTATTGCTCAAAGATGCCGAACATGATCCTATTAAGAAATCAGAAGTCATCAAAGATATTGTTGGTTCTATTGCCAAAATTCCAGATGCTTTGAAACGGTCGGTTTATGTCAAAGAGTGCGCTCAATTAATGGAAATGAGTGAACAATTGTTACATACTGAGATTAATAAACGCATTCAAGCCAATGCCAAAAAACAATACCAGCAAGAACAACGTCAAAAATCACGGGAAACTAAATCGACCAAACCTTCTTCAGAACCTGATTATTATGATCCTTATGAAGGAATGCCCTCTGAGGAAGAAATGTTGTATGCTGGCGGGGAGTTTCCTATGGAAACAGGGGGACAACCTCAAAAACGGAATACCAATGTTAAAAAGAAAACGGCAGAAGAATATCAAGAAATGGATATTGCCCGTATTTTAATCAACTTTGGTGACCGACAACTGGATAAAGAAACGACCGTGGCGGAGTTTATTTTGTTGGATATGTTGGATATGATTGAAGAATTTGATCATCCAATTTGTAGTAAAATTGTACAAGAGTATTTGACTAAGTTGCAAGCCAACGAAAAAATAACAACCAACTATTTTACTTATCATAGTGATCCTGCTGTTGCTAAGTTGGCCGTCGATTTGGTCGCAAGAATGGAGGAACATGATTTTTCGGAAGGATGGGAACGTTTAAATGTATTTTTGAACACACAAGAATTACCTGAGATTAATCATGTTGCCGATGCCAAAAGTAGTATTTTAAGATTCAAACTAAAAAAAATAGAGCGTCTAATTCGCAAAAATCAATTGCTGTTGAAAGCATCTCAAGAGGCTAAAAATGATACGGACGTATTGATTTATATGAAAGTTAGTTTAAAATTAATGGAAATAAAAAAGGACTTGGCAACACAAATGAATACTGTTGTATTGCGTTGATTGTTATACTAAATTAAGTTCTTGTCAAATCAAAAAATCATGCATTATTATAATTTCTTGTTGGTTCTTATTTGGGGGCTTCTTCCTGCATTTTTAATAGCACAGCACAATAATTCTTTCCAAAAAGTTTATCAAGATAATTGTTTGGTTGGTTTGGTTGATGCTAATTCAAAAGAAATTTTACCTACTCAATTTGATGCTGTAGGAACTCAACCAATTGGTGATGGCTGGCTGGTAACGGCTAAAGATCGGAGACAAGTCCATTATTATTGGTATCAAAATGAACAGGTTACAGCGTTGCCTTATGCTCAAGTAGAACGTTTGAATGATCGCTTGTTTAAGGTAAGCAAAGATGGTGTATATGGTGCTGTAAACACGGATGGTAATGGCGTTTTATTAATTGCTTATCAAGAATTAGCTGCCGCAGGTACAGAGGCTGTCATAACAGTATATGAAGATGCTTATGGGGCAGTAGATGTAGATGGTCAAACTATATTGCCCAATAAATACGACGCATTAAAGTATTGGTCTATGGGCGGTTTTTGGGGGCTAAAAGATGGGGATTATCAATTGTATGATCGCAAAGGTCAAAAAAAAGGAACAACTGTTTGTGATATTGTTCGAGTACCTACGGCTGATTTGCCTGTTTGTGGTGTCCGAAAGAATAAGCAGTGGGGCGTTGTTAATTCAAAAAATGAGTTGATACTGGATTTTGAGTATAAAAATCTGTTGTTACTAGAGGTAGGAATGATTGCTGTATTACAGAAAGACAAAAAGTGGGCGTTGTTGGATTTAGAAGGTCAGCAAGTAGTTGAAAAGACGTATGATTTGGTTTTACCTTCTGTACATGCTCAATATATCAAAGTTGTAGAGGAGAGCCAATTAGGGTTAATGAATGCAGCAGGAAAATTGGTTTTGCCTATTGAGTACCAAAAAATCGATTATATCGGACACAATTGGTTTGCAGTAGAAAAGAAGAGTGGCGAAATCCAGTTATTTAACCTCAAAACTCAAGCGTTTTATAAAAATTCTTTTCAAAAATTCTTAAATGCAGTAGACAACAATAGTTGGAAAGGTTGTTTGGTTCAAGAACAAGATGTGTGGAAATGGTTTGATTTTGAAAGAGGCTTGCAATCTACATTTGCTTTTCAAAATGTTAGCCGAACATCTTCGGGAGTAGTCTTAGTAGAAAATGAAAAACACCAATTGGGCGTTTTTAGCGGAGAAGGAATGCTGCTTTTGCCCATGGAATACCAAGCGATTACTCCTCAGGATGATTTTTTTAAAGTCAAGAAAATTGGTCTAGATTGGTTTTTTGTGAATCGCAATAACAAACGTGTCAATTGCATTCAAGAATAAATTTTAAAGAGCTGTCAATTGGTTATACTAATGTATAAGCAGCAATAAACTAATATAACCAATTGACAAACTAATGTAGAAACCCTTGTCAACTTATCGTTTGATGACAATCTCTATGATCTTAGCCTCTTTGGATACGGCATTAATATCTAAATCATAAGTAGCATGTGGTTCATCAATTCTAAAGGCTAAGTTTCCATAATTGGCAAAGGTTTGCGATTCGATTTCTGATCCGTGTACTTCTAGGTTAGGATATTTATCGAGCAATTCACCAAAAGTATGTCCTAGACCTATGCCATCTTCTGTTTGTGCGAGGGGAGAGGTAATGTAGATCTCTCCAACCAACTCTTGGTCTATAGGATCGGCTAAGAAATAAGCAACAACGCCATTTTCATTATGCTTGATGTTATAGATTTCAAAATCTCCCTCTCCCGTTTGGAGTAAATCCTCTTCTATAATTGCCTTATGTTCTTCAATTGGGCTTCCTGGAAAAACTTGAAGAAAAGCGTTTTCATAAATGATTAAAGGCTGTTCTTTTTTGGGAACCTCTGTTGAAGTAGAAGTTGTGTAAGGAGCTGTTTGTTCTTCTATTGTTTCTAAACTGGTAGTTTTTGTCGTATTATCACAACCAATTAATAAAGCACAAAAGCCGCTAAGAAGTAGAAAAAGTCTTGTTTTATTCATGATTATGATTGTTTTATGGACTAGTTAAGTTCAGGATTAATGTCAGGTATTTTTCCATCATAGGGAATGCGGATGTCTTCGGTAGAGCCATCTTCTTTGGTGCCAACAAAAAGCAATTCTGTATCACCAACTTTCATTTCCTGTAAATTAATATTGATAAAAGGATTGGTACTAATAGGTTGTTCTTTTAGAATCATAGAACCATTTTTATGAATAGAAAAAGACCATTTATTGACGATATGTCCATTGCCATGATCTAGAACAACGTTGTGTAAATAAAGCTCTTGATCTTTGAAGGGAAGATGTTTAACAGCATAGAGTGTGTCCCTACGAATAATATTTCCCTTTTCTTTCATTTTGAGCCGTTTTTGTTCTACACTAACCATACTAAGAAAGTTTTTTTGGTACTGTTCGCCAACTTTAGCAGCGTAAGTGGATGAATTAAGCATTGTATACTTAGCATCAGAAGCTTCCGAATCGTTTGGCTGAGCAGGGTCTGGAATTGCTGTCGATGGAATTGTCGGAGCAGGAGGTGTCGTTTGTGTATTATCGTTAGTACAAGAACAAATAAAAAAAACTCCAAAAGCAATAACGTAAAATAAGTATTTCATAGTCGTATAGGTGTTGTTGATTATTCTTACAATCCTCTTGCAACAATAACCTTGTGCTTGGCGGTTAAGATTAGAAACTGAATTTTGATTATGGGTAGCATAAAAAAAGCCCCGAAGGGCTTCTCTATAAAATGTTGTCTAAAATGGTAAATCATCAGCAAAAGAATCTGCTGGAGGTTCTGCATCTGCAGAAGGAAATGGTACATCAGTAGCAGCAGGAGCCTCTGCACTTTTTTCCAAACGCCAAGCGTTCAAAGAAACAAAATAAACATCTTCTCCTTGCTTATTGGTCCATTTGCGACCACGAACATTGAAATGAACAGAAATTTCTTCGCCAATTTTGTGACTTTCAATATCATCACATTTAGCTTGAGTTAGTTCAAATTTTACCATTTGTGGGTATTGTTCATCTGTTTCAATTACAAATTCACGTTTAGCAAAAGTATCTGTTACTTGTTGCTTGTCCATTATGGCAATGATTTTACCAGTTAGTTTTAATTCTGACATGATTAATATAGGTTATTAAATTATTGAGTATTTTATTTCTAGT
This sequence comes from Aureispira sp. CCB-QB1, assembly GCF_000724545.1. Lineage (GTDB taxonomy): Bacteria > Bacteroidota > Bacteroidia > Chitinophagales > Saprospiraceae > Aureispira. The sequence goes on along the minus strand of NZ_JHBV01000026.1, from coordinate 46,072 downwards.
AATTTGTTGGCTACAGTACTCTAAATGTTCGTATAGAGTCATTTATACGTAGAAAGACACAAAATGTGTCAAAAAAGCTCACAAAAATACAAAAAAAATAAAATTTTCTGTGTTTTTTGCATTTAAAATACAAAACAATTTGTTTTAGGCAATAACATCTTCTCCACTACTCTCTTCCTGTCCACGCTGCGAATTGATTTTTTCTACTTCTTGATCAATAAAGTATAAACTTTGACCACCCGTTCCAATCAATTTAATTTTGTCAAGGATAGTACGGATTTGGGCTTCTTCCTCTCTTTGTTCAGCAACATACCACTGCAAAAATAAAGTAGTAGAGTGATCGTTTTCTTCGTCAGAGATAGACAAAAGCTCATAAATAGCACTTGTAACCGATTTTTCTTGTTGGTAGACCGCTTGAAAAAGTTCTTGCACAGACTCGTATTCGCCTCTAGGTTTTTCTTGAGCAGAAATAACAGCATGACCATCCATTTCATTAACATAATGAATAATCTTCATCATGTGCATTCTTTCTTCGGCTGATTGGTCATAAAAAAAAGTAGCACAACCATTCAAGCCTTGTCTTTCACACCAAGAAGCCATGGCGAGATAAGATGCAGAAGCATTTCCTTCTAATGCAATTTGTTTATTTAAAGCTTGCAATGTTTTTTCACTAAGCATAGTTGTTTGAATTTTTTGTCTTTAGTTGGCTATCAAATATCCTGATAACAAACCAATAATGTAAAGTAATGCTAATCTCCAAAAGGATTAGTTTACTATTGTAACAGCTAGATTAAATTATTTGTTGCAATAAATCATTTGAATTATAGAGACACAAAAGTACAATAATAATTTAATGATTATGCGTTAATAGGTTCATAATTCGTTGCGCCTTATTATCCAATTCAGGCTGACGAGGTGTAGGCGATATACGTTCTTCTAACCAATCAAAATAAACCGATTCAAATTCTGCCATTTCTTCTGTATTCATCCATTTGAAATCAATGTGAATGTAAACAGGAGCATTCAAAACAATAATATTTCGCAATAGATCACGGAAATCTGAATTTTGGAATCTACTAGGCCAAGTAGGCAATACAATACTAACGGTTAAGGAATAAAAATCACTTTCAGAATGTTGATTTTTGCCTTCTTGTTGTTTGGTTGTAAATTTGATTTTATCATAGATAGGAACATCACTTTTCTTAAAGCTTCGGATGTAATCAATGATATCAAGGAGTTTGTCTTGTGCTTCTAACTCTGTTTTTAGTGCCACGGGGTATTTGGCAATAAAGACGTCATAATTATCCGCCAAAATAATAACATAGTTGTTGTCATCATCTTGTCGAATGGTATAGTTCTCTCGGTAAGTACCAACATTAATAAGTTCATCGCTATAGGCGCGTTGTTGGTCAATTTCACCAAACTCATAACTTTCTAAGATGATACCATCTTGATCATCTGTTAATACAAAACCGTGCTGATCTTGTGCTTGTGGACGAAGCAGGATATGTTCGACAATATGCATTCCCTCAGAGTAGTGATTGAGTTTGTGCAGGTACTTGATTAACTTTTCAATTTCTGTACGAGCTGCCAAGCGAGTAGAGACTTCTCGAATTTTAAAGACACCAAGTTTGCGTTTTCCCTTGTAGTAGATGCTAAAAGACTGCTTTCCTTTGGTTGGTAGCACAATATAATTATGACTTAAAATACCTTGTGCCATCAAATTCTTGATCAGTTCGTTTCTAGAATTGGCACGGAAGACAAAACGTCTACTATAATCAATGGTATCTTCTTCAGATTTATCTTTTGGTGCGTCACTATCCTTTTCTTCCTTGTCAGAATTAGGTATGTCATCATCTTCTTCGTCTTCACCTAGCCCATCTTCCAAAGAATTTCGCAAGCGATCTAGTTCGTCTTTTAGGTCGTCATCCAACTCTTCCTCATCAATTCCAAACGTATTTTGAATTTCATACAAAGCATCTAAATGGATAAAACCTTCCTTGGTATCTTTCGGAACAAAATCAACTACTTTGTCCAACGCATCAAAGAAGTCATCGTCATCATCTTTGCCATCAAAAGGTTCTAACAATGATTGATTGCCAGCTAACTCGATGTTTAATAATAAACTAGCTCTCTTCTTTAGTCCCGAGATATTTGATTCATCCAAAGTTTGACCTAAATAATCAAAGCCTTTACCTTTATTTTTACTAATGTCAACATAATTTTGCAAGAACTCAATTTTAGCATTAATTAGCTCAATTTCAGGATTGGTTTCATCGTCATCGTGACCTACCCCAACATAATTAGAAACTTTTAATAAAAAGTCGGTGCTAAATTGCTCGCCAAAACGCCCTAGCAAATGATCTAGGAAACGATTTCTGCGATCAATAAAAGGATCAAATTTCTTCGTTACTTCCGCAACTTTTTCGTTAAAGAGCTCTAGTGTTCTTTCTTGAGCATCTTCCAAGGAGTAATCTTTGTTTGTCGATGCGATGTGCTCGACTGTTGGATTGAAAATTAAATCAAATACACCAGGAATATGCTTAGGAGTGTTGCTATAATAGGTTCTGTCAATTGATTTATCAATAGAAAAAAGTTTTCGAACATTGGCTAATTGTTCTAAGTAATTGGACAATGTTTGCTCGAAGAAAAACAAGTAACCACGTAGCTGTTTAACCATTGCTACCCGTTCACGAGTAGCTTGTGCGTGATCGGGCAAACCGAGTTCGTTGACTCCATATGTAACAGGAAGCTCATTTTGTAAAGAGTCGTAATGGGCAACTTCTTTTAGGCTAATCGTAGATGGAAAATCCTTTTCATGGTAAAGCATTTTCATTTGATACCCTTTTTTGTAGCGAGCATAGAGCGAATACAACAACTGATTGGCTGTATTCAAATCTAGTTCATAATTTAAGGCACCTCTAAAGAATTGCAAAGGATAGTCACCACCATCGGTATAGCGTTCATCAATGGTATCCATATCCAACACAGGATAGGTGTTTTGACGAATAGGAATGACGTCACTATCGACAGGAATGCCGTTTTTATCAACACGGAAATAGGTAATCCGTCGAACACCCTCTACACCTTGTACGATTTCAATCAGTTTAGAAACATAAACTTCTTGCGTCATGCCTCTTAAATCAGATTTTAAAATCAAACCATGTACAGGAGGAGGACCATCAAACGCTTGATCAACCGTGTAGCCTCTATCCAATAAGTCCTCTAACGTATGAAATTGGATGGATGGATTAAGGTGTTCTTCCAGTCGGAACAAAATTTCAGCTAGTAATTCTTCGGCAACAGCTTCCGAATTAATATCAATGTCTGCAAAAATTTCAATTTTGTCTACATCTAATACTTGAATCGACTCGATGTCTTCACACAAATTTCTATGATGATTATAGAGTGCAAATACCTCTTCTTTGATTCTTCGAATACCTTCTTCTGTACGTGCTGTTTCATCAATTTGTAGCAAAATGCGATAAAGCCCCTTAATCCCTTGCATATTGTCACGAACGGGTTCTACCCAAGCATTTTTGACATATTGTACTCGGTCAATGATTAAGATGCGATAGTCATCTTGAGTAACAGGGTTGGTTGGTAAAATCTCGACTGCATCATAAAATGCATTGTTGATTTCCTCTCGCTTTTTTCTGGATTGAGAATTGAGTAAATTTTGAATAGGGGTCGTCGCACGTTTATTAATTTTTGACATGGTATCACAGAGTTGTTCCATGATGGTAATACCAGGGTCGTGCGTATTGTAATCCGTCCATACATCACCAGAGAGTTGTTGCATAAAATCCAACCAAACTTCTTTTAGTTGTTCTCTCTCTAATGTCTTGGGGATTTGCGTATTTAGATTAAATTGATCTTGCATAGGTGTTTTGTACAAAAGTTGCCGTATGAGTAATTGTTTAAAATGACATAGGTCAAATCGAACAATTTTTGAGCATTTCTAGATGGTATTATAGTAATTCAATACTCCTTGAATTTATCATTCTTTTAATAAACTAGAAAAGTAAGAAATAATTACCAATTATAAATATGAATGGTCAATTGTTTTTGATTTCCTTTAAATTATTTTCAATGTGTTTTTTTATAAAAACGGTGATTCTCTAAGCTTCTATATTGGCTAATATGTGGTACAAATGTTAGAACACCGTGTTCTATGTATTGTGAAGCGCAAGTTGCTAAATAATAACGAGATCTTTCTACAATGCTACTTTAAAAAAACATCAATTTTGTGCTTATAGGTGACTGGTTCAGCCCTACGGTGCTTGATAAACTGTTGTAGGAAAAACAACAAATTTTTGTAGTATTGGGTGGTATTGATTGGAGTATTAACGTTGCTGAAGGGACGGAAGTTATAGTTCTTCTCCACAATATTTGCAAAATTGGGCATCCGCATCATGTCCTTCGCTAAGGCAGGACTTGCAGGCTTGTGTCGATTGGTTGTGGGCATTATTAGAATCAGAAGCAACCAATTCTGCGGAGACAATGCCCGTTGGAACGGCTAAAACACCATAGCCCATTACCATGACCACCGCTGCCAAAAATTGACCAATGGCTGTCGTTGGTGCAATATCTCCATAGCCAACGGTTGTTAAGGTAACAATTGCCCAGTAAATACTACGAGGAATACTTGTAAAGGCAGATCCTTGTCCCCCTTCTACAAAATACATAATAGAGCCTATGACAATAGCCATCATCAAAATAAAGGTAAGAAAAACCGTAATTTTCGCTTGGCTAGCCTTTAATGCTGCGACCAAACTTTTGCTCTCATCTAAAAATTTTGCCAGTTTAAAGATTCTAAAAACACGAATCAAGCGCATGGCTCGAACAGAGGCAAAATATTGAGACCCAGCCAACCCAAAAATAATTTCCAAATAACTAGGGAGAATTGACAATAAATCAATGATACCAAAAAAACTAAAGACATATTTACTGGGTTTGTACACGCAGATCAAGCGCAAGATATATTCTATAGTAAAGTAGATGGTAATCACCCACTCTGCCATGTTGAACCAAGTTCCATAGATATCATTTAAGGAGGCAATACTTTCTAACATTACTAATATAATACTGATGATAATCAAAATCAGTAATGTCACATCGAATAGTTTTCCTAACTTAGTATCTGCCTCAAATATAATTTCGTGCAGTCGATTACGCCAAGGTGCAAAGTTCTCTTTCATGCTTACTTTTTTCAACTTATAAGTAGGAAGTTTTTAGCACGGTTCACTGGCAACAATAGTTCATTGCGTGTATTGTAAACATCTGTAGTAACCAATGGTGTACCAGTAGTCCTTATAAAATATTAGCCAATTGCTCTTTAATTTTATCTGCTTGATTTTTCATCTGAATGACCAAACGTTGAATGGTGGCAGAATTAGCTTTGGAGCCAAGGGTATTGATTTCTCTGCCAATTTCTTGCAAAATAAAATTTAACTTTTTCCCTTTGGCTTTTACCTCCTTTTCTAGTTCTTCTACAAAATAAGCACAATGTTGTTGCAGCCGAACCTTTTCTTCGTTGAGATCAAATTTATCTAAATAATAAATCATCTCTTGTTCCAACCGATTCTCGTCTACCTTACCTTTGACCTGTAATTGCTCTAAACTAGATAGCAACCGAGTTCTAATTTTTTCAATTCTTTCCTCTTCGGCAGGATCAACTTCTTCTAGCAATTGAGCAATATTATCAATGTGAGATTGAATATCTTCTAAGGTCGCATTACCTTCTTCTGCTCTAAAATCATTTAATGCAGTCAAGGCTTCCTCTACTACTTCTAAAATAAGTTCCCATGCATTCTCATCTATTTCGTCATTATTTTGAACAATAACACCAGGTAAGCGAGTAATCGTGTATAACAAATCACCATTACTAATATTATGCACGTCAGCCAACTCCATCAAGTCGGTGTAATAATTATTAAAAGCCTGTTTATTAATAGCATGGTCATTTTCCAGTGTGTTTTCAACTGTCAAAGTTAAGTCAACTTTGCCACGTATTAGGTTGTTATTAATTAGCTTACGCAATTCGATCTCTTTACTTTGATATTGCGTAGATATCCTAGTACGTAAATCAAAACTCTTGCTGTTGATGCTCTTGATTTCTACAACAATACGCTGAGAGGGGGTTGTTTTTTCTGCACGGCCAAAACCCGTCATGGAGTATAACATAGTCTATTGCTTATACTGAAGTTACCCTTAATAATAGCAATCTATATAGATAACCTCAAAGTGAATTCTCGGATGAAATGGATAAAATCAATGATTTGCTAAAAGCAAAATGGTCATTAGCAAACTACCAACCATTGGTATAACATAAAATATTATAAAACTCATGTCCAAAATCTTGATGAAGGCAATTATTTTTTGTCATCTTCATACAAACCAACGTTTGGTAAAAGGCAATTAGAATGGAAAATAGAAAAAATAATGGAGTACTAGACGAACAACGAATAAAAATATTTTTTTTTTCATCAAAAAGCCATTACATTTAAAAACGATTAAAGAGGTTTATGATCAAATAAACTCCAATTGTTCTTTGGCAAATCTATCTTTTGTAGGTTAAGAGTCTAGAAAAGTGTTAGAGGTTGATATACGAGACAAATGATTGTGCCTGTGTATTGATTATTACGTTGATTATAGAATCAAAAAATTGTTAGAGAACTATTTTATTATTACTTCACAAAATTAAGAAAACATGCGATTAAGAGGCATACAATTTATTTATGACAATCAAGGTAGAAAAATTAGTGCAGTAGTGGATCTTCGCCGTTATGAGAAAGAGTTTGCAGTTTTCTTGCAAGAGTTATCAAAAAAGCGATCTGGAGGTACAACTACCAACACGAATCCTGTAATTGGAGACACGACAGATGTTGTTGGGTCGGGAGGCAATAATTCGGGTAGTACCGTGAATGCAAGAAAGCTTAAAATTGATGCATTGTTAAAAACAGCTCGATCTTATTATGGTGTACCTTATCGAACAGGAGGCATTTCTCGTAGTGGAATGGATTGTTCTGGGTTTACACAGACTAGTTTCAAAGCGATAGGGCTAAACTTGCCACGAGTATCTAGAGATCAAGCATTGATTGGACAGTCGGTTGCTAAATCACAATTGCAGCCTGGGGATTTGGTCTTTTTTGCAACGGGTACTCCAGGACGAATCAATCATGTCGGAATTGTAACGGATGCTAGCAATCCTGATGCCATTCGATTTATACATGCTTCTAGTAGTAGGGGGATTATGGAGACATCTATGGGGATTAACTATTGGGTTCGTGCTTACATAAAAGCTAGACGAGTTGTTTAGAGGCAGCTTACAGGGTACGTCTTGAGATTAGAAAACTTTGTGAAATAATATAGATATTGCTAATAATAAAACGAAATAAGATAGTACTGCAAGGAAGGATTAAAAAAATAACTGTGAATCAATTTTTGAATAAAGGAAAAGTTTATCTATTGTTTCTTCTATTGTTTGGCGCTTGTGCTGGTTCGAAAAAGGTAAATTATAAAAACCCTAAAAGTGTTACCCTTGCTTTTTACAAAGCATTGGCAAATAATGACTACGAACGTGCCAAACAGTTGGGAACATCTGAAACCATCAAAGTACTTAGTATGCTTCAAAATCTCCATGATTTATTGCCAGAAGAAGAACAACGAGCAGCAAAGGAAGAAGGAGCATTGCAATTGAAATATCTTAAAAAAGCAACCTGCTTGCTTGGAGAGAAGGGGAGTGAAGAAACAGCAACTTGTCAAGTTTGTTGTGATGAGAATGGTGTTTCCAGTACAGCGCCCTTGACTTTAAGGAAAGAAAATCGTCGGTGGCTAATACACATAACAAAAGAAACGTTAGAGTAGCGTTGATGCTCAATCGCAAAACTGCTTCTTAATGGGTAGAAGTGCTTGCCTATCAAAGCAAGTAAATGAATTGACTACAAACTAAAAAATTCGTCTAACTCAAAATAAGTTAGACGAAGCTTTATCTTAATCTCTAATTCTTTTAAAAGGTAGAGAATTATTTTAGACCACGTTTTTCGTCAGAAACAGTCAATTGCTTACGTCCTTTTTTACGACGGTTAGCCAAAGTCTTACGACCATTTTTTGTACTCATACGTTCACGAAAGCCGTGTTTGTTTTTACGTTTGCGATTCGAAGGTTGAAATGTACGTTTCATTATTCTATTGTATTTTAGATTATTGTCTTATTTCAAAAGCGGGTACAAAGATAGAAATAAAAATTTATTCTGCAAATTTTGCTACTAATCTTTAAAAACTTCAATCGTTTTTTCTTTTAGAATAAGATCGGTAAATTTTCCTTTAAAGCGAGTTGCCTTTACCATATGGTTATCAATCCAATGATAGTTCCCTCCGCGAGGCTTGCCCATTAACAAACTATGGTATTTAAATCCTTCTTTTTCAAGCCATTTTTCAGTTACTTCTCGATGTGCTTCTGTTCTAGACGTAAAAAAACAAATGCGATGTCCTTCATCATACCACTTATTAAGGGTTTCTAATGCATCAGGGAATGGTTTACAGGTAGCCATTCGTTCAGGTTCTTCATTAGGCACATCCTCTGTAATGGTTCCGTCGATGTCAATAAGGTAATTTTTTACGTCTTCGGGCAAAGTAGGACTAATTAAGTTCCCTTCTTCATCTACCAACTTTTTGAGTTGCTTGTCGTCCATGATTGATTTTTTTGATTTTTAATTATTTGAAAATCGAAAGCAATAGAATTAATTCCATCCCTTTTTTGTGCTTGATTTAACTGATGAAGGTGTAAAAATACGGTTATAAAATCAAAAAGCAGCTTGTTTTCAATAAAAATTGAAATCTTAGAACGAACAGTTGATCGCTTTTGAGTACCGAAAAAAGCAAGATTTTAGGTTAATTTTTTATGCTATCTGTTCCATTTTGGATAGGTAATGCAATGTGAATAGAGTCGGGAAGTTTCTTTTCTTCTCTGGGGGAAGGAGCAACGACATCATTTTGGACTTCAAATCTCCATCCAGCTTGTTCTACCAAGAGCTTGATAATTTCCAAGCTTTCGATTCCCTCGGCTCTTGCTTGATCCATTAATGGTCCTTGTGCCGCTTCTTTTTGTAATTTTCGTTTGGCGACCGCCCCAATACTTGTTAACTCTTCCTCTGTAAATGAGTTAAACATCCCTTCTTGAATATCATAATACTTAAGGTCGTGATCAATCGATAAAATTTCAGGAGCAGGGAGGTTTTTGACACGCAAGACTTTATTTTCTGCGTCCACTTCAAATTGAGCCTTTTTTAAGTCATAACCTACCGAGACACGTGCGTTTACTTTGATAATAGCTTTCTTTCTGAGAATAGAAATATCCGACCAATAAGAATCGTTGTACTGATGAATATTGGAGAATTCACCTTCAACTGTAATTAATTTAGCTACTTTTTTGACACGCTCTAACAAAATATGTTGGTTGATATCAGGCATTGGATCCTTAACCTTTTTTGGGGCGCCAAAATAATTGGCATATAAAAATGCACCAACAAGAGCCCCAAATAGGAAAAAGCCAAAAGAATCGATTAATTTCATGTAAGATGATTGTTTTGTTTACGGCAGATTATAAAGAGGTATTAACGTATTCTAAAAATATTCTCTTTAAATAGTTTATTCGATTGTTTATGCCAACCAAATCACTCGTGTTTTGATTAATCCAATAACCATTATTTTTGAGCGAAAGGTTCCATGAATTTTATCTCATAATATAACTTTTCTTTCGTTGATTGGACAAAATCAGGACATAAAATTATCTTTTTTATAAAAAACTCAATCAAGAACGGTAAGATGTTCTATGAAAAAAAGAATGGACAAGTTGCATTTCTTTTGCTTTTCGATTTGTAAGCAGTCGTTCAGAAAAAGTTATACCAACCACGTAGCAGGAATGTAGCTAAAATCTAAGTACTAACTAAAAAATATTTGCATAAGAAAAGGTGGAAGGTTGGTGGTAAACTAGGCATTGTTTTTTTCGAATATTATTCACTTCTTGTAAATTTATTTTTACATTAATGCGAAGCTTATTTTCTCACCACATCAATCAAATAAAATGAATCGATTTACAGGAAAAACAGTTTTTATTACTGGAGCTAGTCGCGGCATAGGTAAAGCTATTGGGCTAAAATTGGCTGCTGAAGGAGCTAATATTGTTATTGCAGCAAAAACAGCTGAACCGCACCCTAAATTGCCAGGAACTATCTATACGGCTGCTGAAGAAATGGAGGCAGCAGGGGGCAAAGCACTGCCTATTGTTGTGGATATACGAAGCGAAGAAATTGTACAGAAAGCTGTGGATAAGGCTGTAGAAACGTTTGGAGGAATTGATATCTTAATCAACAATGCAAGTGCTATTAATTTATCTCCAACAGAGCATGTTAGCATGAAACGTTATGATTTGATGCACTCGGTCAACGCTAGAGGTACTTTTTTGGCGACCAAATTGTGCTTACCACACTTAAAGAAAGGAAATAATCCACACGTTTTAAATTTATCGCCACCTTTAAATATGGACCCCAAATGGTTTGGCAATCACGTCGCTTATACGATGGCAAAATACGGAATGAGTATGTGTGTGTTAGGACACGCAGAAGAATTCAAGGACTATGGCATCGGTGTAAATGCGTTGTGGCCCAGAACGACTATTGATACAGCTGCTGTTCGAAATTTATTGGGTGGAGCAGAAATGGCGGAGCAATCTAGAAAACCTTCTATTATAGCAGATGCTGCTGGATTTATCTTAAGTCGTAATTCCAAAACTTGTACTGGAAACTTTTTTATAGACGACGAAGTACTGGCAGAAGAAGGTATTGTGAATCTTGATGAGTATGCAGTAAATCTGGAAAAAGACTTAATGCCTGATTTTTTTATTTAAAATAAAAAAAAAAGTTAAGGTGTTTGTGATGAGGTATTTAAGTTGATTTTTAGGGATTGGTTGTCTTGTTTTTAATATTTTTTTTCTAACAGGCACACCAAAATAAAATAAAGCAGCATCTACCTTTATACCCACCTATGAACAATGAAAACTAAATCTTGGCAATACACTATTTGTTGGAAAAGAAATGCTCCAATAAATAGTGTGGCCTAAAACCTACTTATGGTTACGGTATTATTGCTTCTCCCAACAAAGTAATAAATAGTAGTTCTGTTGCTTTTGCAACCGCAAGACAAGAACCCACAACCACGCAGTAGTCTGTGATTATTATAACCAACCAACAAAGGCAAATCATCTGAAGTAGAGAGAAGTGTATGACATACACACATCATTCTATTCTGCATTCATACACTGTATTGCCAACGTCTGTATTTTTATACCCAAAAAAGAAGAAGAATTTCTATAGAGCTTAATTCGTATAGACTAGAAATAGAAAACAGGAATAACTTTGAAAATAATAGGATATTAGCGTAAGAAAATTTTGTATTGTCCTATTTATTTACAATTTTTGTGCATCGTGTCAATAATAGACCAACTATTTTGACACAGATAAATATTCAGGGAGAGGTGCCAGAGTGGTTGATCGGGCACGCCTGGAAAGCGTGTGTGCCTTTGCGGGTACCGCGGGTTCGAATCCCGCTCTCTCCGCCATAGAAAAAGAAAAACCAACTTATATGTAAAAGAAAACGTTCTTGAGCATACATTGGTTCCATATTACCTTTATAAATTTACCGTCATATTTCATTACAACTATGAAATGTGATAAGAGTACAAACTAATCTAATTTTTGTTAAAAACTTTCGCAAACCATCGTTACGTTATGAAAAAGGTTTTCGTTTTATTTTTTGCACTTATCTTAAGTGTAGGCACGTACAATAATACTCTTTTAGCTCAAGATGAGCCAGGCGACACTACTACTATGGTAGAGGACACTATGGCTAATGAGCCAGATCTGATTCAAGAGGAGCCAGCTGAAGAGCCAAAAACAATGGCAGAACCAGAAGTGGAAATGTCTTTACACCAAGTTGTTAAAAAGAACTTTATTGATGGTGGTTGGGAATTCATGGCAATCGTATTGATTTGTCTAATTTTAGGTCTTGCTATTGCTATTGAGCGTATCATTACACTAAGTTTGGCAACTGTAAATACGAAAAAATTGATCGCAGAACTAGACAATGCTATTTCTAATGGAAACATTAAAGATGCTCAAGACATCTGTAAAGCTACTCCTGGTCCAACTGCTGAAGTATTGGGACAAGGTTTGAAGCGTGTTGATGATGGCATTGATGCTGTAGAAAAAGCAATTATTTCTAATGGTAGTGTTCAAATGGGACTTTTGGAAAAAGGACTAGTTTGGTTGGCTTTGTTTATCGCATTGGCACCGATGTTAGGATTTATGGGTACAGTACTTGGTATGATTGATGCCTTTGATTCTATCGAGAAAGCAGGTGATATTCAACCTTCTATGGTTGCGGGTGGTATTAAGGTAGCACTTTTGACAACAGTATTTGGTTTGATCACAGCGATTATTCTACAAATTTTCTACAACTATATTACTGCAAAAGTAGATAGTTTGGTTAACTCAATGGAAGATGCTACTATCAGCTTAATCGACATTTTGATTGACAAAGGAAATATATCTACTTCAAAAGTAGGAGAATAATTGTTTTTGATTAACTAATAAAATCTAGAATTATTATGACTGGAGCATATCAGTTTCTCAAAAAATATGGAGTAGCCATCGGATTTGGAACCGGTACTATATTGGCTGTTCTAACGTATGCTATTATATTAGGAGGGTTTCCAGAGTTTACACCTAGCAAAAAGGAGTTGTATAACTTAGGTATCTTCAACTTTGGTTTGTATACTACTTATGCCTTGATTATAGTTGCTTGTGCCTTGGTAGTGTTGTTTTCAATTATCAACGTGGCAAAAAATCCCAAAGGTTCTATCAAAGGGGTAGCTGGATTTGCTGTTTTGGTAGTTATTTTCTTTATCACTTACTCTATGGGAGATGGCTTGTTGACAGAGCAATTGGCTAAAAGTGATCCTATGTTAATACCTATGGAAACAAAGCAAGTTGGAAACACAATGGTAAAAATGCCTGTGGCACTTCAAGAGGGAGTAACAACTTCTCCTGAACTAAAAACAGCAGATGGATTAATTAAATTTAGCTATGTTATGATGTTGCTAGCAATTGTTGCTATGATTTTTGCGGCACTTCGTGATTTAGTAAAACAATCTTAAGCTATGGCTAAAAGAGATATTCCAGAAATCAATGCAGGGTCGATGGCAGATATTGCCTTCTTGTTATTGATCTTCTTTTTGGTAACAACAACTATACAGACGGATTCGGGACTTAGTGTCTTGTTGCCGCCTTATGTAGAGGAGCCGCCGCCACCAGAAAAAAAGAACAAGCGAAATGTATTTGCTGTTCAAATCAATGCTAACAATCAATTGTTGGTACGTGGTCGCCCACTTCCTTTATCTGATATCAAAGAAATTAAAGTTCGTCTAAAGGAATTTATCATGAATAATGGTAAAGACCCCAATGCTTCCGATTCGCCTAAATTAGCGGTGGTAAGTTTGTTGAATGATAATGGAACTTCTTATGAAGCTTATGTAGGTGTTTATGATCAACTAAAAGCAGCTTATAATGAGCTATGGGAAGAATCTGCTCAACGCAAATATGGACGTAGTTACGAAGATTTAGACCGTAAGGAACGCAAATCTATACGAGACGAAATTCCGTTGGTAATTTCAGAAGCAGAACCAACAAGTATATCGACTTAGTTGCGTATGAAATTATAGATTCGTTTGTACATCATATCAAACAAGCATCAAGACCATTTAGGATTGATGCTTGTTTTTAGAACTTCTATCTAGCAATCTTTTGGAATAGTATGACCATTAAAAAGAAGTTCTTATGAAAAAAACGAAGAAAAAAATGGTGCCTGTTGTTAGTGCAGGATCTTTGGCAGACGTTGCTTTTTTATTGTTGATTTTTTTCTTGGTAACAACTACTATCCAAACCGATACAGGGCTAAATGTCTTGTTGCCAGCTTGGACAGAAGACATTGTTAAACAGAATTATGAAAATAGAAATGTATTGTCTGTACATATAAATTTCAAAAATGAATTGATGATAGAAGGTGAAAGAGCTCAATTGAGCGATTTGCAATCTAGAACAGAACAGTTAATTTTGAAAGAAGCCGAATCGCCTAAAAAAGCTATCGTGTCATTACAAAATGATCATGGTACCTCTTACGAAACTTATGTGGCGGTTTACAACGAAATTAAAGCTGGATACAATCATATTTGGGATAATGAATCGCTTCGAAGATTTGGACAACATTATGATGATTTGGATAAAAAATCGCAGGCTGCTGTTCGCAAAAATTACCCTTTGGTGATTTCAGAAGTAGAATCTTCAACTATTGCTATCAACCAATAGTGTAGAATTTAATTAGAAAGTTAACCTTATTGATTATAATATTAAGTTATGTCTAAGTTTAAGAAAAAAGGTAAAAAAGACGCACCAGGTATCACAACTGCCTCTTTGCCAGATATCGTTTTCATGCTATTGTTCTTCTTTATGGTAGTAACAAAAATGAGAGATAGTGAAGTAATGGTAAAAATTCAGGTACCGAATGCTTCTGAACTACAAAAATTAGAAAAAAAATCTTTGGTTACGCATATTTATATCGGTTCGCCAGTAGAGAAATATATTTCTCAGATGGGAACAGCACCTCGTATCCAATTGAACGATCAATTTGCCGATGCTTCGCAAATTCCATTGTTTATTGCCAATGAAAAACAAAAGGTAACACCTGCTAAATTACGTGATAAAATGACTTGCGCTATGCGTGTCGACAAAGGCGTTAAAATGGGTATTGTTACCGATGTAAAAACAGAATTGCGTAAAATTGATTTCCGTAAAGTGAGCTATTTAGCAACCGATTTGGGCGATCAATAAAAATATATCCCAGTAATGGGCACTCTAATCTACTAAGCCATTTTCTTTCAAAAGAAAATGGCTTTTCCTTTTGGTATTAGGAAGTTGTTATCCCTATGCTAAAAGACAAAAAACTTCTTTGGTAGATTCTTATAAAACCAAGATAAAGCTTTATATTTATATTAAATAGTTAGCTGCGCTACTACTTCGTGGTCGTTGATAAACTAACAGGAATGTATTTTTTATCTTTTTGTTAACTAAACTTACGAGCATAGCGAGCGTACGCAATGTAGCAAGTAACTAAGCGATCTCATAAACTGGTCAACAAACTACTAAGTTGAGCAGTTTTTTGAATGTGCTCAATAGATGATTATTTTAGTACCATAACACCTGTTAATGATTATGCGCTTATAAGTATGATTTCATACTTGACTCCCTAATTTTATTTAGATAGGATAGCGTTGTTTCAACCTAAGTAATATGAAAGTTTTTATTTGTTTTCTTATCCTATTAGGCTTATTAAGCTCTTGCGAAATTCCAAAAGCTTTAAACCCATTTGACGACACAGAAGACCTTGTTTATCCAGATACAACGGTTACAATCAATTCTTTGGCACCCCAGATTTGTGAAGTTAAAGTAGAAGATACCGATAGTACATACATTGTTACGTCTTATTGGACCGATAAACTAACGGGAAGAATTATCTACAAGATGGAAGATGCCCCTTATCGAAGAAGCCGTATGCATGGTACTCAATACAAGTATGATGAAGAAGGTGATACCTTGTTGATCGCTCATTTTGAAAATGGTATTCGTATTGATTCTACTGTTTATTATTGGGGGAATGGCAATCCGAAACACAAATTCTTTTATTCTGCTGCCAAAGATGGAAACATTAATTTTGAAATCCAGTATCACGAAAATGGACAACGCAAAACAGATGTTGTTGTTTATGAAGATGGTGTGTTGACAGGAGCTGTCAACTATTATGACGATACCGAAAAAAATGAACGTACCGAAACGTATTATTATAGAGATAATGAATTGATTGGTATTCAAATTTACAACAAAGCATACGAAGAACTTGATCGCAGGAAAGAGTACCTACTTGCAGAGTATAGACAGGACTCAGCGCGTTTAGCAGAGGCTCTGTTAGCAGAAGCGGGGATAGGGGATACAGAGATTCCTGTTTATTATATCGGATCGGAAAAAGATGCCTTGTACGATGTCGGCGAACCTGATGATTGGGATATTATGAAAATTGATCCTGTTTTTATGTTGAAATATAACAATCGCTAAAAGAGAATCCTTTATTTAACTAAATGTTTAGAAAGTTGTTGTTAGTCGCAAGTATAACTTGCGACTAATGATTTTTTAGGAAGATGTGACGCGTAGTTGCTAGCATTGCTCCTAGACCATTGTTTTAATAAATGACGACTTGAAGCGTCTAATCTAAAAAACTCCAGACGGCTTTGGTCCACCCTGCAACGTCATCTTGCATAATATTATCATGCCCTGATTTTTCTAAAATAGTTAACTTTTTCTCTTCACTAACTAAGGCATTAAATATATCATCTACTTCTTGTTGTTTCACTTTAGGGTCCTTTTTCCCATAAATAATCAATGTTGGTATTGTCACTTTCTGGGCATAGGTCAAACTATTGTGTGCTTTAAAGTCCATGTTATTTTGAATACCTCCCCAAAAAAGAAGCAACTCAGGTAGAATGAAAGTAGGAATTTTCATATTTTCAAATCGATTGTATACTGCATCAGAAAGCGAACGAAAAGGACATTCTAAAATCAATGCTTCGGCATTTAATTGATAGTCATGTACCGCTTTTAGAATGCTTACTGCTCCCATCGATACGCCCAAGAAACTAATTGGCAAATCTTCGTAATATCGTCTAATGTATTGATAAGCAGTATACACATCTTGAGCTTCATGATAGCCAATTGATGTCTGAAATCCTTCAGAGTCGCCATGTCCTCTAGCATCTACCAAAAAAGTATGGTAACCTAGTTTTCGAAGTACCTTGGCACGTTCCAATAGAGAAGATTTAGAGACACTGTATCCATGAAAAAGAATCATGACTCCTTTGGGAGTTTGTGTGGTTAAAAGCATCCAAGCATGAAGTTGAGGTTGACTGCCCAAAGTAACGGCTTGATAAGTGCTATCGGGAAGTGTTTTGTTACGGGGTTTAGGAATTTCTACCCCATAAATGCCTAATTTTATTTTATCCATTAGAGATTTATTATCTAGGGTGGCGGTCGTAACTTTGGGTAAATCTTTGTCTACAAAATGTGTAAAATAATAAGCATGATTGTACAATACAAAGTTAGAACTGATGAAAACAAATATAGACAAATACACTAGGCGTTTGAGCCATTTGCTAAAACTGAATTTCATAAATCATTGAGTCTTGTGATTAAGTAATCGTTCAAAAAAAATAACAAGTACCACGCAGTAGCAGCGTAGCTAAAACAGCCTTCTTTTTGCGCTACTCTTCATCAGAAAAACTTGTCTTAGCTCGCTAAGCCTTCCTTTTTCTTCTTTGATTCGCAAAAAATAATCCCATTTTTTGTTCTTATTTTTTCTGACCACTTACTTATAAAGAAATACAAAGTAATAATACTCTGTTGATTTTTTAGCTTTTTATAGAAAAACATAAATAAGCATCTTGTATTAGTGCTACTACGTAGTACTTTGTGAGGGGGGGGCTGGTGATTATCAGTTTTTTAGGTTTAAAATAAGTAAGAGTGCATTTTACGGATAATTAAGCTGATATGATTTTGTGATGGAATTATAAAGTAAGAAAAAGAGATTCAAATATTGGGAGATTTTAAAATTTGTGGAATCTCTGACAAATAATTATCACTTTGAAGCGATTTTCTATGAATAACTCACATTATAATTAGTATTTTTAAGGTTGAATGACTTAGCCATAAGTATCCCTAAAAGTGGGGAGCAACAGTTGAGTTATATCGAGTTGATTATTAATAATATAGTTTATAATAAATGATCACTCTAAAAAAGTAAGTGTTTTCAGCAAACGATTACTTAAATATCCGAAATGAACAATAAAACGAAATTTTAAATTATTATGTCAAATAAAAATCAAGCTTTTATAGTAGAGGGAGGACACAAGTTAAGTGGTGAAATAACACCTCAAGGTGCTAAAAATGAAGCCTTACAGGTGATTTGTGCTACGTTATTAACACGAGAGAAAGTAACATTAACCAACTTGCCGAATATAAAAGATGTGGTGATGTTAATTGATTTATTAAAAGGCTTAGGTGTTGTCGTTAATAAGGTTGATAACAATAGTTACACCTTTGAGGCAAAAGAAATTGATTTAGACTATTTGAAGAGTGTAGAATATGTACAAAAAGCAAGCAAAATAAGAGGTTCTGTGATGCTTTTAGGACCTTTGTTGGCTCGCTATGGAGAGGCTGTTTTACCGCAACCAGGTGGAGATAAAATTGGTCGCCGTCGATTGGATACGCACTTGTTGGGATTACAAAAACTAGGAGCAGCGTTTAATTATAATATTGATAAAAACATGTACTCCATCAAAGCGACCGAACTCAAAGGAAGCTATATCTTGATGGATGAAATTTCTGTAACTGGTACTGCCAATACCTTGATGGCTGCTGTAATGGCAAAAGGGATGACGACTATTTATAATGCTGCTTGCGAGCCTTACCTACAACAGTTGTGCAAAATGTTAAATGGAATGGGCGCAAGAATAACAGGTGTTGGCTCTAATAAATTAACCATAGAAGGTGTTGGTCAAATGTTTGGAACAGGGCATCGCTTGTTGCCTGATATGATTGAAATTGGTAGTTTTTTGGGAATGGCTGCCATGACTCAATCTGAATTGACCATTAAAAATGTCCGAGCCGATGCTTTAGGAAATATTTTGCCTGTTTATCGTCGTATGGGAATACAATTTGAAATTATTGGCGATGATATTTATGTGCCAGCGCAAGAATTATACGAAATTCAAACCTTTATAGATGGCTCTATTATGACAGTGTATGATGCGCCATGGCCTGGTTTCCCGCCTGACTTAATGAGTATTTTACTGGTTGTTGCCACACAAGCAAGAGGAAGTGTTCTGATCCATCAGAAAATGTTTGAAAGCCGATTGTTTTTTGTTGACAAGCTGATAGATATGGGAGCACAGGTTATTTTGTGTGATCCACATCGAGCTAATATTATTGGATTGGGTAGGCAATATCCTTTGAGAGGAATAACAATGACCTCACCCGATATTCGTGCAGGGGTGTCTTTATTGATTGCTGCCATGTCGGCGAAGGGAACTAGTAAAATATTGCAAATCAATCAAATTGATAGAGGATACGAGCGTATTGATGAGCGCTTAAATGCATTGGGTGCTAAGATTAAGCGAGTAGACCTTTAACTCAAACTTAATATGAAAAGGACAAAAAGTAGAGGAGTATTTTATACTTTTGTAAAGTTCAATAAGCATTGTTTTCTAGAAATTAATACATTTTTAAAATAAATACATGTTTATTGTTTATTAATTCCTATAGATCATTTTAGAAGTTCATTTTTTTTATTAAATTAGTTGCCTTTTCAAAAGGATAAAGCTTTTTTTCTTTTGATAGAAAAAGCTTTAAAAGAAAGGAATAATAGGCTACCTATCGAGAAAGAAGAAGTATTATAATAACCTAACTCTAACAAAATAGATTCTATATTGTTTCGAATTTTTTCAATTTTTTAGGGATTTTATCAAAAAAAAACGACAAACCTTAAAGGATTAAGGAAAAGGAGTTCTTTATTATTAAATAATTCTTTATCTTACAATGTTATCTTTTAATAGATGTATTTTCATAACCCCGAGACATTCAGTTAATTTAAGACAGCTATGCAAGGAGTAGAAACCCTCAATATACAAGCCCCTTATACTGGGCTTCGCTCGTTTGAGCCATCCGACCGTTCATTCTTTTTTGGTAGAGAACGTCAACTAGATGAATTGTTACGCAAACTTCGCTCTAATCGTTTTTTGGCAGTAGTAGGTAGCAATGGGAATGGAAAATCTTCATTTATTAAGGCAATGTTGATTCCTCGCTTGAAGGAGGGATTTAATGGGCAAGCAGGAGCTGCTTGGCGCATTGCTACGTGTACTCCTGGCAACAATCCATTGGAAAACCTTAGTCGCCAGCTGGCACAGCGAAATGTGTTGCATGGAGACGAAATGATGGACCCTAGTTATCCTGCAAAAATTGAGGGAATGCTCCGAAATGGCAGTTTGGGAATCGTTGAGGCTTTCAAAAAATCTACGATCAGCCGAGGAGAAAACTTAATGATAGTTGTCGATCAATTTGAGGAAATATTCAACTTTAGTAAAAAAAATAAGAGAAACGAAGAGGATGCAGCTACTTTTGTCAATTTGTTACTGAATGCAAGTAGACAAAAAGAGGCTCCTATTTATATCGTTTTGACAATGCGCTCCAATCATATTGGTGATTGTGCCGAATTTAGAGGCTTGGCAGAGGCAATTAACGATGGTCAGTTTTTGATTCCAAGGGTAAAACCAGAAGATCTTAAACGTATTATTGTTAATCCTATTCAACACGATCGTGCGGTTAAAATCACAGGAGTACGAGCAGAAATAGATGATGCTGTTGTCAAGGCAATTATCAACGATTTAGGTAAAAATACAGACGAGTTAGCCACGTTGCAACATACGATGTTGCGTATGTGGAATTACTGGTTAGATAAAGAACAAAATACAGAAGTCGCTATTGCTATGTCGCACTACAAAGGTGTGGGAACCATCAAAGGGGCAATGGCGAGACATGCTGAAGAAGCATATTCTGACTTGGATACAGAAGAAAAACGCATCATTTGTGAACGTATTTTTAGAGCAATGGTAGAAAAAGCTCCTGATGGAAGTGCTTCTAGCCGTGCGGTGACTGTTCGGGAAATGATGGAAATAACCGAACGTTCTATGCGTGAGGTACGCTTGGTGATTTATACCTTTAGCCAGTCTGGACGACGTTTTCTAAATGCACCACCTGTTGCAGAAATAGATGAGGATAGTGTTATTAGCATTGCGCATGATAGTTTAATTAAACGTTGGACTCGTCTAAAAGGGTGGGCAAATGAAGAAGCTGAAGCAGCAGAAATGTATGGTCGCTTGTGTTCTGCGGCTGCTTTGTACCACGATGGGAAAGGGAGTTTGTGGACGAACCCAGAATTAATTATGGGGTTGAAGTGGTTCAATCCAGAAGAATATGATGAAGATTATTCTTGGAGACTGCCCCCCAACAAAGGTTGGTCAAAACGATATGAAAATCCTGAAATTGATTATGATCGAGCAATTGAATTTTTGACACTTAGTCATGAAGATGATGTCGCTGCTACCAATAGAGATCGTGAAGTTGAAGAGCGCAAAGATACTAAACGAAAACGATGGAGTGCCATTGGGGTAGGGGTTGTCTTGTTTTGTATTGGAATGATGTTGTGGGCACTTTATTCTGCTGCGTTGGCGCATCGAAGCCAACGAGTAGCTAATGCCAATGAAAGAGAATCTTTACGTCAAACTTATTTGGCCGAATTAAGTAAGGAGGAAGCAAGTCGCCAAGAGTTTTATGCTGATTTGAGTGCTAAAAAAGCACTGCAAGAAAAATCTAGAGCAGAGGCTGCTAACTTAACAGCAATGGAGGCAGCTCGTATTGCAGAAGCTAGAGCCAGACAAGCAAAGGATGCTGAAAGAGATGCTAAGCGAAAAGCGGAAGAGGCTCGTTTGGCTAAAGAAGATGCATTGCGTAGCAAAGATATTGCAATAGCACAAACAGAAGTAGCCAACAAGGAGAAAGCAAATGCTATTCGCCAAAAAGAAATTGCATTGGGAATCAAAGGTCTTTCTATGGCACAAAGTATTGCGGTTAAATCGACAAAAGAAGAAAATGAAGATATCCAAGGGCTTTTGGCTAAAGAGGCATATGACTTAAATTCTGCAAGTGGTGGAGAAGATAAAGATGCTTTTGTGTACGATGCTATTTATAAGGCATTGAACCGCTTGGAAGAAGTCAACAAAAATAACCCTAATTTTAATGGATTGGATCAAGCACCAGACGGTAGAAGCAGAGTTGGTCGTATTCGTAACATCAAAGTTGCAGGAAACGATGGGCATATCTACACGGTTGGTTCTGATGGATTGTTGTTAAAATGGAAATTTGATATTTATGGTAGCAAAGCTGCTCGCAAAGATAAATCAAACAAACCAGAAATACTTTCTAGTAATACAGCAGTGGCGAGAACATTAGATATTAGTCCTGATGGCAAACAACTAGCTAGAGCTGGTGATGGAGATAAAGTACTTATTACAGATGCGAAGTCTGGACAAATTGTAAATGAGTTAGATGCGCACAAAGGACGCCGTATCTGGGCGTTAAAATATACGCCTAATGGCAAAGCTATTATTACGGCAGGCGATGATGGATCTGGCGGAACAGCTGTAAATTATACCAATATGGATGGTGCAACTTCACCTATTATTGGAAAAACGCCTTATCGATTAACATCTTTGGATGTTTCTAGTAATGGAGAGTACTTGGCAGGTGTTGGAAAATCATCTGAAGTATGGATTTGGAATTTAAAAAATCAACGTCGTGAATTTTTGTTGAATGATCCTAGAAGCGAAAAACATGCTACGGCTGTTGCATTCAATCCTATCGGTCGTTTTGTTGCGATTGGATACCAAGATGGAACGTTGATGATTTGGGATATGAACAAAGTGAATGAGGACCCGACTTATTTGCCTGAAAAATTCTTGCAACACGGTTCTTCTATCTCTGATGTTGAGTTTAGTAAAGATGGTACTCTATTGATTGTAGGTAGCTTGGATAAGTCTGCAACACTTTGGACTATCCGTGATGAAAAATATCGTGGTTATGGCGACTCAAAAGAGTTTCCTTATTTAGGAGCACAGTACAACCCTATTAAATTGACAGATCATACGGATTGGGTTACTTCAGTAGCATTTAGCAATGATGGAACAAAAGTTATTACAGGAACCGCCAATGGTCATTTAAAATTATGGGAGGTTGATATGACCCTATATGCTGATCAAATTTGTGATATTGTTCGCCAGAATTTAAGTGATAAAAGTTGGAGAAGATACATCGGAACAGATGACCCTACTGGAAGAACACTTTATATTGAAACTCCAAATGGCGGACGTCGAATTCCATTCTCTACTTGTGGAGAAATGGTTCCCCAAATGAGAGAGGCTCGAAAGTTAGAAGAAGCAGATAACCAATAGAAGAAGAGCGGAGTCAGAGGTTCATAAATCTTTGACTCTGTTTTTTTATGGGATAACTAATGAGAGGGGAGAGGACAACGATAAAAGAAACCCAAATGCCGAACTAGCGATCTCTAAGTTTAGGTACTATACTTCTCATAATAATAGCATTAAGTGAGTGCAGAAACCTTTTAGCATTCGAACCTATTAAAGCCTTTAAAACACAATGGCATTGTAATCATCTAGTTATTGTTAGGTAGAAGTGCAAATGGAATGAACTATAAATAGGGCATCTACTTAATTCCCTCAAAAAATTATCAAATTACTGGCACAATTAATTATATTAGTTGCATATATTAGATGATAAAAGCTCATCAAAGCTCAATCATCACTTAGCCTAAGACTTCTAGAAGTGGCTATTGTAATAAATTGCATGATATTTAGAACCAAAACTATTTAACTATAAAATACCGAAATAATGAAGGTGAGATTGTACTGTCCTGTCATTTCGTTTGCTCTACTATGCTGCGCATTTAGTCTACTCAGCATTAGCACTGCACAGGGGCAAAAGGGAAAACGAGGGACATCCTCAGACAATTGCCAATTGGATGAAGCTAAAAAATGGTATGAAGAAGGAGAACTTGAAAAAATCGAGTCTATCGAAGCTTGTGCGAAAGATCCCAAGTCAATGTCAACGGAAAAGCGTTTAGAAGCATTCCAATTGATAACAGAAAGTTATTTGTATAGGGACAAAATTGGTGCGGCAGACAATTCTTTTAGGGAAATACTCCGAATCAATCCGCTCTATGAACCAGATACGATGGGAGACTCTTATCAGTCGTACGATTTAATTTACCTTTCAAGAACATTCACTAGGAGACCTATTTTTTCTATGTACTTTGGTGGTGGACTTAATTTTTCATTGATAGAACAATTGCAGAATTATGGGGTGGACAATACTTCTGGTACGGCAGATCATGAGGGGTACTTGCGAGAAGTTGTTTTTGGAGCCAATGCTACTGTTGGTTTTGAATTGCCTTTGTTGTATAATTTTGATTTGACATTGGATGCTACTTTTGCTTATCGCACATATGCATTTGGTGATTCGATGTATATCTCTGCTACAACGGCTAATCCTACAGGGTTAAACACCAATGATTTAAATGCCACCAAAGGACAAGGACCATTGTTGTATTCTACGTTGAAATTTAAAGAGAATCAATTCTGGATAGATGTTCCATTGATGTTGCGGTACAATGTTACTAAATTTAAAGGTGTATTACCTTATGTTTATGCTGGTGTTGCTGCTAATTTCTTGTTGTATGCGGATATGACAGATGTTAGTCGAAGAACAGAACCAGAAACAATTAGAGCTGAGTTAGGAGGTCAATCTACGATTGCTAATAGTGTGGTTATAACAAAATTGAACGATAGACCGTCTCTTCGTACCAATGTAAATGTTTCTTTTGTTGCTGGCGCAGGAATCAAGTTTCGATTGGGACGCAATTTTCTATATGCTGATTTCAGATATACACGAATGTTCTTAAATAACGTAGATATTAACAATCGTTATTCTAATTTAGAGTTGGTGTATTATCATGGTCATGTGGATAATGATTTTAGAACAGATAATTTTGCGTTGACGGTTGGTTTTGTAAAGGCATTTTATGTGCCTCGCAAAAAGCATCAATACAATCCAATTATTATCAATAATAAGTATAATAAATGGTTGGAGAAAGAACGCAACTATGTAAAGAGAGAAACAGACGAGGACATCAAAAGAGAGCTGAACAGTACTCTTAAGGAGATGGAGCGAGAAAAACCAAGTCTTATAGAGGACATTCAAAAAGGTAAAACAAAAGGCTCTAAAATGTTAGATGATAAGAAGAAACAAATCGAAGATATTAAAAATAAGCGAGTCAAAGTTGAAGTAAAATACGAATAAATTATGCTGCATATATCAAGAAAAAATGTACTTCTTATGTTGTTGGTTTTGACAGCATATTTAAGTTCTAGTTGTGAAAAAGAGCAAATTGCTCCTAGTAACCAAGAAGTTGCCTTTGTAAAATATTATGGACACGTTGGAGCTCAAACAGCTACAGATGTTGTTCAAACAGCAGATGGTGGATACATTCTGTTGGGGTCTACCAATTCATATAGTTCTACTGACAAAAGAGATATCTTTGTTGTTAAAACAGATTCTTTAGGGAACGAGTTGTGGAGTTCTGCTTTTGGTCGCCAAGAAGGAAATGTGGATGCCAATTTTGACTATTTGCGATTTGATGAGGAGGGCATTCGAATTATTGAGTTGCCCGATCAATCTGCTTATATCGTTGCTGCTAACAGAACATATTACAATTACCCATCTTCGACTAGTCAAGGAACAGGGGTAGAAGGTCAAACTAAAATTGTTCTTTATCAATTGGATCATGCTACTGGAGCTCCAACGACAACAGATGGTGTTGAACTACAAAGCAATACCAATACACAGTTTACAGAGAAGGTTTCGGATATGAAATTGGATACAGCAGGTGGATATAGTTATATTATTACAGGGTATTCAACCAACGTTAAAAGAAGCAAACCTTATAACAACGATCAGACAGGAGGAGCATACGATAATACCGATGTTTTTACGGTTTTATTAAATAGCGATTTTATCATTCCGTCTGGATGGAGGTCTAGTAACTGGTTTTATGGGTTTCCTTGGGATGATTATGGGACATCTATCCAAATTTTGCCTCAAGGGTATCTGATTTGTGGTATCTCTCATGATGGAGCTACTGCTCCGTCTACACAAACAGGTAACTTTCTACCTGAAATCCATGTTGTATTGGTGGATAAATCAGGGGGAACACCTTTGAGTAGAAAGACAATTTCGGTAGATGGAGATTATTTTTCGGGAGCATATTCTGTGTATGATGCAGACAATAATGTTGTAACGATTGCAGCTCATGTAACTAAAAATGAAGCAAGTACCAATGGAAATGATGGGCAAGCTGTTTTATTGCAATTACAAATACTGGGCTTGCAAATAACAGAAGTAACTGCCGGAGCTACTGTGAGTCCTTTTTTGAGGTATTATGATTTGAAAGATAGAAATGGCAATGGAGGAGTACATTCTGTTGCTTCAATTGCATTATTACCAGGTAATAATGGCTTCATCATGTCGTCTACACACGAGGCTACTTTGTTTGAAAGTGATATTTGTATTACTAAATTTGATACCAATTTGGATATAGATACTGGAACAGGTTGGCCCTACTTTTTTGGTTATGCTGATGGGAATAGCCTTGTTCTGACGAGTGATCAAGCAGGTACAATTCTGCCAATTATGTCTGGTTCAACAGCTCAAAGTTCTCTAACAGGTTATGTGTTTACAGGCAAGTTTGGGTTAGGAACTAACAATATGATGGGATTAGTAAAACTGAACTTAAATGGAACGCTTTCCCCTTAGTAAGTTGTTAGGTGATTAAGAAGGTTGTAAAATAGATTAGGCGTTAAATCTTGCTCTTAATTTAGCTTACAATAACTAGCTTTAGTGCTACCTCGGGTATATAAATTTAATAGAAAAGAACCAATTTAGAATTATCAAAATAAGAACTAAACAATGGAAATTACATACGAATCAATAAAACCGTATATTCTGGAAGAAAAAGTGGATGGAAGTAAGGTGCTTTGCAAGTTTCAAGTAGAGAACCAAGTCTTTGACTCTGTTGCTCATATCAAAACTAGTACAGCAGATGGTACGGCACGTGTAAAAAAAATGGTTACCAACACGGCTTTAGGACGATTGCGTTCTTCTGTTTTGCGTGTCTTGCGTAAAGCTGTTGGAGGAGGGTTTGCAGGAACTGCTGTTTCTATGGCAGGAAATGAGATGTTGCGTCAAGGAACAGATGGTCTGAAAGTTTCTAAGAAAGATAAAGAAGGGGCTGTCGTGAGAGCATTTGAAAAAATTATGGTAGAATTGACGCTTGAAAGAGGAAAATGGCGCTTGGCAACAGAATTTTCTGAATTTGAAAAATTGATCAAAAGAAATCCATTAACCAAAGCTTATGACAAGAAAATCTTAGCCCGTATGTTAGTGGAAATGGCTCGTGCAGATGGTACGATAGAAGCAGAAGAAAAAGCATTTTTTGATGACTTTTTGAACAAAGAAACAGGTACATTAGGCGAATTGATGCGTGCTCCTTCGATTTCTATGGTAGAATGTGAAGAGGTTAGCGAAGAGGCTAGGGAAAATGTATTTATGATTGTAGCAGCAGTAGCGTTGACAGATAATGAGTTTGCGGATGAAGAACAATTAAAATTGGACGAATATTCGCAAATGTTTGAGTTTTCGGAGAAAAAACATGAAGAACTATTGCGCTATGCACAAGATTATACTATTGAGGCATATATTCGAGCCAATGGTCAAATGTCAAGAGATGAAATCTATGCCTTTGCGGATAAGATAGGAATGGAAAGAGGAGAGGCTGAACGCACTCAAATTCGTCTTGAAAAACGATTGAATTAAGAAAACCTGAGTTGTTAAATAAATTTAACAGGACTTGGGGAACTCCTAGAAGACGTTAGGTAGTTATAAGTAAGTGGTACAAAAAACTACTTACTCATATTATTCATTATAAAAATCGTAAAACAATGTCTGACAAGAACCAAAAAAATCCAAAGACGCATGATGATCTAAAAGGTTTTGATATTAAAATCAATGAGTTTGGAGAAATTATTTCTTCTTATTCAGTAGATAAATTAAATGGTTTTTTGAACGAGAATGTAGAAGATAAAAAATTAAAAGATCGAGAGGATTTAGATCTTAAGTAAGTGGTGAAAAGAAACCGTATCATAAAAATAGTTTTTTGGTGCGAAAACTTTGAGGCTAATAAAAATATAGCATACCACTCATAATAAAATGAGACGATTTGATCAGTCAAATCGTCTCATTCTTATTTTATCATAGAAAATGAACAATCATAACCTTAGATGGTTTCTTTTTTATAGTGGTCATCCCAATTTTTTACTTGAGGATCTTTCAATTTTCCAACAGATTTGCCAACCAAAGTAGCGACAGTAGCATCTCCTGTGACATTGATGACCGTTCGACACATATCTAATGGTCGATCCACAGCAAAGATAAGGGCAATTCCGAATGCTAGTTTGTCGGAGGGGATTCCCAACGTATCCAAAACAATAACAAGCATTACCATTCCTGCTCCTGGTACAGCAGCAGACCCAATGGATGCCATCGTGGCGGTTATGACAATGGTTAATTGATCTCCTAGGCTTAAATCAAAGCCAATTACTTGACAAATAAAGACAGCAGCTACTGCTTGATATAAACTAGTACCGTCCATATTAATTGTTGCACCAATTGGGCACACAAAGCTAGTGACCTCTTTTTCGACCCCTACATGTTCTTCTACTCGTTCCATAGTTACTGGCAAGGTAGCGGCACTCGAACTTGTAGAAAAGGCCAATAGTTGAGCTGGGCTGATAGCTTTGAGAAAACCAAGCGGAGAACGTCCTGTAAATAGCTTGATAGCTGCCATATAAATGCCAACCATTAACACAAGCCCCAAAACAACACAGAGGGCATATTTGAACAATACTCCAAAAATTTCAGGATCGGTACTTACAGTTAAGTTGCACAACAAAGCAAACACAGCATAGGGCGAAATGAGCATGATGACATCAACCATTTTTAGAATGACCTCGTTGAGACTATCAAAAAAATCGTGCATTGGCTTTGCTTTTTCTTTGGGTATTAAAAGTAAGCAGATGCCAAAAAATAGAACAAATACAATAACTTGAAGCATGTTTCCATTGCTGCTTGCCGCCGCAAAAATATTATCAGGCACCATGTCAATCACAAATTGTAAAGGTCCTACTTGTGACTGTGCTGCTCCTGCTGCTACTTTGCCAGCACTTTTGTCCATATTACTAGCACTAATTGCATCAATGGTACTTTGAGATAAACCCACTCCAGGTTGTAATGTATTGACAACGACTAGACCTAAGGTTACGGCGATTACGGTTGTTACTAAATAGGTGCCAATTGTTCTACCTCCAATTTTGGAAAGTTTGGATATGTCTTGCAGGTCAGCAATTCCTTTGGTTAAGGAGGCAATAATTAATGGGACAGCAATCAATTTGAGTAGATTGACAAATATTTTACCAATTGGATATACCCAGTTGAGGACAAATTTTTCACTTCCATCAACATTTTTTAAGGCAAAACCAATAGCAATACCAGCTGCCATCCCGATTAAAATTTGCCAATGTAAGGCCAACCCTTTTTTATTTTCCGACATCTATTTAGCGATTTAAAGAAGTATTCAACTTACTTCTTGCGTATTTATTGTTTTTTTTCAAAAAAAAATGAAAAAACTGTATCCTTTCTACAAATAGGAGTTATACCAGTAGAGAAGAAAAAGTTCTTTGTCATTTTAGTATGTTGAAACCAAATATAGTCAAAAAAAGAAGCCATTTTATAAGATATATCAGATAAGTTACGTTTTTATTCTTCCTAAAAGCCTAATTATGGTATAATTACTGAAGTATATTTCTATTGAAAATGAATTTGATGACAGTCAATTTGATTTGTGATTTCATCTTGTGAATGAATCGAATAGCGAAAACTCTATTGATATGAAACTAGTGGTTACTGTTATTATGAGTTGGCTTATGATGCCAATTCTAGTAGCACAAGACAGTACAGCAACAACCTGCCTCCCCAAAAAAACATTGGTTATTAGAAAAAAACAAACTCTAGAACCTAGTTTAGCTCCCAAAGACGAAACAATTGTCGTTGCACCTGTAGAAAAAAAAATATCCATTTTGAAAACAAGTACCATAGATTCGCTTCAAGGCTCAACAATTGATCCTCAAGAAAAAATAGTGCAATTGCCAACTTTAGCTGGAGGCGATTTTGGTCTGATGAACATCAAACCCTATCGAGCAGGAATGGATCTAAAAAATTGGAAATTTGTTGTTTTAGAATATTCTGTTAATCAATATGGTTGGGTAAGTCAGGTTGAGGTGCTAAAAAGCAATGATTCACGTTTAAAAAATGTAGTTTTGAGAAAGCTAAAAGCTTCGAAATGGAATCCTGCTAGAAATCAATTGGGTGAACCCATCAAATATAAAATGTATCAACAAGTTGTCATCGTAAAAGATAGAACATATGAAGAGGACTATAGGAGAAATTATTAAATGCTTTTTGATAGGAGGTCTGCTTTTGTGCATTCAACCGATACAAGCTCAAGTAACGATTTATCCAGAAGTATATCCCGATTTACCTTTCGACTTAAAGAAGGTGTCGGAGTTGGGAAACAATAAATGTTCCATCTGGAAAGGAACATACAAGAGGGGCGCAGAGGATCGTTCAGGCGAAATGTGGGCAGAAGCAGTGGAATATTCTCATCAATATCAACGGTATGAATTTGTAGATGGGAAAATGGGGATGATTTCAACTTATTTGCCATCAGGATTCAAAAAGTGGAGTATAGAATACTTTTATAAGCAAAATTTGATCTCGGCGGTTGAGAAGTTGAATTACGATTCTTTGCAAAACACAAGTTTGGATTATACCTATGTGTATATCTACGAACATAATGGAACGCCCTTTCAGCGAGTAAAAATGCATGGTGCACCCAATAAGAGTGTGCGTTTGTTAGATGAATTTGAATTTGATAGTCTAAATCGAGTGGTACGGCAGAAAACCACTGCTGTAGGAACCTCTCCTTATATGGATAGTTTAGTAGGCTTGTTGGATAAAGAAAAATTGTTGACCGTGACAGAATATACCGACAGCACCAATTCTTGTCGTGTGTACAAAAACTTGTATGAGATTACCAAAGATAGAAAAACATTCTTGGACGAGGAGGGACAGCCAGTAATTACGCAAGTACGAAATTCGTCAGGAAAGATACTCTTTACAATTGATTATAAATATGAGAATAATCGAATAAGCAAGAAAATTCATTGGGTCATGCGCGAACCGACAATGAGTTCTCGTGTATCTGAGGAGCCTGAAACAGTTGTTAAAAAGAAGAAAAAAAAGAAAAAAAAGCAAGGCCAACTGGCAACTTCGCCAAGAGATTTGAATAATTCTCCGACTGATTTGGACAAAACTAAAGAAAGAGTACCATCTTTACCGCCAAGACCAGAAATTTATAAGTTGGAATATTTTACGTATAACAACGATGGCTTACTGGAAATGCACATTACCGAAGAAGATGGAATTCAGACAATTTTAGAGTACACGTATTTTAGCGAATAAGAGGTTTGACGGAGCTTATTTTTTTGTTACCTTAGATGGAGAGATTCAGACAATACAACGTGTGGTAGGAAATAGGGATTTATTCGTAACAATAGACCAATAACGTTCCTAGAAATTTTGATGATAAACAAGAGAAAAGGTAGCGAAAACAAAGGAACGCAAGCTTTTTGAGAAAGTTGATCACAAAACTATTGCTTACATCTGTTCTCATTAATTGCGAAGGGTTGTTGAGACACTTAGAAATGGAGTCTGTTACCAATCGTTGACCAATTAGATTAACAAATGTTCTACAGACCTCTGGGCTAGAAGTTTCTTAGATTGAATGATTAATTAGAATACTATATATGTCAACATCCAAGTATACCGTCACACAGCAAGCTATGGAAGATGAATGGCTTGAAGTGCAGGCTGCACAGCAAAATCCTGCTAAGTTTAGGGTTTTGTACAATCGTTATTATGAGCCTATTTTTAGGTTTGTATACAAACGTACTGTTGATGAAGTGCTTGCTGCGGATTTGACGTCGCAGGTATTTCTGAAAGCAATGCAAAAGATAGATAAATATGTTTTTAAGGGAGTTCCCTTTTCTGCTTGGTTATTTAGAATTGCTAGCAATGAAATTGCACAACACTTTAGAAAACAAAATAAGAATCGAGTGGTTGCTTTAGAAGAGCGTACCGCTCAAGACCTTGAAGAAGAATATGAGGACAAAGAAGATTTAGAAATAAATATTACTGTTCTTAAAACTGTTATTCAAGATTTGAAACCTGATGAGGTAGAGTTGTTAGAACTCCGCTTTTTTGAAAAAAGACCTTTTAAAGAGGTAGCAGATATTTTAGACATTACAGAAAATAATGCAAAAGTTAAGATTTACAGATTGTTACAGAAAATGAAGAAACGATTTGTGAAACAAAAACGATCGGATTAAGGGAAGATGGAACACTAAATCACTGATCTAATTCAACCGTTTTAAAGTAAAAAGAAATGAAAGACAATTACAATATTAAAACTAATCCTCCAGAGTTAAGTTCTGAGCAAATTAGCAAGCATCAAGATTTTGACGCTCTGTTGGCGCAGTTTCAAGAAGCAACTGTTCCTCCTAGTAGTGACACCAAGGAGAGTACTCCTGTTCGTTCTATTAAGAAGGGAGGAAAAGTATCACCAAGTTTTATTAAGTATGGAACAGGAGCTTTAATGGCTGTTGCTGCTTCTATTTTATTGGTGTTTATGATTCGTCAATCGATGTCTAATGCAAAAATGGACGTGCCGATTGATCAAATTAACGAAGTTTTTGCATTACAAGCTCCTATGCCAAAAATTCAGAAACCATTTGGTAATTTGGTTGTCAATGCTGCGGAAGAAGGAGAAACATTAAATTATGAGTCGGGCTCTAAAATTATTGTTCCAGCTTCGGCTTTTGTAGATGAAAAAGGTAAGCCTGTAAAAGGAAAAGTAGACATTCAGTATCGAGAGTTTAACGATCATGTGGATATGTTTTTGGCAGGAGTGCCGAAAGAGTTGGACAAGCATCAAAACTTACAATCGGTAGGAATGATGGAAATCAAAGGCTTTCAAGATGGAAAACCTGTCTATTTAAGTATGGACAAGACGCTAGAGGTAGAACTACAAGGCAAGGTGGCTGCCAATATTCCAACGAATGATTTGAAGGTGTATGTTTATGGAAAGCAGCAGGATGCATGGGAATATGTTGCTAATGATAATGTTGAAGTACTAACAGCAACCACCACTAATGGAACGACAACAACACCAACGGTTGATCCTAAGACAAACCAAGAGTTAGTTGAGCAGGCTAGAGCAACCTTAGCCCAAAGCAAGCCTAAAAAGCCGATTAAGCCAGGAGTACGTGAGAATATGCAAGTATTTGACTTTGATATAAACGAAGAAGAATTTCCAGAATTAGCAGCTTACAACCAAAACGTACAACTAATGGCTTCTGCAAGCCAACTGACAGCAGGAACATTTGATACGTCGTGGAACTCTGTTACATTGACAGGGCTTGGCAATGATAAGTATCGTATGGAATTGGTTTATGAGACGAACGAAGGAAATATTGTTAGAACATTTGAAGTTTATCCTGCGATTGAAGATACTGAAGAAGCAATGGCTTTGTACAAAGAAGAATTGAAGGCTTATTTTATTCGCTTGGAGCAATGGGAATCAGATGTTTTAGTAGAAGTCCAAAATTTGAGCGAAGAGGCAGTTGTGGAGCATGATGTTGCATGGAAAGAGATTATCAATCGGTTTAGGATTAATAGATTTGGGTTATGGAATTGTGGCAAGGAAGTAGAAATGAAAGATGCATTGAAAGTACAAGCTAACTTTGTTGACGAAAATGGGGTTGCCCTTGCTGTCGATCGATTATTTGTAACCAATAAGGACAAACAACTCTATTACTTTGCGCCCAATGAAGAAAATAAAAGTACTGCTGAATTAAAATACGAGGCTACTGCTGAGAACAAAATATGGGCTTTAACCAAAGAAAATGAACTATTGGTTGTTAATGAAACTTCTACAGAAGAGGAAACCTTGAACTTTAAAATGCGGTCGGTTGGTATTATTGAAACGGAGGACGATATTAGAGAGGCATTAATGTTCTAGAGGCTCGTTTTGTTTTTAGAATACTTTGTTGAAAACAGAATATAGCAGCACGACCAACTGCGAATAGATATGATAAAAAAAACAAGTTGTCAGTAAGCTGACAACTTGTTTTTTTTTGCGACACAGAACAGGGCAATCTCTTTATCTTAGTTTGTATGGTCTTTGTTGTTATTGCTTTTATTTTCTGATGACGTATCATTATTTTTTTCTTGATTATCATCTGTCAAAGTAGGAATAGGTTCCATTGTTTCAACAATATTATTATCTAAAACAGGAGCTTTTGTTTCTTTAGGTTGCGGTTCATTATCCGAAGCGATTGTTTTTTCTATCGGTTTCACTGAAGGCTTCTCTACTGGTTGCTCAAGGCTTTTTTTAACCACTTTTTGAGATGCTCCTTTTTTGTTTTGTTGTTCCGTTTGCTGCTTTTTTTCTGCGGCTAAAGCCAAACGTTCCTCTACCGTTAAGTTAGTTTTAGCTGTTTTATTATGGTTCGGTTTATTAGCATTTTTGGTAGCTTTTTTGTTATCCGAAGCAGCTTTTTTCTGATTCGTATCTTTAGATTGCTCTCTATTATCTTTCCTTGGTTTTTGTTCCCTATCTTTTCGATTGCGTTTTTTGTTAGGTTTGTTTTGTTCTTCGGGAGCAACACCATCGTTATCAATAATATCGTCAGGAGAAGCATCCATATCGTTAACAGCAACTACTTTTAGTGGATTACCAGTCATCTCAATATATTCTGCACGCTGTTTAGCACTATCTATTGCTAAGTACAAAGATTGTCTAAAAGATCTAAAATCTGCGATGTTTTTTCCTGCAATATCAAAACCAGTTCCATGGTCAGGAGAAGTGCGAATAATCGGGAGACCAGCTGTAAAGTTAATACCTTCGCCAAAAGATAGTGCTTTGAAGGGAACTAGACCTTGGTCGTGATACATTGCCAATATTCCATCAAAATTGGCAAAATTGCCCGAACCAAAGAGCCCATCAGCAGCATAGGGACCAATAGCCAAGATACCTTTATTTTTTGCTGCTTCAATAGCAGGTATAATAACATCGATTTCTTCTGTTCCCAAAACACCACCATCGCCTGCATGTGGATTCAAGCCCAATACTGCAATAGCAGGTTTGTCAATGCCAAAATCCATTTTTAGACTTTCATTCATTAGTTCAATTTTTCTAAGAACTAATTCTGTTGTAATCGTAGTAG
The DNA here is from genome assembly GCF_000724545.1 of Aureispira sp. CCB-QB1. Classification (GTDB taxonomy): domain Bacteria; phylum Bacteroidota; class Bacteroidia; order Chitinophagales; family Saprospiraceae; genus Aureispira. Next base: position 10,771 of record NZ_JHBV01000026.1, on the reverse strand, counting down.
CAACTTGGCTGATCGGAAGATGATTGGTAACCAATCCAATTCTTAAATCTTCGTTGACCATCAACATTAAGTTTTCTTTGGCTTGAAATCTAGAGGTCAAATATTCGGTATGCCCAGGATATTCAAAACCACTCATTTGCATGGCTTTTTTATTGATAGGCGCAGTAACCAAGGCATCTAAATGCCCTGCCAACAAATCTTCTGTTGCTTGTTCTAGAGAAAACATCGCATATTTGCCCCCATCAACAGTGCATTTTCCCAATGTAATTTTTACATTTTCCATCCAACAGTTGACCACATTAACGACATTGTCATTTGCTGCATGAATGTCATTAATATTATGTAAAGATAAATCCTTGATTTTAATGATGTTCTTGTGATAAGAAGCAACTTTGGTTGATCCATATAAAATAGGAGTACACCAATTTAGAATACGTTTATCTGCTAGAGTTTTTAAAATAACTTCTAGACCAATCCCATTGATGTCACCTACTGAAATACCTATTTTTAATCTTTTATTTGTCATAAATATATATGCAAGCAATTCGTACTTGCTATTTTGTCCAAAGTTATATCTTTGGAAATGATTTAAGAAAGTATGGGCTGCGAATTTATTGATTTTTTAATCTATCAATTGACAGCCAAGTAACCCTTTGTCTTGTGTATCTGTTAATTAAATCTTTAAGTGAGTTAACCATGATACAACTTAACAAACAGCACATCTGATTTTTAACTAGAATTTAGTTATAGCTACAAAGATACGGAAAAATGTGGAATATCATGACTTTGTATAATTCAAGAAGAAATTATAAAGCAATTGAACCCCGTATCCTGTTCCTCCTTTGGAACGATAAGCATCTTCATGATGCAAGAAGGCAACACCAGCCATATCGATGTGTATCCAGTCATAATCTGTAAAATGTTCTAGAAATTTGCCCGCCGTAATTGCTCCAGCCATCGGACCTCCTAAGTTTTTTAGATCTGCAACATCGGATTTTAGCTGTTCGCCATATTCTTTCCATAAAGGAAACTCGACCAAACGCTCGTGTACTTCTGTTCCTGCTTGTATGAGTGCTTTTTTTGTTGCAGCACTAGCTGTTCCCATCAAAACAGCACCTTGATTACCGATAGCATGAGCTGCAGATCCAGTGAGTGTTGCCATATTAATAACCAATTCAGGGGTATATTGTTTGGCATAGTGCAATCCATCGGCCAACAACATTCTACCTTCAGCATCTGTATTTAATACTTCTACTGTTGTGCCACTGTACATAGTGATCACATCGCCAGGAACATACGCATTAACACCAGGTCTGTTATCAGTAGAGGGCACCAAACAAATGAGATGAATGGGTAATTTTGCTTTGGCAACGGCATACATAGCACCAATAACACCTGCTGCACCAGCCATATCCGACTTCATGAAATCCATTGAATTGGCAGTTGGTTTTAAGCTTAGACCTCCTGTATCATAAACTACTCCTTTGCCAACTAATACAATTGGTTGTTTATTGGTAGGGCATTCTGGTTTCCATTCTAAGATGGAAAATGTAGGTGGGTCATTGCTACCTTTATTAACAGCTAAAAGCCCTCCCATCTTTAGGGCTTCTATAGCTGCTTTATCAAGCACTTTAACGGAAAAGCCAGCTCTCTTACCGAGCTTTTTGATTTCTTCAGACAATTGAACAGCAGTTAAGAAGGAGAGTGGTTCGTTAACCAAATCTCTAGCAGCACAAACACCTTCTAATACATTATTTAAAAGTGTAACTTCTTTTTTAGAAATACATTCCTCTAAAAGATAAAGCGTATGAAAAGGACTAGTTAGTTGTTCTTTCTCTTTAAAATATTTTAAAAACTGGTAATTGGTCAAAACGAGACCTTCCGCATAAGAAGCACTCAAATTATCGTTTGTGTAATCTAACAAAACGACTTCATTAATGTGATGTTTTCGAAGTGTACCAACAGTTTTTGAAGCTATTGACCGAATCTGTTCCTTTAGTTGAGCACGATCATCAATTGTCTCTATTATTTCTATGATGATATACTGATTCAGTCGAGGAATCAAGAGATGCTTCGTATCTTTTTGGACGGCTTGTTGTACAATTGCTTGTTCGGTTTCTGTTAACAACGAAGTAAACCAAGAATTCTGATTTTTGTAACTGAGTATGATTAAATCTTGGTTTTGGGTGTGGCAATTGGTCGAACGTAAAGTTGTCGTCATATTATAATTATAGTATAAATGGGGAAAATAGTGGAAGAATTTGGAGATTTTACTCTTTATGCTAATATAATTAATATTAGGAATATAGCAAACTATTTTATATGCAGCTCTGTGTACAATCAAATTTGAGTATCTATTGTAAACAATTAAAAGAAGGGACACGATAATCAGGATTTTTATTGTATTTTTGTTATCTTATTAGCAGATCATAATTGACAGCATTACCAAAAAAATAGAATGAAGGCAAAAAAATCATACGGACAGCACTTTTTAAATAAAGAATCTATAGCAATGGATATTGCTAAGAGCTTGTTGTTGCGGGACCAATATAAGAGTGTGGTAGAAATTGGACCTGGCAAGGGTATGTTGACCAAGCATTTGATGGAGGAATATGCAACAACACATGATTTGAAAGTAATTGAGGCAGATAGAGATATGGTCATGTATTTGGCAGAACATTACACAAGTTTAGTGCCTAATATCATTGCCGAAGACTTTCTGAAAGTGAAGATGGAAGATCATTTTCACGAACCTTATGCTATCATTGGTAACTTTCCTTACAATATATCGTCTCAAATATTGTTCAAAATGTTAAGTCATAAAGAAAATATTCCAGAGATGGTGGGGATGTTTCAAAAAGAAGTTGCAGAGCGAACTGCTGCCAAGCCTAATTCAAAAGCTTATGGTGTTTTGTCTGTTTTGATACAAGCCTATTATGATGTCGAGTATTTATTTACGGTAGGACCAGAGCATTTTAATCCGCCTCCAAAGGTGCAATCTGCTGTTATTCGACTGCAAAGAAAAAAAGATTTTAAAAATTTGGGATGTGATGAAAGCCGCTTGAGAGCGGTGGTTAAGACAACTTTTGGGATGCGTAGAAAAATGTTACGCAACTCAATGAAACAATTTCTCCCAAAAAACGTTATATTTGAGGATGAGTTCTTTTTGCAGAGACCAGAAAACCTCTCTGTACAAGATTTCATCGATCTTACCAACTTAACATTTAAGTATTAATGGGCTTTATATGTTCCCCAACATTATTTTAATAGCTACATCAATACAACAAATGCCTTTCTATATTTCTTACCAAAGTATACTATTCACATAGTAGTTATTTAATATTTTGTCTGAATTGAACATTTAGGCGAAAATTAGATTCTGTTATCCTAAGTAAAGTAATAATTTGTTAACCTTTCTGGTTTAGAAGTTTTAAAATCTTCTATATTTGTCGCACTATGAGCTTAATCTAAATACTGATTGTAACAAGGGCAATAATGGTACAAACAAATAAGACACAATGAGAGAAAAAATAACAAATGAAGAACCTAAGGTACTGATAACAGATGGTGTTCACAACTTACTAATCGAAGGATTGACAGTTGCAGGCTACCGATGTGATTATATGCCTTCCATTTCTTTGGAAGAGGTGCGTGCTATGATACACCATTATCAGGGAATTATTATCAATAGCAAAATTACAGTAGACCGCTCTTTTTTAGACAAGGCTACACAGTTAAAATTTATTGGTAGATTAGGTTCTGGACTAGAAATTATAGACCTAGATTATGCAAAAATCAAAAATGTTGCTGTTCATCGTGCGCCAGATGGCAATTGTGATGCTGTAGCAGAGCATGCAATGGGTATGCTGCTAAGCTTAGCTATTAACTTGCGTCGGTCAGATCAACAGGTGCGCCAAAAAAAATGGCAACGAGAACAAAATAGAGGCTGGGAGTTGATGGGCAAAACAGTAGGGATCGTTGGATTTGGCTATACTGGAGTTGCATTTGCAAAACGCCTAGCTGGATTTGGAGTTCGGGTCTTAGCATATGATAAGTATAAATCTAATTACACCGAAGGAATGCCTCATGTAACTGAATCAGACATGGAGCAAATACAGAAGGAAGCAGATGTGTTGAGTTTGCATTTGCCTTCTACCCCAGAAACCAAGGGCTTGGTTGATCAAGATTATTGGGATAAGTTTGAAAAACCAGTGGTACTAATTAACACATCTAGAGGGAATATCGTTAACACAAAATCGCTCTTAAATGTATTAGATTCTGGTCAAGTAATTGGTGCTTGTTTGGATGTTTTTGAAAATGAAAAGCCAGCTACTTATACCCAAGACGAAGATTTGTTATTTCAAGATTTATTTGCTCGTGAAAATATTTTAGTAACTCCTCATATAGCAGGATGGACAGTGGAGTCCAAGGAACGTTTGGCAGAATTGTTACTTGACCGAATTATGAAGCAATAGACTTGGAATTGTCGGAATTTGATGATACTTTTGTTAGTCACTAAAAAACGAATTAACAGGTAAAGTTATTATAAAAACGATTTTAAGAACGTTTTTTTTGAGTTTACTTGGTTGGTAATCAGTGGTTTTGGTAATGTGTTATAGTTTTGTTATCAATTTTGTTCTTTTAGTGAAAAATGTTAACCCAACAAGTGGGTAACTAAAAAAAAGACTGGTGTAGAATGCAAAAAATAGGCTTTTGTAGTTAGAATAATGTCTCTGTCTAAAAAATGACACAATTATTTATGGTAAAAATAAGTCATTTTAAAAAGGGAAGTGCACAGATGAGGATTTGTGCGTTCGATAAGCATACAAAAGCTCGTTTAAACTTGGCTGGTTACCAAAGTTTAACACTTGGACATTGGACTTTACTTCAAATGTAAAATAAAGAAATAAGGTAGTGTTGTAGATTGGTTATCTTAACATTGCTTTGAATACCGTACTTAATTGTACAATAGATAAACAACGTTTAATTTTTTAACTTTTTTAAAAGTTCTTATGGTTATGGTTCGTTACATAATTTTGTTGACTCTGTTGTTCTTGGGAAGCAGTACGCTTTTTGCCCAAACAACAGGTAGTTTGCAAGGGAAGGTTATTGATGTTGGCAACGACGAAGGGCTACCTTTTGCAAATGTAGTTTTAGAAAAAGAGGGAGTGCAAATCTCCGGAACACAGACCGACTTTGATGGAAACTATAACTTCTCAAATGTTAATGCTGGTACGTATGATGTATTGGTTTCTTACGTAGGGTATCCTACTGTAAAAACAGAAGGAGTTGTTGTGAAGTTAGGTCAAGTCGTTCGATTTGATATTGAGATGGAAGAAGGTACTAATTTCGAAATCACAGATAGTACAGGACAAAAACAAGAGATTGTTGTACGTGCTTATCGAATTCCATTGATTGAACAAGATGCTACTTCTGGTGGTCAAACATTGGGAGCAGAGGACATCAAAAACTTGGCGACACGTAATGTAACTAGTATAGTTGCTACAACTGCTGGGGTAAGTCAAACGGACGAAGGAGAAGCAATCAACTCTAACGGTAGCCGTAGTACCAGTAACGATACCTATATTGATGGGGTACGTGTAATTGGTAATTTTGGTATCCCTGAGACTGAAATTGATCAGGTTCAAATTATTACTTCTGGTGTACCTGCTGAATTTGGAGATGCAACAGGAGCAATTACAAATATTATCACAAAAGGACCTTCTTCTGAACTGACAGGAGGTGTGCAATTGGAGACTTCTCAATTTTTGGACGCGTTTGCAGCCAATCGTGCAGATGTTTACTTTTCAGGTCCTATTTTGGCAAAGCCGATGCTAAATGCATTAGGTGATACACTTAAGAAAGATGGAAAAATTCGTAAGTCTACTATCTTAGGATATCGTCTTGCGGGTGTTTATTCTACATCGTTAGATAGCCGTCCATCAGCTTTAGGTTCTTTTCAATTAAAAGAAGATAAATTAAATGAAATATTAGCTAACCCATTGGTTGCTAATCCAAGTGGAAGTGGTCGTGTTTACTCGGCAGACTTTATTACGAAAGATGATTTGGAAGTAACACAAGTTCGTCCAAATGCTCGTGAATCGTATGCAGTAGCAAATGGTAAAATTGATTTTAAACCTAACAAAGATTTCTACTTTGTTGCTGGAGGTCAAGCTCAGTTCAACTGGGGAAATTCTGCAGGTGTAGGAAATCGTTTGTTTAACTATCAATACAATCCAACTTATAATACCAACACTTGGCGTGTGTCTGGACGTTTCCGTCACACTGTAAGCTCTACACAACCAGGTGGAGATAGCGAAGATAGTGATTCTACGACCTTACAGTCTGTATTCCAGAACTTTAGTTATGAGTTGCAAGGAGATTACTCGCAAACTAATAGTGCTAGTGAAGATCCTCGTTACAAAGATCGTTTGTGGGAATATGGATATGTTGGTAAATTCTACAGAAATCTTGTTCCTAGAATTGGTCCTGTTGATTCTATTTTTATTACCAATACTGCAGGAGATACCATTGCTACTAGAGTAGAAGATGGGCATTTGGCTAACAACATTAGTTTTACTAAATACGAACCAAACTGGGATATTAATCCAGGCTTGGCTGCTTATAACAATTTGATTCCACAACCTCTTAACCCAAGTGATCCTAGTACATTTGTTCCTGGTGCTCCAACAGATATGGGGCAAATGGAAATTGTCAATGGATTAAACACGGGAGCTCGTACCAGTGTATATGGTTTGTTCAATGCACCTCATCAATTGGGAACAGGTTATGGAAAAAGTAACAGCTCTCAAGTTCGTGCAAATGTTAAAGCTAATTTTGATTTAGTGATGGCTCAACGATCTGGAAATCCTATTCGTCACTCTATTCAATTAGGAGGTACATTTGAGCAGCGTATTACTCGTTCTTATAATATTAATCCATTCAGTTTGTGGAATTTGGCAGATCAATCTGTTAACTTTCATATGGATGAAGAAGCAACTGATCCTACTCGTCCAACTGGGGAAGTTTATTATGACCCAGTAAGACAACGTCAATATGACTTGTATGATATCTTGATTCGTAAAGACGAAAATGGAGAAGAGCCAGATATGACTTTGTTTGGTCAGCGTTTAAGAGAAGACTTAGGTTTGACAAAACGTGATTGGGTGAATGTACATGAGTTAACACCAGACCAAATGAAATTAGAATGGTTTGAGCCATCTACGTTGATTACAGGACGTAGCCGTGTTATGAGCTACTATGGATACGATTACTTAGGAAATCCTACTGGTACAGATGTTGACTTTTTCTCTTTCTTTACAGAGAAACAAGTACTAGCAGATGGTCGTGAAATTAAAACACGTCCAATTGCACCAGACAAGCCAATTTATGTTGCTGGTTACATCCAAGATAAGTTTACCTACAAAGATATTATTTGTAATATCGGAGTACGTTTTGATAGTTATGATGCCAATACAAAAGTATTGAATGATCCTTATTCAATCACTGGTTACGAAACGGCGGCAGAATTTACAAGCGATCAATCAATATATGCAGCTGGTCGACGTGCAGATTTCTCACACCCTGAAAATATAGGAGATGATTTTGCAGTTTATGTAAATGATAACAACAAAGACGCTGCTGTTGTTGGATATAGAAATGGAGAACAATGGTATAATGCGAGTGGTGTTCCTGTGAATAGTGCTTCAGAATTGGGATCTACAATTGTACCAGCACTTAAAGGTTTTGGTACTGCTGCTGTTGATCCTCAAGGTGAGAATTATAAGCCAACAGAAGCATTCCGTGATTATATACCTACTTTGATTGTAATGCCTCGTATTGCATTCTCTTTCCCAATTTCTAAGGAAGCAAACTTTTATGCGAACTACGATGTATTGGCACAGCGTCCACCTAGTGGTGCTTTTGCTTCTCCTTTTACATACTATAACTTTAGAGAATTAGTTGCTGGTGGTTCGTTTATTGGTAATCCAGACTTGAAGCCACAACGTACCATTAACTATGAAGTTGGTTTCCAACAAAAATTAACAGACTTCTCTAAATTTAAAGTTTCTTTATTGTATAGAGAAGAGAGAGATTTAATTCAGGTAAGAGATTTTATCAATGCATACCCATCTACTTATAGTTCTTTTGGTAACAGTGATTTCTCGACAACCAAAGCCTTTAAGTTGGAGTACGATATGCGTGAAAATAACAACTTGCGTATTTTGGCGAACTATACTTTGGCTTTCTCTGAAGGAACAGGATCTAGTCCTACTTCATCGACAGGTATTGCAGCTGATGAATTAAAGTATGTATTCCCTCTTTCTTTTGATCAAAGACATACATTCTATGTAATGTTTGATTACCGTTTCAAAAGTGGAGATCGTTACAATGGACCAAAAATTGGTAAATTTGACGTCTTAGAAAATACGGGAATTAACTTGGCATTTAACGCAAGCTCAGGTCGTCCATATACTCGTAAAGAAATTCCTGGAGGTATTGGAACTACTTTCCAAGATCGTATTACAGATGGTAGCATCAATGGTGCTCGCATGGATTGGGCATTCCGTGTAGATTTGAAATTTGATAGAGATTTTGTGATTGGTAAAAAATCTAAAAATCCAATCCGTTTAAATGTGTACTTACGTATTCAAAACTTGTTGAATACTCAAAATCCATTAGCTGTATATGCTGTTACAGGCTCACCTACAGATGATGGCTTCTTGACAACAACAGGTAGTTCTGGTCCAGGTTTCGCAGCTTCTCAACCAGCTTCTTATGAGACATTGTATGATTTGCGTATGAACAATCCATTCAATATCTCTAGACCTAGACGAATTTTCTTAGGATTGAGATTTAGTTTCTAATTAAAAAAAAGTATAAAGACAAAGAGTTCCGAACGAAAGTTTGGAACTCCTACTCTGTCGAGCATAAATTAAAAGAAGATGAATAAACTAAGATGTTTGTCAGTCATCCTATCTTGTTTTGTGGCCTTTACCTCTGTAGATGCCCGAGATTTTGTAGGAGCTACTGCACAAAAAAATCAAAATAAAAATAAAAATTCCTTTCGTGCAGAATGTACGGAATCGCGTGCTCAAACTGATTTAGCAATCAACAACGTTCGTGCTATGTTGCGTGCGGGAGGAGATATGTGGTGGGATGGAAATCAAACCGCTCGCTACATCGTTCCTAATGTAGATCCGGCATCAGGTGTGCCTGAAGTTTCAGCATTGTTTTCTGGAGCAATTTGGTTAGGAGCTTATGATGATGGTGGAAACTTGATTTTGGCAGCTCAAACTTACCGTTCTAATGGAAATGACTATTGGACAGGACCTTTGAACCCTGACTTGGGAACTATTGAAAAAATAGATTGTGAGCGTTGGGATAGACACTTTACAGTGTTGGGCGATGATATTACTGCTTTGAGAGCGGATAACTTAGATCCTCTAAACCCAGGTGTACAAGGTACTCCTTCAAGAGGACTATTAGGATGGCCTGCAAAGGGGAATCCACATTTCTTGGCTATACATGGATTTGATATCCGTGATTACAATCAAGAATTGGCGCCATTTATAGATTATGATGGTGATGGTACCTATGATCCTTATCAAGGAGACCACCCCATTATTGAGGTGTCAGGTTGTGAAAGTGCTAATTACAACAATCCTGTTTATGCAGATCAAATGACTTGGTGGGTGTATAATGATAATGGTAACTTGCATACACAAACCAATGGACAGGCCATGAAAATGGAAATCCAAGTAACGGCTTTTGGTTATAGAACAACGGATGCAATCAACAACCAAACTTTTTATCGTTATAAGCTATTAAATAGAAATAAATTGGCTTTGAATGATACGTACTTTTCTTTATGGTCTGACCCAGATTTGGGGTGTTCAAACGATGATTATATTGGATGTGATACTATAACAGGTATGGGTTATGTTTATAATGAAGATGCCAATGATGATAATCCTTGTGGAACAAGTGGTGCGGCAGGATACGGTACGGATATTCCTGCGTTAGCAGTAGATTACTTTAGAGGACCGCTGGATTCTGCAGGTAAACAAATTGGATTATCTTCTTTCCAATACCATATCAATAGCAACTCTGATCCAAAAGGAGATCCTACAGCAGCATTAGGTTTTTATCGTCTGATTTCAGGCTACTGGCCAAACGGTACTCCAATTACATCAGGAGGTGACGGGTATGATCCAGGTAATCAAACAGCAACTCCGACTCCTTATGTGTTCCCATCATTTCCAAATGAAACTGGCAATGGTGCTTGGTCAATGTGTACGGAAGGAGTAGTTGGTGCAGACAATCGTTTCTTGCATACCTCAGGACCATTTGTCTTGAAACCAGGAGCTACCAATGAAATGATTTCAGGAGTAGTATGGGTGCCAAGTATCCCAGATTATCCCTGTCCATCGTTGCGTCCATTGGTGGAGGCAGATGTATTAGCACAGAACTTATTTGATAACTGTTTTAAAATTACAGATGGTCCTGATGCTCCACATATTGATGTCATCGAAATGAACGAAGAGTTGGTCTTGAATTTATACTACTCAGCAGAGCAGAATAACTACAAATTGGGCTACGAAGAGTCTCCAGCAGAACTTAGACCTTTTGCACCATTGGATACAACGTATACTTTCCAAGGATATAAAGTATATCAAGTAAATGATCCGAACCTTTCTGTAACAGAGTTGGACGATGAGACAAAAGCACGTTTAATTTTCCAAACGGATGTAAATGATAATGTTTCTAA
>NZ_JHBV01000025.1 GCF_000724545.1 Aureispira sp. CCB-QB1 | reverse complement strand
CCATCCTTGTTATTTAAAATTTAATGTAAATTAATCACTTTTTTGTTTGCATATATACACAGTTCATCACGAATTAATTTGTATGGCTAAAAAATAGCATTAGTTTATTCTATAATTAATTTCCCACTTCCCAACAAAGATTGATTGGCTGTAGCTCGATACAAATAAACTCCTGATGGTAAATTGCTACGCTTAATTTCGAAATTATGATCTAGTGTCTGAACAACTTGAACACGTACACCTAATGCATTAAAAAGCTCAAAATTAATCGGTTCTTTTCCTTCGTATCCTTGTACATAAACCACCGCACTTCTTCCAAACGGATTCGGATAAATATTGATATTAATAGTCTCCTTTTCTATTTCTTCTGTATTTACAGTTAAAATATGATTCATATCTCCGATTGTCAAAAAGGTATTGTTCGTCAAAACAGGAGCATTGTAATCAAAGTAGATCGAAGCACTATTGTTAATAACGGTTCCTATTGGCAAATTAGGCAATTGCTTGATTTTAAACTTAACAAATCCATGCGATAGAGGCTCATTGACATTGCTATCAGGGAGCATAATATTGTTGAATGAAAATTTAAGTGCTCGACCATTTTCTATGCTAAAACTGTATGAATGACTAGAGGCACCAATTTGTATCGAACTAAGATCCAAATAAGGCGATAAAGTATCTTTGATCACAATGTTCAGAGCCGTATCATTTCCCGTATTTTGAAAACGGATTTTATAATCCAACATAATATTTTGGTCGACATAATGCTGTGCTCCTACCCCTGCTGGGATGACTCGTTTGTCATTGGGATCATAAGAAGAGCGAACTTCTGCACACTCCACAGCAATATCAGCAGGAGCATCATTTTCAGGCAAGGTCAATCCTAAATTGAAAGCAGCACTATTATTTCCACAATTATCTACGACCGCATTGGGGTGGCTATTTCCTGGATGACCAGGACGTTGATCTGCCTCTAAGCGAATGGTATTGCCTGTAGTTGGCCAACAAATAACTGTAGAGGCTCCGCCCGCCAATTGAAAGGTTCCTGTATGAACCAAGACATTATTATCATAAATACGATAAGTAGACGTCCCTTGCATATTACCATTCGATGCACTCCCTGTATTCGTGATGGTAAAACAAGCAGCAGTATCGCCTTGACAAGTTCCCACAACCATCACCGAGGAACGATCCCAAACAGTAGAGTCACCTGGCAATTCGCTACAAGGATAATCTGGATATATCTCTGCTGTCACACATTCTATATCGCCAAAATTTGCATCACAACTGATTTGTGTCAATACATAAAAACTACCGCAAGCTCCTGGCGCTAAATTTCCGACAGGAAAACTCCACTGGCTAGAAGAATTGACCGTATAAGTAGCATCAGAACTTAAAGGAGTTAAACCATTGCTAAAGTTAACTTCAACATAAGCATTATTGGCAACGACATTACCACGATTACAATAATGTACGATAAAATTTTCGGTATGGCATTTTCTCAAAAAATTAGAAGCAACATCTACGGTCAATAATGGGCAATAATACGCCGCATCATAAGCAAAATCTGCAATGCCTGTACTCCCTCCACTAACTGTGACAGATTGTGTATTATTAGCTGGGCAACCTGCATACCAAAGATTGGTATTTGGATTAAATACATTAACGGTATACGTCCCATCTAGTACATTGGCTCTATAAAAACCATTTACATCTGTAGACGTATAAATTGGACCTGGTAGTATTTCAACAACCCAATTCTCTAAGGGCAAATCATTCGTTCCCATCACACAATCTCCATTCAAGTCATCAAAAATATTCCCTTCTATAATGTTGTCGCAGTTTCCTGAACAGTTGAGTGTTAATACTAATTCTGGACGAACAGCAGGATTAGAATGATCACTAGACCGAAACCATACTGATTTGTAGTGATTGGTTTCATCTTGTTGTTTGAGTAACATTCCATGATTTTGAGCTGGATTTGCCAACCAAAAATTCACCATATCAGTAATATCAAAACTATAATCATTGTACGGTTGACTATTGTTGCCTTCAAAAATATAGTCTGTTCCTAGATTGGTCGACGCATAAGTAGGTTGGTTTAACCAATTAACAGTATGCTCTTGCCAGCTCTGCGTAATTCTATGCAAATAAATATCATTTGGCAAACAGGGATGAATGGTTGAGTTTTGACCACAATGGTATGCGTTGGGGTTGTCGTTTCCATTGTGCATAATTAAGGTAGCATTGGTGACCGTACATCCCGCTGGAAGAGATGATAAATCAAACTCTAACAAAGAACGAATTGCTGCATGCGTTCCCCACCAAGTCCAAGCTTTGGAACGCAAATTACTGGTTGTTCCGCCATTGACTGTTTCGCACCAATTGGTACTCACTGCGTAAGATGAGGAACAACTTAAGCTATTGACTTCGGCATCTTTTCCTTGTATACCATCTGGTTGCAAAGTAATGGTGCATTGCGCATTGGTTGTGGCAGACCACAAAAAAGAACAGCAGAGGAGTAAAAAATAAATTACTTGCTGTGTAAGATGTAAATAGGTTTGGTTCATTTTTATCATTTTAAGAATCAACAATAATGTAATCGTCAAATTTTCACCAAAAGTGAAGTAGATATGAGGTATCTTTTTAATATAACGATAACTAATAGAAATTTGTGAACACTATTCCATTAATAGTTCACTAAAAATCATCATAATACACGCTTAATTATTTAAACTATTTCATTGCTCTACCAAGTAATGAGCCTGTAATATCTTCTTCTAAGGAGGTTTGCCAAATAAGCTTATATTGATAACATAAAAGAATAGCTTGGGAAGCTAATAAGAAGGTACTTTTTTATTTTTTTGCAAAAAAAGTTATCATCTTTGAAACCTTTCTAAAAAACAAACGTTAAGGTCAATGTAATTTCATTTAAACCGAACGGTCTAATTTGGTTTTCAAATATTTCATTCTATAAAATGGGTTATAAGTATAACAAAGAAGATATCATTGCATTAGGTTCTGAACTCATACGAAAGAGTGGGTATCATAATGTTGGTATCAATGAAATACTTAAAACTTGTGCCATTCCTAAAGGTTCGTTCTATAATTTTTTTAGTAGTAAAGAAGATTTTGTAGAGCAAAGTATCAAACTATATGGCTTCAAAAGCGTAGAATTAATTCGTTCTTTTTTGAATAGCAAAGAACCTTCTCCTATTCAACGGTTGCGTAACTTCTACGAATATATTCTTGATATCAATCACAAAGAGGGTTGTAATGCTGGTTGTTTGATTAATAACCTATCTATTGAATTAGCGGGTATTAATACACATATTGGCAAAATAATAGACCAACACTTTCAAGAAGTTGTTGAAGAAATTGCTCTTTGTGTCAAAGAAGGACAAGATCTTGGTGAGATTACCACCAAATTTTCTGCTTCTTATATCGCTGAATATATCCATGCGGGAATTGGAGGCGCTTTTTCTAGAATGAAAGCACAAAATAATCGAACCTATTTAGACAAATGGTATCAAATGACTTTTGAGTTTATTGCAGCTAAAGCGCATGCATAGATTCTGTCAAAATAACAAATAAGTATTGTTGATTAGTTTTTTTGACGAACTGCTAACGCTAATATGCACCTTAAGTAATTCTTATTGTTAACTTAATCATCTACTCCTACTTTAGTTTTTTCTATCCAAAAAGGAGCATTTTGTATTTAATTCACTTCTCAATAGTTCGTTGAAACCACGCAGTAGCAGCATAGCTAACTACTATTCTATATACTGCAAGGTAATTGAATGCAATCTTATCGTAGATTATTAACAGTCATAAAAGATTTACTTATTTTTTTTACAATTTCAAATTAAACAGACTGGTCTAATTTTCCAGTTTTATAATTATTAAAATTAAAACACAATTAAAACAATGAAAAAATTAGAAAACAAGGTAGCCGTTATTACAGGAGGTAATTCAGGAATTGGTTTTGCTACTGTACAACATTTCTTGGAGGAAGGAGCAAAAGTAGTGTTCTCTGGTAGACGCCAAGAAGCCTTGGACGAAGCTTCTGCTCAACTCAGTGGAGACTTTAAAGCTGTTCTAGCCAATCAAGCGAGTCTAGCCGATAACAAACGATTGATAGAAGAGGCCGTTAATACTTATGGCAAAATAGATGTTATTTTTGTCAATGCAGGAGTTGCTCAATTTGCACCTGCGGATCAAATCTCTGAAGAACTCTTTGACACCACCTTCGACATTAATATAAAAGGACCTGCTTTCTTATTAAAAGAAGCCATCCCTCACTTAAATGATGGTGCAAGTGTTATTTTCAATACCTCAATTGTTCATCAAAAAGGATTTGAAGGAGCTGGTATTTACAGTGCTACCAAAGGTGCTTTGCGTGCGTATGCTCGTGTATTAACCACAGAACTTGCGCCTAGAAAAATTCGTGTCAATAGCATCGCTCCTGGTCCTATCGGAACACCTATCTATGACAAAATGGAAGGGATGACACCTAAAGATGTTGAAGAAATGGGTGCTGGTTTTGCTGCTAGTGTACCTCTTAAACGTTTTGGTGAATCCAATGAAATTGCAAGTGCTGCTGTTTTCTTGGCTAGTAATGATGCTAGTTTTATTAATGGCATTGAGCTATCTATTGATGGTGGTTTAAGTCAGATATAAAGATAAATAAAAATAGACTTGGTGATTTTTTTTAGAAGATGCTCTCCTGTAGAAAGGGAGGGCATTTTTGTTTTAAGCTACCATAATAGCAATGTTAATGATTCTAGCAAAAAAAACTTTTTTAAAAGAACAAATCTAGTATATTTCTTTTCGAAACATTCTACTACAACATAAAAAACAATCTCCCCAATTATGTTGTTTAACTTCATAGAGTTTCAAAAATCTACCTAAGAGACTTTCTGTATTTTTAAGAGAAAGCAATTGCTTTATATTCTTCTTTAATAAAAAAACAACCCATTATTTCCATCAGTAAATAAAGAATTATAAAAGCCATTGTCATTCTGTTCTGTTGACAATAAAACAAGGAATGAATCCCAATAAACAATTTTTTAAATGTAATTTTTCTTGGCTATTTAATTGAATAAGGAGACATTAGCATTTTCAAAGCTTATTACACCAATAAATCATCAAAAAATGGCTTGATTTTAGTTAAGAAAAAAGTTGAATCATAGATTCTAAGTATGTCCCACTAATTTACTTAGAATTTATTCCCTGAGATTTTAAACACCTTTAAAATGAAAACTATTTTAATGGCATGTTTAATATGTTTTTTCATATTGAATAATGCTACTTATTCTTTTGCCCAAAACGATCCTTTTGGGTTTTCTCCCTCTAGTAGTCAAGACGCTGCTGCTTTATCTCCTAACGAACTTCCTGATTTTGAAGCTTATTGCAAAGATCCTGAAAACATCCGCATCCCTCCTATTCTTGCTAAAGAATTAGAATATGTTATAAAAACCAACAACAGAGAGCAAATCATTATTATTGATGCCCGCTCAAAGGAAGAATATGAAATTAGTCACATTCAAGGTGCAAGAAGAACTGGCTATAAAGATTTTTCTATAGAACGTGTTTGGATGGTTTCTAGAAAAGCTAGAGTCATTGTTTATTCAGCCAATAAAAACCGAAGTACTGTTGTTGCTCAATACCTCAAATTAATGGGTTTCACAGACGTTCAAGTACTCGAAGACGGCTTAATTGGATGGAAAAACGAAGGCAATTCTATTTATGATAAAAATGGTGCTACTGATAAAATTCATGTTGGCAATAGAACCAATTTAAAGTTAGTTAAAAGTGGCTTAGCTATCTACTAAGCCCACTCTTTGTTTATCCAATTTTTTTCAAGCGCAAGCTATTAGCAACAACAAAAACAGAACTTAAAGCCATTGCGCCACCTGCTACCATTGGGTTTAATAAAATGCCCCAAGCATAGAGCACACCAGCAGCAATTGGAATTAGTAAGATATTATAAATAAATGCCCAAAATAAATTTTGTCGAATAATCTGTAACATTTGCTTAGAGGTAGATAAAATTATCTCTAATTGCCTTAAATCATTTTGACGCAACACAATATCCGCACTACTAATAGCAACAGAAGTACCGTTGTTCATGGCAACACCTATATTAGCTTGTGCCAAGGCGGGGGCATCATTAATGCCATCACCAACCATCATAACGCCTTTTTGGCTAGCTTGCAATTTTTTAACAAAAGCAATCTTATCTTGGGGCAATACATTCGACTGATATTCCGTTATTCCCACTTCTTGTGCCACATGAGCTGCCGTGCCTTCGTTGTCCCCTGTCAACATATAAATCGTTTTGCCTTGTTGCTGGAGTGTTTTGATTGCTTCTTTGGCGTGTGCTTTTACCACATCGCTCAAACCAATAACACTCAACACCTCTTGCCCTTTTACAAAAAACACCAAGGTTTTAGCAGCACTCAAGCAAGCTTTTGCCACTCCTTCCAACTCTTTGTCAATGGTTATATTTTGTAGCTTCAAAAGAGCTTGATTGCCCAACCAATACAAATCATCTCCAACGGTGGCACTCAATCCAAAGCCAGAATGGTTTTCAAAATTTTGTATCACAAACGAATGCCTTTTTCCTTGCTCTTGATAATGCGCAACCAATGCCTTGGCGATGGGATGTTCAGACTCATTTTCTAACCCCCAGATAACTGCCTCCAAAAATTCTTGATTACTTAAACCTGATTTCCATGCAACAGTTGTTACTTGGGGTTTTCCTTCCGTAATGGTTCCTGTTTTGTCCAACACAATACTATCAATATCTTTGGCTGCTTCGATTGCGGCTACATTTTGCATTAGAATACCTTTTCGAGCAGCAGCTCCAATACCCACAGTAATTGCCGTTGGAGTAGCTAAGCCCAAAGCACAAGGACAGGCAACTACCAACACCGCTACAGCATTTACCAAACCTTCTACCCACATCCCATTTGCCCACCAAATCAAGAACGTAAACAAAGCAATCAACATCACTACGGGTACAAATACCGCTGCAATTTTATCCACCAACTTTTGAATGGGAACTTTAGTATTTTGGGCTTCTTCCACCAAAGCTATAATTTGAGCCAACACTGTATCTTCTCCGATTCGTTTTACTTCCATCGTAAAACTCCCTTGCTGCAAAATTGTACCTCCAAAGACTTTATCTCCTTGCTTTTTAGTTACCAAAAAAGACTCTCCTGTCAACATACTTTCGTCAACACTTGCTGTCCCCTCTACTAAAACACCATCTAGAGGTATAATATCACCAGGACGAATTTTTAATACATCTCCTGCTTGGATGACTTCTATTGGCAATTGTTTTTCTACTCCATTTTCTAGCAATTGCACCGTAGTTGCTTGCATTGCCAATAGTTCCTCTATGGCAGAAGAAGTTTGTTGACTTGCTTTCGTTTCTAAATATTTGCCCAACAAAACAAACACCAACAATACGCCAACTGCCTCAAAATAAACATGCGGCACCATGCCATTGGATTCTAACACTTGAGGAAAAAAGGTATTGAATGTACTAAACAAAAATGCGGTTCCTGTCCCTAAAGCCACTAAGCTATCCATATTTACCTTCAATATACTGGCTTGCTTGGCTGCACTAATAAAAAAACGTTGTCCTGTCCAACCCAAAATTGGCAGAGTCAAAGCAAACATAATATAATTGCTGTAAGGAATTGTTGGAACAAACATGGCTATAATAAAAAGAGGGAATGCAAAGACAGCTCCTATCAGAAGTTCTTTTTTTAGCGTGCTCAATGCTTCTTGTTCTCGCACTCGGCGTTGGGTATGGCTGTCTTTGTTTTTGGGATGCAAAACAAATCCTAAACGCTCTAGTTTATTGTTCAAAACGTCTATGGTGAGTGTGCTAATCGTTGTATCAACTGCTGCTGTCTTGGTCGCATAATTGACACGTACCTCTTTTACTCCTTCCATACGCCCCAAGACATTTTGAGCGCTTGAAGCACAGGATGCACAGGACAAACCTTCTATATCGTATATTTTCATGATTTTTTATTCGTTTTAATTCTATTAGATTATTCCCCGTAAGGGCATCGAATTAGTTTACTAATAATAGTCTGTTAGATCTTTAACCAACTGTTATCACAAAAATAGGGCATAAAGACTAAAAGTTGTTGCACAATTTTTAGAAGGGTTTGCATCATTATTACAACTTATCCAATTGCTGTCTTTTTTTATCTTTTAACTGTTTAAAATAAGTGGGTGTAAAGCCCGTTACTTTCTTAAACTGACGACTCAAATGCCCTACACTACTATAATTAAGTTTGAATGCTATTTCACTCAATGTCAACTCGTCGTACATCAATAACTCTTTGACTTTTTCAATTTTTTGAGCAATATAATAATGCTCGATCGTTTGATTTTCAACCTCAGAAAACAAGGTGCTTAAAGTAGCATAACTTTGTAACAAGGCCTTGGACAAATAGGAAGATAAGTTATCAACTAAAGTATTGTCATTGTGATGCACCAATTCAATAATAAGCGTTTTTATTCGATCTATTGTCTGTGACTTTTTATCACTAATCCATTCAAAACCAATAGCATGAAATCGTTGCAACAATACTTTTTTTTGCTCGTGGCTAAGTGCCTCTTTTAACGCTATCTCTCCTAGTTGTATAGATGTATAAGGAATATGTAATTCTTCAAGGATAGCTTGTACCATTATTGTACAACGATGACAAACCATATTTTTAAGATATATTTTCATTTTGTCTAATTATGTAAGGTTTCAAAGTCACTTCAAAACTCTTTGACGCTCCAATCGTTTTATTAAAAAGATATTGTTGCTATGTATTTAATAATAATAGTTCGTTGATTAGCCTCGCTGCTACTGCGTGGTACTCCGTGAGCGCTGCGCTTTTAGTTAGCTGCGCTGCTACTGCGTGGTTCCAACCAACTATTGGATTTAAGTAATCGTCCAAAAAAAATTCGTATGACTCAAGAAATATTAGACAATCCCAATCAACTACCACCACAACTACCACATAACCCTCGTCCACTAAAAACTATTATTTGGCAATTGGGTATAGCATCCTGTAGTCTCATTTTGTACTTCTTGGGCTACGCCTCTCTTTTGCTCAGTGCAGAACTTGGTATTGGACTCATTATTTTAACCCAATTCAGCTTAAATTATAAAGCAAGACCGTTTAAAAGTAACAAACCTATCGATATTTTACGTTTTCTAGGAGCTAATATGCTTCTAGTAGGTGTTTTTTTTCAATTGATTCCTTATCCTACAGCAACAATACTACAATCTATTGGACTTATTGTTCTCATCATTTATTTTCTAACTTGGGCACTCTATAACGACACCAACCAATACTTTTTTTGGGCATTAAAAATCATGCAAGCCGTTAGTATTGCTAGTTTCTGTTGCACGATTCGTTCTTATATGTTAAATGAAGTTAATAATTGGCTTTCTGTTAATTTTTTAATTACGTTAATAACACTCCTACTAGTTACTTTATATTTTTTCATTTATAAAATATTCCATCCCAAGCTTTTTATTCATTTACCTTTGGTAATTTGGGTATTCTTTATTCACCTAGGGTACATTAGTACCAAACTATTTTAATCCTAAATATGAAATATCTTTTATTAGGGCTTATCCTTTCAATCCTTTATTCTTGCCAATACAAACTGCGTCTAACAGAGCGACAAGCTCCTGAAGTAATTCAAAAGAAGATAAAAAAAGCAAAGTGGGCTCCTTATTTAGATTTTCATTTTAATACTGATCCGCTAGGAACAACTGTATTTTCTGATTTTAATAAAGGAAAATTTAAAAAGCTCTATATACATTTAAAAGATAGCACTTATGGACAAAATACCTTAAACCAACTGTCCAAGGTCAAAGGCGTCAAACAATTAAAAATCGTCGTAGACCGCCCCCACCATTATGATTTCAGAGCCGCTTTGCAGCTTCCTAAGCTAACGCATTTTACGCTTTACAATGTCAAAAGTTTGCGAAGAGATTCCATTTATCATTTCACCCGATATGGTGCTTCTCCTTTAGCGTTTGATAGTCTACACCAAGCCATTCAAGCCAATTTTAAGCAACGTGGAATTTCTCGAATTATCGATGAGCTTCATACTTCAGCAGCAGCATCTAAGCTAAAAGTAGTTGACTATTCTAATAATCATTTGACTTATTTTCCGACTAATTTAGCCCAATTGCCTCGATTAGAACAGCTCAAATTAACCTATAATCAAATCCGAGAACTACCACATGACTGGAGTGGTTTTGTTAAGTTGAAATTACTCAATTTGTATCGCAACAATTTGGATAGTGTGCCCTTGTCCTTTGGGCAATTAAGTGCGCTTCAAGAACTGAATATCAATTCAAATCGACTAAAAACGTTTCCAATTGCCATAACATCGCTTCCTTCTTTAGAAACCCTCAATTTAGGTTCAAATAAAATTCAAACCCTGCCTAAAAACATTGTTAATATGATACAATTAAAACGCTTGGATTTGAGTGTGAACCCATTTTACAAAATTCCAGAACTAATTACTCAAATTCCTAATTTAGAGCATCTCGATTTTAGTTCTACCAAACTCCTACACATTCCAACTTATATTAAAAACATGCCTAAAATTAAGGTATTGGATTTAATGGATAATGAATTAACCGTGCTTCCCCCTGAGTTGTTTGAACTGATTTCCTTAGAAAGTTTGGATTTGATGGATAATAAAATAGAGCAAATTTCATCCAATTTGGGTGCCCTCCAAAACTTACAAGAGTTGGATTTAAGTTTTAACAAAATTGCACAACTTCCTAGTTCTATTGGCAATTTACAACAATTAAAAACATTAGACTTGCGTAGCAATCCACTCAAGAGCTTGCCCGAAACCATTGGAAAATTAAAACGATTGGAAAATTTTTATTTGTATAACAATGCGGTAACTGACTTGCCCGCTTCTTTTGCGCAACTCAAGAGCTTAAAACAAGTTGCCCTATCCAATAATAAGATGCCTTCCTTACCTGCGGTCGTTAGCCATTGGAAAAATCTTGTCGCTTTAGATTTGTCATACAATCAAATCAGCACCTTGCCTGAAGATTTTAAGCAACTACAACGATTGCGACAGCTAAAATTACAAGAAAATAAAATAACAGCGTTTCCTAAAGTATTGACTCAATGCAAAACATTGGTAGTACTCAACTTAGGTAGCAATCAAATTAAAGAAATCCCGAAAGAGATTACCCAACTTCAACAATTAGTCAGTTTAGATTTGAGTTTTAATCAAATTACAAGCATTCCTGAAGAAATTACACAACTGAAAAAATTGCGCCGTTTGACGCTTAATTTTAATCCAATTTCGAAAGAAGAAATTGAAGCCTTGCGAAAAAAGATGCCTTATACAAGAATTATCTTCTAACACAGGTACAATATAGGAGTTGGTTAATCCTATTTAATAAGAAAATGGCAACACCCAGTCTTTCTGACCAATTCCTCTTGACTTCGTTGCTAGGTTTACAGTAGGGTCTATCAGACGTTGACTAACTCGACCGTTCATGGCTACATACACATCTGCTCGAACAATTGGTTCCTGAATGGTATAACGGTGGGCATATCGTTTCGCTATATAATGAGCAAACTGTAAGATATGATCTGGTCGAATCGCCATTCTTTTTTCTTGAAAAGCGGTTAAGAATTCTTGATTGGAAACGACCCAATGTCGCTTTGTATCGGGGTCTTCAACATAAAAAGTAGCCATTCCTTCTTTCTCTAGCAACATGACACGCCAAGAAAATCGATAACCTTCTTCTGTCCATAATATATTGCCTCCATAGAGTACATGGTGCCGCAAAGGCAGCAATATTTGAACGATAAAGTGCCCTATAAAAAAATATTTTAGATAAGTCGGTGTTATACAATCCACTTGATTCTTTTGCAACTTTACGCCTAATTTTTTTAAGAATTTTTCTTGAGCTATAGGGTCAAAAAATACAACCGTACTAAAAATCATCAAAATTGGAAACAGTCCAATATTAAACAGCAATCCTGTTAGCGTATGAAATACAACGACCATCCCATACCCCCACTTCCTAGTTTTTGAAAACCACAACCAAACGACTATGGTTAGATCAAATAATAAGCCACACCAACTCATGAGTAAATGGGTCGCATGATATTGAAAAAAAGTGCCTATTATTGGAAAATCTTGACTTTGTAGTAACCAAATTTTTAAGGGCATGGCATTGAATACCCAATCCGAATTCATCTTTGCAACTGCTGCAAACAAATAAATAATAGCAACTTGCCCTTGAAAAACAGCAATATACCCATAGGGCATCTTGTGCCGTTGCCAGGAAGGTTTGCGCCAAGTATCTACAGAACAAGCCGCATGAGCAGGTAAACAACCTAAAAAAAAGGCAAAAATAGATATGGCGTAATAATGATTGATATAGTTGGTAGCATCTAAGAGGTGCAAATAAGTAAATACAAAGAAAAAACTCCAAATAGCGACTCGATAAAATGCCCCCAGTAATATTCCCAAAGCACTCAAAAACCAAAGACCATATAAGATATAAATGCCTTGTTCTCCAACAAATCCAACCCACTCAAAACCATAGTATTTGAAAAAAAATTGTGGCTCTAAATAACGACTTTGTATATCTCCTTTGCTAATAGACCACAGGCATCCATAGCATACCATTATGCCAAATAGTATCCTATAAACAATCAAAGGTGCAATCGAAATAGGACGCTCTAGATATGTTTTTATGCTGTTCAAGTTTTACGAATGTTATGAAGCTTTGCTTTCTTGTAATAATTAGCTCTGCTGCTACTAGGAATTCGTTGATTCTTTATAGGCTGTTTTAAATTGAAGGATTACTAAAATTAAGACAATAATCAATTCCATTATGAAATAAACCAAACCTAATGCTGTCAGTTGAGCATAATGATGGACAACCAAACAAGTGGATAAAATGCAATACAATAAATTCGCTGTTGCTATTCCTTTTAGAAATAATAACACTTGCTTCTTAACCTTCAGATAACAAATTAAATCGTACAAAGCAAAAAGGCAAGGCAAAAAAGCCAATAAATACAAAGTAGAAACTGGCATTCCTACAATAGGTTCGAACCGAACTAATACAACACCCAATAAAAAAGCAGATAATAAAGCTCCAAAGCCATCTATAAGAAATAAAGTTTTAGGTTGTAGTTTCATGATTTATGGCGTGTTTTCGCACAAAAGTATTTTGTACAACTTGATTAGAGAACAATTGGGTGTCGATGCATTCAAAGTCTAAAACGGAGGGAAGTTCTGCAAACAATGGAAATCCACCACCCAACAGTTTAGGAATAATTGTGATGGTCATACGATCGACTAAGTCTTCTTTCAAAAAACTTTGAATGGTTTTCCCTCCATCTATATAAAGCTTATAAAAGCCTTTTTGATGAATTTGCTCCAAAATTTCACCGACTGTGCCTTTCACCAAATACACCTTATCCTTTAACGAAGCTGGAACCTCTTTCAATGTCCTACTCCATACAAAGACAGGTTTTTGATAAGGCCAATCAATATCAAAACTGCAAACCGTCTCGAAAGTAACTCTTCCCATAACCAATGCATCTATACTTGCTGTAAGATCAGCATAGCCCATATCTGAATTTTCTGGATTGGGAATAGAATGCAACCAATCTAATCCTCCATTTTGATCTGCTATATAGCCATCTAGACTAGTAGCAATATATACCTTATTTTCTTTTTTCATATCATTGAGTTATTTTAAATCGACCTCCCAAAACTTTTATTTAGGTTATTGTTTGTTCCATAAGATTATCTAGGTAAGTAGTTATTCAAAGATAATTGAAACAGTAGAGCAATTATACTATACGAACTTGTTATTTTTTTATTAATTTTATAATACTGCCTTTTGGGGCAACTACAAGAGTTAACACCATAGGCAACTAAGCGACAGCGCCTTTATGAGCGCACCAAACTAATTAAATAACAACTAGTAATAAATATCATTTTACAACATACTATTGTTCTTATCAAATACCAATTTATTATGGATTTAACAAAGCGCCCATCTCCCAAAGAAGTAAAGCAAATGTTTCAACTCTTCAAGCCTTTGTTTTGGTTAAATGACCCTGTGTTTTATGACGCCGATTTAATTCCAGAAGAAGGTCCTGTTTTATTTGTTGGAAACCATACATTATTAGGCATTTGGGATGCGAGTATTATGTGGTTTAAATTGTATAATGATAAAGATATTTTCACTTATTCATTGGGCGATAGAGCACATTTTAAAATACCTTTTTGGCGAGATTTAGCTGGCAAATTTGGAATGGTAGAGGCTAGTAGAGCACACTGCACCCAACTCATGAAAGACAAACAATATACCTTGGTCTTTCCTGGAGGAGCTAGAGAAGCCTTTAAAAATAAAGGCGAAGCTTATCGGTTAAAATGGAACAATCGGGCTGGTTTTGCTAAAATGGCGATTGAACACCAATGCACAATCGTTCCTTTTTCTGCCGTAGGTGCCGAAGAATGTTACGAACTGGTCTGGGATAGTGAAGAAATTTTATCCTCGCCGCTAGGGACTTTGCTCAAACAGTTTGGTGCTCGTAAAGATATGATCATTCCACTCGTTAAAGGAGTTGGGCTGACTCCTCTCCCTAAACCTCAGCGTTTTTACTACAAATTTGGTCAACCGATCCTAACAGAACCCTACAAAGGTAAAGCCAACGACAAAGAGGCAATCCAAGAATTAAAAAACATAGTCCGCAATAGCGTCGAACAAGGAATTGAAGATTTGTTAGAAATAAGAGCTCATGATCCTAACAAAACCTTATTTAAACGAATTTTATCTCAAATGCTACACAAATAATTCCTTTAAGATTTCTACGTTTTTTTTAAGTTTTTTAATCAGCCTCCCCACAAACACAAACCAAACACAAAATACTATATAACAACACATTAAAACCAAAACCAACGCTTAAATTTAATACTTTATTATACCACAAAAGTCCACTACTAAAACTAAGTTTTCTCTTTTTTTGTGTTTTATTTTTTAGGTAAGCTCTTATATATTTGTAGTAGATAGTTGAATTAGTATTTCTTCCTAAGTGATCCCTTACTTATAGAAGATTTAATGAAATTAGTTATTTTAATATCCCTTATGCCCTTTGGAGTGATTGACCGAAGGGCTTTTTTTATGTCTTTTCCTAAATAGTTAGCAGCGTAGCTAAACTAATATCAATGTGCTTTTTTATCTTTTTGATAAAAAAGTAAAAAATCAACGAACTACTACTAAGCAAAGCGTATATTTGTAATATGCCTATTTTACAAACATACCAATCTCCTGCATTTGAAATACTCATTTGGAACGTTACAGAACCCTTGCATTTTTTTGCAGAACTTCTAGAACTTACTAATAATGAATTATTACTCTTGCAACAAAAATATAGCAATCCTCTAGCTTTTCAACAATGGTTGGCTAGTCGATGTGGTCTACAAGAGCTCTTTCATACCTCTTACCGAAATTTTCAAAAAAATGCCTTGGGGAAACTAGAGTTACAAACACAAGCTTTAGAGCTTTCTATCAGTCACAGTGGTGCTTACATCGCTGTTGCTAAATCCAAACAAGCTATAGGAATTGACTTACAAATCCCTACTCCTAAATTAGAGCGTATTGCTAGCAAATACATTGCTAAGGATTTATTAGCCGTACTCCAAAAAAGTCCTCAATACATCGACTACTTACACATTTACTGGGGTATAAAAGAAGCTTTATTTAAAGCCTATGCCTTAGGAAAAGTAGATTTCATACGGCATTTGCACATTAGCCCCTTTGAGATAACTTCTAAAGGAAGCACTACTGCGGTTATTCGAAAGCCAAATTTTGAGGCAAGCTATCAAGTTTTTTATGAAAAGACGTTAAATTATTATCTTTGTGTTGTAACCAAAGAATAATATTGAGTTAATAGTATCAATAGTTAGCCGCACTTTGGTCATGTACGTTGGAAAAATTTTAGTACTTTGTTGTTCAAAATAACCAATTCAGTACTTTATTAAAATTAAGTAAACAAGTCAATTCTAATAGCAATTTTATAACTTTCGTTCTAACATTACTCCGTTCACAAATCGTATCATTTTGATTATCAGTAAAACTTTCCTTTATTAATCTTTATACTATAAAACTGATAATCAACAGCGAAGCTCTCACAAAGTACCACGTAGTGGCAACACAGCTACACTAATGCAAGATGCTTTTTTATGTTTTTACTTCGTGAGTCTGTTAGTTTGTGAAAAAAAAAAGCAACGAAGTATTATTCTAAAACATATGAAAATAATATCCGTCTTACTCCTTTTAATCAGTTTCTCATTTTTTGCCTGTACTTCATCCGAAGAATCTCTTCCTACCGATGAACGCGGACGAGAAGATTTCCAAGCTTTTCACGAAAAATTTTATTCAGATAGTCTATTCCAAATACGACGAATTGAGTTCCCTTTGTTAGGAAATAATCCTAATGGAGATACGAAGCCTTTTTATTGGGAAATAGACAATTGGAGATTCAAAAAGGCAGTAGATCCCAAGAGTGATCAAATCAATGTACTTCCTTTTTATGACATGGATGATGTAATGCGAGAACGCATTATCGTTCAAGATGCCTTTATGATTGAAAATCTATTTTCGCTGATTGACAATAAATGGTACCTAACCCAATACTCAGGTATGCGAGATTTAGCTTATTTTGCCCCCAAAGTTCCTAAAGAAGAGTTACCTAGTATCAATATCATTGATAGCATTCGCGTAGATAGTGTTGAATAAGTGATTTATTAAAAAAAAATGGATTATCAACTAGTTCTTGATAATCCATTTTTTTTAGACATTATCACAAATGAAATGATATGCCTAAAAAAATATCTTGATTTTCCGACTATACATCTCTATTCCTGATAATGTCTAGTGTTCTTTGTTGAGCTCGTCAAAAATACAACTCTTACAAAACTCATGTTTACCTGTTATAGAATTCTTTTTTTGTAAGATTTCATATTGTTGAATCGCTATATCATGTTCTTGTAAAATAGGCAAGGCAACAACACTAGTACTCCAAAAAACTACACCAACAAGTAGTAGAGAAAAAATCCAATTGGGTTTAGCATGTGGTGTAGGCGTATTAATCAATCTCAAAATACGCTGTTTGAACAAACCCTGTGCAAAACAAGCCACTAAGCTTAATTCATTGTGTTGCGTTTGCTGTTCTTTAGCTTTTAATAATATTCTAGCATAAAATTTGGCATCTCCCAAATGTTGAACCGCAAAATCATCCGCAACATACTCATTCAATTCATCTAACTCTCGCTTAATATAATAATACATGGGTTGCATCCACCAAAAAATCTTTAAAATCGACAACAGCATTTGCTGCCAAGTATCTCGTTGTTGTAAATGAGCTACTTCATGTAATAAAATAGCTTCCATTTCTCGATCTGAAAAATTAGCCTCTAAGTGGCTATCCAACAAAATATAATGATTCCACAAACTAAAAGAGCTAATGGACAGCGGTAAATTTTGTTTTGGGCGCAACAAATAAAACGTACTTCCTCCTAAGGTTCGTTGTTCTCTTGGACTAATCTGTGCCAAGTAAATCAAACAAGCCAACTTTAATACAAAATCCAACAAGAAAAGTAACATCATTCCTACAAAGAACCAAAACAAAGGACTCTTACAGGTAATAATAAAGTTATAGTATGTGTTAGATTGATAATACAGCACATCTGATTGTTGCTTGACTTCACAATGACATTGTTCTCGGCTGTTGGCAGCATCTTCATAACAGGCCACCAAATTCTCATCTTGAATATCTACAACATTCCAAGCGTCATAATTCCTATAATCAACTAGATATTCAGCTCCCAATTCTTGCGTATAATTGGGTAAACTAGGTACCATTATAGGTATCATCCAACTTAATATTAAGATACCTAATAAAACGTACTTCGCCTGCAATACTTGCAAACGTTTTTGTAATACAAAAAAATAAAGTCCTCCTCCAATCATCGAAAGGAGACAGGATAATAGTATATAGTGCACCATATTCCTAGTATTGAGAAAATGTCTAAACGAGTTTATACTTATAGAACGTAACGTTGAAAAGATTTGTGTCTTTACTTTACCAACTTAGAAAACGTTTCAATAATTGGCTTATTTTTCTAGCTGGCTTCCTCTCCTATATTATTATTCCTCCAACAAGCGTTTTAATTCATCAATTTCGTCTTGATTGACTTTTTCATCATCCACCAATGCAGAGACCAAACTCGTTACAGAGCCAGAAAAAACTTTGTCAATTGCGTTCTTCAAAAATGTTTTTTGATAATCACTTTTTGTAATTAGGGGATAATACTCATGGGTACGACCATAAGCTTTATATCCGATAAAACCTTTATCTTTTTCAAGAATTCTAACAATAGTAGAAATTGTATTGTAAGCCGGTTTTTTTCCCGATTCATCTACGGGCCAAGCTTCCAAAAGGTCTTTTATAAAGACCTTTTCTTTTTTCCACAGCAAGTTCATGACTTGTAATTCTAAGGGTGTGAGTATCCTTGTCATATGATTGTTATTTTCTATGCTGTAATTTATTAATATGTTGATTATTGGGCTATTCTGAAGACTAGCTCACAGAACAACTAAAAACTAAGTTAAAAAACTAATCTTTAAGTTCCTAATAATTGGGGGTTATTATCATAATAATAACATATGAGGTTTGGTAACAAAACTTACCTCTAACCTATATAAAATAAGAATGGCATCAAGTCTTGAAAGATTTAATGCCATTCTCTATAAAAAATTATTAATCAATTTTTTCTGGTATCCAAGACATCATTTTTTCCTTTGATACTTCATCCAATGCCCACTCCTTGATTAATTCTAACGCAAGTTTTCGAGTAGTTCTTGTTAATTCCAAAGAGATAACCAATTCTTCTATTTTATTTTGGTGTTCATCTTCTATTTCTTCAATCCAAGCAGAAATTTGAAGTGTATCACTTTCTGGTTCTTCTTGTATTATTCTAATTGCTTTTCTATTTTGCAATTTTGCACTATAAATTGGATTACCATCATAAATTTTAGTACCATTGGCATATTCATTCTTCAACCAAAATTCATGTTCTATCACTTTAGGTTCTAGTACATTTCTTACATATCTCTTCCAATAAGATTCATTTTGACTGTAAATCTTCTTTTTCTCTAAAAAATTTTTGTACAGAAAATCTTTTTCTCTAACTACAGCAACCATTTTTATTCATTTTCATCATTTTTAACAAACGCTTTACCACCTAACACTTCTATATCTACCCGTTCATCTTTAGAACCTTTTACCTTAAAGGTCTTTTTTATCACAGCAAATATCCCTCCATTTTCACTTGCATTTTCTACAAATTCTTCTGCTTTTTCAAATGCTTTCTTTCGTTTGGCGTAATCACTAGGAGTTAGTTTAGCAATCAAACTACGTAATAGCGCAAGTGCACTAGAAACGGAAAGTGGTTTATCTTGTGCCCATGATTCTGACTCTTCTAAACCATTGCCTTGGGCTTGAAAGCGTCCTCTATGTATTTTACTTTTTTTTGACATCTATACAAGATAACTTTTTTTGTTAATAATAGCAAAAATACAATTTGAATAAGGAGACATTTTTCTAGCTTTCCTCATCCTCAGAAGCAATAATCTCAAATTGGCGACTAATCGCACTTCCATCTTCATCTACAATCGTAATGGTGTGCATTCCTGCCTCAGGATTTAACTCCATATAATGCAATTCTTGAGTTTGACCAATATAAACATTGTCTAAGTGCCAAAAAATTTGAGTAGAAGCATTGGTATGTTTTGCTTCAAAAACCGTTCTACTTTTGGTTTCATCTAAATTTGTTGGTACATAAATTTTCATATTAGCCTCTGGATAAACCAATGCCATCTGTTTTTTTTGATGACTAGCAAGACTATTTTTACAATCACTTCTATACTCAGGCAGGATTTTATAACTAGGATGTTTTTTTCTATAATACCAACTTTGAGTGGGAGGTAAAACAAAGTAATTAGCATGTTGCATATCCATTGGCGATACACAATCGCTGTGCACTTGATAATTGCCATCTTTGGATAAATGAATTCTTTTATGATAAGGACAAACCTTAGATTTAGTCGCAACTTTAGGTTCTGCCCTTCTAATCACATTCGTACAATACTCCGAAGCAATATGTCCACTATGGGCACAGACAGCCAAATCGACCAAGTCATCATGTGGTTTTTCAAACCAAAGCCTTCCTGGGTTTAGCACATGAAAAATATCAAATAAAATTGGAGCAGCGGCATGCACACCAACCAGACCTGGACGCCCTTCTCCATCGGCATTGCCCGCCCAAACAGCCACAACATACTTTGGAGTACAACCCACTGCCCAAGCATCTCTAAACCCAAAGCTTGTTCCTGTTTTCCACGCTACTCGGTGCGCTGAAGGAAAACTTTTCCAAAAGACTTCCTCATTGGGGCGAACAACTTCCTGCATGGCTTGAAAGGTATGCCAAATAGCCCCTGCTGATAAAGGCGTATTTTTTTGTAATTTATTTTGCTCCTCTCCTTTTAATACTCCTTGAGAATTTTCTTTTAAGTAATTTAATGCTCTAAAATTATTAGAATCATACAAACCATTATAGGTATAACTATTGGCTAAATTTCGAGCCATTCCACCATACATTGCTCCCAAATCCCACAAACTAGTCTCGGCACCCCCTAAAATTAATGTCAATCCATAATGCTTGGCAGAATGCGCCAAAGTGGTCATTCCAACCCGTCTCAGTTTATCCGCAAAACGCATCATACCATAACGCTTTAACATGTGTACAGAGGGAATATTTAGGGATCTCGTAATTACTTGATTCGCCTGTACTGCCCCCGAATAACTCTTATCATAATTTTTAGGTGTATATCCGCCAAAATGCGATGGTATATCTGGCAATAAGGTTTGTGAAGTCATTTCTCCATCGTGTAGCATCGCCGCATACAAAAAAGGTTTTAAAATAGAGCCACTGCTTCTAGGTGCTGTAATAATATCAACAGCAGGGCTGTGCTCCTGAGCAGCGTGCGGCACATTCCCAGCATAGGCGATTACATCCCCTGTTGCCACATCTACTACCAAAGCTGCTGCATTATAAATTTCATTTGATTTTAAAACTTGATAATGGCGATCCAAAATTTCATTCACTTGAACTTGTAAATTCAAATCAATAGTAGAATGTATAATCCCTTTGTGTTGCTGACTCAAAACAAGTTCTTGATGGACACGTTCCAACAAATGAGGACTCCAACGAGGCAATGGTTTGGGTTTGTCAGGCAAACGTTCTAACTGTGCCAATTGGCAAGTAATGCTGTCCATGGCACCATTGGCACAAAGTTTTGATAATAACCAATCTCGTTTCTTTTTTAATTTAGTCCGATTTCTTCCCAAATGGATCAAACTAGGACTATTCGGCAATACGGCCAACATACACGACTCTGCCCAAGATAATTGAGCGGCACTTCTTCCAAAATACTTCCATGCAGCAGCATCTAACCCAACTACATTCCCACCAAAAGGGGCATTAGAAGCATACATAGCCAATATTTTCTCTTTAGAATACGACCATTCTAATCGAGTAGCCAAGATAGCTTCTTTGACTTTTTCAACAAGGGTACGTTGTGGATTTTTGCGAGCCATTCGAAGGGTTTGCATTGTAATGGTACTCCCCCCACTCACTCGACGACCTTGTTGTGTGTTCAATCGTATTGCTCTCAATATAGCCCATATGTCAACGCCCCAATGGTCTTCAAATCGCTTGTCTTCAAACGCTATAATCGCCTGTTTAAACTTGTCTGGTACGCTATCATTGTGTGGGAAACGCCATTGACCATCGGTTGCTATTTTAGCTCCTAATAAAGCTCCCTTTTTATCAAATAAAACGGTAGAAACGGGGTCTTGAAATAACTTTTGGGGCAAACAATAATAATAAACTATGCTACAAAGTAAGAAGCAAGCAAGTATTTTTTTAGGATGTTTTTTTAGCGTTCTCATTCTATGGGAGTCAATATAAACATTATGAAATAGCCCTAGGTTGAGGTTTCCTAGGTTTCTAATCAACGAACTATTTATTTCAAACATCGAACCGATCCCTCATAAAAGAAGGGTGCTTTAGTATTTGGTAATTTTTGCTCGTTATTTGGTTTAGTAGTTCGTTGCTACTGCGTGGTTTCAGTTAACTATTGTTGGTTGGCGGTAATCTATTAAGTAGCGATGTAATTCATTAAGGTTTTGTGCTAGTGATTACCCGATTTTAAAACTTGGAGAAAGCTTGCCCAAAGCAACTTTATTTCTTTTCGCCTACTACAATTGTAGACAAACCTGCTGCTCTAAATACGATGTGGTCAATTATCTTAAAAATAGGCACTAACGCATTGTATAAGCCCATTTGTCCTTCTGGAATGGTTTCGTTTCTTTGCAATTTTCCAGAAATAAACCAAGCAAATATTCCCATAAAATTGAAGTACTGCTTGTTGATAATTTTTAGATCATTTTTATCAAAAAGCGCACTCAATGTCTTTTTATTATAACGTCTATAATGATCTAATTCCTTGTCTAAACCATTAAATAGAAATTGATAAGATGGTACCAAGATAATTAAACGACCTCCTTTTTTGAGTAATTTTTTTGCATTGTGAATCGCTAAATTATCATCATAGATATGCTCCACAACATTTAGTGAAAAAAGGGTATCAAAAGTACCTAATAAATTCTTAAACTTTTCGTCAAAAGCAGGGTCAACCAAATCAATTAGTTCTACTCCTTCCAAATTCGGGTACGCTTGGAATTTGTGTTTGAGCTCGCTACAATAGCCTTTACGAATATCGGAGAGTAAAATAGGTGCACCATCTTCCAAAAAAAACTGAGAAATATTCCCAACGCCACTTCCTATTTCTAAGATCTTTCCTTTGCAAAAAGGGCGTATGGTATCATAAGTCCAACGATTGAACTTATTAGCGTTACTGATGACGTCTAGAGTATCCCCTCCAACTTGATCAACTTCTTTAAACTCAATTTCTTTCATGGTTCAAAGATAAAAAAAACAGTTCTAAGAATTTAGAGTATTTCTAAAAATTATTCTTCCTCTATCAACAACGAATGGGGATTACAACTTTTAGACGAATTCTTAGAACTGTTTTTTAATTTTGGTTTAGATAATCTGCCTAACTAGTATTGCTTGATAAATTTTGCTTGTTTGGCAAATTTATCTTTGTATAATTCAATGACATAGGCTCCTGCTTCGTACGTAGAAACATCAATCGTTTCTACTAAAAAATTCCCTTTTACAGGTTTGTTGATCAACAAATGCCCTGACATATCAAAAACACGAATGTAAGCACCTGACAAGTCCTCTGTCGAATTTTTGACTACATTAACAGAGTGGCTTGTGATCGTAGGGTAAATCATAATATTTGGCAAATTCAAGCGATCATTGCGCACAACAGCAATAATGGTAGATGTTTTTTGACTTGTTGACAATTGTGTTGTTATTCGGTAGTAAACTTGAGCTCTGAATATATTTTCATCGCTGTAGGCATACGTTTTCTTTCCTGACACATCCTTATGAGGTTTCACGACTTTGACTGGTTCAAAGCTCATGGCATCTAAAGAACGTTCCAATGTAAAATACGCTACATTGTGTTCTCCATCTGTCGTCCACATAATGTCTATTCCCACATCTGTAGGTACCCCTACAAAACTGGTCATGTTAATGGAGTCTGTTTGTGCTTTTAGGCAGAAACTACTCCATAAAAAAAGAAAAATTAAGTGTAAAATTTTTTGTTGCATATGCTTATAGTTTTAGTTAATAAATTCTGTTACTTGGCTTTTTTCTGTCGCTCCCAATTGCCATTAATAAAATTTCCCAGAACAAAACCCTTCATAATCAAAGCAAAAGGTCTATATAAGTTACAAAAAAAAGCTTCTGAAAATATATTCCAGAAGCTTTTTTAGAATTAAAATCAAATTATTTTTTCTTTTTGATACTGTCTTGAGCTGTTCCAAAGACTCTATCCCAGAAAACATTACTCAATCCAAAACCTTTGTCATGATCTACATAATGATGGTCTAAGTGGTTCTTTTGAATTTCTCTAAACCATTTGTTTTTAAATTTTGCGTAATGCGTCGCATAGTGCATCATGTCATAAGTTACATACCCCATTACAAAAGAGGCAAAAAAACCATGGTGCATTCCTATCGTACCGCCAAACAAATACACGATAAAGAAGTAGAAAAACCAGTACATGATCACAGCCAAAACCAAACTAGCTCCTGTTGGAATAACCAAACGCATTGAGTCGTTTGGGTAATCGTGATGGCAACCGTGAATCATAAAATGTAATCTTCTACCCCAGTCGGTATCAATTTGCCAATGGAATAGATAACGGTGTAGAAAGTACTCAAACAAAGTCCAAACTAAAATACCTGCAAAAAACAAGGCGACAAAATTCGTGACTGTCAATCCATAATTGACAAAAGCAGAGTACAAAAAATAAAGAATGATTGGCACAAATACAATCGGTACGGAAATCGGATGTGCTCTTGAAAAATAGTCTAAAATATCGTTTTCAAACATTCTTGGAGATTCATCCTTTGCTGATACAAATTGATCGTTTCCTTTCATGTTTTATATCTTTTAGTGAAGCGAGAGCTTCTTATGAAGAAAAAAAAGAAGGTACCCTTTGTAAGAAATTTTTTCTTCTTGATTTTGGTGATAAAATTTCTTTTGTATTCCCTCTTCTATTTTTTATTAAAATAAAATTGATTCTTGAATAATTCGCTGATTTAGTTCCTTTTCAATACACACAAATCAACCATAGCAAATTCATTATCAATAAAATTCCCTTATAAAAGAGATAACTCAATCAATACTTAATTCCCTAAATATTAACTCATGATACTGTTCATTAACAAATAGAAGAATAGTTCATTCAAAAATTCTTCTACTCAACAATCAGTCCATTTTGGATGGGGCAAAGATAGGTATTTTTTGTACAAAAGATATTTTTAGTTCAAAAAAAACAGGCTGCCCCCTTTAGGAGACAGCCCATTTTAAATATATTTAACGTTTAATTAAGCAAGCGGATAAAGGTTATGACCTTATAAAAACAATTGTTTTTTTAGACAAGAACCTTTAAATCGTTACTTAAACCTGTGGCGTTTCATCTTCTGCACTTACTTCTTCTTCTACAGGTGCATCAAAAATATTGCGATCTCCTGTTGTGTCTACAACAACTGGTGTTGCGATAAAAATAGAAGAATACGTACCAACAAGGATACCAATCAACAATGCAAAAGCAAAGCCGCTAATTCCAGATCCTCCAAATAGGAACAAAATTAAAACTACTAACAAGGTAGTTAAAGACGTAATACAAGTACGGCTAATTGTATTGTTAACAGCAATGTTGACAATTTCTTTGAACGAAGCTTTGTCTTGCATATCTCTTCCTACCTCACGGATACGGTCAAATACAACCACCGTATCGTTGATAGAATATCCAATTACGGTCAAAATAGCGGCAATAAATGCTTGATCAATCTCTAATGAGAATGGTAAAATTCCTTTGAAAATAGAGAAGATTGACAAAACAAACAGAACATCATGTACCAATGCTGCTAAGGCACCAGCACTATACTGCCATCTGCTAAATCGCAAGAAGATATACAAGAAGATAAATATCAAAGACAAACCTGCTGCCCAACCAGCTGAATTGCGAATATCATCGGCAATAGTAGGTCCAACTTTTGAAGATGCACTCAAGTAGAATCCGCCAGCTTGACCGCCTTCTGCAGGTTCTCCTGCTGCAAAATCTTCATAACTAATATCGTTTCCTGAATATGCTTTTGCTCCTTCGTACACTTTTCTTAAAATAACAGAATCTGCATCTATTTCCAATTCTTTTTGCAAGAAGGAAGTTGTAATTTTAGCTTGTGTAGCTTTGCTAAACTCTCTTACAACTGTTTTGTTGACATTTTCCTTGTCTTTTTCTACGGTCGCAAATGCTTTCTCAATTTCTGTTTTGAAAGCCGAAGCATCTACATTTTCTGCAAATTGAACCGTATAAGAACGACCTCCTTGTAGATCTACCCCTAATTCAAAACCGTTGTTTAAAATAGAAACAATACCTGCTGTCAATACCAATCCAGAGATACCATAAGCAATTTTGCGCTTGCTGACAAAATCAATTCCTGGGTTTGCCAAAATATTCTTAGACCAACTAGCCCATACCGTTACTTCTTTGTTTCTTTCCATGTAAGAATCAAAGATCATACGACCAATCAATACCGCAGAGAACACTGAACAAACAACACCAATAATCAATACTGTCGCAAAACCTTTAATTGGTCCTAAACCAAAGTTGTACAGAATAGCCGCTACAATCAATGTCGTGATGTTAGCATCCAAAATCGCTGAATACGAATGGCTAAATCCTTTTGTAATCGCAGCTTTCCAATCTTGACCGCCTCTCAATTCTTCACGAATACGCTCAAAGATAATTACGTTAGCATCCACTGCCATACCAATTGTCAATACGATACCCGCAATACCTGGCAATGTCAACACAGTACCAAATGAAGCCAAAGAACCAAAAATAAAGAATACGTTTAAGAACAAAGCAATTACAGCAATTACACCTGCCATTGCATAATATCCCAACATATATAGTAGTACCAAAACAAAACCACCTACCAATGACCAAATACCAGCTGATACAGTAGCTGCTCCCAAAGAAGGTCCAACAACTGCTTCTTCAATAATTTCTGGTCTTGCAGGCAATTTACCAATACTCAAAATATTAGCCAAATCTTTTGCCTCTGTTACTTCTTCAAATCCTCCAGAAATAGACGTATTTCCGTTAGGGATAGGCTCGTTTACATTAGGAGCAGAGTATACTTTATTATCTAAAACAACGGCTACTTGACGACCAACATTATCTGTTGTCATTTTTTTCCATATACGAGCTCCTTCTTGATCCATACTCAACGATACCGCAAAACCGCTACCTGTTGGGTTTGGTGTTGGGAATGATTGTACCACACGCTCTCCACTCAAAACAGAGTTGTCTCTTCCTTTTGTATTCAAAGCATATAGTGCCAAGAAATTCTTGCCATCTGTACTTTCAAATGGCTTAGCATCCCATACAAAACGAACTGATCTAGCTTTTGATCCCAACGCTTTTTTAGCTGCTTTGCTTTTTAACATAGCTTCTACTGCTGCTACGTTAGACAATTCTGCATAACCAATTACACCAGAAAGTTGTTGAGTATTCTGAGCAAAATTCAATTGTAGGATTTTGAACAATGGTCCTATATCTGTAGAATCACCTGCCAAATCACCTTCTCCTTCCAAGCTTCCTAAATCACTCAAAGTAGAATCACCTTCCAAACCAGTTGAATCAGGCGTTTCTTCTGCTACTGTTGGCACTTCCTCTACTTTAGAAGTAGTATCTTGTAATCCTTCTTTTATTTTTTGTTGCTCTTTTAGCGTTTCATTCAAAGTAATCAACTCATTTTGGATATCTGCATTTTGGTGCAATTCCCAAAACTCTAAGTTAGCTGTAGCAACCAAGTATTTTCTAGCACGCTTAGGGTTACGTACACCAGGCAATTCTACTGTAATTCTGTCTGTATTCTTATCTAAAGAAACAACTGGTTGCGCAACACCGTAACGGTCAATACGTTTTTTCAATAAATTGTATGTGCTTTCTACTGTTTCAGCAGCTACTTTACGAATAGCTGTCAATACTTCTTCATTTGTAGAATTTACAGTTACTTCCCCTTTCAAACGCTCACTTACAGAAAACAAACGCGCTAAAGGGTAATCTGTCAACGTTTCATACTCTTGTCCAAACAACGTCACATAATCTGTTTGTGCAGATTGTTGTGCTATTTTTGCTTGATCCAATGCCTTTAAAAACTCTGGATTGCTGCTTTTGCCAGACAATGCAATGATTAGTTCTTGCAAATCTACTTGCATAACAACACTCATACCACCTTGAAGGTCTAATCCCCAAGCAATTTGTTGTTGTTTTAATTCTTGATAATTGTAGCTTTTAACAAACGGTATGCTAAATACAGGTTTGTTAGAAACAGAATCTAAATAAGCATTACGGAACGAATCTCTACGTTCTTCTTTAACATTTGAATCAGGCATTTGCGAAACTGCTGCCGCTGCATATTGGTCTGCATTAGATTCCACGCTTCTTGTTGGGAACCAAAGCAAAAATTGATAGGCAACTACCAATAATGCTACGCCTGTAAAAAATTTAATCAGTGCTTTTCCTTGCATTACTTTTTATAATTTGTCTTAAAAATTTGTTCTGCGCCAAACTTGACTTTTTTTAGTTTGTTAAGCAAGTTGACAATATTGTGCTCAATTTACCCTGCTCAGTAGCTTTGGGCAAATTGAGTGCAAATATAGATTTTTTTAAGTATGGTTAAAATAATTGGCTTATAAAAAACTAGACAAAACATAGTCTATCAGCTCCTTAATTAAGGGCTTCTGCCTCCTCAAATAATTAAACTTTAGCAATGGTCTAGCCATTCCCTTCTTCTGTTTTTTATAAGTTATTCCTGCTTTTTACTCCACACAGCTTTTAATAGGATTAATCCTTCGTTCAAACAGTTTCATAGCCATATTTAGCTTACTTTACAGAATAAGAACATGCTGTGCAATAGAGTACTTTTCTTTTGTATCTATGCTTCGAACTTAATCGAAGACATCTTAGAACAAGGAGGACCTCGCTTAGGAGTAGACAAGACAATATTTGGTGTATGTGCTTGAATATCCTTGAGAGAGTAAGGGCTGACATTCTGAATGAAGGGGAGACCTTCTAAATAAGCCAGCACAGGAATATATTGAATGGTAACCAAAGGTTGATTTTGGTCTACATTTTTTGCATCGGTAATGCTTCTTTTAGTAATCTGCTGCCCATCTTCGGGCATTACAGGCGAAAGCAATTTAAACAACAACACGTCTTGTCCCCTATCCTGTTCTACGTCTGTTTCTACGGTTGTGTTTATGTAAGTAATCCCTTGGGCTGTTGAACAAGACCAAAACTGAGACGTGATTAACGCAACAGCGATAATCCCCACAAATAATTGAGCGAGTGTCTTGTTTGTTGAAAAATTATTGTCCAAAGTATTACTAGTTTTTATATATTGTTATTAATACTAACATATAATATCCTTATGAACTGCAAAATTAGAAAAATATGTTCTTATCTGGGTATAATTTGCTGTATTTTTAATTAATACGCCATTGATTTTTTTCTTTAGGTAGTAAAAAAGCTAAACCAAGCACATATCCGAAGCTACGTCCTCGTGTTAATTCACTCATAGATCTGGGGTTTAAGCTATAATATTTACTTCTGGCTCCAACAAAATACCAAACTCTTTTTGCACAGAGGCTTGTATTTCTTTTGCCAACGCCCAAATTTCTTCACCTGTTGCATTTCCATGATTGACCAAAACCAATGC
Source organism: Aureispira sp. CCB-QB1 (assembly GCF_000724545.1). Lineage (GTDB taxonomy): Bacteria > Bacteroidota > Bacteroidia > Chitinophagales > Saprospiraceae > Aureispira. The sequence continues at coordinate 71,417 of NZ_JHBV01000025.1, read as the reverse complement.
TTGATGTTGATGCACTCCTGCATCCCCTTTTCGATAACCTTTCCACCCCAACTGATCAATCAACCACCCAGCAGCCAATTTATTAAAATCGTTATTAACAGGATATACAGGAATAGAGGGGTATTTTTCTTGTAACGCTTTGGCAACAGCAATTTCTACAATAGGATTTTTAAAAAAAGAACCTGAATTGCCAATTTCTTTAGGATCAGGTAGTTTTTGAGTTCGAATTTGAATCACAGCATTGCTGATAGAACGAATAGACAAAGGGCTTTGTGTATCCTCTAGTACTTTTTGAATAGCACCGTACGAGATATTAAATGTAGCTTGTTTGGATAGACGCAGCAACACCCTTGTTATAAAATACTTTCCTTTTAAAGTTCCCTTAAAGATACTTTCCCGATACGCAAACCCACAATCTTCAAAATCGAACGTTTCTATTACTCCTGTCTCTAAATTCATAGCTTCCAAACAATCAAATACATCCTTTAGCTCTGCGCCATACGCTCCAATATTTTGAATAGGGGCAGCACCAACGGAACCTGGTATTAACGATAGGTTTTCTAAGCCTGCGTAATTTTGCTCAATTGCCCAAAGCACCAATTCATGCCAAATTTCGCCCCCGCCTACTCGAACCAATACTTGTTCTTCATTTTCTTCAACAACCTCAATCCCTTTTATCTTATTGTGTATAACCAAGCCCTCAAAATCCTTTGTAAAAAGCATATTACTCCCTCCACCTAAGATCAAATGGGTTTTAGGCAAGGGCAATAGTTCTCGCAATTCAGTTTCGTGAGCAACAGAAATATAATCTGCTGCTTGTACCTCTAAACCGAACGTGTGTAATTTCTTTAAAGAAGCATTTTTTTTCATTTATTGCTTATTTTCTGTAGTACATCAAAACGGCACCACAAATAGTTAATACAACCATACAAAGCATTGAAATACGCATGGATAATTTCATACTATTGACATGAGACAAGATTAACTCCTTTTTATCAGGATGTTTGGAGATAATTTCACGTTCTAGTAATTCTTTGCTTAGGACGTGCTCTTTGCTAAACATAACTCCTTGTTCTGCGAGTTTTTTAAATGTTCTAAATGTTTTTATTCTAAAAAACACATTAGCAACTAATAAAAAGCCAAAGGTTACGATTGTTATTGTAATAAGTGTGTCTTGCATAATAGTTGGTTTGTCTGTGGTCTGTTTCCACAAATGATATAGCTCACAAAATTACGACAATAAGAGACGATTAAAAAATAACTTCCTTATAAAAGTACTCGTAGGTTCTAATTCCTTTTTAAGTATTATATTTTCAATACATTATAATTCATTGCAAAAGCAACGCCTTAGTATTTAAGTAGAAAATTGTGGTTCTTTTTGAAAAAATTATTGATAACTTTATAACCTAGTAACAACGCTACTCAACTATTGAATTTAATTTCCAAATCATACCACCATGAAAATTCCGCTTTTAGTTTCTGTTGCAAAAGTCACTCCTGAAGTTCTAACCCGCTTGGAAAATGCCAACGTCGGCATTGAGCTGTCTTATTTTTCTTACCCATCGTCATTAGAAGCGCCAGATTTAGAACAGCAAATTCAAGCATATCAACTTATGCTAAAAGATTTTACGCAACCTATTACCATGCATGGAGCTTTTTACGATTTATCTATGACCGCAAGAGATCCCAAAATTGTTGAGGTTAGTCGGTTCAGAATCAATCAATCTTTGGATATAGCTATACAATTAGGTATAAAAAAACTGGTTTTTCATACCAACTACAGCCACTCTCGACGACTAGGATACAAAGATTTTTGGATAGATAAACAAGTAGCATTTTGGAAAACATTTATTCCCAAAATAGAGCAACACGATTTATGCCTTCACCTTGAAAATACGCAAGAAGAAGATCATAGTTTTATAGGGGGCATTTTAGATCGTCTCCACCATCCCAATTTCAAAACCTGTTATGACACAGGACATAGTCATTGCTTTACCAAAGCTCAAAATCGCCCCTTGAGTTGGGTCAAAGGATATAGCGATCACTTGGCGTATATCCATTTGCACAGCAATGACGGCACCATAGATCAACACGTTGCCTTTACCAAAGGAAGTGTCAATTTTGATGGTTTTTTCGAAGCTATTCAAGCTTTAGAAAAGCCTCCCTATTTAGTGATAGAGGTCGCTCATCGAGAAGATTTTTTACTTTCTCTAGAGGCATTAAGAGCACTTGGATTTTAGGTCAATTCTTTCTCAATAGCTGCCATCAAATCAGGTACGGCAGCATTCATCATCTGATACTGTTTTTTTAAAGTACCCATAGAGGTTTCCGTATCCAACAGCTGGCTAATACCATCACAGATTTGGTACCAATCGTCTAAGTGCAACAACTCTAAATTTGGTTTTATTTTGTGCAAATGCTTACGAATAACAGAACGGTCATTTTTATCAAAAGCCAAATCCATATTTTGGCAAAATTTCGATAATTCCTCTTTAAATAAAAGTAATAATTCCTTTGCCAACTGTTCGTTACCATCTGTTACAGTTAACAAATGCTCAAAATGATTCTGATATTTTTTTTCGTTTGCGGCAGTTGTTTTTGTTAAGGTATTGGATGTATTAGCAATCCGTTTAGGGTGCTCTAGCCTTTTGTGTGTATGCTTTATAATAATCGTTCTTAATTCTTCTATTTTAAATGGCTTCGCAATATAGTCGTTCATTCCTATATCAAAACACTTTTCTTTTTCCTTGCTCAATGCATGTGCAGACATGGCAATAATTGGAGTGATTATCTTTCTTTTTCTAATTTCTAAAGTAGCAGCAATGCCATCCATTTTAGGCATTTGTATATCCATCAGAATTAAATCGTAGGAGTTTTCAGAAAGTTTCACCAAAGCCTCTTCGCCATTATTTGCCAAATCACAATCACAGTGCAGCATATTTAAGTAAATTAATGCAAGTTCTTGATTGACTAAATTGTCCTCTACAACCAATATTTTTAAATTTTCTCCTAGTTGAGGCTCCAGAGCAAATTGTTCGGCATCACTCTCTTCTGATGTTAAAGCCCTATCAGCTGCTGCCCTAAACGGCAAATAGAAATAAAAAATAGAGCCTTTTCCTAATTTACTTTCTACTCCTATCTCTCCCCCCATTAACAAAACCAATTTCTTAGAAATACTGAGTCCCAACCCAGTACCACCATACTCCCTCGTTGTATAACTTTCTGCCTGCGTAAAGGTCTCAAAAATAGCGTCTAATTTATCTGCGGCGATACCTATCCCAGTATCTTTCACCTCAAAAAACAGATGTTGATCCACCAATTTTACGGTTAAGTAAATAGAACCAATTTTTGTAAATTTGACAGCATTTCCCACCAAATTAATCAAAATCTGAGAAAGGCGGTCGGGCACTCCCCATACCTTTTTAGGAATCTGAGCATCTACTTCAACAATCAACTTCAATTGTTTATTCTCGATGTCTACCCTCAAAATACTAAGGCTGTCTTCTATTCGTTTCCTCAAATCAAAGGCTACTTCATCCAACTGAAACTTTCCAGACTCTATTTTAGAAACATCCAAAATATCGTTTACAACAACCAATAAGTTTTCGGCTGAGCTATAAATACTTTGCGCATAATTGCGCTGTGTTGTATCCATTGAAGTTTGTAGTAATAATCTAGAAAAACCTAATACCCCACTCATTGGTGTTCGGATTTCATGGCTCATATTTGCCAAGAAATCTTCTTTGATTTTGGCATTTTTAATTGCCTCCTCTTTGGCTTGTCTCAAATCTTCTTCTAGCTGTTTCCGATCTGTAATATCTGCCTGTATAACAATATACTGAGTCACTTCACCATCTGCATTCAAGAAAGGAACACTAGAGGTATACGTCCAATAAAAAGAACCATCTTTAGCCCTTTCTTTGATTTCTCCTTGCCAAATTTTTCCAGACTCAATCGTCGCTCTTAAATCCTCCCAAAAAGTATCCGAATGATGAAATGAGTCCAGAATTTCATGGTGTTGCCCAATGACATCTTCTCGGTTATAACCTGATATTTCACAAAATTTATCATTTACAGAAACAATTTTCTCATCCCTACTCACAATCATCACAATAGCCGTTTGATTGAGCGTATAAGTCAAATCTTCAATTTTCTTAGTAGCATTTTTCTCTTCTGTTATATCTCTAGTAATGGAATAAATCAACTCTTTTTCTTTATCTAGAACAATACGCCAAGACATCCAACGGTATTCATTACATTGAGTACGGCAACGATTCTCAAAATTCATAATATCCTCCCCTTCCATCAAGCGAACAAACTGTTTCCTAGTATTTTCTACATCATCAGGATGAATTAAATCTAACAAGGGTTGAGCAAATAATTCTTTTTTAGTATATCCTAAAGCTTTTGAAAAAGCAGGGTTAATTCTCTTGACATAACCATCTGGTGTTACCACAGAAATCATGTCAATTGACAGGTTAAAGAAGCGATCTAGTTCTGCGCTGCGTTCCTCTATTTCTGCTATGTGCAACTGTTGTTGTTGGTACAATTTAGCAAACTCGGCTTCGTTGCTTTGCTCCAACTCTTCTTCCAAACGTTTCTTTTCAGTTATATCTCTCTGTATAACAATATACTGAGAAACAACGCCCTGCTCATCTAAGAATGGAACAACAGCAGTATCGACCCAATAATAAGAATCATATTTCGTTTTGTTTTTTAATTCTCCTTTCCAAACATCCCCTCGTTCGACCGTTTCCCAAAGATTTTGAAGAAACCACTTAGAATGATAATTAGAATCTGTCATTTGAAAATCACAGCCAATAAGTTCTTCTTCTGTGTATTTGGACAATGAGCAGAAATTAGCATTTGCAGTCATTATTTTGGCATCTTTGTTAATGGTCAACACCATTGCAGACTGATCCAATGCATACTTTAAGTCTTGGATTTCTTTTAGAGATTTTCTCAAATTATCTTCTCCTATCCGTTGCTCGGTAATATCTTGAATCGTTCCAATTGAACGCCAAGGACGTCCTTCTTCATCAAATTCGGCTCGACAACGCTCATTGACATATTTTAATTTGCCATTAGGTAACAACAAACGATAAGTAATATGATACGGTTTTTGGGTTCTAACCAATTCTAAATAAGAAGCATGCGCTCTTTCTCTATCTTCAGGGTGTAAATGTTGCAAGAAATTGGCTTCACTAGGAGTGATAAGAGCTGGGCTAGTTTCAAAAATATGATACAATTGTTCCGACCAGATTTCCTCCCCAGTCAAGTGATTTAATTCCCAATATCCTATGTTTGCAATGCCTTGTGCCTCCGCCAACCTTCTCTCACTACGCTCCACCAGCTCTTTTGCAGCAGCCAATGTCTCTCGCTCTTTTATGACATCAGCAATCCGTTTTTGTTCCGTAATATCACTTTCAATAACAATATATTTAGACAATCCATCACTATCCAAAAAAGGCGTAATCGAGGTTGATCGCCAATACAACTGATTATTTTTTTTATAACCTGGTATTTCATATAGAGATGCTTTGTTTTGAGTAGCATTTGCTTTTAATTCTTCTTCAAAAGTCTCTGTATAGTCTGCCCCTTCTAACAATACACCAATTTTTTTACCAACCGCCTCTTCAGAAGTGTAACCTGTCATTTTTTCAAAACCTTCGTTGACCCACTCTATACGCACCTGCTCATCCAAAATAATAACCGCATTATCTGTTTTTTGAGCCACAAAAGACAATTTTTGTAATTCTGCCTCTTGTTTTTTTCGTTCCGTAATATCTGTTATTGTTGCCAACTCATATTCTTCGTCTAGTTTACAAACACGCACAAACACAGGAAAAGTAGAGCCATCTTTTTTTCTATGGATTCCTTCTATTTCTAATACTTCACCAATTTCTAAAGCATCATACATGGTATCTCTAAAGTGATGCTCTGCCGAATGGACTTCAATATCCAGCAAGTTTAGTTCTAGAAATTCTTCTTTGGAATAACCATAAAACTCACAAGCTCGTTGATTGATATCTACTAGTTTAAAATCTTTAATACGACTCTTAAACATAAAATCAGGAGACAACCCAAAAAGCGTTTCCAATTGATCTTTTGACTTTTGTAATGCCCTTTCTGCTGATTTTTCCTCAGATATATCTCTGATAACAGCTTGAATAACTCGTTCTCCTCTATAAAAAATAGCCGAAAGAGATACTTCCGCATCAAAAACTTCTCCTGTACTTCGCTTGTGAAGCCAGTAAAAACGACAAGCCCCATGCTCAAAAGCATACGCTATTTTTTCGTTAGCAGCCTTAAATGAGCATTTCCCATTAGGTTGAAATTCTGGCGATAATGCAGAAGCATTTAATTTCGAAAAGATCGACTTATTTTTAATAGCAAACATTTCCAAGGTCTTGGAATTACAGTCAAAGAACTTGCCCGATGTATACAGCATAACCGCATCATTCGAGCCATTAAAAATAGCCTTAAATTTATCATTCGTCTCTTTTAATAATCTTTCAGAAGCTTTTTTTTCGGTAATATCTTCTGCTACTCCAATTAAAAACAAGGGTTTTCCTTCTACATCTCGAACAACTGTCTTTTGAGTATGCAATAAAATGGGGTCAGAATCACCATGAAGGACTTCTTCTGGAACATCAATGACGCCTCCCTTTTCAGTTGCCTCAATATCTTTTTTTCTAAACCAATCTGCTTCTTCTTTAGAAAACAAGTCGTAATCAGTCTTTCCGATACAAGTTCCTGGAGCGGTATTAAACAATTTTTCAGCAGCTCGATTGCACAATAAAAACTTGTAATCATTATTAACATCTTTGGCAAATACTGCAATAGGCAAAGTATTAAGTATAGAAGACAACAAATCTTCATTATTAGCCAACTGCTCTGCCACAATCCTACGTTCTGTAATATCCTGAAAAACACCATACAAACGAACACATTTGCCATCTTTCATTTCAGCTTTGCCAACAGTCCTAATCCAAACCTCCTCTCCTTTTTGGTTAATCAAAGGAATTTCTACATCATAACCTTCTCCAGTTTTAATGGCTCGTTGCACCAAATATTGCATCTTTTCTTTTGCTGGTCCTTCCTTATACAGGTTGAGAACATTTTTTATATTCAAGGCAATTCCACTAGCTTCTTCACCAGTTGCACTGATAATAGAACTCCAATCTATGTTTTCAGTCGACACATCTAATTCCCATACGCCAACTTGAGCTTCTTGACTTGCTTCTTTCAACAAGCTTCTTATTTGTAGTAGCTCTTTTTTTTCTAACTCCAATTCAATTTGCCGAATCTGTGCTTCTTTTAGTAAGTGTTGAAGAATAGCAGGGTCTTTGGGAAATTCATCTTCCCGATACTTTGAAGCCCATGTTTCTTCAGCCTTTTTTTTAAAATCGCTTGTTTTAAAACCTATCATATGTTTCTCCATGCTATTGACTCAAAACAATTTTCGCCAAGGTGTTTTTGTAATTCTTACTAAGTTACAGAATATTCAAACAAAAGACAATAAGAAAAAGAAACAAGCTTCAATAGTTTTTTGGTAAAAAGGAGTATATTGTACCTCTCAATACAAACACAATTACTCTAGTTGATAGAGTTAAATCAGTTGGTAAAACACTATTTGCTTACTAAAAATAGTTGGCGATACCGCTACTTTGTGGTCATTAAAACCACAACGGAACAACATAACTAGCTAAGTTTGCCAAACTAGCTTATGCTAGTGGCACTAAGGCGCTGTTCTTAACCAAAAGGAATAATGAACGTCCCAAAAGTAACAGCGCAGCTAATTACTATACTAAAAACTAGTAAAGTTTATTAGAGTTAAACCAATTGTAATAGTTGCCTATTTATTTAGTCAATCATTCAACGGACATCATCACCAAATTAATTGTTAAATAAAATAGAAGCATAAAGAATGTTTAGCCATATTGGTCATAAATCCTAAGCGTCCCTCTAGGTACATTAGTTGTGCTCTTTGTTTCTTGCACGCCTCAATTCTCTAGGATTATGTTTCGTTCACATGTTTTCTAATAATTTTAGAAACAATTGCTTGATGTCTAATTGTTTTGTGTAGCATGAGTTCTTGATTATCATTCTTCTTGCATCAAAAAAAGCACTTTTAATGGAATACAGTCGTAGTCTTCGGATTTTTATTGTTGAAGATGACCCAATGCAGCAACGTTTAATCAAATATGTTATGGAAAGTAATCCAGAACATGAGGTCCATACTTTTGATACGGGGCAAGACTGCCTAGACCATCTTCATTTACAACCTCAACTCATTTCTTTGGATTACAATTTACCCGATTTGGGCGGAGCCGAAGTGCTTCAAAAAATCAAACAATTCAATCCTGAAATTAGGGTGATTGTTCTATCTGGACAGAAAAATATTAGTACTGCTATCGACCTGCTCAAACAAGGAGCAAACGACTATATTACTAAAGATACAGGCATGAAGGAACGACTTCGAAGTTCTGTTGAATTGATCAAACAAAATATCCAATTAAAAGAAGAAGTTGGTGTTTTAAGAGAACAACTTGCCAAACAATTTAATTCTAGTGATATTATAGGGCAAAGCCCCGCTATCAAAGCAGTTTGTAAATTAACAGAAAAAGCCGCCCAAAGCAATATTGTTACCTCTATCACTGGAGATACAGGCACTGGCAAGGAAGTTATTGCCAAAAGTATTCATTACAATTCTCCTCGAAGAAAAAAGCGATTTGTTGCTGTCAATATGGCTGCCATTCCTAAGGAACTCATAGAAAGTGAGCTATTTGGACATGAAAAAGGAGCTTTTACTGGTGCAATCACAACCAAACAAGGCAAATTTGAATTGGCAGATGGAGGAACTTTGTTCTTAGACGAGATTGGCGATTTAGATTTGTCTGTACAAGCTAAATTGCTCAGAGCCTTGCAAGAGCAAGAAATTACTAGAATTGGAGGAAATAAATCCATCAAGTTTAATGCAAAAATTATTACGGCTACGCACAAAAATCTTTTTGATGAAGTGCACAAAGGCAACTTTAGAGAAGATTTGTATTATCGTCTACTCGGCTTGTCTATCAAACTCCCGCCTTTAAAAGATCGTGGAAATGATATTCTTATTTTGAGCAAACATTTCTTAAGAAACTACGCCAAAGATAATAAGGTAGAAGTCAAAACACTATCTCAAGAAGCCAAAGATGCTTTGCTAAATTATAACTTCCCTGGTAATGTTCGAGAACTAAAATCTATCATCGAGCTAGCAATGGTGCTCTCCGACGAAAAGCAAATTAAAAAAGAGCACTTACAACTACGAAGTAAACAAAAGCGGTTTAGCTTGCTTGATGGAGAAATGACCATGCGAGATTATACTAAAAAAATTATTCGCCATTATTTAGAAAAACACAATAATGATGTCACTTTGGTCTCTAAAAAGTTAGAAATTGGACGTTCTACCATCTACAAATTGCTAAAAGAAGACTCTTGATGCCGTTTTGTTATTTTAAAGCACTTTTTTTATCCAAAATGTCTCTACTAGAAACACCTTTGTCTACCAGATGGATTAAATTCCACCAACAAAAATACATAAAAGACTAATATTCAACTTTTTATTTTTTGGCTCGGTTTTATACTTATAGAGAGCAACTATCCTTTTTATATTGATAGTTAGTTTAATGGAACTTTTAGACTAAGTGCAACTGGTAGATTGATGTTTTACCAAATAGAATGGGGATTCTTTTTGAGGTGCTAAATCGTAGGACAGTTTAGTATTATGGTAAAAATAACTCATATATCAGTTGCATTCTTTTTGCAACAATTTATGTAGGTTTAACATTAAGCCTATCATCAATCAAATAGAAAAATAGTACTCGTACTAATTTCAAGCATTTTAAGATTAATTTTATTCCCCCAACACATATAAGTGTAGCAGACCATGTAAGTTGCTATGAAACCAAATAACTTGAAAAAGTTATTAATCACTTCCAATTTTACTCGGGCGATGATTCCCCCCGGATCATCAGCCCTTTTCTTATCAAAAATAGAGTTTCTTAAGCCCGCTTAATTTTCTTATTTGTATTTAATGGCTATGAATAACATGGATACACAAAAAACTATCTCTAAGAAAAAAATAACCATATATTCCTCTTTAGAAACTACAAAAGCTATTTCTAGTTTAGAGCAATTTGCCAATATGTATGAAATACCTGTTGTTGTCATTCAAAAAATTAATATTGCCATCAAAGAACTCCTATCTAGTATTTTAGATTATACAGCTTTCAAATCCCAAGAAACAGCTATTGATCTAGTATTTTCTTTATCCAATACTGGCAAGCTAATCATAGAATTGCAGTATAAAGGAATAGCTTTCAACCCTTTTTTTCCTACCAATCAAGTTCGTAAAGAACACTCTATTCTAGAAGACATCGGAAGCCTAGGACTGCATTTGGTACGAAAATGTATGGACACCTACTACTATCAACGAGACAACCAATTAAATACTGTTTTTATGTGCAAGAATCGGGTCTAATGTTATAGTAGTTAGCTGCGCTGCTACTTCGTGGTCGTTGATTAGTTCGCTACGCTCATGAGGGCGCAAGCTTAGTTTTTTACTTTTTTAGCTCGCTACGCTCGTGAGATCGCAAGCTTAGTTACCAAAAAGATAAAAAAGCACATTTATATTAGTTTACTTCGTGAGTGCTGCGCAGTTGATAATCAAAATTTTAACACAAAACACAACAAAGACACAACTTGCTGATTATCAAACCAATAAAGTTTAGCTGCGCTGCTACTCCGTGGTTTCAACGAACTATTGATGTTAATAAAAATAGAGTTCTACTCACCCTGTCCTTCTTTTTTCCAAACTTCTATTTGTAAGTCATCTATATAAATCGGATCCAAATTATTATTCCAAGGGTAAATTTTAAGAACATCTGTTTCTTTAGCATCTTCAGGTATTTGTTTCCACATCACCAAGTTCACCCATTTTCCATAAGCCTGTCTATCTCCTTTTTTTAATCTAGGGTCTATTGCCAACCCTTCCCAAAACAACTGCTTGCCATCTCGTTCTAAAGAAACAACCATATTAGCGGATTTGGCTACTTGCCTTACGTGGTGTTTTTTTAACCCAGCAAAAGCAACCTTCACATAATCACCAGGTTGAATTTTGGCAGATGCCAACATTCCTGAATATCCTTTGCCGTATTGTGCTCTGCCTTCTTGACTAGACAAGACACAAGAGAATAAACCTCTTGCTGCTGTTTCTTTCGTTGTTTGCCCTGCCAAATCGCTCGTTTCATAATTTTGCTCTGTAACAATATGACTCCAAATCACACCTTCAGGCTTTAGTGCTTTTGTTGTCCATGTTTCTACAGTAAAATCATCTAAGTACAAATCTCCACCTACAGGGTTCCAAGGGTAAATTTTCAAACGGTCACCTTCTTGCACCTCCTTAGGCACCTCATACCAAACAGACAGTGTTTCCCATTTATCAACAAACTGCTTATTTTGTTCTTTTAGTAAATCTTGAATTGGATAAGTTGTATAATTTAACACAGAATCGCCTCTTTCAAAACTAACCACAAGAATTCCTTTTACATCCTCAGGTTTGACAATTACTTTTGAAGGTTTCATGCACGCAAAAGAAATACGATACCACTCCCCTTCTTTCTCCCCTTGCACAGTAGCATCTACACCTGGACCAAACGCCCGCTTATTACTTAATTTAAAATAAAGTCCTGAAGATTCAGACTGCTTATGCTCATTGCCATATTCTGTTGGATCTCCATTTTGGGGCACCCAATTATAATCGTTATCATACATCAAATAATCAAATCGAACACCATCTGGCTGAACAACAGCTTTAGGGAAAGTAACATTTTTATCAATTGTTGAGTAATCTTCTCCACAACTCCACAAAAAAGACACACTTAGAACAATTAAGATATTTTTTATATTTACTTTCATTTTAATAAAATTGATGTTTAAGAATAGCCTACTGAAACCTCCTAATCATGGCGAACGTAGAACCCCCTATGGGAAATTCCATAAATAAAGCCAGCCAAGCTAAGCTAAGCAGTCTAACAGGTCTTGCCAGCCACTACTACAAATATAATTATTATATTTTAAGTAGAATGTCCTTCGCTCTGTTTTGTCTTGGCATTCCTTTTGAATTCACTTTTAATAGTAAAGGATTAGCCCCTTGTCTTTTCTTCTCTACATTACTTTAGTTAGTAGTTAGCTACACTGCTACTTCGTGGTTTCAACGAACTATTGCTTAGTAGAAACGCAATTAGTCAATACGTTTTTTTACAGCGTAATGTTTAATCCCAAAATTACTTTTTCTTAAATTTTTCTTCCTAATGAATCGAAAAATACTCCATAGAATCGGATTTGGTCCCAATAGACAGAGTTTAGAGCGTATCAATACAATTGGTTTTGAAGCCTATCTTGAAGAACAGCTAAATCCTTCTAATCAAGAGTCACCAAAATTAATTGAACAACGAAGAAAATTCAAATTCATTCAAGAGGAGTCGGAGGCAGCAGGGCAACCATTTAGATTTCTTGATGCCCAACTCTCTGAGCTTTGGGCATTGGTAAAAAAAGAAGCACATCAAACAATACCTGCTGCTGAAGTAATCATTAATACCTGCCTCAATGCGATCTACAGTCCTTGGCAACTTAGAGAAGTGATGGTTCATTTTTGGCACAACCACTTCAATGTCAGTATTCATGCAGATGAACGCATTGCTGCAACATTGCCCTTATATGACAAAGCTGTTATTCGTAAAAATTGCTTTGGAAATTTTAGAACCTTTTTAGAGGATGTAGCCACTAGTCAAGCAATGTTATTTTATTTAAACAATGCCTCTAGTCGAGCTAGTCCTGCCAATGAGAATTTTGCAAGAGAACTCTTTGAGTTGCATACCTTGGGCAAAGACAACTATCTCAATCATATTTATAACAAATGGCGAGATGTTCCAGGTGCGACAGAAGGTCAGGCAATTGGTTATATTGATGAGGATATTTACGAAGCAGCCCGTGCCTTTACAGGATGGACGGTTGCTGATGGGGCTTGGACAGAAAATGGAGATAAACCTCATACAGGAGAGTTTTTATACCTAGAAAAATGGCACGACAATTATCAAAAACGAATTCTAGGGGTAGAGTTTGAAGCAAACCAAGGGCCATTGGCTGATGGACGGAAAGTATTAGACTTACTCGCAGCACACCCAGGAACGGCTCGTTTTATCTGCCAAAAGTTGTGCATTCGTTTTATAGCCGATGATCCTCCTGAGTCAATTATCACGAAAGCAACCCAAACATGGATGCAAGAACAAGATTCTCCACAGCAAATTCGGGCTGTGCTCAAAACCATCCTTTTATCCAAAGAATTTCGTCATGCTCTAGGCAATAAAATTAAAAATCCTTTTGAATTACTTTGTTCTATGGTTCGAATATTGGACTTGGATTTTATGCCCAATCTCAACCTACAATGGATGTTAGAACAAATGGGCTATCATTTATTTTCTTGGACTACGCCTACAGGACATCCCGATCAAGCCTCTTATTGGCTCAATAGTAATATGATGCTCAAACGCTGGAATAGCATCCCATCTATTCTATTTGATAATTGGCATAAAATGGCAACATTTGACGTAGATGACTTGCTTCCTCCTTCGGTGCAAAGCAGTAAAGAAATTGTTCAATTTTTTGTTCAGAAAATACTAGGTAATACACAACAACTTTCCCAAGAACAGCGACTCATTCGTATTCTACTAACAGAAGATCAAACAGAAGATGATTCGCCACGTACTTATGGTAAAGAAGATCGCCAATATCGCTTTGCTCATCTCATTGCTCTTATTTTGATGTCACCTCAATTTCAATACCGTTAATTATGATGATAAATAGAAGAAATTTCCTAAAAGGCTTGGGTGCTAGTGTCGCTTTATCTAGCATTCCAGGCGTACAAAGCTTTGCTTACAATCCTTTGCACCTCAACAATCCAAAAGATGAGATTTTTGTCTTTGTTTTTTTAAAGGGAGGATGTGATGCGCTAAATTTTGTTGCTCCAATGGGTGATCATCATTATGCCAATGCTAGGCTAAAGAGCTTACAAGTTCCAGAAAATGCGACATTGACACTAAAAAATGGCTTGGGAGGACTTGACTTTAATATTCATCCAAAGGCAAGCGCCTTGAAGGAGCTATACGATAATGGCGATATGGCTATTGTTCATGCTGTAGGATTATTAAATGGCACTAGGAGTCATTTTGAGGCAACTAAACTGATTGAACAAGGCTTGTCTAAAAACAACAGTAGTGCCCAAGGCTGGATGACTCGTTATTTTGAAACCATTTCAAACACAGGAACTTTGCCTGCTGTCTCGGTTGGAAACAATGGTCTATCTCCTGCCTTAAAAGGCTACTCTCAAGCCATTTCAATTGATTCTATTCAAGAATTCAAACTAATTGGTGAACCTATTTTGCAAGAAGTATTAACCGAATTTTACCAAGGAGATACCATGCTACATCAAGCTGGTCAACAAACACTTTCCACGATTCAAATGCTACAGAAAAAACAAACCGAACACCCTCCTTATCATCCAGAACATGGAGCCGATTATCCTAGTACGTGGGCTATCAAAGACTTTGCAAATTCCTTAAAAAATTTAGCGCACTTAATCAAGCTAGATACAGGCGTTCATTTTGCTACCGTAGAGTATGATGGCTGGGATCATCACGAAAATCAAGCCTACCATTTTCCTCTGCGCCTAGAAGGGCTTTCAAACGCATTGGCAGCTTTTTATAATGACATGACGAAATATCACTCTAAACTAACCATCGTTGTTATGAGTGAATTTGGTCGAAGATTAAAATCAAATCGTAGTGGAGGGACAGACCATGGCTATGGAGGGCTTGCATTAATTTTAGGTGGACAAGTAAAGGGTGGAAAAATGTATGGGAAATGGCCTGGATTGTCAAGCCATCAATTAAACAACCATGTAGATTTAGAAATCACAACAGATTACAGAACTATTTTAAGTGAAATACTACAAAAGCAAATGAAGCATCAACATGTAGAAACTGTATTTCCTCATTTTGACACAGCTCAAATGCTTGGTTTCTTATAGAAGTTCTTTAAAATTCTATCGTTGTGTGGAATCAGATGTCGGAAATAGTTTTTCTTTTATCTTGTACAAAGCTCTCCAAAAATAAATATTGGCTTTTACTAAAATATAAAAAACAAAAGCAAAAGGACGCAAAACATTAAAAAATATACTCTTACGCAGCGATATTTCGGGGACAGAATGGTTAAACAAACCATAATAAAGATAAGTTTGATATTCCAAATGTACTTGCCCTTCTTGCTCAAACTGCCTAAACAGTTGTTCCAATTCCTCTAAAGCCTTAGGAGGCATCTCTAATTGTTCTTTCTCCAAAGTCATTTGGTAGTACTGCTTTAACATAGACCAATCAAGCCACTGTTGATTTTTAAATTTCTGTTGAGCAAAACCATTACTATAAAATTCTTCCAAACGATTTTTATCTGGAAGTTTTGCTAATATCCCCTCCTCATTGTGATAATGTTTTAAGAAGGTAAGATACGCATTGGTAAATGTTTTAGGAATGCCTAATAATTTATTCTGCAAGACAAGTACATAGCTGTTTAATCTTAAAATACGCTCAAACTCGATCCCCATGCGAAGAGCATCGTATTTATTAAACGTCTCATCAATGCACAAACAATCAATTGAATCTTCCTCTATATTGGTCAGAATAGGCAAGGCATTTAAGCTCAAAAAATTAGTTTTATCTCGAAGCTTGTCTTTTAAATAGACATGATATTGGGGATCCGAGGAAACAGAACAGACCAAATGAACGTGTTTGTGTAGCAATTTGCTCAACTGACCATTATGCGTATGAACATCCATGACAACATACTTCTTGCCCAATTGCAGTTCGGTTTTCAGAAATTCCAACACTGTTAAAGGATACTGTGGAGACAGCTCAAATATATTTTCATAGAAAGTTGTGGCATTCATACATTCAATTTCCTTAAGTTTTCTTAGGAGCGTAAACAGGTATTTCTTGACGTCCTAATTCTCGCCAAGCCTGTATTATTATACTAAAATCGGCACTACTAGTATAATCCTTTGCATAGAACAAATTAATTCGATGAAGAGTTTGTTCCTCTGTCGGTTTTATTTTAAGTGTGTCTATAGGTGTCAAAATAGCATGGAGCAATTGCGGTAATTTTGAATTGTTTGAATTCGGCACATACCCTACCCATGTTTTTTTTCTTGTTAATACCAAAATTATATTACGAAAGAAGCCTAATCGATTCTTTATAAAAAGAAAAAGAATGGGAGACAAAACAAGGAAAAATAAACTATAAACGATATCTAAGAGCTGTTTGTTTCGTTGTTGAATAGAGTTTGCAATATTAAAATTAATATCTACTGCATACAAGTCTCCTGCGCTATTTTTTGAGTTCGAACCAATGATGTAAGTGCTATTTTGAGGCACAATTTTGTAATTCATACCTGGTCCTAATCGAGTCATCCAATAGATAATTTGTTCAAAACTAATGTTCTTTCCACAGAAAATCAGTTCATTGACCTTATAAAAATGAGTCAATGACTCCAAGTCGTTGACATCTCCTAATAACGCTGCTAAATTAGCCTCTCCAGTTGTACCAACCGTCCCTATAAAATTAAAATCTACATGCGCTTGATAGAGTAAATTTAACACACGCTTGCTTTCCTGCTCGTCCCCTACAATTACAACATTTCGCTGTTGAGAAGTACTCCAAAAAATCGTGTTATTTTGCAACAAAGAAACCAAACTTCGATTCAAATAAGCGGCTATAATCGTCCAAAGAGTTCCCAATAAGATTAACATTCTAGAAGAACGAAGCTCTTGAGGGAATAAAGCATAAATGGAGGTGATAGCAACCATACCCAACAATACTCCTGTCAAAACATGTTTTGTCCTAGCATGTTTGTCATACCCCCCTCTCAAATAAATTCCACCAATCCACATTAGAACATAAAAAGGGAAATTGAAATAAATCAATGTTGGATTACTATCATAATAACTAGCATCTTGGAATCGAATGTGCGCCCAAATATCCTTGATAACAATCAAACCACCATAAGCTACTAGAGCATCCAAGACAAATAAAGAACCTCGTTTAAGAAAATTAGATAGCAAGGTCAAGAAAGCCCTGAAATAAATTGCAAATTGAAGCATCAAGATAAACAACCCCGCTTTAGAGCCTTGAAAATGCTTTTGAGTAAAGATGATCATTGCCTCATAGAAAGTTTTTACGTAATTCAAACTTCCTTTTTTAGTGCTTTCTCCTTTGTAATGAATTATTGTTGTATCTGAGTAATAATAATTTTTATACCCACCTTTGATAATTCGATACGACAAATCAATATCTTCCCCATACATAAAAAACGCTTCATCCCAATACCCAACCTCATCCAATACTTTCTTTGGAACGAGCATAAAGGCACCTGACAATACATCTATTTCATGATTTTCATCCTTGTCTAAATAGCCCAAATGATACCGATTAAAACGCTTCGACTTTGGAAATAACTTGGAAAACCCAAAGGTTTTATAAAATGCTACTTCTGGCGACGGAAAACCTCGTTTGGATTCTGGCAAGAAAACTCCCGTTCCATCAATCATTTTGACCCCTAACCCACCAATCTGAGGGTTTTCGCTCATAAAGTCAATTACTTGCTCAAAGGTATCTTCTCGAACAACTGTATCAGGGTTTAAAAATAAAATATACGCTCCTTTTGCTATTTCTATCCCTTGATTATTTGCCGTAGCAAATCCTGTATTTTGTGTATTGGCAATTAACCGAACCCAAGGAAATTTTTCTTGAACCATACTCACAGAGTTGTCCCTAGAGTTGTTATCCACAACAATGACTTCTGTTTCGACATGTTGAGCAGCCTTTTGAACAGACAATAAAGTCTGCTCTAAAAAATAAGGTACTTTGTAACTAACAATAATAACTGATAGTTTCATTTTGTTCGGAGTCGCCAAGCGATTTGGTATTGGATATTTTACAATGGTTCTGAATGCATTTGCTAAGTCAATGTACGCTCAACCTAGCCAACTATTCTACAATTAAACATCTTATAAGAAGGCGCTAAGATACCAAAGAAATTACGTTTTGTCGCATTGTCTTTCAGTTTTGACAAAAGAATAACGTCCTTTTTGTTGATCAAGTCTCTTTAAGATAAATCGAATGACAAAATTTTAAAAAACAAGACATATTGTCATTTCACCAGAACACAGAAATGCCATTATGACACCAAAAATCAATTGGCACAGCACTTGAAAAATACTAAGTGACATTCAATTAGTTAAAACATTAAATTTTTAGTTATGTTACCAGTAAAAAGTAATTTGCTACCAACTGTCTCTAAATTTTTTGACGACGATTGGAATTCATTATTTAATTGGTCAAATCGAAATTTTGCCAACAACCGCACCACATTGCCTTCTGTAAACATTAAAGAAACAACAGATGAATATTGTGTAGAAGTGGCTGCCCCTGGTATGAAAAAAGAAGATTTTCATATAGAATTGGACAATAACACCTTGACCATTAAAAGCGAAGTCGAACACGAAAATGAAGCCACAGAAGGGGAAAACTTCACTCGTAAAGAGTTTTGTTACCAATCCTTCCAACGCTCGTTTAATCTAAATAATAGAGTAGTTGACGATAGCAATATAAAAGCAACTTATCAAGACGGAATTTTAAGCTTAACCTTACCTAAAAAAGAGGAAGCTAAAAAGAAACCTGCCCGTCAAATTGAAATTTCTTAGATTATTACCAATATAACCAGACAGCGCCTCCATGCTGTCTGGCATTTTTATGCTCATAATACATTATGAATGAATAGCAATGCCCACTCTCTATGTAAGAAATAGGTGCTATTATTAATTTATTAAATGATAGAATTTTAGTTTACTCTCTCATAATCAACAAACTAAAATAGCTTACATACTACTATTTTCACATAACATTCAAGTAATAAAAAATTGCAATCATGAAAAAAAATCTTATTTTTTCAGGTTTGATTGCTTTGGTAATCAGCCTATCTACAGTTAGTATTTTTTCATATCTCAATGCTAACCATTCTAACAAAACGGTCAAAATAGAACACATCAATCATACCGCTAGCAAAAATGCCGTTTACTCAATGGACGATGCAGGCAATGTCATACCTTTAGATTTTAATGCTACTGCTGAAAAAGTATTGGATGCTGTGGTGCATATTAAATCAACGCAGATTTATCCCAGTCGAAATTCATCGTTTCAAGAGATCCCCGCACCACTTCAAGATCTTTTTGGCAATAATCTAGAGCAATTTTTTGGTCCTAACCCTAGATTTAGAAACCCTCCTACTCACCCTAGATCAAATCAAGCTCCAACTAGAGTTGGTACAGGTTCTGGGGTGATCATTAATCAAGAAGGCTATATTGTCACCAACAATCATGTGATTGCAAATGCTGATGATGTAGAAGTCACCTTGCATGATAACAGAACCTATAAAGCAACAATCATTGGAACAGATCCTTCTACTGACTTAGCACTCTTACAGATAAAGGAAAAAGACTTGCCTAGTGTTCCCTTTGTCAACTCAGACCAAGTCAAAACAGGACAATGGGTACTTGCTGTTGGCAACCCGATGGGTTTAAATTCAACAGTTACAGCAGGCATCGTTAGCGCAAAAGGAAGAAGTATTAATATCTTAAAAGATAAATACGCTGTTGAAAATTTTATTCAAACAGATGCAGCTATTAATCCAGGAAATAGTGGTGGTGCCCTTGTTAATCTTGAAGGAGGTTTGGTTGGCATTAACACAGCTATTGCTAGTCCTACAGGTTCTTTTGCTGGATATGGGTTTGCCATTCCTGCCAACATTGTATCTAAGGTCGTGCAAGACCTTATTGAATATGGAGTTGTTCAGAGAGGAGTCTTAGGAATTATGATTCGTACCATCGATGGGAACTTTGCCAAAGAAAAAGAGTTGAATTTAACACAAGGAGTCTATGTCGATAGCCTTTTAAAAAACAGTGCTGCCGCTAAAGCAAATGTACAAATTGGAGATGTTATTACAGCCGTAAATGGGATTCAAGTTAAGACAAGTTCTGATTTGCAAGAAATTGTCGCTCGACATCGCCCTGGAGAATCTATCCAGCTTTCGATTGATCGAAATGGCAATACCCAAACTATTGATGTGATTTTGAACAATAGGGACGGAAATACAAAGCTCTTGGATAAATCAAGTAGAACAACCATAAAAACTATTGGTGCTGAAGTAGAAAATATTAGTGCTGACTTAGCCGAAAAATTAGGTATTGATGGAGGGGTGAAAATTCGAAAAATTCATGCTGGCAAACTAAGTAAACAAACTCAAATGAAAGATGGCTTTATTGTCACACATATTGATGGAAAAACGATTCACTCTGTTGAAGAATTTACCAAAATTTTAGCTCAAAAAAGTGGTGGGGTCATGCTAGAAGGAGTTTATGAAGAGGTTCCAGGTGCTTATTATTATGCCTTTGGAATATAACTCATTCATTAATAACTACCTATTAGTCTATGTTAGCATAAGAGGTTTATCTTAAAAAGTTCATTCTGCTCTATTGCTATCAACAAGTTGTCAAT
This sequence comes from Aureispira sp. CCB-QB1, assembly GCF_000724545.1. GTDB lineage: Bacteria > Bacteroidota > Bacteroidia > Chitinophagales > Saprospiraceae > Aureispira. Next base: position 50,714 of record NZ_JHBV01000025.1, on the reverse strand, counting down.
CATAAAAAAACAGTGAGGTCAAAAACTTCACTGTTTTTTTTATCATTAAACCCAATCCAATAAGGTATTATTAAGAACAACTAATTCGACACCAAAATAGTATCCAATAGCTCCAAATATTGATTTTCTTTCTCTGTCATCAATGCTTTGTCCTTGGGTTCTTTGTCTTTGTACCCCATCAAATGCAACAATCCATGTACCATCACACGATGTAATTCACGGTTAGGAGTAACGCCAAAGATTCCAGCATTTTCTGTCGTTCTTTCAACACTAATAAAAACATCCCCTTCTACAAAGTCCTCATTATATTGAAAAGTAATGACATCTGTATAGGTATCATGTTGTAGGTGTTCTACATTCATTTTATACAAATAAGCATCGCTACAAAAGATATAAGCAACATTTGCCAAGATCCAATTTTCATTTTTAATGACCTGTTTTAGCCATGTTTGAATTATAGTAGAGTCCTCCAACTCAAAATCAATTCCTTCGGAATGAAAGGTAAGTTCCATATCTATTTTTTATAATCTAAAATTTTAGAGGCTGCCCAAACCAAAACAATCCCGACTAAGTTTTTTAACTTAGTCGGGATTCAGTGTCAAACACCTAAGTTTGATGCACCTATATTTCTACTGCAAAGAAAATTCTAAGGTTACTAAACGCCCATCGTCACTAAAAGTAACGGCATCTGAAAGTTGTCTCATCAAAAACACACCACGTCCTCCAGGAGTAAGTATATTTTCGGGGGCAGTTGGATCAGGCAAAGTATCGGGATTAAATCCAGACCCCTCATCTTGAACCGTAAAGCAAATTTTTTGATTGGAACAGTTGGTAGAAACAAAAACTTTTTTTGCTGCTTTGGCACTGTTTCCATGTATAATAGCATTGCTCACGGCTTCTGTTAGAGTGATTAGCATATTACCATATAACTCTTGATTGATCTCATATTTTTGAACTACTTGAGTCACATAAGGTTCTACCTCTGCGATATTTTTAGGATGAGAATCAAGGGTTAAGTTAAGTGCAAGTTCAGTCATTAGAAAATGTTGGTTTTTAGTTTTTTAATCATCAACAATTGTGCATGGTTGGAAAATTGTTTATTTGTCTCCAAATGGCGGCAAATTTTAGTTAAATCCAATAATATTAAAGCTCCCTAATTCTTCAATATTAAATCCATTACACAGTAATTGATTTTAATTTAATGCTCTAAAATACTTTTCTACGAGATTTTTGTAATAAGGTTTCAAAGAAGGTGAAACAGTTTTAAACATTTCTACTTGACCTTGACGCTTTTTTAGATACTCCTCCAATGCTGGTGGCATTTTAGGAACATATTTATCTGGGCGTTCTGCTTTTCTTTTTTCATCCAATTCACGTTCACGTTCTGCATTTTCTGCTTGTAGCAAACGGGTTAAAATATCTTTTTGACGTTTTTGCATATCGTTAGGCAAACGTTTGTTGACCAAATCCGTTTCTACCTTATCCATAGCATCTATCATTTCTTGCAATTCTTTTCCACCACCTTTCCCTTTTTTCTGACCTTTCTTTTTCGCATCCTGCAACGCTTTTCGGATGGCAGCTTGTTTGGCAGCCATTTGCGCAAATTGTTTTCCACCAGGCATTTTTCCCTGCTTCATCATCTCCTTCATTTTTTCCATTTGCTTATTCAGCTGCTCTTGCATTTGTCTCAAGCCCCCCATTCCTGGCTTTTTGCCATCTTTGCCCATACCTTGCCCCTGTCCACCAGGTTTTCCCTGCCCAGGTTTTTCACAAACTTGTGTTCCAGGCATCTGCTGCGCCATTTGTTGTTGCATTTGGTCCATTGCTTCATTTAGCATCAAAGCCAAATCATTGACCCCAGTCATTGTATACTGTTGTTGTACAACAGCCGTACGTTTTTGGCGTTCTTCCAATGTTTCAACACTCTTTTTGAGCGTTTTCTTTACTTCTGTCACTTTTTCAGTAACAAACGCCTCAATTTGGTAAACACGTTTACTCAAAGCCTGCAAGCTATCTTCAATATGACGGAAGTCATCTTTCAACTTATCCTGCTTTTGCACTAATTTTACATAGGTTGGCGTATTAGCTATTGTAATATTAACGTCATCAATCAAATCTTCCTGTTCAAAAGACATGTCTACCAAATTCTCCAACAACTGGCGCATACTTTTAACATCTTGTTGCATCTGCTGCATCTGATTCATTTGCATCATTTCTTTCATCTCCTTAGACATTTCCTTCATCTTCTGAGCAGCATTTTTTTGAGATTTTGACGCTTTTTTATTGTTCTTCTTTTGAAGTTGTTGGCTACTATTCTGAAGATTTTCCTGAACATCTTGCTCTTGCTGATCCATTTCCTCGCTATCCATGTCCATAGGACTTTCTAATTCTTCGTTTTTCTCCTTCGCCTCTTTTACCTTCTCCATTATTTGATCAAACTTCTTATTGATTTCTTCCTGCTTCTTCTCCAACTCCTCTTGGCTCATTTTCTTTTTATCTGCACCATCTTTCTTATCCTCTTGCTTTTTGTCTCCGTCACCATCCTTTTTATCTCCACCATCTTTCTTATCTTCTTGATTTTCTTCTATTTTTTCGTTTTCAGAAGCATTCTCTTCTGCTTGTTTGCTCAACTCCTCTTGTTCTTTAGCTAAAGAGTCCAATTCATTAACCGCATCTTCCATTGCCTTTTCGACCTCCATTTTCTTAAACAACTCCAACATACGGTCCAACTCCTTTTCCATTTCTTCCTCACTCATTTTAATTTCATCCAGTTGCTCTTTGAGTTTTTCTTGATCCATTTCATTCAACATTTCTTCCATTTCCTGGAACAACTCCTTCATTTCATCATTCATTACCTCATCAAACAACTTTTGAAGCATCTCCTGTTTTTCTGCAATTTCTTTGCTTACTTTCTGATACTCCTCCTGTTTTTGAATATTTTCATCAAAGTTGTCTTTTGCTTCTTGAATTTCCTCTTCAATCGCCTCTCTCTCCTTGATAAGTTTCTCCAATTCTCGACGATCTTGCCAATTCATATCTTTCTTTTGCAGAATTCTATTTTGCACTCGCTTAACATCATCGCCTAATTTCTTCATTTTCTTAATGGCATCCTCCAATTCATTCTTAATCTCAGCATTGTTCGTCGTCTCGTTTTCTTTCAATTCCTCTACGGTAGGCATTTCATAGTACATCACAGGAGTTTTTACCGATTTGCTACCACTGACACCATCGTTATCAAATGCTTGAAAATAGTAGCTCAATTTATCTCCAGGTCTTAGGTTTAAATCTTTTACATTAAGGATATGATCGTACGTTGTTTGCTTGCCTTTTGTGATTGCCATTGACATTTTATCTTCCTTAACAACCTGATCTTGGCGCTCAATTTTGTAATTAAAATTTAATGCTCTCAAACCATAATCATCTGACGCCTCCCCTACAAAGTAAACAATCTTATCGTTCAAGCTATCTCGATTAGATTGTACGTCTATTGATGGGTACATATCAGGAATTAACGTCAGAGAATAAGAAATAGAATCACCTGTTGGCAATTCTTTATTGCCAATAAATATTTTATAGGTTCCCTCTTTTAACACACGCTTTTTAATAGAAAAAGCAGCTTCGCCCACTTGAGTAGTTTCTGTTTTTTCCTTTTCTCCTGGAAATTGAACATTCAGAGTATTGGTATTAATAGATTTAAACAACCAATCAATATTTGTCCCCACAGGTACTACCAAGTCTCCAATCCCCGTAATTGATTCATTTTTGCGCCCAGTATAAGAAGGATAATTTAAATTAATATCAAAATCCGCTACTTGGGGTTTTTCTAAGACATCAATATCATAACTTTTAGAAATCACTCCATTGGCAGTTAAATTAAATTTAGTGTCTTTGCGTAATTCTACAAATGTATATTTAAATGTATTGGGGCTTTTTTTCTCTAATTTATATTTATAATTATCAACCTCAATAAACACCTCATTGGGGAGTGCTTCTCCATCGACATGCACCTCTAAGTCATAATTGTTGTATTGCACCACTTTTCGCTCTTTATCTTCAACAATAAAACTAAATAGGGCTGCTTTTTCAAACTCTTTATTGTTATTAATAATACGACCAGCACTTTCTTCCAAAATATTAGATGAAAACAATAATAACAACAACAACAATAACGGAGGCAACGCATAGCGCAAATAACGTTTGTTTTCTTTCAAGTCAATGGCAGCTGTGAAAGGGACAGGCTTTAACGTCTGAATTTTCTGATTAATACTAGCCTCCACCAATGCAGAGTCCGCATAATTCATTTGTTCTTTTAGTTGTAATACATTCAGTAACTTATCTTTTACATTTCCAAAGTGACGACCAATAATTTTAGCAGCTTGTTCGTGAGAAATAACAGCTCCTAATTTAAAATATTGCAACAATGGTCGAAACACCAACGCTCCCAACGTTATAATACTGATTCCTAAGAAAGAGTAAAATAGTACTTTACGAAGCTGCATTGAAGAGGTTGTAGCTGTAAAGTAATAATACTCTAGCAATGAAAAGCTAATAAATGCTACTAATAAAACACCAATGCTATACAAACTCCCTCTAATAAGGTTGTTCATATAATATTTGCGAGTAAATTGGTCGATTTTCTCAATTAGGGATTGATAGTTACTATTTTGCATATTTTGTCCTCCTACTTTGATGTTTAAGGGATTTGACACGCTCCTCTTATGAACATGTCTAGCACATTAAGATACTTGTTTTCAAGCTAAATAGATGAGCTATTTAGAAAACTTTAACGTTTTTAACAGGATATTTGACATTCGTTTAATACAAGTATGAAATTGAATAAAGGGTGTCGTATAAAATAAAAGATAGATATTTTTTCTAATTAAGACAAAAAGCCGAAAAATAGCGAGCTATTTTATGGCGACATAAATTATTCCATTTCGTATTACCTCAAATTACTACTAAAAACAAAAAACAGCCATCTATTTTAGTAGATGGCTGAGATGACAGGTTCTGTCTTTTGTCTTTATATCGCTTACTCTTTTGGAGTGCTGCTAGTAGCTTCTTTTTCTATAAAGTTCTTAACAGCCAAAGAAGTCAAGGACTTAGGTCGCTCCAAAGGCATACCCAATGCTCTAGACCATACACCAGATGCCAATACTCCCATTGCACGAGACACCCCAAACAATACAGTATAGAAGCTAAAGTCTTTTAATCCATAATGCATCAACAAAGCACCAGAATGAGCATCAACATTAGGCCAAGGATTTTTCACCTTACCCAAATCTTGCAATAATGGTGGAACGATGTCAAACAACTTCCAAACTATTTTTACGATTGGGTCGTCATTGATGTAATCTTCAGCAAAAACACGTTGTGCCATATAGCGTGGGTCTGGTTGGCGCAACACAGCATGTCCATAGCCAGGGATCACTTTTCCTTCTGCCAAAGTTTTGTGGATGTAGTCTGCAATTTGGTCTGAACTAGGTGTATCTGTCCCTAAATCGTCAACCATTTGAAGAATCCACTTAATAACTTCTTGGTTAGCCAAACCATGCAATGGTCCAGCCAAAGCATTCATACCGCCAGACAAAGAATAATAAGGATCACTTAAAGTAGATCCTACTAAATGTGTTGTATGTGCCGAAGCATTTCCACCTTCATGATCTGCGTGAATAGTCAAGTACAGACGCATCAAGCTCAGAAAATCAGGATTATCACTTACGCCCAACATGTGCGCAAAATTTGCTCCCCAGTCCAACTCTGGATTTGGTTCGATGTGCTTGTTATCAAAATATGTACGACGATAAATATAAGCCGCAATACGTGGCAAACAAGCGATTAAGTTCATCGTATCTTCGTAATACGCATCCCAATAATCTTGCTTGCTAATGCCTTCAGCATAACGCTTAGCAAAAATACTTTCTGTTTGCATCGACAAGATTGCCGAACTAAATTGTGTCATTGGATGCGTTGTTGTTGGCAAAGAATCCAACATTCTGAACGTATGTTCTGGAACATTAGAACGTTTTTTCCATTCTTCCGTTACCCATTTAACTTCTTTATCTGTAGGGATATCTCCAACGAGCATCAGCCAAAATAAACCTTCTGGCAATGGTTCTTTACAACCCTCGGCTTTGGGCAATGCTTTGCGTAATTGACGGATAGAGTAACCTCTGAATCGAATCCCTTCGTAAGCATCCAACTCTGATGTTTCCCAAATCATACTCTTCATACCACGCATACCACCAAACATTTGGCGGATAGAAACTTTATCGATTACTAAATCTCCATGTTCTTTAAGCATATCTTTATTTGCTTTGAATAAAGCAAATGCCTTAGCTTGAAATCTTTGTTTTAAAATATCCATTTAATCTTTTTTTGTTGCATATAAATCGACTCTCTACAGAGTTAAATATTGTCTTATCGCAAAATTAACAAATTTTATTAGAATTTCATCGGGGCAAGATAGACAAATTTTGTAGGCTTTCTAAATGTTCTGAGTCTTTGTTTGGGGCACTTTCTACAATTTTTGATTTTATCAACCAAAAAATCAAAGAAGCGACTTGACACGGTTATTTATTGTTGGGTTATTATCCAGCATTTCCCCCTTCAACCTCCTATTAATCAACCTACTGAAACATTCCACAAAAGATTGTTTTTGAGGTAGACACATGCTCTCTTTTCTCGATCACTTTTTGTAACAATATTTCTTCAAATATTGTTCTTGTAAAGATGCTTATTTTTTATGAAAAAAACAAGTCCTTTTTAAGGAACATCTCTTCACAAATTTAGCCTCAAATTCTGCTACCTTCCCCACTCCAACACTTTATACAAGTACTGACCATAACCACTTTTTTTGTATTTATCAGCAGCTTGTTCCAACAGTTCTTCATTGATAAAACCTTGTCGATAAGCGACTTCTTCTATACAACCAATTTTTAAACCTTGGCGTTCCTCAATTACCTCTATAAATTGCCCTGCTTGCATCAACGATTTATGTGTTCCTGTGTCCAACCATGCCACACCACGTCCTAGTGGCATTACTTTTAATTTCCCTTTATTTAAATAATGCTTGTTAACATCTGTGATCTCATATTCTCCTCTAGCACTTGGTTTCAAGTTTTTAGCGACTTCGATAACAGAATTATCATAGAAATACAGTCCAGGGATAGCATAGTTAGACTTAGGTTGTTTGGGTTTTTCTTCGATAGAATAGGCCATATTATCATCATCAAAAGCAACGACACCATATCGTTCAGGGTCGGCGACTTGATATGCAAAAACAATTCCTCCATCTGGTTGATTGCTCTGCTTTAATAATTCGTTGAGATTGCTACCATAGAAGATATTATCTCCCAAGATCAAAGACACACTATCATTCCCAATAAATTGTTCCCCTAGTACAAATGCTTGCGCCAGACCATTAGGAATAATTTGTTCTTGATAACTAATCCGACAGCCTATTTGAGAGCCATTACCCAATAACTTTTGGAAGTTGGGTAAGTCATACTGCGTAGAAATAATTAAAATCTCTCGAATGCCTGCCGACATCAAGGTAGACAATGGGTAATAAATCATTGGTTTGTCGTACACTGGCATCAATTGTTTGCTTACTGCTAGTGTCAAAGGGTAAAGACGTGTTCCCAAGCCTCCTGCTAAGATAATTCCTTTCATAAATCTAGTTCGTATATATTATATTAATCTTTCTGTTTTCGATTTCCAATTATACAGATTTTTTGCTCTCTTCCTTTGCCGGCTTTTTTTGGCATAAACTGTGCATTACAACATGAATATAAATAGATTGCTGAGTTGGATTAAGAGAAAAAACACCGCTTATTGAGTGTACAAACTTAAAAAAAAATTAAACTACTCGGTCAAACACAATAAAATATTATTGTAAATCATTTTAAATTCAAGTATTTTGTCCTTTGCGAATAGAATAACAAATCAATCATTTCGCAAATACAATAAATAAGCCTTACTTTTGTAATGAAAAAGAGTAAGCTAAGTATTTTTGCTTTCTTTCCCAATAGGTGGATGCTTACAATAAATGACTTATAAAATGACTATAAATTTTAGCAAATAATCAAGTACGGAACCTATTTAGAATGGTCTCTTGCGAGTTTTTTCGACCAATTAGATGCATAATTTATTCATCCATAAACAATCATTTATTACAATCATACACTTACTATCTAAATTTATAGGTTGTGTTTTTTGGAGAATTGAAGCTATATTGAGGACAATTATCGGTAGAGTTTGTTAAAATTTTAGATTCTTTTTAGCCAAGGGCTTATGAGTAAGGTCTTGTTTTGGGTATTAATAGGACTTTTTGAGGGTTAAGTAACTCTATTCTTATCTTAAACTACTAGACAAGTTAAAACAAATTCAAAACCAAACCTTTGCAACTTGAAGTTTTTCAACACCCTCCCGAACAGCCTCATTTATAGAATATTAAACAAACCAATTAACACACTTTCACTTGTTGATTCTTTTTAAAACTTAAGCAACAGAATGAGAAAATTATATATTACCCTGCTCTTATCTGCTATGTTTGTTGGGCTTACAAATGCTCAAAAAACGCTTCCTTGGAAAAAACGCCTCAAAATGGCTCAAGACTTTGAAAAACAAGGCGACTACTACCAAGCAGCAGTATATTATGAAGGCATTTACGCTGAAAAAAGTGATAAACCAGAATACACTTACAAAGCTGGTAATTGCTACTATGCATTGAGAGACTATGCCAACACTGTCAAAGCATTGGAACCTGTCAAGGATCAAAACGATACTTATGACAAGCCTGGATACAAATATGCGTTAGCTTTAAAACAAACAGGGCAAGCAGAAAAGGCAAAAGTTGCTTTTGATAAATTCATTAAGAGTTATGCATCCGATAATGAAGATTACAAAGCCCTAAAAGAAGCTTGTGAAAACGAAATAAAAGGTTGTGATTTTGCTTTAAATGAAAAAACACATACTAATGCTGCGATTAAAATAGAGTTGTTAGATGCTAAAATAAATAGTAACAAAACTGAGTTTGCTCCGATTCCTTTTGATGATAATATCCTTTATTTTTCTTCTTTGGCAACAGGATCTGCAAAAGTATACCGCAGTCAAAAAAATGGCGAAAACTGGTCTCGTCCTCAAGTTCCTCAAATATTTGAAGGAAAAATGGCAAAACCTCATTTTGGGAATGGTACCTTTACAGAAGACAACGAGCATTTTTACTTTACACAATGCGATTTACCAGACAGAAAACCTTCTTGTGCCATCTATGTGATGAACAAAATCAGTGACGACGAATGGTCAGAGCCTATTTTGCTTCCTGATTATATCAACGAAGCGGGTGCCAATACAACGCATCCTTTTGTAGTGACCACAGATGACAAAGAGATCTTGTACTTTGTTTCAGACCGCGAAGGCGGGCGTGGAGGTTTGGACATTTGGTTTACCACACGTGCTGTTGGGAGTTCTAGCAATAACTTTACGTTACCTAAAAACTTGGGTAGAAATATCAATACTCCTGGCGATGAAATTACACCGCATTATGACAAAGCGGAAGGTATTCTTTACTTTAGCTCGGATGGTCGTGTAAGTGCTGGAGGCTTGGATATTTTCAAATCGAAAGGAGAGAAATTACAATGGGAAGTGGCTCAAAATTTAGGATTTCCTCTAAATTCTTCTGCCGATGACCTTTACTATACTGTAAGCGAGGCACATGGCGGTGGGTATTTTGTCTCCAACCGTTTGTTGGCACCGAAAAAATCAGCAACAACTGACGACGATATTTTTTACTTTGGTGAAAACAAAATTGTTGTAACCATCAGTGGAATGATTACGGATGCGAACTACCCTGACAATGGAGCCCTTTCTGAAGTTAATATCAAACTTTTTAACGAAGATGAATTGGTTGAAGAGCGTATGTTATCAATCGCTGAATATCGTTTCAAATTAGCGCCTAAAAAACAATATACGGTTGAAATTTCTAAAGAAGGTTATAACTTAGCTAGCTTCGACATCAACACAAGTGAGTTTGTTCATTCTGAAGATGTTATCAAAGACGTTGCTCTAGAAGTTCCTACCGTAGAACCAGAAGAAGTAGATTGGGATGCTGTCAAATTCCGCATTGTGCCTCCTGAATATGATTCTCGTGACAATCCGTACTCTTTTCCTAGCGAACCAATTGATCCAGTAACTGGAGAAGCATACGAAGGACCTTACTTAGAGATATACAATCAAATAAAAGAAGATGTCGCTGATTTATCTACTGAGAGTAAAGTTTACTACGATGGTCCCGATGGCGAGTTACTGCCTTATATGGGAGACATCAGTTCTACGGTTGAAGATGAACCAGTATTTGAAGAAGAACCATTCATTGAAACACCTGTTGAAAAAATCTATCCAGAAGAAGCTGCTCCAGAAGGCACTGTTTATATTATCCAAGTCGCAGCGGTTCGCCGTTACAAAAGTTACAAATACGAGGATTTAGAGTCGGTTGGGAAATTAGCTTTTGAAGATATTCACGATGGTATTCGCCGAGTGATGGTTGTTCCTAGCGAACTTACAGACGATGGTCTAGAAGGGTTCAAATCCAAAGGAGAAGCATTAAATACCCTTTCTTATATTATTAATAATACACGTTTTGAAAATGCTTTTGTTATTAAAGTGGTTAATGGCGAACGAGTTGGCGAAGGTTTCCGTGGCTGGGATGAACCAGAGGACGGAACTTCCGAAACCTTTGAAGAAGAAGAAAGTCTGAACGAGGATTATGAAGGTTTTTAATTGAAACACCTACTCAAAGACTAAAAAGAAACAATCCCTTACATATTAATAGAATAATTGTTAGTGTTTCAGATTTTAGAGACAACCTTGTTTTTTCATTCGGGGTTTACCTAAAATCTGAAACGTTCAAAGTTAGGGCATGTGCTGTTATCAACATGGATAGAACGCTTTTATTGTAGTTGTTTTATCGGGCAACCAATGATTTTCAAGAACTCCCATTACTTGTCTTCCCAACAAAGAATTTACAGAATGAAAATAACACATTTTACTTTGCTTATTGCTTTTTTGCTTGCTCCAAGTATGAATGCACAGAATCAACTTCCTTGGAGAAAACGAGCTAAAATGGCTGCAGATTTTGAAAAAAGTGGCGATTTGTACCGTGCGGCAGTATACTATCGAGGCGTTTATGAAGAAAAAAAAGATAAGCCTGAATACAGCTTCAAAGCTGGTCGATGTTTCCTCGATTTAAGAGATTACGAAAATGCTGTCAAATCGTTGGAAGTTGTAAAAGATGATAATAACAATCCTAAATATGACAAGCCTGGGTACAAATATGCCTTGGCTCTCAAACAAACAGGCGCTGCTAATAAAGCAAAAGAGGCATTTAACAGCTTTTTGTTAAGTTATCAAGGAGACGATAAAGAGCTATACCGAGAATTTGTTGAAAATGAGCTAAAAGGTTGCAACTATGCCTTAAAAGCACAACAATATACCAATCCTGCCGTTACAATCGAGCATTTGAGTCCTAAGGTAAACAGTGCTAAAACTGAATTTGCCCCCATCCCTTTTGCGAATGATGTGCTCTATTTTTCTTCTACAATCAAAGGAGTAGCAAAGATTCATAGGACTGTCAAACAAGCAGATGGTTGGGTGCGTCCTCAAGTTCCTTCTATTTTTGTTGGCAAAATGGAACGTACACATTTTGGCAATGGTTCATTTACACAAGACGGCAATCGTTTTTACTTTACTCAGTGTGATATTATTGACGGCAAACCTCAATGTGCCATTTATTTAATGGAGAACTTGGGAGGTGGGCAATGGTCTGCTCCAACGATCTTGCCAGACTATATCAATCCTGACGATGCCAATACCACCCATCCTGTGGTTGTCACCTCAGATAATCAAGAAATTTTATACTTTGCTTCCAATCGAAAAGGTGGAAAAGGTGGCTTGGACTTGTGGTATACAACTCGTCCCGTAAACAGCAATATCAAAAGCTTTACTTTGCCTAAAAATTTAGGGAGAAATGTCAATAGTATTGGAGACGAGATTAGCCCTTTTTATCACAAACCAACAGGAACCCTTTATTTTAGTTCTAATGGTCGTGTGAGTGCTGGTGGTTTGGACATCTTCAAATCTAAGGGGGAAAAGCTACAGTGGGAAGTTGCCCAAAATTTAGGCTTTCCTGTCAATTCGGCAGCAGATGATCTATATTATACAATCAGTGAAGCACATGGTGGAGGATATCTAGTTTCTAATCGTCCATTTGAGCCAGAACGTTCTACAACAACAGATGATGATATTTTTTACTTTGGTATTGAAAATATAGAGCTGGCAATATCTGGTGCTATTCGAGATTCGGATTATCCCGAACGAGGTCTATTGAAAGATCTTAACATTAAGCTTTTTCAAAAAACAAACTTGGGCGATGAAGAATTGATTGACGAACGTATACTGGCGGTTGGAGAATATGAGTTCAAAAATTTAGAGCCTAATACTTCTTACATTATCTCCATCGAAAAAGAAAATTTTCAAGTAGCTAGTTTCCCATTCACAACAGGAAGCCAATCAGAGAATATTAGTAATGATGTTGAATTAATCGCTCGGACAGATATTGTTCTGCCTCCAAGAGTAGATCCACAAGACATCCGTTATTACATCATGGCAGCACATTACAACTCTAATAGCAATGCTTATCAATTGCCTGTCGATCCCATTGACCCTAATTTAGGGATTGAATACACAGGAGACACCTTAAAAATTTTCTATGAGTTAGATGCTATTGCAGGATTGGGAGATTATCGAAAGTTATACTATGACGAAGATGGAATTCCTCAGCCTTATCATGAGCCTCAAATCGTCAAACAAGAAGACATTAAAGAACTGCCTATTTTCCCTGGACCTTACCCTCCTAGTCCAATTGCCCCTCCATCGGTTGTGTACAAAATTCAAGTATCTGCTGTCCGTAAATTTAGAGCTGATAAATACGAAGTTTTAAAAGAAATTGGTCGTTTATCAACAGAAAAAATTAGCAGTGGTCTGAAACGAATCTTAGTGGTTAGCAAAGAAACCAACGAGGAAAACATTGACGGTTTTAAAAGAAAATCCGATGCTCTTAACGCACTTTCTTACGTATTAAACAACTCAGGGTTTGAATATGCTTTTGTTATCAAGTATGTTGATGGAGAGCGTGTTGGAGAGGGCTTCCGTGGATGGAATGAAGAAGAGGGCTTGGATACCGATACCAAACCTGATGGTCGTATTCCCAAAGATGTATACGAAGGTTTTTAAACAAAATCTTTCCACCTTCCTATTGCCAAATACTGAACAAACTTACGTTTTAAACGCTTTTTCAGTATTTGGCTTTAATATCCAATCCATTACCATACATTTTGTTTATCTAAGTTTGATGTGATACTCTCTGAGATCGAACGTCGTTTGATTATAAATTGCAACGGCTGTTACAGATAGTTATAAATTGGTACCAATAAAAATACAATAGCCAATACGGCTAAAGCGATACCAAATAGAACAACGATCCTCATACTTTTATCCCCTGTTTTGTGATATTTCCATCCTCCCCAAAGTCCACCTAAAGCAACCATCAAGATAAAAATTTTCAAGCCCACACTTGTTGACATTGCACTAAATGACAAGTCGGCATCTCGTTCTATTGCAATCTTCAGAAGGTACTTATTCAATTGCATTCCCAACGACAGCATAAAGCTTAGCATTCCCAACAAAACACTTCCAACGCCCCATAACAGAGGCATCCAACTTCCTTTAGAAGTTTTTTCTTGGCTGTCTAATAATGCTTCTCTTTCCATTAAAGTTCTAGTTTTATGGTATTTCCTTCTAAAAATCGTCCTTCAGAAACACGGATTGCTATTTTTTGCTCGGCTGAAAATCCTATTGTTTCCCCGTCTTGTAGCACAACATCCTGTGCGACAACATAATTAACAATGGACAATAGAAAATCATATAGATCCATTTTTTCTAGCTTGCTATCTAGAACTTCTATTTCTCTTTTTTGAAAATCTTTTAAACCAAATGTATACACACTACTTCCATCTTGACTCCCAATCAAACCAATATAAACCCATAATTGAATAGGAAGCTCTTCTTCTAACAAGAAATTGGCAAAATCTAAGTACAAATCTTTTGGTAACAAAAGTGTTTGAGTTCCTTGATAAATTCCAATAGCTCCAGAAGTCCTTAATATCGAAGCATTTAGTTTTGTCAACATCTTGTAACGCTCCAAGATAGCTACATTTTTACTCGAAAGCACCGTCACAATCGCATGGCTTTGATGATTTCGACAATCTTCTTCAGCGTTTTTCCATAAATAATTGTGAGGAGCAATATCCTCAATATCTTTGGCAGGAATTGGCGCTGGCATACTAGCCAAAGCCACCAATACACCATCAATACTCATCGTAGCAGTCTTTGCATCTCCATTAACGTCCGACACGTCTAACTTCCAATAACTTTTTAAATCGTCTATTACAGCTTGCAAATTATACGAGTCCACCCCATTAAACATCGGCATAGACAACAAAATAGAGGACTCAGACTGTTCTATTGAAAAATCTTTTTCGGTCATTTTCCCTTCTTTTTTTTTATTTTTGAACCAATCAAATAGCCCCATATTTTTTTATTTATTAGAATACTCCATACTTACCACATTTATTCTGCCAATGCTTTTTTACGTAAGCCCCCCATTACTATCAATACAACTATAAAGCCTATCAACCCCCACCACCAAGCAGAAGTAGTTTTAGAATCAATAGCGACAACTCCTGTATCTCCAATTAGCACATAAGCTGCCCAAAATACAGGGTGACCAATCGGACCATCTGCCGCCGCCAGATAACTCAATTTTGCTTGCTGTAGTGCAACATCTTTTTCCATCCCCTTATGTAAGTTTTGATAAAAATATTGCATGATGGTTTGTGTCGATTGATCGTTAATTTGCCAAAGTGTTGTTAAAATACTGGCAGCACCAGCATACATAAAACCACGCCCTAAGCTCAGTACTCCCTCTCCCTTTTGGTAAATACCATCACCTGTCGAACAAGCAGAAAGCACTAACAAATCCGTGTTTAAATCCAAACTTGACAATTCGTAAGCAAATAAAATATTATCTTCTATGGTATCTCCATTTTCTGTAAACACTAATCCCGACTTCATCGGCAATTTATTATTCACCAAACCATGTAGAGCCAAATGAACAATAGAATAATTTCCCGAAGATTGTTTAAAGTTAGCCTCTGTAGCAGAGGTTTCTAACCAAAATTTTCCTTTAAATGTTTGTTTTAAAAAAAGAACTTCGTTTTTCGCACCTTCCAATTCTACCAAATTCTGACGTAAAACCATCCGATCTTGTGGTATATTTGTAACAGGCTGTTGATAAGTAGCCGCCATTCCTAAGATTCCTTTTCGATCAGATTTAACAATAACTTCTTTCTTTAATAATTCTAACCATAGCGAGGCCGTATACTGATAACTAACCTCATATTTTTTCAACAAATAAGGCAAATCTTTAAAATCAACTGTTTCCACATTGACTTTTTCCATCAACAATGTCTCAAAAGGAATGTAATGCAACAAACCATCTGCTGAAATAATGATCTTTTTAGAACTATTTACAACTTTACTCAACAACAATTGATACAAACGATGACTTTGAGTACAAAAATCATCAAACTTTTTCTTTGAGTAAGATTGAACATCCAAAATATTAGATAATCGCCTTTTTAAAGTCAGTAAATCTTTTGAAAAACTGTTTCGGTTATCTCCTACTAATGTTTCTATTTGAATATTTATCTGATCACTTGTCAAACTCAACATATACAAGTTTCTTTCCCCGACAAAGTAAGAGACAAAAGTTGCCTGCTTGTCCGCTAAAATTTCTTGAACAGCTTCAACCGAAACAACCCTATCTTGAAATTTCAATTCATAATATTTAGGATACGATGCTTCTAAATGCTTTTTTAGTTGATCCAACTCTGCTCGTTTTCGAAGTAAAATATCTTGAAAAGCCGCAATAGCAATTGTTTTATCTTTCCGTTGCGCATCTAATAATTTAGACTCATAAATTTTAATATCATTTGCTAAATTCCGTTCTTCTGTACGCAACGTATCGGGCACTCCTCCAAAACTCTGTGCTAGATTTTCATTTAGTGCCTCTGACAAAAGAATCGCCTTACTCTTTTCTATAAGGGTAAACATTTCTCTCAAATATGCTATATCTTTAGAATCCTTGTACAGTCTACCAATTGCTTCCAAAGAGTATTCATAAATTTTTGGAGCATTATCCAATAGCTTTTGCTTGGCACTTTTTGTCGTCAAACTTTGACGAATCTGATCCAATAGACCTCTTGCTTGTTGTGTAGTTCTATAAAAATCCTCTTCTGTCGCTATGCTATTATTATATTGACGTTGCCAATGCAACAAATCCAATTTTTTAGTCAATGTCTCTAACGCTTGTGGTTCATCTTGTGTATATACTACTAATTCATTAGTACTTGTATTTTTTAATAAATCTAAAGCACGATTGTATAAATTCAAAGCAAGGGTTAGATTCTTTCGTTGAAACCAATAATCCCCTCTAATAGTAAGCGTTTTTGCCATAAATGCAAAAGGAACTCTATTCTCATTCTCTTTTAGAATTTTCTCTAAATACAAGTAACTTGTAGTATCGTTTTTAATGGTATAATATTGCATTAGAGGGTTTAAGACTAAAAAAGCTCCCTGTCCTTGTGCGACAAAATAGGGCAAATGCTTCTCTAGCATCTCAACATAAGGAACTGCCTTTTTCAATTTTTTTCGTTCTAATTGAATTTCTAACAACCCACTATAGACATACGAATAATTGATTTTAGCATAAGGATCATAGGCTAGTTTTTCTTCTTTAGGCAACAAGTCTTTCGCTGTCAAAAAACAATCTTCCGCTGCTCTAAAATTTCCTAATTCTTTATAAATATTCCCCGAACGAGTCAACTGCTGTAAATATTTAATCGAATCATGCATTTCCGATTTTAGCACAATACTTCCGTATTCCAAAGCTCGGTTAAAATCTTTTTTCCTTAAATACAGCTCAGACAAACTGCTATAGATATTTAGCTTTTCTTTTTTAGTAAACGCTGTAGAATTTATGACTTTTAGAAAGTAAGTAGCTGCTCTCTCATAATTTTGCTCTACAGCCATAAAATGATTTCCAGCTAAGACAGCATAGTATCTTTGTTTCTTTTTATCTACCCAATCCCATACAGACATCAATTCATCATAATACCGCCCAATTTGAGAAAATGCATCTAGGTGATAATAGGCATTTTCTGCTAGAATCTGTGTAATAAAAGCCCAATCATTCCACTTTTCAGCCTCTTTCAGTTGTACCCTATAATCCTCTAACAAAGCAAAACTCTGCATCATTTCCTCCCCATCTAAAAACTGTCTATTAATAGACATACTTAAACTCGGTCCTAATAATCGCTCCCCTAAAATCGAATACAATTGCTGTCTATCCTCATAGCCTACCTGCTTAAAAAACAAATAAATTTGATGGAAATCCTTGGCTTCCCATTGATAAGAAGGCTTTTGTATTATTAGATTTTCTAATCCAGTAACGCCTTCATTTTTGAGAATTTTAGCAACATCAACTTGTCCCAGACAATTAACAAAAAGGTTGACAAGCAGAAATAAAATTAAAATTATCTTATACAACATATTGTGGCAGTGCGATTTAAGACAGAACAAGTTTTCTTAGTAAATTACTATATCTACTGTACAAATACAACTCTTTTTCTTAATAATGTAAAAGTAATTCTCTAAAGTTTCTCTGTCCTCTGTAAAGTCTCCTTGAAGAGATAATTAGCAGATGTCGCATTGTGGTATACTAAAGATATTTAGATAAAGTTTGTAGAATACCATACTACAAAAAATGCCCCTCAACAATTGTTAAGAGGCATGCATCTTATTTTATAATAACCTATACAGATAGGATTACGTGCTGAGTATTATGCATCAGCAGCTTCCACTTCTGTATTTTCTTCTTCAAATTCTATTCCTGTTAATTTAGCGCGGATTTTAGCTTCGATCTCTTCTGCTACTTCAGGATTATCTAACATAAACTGCTTAGCAGCTTCTCTACCTTGAGCAATCTTACCATCGCCATAACCATACCAAGCACCACTTTTAGAAAGAATATTAAATTCCGTTCCCAAATCTACAATTTCACCACTCTTAGAAATTCCTTCTCCATACATAATATCAAATTCTGCTACTTGGAATGGAGGAGCTAATTTATTCTTAACAATTTTCACTTTGACATGGTTTCCGATTACTTTTCCTTCTCTATCTTTGATTGCACCACCAGAACGGCGAATGTCCAAACGTTGAGAAGCATAGAATTTCAAAGCATTACCACCAGTAGTTGTTTCAGGATTTCCGAACATCACCCCAATTTTTTCACGCAATTGGTTGATAAAAATACAACAACAATTTGTTTTGCTAATAACAGAAGTTAATTTACGCATTGCTTGTGACATCAAACGAGCTTGCAATCCCATTTTAGAGTCTCCCATTTCCCCCTCTATTTCGCTACGAGGAACCAAAGCAGCAACAGAATCCACTACCAAAATATCAATTGCCCCAGAACGGATTAAACTTTCAGCAATTTCCAATGCTTGTTCACCATGGTCAGGTTGTGCAAAAATTAACTCGTCAACATCAATACCAAGACCTTCTGCATAAAAACGATCAAAAGCATGCTCTGCATCAATAAACGCAGCAATGCCACCATTTTTTTGACATTCAGCGATTGCATGCAAAGCAATTGTTGTTTTACCTGATGACTCTGGACCATATATTTCTACAACACGTCCTTTTGGAAATCCACTTGTACCTAAAGCTACATCTAAGGCTACCGAACCTGTAGAAATGGTTTCAACCTTTTCAACTTGATGATCTCCCAAACGCATTACTGCTCCTTTTCCATAAGTTTTCTTTAAACGATCTAAAGTTGTTTGTAATGCTTTTAATTTATTGTCGTCTCCAGAAGTGCTTTTTTTTGCCATTGTGTTTCTAATTTTGTTTTTCAAAAAAGAAAATGTTCTAAAACATTTTGTTTTAATTTTGATTATTGTCAAGTGTGATACAAATATAAGCTAACATTTTTCAGTTTGCAAGTTTCTTATACTCTTTTTGCAAAAAAATGTTTCAACAAGTTGTTTAAAATTTAAAAAATAAATCATTTTGTTTCTAAAGAAACATCTTTTTTCTATTTTTTTTGTTTTTGAGGTCTATAATGTGACCCAACAAGCGCCAAAAACTCCAACAAGTTACTCTTTTTAAGCTCTGAAATAAAACCGAGTAACAATCCAATAAAAATTTATAGTATGAATCTTGATTTAGTCGTTATATTATCGTTAATTTTGCAGCAATTTAGAAATTAGAGCAACTTTTATTGTTTTATCTGCATCTAGATAGATAACAGACTATTTCGATGACAACTATTCAAACCATTTAATCTAATGCAGCATCATTTAAGCTTTATCATAACCACCATCATCTTAATTAGTTTACTTTTCAGTTGTACACAAGAACAACGCACAAGCATTGCGATTACACCTAGCGCTTATGGAAAAGTAGACAACATAATGGTCGTTGCCGATGAGTATACTTGGACAACAACGATTGGAGATACCTTTAGAAATTATTTCGAAGCCTTGTATCCTGTTACTCCACAGCCTGAACCAATTTATGATTTGCGTTATAAAACTCCCAAACAATTTAAAGAAGGGAAAATTCTAAAAACACATCGTGCTATTATTATAATGGGCGCTTTGGACGATATGAATGATCCTGCAAGTGCTGAAATTCGAAAAGCAATTGGTCCTGAAAATGTTGAAAAAGCAAAAAAACAGTCCAATTATAGAATTGCCATTCATAGAGATCGTTGGGCGCAAGGGCAGACTGTCATTTATTGGTTTGGTCCTACTAGAGAAGAATTACTCAAAACTGTAAAAAAAGACTATCAGGAGGTAATGAAGCAATTCAATAAAGCGGATACGGAATTGTTCATTCAACAAATCTATGCTCCTGGCTCTAATACAGATGCAACCAATGCGATCTACGAGACGTTTAAGATTGACTTAAAAATACCCAAAGAATTTGCTCTAGCAAACATTGATAGTAACTCTATTTGGTTAAGAAGAGAAACCAACAAAACAAGTAGCAATATCTTTATCTACACACTGCCACTCGCTGATTCAACAGCACTTAGCCCTGAAAATCACAAAAGGATTAGAAATCAATTGACAAAAGTTTATTTCTCCACGCACATCGAAAATTCATACATGCAAATCGATGATCGGGTCTTGCCAATTTATTATCAAGAAATGACATTTGACAAAAAAGAAGCGTTACAAGCTAGGGGCTTGTGGGGTATGGTAAATGACTTTATGGGAGGCTCTTTTGTAACATATATGATTAAAGACCCTGCCAATAATCGTGTTATTATTTTGGATGGTTTTATTCATGCTCCTGGGCAAAAAAAGCGACCAGAAATGCGCAAATTGGATATGATTTTCTCGACTTTTTCTTCTTAAATATTTTTTAATATAAGTTTTTTGAGCTACCTTCATCACTGTCTAACAAAGTGTTATGTATTCATTTTTTTCATTACAAACACTGTGATTATTTATCACCTCAAAAACTTAAAAAAGTATGCCTTTTATTTTTGTGTTAATGGTCTCTTTACTCCTATTTTCCTGTGAAAAAGAAGTATCCACCACCCCAACAATCGCTCAAGAAAATTGGAAAAAGATAAGCCGTCCTGCTAGCTTTAGATCTAGCAACCATCAACAACGTATTCATTATTCGGGTAGTTCTATTCATGCCCCCAGTCAAACTGTTTCTGGCAATTTTTCCATTGGCAACTTGTCTGATGGAGCAACGGGGCAATTACTCATTGATGGCACACTTGCCCAAAACCTTCACATTGATATTACTCAAAATCACATTGACAAAATTGATATTTATAGAACATCCGATAATTCTTATGTCTACACCAAAATTTTTGACAACCAAGACGTTTACTTAAACAATGTAGTAGAAACAAAGGATCATTTAACTGGGCAATTGGTAACAAATTCGGGTACTGTAGACATTGATATTGAGATAACTAGTAATGCTCGTGTACCCATTCCTGTGATTATATGGGCTGTTGCAGGAGCATTGTCAGCAACAACAACAGCAGTAAGTTGTGCTGTTATGCGAGCGACAGCTCAATCGGGCTGCCAAAATAGATATCATCAATGTATATCAACTTGTCCATCTGCACAATGTAATTATAAGTATATCTCAGGACTTTGCGGTGGCACTTGTGAAGTAGAATGTGCACAATAATTATATATTGCCTTTCAATTTTAAAACTAAGACATTATGAAAGAACATAAAATGGAAGATAATAATAAGTTAGATAAAAACACAATGATTGTCTTAATTGCCTTAATGATTTTTCATCTAATAGCAATTCTCCTGATTTATTCTATCTATCTAAATGAAGTAAATAATAATACTTTATTTTTAAAATAGTTCCTCTAAAATATAAGGAGTGCTCCTTTGAGCATTCCTTTTCATTCTATACTATTCTCTCAATACTTCCTTATGTTGTCCAGCGAATTAGTTATTTTCAAACCATCTACTGGAGAAGTAGAATTTCAAGTCATCCTAGATGGAAAGGAAGAGACAATTTGGGTCACCCAGCAGCAAATGATGGACTTGTTTGGCAAAGCTCGCCGAACCATAGGAGCGCACATCAAAAATATTTACGTAGAAGGGGAACTTGAACGAGCGGCAACTTGGCGAGAAATTCGCCAAGTTCAAATCGAAGGGCAAAGAAAGGTACGCCGAAAGGTGGATTATTACAACCTAGATGTCATTATATCTGTTGGCTATCGCGTCAAATCTAAAACAGGGGTAGAATTTAGGCAATGGGCAACGAAACGCCTTAGAGAATACTTACTACAAGGTTATAGCATCAATAACCGATTATTGGAACAACAACAACGTAAGATTGCTAGTCTAAAACAACAAGTAGAAGATTTATCTATTGAGTTGGTCGAAACTCAACAACAACTGACAGACGGATTGCTTTCTATTATTAGTCATTATTCCAAATCGTTTGAGCTACTGAATCAATACGACTCAGATGCTCTTTCTACAGACAACCTCAATCCAGATATTATCCATGTTATTCATTATCCAACTGTCAAAAATGCGATAGAGGAATTGAAAAAAAATTTAATTCAAAAAGGGGAAGCCAGTCTTTTGTTTGGGAATGAAAAAGATGATTCTTTTCGTGGTATTCTAGGTAGTATTTCTCAAACAGTCTTTGGTCAATTAGCCTATCCTAGTATAGAAGAACAGGCGGCACAATTGCTTTATTCTATTATCAAAGGACATGCCTTTAGTGATGGCAACAAACGCATTGGTTCTTTTATTTTTGTTTGGTTCTTGGAGCAAAACAACTTCCATCTTACTCCTGATAATACTAGAAAAATTAACGATAATACTTTGGTTGCACTCGCTTTAGCTGTTGCCCAAAGTTTGCCCAACCAAAGAGAAATTATCATTCGGTTAATTATTAATTTGATAAAAAAAAATGCTTAGTAGATCGTTGCTAAATGGCTATCTTTTAACCCAATCTACTACTGCGTTTTTAACGCTTTTTCCAAGCTCCTTTTAGAATCTCATCCAAGTTGATAGACAAGCTAAAGTGATGCGCTGCTCCTGCAAAATGATATGCACCAAAACCATAATCAATTTGGAATTGTTTGATGCGAAGCCCACAACCAAAAGAAAACCCAGAAAGGTCACTCACACCAGAAGTCATCAATTCTCCTCGACGCATATGATTGTACCCTGCTGCTACTCTAAAAACTTCGGGTTTACCTTTTTTACCAAACAACAATTCAATGTTAAAAATAAAATGCCTAAAGATATCATCAACTACCTTGATAGCAGAATTATCAGGTTGTTCTGTTCCATTTCCAGTAAATAGAGCTTGATTATCTTGATTGCTAGGATCGTCGTATACAATTCCCCAACGGTGTAGATTGTGCATAATAACCGAAAAACGCAACGGAATATACTTCAACCGATGTGCAAAACCAATTTGCAAGTCAAATGGCAATGGTTCCATATTCCCGTTTCGGGCATAAGTTGAAAACTGTGTTCCCATATTTTTAAAAGCTACCGTTAAATTGATATTCTTAGCCGTATCAGAGAACATTGCGGCAGCATCAAAAGCAATTCCTGTAGAGTTATAACTTCCCAAATAAGACAAAATAGTTTTGGCATTGGCCCCAACAGATAAAAATTTACTAATCTGATAACCTGCTCCTAAATTAATCGCATATTCGGCAGCGCTAGTTTCACCTGTATAGGTTCCCGTTACATCTCTATTTTGAAACTTGCCGTAACTAATGTACTGCAAGCCTGCATGCACCATCACAGGAACTTTTCCTTGATCAATATGATGCCCATAGGCCAAATACCCATGCGTAATACCTCCCATATAGACACTTTGACTAAATGCAACCCTACGGTGCATCAATGGATTTAAGGCTGCTGGATTGTGGTATGCTAAATTTAAATCGGCATCTCTAACCGTAATTAAACTTCCGCCAACAGAGGTTAAGCGAGCAGAATTAGGAATTCTCAAAAACTCATAAGTACTGTTGCCCCCAATTTGGGCGTTAATTCCTACGTAGATAATACTAAAGAGTGCCGTGAACCAATATTTCATAAAAAATGTTATTTGTAGAAGTGCTTAAAAGTGGCTTAGTTTCCAAAACACTAATCCATTTACAAACAAGCTTCACTTAGGTAAATACTTTGTGGATTACTCATGAGGGCGCAAGCTTAGTTAGCTTTGCTGCTACTGGTGAGGTTGCTTCGTTTAGTTAATTTACGTAAATCTGATTATCAATAAAAACAACACAATAAAATTAGATTCTATTGATAATCAACTACCCAACATTCATAAAACGAAGTTCATGAAGTAAATAAACTAATACGATTTTACCACAAAGTAATGTTAATTCAAACCAATCAACTAAAATTGTAGACAAGATGAAATTATTCTATCCAATAAAAAGCTAAAAATAGAAAAATAATCAGACTAACAGGATAGTTTCCTTGAACTGATTAACTAGAATTTGCAACTTATTACGATTTGTTGATAATATAAATGTGTAGAAATATTGGTTCTATAGAATAGGTAATTTAATTCCAAAATCACGCCCTACCACAAGGGCATGTTCCTAGAAAACGTACCATCCTATTATTCGCTGCCTAACACACTAGATTTTTCATCTGTTCCATTCATTATTTCATCGCAAATGCTTGTGCTTGGTCTCAAGTAGCCTTTGCCACGCTCCCAAATAGTACAGCAAAAGCCTTCTTTACAACGCTTTTTGGTCAGCAATTTTCTTGTTTCTGAATCGTACTCATAAAGCACGCCTTCTTCTAAACCTTCTTCATCTCCTAGAATAGATGTATAACTTCCTCTTCGAGTCAAAACCCCATTGGGAGCATACTCTCTAAATGGTCCTTGCTCCATGTTATCTTTCATCGTTACACACTCCTTTAACGTCCCATCTACATAATAAGAACACAACTCTCCATACAGCGCATCTTTTTCATAATACCCTTTCTGCTTGACAGTACCTTCAGGGTGATAGTAAATAAAAGGACCTTCATAGCTTCCATTTTCAAGCAATAAGTTTCCTGACAAAGAACCATCTTCATGGTAAATTTTTTCCGCACCATTTAGCGAGCCATGATCGTAGGTATGCTCCAAAGCTATATTACCATTCTCATGATAAACTTTATAATAACCATGTCGCACATTTGATTTCGTCAACACCTGATACCGCTCTACAACACGCCCTTCATACCGTACTGTCACTACTTTTGTTTGGCAAGAATACAAGCTACATGCTAGCACACCCCCCAAGAGGATTTTCATTAATTGTCTCATAATAATTCGTCTAATACCTTCTACCTTTCTATCAAAAAGTAGTCTGGTGGTCTTAAATTTGGATTTATCCCCTTACAATAGTTCGTTGAAAAACTTTATTATTTTACTTCGTGAGTGCTGCGCAGTTGATAATCAACAAGTTACAGTTTTACTGCATTTTGTACTAAAAACTTGATTATCAAACTAATATAAATGTGCTTTTTTATCTTTTTGGTAAAAAAGTAAAAAATCAACGAACTACTACCCTTAACAACAGGATAACAATACTTATTGCCAAAGAGGTTCATTTTTTAATCAATAATAAGGGGTGAATAAATCTAACCATCGCATTATCAACTAAAAGGGACGGTTAAAATTAAATAACTCCAACTAAAAAATGGATTTTTTGACTAAAAACTACGTGATTAGGCTCAAGAATGGAGCACTTTTATTCTTTATAATACAAGATTTTCCACCTTGGTTGTACCAAAGTAAGTCTTTATCTGAAAAATTAGTTAGACGCACATTTTTTGAGTTAATCTAAAAAAAATTGGAGATGAGGACTATATTCTCCCAATCTCCAACTCCTATGATAGTGTCCTATGTTACCTCAATAGCTTAGGAAGCCGATTGACTTTTGAGAATAGCCTTACACAACTTAGTAGTTGGTTCTAGATCACCATCCTCTATCGTCCAAATGGTACAACATTGCCCCTCTTTGCAAATCATTTTTCTTTCTAGCACTCCATTCTCATCGTATATTTTCAGTAAACCTGTTTCTAGGTTTTCTTGACCGCTTTTGCTAGTGTATTCTCCTTCTGTTTTTATGGTTCCATTTTCGTTGTATTCCTTAAAAATACCCTGTGTTAAACCATCCACGTGCGTCACTTCTTCTTTTAACGCTCCTGTTGGATAATAGGAATTTAAAATTCCTTCAATATTTCCTTGTACATAATTCCCTTGTTGCTTTAATGTTCCATCCTCATAATAATACTTAAACGTACCATCATGGATACCATCCTTGTAGTTTAGTTCTCCATCTATTTGACCACTAGGAAAGTAAATCTTCTCTACTCCTTCTAATTTATTATTTTTGTAGTTACGTTCTGCTAACAATGTAGAAGTAGCAACATCGTATTCTTTATAACTACCATACTTTGCTCCTGTATGTTTGTCTATTTGATACATCATTTTAAGTTTGCCATCCTCGTTATATTCAATCGTATCAATCAACTCCACCTTAACTGTTTCCGTTTCTAAGTGAGTTGTTGCCGCTGTGTCATTTGAAGCATCATCAGTTGTATTTGTTGGCGTACACGCTCCCAAATAAACTAGGAACAGAAATGTACTTATAATTCTAATTGCTTTCATAATTGTGTATTTTATAATTGTTGTGAAATTGGTCATCTTGTTATGCGCAAGGTAATCTACCAAGGCTCTATTATTCAACAGAGCTATCATCATAATTAAGAACAGGTACTTTGTTACATTACTCCGTTGAAAAATCGTATTAGTTTAGCTGCGCTGCTACTTCGTGGTATTGCATGAGTGCTTCGCAGTTGATTATTAGTAAGATGCACTTTCGTCAACCTTTATACTAAAAAACTAATAATCAACCTAATGCAAGATGCTTTTTTATATTTTTACTTCGTGAGTCTGCGGGTTCGTAGAAAAACTAAAAAATCAACGGAGTATTATTGTTACAAAAATACGTTAAATTACAAGGACCAACAGAAATGGTCTCTTTTTTTCCAATTTTGGATAGATATTTGAAGTACAGAAAATAACAAATTAGATCATTTATTTTTATGTCAACAACCTTTCACTTATTTACAGCCCTGCTTTTTTGCATTCTTAGTACATCAGCCATACAAGCACAAAACTTTGTTTTTGTCGATGACGATATTCCAGACGCCACCATGACTGTTCGAATAGCCAATAAAGTAACTTTTCCCGATATCAAAGTTGTCTTAGCCAGAGACATTCCCTTTGAAGATTTTTCAGTAGGTATCACGCCATTTAAACGTCAAGCCAACTATATTATTACCAAAGAAGCAGCTGATGCCCAACGACTGGTCAAAGTGGATAATTGTGATAACTTTCCAGACCTAAGCATTCTGGTTCAAGAAAAAATTCCCTTTCCTGATGTACGCATCGAATTTAGAGACAATAATGCGTTTGTTGATATTTTGATTTATACAGAAAAAACAACTGTATCAGAACAAGAAATAATTGCCTGTTTGTTGCCTTTGATTCGAGAAAAAGCACAAAAATAAGCAAGAGTTTACTCTTCGTCCTTCAAGAAATTAATATTTCGTACCAACCCCGAAAACTTGGTTCGTTTGACCGCTGACTTTTGAAATACCTTTCGAAAAACATCCTCTGTAATTTCTTCCCAATCTTGTTTGGTCATAGACAACAAATCGGGATGTGGTTCAAAAGCAGGCTCTGTATGTTGTTGGGCAAATCGATTCCAAGGGCAAACTTGTTGACAAACATCACAACCAAACATCCAATTATCAAATTTGCCACGCATATCAACAGGCAGTTCTTCCTTTAGCTCAATGGTAAAATAAGAGATGCACTTGCTACCATCTACCCAATACCCATCGGGATGAATGGCATCTGTGGGGCAAGCATCAATACAACGTGTACAACGACCACAATAATCTTTGATAGGTCCATCTTCTTCTAATTCTAAATCAATAATTAACTCCGCCAAGAAAAAATAAGAGCCTTGCCCTTTTGTGATCAACAACGTATTTTTGCCAACCCAACCAGCACCGCTATGTTTTGCCCAATCTCGTTCCAAAACAGGAGCCGAATCCACAAAACAACGCCCTTCTACAGCACCAATTTCTTCGTGGATATATTCCATTAGATGACGCAATTTTTGTTTAATAATCTTATGATAATCTTTGCCATAAGCATATTGTGAGATTTTGGGGGCAGTCGGATCTGTTTGTGTTTCGGTTTGATGATAGTTGTACAATAAAGTAACAACCGTTTTGGCTCCCTCTACCAATTTTCGGGGGTCTATTCTTTTTTCGAAATGGTTCGCCATATAATGCATTTCCCCATGCATTCCTTGATTCAGCCATTGCTCCAACCGCTTTGCTTCTTGGGTTAATTCTCTAGCTTTGGATACTCCAACAAAAGAAAATCCCAATTCATACGCTTTCTCTTTGACGATATGTGTATTTGTCTTTTTCACGAATGTAAAAATAGGATAATAGAAACAAATTCTATTATCCTAAACAAACCTAAATTTTTTTGAGGAACAATTATTTTTCCACGGGGGCTCCACAACTACTACATTTTAGCGCATCATGCGCATTCATACTCCCACAATAAGCACATTTTATAGCCTTTTCCGTCGTTTCTTGTGTCAAAATAGAATCTGCTGTCGCCTCTGCCTCTGATTGCTTCTCTTTGACCGTTGCCATCACTTTTTTGACACGCTTAGTAGCTGATTCTAGTTCTTTAGACGCACCACTTACAATAGCATTGGCAGCTTCAACAGTAGCAGCCGTACCATTTTTGAGGATTTTCTCTGCTTTGCCCAAAGAAAAATCAGCTTCTCTACAAGCCGTTGCCAAAGCTTGACTATCTGCTTGATCGACTCCACCAGCCTGTGTTGCCTCCGTTACAAGATCCTTTAAAGCTTCCATTTTCTCTGGCATCTTATTCAATTCTACAACAAATAGAGGTCGAGCTGTTTTATTAGCGATTCTCATTGCTTCTATTTGTTTTTCTTCGCTACTAATTTGAGTAGCCGCTTCCCATTTTAGTTTAGCAGCCTCCAAGGCTTCTTTTAAGGCAGGTTTAAACCCTGGATACTTAGCACTCAAGGTGTTGATTGTTTCTTGGGATGCCTCCCATCGTTTGGTCTCCGTTTCGGGAGTTGCTTTGCCACATGAGGCAACCAAAAAGAAAGCAATTATTCCAGTTAGTAAAGTTGTTATTTTCATAGTTTGAAAGTTTTATAAAATCTTATAAAAGAGTTAACCCTATAGCATCATTTTTCTATGACTAACAACAAGTTACAAATATACTAGCAAACTTCAAATGATTAGGATGTATCAGTCATCACTTCGTAAAAACCACGAAGTAGCAACGAACCGAGCTATGCGAGCTCACGACCGTAGGGAGTAACAAAGCTAACTACTAATTCATAGGTATTGCCCCCTAAAAGAATTACTCCTTCAAAACAACCCCTTTTAACGACAACACATCTCCTTGAGGGTTGGCATTGCTATAAACTGTGATGGTTGTAAACTGAGGACCTTTTTTTCCTTTACTGTCAAAACGTGCTTTAATAGTACTTTCTTCTTGGGGTGCTATATCCAAAAAAGGATAGCTTCCTATCGTGCAACCGCAAGAGCCTTTTACATCCTTAATAGCCAGCGGACGTTCTCCTACATTTTTAAACTTGAAGCTATATTCAACTATTTCGCCTTGTTGAATGGTGTCATAGGTATAAGAAGTCGTTTCGAATTTAATTTTAGCTGGCTCTCTTGTTGGGCGCACCATTTTTTGTACCTTCTTAATCGTATCTAACGATATGGTATCGGTACTCACCGTATCCATAACGGGAGGAAGTGTTGGCGTTTGAATCGTCTCTATCGTATCGTCAGATAAGGTTGCTGTCGTTGTTGTTCCCTTATCTGAAGACGAGGAGTCCTCACAAGCAGTTAGCAACAAAAAAACACCTATGTATAAGAAGCAAGTGAAATAGAAAGATTGTTTCATGTATCTGGATTTATATGAACACACCTGATAAATGGAGTAAATGCTACAAGATTGGGGTGTCTAGTGTAATAATGGATTATACAAAACAAAGAGGGAAGATACAAGAAAAGAAACGAAATCCATATTATAGCAATCTGCTAATCAAAAAAAATTATCACTTAAACTACTATTATAACAGCTTTCTAAGTTCAAGATCTTTAAATACCTTCGGCTAATTCAATTCAAAACTTGGAACTCATCAATCAGATTAGTATATTTGTAGCATGAGTAATTTCGTAGTATCCGCAAGAAAATATAGACCCATTCGTTTTGACAATGTTGTTGGACAACAACACGTTTCACAAACACTTAAGAATGCCATTCAGAGCAATCATCTGGCACAGGCATTTTTGTTTTGTGGCCCTCGAGGTGTGGGAAAAACGACCTGTGCTCGTATTTTGGCAAAAGTACTCAATTGCCAAACGCCTACCAACGACATGGAACCTTGCGATACCTGCGAATCTTGCGAATCGTTTAATCAAAATGCCTCTCTAAACATCTCTGAGTTAGATGCCGCTTCTAACAATAGTGTTGAGCATATTCGTGCGCTTATTGAGCAAGTTCGTTTCGCCCCTCAAAGTGGTCGGTATAAAATCTATATCATAGATGAGGTGCACATGCTTTCGCAACAAGCTTTTAATGCTTTTTTGAAAACTTTGGAAGAACCCCCTTCTTATGCCATTTTCATCCTAGCAACAACTGAAAAACACAAAATTATACCAACCATTTTGTCTCGATGCCAAATCTTTGATTTTAATCGAATTCAAGTTGCTGACATGACCAATCACTTGCAAAAGATTTGTAAAGAAGAAGGAATTGAAGCCGAAGAAGAGGCACTACACGTTATTGCGCAAAAAGCAGATGGAGCGTTAAGAGATGCTTTATCTATTTTTGATAGAATTGTAAGCTTTTCGGGCAACAACATAGTCTATCAAGATGTTATCGAAAATCTCAATATCCTAGACTATGACTATTATTTTAAAGTCGTAGAGGCCATATTGATAGAAGATGCCAGTCAGTTACTATTGCTTTTTGACCAAATTTCTAGAAAAGGTTTTGATGGGGATATTTTTATTAATGGTTTATCAGAACATTTGCGTAATTTATTAGTTTGTAAAGACCCTAGAACAATAGAACTATTAGAAGTTAGTGGCAATATAAAAGAGCGTTATCAACAACAAGCCAACCTAGCTCCTACTGCTTTAATACTATCCGCATTAAGCCTAGCAAACGATTGTGATGTTAATTATAAAATGTCTCGTAATCATCGTCTTCATGTTGAAATGACTTTGATCAAAATGGCTTACATTCAACGTGCGATGGAGCCTAGAGCCATTCAAACGGTAACTACTCCCTCTGAAAAAAAAACACTAGACGATAGTAAAATGGTAGCAGTTCAAGAAGTTGTGCCTAATTATCAACCAGAACCTATTGAGCAAGAAGTCAATGAAACGCCCATTGCCTCTCTCAAAAATACCACGACTACAGAGACAGAAGAGGCTAAAGCAGAACTAAAATCAGATAATGAACCTGCTGTTGATGCGACAAAATCAACAACATCCAATAATTTTGCAGAAAAATTGGCTTTAAAAAAAGGAAGCAATTTTTTGTCGAAGGTATTGAACGAGGTGAAAGAAGAATACCACAAACCTCAAGAGGCTGCCATGCCTTTTACACAAGAAAATTTGGAAAAAATCTGGGAAAGTTATTGGTCAAAAATTGAATCTCAATCCACTCAGATTTTGTTCAAAACAGCAAAATTATCTATTTTAGATGCAGAACTAGGAACTATTAAAGTGCTTACGGCTGGAAACCGAGCCAAAGATGCCATTTTTAGAGATCGTCCTGTTCGCCAATTGCTGATTCAAACGTTTCAAAAAAAGGAGTTGAGTTTTGAAGTAGAAATTGACGCAACAAAAATAGAAGCTCCAAAACCTCAAAAAGTGATCCCACAAACAGATCGAGATAAGTATGTGCACTTTTTAAAATTGAATCCTGTTTTAAAAGATTTTCAAAAACGTTTTCAACTCTTGCCTCCTAAAAGCAGTTAATTCATAAATTTTCAAATTAGTCGCAAAACCTAATATACTCAAGTAGCCATGGATAACAAGAACATAAAACTAGAACTCAATTTTGATGAAGTCAATATCATTCTAAAAGCATTGGGTAACCTTCCTTTCAATGAAGTATATGATTTAATTGGCAAGATACACGAACAAGCCAATGCGCAAGCCAAATAATTTCTAGCTTTTCTAGTGAATCAACTTTTTGAAATATCAGACGATGCCAGCTTTTTAGGTCTTATCAATACAGATTTATACGATTCTTTTATTGATGAAGATTGGGAGTTTGAAGACGTTGAGATGCGTATTATTCGCGAATCTCAAAAAGGGCACCTGTTGTTTTGGGGCACTAGTGTTCCAAATCTATGGACAGTGCGTATTTGCGATCAAGCAACCGCAAACCATGCATTCAAAACATTTCGAGGAAAAATTAAAGTCAGCAATTCTAAACTATATCTCATTAACTACGAATCCATTACTTTGGCGGCTCAATTTGAAGATGAAACGCTACCCGATTCTGACTTAGCAGCATTACACGTCAAGTTAGAAAACGGTATTTATAATGTTGACGTTCGGCAATTATTTAATCCTAACCAAGACTTAATAGAAGATGAAATGCTTGGTTTTGAGATTATTCTACAAAAAAGTACCGAAAAGCCTTCTCCTTTGCTCAATTCCTTTGATGAACTAATTTGGTCTAATTATTAGACTATTTCTCAACCACACAATAGCAATGTAGCTTATAAGCGATGATTAAAATAACGCATCTAAGCAAAACTTTTTTCTACTTTTCTCGTTTAATAATTAGACATTTATCTAAATAACTAATCAAAACTCAATGAATAACCTTTTTAAAGCTCTAAATGACTCTACTAGGCGCCAAATTCTAGAATTATTAAAAGAAAAAGATTTAACAGCAGGAGAAATTGCAGCACACTTCAATATCTCCAAACCTAGTATTTCACATCATTTAGATCTACTAAAAAGAGCCGACCTAGTCATTGGAATTCGCCAAGGTCAATTTATTTCCTACTCTTTAAACATGAGTGTTTTTGAAGAGGTCATTCAGTGGTTGATGCAGTTTAAAGATAACAAATAACAGACCTCCCCTACTTATTATTTTAGCAACGATTAAAAGTTAGCCTGTAATATCACCAATCCTATTAAAATTATGAAAAATACACCATCCAACCATCCCGCTAGTTTACCTAAAGAGCTTTTATTATTACTAATAACAGTAGCCCCTATTATCTATCTATTTGTAATATGGAACGATTTGCCAGAGCAAGTTCCCATGCACTGGAATTTTGAAGGAGAGATAGATCGTTATGGTTCTAAATCTTCGTTGGGTTGGATTGTTTTGTTAATTAATCTACCGATTTACTTACTCCTACTTTTCTTGCCTAAAATTACTGCAAAAGAAGCAAGTATCACAAAGATGGGCAAAAAATACTATCGATTACGACTTACACTACAATTGTTTTTATCGGCACTAGTATTTGCTATTTTACTAGTAAGCTCTGGCAACACAGAAATACCTATTGAGCGGCTTCTAGGGTACTGCTTTATATTTTTCATGCTATTGTTTGGCAATTACATGGGGAGCATTCGCCAAAACCACTTTATGGGAATTCGTACTCCTTGGACATTAGAAAATGAAGAAGTATGGAAAAAAACACATCAACTAGGAGGACGTTTATGGATTGGCGCAGCTCTTATTGGATTTATTCTACTTTTCTTTTTGCCTAATAATTGGGCGTTGATGAGTGTTGTTGCCTTGATGGTTATCCCTCTTATTTTTGCTGCTATCTATTCCTTTGTCTTATTCAAACAGTTAAACAATACAGCTTTATAAATTAGCAGCAACTCAACTAACTATTGTAAAATAAGAAAGGGCGATTAGCTCGGTTCTTGCTAATCGCCCACTTACGTTGGTTATGATTCGTTGGTAAAAATCCAGTGTAATATTTTTTAGTAGTTAGCTGTGCTACTACTGCCTATTTTCAACAAACTATGGAGTCCTTAAGAAGCTGTTACAAAAGCTTCATCAATATTCTTCTTAGCATTAAATGGCTTCCAAGTCTCGTTTTTTTGTACCCAGATACGACCATCTTGGTCTACTTTTACAGCATCAAAAGCTGTTGGAACAACCTCAAATCCTTGCTCATTCAACAATCCCCATTTTCCATCTTTGAATACAGCAGCCAAACCATCGTTGAAACCACCTACCCACTCGTAACGCAAAGGAGTTAATTTTTTGCCTTGCTTGTTAACAAACGTCCATTTTCCATGTTTCTTTACAGCAGCATAACCGCCGTTGTACAAATGGATCTCGTCATAAATTGGTTGACAAATTTCGTAACC
This sequence comes from Aureispira sp. CCB-QB1, assembly GCF_000724545.1. GTDB lineage: Bacteria > Bacteroidota > Bacteroidia > Chitinophagales > Saprospiraceae > Aureispira. Next base: position 16,466 of record NZ_JHBV01000025.1, on the reverse strand, counting down.
TTGTTTGTTTACCAATCCGTATTTATTTTCTAGCTTGATAATAGCAGCTCCTTCTTGGTATTCGCTAATAATTGTAGCACCAGTATTTGTAAACACAGCATTTTCTACCTGTTCGGTTTTGGTAGCTGCTACATAAGCTGCTTCCAAGGTTTCAGTATTGTAAGCAACTAGTTGCGCTTGCGTGTTCATAGCTAAAAGAACCAAAGCCATGATTACCATAAAGTTTCTTAAGCTTTTGATTGACCCTTTCATAATTTTAGTGTTGTTTAAAGTTAAAATTTATATTTTTAATAAAAAATTATTTTCAAAATAATTATAGTCACAATAAAAATTAATTATCAGTTATAATCTATGTGACATAAAGAACAATGCCATTCTACATGAATAAAGTTCCTGATTTTAAAAGCAATCGACTAGTGTCTATTTTTAATCGATGAAATTTATTTTTTTCTGCTTCTTAACATTAACTTAAAGAAGTCTTCTGAAAATTTTTAGTCGAATAATACAGCTTAACAATTGCTATTCATCTTCTTATAAATTCAAGTACCAAATTCTATTTGGAGGCTTTTATTTTTTCAATGTAATAATTGTTTTCTATCCAAATATGCCTTCTTAATATCTCTTTTTTTGTAGAAAAAGCAAAACAATTAAGTGGAAACAAAAACAACTTATATACTTAACTATGCCACAAAATTAAACTATTATTTTAAGAAGTCAAGGTTTTTAATGTTAAAACAAAATTAAATTCTGAAATACTTTAATTAACATCCATAAATATGCCCTCTGATACACCCAAAATAATTTGGACTTGTTTTCTCTCTATAATTCTTTGTATCTTTATCATTGTCATTTACCATTGAAGTACTTCGAATCAGTCTATTATGCAAAATTTTAATTGCTCCATTTTATTTTTACTTTTTTTTACTTTTTTCATTTTTAGTAGTTGCAAAAACCGAGTGGTGGATCAATTACGCCCTGAAACTGTTGCTTTTTTAACCGACCAAGAGCAGGCTCGGTGTAGTTGTTTGGATACTTATGGAGCAGAATTCTTAAAAAAAATTAATAAAGGAATTTTATATATCAACAAACTTCCCAAGGAATATGATTTAAAAAATTTATCTACTTCTGAGTTGTATCAGATCAAAATTAAATTGGCTGGTTTTATGAGTATTGTTCAAACAGTATCCAAATGTATTGGTGAGCGGACAACCAACCAAATTGATCAGTTTACAGGCATGTTTATACAAGAAGATTTGAAAGTAGTTTTGGAGATTGATAGCACCTTATCCGAACAGGAACAGTTAGAACGCATGAATCGCCCTAGTATCGAGCTGCTGGATGAATTCTGTCCTCAACATACTGAAGCGGTTTTAAAATTGCAAGAACTGATCAATGCAGCCCAAATACTTCCCCCTGGTTTGCAATAGGGATCATAAAGTAATCAACTAAAAGGCTCATTCCTAATCGCACCCTATAAAATCAGTGTGCTTAGGAATGAGCCTTTCGTATTTGACCACCCTTCAAATAAGCTAGAAAGCTATTTTTTCCAGATACCATCTCTCTCGGTATCGATACTCCCCCCTTCATAACCACAGACACCAAATCGTGGAGAGTTGACAATAGGCATTTCTCCATAATCTTCAAAATCGCTGCATTTTTGAGCATGCTTCTTTTTGCAAGAATCACAAAATACCGTTTCATCTTCATGCCACATTGTACAGGCAACTGTTGCTGGCTGTTTTTCGCAAAGCTCACACAAAATTGGCAATGGTTCATTGCGGCTTAACAACAGAATTTTATCCTTATTTTCTACAAAATACTCATTCATAACCTGAATTTCAAGATAGGTTGTTGAACCAAAATCATATTCGTACTCTAGTTTCAGCCCTTTTTTAAATAAACCTCCGATTTTAGTACGCTTATCAAGCCCATATTCATAGTCATCTTCCATTGATGACCATATATCTTCTGGCATTTTGCTTTTTCCTTTTACTTGAAAAGAGCTTAAATGCCCACAACATTCCACCCAAATTTGTCTCAAAAACAAATCCAAATTGTCTAATAATGCCGTCTCATGAATCAATAAGTGTAAAAAGTAATTTTGCTCTCCTACTACTTTTACATGAAAAGATTTATGCCTGCTTTTTTGTTCCTCTTCAAGCTTCTCCAAATGAGTTTTTAAATGCCTAGAAATTCCCCCCCCTGCAAACAACTTATCACAATAAAAACATTTTGCTTTTGATTTTAATTTGTTCATAATTTTCTACCATTAAGAATGACTAAATAAAACTACCCCAACAACTTCTCTAAATAATGCATTTTGATACCAAACTGTTCTTTGAGATCAGCAACTTGGTTCAATCGCTCTTGTTGAAGCTCTATATCAATTTGACGTTGTTTTACGGCTGTAATCATCAGATTTTTAGCTGTATGCTCTGAAGATATAAACTCAAATACCTTCGTTTGATAACCATTTGCTTCTAGCAATAAAGCCCGAATTCCATCTGTTAGGATTTCAGCTTGTCGCTCTTCTAGGATACCATTTTTAAGAATAGAGTCCAATATATTTTGGCTGCTCATCGCTTTACGAATCTGTTTGTGGCAGCAAGGAGCGACCACAATTAACGCTGCATTGGCTTGAATACCTTTGGCTATTGCAATATCGGTTGCAATATCACAAGCGTGCAAAGCAATCAACACGTCTATTTTATCATTGTCATATTCAAAAATATCTTGCGCTACAAAATCAATGTGTTTCCACCCCAAGGTTTTTGCCTGTTGATTGCAAAAATCTGTCAAATGCTCCCGAAGTTCAATCCCAACCATTTTGGGTGGTTTCCCCTGTTGTCGTTGAATATAATCGTACAAAGCAAACGTCAAGTAGCCTTTTCCGCAACCCATATCTACTATATGAGCCTGTTCTGGCACATTGGATTGCTCCAACAAAGCATCCATTATTTCTATGTACTTATTGATTTGACGATACTTATCTTGGTGAGCTTTTAACACTTTGCCATTCGCAGCAACTCCCAAACGTTCCAAAAAAGGATTACTCTCTTCTATCAAGTAGTTTTTCTGTTTGTTGTGGCTTCTTTTTGGCAATTGACGAGTAGTTGGTTGACGACGTTGCAGGCGTACTTTTCGTTTTTTATTGAATTGGATAACAACATCTTCTTTAATAGTCAACAAAGTACCTGTTAAAAAATCTTTGCCTAGGTGTTGGTCCAAAATATCGACAGCCTCATCTAGCGAATAATTCTTAACAATATCTTGTGTATGATAACGATAAGTAAAAGACAAATAAAAGCCCTCTTTCAGATCTACTCGACGGACATAGATGTTTTTTAAATCGGCTGATTTAGGCACAGATTTACTCAATGTAATTTTAGCAAATTCTTCTTGCGCAATACTCTTTCTTACTGCTTCTAAAAATTCTTCCACAATATTTTTTTATAATTCAAAATAACAGCAAAAAACAACTAAATTTCGTCTAAATCGGAAACCGTCAATTCATTCTGTTGATTTCCTGTATTTAAGGTTGTTGCAGGTTCAAATAACAAAATACTAACTTCCTCTGGAGCGTACGGCTTGTGTGGCACTCCTTTTGGTATGATAACAAATTCACCTTGATTCAATTCTATGGTTTGATCTTCCAACTCGATAAAAAGTTTTCCATCAATAACATAAAATAGTTCATCTTCTTGCTCGTGATGATGCATGACAAATTCACCTTTCAGTTTTGCCACTTTGACCAATTGATTGTTGAGCGCACCTACTATTTTAGGCGACCAATGCTCTTGAAAGCTATCCAATTTGGATTGAAGACTGACTTTTTTTATGTCCATTAGAATAATGAATTAGTAAATAATAACAGAAATCGTATCTAACTTCATCCGTGTTTGGAAGAAATTGGCAATGCGCTCTTTTTGCTCGCTTCTCATCCTTCTTCCCTCCCAATTGATCACAACAGTAGGTAAAGTATCTAGTGTTCTAGATTCGGTATTCATTTTAATCAATTCGTTGTAAGAAATTTCGACAGCATCTGGATATAAAGTCGAAAACTCTAATGCAATATCATTTACAGGCTTAGTCGTTCGTTTGCTCTGAATTTGATATTTGGACAGCTCTCCTTCCAAAAATTTAATGCGTTCCGTTTTATTCTTGAGAACAATTTCATTGTCTTCGTACAGTTTCTTTAACATACCAGAATATTCCTCTCGAATAGTTGTAAATTTAGATTGAAGACTCTGTACTTCTGCCAACAACACTTCTACATCAAGATTGCCTTCTCTGAATATTAATTTAGCATAGCCCAATCCTACCTCATTCATTTCATGTAGTAAATTATCCTTATCGCTTTCTCGAATTCCACCCGATGTAATTAGGATAATTGCAGGAGTATCTCGTCTATAATCTGTTTTCTGGTCAACGATAACTCCTTTTTCCAAGTGATAATCTTCCACCTTACGCTCAAACAAAGCCGCCTTACTATTAAATAACTCTCGTTGTACCAAATTGTACCCTGTCCAAAGACTAGGTATAATTGTAAAGACAACAATTATTACTAAAATCATTTTATAACGCTGCTCTCTAACAGGATCTAAAAACTCTTTTTTGGGAAATTGAAGGGCTCGAACAAAAATAAGAGAAGTCCCTGCAATAAATACAGAGTTGATAAAAAACAGATAAAATGCACCGCCTGCGTATGCCCACTGTCCTGTGGCGATCCCATAACCAACCGTACACAAAGGAGGCATCAAAGCTGTTGCAATGGCTACTCCTGGTATTGCATTTCCTCGGTCAAAACGAGAGCTAGCAACAATCCCAATGGCACCACCGCATATAGCAATCATAACATCATAGAATGTAGGATATGTTCTTGCCTCCAACTGATCTGTTAACGACTTAATTGGCGAAACAGAAAAATAAACTACTGCGGATAAAATCGATCCCACAATAAAAATCACTAAGTTCTGTAAAGCATACTTTAAAGTATCAAAATCATTTGTTGCTAAGGCATATCCAATCCCGACAATTGGTCCCATTAATGGAGAAATTAACATGGCACCAATTACAACAGCACCTGAATTCATGTTTAGACCTATTGAAGCTATAAATGCTGCAAAAATTAGCCCCCACAAATTACCTCCCTTAAATTCGATGCTCTTTCGGATACTTTCAATTGTTCCTGCTTCGTCTGTATCCAAATGCAAACTAAACAGTTCTTTTAACTCATGAACACCTCTAGAAATCAATTTAGAAATTGTTGAATTACCTATAGCGATATCGTCTGGTTGAGACGATAGAGGTTTATTTTTATTATTTGAAGTATTCTTTTCTTCCATTGCTTATTTACCTTATAATATTGGGGTTCTTATTTTATTCGGGTACCTTGTATCAAAGATAAAGAGGTTTTTGTTTTTTTTTATTAAAATCTTCTAAAACTACACGATACGACTTGATTAGACAATATAAGTAATCATTCAGAAAAAATTATATGCCATTCAGCTATTTAAAACAATATTGTTCTAATAAATCTTCTCCCATGCGCTTTTTAATACTAATCAGTATATTTGAATGTATCTCATTACTGCTCGTTGCTTATAGCATACAACTTCATTACTCTCCCCTCCTCTCCAACTCCTTTTATCATTATAATGATACTTTAAGAATTGTGATGGATATCTTATTATTATTAACAATTTTCATACGCTTAAAAGATTTAGTTCTTAACAAAAGCCACCTTACCTTATCTTATAAAAGCCCTCTATTTCATTTATTGGCATACATCACTACAACAGCTTTGGACATCTATTACTATCTGATTTGGTGGTTATTTGGAAAAGTCTTTTTTCCACTTTTGGTGATATACCTTTTCCCTATTCTTATCCTAATCATTAGGATAATTTATATAAAGCAATATTCAAGCACTCAAATACACACTGATGACATCTTAGATAATAACATTTCTTGACAAATTAACGCTTTATTCAAAAGTCCCTCTAGTTAAAACACCTTAAAGACTGAAAAATCCCTGATCCCAAAACCATTCAACAAAAAAGAAGGCTATTATTTTCTCAAAAAATGAACTTTAATCCATTTTTTTATTTTTTCCAAAAAAAACTTCACTTACAAACAAAACTACAAACCATTATAAATCAAACTATTAAAACTAAACTCCAAATAAAAATCTAAAAAAAAGTAAATTTTTTTTTCAGCTTAAGGAACTATAACGCCTTCCGTAAAGTTATATACCTCGAACGGCGCAATGAAAGCACAACAAAAAAACATTGCCTACCTAAATTAAACCATAAATAAACTACAATTTAGGTCATCAAAAACAAACTAAAATAATAATAATGGTATTCATTCAATCACATATTCGTCCAACCAATGCCCCGATGCTTCCAAGCATTTTAGGCAGTTGGGATGCCTCGAAAGCAGTCATAGATTGCCAAGAGAAGGGACTAGGGTATGGTGAGAATGCCCAACTAGTTCATAGTTCAGATTTTAGTTCTTTTGATAATTATAGATTACACCTTCACTACGAGCGCTCCTAAGCTCAATGACTTAAAAAGTTCGTAGTGTTGCGCAAATAGCAAACTACGGATTCACTAAGTTCAATTTACTTTCAGTACAAGTTTGGAATTCTGTTATCCTTGTTATTTGCAAAACAAATAAGTGTAAACTTATTATTCTTTGACATTATAATATAGGTATAACAAAAGAATGAATGGATAGAACTCTTTCTATACGATTGCCTAGTTCGACGATTCTATTGTTCAAAATGCGTTGACTGTTTTATAATAAAAACTAAATCTTATAAACGTAAAGCTGTCTTTATCAGCAACAAACAAAAAGTCCAAACTCTGGCAAACAAATAATAAGGGGAGATATCCAAGCGGCTCAAAGGAGCCTGACTGTAAATCAGGCGTTTAATTACTTCGGGGGTTCGAATCCCTCTCGCCCCACTAATAAAACTCTATAAGTTTCATCCGCTTCATAGATATTTATTAGAAACGTCAAAATAACCTAAGAACCAGAATAATTGCCTGTCAATTATTCTCTAAAACCATCAGATTATGAGAACACTATTTGTAACTTCAGTATCGATTGTAACAACAATTATGCTAGCCAATTTACAAAAACGAGTCTTAGACACTCGCATTAGTGAGCGCAATGACGCTATCGAGATGGAGCTAAGCAAAGAAGGCTTGACTCTGCCGAGTCAAAAAAGTGGGCAAATGCCTATAGGTAACGCTAGATTTGGAGGCCAAGATTGCCCCAATGCTACCTTAAGTTTTTGGCAACTAGCAGCCTTCAACAATAACATACATCAACTATAATTCTCTCCTTTAGTAGTATTGAATTCGTAGTTGAACTAAGGTGGACTTACAACTGCGAATAATACTATTTTTATTCTCTTCCAGAATTAACTTACTTCATTCGCAATTGTACTCCACAACGGCACGAACCCGAAGGGGGAATACCTTTGATGGTATTCAGTGAAGTGAACCGCAAAGCGGGCTTGTTATACTCTTATTTTTACATTCGTTTTTATTTTTTACGATGGTGTGGCATGAACGGCACGAACCCGAAGGGGGAATACCTTTGATGGTATTCAGTGAAGTGAACCGCAAAGCGGGCTTGTTACACTCTTATTTTTTTTACATTCGTTTTTATTTTTTACGATGGTGTGGCGCAACGGTAGCGCAGAGGATTGTCTATCCTAAGGTTGCGAGTTCGAATCTCGTCTCCATCGCCAAAATTGGTTGCTAAAATTAATAACACAATAAAGCACCATATAGAGATGTAGCTTAGTTGGTTAAAGCGTTTGACTGATACTCAAAAGATCATAGGTTCAAGTCCTATCATTTCTACAAAAAGACTTTATAGATGAATACCAAACTGAAAAATCATTTTTATCAGCATAAAATTCTATTGCCTAAAATAAAGTATTCATAAAAAAAAGGAAGTGTAGCTCAGTTGGTTTAGAGCACTTGGTTTACACCCAAGAAGTCATAGGTTCGAATCCTATCATTTCCACTCAAATGACGCTATAGCTTAATGGCAAGAGCACCTCCAGAAAAGGAGAAGGCACTTAGTTCGATTCTAAGTAGTGTCACTAGCTCGTTCACTGTCCAATCGATCATTTGATCTAGATACAACGAGGAACATTAGGAAACAAACCGGTAGCTTAGTTGGCTAAAGCATCTGATTTTTAATCAGAGGAGCGTGGGTTCAAATCCCTCTCGGTTTACTTTACAAAACTACGGATTGGTAGCTCAGTTGGTTAGAGCGTCTGACTGTTAATCAGAAAGTCGTAGGTTCGAGCCCTACCCAGTCCGCCACAATAAACGGTATTATAGCTCAGTTGGTAAGAGCGCTGGTCTGAAAAACCAGAGGTCCTTAGTTCAAGTCTAAGTAATACCACTAGCTCGTTCAATTTCAACAGCTCCTGTTAGGGGCTAAGTATACAACGAGGAACACTTAGAAACAAACCGGTAGCTTAGTTGGCAAAGCATCTGACTTTTAATCAGAGGAGCGTGGGTTCGAGTCCCACTCGGTTTACTTTTATATCTGCCGATATAGCTCAGCTGGCTAGAGCAGTTGATTTGTAATCAACAGGTCGTGGGTTCAAGTCCCTCTATCGGCTCTATACAAACAAAGATGTAGCTCAATGGATTAGAGCTTCCCGCTTCTAACGGGATGGTTGTAGGTTCAAATCCTACCATCTTTACAAAAAAAGAAATAATGAACAACATACAACTTTATTCAAGCAGTTTTTCAAATAGTAGGAATAATTATGTCGTTTTGAGGCAAGTTTTATTTGAACAGAAATGAATCATTCAAAACATATAACCTGAAGTAAATCATTACGCATTCGACATAATCCAACTCATTAAGATTTTTAAATTGGTGGTGTATGCAAGTGGTCAAAGCAGCTAGGCTTTCAACCTAGTCCAAGTTATTGAGTTCGCGGGTTCGAATCCCGTCGCCACTACGACGAATGCTAGTAATTCTCCAGAATGGTATCTGTGTGCGAGAGGCTTAAGCAAGTAGATTGTGACTCTACTGGACAATATGTCCGTCGCAGGTTCGAATCCTGTCAGATGCCCTATTCTGAGTAAGTTTTTAAGAAAACTTACCTCCAAACAAGTGCTACTATTGCTGTCTTGGAGAAACACAAGGAGTAGACACAAGGATTAACCATTAATCCAAATCAGAAAAAGTTCTATGATCGAAAGCGATTGACAATCGCTTGTTGCAACACTAAAATGCAACTAAAAATTGGGATTCTTTTCATAAGAATAGTCTTCCAAGATAATTTTAGATGTTACAACGGACAGGCTGTTTGCCTGTTTTATGGAGGATTGGCCGAGTGGCAAGGCACTTCCCTGCTAAGGATAGGTTTCCTTATGGAACACAGGTTCGATTCCTGTATCCTCCGCTACAAAACAAACTGGAAAGACAAGCCAATAGGTGGTGGCCACAGTCTTGAAAACTGTTCGGAGTTAACGACTCGTGTGGGTTCGATTCCCACTCTTTCCGCAAAAACTAGGGGTATAGCTCAATCTGGTAGAGCACTGGTCTCCAAAACCAAAGGTTGTAGGTTCAAGTCCTACTGCCCCTGCAATGTGATGATCTAAAACAAGTTTAGATTAAACCATAAAACCAATTATTCAGGTATAGCTCAATTGGCTAGAGCACTGGACTTTGACTCCAGAGGTTGTAGGTTCAAGTCCTACTGCCTGATCTTTACTTTGTAATTAAATTTACGGGAGTAGCTTAACAAGGCAAAAGCGCTAGGTTTGGGACTTAGAAGATGCAGGTTCGACCCCTGTCACCCGTACAAACAGGATGTTTGAAAACAAAATAGACGTATAATGATAACTATCAGACCTTGATTTTGAGACAAGCTCAAAAATCGTTCAACTTATAGGTATACATTCATTTGTTTAAACTTCAAATTCCAGATAACCTTTTACTTTTTTTGCCGCTTTGCGGTGCACTCTCTTCAAGGTCTACTAGGCCTTGATTTTGAGGCAAGCTCAAAAATCGTTCGACTTATAGGTATACATTCATTTGTTTAAACTTCAAATTTCAGATAACCTTTTACTTTTTTTGCCGCTTTGCGGTGCACTCTCTTCAAGGTCTACTAGACCTTGATTTTGAGGCAAGCTCAAAAATCGTTCGTTTACCTTCATAGCCCAAATGGAAGAGGCAATAGGCTTAGACCCTATACAGTGTGAGTTCGATTCTCACTGAAGGTACCCAATATTTACGGGAGTAGCTTAACAAGGCAAAAGCACTAGGTTTGGGACTTAGGAGATGCAGGTTCAACCCCTGTCACCCGTACAATTTTAGCAAGTATGGCCTAATTGGCTAAGGCATCTGGTTGCCAATCAGAAGATTGTGAGTTCGAACCTCACTACTTGCTCTACTACTCTAGTAGCCCAATGGAAGAGGCAAACGGCTTAAACCCGTTGTAGTATAGGTTCGAATCCTATCTAGAGTACAACACATAGACTAACAGCAAGTGTGGCCCAATGGCTAGGGCACCTGGTTTCCACCCAGAAGATTGTGAGTTCGAGTCTCATCACTTGCTCTAAATAAGAGGCTGTAGATTCAAAACCTACTCAGTCACTAAAGGCACTTATTCGGGGAAGTAGCTCAATTGGCGGAGCATCTCGTTTGCAACGAGAAGGATGCGGGTTCGACTCCCGCCTTTTCCACAAGGTTAATAAAATATATCGTTACTCAACGCACGGTGGTGTAAAGGCAAACATCAAGGTCTCATAAGCCTTGGCTATGGGTTCGAGTCCCGTCTGTGCGTCTAATAATTATTTCTTAATTCTATAGAAGATAAGTATGAGCTCCTAATTGGTTCTTCTACTTATATCAAATCACGTACACACTTGAAAGAAGTATGGTGCTAACCCCTCTAAAAAATTTCAAGCGGAATACAGATACTTCTATACAAAACTAGTTGCTATGTTTTGGGTCATTATTTTTACCATCTTGGCTGTTGATTATTCACTTGGAGAATATTCTTCTTAATAAAACAATTGTTTGCAATTCTAAATTACTCTTTTGCAAAAAATAGTCAACAGACCAAGATTCTAACTTCCTAGGCTTGAGTTAAGTTATGAAAGAATCATTAAAAAAGGAGGAATGTATCTAAAATTTGAAGTGAGTCAGTACAACGCTTTGTTAAAAGGACTAATAATGAGGTATTCCCTATTGACTCATTTTCAAATTTACAAACACTCTATACTCAAACAGCTCTATCGTCTAACGGATTAGGACAGCAGAATACGAATCTGCAAATTGGGGTTCGATTCCCTATGGAGCTACTAATTAGGATGGTGTTTTATGACGTTTCTTGCGGCTATGACTTTGTTGTAGCCGCTTTTTGTTGGTTTTAAATTATCTTATTTAACCTTCTATAGCATTCTTTATACTCACATTTTTGTACTATTTTTGTACCCAAACTAATACACTAAATACTAGAGTTAACTTATGATTCAATTCTCATTCGTTTATAATAGAAAGAAAAAACTGCGTAAAGATGGTACTGGTTTAGTGCAAATCAAAGCTTATATGGCTGGCAAGAATAAATACATTACAACCAATATTTACCTCTCCCCCGAACACTGGAGCAAAAAACAAAAGCAATGTGTTTATCATCCCAATGCACTCCAGATTAATGCTGAACTTCGTCGACAGATTACAGCAATTGAAAATTATGCGCTCAACCAAGTGCAAAAAAATAGCTCTATTACCTTAGAACAATTAGGCAATTATCTCAAGTATGAGGATGCAGAATCTTTTACTCATTTTTGGGAATATGAACTGACACACGATAATGTTATCAAACCGAATACTCAAAAAGCACATCACCAAAGTTTAAACTATTGGAAAAGCTTTAGAGCCGATGTCCAGTTTTCAGAACTAACTTATAGTACTATTCTTGAGTTTGATCGTTTTCTAAAGACCAAAAACCTCAATCCCAATACCATTCATGGGCATCACAAACGCCTCAAACGATACATCTATTTGGCTATCAAAAAAGATGTTTTTAGTGGTAAAAATCCTTATCTAAAATTTCCACTAAAAAAAGTAAAAACAACTCGAGTAATATTAACAAATAGGGATCTGTTAACTTTGGAACAGCTCACCTTTGAACCACAAGAATACTTTTACCAACCTATTTTAGATTTGTTCTTATTTTCTTGTTATACAGGGCTCCGTTTTTCGGATGTAAGAAACCTAAATTCACACCAAATTGAAATAGAAAATCAAGGATATACACTCAAGCTAAAAGCACAAAAAACAGGCAAACACCTTATTTTACCTCTTTATAAAATTCACAATAAAAAACCCGAACAGATTATTAATCGGTATTGGGAGCGAGCACAAAACTTTGATGGTTTCTTTTTCCCTAAATATACTAACCAGTATGTCAATCGTACGCTAAAAAAAATTGCTCAAATAGCGGGCATTCACAAAAAACTAACAACGCATGTTGCTCGGCATACTTTCGCTACTCACTTGGCTTCTAAAGTTCCTATTCATATTCTTAAGGAAATTCTACAGCACTCTAGTATAGAAACAACGATGGTCTATTTGCACCTATCTAATAAAATGATTGATAATGCCCTCGATGGTGTTCAATGGTAAATAACAAAGGCAAACACTTTTAGCGATGTGTTTGCCTTTTACCTTTTTAGTCTTTGTCTAGTTCATGGTTAGACTTTGTTTCCTTGACTGTTTTTTGTTGTTCCTCTATCAGCTCATCTTGCTTGTCGAGGAGTTTGAGTGTGTTCTTCAAAATAGTCTTCCATGCCTTGCCCAGATGTGCTTGGCTCATTAATTTTTGTACGTTTTTAAATTGTGAAGAAATTTGTATTATATCAACGGATACAATGTGAAAAAAATTCACTTTTTCACTAACTTCTCAAAAACTAATTATATCCCAAACACCCGACAAATACTACAATACAGCTCATTTAAGTATTTTCGAATTATATACTAACTTAGTAATGAAATAGTATATAATGGAGGGCTCTACCCTTCTTATTTAATTTGTCTAAGCTTCTTTTCTTTCTTTATATTTAGCCAGCTCCTCATCATATCGCTCCAATTCCTTTTCCAATAACAATACCTTTTCTCTTAACAACTTTGAATTATCCTGGAGTGCCTTATTCGACTCTTCCATACTTGCCAAAAGTTTATCAATGTACTCTGGTGTTTTTACTGGTTCATCTGATGTAAACATTTCACCTGTTCCTAATAATAACCAATCAATATTTACATGAGGAAATGTTTCTTTTATACTTTGTAAAAGCTTAAATGATGGATCTGATTTTCTACGTTCCATATTAGTTAAAGCTTGATATCCTATACCTATCTTATCACAAAAGCTTTTTCTATTGAGTTCCAAAGCCTTATAAAGTACCTGCACACGTTCAATTCCTAACATCAGAGTAATTATTACCGAATAGACAAAAAAATATTACCAAAAAGACAAAAAAATATTACCAAAACTTGCTTATTAATTATCTTACATTTACATTTGTAACATAATAATTACCAAATAGACAAATAAAAAGCACTTTTTTGATACAAAATATTAAATAATAGCAGAAAATATTAAATATAGTATGTCTTTTTCACGAAATAAATAAAAGAAGCTAAGTATTAGAGAACAAAAGGTTCTCTGTGGGTGGATGAAAATCCAAAATGGTCAAGGCGTGTTTAGTACAGGTAAACGGTAATAAGTTTCATGGGGATGCTACTTATTTATCAAAGGTTCGACTCCTTTGCGCCTTCAAAAAATCACAATATTATCCAAAAGGCTTATAGACCTAATTAACCATCAAAAGACGGTTAGGCGGAGCTTTGCCTATACCCAAGCATTGGAACTAAAATTAGCAATATTTTTGCCAAACTCAAAACAAATAAAAAATGGAAAATTTAGAAGCACAAATTCAAGGACTTTATGATTTAGTAGAAACACTAAGTATTCGTATTGAAATTCAAAACAAAGAAATTGCAAATCATCTAGACATTAAAAACAAAAGTGTTTTAAAAATTCATGAAGCAGCTAAGTTCTTAAACATTGGTGTGCCTACTATTCGAAGATTATACAAAGAAGAAAAAGTAAGGGCATTTCAATATAAACGCAATGGCAGTCTATATTTCAAAAAAGTAGACTTGGAAATCTATCAAGCTCAATATCTCAAACAAGCAGAAGCATAACAACAATATAAGAAACAAAACACGAAGTTAAGCTAGGTGTATAGATGTTGGATACGATGGAGGTTCGACCCCTCCCCTAGCCCAAGGAAGCAAGTATGACTTGCGAGTTACGGCGACTTATATGCCGATGGGTGCGGCTCTGAGCGGCACCCTATTTTTAAACCATACATTATAACAAACACACAAATGGTTGGAGAACCCCAGTTAACAAAATTTCATGAATGGTCAATGTATGATCTATTGGACAGAAAGGCAACCTTAGAAAAAGCCTACGACTTGATGGAAATCTATCAACGAAAATGGCTGCGCACACACAAACGAGGTGGCATGGTAGCCAGTGTTCACGATGTTTTACAAGCCATTCTTTCTATTCTGCCTCGTACGATGGAGGACATGAAAAAAGAACAGCCCAATGTATTTGGATGGGCAGTATATAGCCAAGAGTTTTTCTGTTTTACGAACAACGAATACTTGGCTTCGATGGTTAATAAACAAGCGGCTCGACCTATTTTACAAATCAGTGGTCGTACGGTTCGAAATTGTATTAAAAAGCTCTTAGAAGCTCAAATTTTGACACAAAAGGTGAATTTTGTGCACACAGGAAAGAACTATCCAGAGCCGATGCATGAAGATCCTAACGGGCGAGGTTATTTCAAATTAGTTGTAAATAAAGACATCTTGGTTTGGGGCGAAACAATGGCAGAAGTGGCGGGAGAAGCGGCTCAATCGGACAGTCCTGGAACCCCGATAAATACTAATACTGTACCATCTTTTCCGCAGATGTATTCTATATTAGATAATAAGGATACATTAAAACAATATAAAACACCAGCTGCAATTGTGAATAAGGCTTCTGCTGTCGCAGAGTTGAATTCTTTGGCTAATGAGAGTACAGAGCAAGGAAGCAAATTGAACTTGCCTACTGTTCCAACTAATTTGCCTGTTAATTTTGCGCCAAAAGTATTTATTCCGACCAAAACCACGGATAAAGAAGAATTTTTTGCTCAACAGCTGTTCGAACAAGCTCGAGTGGCACTTTGGGGCGGCAAAAACTTCAATGCGCTTCAACAAATACAAGCCATTGACTTTTTGAGATCCCACTTGAGATTAACTCGAGATTTTGTACAACACTTTAGAAAACAAAAGATTGAAGCCTTTAAAGATTCCGATTATTATCAAAAACAAGGCAAAAATCCTAAACGTCAATGGAAGATATTAAACGAGTGGTTTGTCTCCAAACTTCCCCCAACAGAGCTGTCAGCGGTTCGAATAGTGGCCGAAGCGATCCAGAAACAGCGAGAAAATGGGCTAAAGAGAGGCTATTTGAACAAGCTTTATGCCCCCCAGTACTATTTTACTTCAGAGAATTGGACCAAAGCCTTGGATTATTCCAAAGACGATTTTATGAAGCTGTACACCCAATTTGGTGCTCAAAATAGAAGCTTATCTTATTATCAAATGGTGATGGAACACATTCACAAATCACATACCGCCACCTTACAGGCTCTAAAGGATGGAACAACGCCTCAATATGCGATGAATGTCACAGAAAAAGCCTGGAGAAAAATTAGAAGTCTAATTGCTCAAGCACCACCTGAAGTGAGCCAAGCTCAAAAAGACAAACTTATTCGAAAATTTAAAGACCGTTTACAACCAATTTTTTCCAATCAAATCTCTTAAGACATGCCAACAGTAAGCAACCAATTCAAACTAGGTCGAGATTCTTTGACCTACTTAGCGATTAAATATCCCCATCAAAAAGATGCTTTTAAACGCTATTCAATGGATCATAAAACACCGAACAACCCACAACGAGGAATTAGCCGTTTGGAGCGAGTATTTTTACAACAAAAGCCTTTTGAATGGGCGGTTTTGTATGATAATAAAACGGGCAAAATTTTGGCTTATTACCACCCAACAACAGGCACCGAACAACTCGATAAAACAAGGTATTACAAAGCCTTGGGGAGATCTTCTTTAAAACTATACTTGATTTATACGGCTGCTTATAGACGGCGAACAGGTCGCACCAAAGGCTTGAGTATCTCGATTGATTCAATAGAAGAAGTTGCTCAATATTGGAATCAAGACGTAGAGCGGATTATGGTCTACCAAAATGGACAACACACGCATAATTTTATCAAAGGACAATTTTTTAGAGTATGACCTATTATCAAGCCATTGAGCAAATCAAGGTTCTA
>NZ_JHBV01000024.1 GCF_000724545.1 Aureispira sp. CCB-QB1 | reverse complement strand
ATGGAAGTTTTGGCTGAGAGAGCAATTTCGATATTACAACAGTACGGTAAAGAATATACGATTACTTATTTCTGAGTACTTAATGTTGAGTTAGTAGCGGCTTATTCCAATTTAAAAGAAACCCAAAAGACAGTTGATATAGACTATGGCTTGCGATGGTCTAGTCTGCAATTAATTGTTGCTTATAGATTTAACAAGATTCATTAAAAATAGTATTTAGTGACGCTGTTATTGCGTAGTCGTGGTTTTTTGCTTTAACTTGATGAAGTATTGGTAAAAATACAAGAGCAGCTTATTATTATAAAATAAGCTGCTCTATTTGTATTTTGTAGTTGTACGATTAATAAATCTGCCCAACAATTTCTTTTATTGTGTCAACATCACCCATTGTATAGTAGTGCAAGCAAGGCACCCCAGCGGCTTTTAATTCTTTCGATTGAGCAACAGTCCATTCGATACCAACTTGACGACGTGCTTCAGCATCTTTGGCTGCTAACAACGCATCTGAAAAGTCTTTGGGAATGTCTAAGTGGAACAAACGAGGAATAGAATTTAATTGATACTTCTTAGTAATAGGTTTTAAGCCAGGTACAATAGGAACATTGATACCGACAGCTCGACAGCGATCCACAAAATCAAAATATTGTTGATTGTCAAAGAACATTTGAGTGACAATATATTCTGCTCCTGCGTCTATTTTTTGCTTTAAAAAGTACAAATCGCTTTGATGATTTGGCGCTTCAAAATGTTTTTCTGGATAACCTGCAACAGCAATACAGAAATCTGAAGGTTCTGCATTGGTAATATCATTATCTAGATAAATTCCCTCGTTCATATTGACCAATTGTTTGACCAAATCAAGTGCATAAGGATGCCCATTGGGTTCGGGAATAAATTTGCCTTCAAATTTACGGGCATCACCACGAAGTACTAAAACATTGTCGATGCCTAAGAACTGTAAATCGATTAAAGCATTTTCTGTTTCTTCTATACTAAATCCACCACAAATTAAATGAGGGACAGCGTCTACTCCATAACGATGCATGATAGCCGCACAAATGCCTACTGTTCCTGGTCGCTTACGCATGGCTACTTTTTCGTAATAGCCGCTAGAACGTTTTTTGTAAATAAATTCTTCGCGATGGTAGGTAACATCAATGAATGGAGGATTAAATTCCATCAATGGATCTAGTGTATCAAAAATACTTTGAATTTTTCCTCCTTTGAGCGGGGGCAAAATTTCAAAAGAGATTAAGGTCTCGCCATTGGCTGCCTTAAAGTGATCGGTTACTTTCATAGTTATTGGTTGTCTAAAAACTGAATGAATACAGTTAAGTAGATAGTTAGATGCTGCAAAGATATATTTTTTCAAAGAACTTCAATAAAAAAAGGCCATTTGCCATGAGCAAACAGCCTCTCCACATAAATCCAACTATATAAGGCACTTTATGTTGATTGGTAAAATTTCAATATGCTGTGGCAAGAACAATGGCAAATTGTATTTCGAAACCCACAGCATTGATTTTACCTCATATTTATACAATTCCAATCTCTGCAAATAGTTTTTTAGATTCAATAATTTCTTGAATATATAATTTTCTATTTCTTATATCTTCTTCTCTTTCAGTGATTTCTTGTATTTTTTCTAACACCAAGTCATTGTCAGAAATACCATCCAACTCTTGATTTAAGGTTTCTATTCGCTGAATTAAACCCTTGATATTCAAATCTTGATGTTCTGTCATATAGGTTAAGAAACCATTCAACTCTTTCAAATGTTCTGCACAATCTTCAATATAGGCCTCAAGCGCTTCGTCCCCTAAGAATGTAATTTGGCCTAAACCACTGGTTAGTACGGTTGTAATTACCGAAGCAACTGTTACACCAGTAGAAATTTTACCTAGTGTTTTGTACGTATCAACAACTGATTGTACGCTCGGGCGTAGTTCTTTTACACTACCTAACTGGAGGTTTGCTTGGTTAAGTTTTAGATACTTTTGATGTATTCCTTTGAGATTATTAGCAAAATCTTGAACCTTGTCACCAATTGTTTTTTCATCTGTTGTTGTTGGATCATCAGCAATTAGTTTTTCAAGGATAGAACGAGCCGTTGCCTCATGGTCTAAATCATCTTCAGTAATACCTTTTACCAAACAGTAATGCTCAGCGATTTTGTCACCTTCTTCAAAACCAATAGCGAGATAAGCTTTAGCAAAGAAAGAGCTATTTTCTAGCAGTTCTATACGAGCATTTCTATCTGTTTGAGCTTCTTTCATTAATTTTTTGACGCGTTTCTTGGTTTCGTTGTCTCGAATCATAAAGACGACTTTCCCACTGATTTTGATAACATCGCCTAATTTTTCTACGATTTTTCCACCAACATTGATACCTGCCCCTACAGCTGGCTGACCCAAACCAACGATAGCTCCCACGGTAGCTGTTCCAGAACCAACAACTTTCAACGAATCGCCAGTAACTTCCACAGCACCTTTTGCTACTTCTTCTTTTGCTGTCAACATTTCTCTACGAATAGCATGCAACATGATACTATCCTCTCTTACAGCACGTTCTTCTACAGAGCGCATATCATTTTTAGCTTGGATAGCAGCATGTAATTTTTGAGCACTAGCAATTAGCGCTTTGACGTTGACAGCAACACCAAAAGCAGAACCAACTACGTTACCAACAGAATTAAATAACCCTACAATTTCACTAACACCAGCCCCAACTTCTAATAGAGTGCCTACAATTTCCCCAGCATTTTCGACCGAAAATACTTCTTTGAAATGATCTTTAGCCAAGACAGGATCTTCAAGACCTTCTGTACTTTTTAAGATAAGCTTTGTCAATAGAGACACACTTTTGAGAACAGCAGTCGCAATCTTGGGACCATTGACTCCTTCGGCAGTTGTATTTAAGTATTTGGTAGCATTATCACATAACTTTTGAGTAGTACTAGCAATTACTTTCCCTATCATTACTTGACGCTTCCGAATTGCCTCAGGGTCGTCATCTTTTCGAGAGTCAATGATATTTTTAATATCCGTAATGGCTGTTTTGGCATCAAGAGCAGAACTTAAAACGTTTGTTGCAATTTTGCTTCCTTTCATTGGAGAACCATCAGGGTTGACCTCTTTTTCGTGGGAAGCATCTAAGATGTTGAACTCTACTTTTTTGGTCGTTCCATCGGGATTTTTAACCTCCAATTGGTATTTGCCACTTGCTAGAACCTCATTATAAACAGCCATTGGAGCTGTAATAGCTTCTTTAGCATTCATAATAAATTCCTTGAGTCCCGAATCAATAAATTCTTGTTTGGCCTCCTCTCCTTTCTTTTCAAAGTAAAGTGCTTCTGCTTTACGCCACAAACGCATTTCTTCTAAAAACTGATCTGGCCAAAAAACAATAGGAATATGTTCTAACATTCGTTCTGCCTCTGTAGGGCTTCCGCCAGCAGCTAAAATTAATTCAGCTCTTTGCACAGCTTTATCTCGAGCATTTTCTATTGCTTGTTGTTTTTCAGGTGGTAAAATATCTTTTATGTTGTCATAAGAATCGCAACCTTCCAATAAGCTCAGCACTTTTGCTTCATCTTTTTGTTTGGCTTCATGAATTTTGAGGAACATATTTCTCTCAAATTCAAGGAACTCCGTTTCTACTTTGCCCAAGATGGCATTGGCTCGTTTGGGCAGAAATAATTGAGCTTTTGCTTTTTGCACCCCGTCAACTAAGACCTTTTTTAGTGTTTTTAAATCTTCGACAGAAATATCAATGGAAAGGTCAGTGTATTTTTTATAACGATCTTCTAATTCTTTTGCCCGTAATAAAAATTCTTGTTGTTCTAGTGAGCGAATACCAACAGGACTCATTTTTATAGCTTCAAATTTAGCTTCCCAATCTCGGACCAAGGCATACTTATCCAAGGTTTGTGCATCTGAAGTCGCATTCGATTCTTTCCAAGATGTTAACAAGCGTTCTAAACCATAAATTTGTTTAATAATACCTATATTAATTTTAACGCCCAATACCTTTTTATCTTTAAACAGTGCTTCTAAGTTGAGCTTATCAATCTGTTTTTGAATACTTTCAAAAAGTGGATCTTTGTAAATAGTAACAGCATTATCATAACGATATTGCTCCGTTAACAAAGCATCTCGAATAACTTTTATAGCACTGGCATCAGCTCCTTGCTCTTGAATTTCTTCCTCCCGCAATAAAACAACAGAAATACTTTCCCAAGCAACAATTTGCTTTTGTATAGCTTTGATATTATCCTGCTTGGCCTCTTTGAGAACACTATTATCAGAGCTATTGTATTGAAAATTAGTTGCCTTATATTTATCTTGAATGGTAAGGGCTAATTGGTGTTTTTCGCTGATTTTAGCTTGATCATTGAGATCTTTGAGCTGTTGGTCAAATGATGCTGTACCTATATGAATTTTTTCTTTGCGACTTGCTTTCTTTTTGGCAAAAGCTGCATCGCTAATAGAGTCGTAGGCAGTTTCCCATTGAAGCGATAAGTCTTTCAATTTCAAGGTAGTTTCAATGTGTTGGGCCTTTTTCTGGTTAATTTTATCTACAATTGCAGCCTTTTTTTCAGGACTTGCTTTTATCAATTTTTTCTCAGCGTCTAATGCCTGTTTTTTTAAAGTAGTTTGGTTGGCAGTCAATACTTTGATTTGTTTCTCCAATTCTGCTAAATCTGCAATGGTTTTTACTTGTTCCTTGATTGGCGCAATTTCATTTTTGTATTTTTCAATATCCTTAATTGCTTGGTCTAAATCAGGGCTAGGATAATAATCTCCTATTTTAGTTTCCCAAATATTGACTTTTTTATACCAAGATTTTAACTGCTTGTTTCGTTCTTTTTGGTCCGTTACTTTCAATTTTTGCAAATCATTCGCATTTAAACCAATTGATTTTAATTCCTCATCATTACTATAATCATATGTAAGTTTAGTTTTTATATTTTGATTGATATTATCTAAATCGAAGTGTGCATCATTAATAATACCTTTGGCAGTTTGGTAACAGAGTTTTTTAGCATCCTTGTCTAAGCTACTACTCAAATAAGTCGTATGATCTTCTAGTTTTAACAAGACTTCTTGAAACTGTTCAGAAGAAAGTTGGTGTTTTTTTGCCAAATCTTCTGCTAAGTGTTTTGCCAAGGCACTTATTTTGGGGTAAGCCTCTTGGATCGCCTGTTTTTTGAGTTTGCGTTTCTTTTTCTTTAGTTGTTCTAATTTAGCTTGAACATCTACTAGCGTTGCTTGAATCTTTTTAGAGGAAGATCCTTGATGTTTTTGCAGTATATTTTGGTGCTTTTTTATTTGATCCCTAGTTTCAAACAATTGAGCGCTAAAAGTTCCATTGTCAGCATTTTCAGAAAGTTTACTAGCAATGTAAACAACAATTTGTTCAATAATTGCTTTTTTATCTTCAATTAAGCTTTGATTTAATTCTTCCGCTTTATCGGTAATAACTTTTCTTATTGGCGCCTCCAAGTTAGTTTGGCGAAAATTCAATTGATTCAATTGGTGTTGAATCCCTCCCAAAGCAGTTTCTTTAGGAATACCATCTTTCTCTTTTTCAAGATTTAATTTTTGTTCCTCAAGGAGTCTTCTTTCCTCTTCTATCGCTTCCAGCGCCTTTTTATTTTCAGGTTGATCATAAAACGCTTTTTTGGTCTGCTCTTCTAAAGTTTCTAGAACTTGTCTATTTTCCTCTACTTTGTTTTGGGTGAGTTGCTCCAAAACCGCATTGGTATCGTCTGTTTGTTTTTGCTGCCCTTGTTGAACGACAAAATCGACTAACTCTTGGCGGATCAACTCTAATTTTTTGTTTTTCTTTTTGGTTCCAAAAGCAGAAATATTAGTATAATGCATTTGCCATTCATCAATCATATAATTGATATTATCCATTAGATAAGTTGCTTTATCTTCAGATTCAGGAGTTGCCTTGTATTCTAGTTTTAGTTTTTGAAACTCTCGGTGGGCATTGATAATATCCAAGTAGTTGTCTCGCTTGGAAGTAAATGCATTAATTTTTTCCAAATACTCAACTAACTTCTCTTCTATTTTTTCAACTTCAACTTTTTCTTTTTTAGCATTGCTTAATTTTTTGCTAAGAGAACTTTTGTTTTCCCACTCTTTCTTCCATTGATTGACAAAGGCAGTGATTTGCAACAATTTAACTTTGCGCATTTCAATATCTTCTTTAGAAATAGAGCCATATTCTTCGTAGGCAGCAAATAATTTCTTGAAAGTACTACTAGCGCGACTAACTGGTTTTAATGCTGGCAAGTTCGTATCAGCTACTAATTTTGCCAAATCACGAGCATCCTGTTCCTTGGTTTCTGTTACTTTGTGTTGGTAAGGATCAATACTGTTGTGATCAACTCCTTCTTTTTTCAGCCATTTGCGCAAATCTTTTAGTTCTATGACAATTCTACTATCAAGTTGACCAACAGCTTTTAACTCTTCTTTGCTAGGTTTGGGATTGGTTAGTTTCCAGTCGGTAATATTGGAGTCCAAAATATGCAACTCATTGTACAATTCTTTTAATTTTTCCCCTGTTGTATTATTGGCTTTATAACTTTTAGCATTGGTTATAAATTCATTTCTATTAAGAAGATAGCTTTTTAAATCTTCTCTAAAAGAAGCTAATAACTCTTTATTTAGAGCAGTAGGGTTATAGCTTATTTGGGCCTCAATCAAGAAAGCTTTTAGTTTTTTTATTTGCTTGTATTCTTCTTTACGCTCACTTTTATGACCTTTATACGTAATTTCCCATTCACTTATCAGAGTACGAATAATTTCTAGATGCCTAATTCTAGCTTCCATATTGTCGGGGGAACTTTTTTGATAACGGGCAACTTCTTGTTGAATACGACCAAAAACAGAAGTTGTTTGGCTGACAATAGTATCTCCCAAGGTATCAATAATAGAAGCTTGTTCGTCTCCATTTTCTGAACTGTTGTTTGTTGCTTGTGCAAATTCTGCCGTTACCTTTAGGCGTTTTAGCAAAACTTTGTTTAACAACCTTAAGTTGGCATCTCTTTGACCTTTACCTTTCTTTATATCTAGAATTAGCTTTTGTTTTCCTGAATCATCTTCAACCAAACTACAGGTTCCTTGCGCAAATTCTTTTCTACGTTTGTAATCGCTGTTAATTGCTTTTTTCCAAAATCCATTGACATTACCAGTAAAAATCATAGGATATTTTTCAGCTCCTTTGGCTTCTGTAAATTCAAAGTCTGTGATAAATAAAAAAGGAGCATTCCGCAGGTCTTTATTCAAAGCCTTTTTTAAGCGCTTCATTTGATAGTCACTAAAGCCACTTTTGGTAAGTTCTTCTGGAGTTTTAAAGTACTTCTTCATGTTGAATGAAGCTTCTTTTAAATCATCGACTGGATTGTTCTTTGACATAATAAGTAGAGTTTTGACCCGATTACAGATATAGTTGGAGTTTATCGTAATTGGAGTGTGATGAAATTATTTTATTGAACGTTAGTTAAAAATAACTCAACGTAAAAAAATTTAAACTTTCTTTTTAATCCTTTTTAACGCTCGATCAAGATAAGTGTCATCATTGTAAATTTGAGCAAATACTAGCCCGCCATACATATCTTGAACTGCCTGTTCTGCTTTGCCGATAGCATATTTGGCACTATATCGGTCTTGATACAAATGAGCAATACAATCAATTAATTCAGAACAAAACTGTTGCGCTACGGTACTAAAAACAGTTCGTTCATAGAGCGTTTGCAGAATCGTATTGGTCATCAAGCATCCTAGTTTAACTTCCTTATAAAAGTCTTTTAAAGCATTTAAAACTTGTTCTAAGCGATCTGAGTACTCTAAATTTTCATTATAAGCAATATTAAAAATATTATCAGAAGCTTGTTGTTTGAGGTAAAGAAGTACTTCTAACATCAAATCTTCCTTATTTTTAAAGTAATAATACAAATGCGCTTTTTCTACCCCGCAGGCTTTGGCCAACATAGAAATACTTGTTGCTGGATAACCATTGGTTTTAAAAATAGCTAAGGACTTTTCTATCAACTCTTCTTTTGAGGTTTTTATTTTTGGCATAGGACTTTTATTTAACGTACGGTAAAATTAAAATAAAAAAATTAAAAAATCAAGGCCTTTTTACGATTATTATTATTAGTTCTAGCTAGTTCTAATAATAAAAAGTGTGTAAATGTTTGTCTATGAGTGTTTTGCGTTAGTGTATGCAAGTTTGAAAAAATCCCTCTTATCCGTTATTTAGACAAGAGGGATTATTAAAAAATGAATTAGAAAGGCAATGGATTAGCTTTTCACAACACTCATTTTCAAATTAATAGCATCAATTAACTCTACTTCATCTCCTGTTGATAAATTATCCACTAGGTTTAATTCAGTAGCCAACACTTCTGCGCAGATATAATCTTTGAAATGAGCCAAGGCATCATTTAAAGCCGTATGATTTTCTAAGGTTAAAACGATGCGATCGGTCACCTCAAATTCTTTATCTTTTCGCAAATTCTGAATGCGATTAACCAATTCGCGAGCCATTCCCTCTGCTTCTAATTCAGGTGTTAGTTTTACATCTAATGCCACCGTAATTTCTGCATCATTGGCAACCATCCACCCTTCGATATCTTCAGATGTAATGGTAACATCTTCTAGAGTTAAGTCAAATGTTTCAGTCCCCAAATTTAAGGTATAGACTCCTTCCCTTTCAAGCGTTGCAATATCTGCTTGTGTAAAGGCGTCTATGGCAGCCTTTCCAGCTTTCATATTTTTACCTAAGCGTTTGCCTAGCGTTTTAAAGTTCGGTTTGATTCCTTTTTTGATAATACCTGAGGCATCAGAAACATATTCAAACTCTTTCACATTCAATTCGGAAAGAATTAAGTCTTCTACTGCTTCTACTTGTGCTTGGAAATTTTTATCCAATACAGGCAATAAGATTTTTTGCAACGGTTGGCGTACTCGTATCGCCTCTTTCTTTCTCAAAGATAACACCAAAGAAGTAATGCGTTGTGCATAGCTCATTCGTTGCTCCAAATCTTTGTCAATAGCTTCTTCTTGTACCTCTGGGAAGAATGCCAAATGAACAGAGATATGTGGCTCTTTTTGAGTGACGTTATTCAAGTTTTGATACAACCAATCAGAAAAGAAAGGAGCAATTGGAGCCATTAATTTTGCTAAGGTTCCCAAACAAGTATACAATGTTTGGTAGGCAGCTAATTTATCTTCGTTCTTCTCTCCTTTCCAAAAACGACGGCGACACAAGCGAACATACCAGTTGCTTAAATGGCGGTCTACAAAGTCGGCAATCTTACGTCCAGCGTTGGTTGGTTCATAGTTGGCAAAATCAGCATCTACTTCTTTGACCAAAGAGTTTAATAAGGAGATGATCCAACGATCAATCTCTGCTCTTTGAGTTAATGGTACTTCTTTGCCGTATTCAAATCCCTCTAAACTAGTTCCATCATAAGTATCAACATTGGCATAAGTAGCAAAGAAATTGTAGGTATTATACAATGTTCCAAACAACTTCCGACGTGTTTCGTCCAAACCTAGTTCATCAAACTTTAAATTGTCCCAAGGTTGAGCATTGGTAAGCATATACCAACGAGTAGCATCTGCACCATATTTGTCGAGCGTTTCAAATGGCTCTACGGCATTTCCTTTAGATTTAGACATTTTCTGTCCATTTTTATCCAAAACCAAGCCATTAGAAACGACATTTTTATAAGCAACTGAATCAAAACACATGGTTGCTATCGCATGTAAGGTATAGAACCAACCACGAGTCTGATCTACTCCTTCTGCAATGAAATCCGCAGGGTAAGCTACTTCACCAGAGTTGGATTGCAAAGCATTATCAATCAATTCTTTATTTTCAAAAGGATAATGCCATTGTGCATAAGGCATAGAACCACTGTCAAACCAAACGTCAATTAAGTCTGTTTCTCGCGTCATTTTTTCACCCTTGCTGCTTACCAACACCACATCGTCGATGTAAGGGCGGTGCAAATCTTTGGGCATTGATTGAGTCAAACCTAGTTGTTCATTGGCAGCATCAATTCCTGCTTGCAATTCTTCTAAAGAGCCAATGCATACTTCTTCGCTCCCATCTTCTGTTCGCCAGATAGGCAATGGTATTCCCCAATAGCGAGAACGAGAGAGGTTCCAATCTTGAAGATTCTCCAACCATCCTCCAAAACGCTTTTCACCAGTTGCTTTAGGCTTCCAGTTAATGGTTTTATTGAGTTCTGACATGCGCTCTTTTTTAGCCGTCGCTCGAACGAACCAAGAATCCAAAGGATAGTATAAAACAGGTTTGTCTGTACGCCAACAATGTGGGTAGCTGTGCTTGTATTTTTCTACTTTAAAAGCTTTGTTTTCTGTCTTTAACTTGATTGCTAATTGGACATCGACCGATTTTTCAGGAGCTTCCCCTGCTTTGTAATATTCGTTTTTGACATACATACCACCAAATTCTCCCATTTCTGGTCTGAATTTGCCTTGTAGATCAACCAAAGGAACCAAATCTTCGTCTTCGTTCATAACCAGCATTGGCGGAACACCCGCTTCTTTGGCTACAAAAGCATCATCAGCTCCAAATGTAGGAGCAATATGCACGATACCTGTACCATCAGCAGTGGTTACAAAGTTTCCAGCAATCACTCGGAAAGCTTTTTCTGGATTTTCGTGAGGTAGTGCATAAGGCAAAAGTTGTTCGTATTCGATGCCCACCAAGTCGGTACCAACAAATTCTTGAACGATTAAATAAGGTATTTTTTTATCTCCAGCAGTATAGTCATCCAACTTGAAGTCATCTGTAGCTGGGGCATACTTTCCAGAAAATTGCTTGCTTACCAAATCTTTGGCTAAAACTACTTGCATTTTTTCTCCTGTATACTGATTGAAGGTTTGGACTAAAACATAAGCGATTTTAGGTCCTACACAAAGTGCTGTATTAGAAGGTAAGGTCCAAGGTGTTGTCGTCCAAGCGATAAAGTAAGTATCATCTGGAAGTACTGAATTGGGTTTGGCTTTAAATTGAGCAACAACCGTTGTGTCCGAAACATCTTTATAACAGCCAGGCTGATTCAGCTCATGAGAGCTAAGCCCTGTTCCTGCGGCAGGAGAGTAGGGTTGTATCGTATAACCTTTGTAAATTAAATCATCCTTGTATAGTTTTTGTAGCAACCACCAAACTGACTCTATATAGTTATTTTCGTAAGTGATATAAGGATCTGACATATCGACCCAATACCCCATTTTGAGGGTTAAATGATCCCACATGTCTTTGTACATCATGACCGTCTCCTTACACTCTCTGTTGTAGTCATCAACCGATATTTTTTTACCGATATCCTCTTTGGTAATTCCTAGTTTTTTTTCAACAGCCAATTCAATGGGAAGACCATGGGTGTCCCAGCCAGCTTTGCGTCGGACTAGTTTTCCTTTCATAGTTTGAAAACGGCAAAAAGTATCTTTTACAGAACGCGCCAAAACATGATGAATACCAGGTTTGCCATTGGCAGATGGAGGTCCTTCAAAGAATACAAAATTTGGACAGCCTTCACGTTCTGTCATACTTTTTTCAAAGACCTTATTTTCTTTCCAAAAATCCAACATCTGTTGGTCTATTTGAGGTAGGTCTAATTTCTTAAACTCTTGATACTTACTCACGATATTATTAGTTTATACGAATAGATTAGCCAAATGATTTTGCAAAAATAAAAAAAAGCTCTAACAAATTTTATCTGTTAGAGCTTTCATTAATTAGTTGTATAGCAAATTAACTCCGACAGATACGTTCTGATTGGATAATAATAATGCTAATAATTATATTTTTAGATTGACAATTCATGTTTTCTTGTTATGCTCCAAATGTAAGCTATTGACTTGAATAAAGCAAAAAAAGACGCATAAAGTTCCCTAAATCAATTAAAAATGTATTGGATTAACTTAATGTTCAATTTTGAAAAAGGCTTGTTTTTTAGAAAAAAAATATGTACATTGACTAGGAAATGAAATTTTCATTGGAAATACGTGTATACAATATTCATATTTATAAATCATTTACCAGTAAAAACTAAGAACAAATGGCAAAAGAAGAATTTGATTTCAAAGCATTGAAAGAATCGAAGTTTGAGGCTTACAAAAAAACGTATTGCAAACCTGCTGCTTTGAAGAAAGCTAAAGGCGGACTAGTCTTTATTAAGTTTGATTTAACAGGGAGAAAAAAAGGCTGTGTATTTTTACCTTTTCCGAAAAAAGATGGAGCTAAAAGCGCCTACGAAAAAGTAAAAAAGGATAAAAGTATTCATTTGTTAAAACATACTGCTCTCGTTGAACCAACTTATGGAAAGGCAGACGATGGTAGCCCACAAATGACATTAAATATCTTGAAAGGCGGATTGACAGCAGATTTGATAAAAGCAGAAGGGGACGAACTGTTTAACAAGACGTTTAAAATACAATTAAAAGTAACAGGTGCTTCTGACGATAGCGGTGATGTGAAAGGGAACGAAAACTCTGACGATACTAAAGAGCCTACAAAAGAGGAGAAAAAAGAAGAACCTAAAGTTGATGAGCCTAAAGACAAAACAGACCAAACAAGTCAAATCTTAGCTAAGAAAAAAGCAAGACGTGGAGAAGCCATCAAAAAAATGCAAGACGGGGTAAGCAAAATGGATTCTGTCAAAGAAACAGCTTCTGTGGATAAAATGCTAGCGAAAGTTGCTCAGTTTGAAGATGCCTTAGAGAAATTAATTAATGAAGCGCAATCGGATGGGGTTATTGATCAAGATGAAGAAAAGACCATTAATACCTTCAAAGATAATTTAGATCAACTAAAAAAGGCCATCGAAGAGAGAGAAAATGCTCCTAAAGCATTAACTCCAGAGCGTAGAAAGAAAATGAATGAAAATATGGATAAGATGAGTGCTCGGCTAGAAGCTATGCTTAGCAAGCTAGGTATTTAATGCTTCCTAAGCAATATTCTTTTAATTCTAAAAACAAATAAAGATGGCAACTCAAAGTGAAAAAATACAAAAACTTCAAGATGAAATAAAAAGTTATAAAGAAACATTGATCAAATATGGTGACATGTTTAATGCTGATGGTGTAATAGAGGAGCACGAACAGAAAAAACTAGATCAAATGCAGAGTATTATCCAAAAAGTGGAGAAAAAACTTGTTGCATTGAAAGAGAAAGCGGAGAAGAAATCAGTTAATAATAGCGTAAATCCTGATATAGAAAAAGGGGATAAAGGGGTGTATAAAGATGTGACCAAGCAAAAGTTAAATCAAATTATTAATGTTTTTACAAAAGGCAAAGGAGATGCTACAGATGTACATTGGAATGATGTGAGTCAAGGAGCATTGGGAGACTGCTATTTTATGGCTGCAATCGGAGCTGTAGCAAAAGCAAATCCAGCAGCACTAAAGAAGCTAATCAAAGGTCCTGATTCAAAAGGAAATTATGAGGTTACAATGTATATTGATGGTGCGCTTTTTAGTTCTCGTAAAGCCAAAAAAGTTACGATAACTCCAGAGTTTCTTGTAGATAAAAATGGAAACCCTATTTATGCTAAAGCTGGAGATGTAGAAATGTGGGTTATGTTGCTAGAAAAAGCTTATGCAATTCTAAGAAAAGAAGAAAAGTATTGGGATCTTAGGGTGAGTGGATTAGATGATGGTTATAACAAACTGAAAGGTGGTTTTGGAGAGGAAGGGATTGAAGTTTTAACAGGAAAAGAAGCATCTACTTTGTGGATCAAAAACCTCTCGGATGAGAAGATAAAATCTGTTATTACTAGTGCATTAAAGGATAAACGACCTATAACTACGGGAACGATTCCAGGACCAGACAAAGGGAAAAAGGCGGATAAAAAACAAATAGCAGCTCAAGGACTGAATATTGTATTAGGTCATGAGTATTTTGTATTGGCTTTTGATGGATCAAATATTACATTGCAAAATCCTTGGAATGCTGAAGTTGTAGATGGAGATGGTCGTGGAGATATTACATTATCGTTTGCAAATTATAAAAAATATTATAGGAATATTTGTGTACAGGATAAATAAGCAGCTATGAAATTCTTAATTTTAGCTTTAACTATAATTTTTTTTTATTCTTGTAATAGTCAAACCACCCAAAACAATATACAAATGAATTCATCAATTTGGTCTTTTACAGAAGGCACCGTAGGTATGATTGGAGAACATAAAGTGATGTTTTCTAATATAATGATACAAGATTATACATTGGCAGATGGAACGTCTAAAGAAGGACCAGCGGCAAGTTTATCGTTACCAAATAATAAAGAATGGCAAACAGCTGGAACTGGATGTATTTTTACATTAGATGGGGTAGAATATGAGGTAACGAATGTAGAAGAAGGTGATCCTTTTGGAGAAGTTACTGTAAAAATACATAGACCTATTTTTTCCTTTACAGAAGGCACCGTAGGTATGATTGGAGAACATAAAGTAATGTTTTCTAATATAATGATACGAGATTATACATTGGCAGATGGAACATCTAAAGAAGGACCAGCGGCAAGTTTATCATTACCAAATAATAAAGAATGGCAAACAGCTGGAACTGGATGTGTTTTTACATTAGATGGAGTAGAGTATGAGGTAACGAATGTAGAAGAAGGTGATCCTTTTGGAGAAGTTACTGTAGTTAAAAACAATTAGTTTTTTGCAATTTGAATAAAGGCCATTAGACAAAAATGTCTAATGGCCTTTTTTACTAAAGAGAAGCAGGTGAATGGGGGCAATTATAGATATTCTTGCTCTCAATCTTACCCCACAGAAACCACATCCGACTTAAACGGACTACGAGGTTGCCATTCTTCTTTTGGATTTAGGCTGTCAAATACAAATTGCAATATTTTGCTAGATAGCGTACTTCTATGCTTAAAAAAGCACAGCATATCTTGAGATACAGCTCCTACTGAGCTTTTGATTTCTAGCGCAGTACGAGCAAAGTCAATGCGCTCAACTTGACCATCTATTGCTCTATTCACCAAATCATATAAGATATTAAGATAAACTTGGTGTTCTCTATTATAAGCTCCGTCAACGCCTAAGAAATGTGCATCCATTTCTTGATAGTTAAAAATGGCAGTATAAAAAGCAATGAGTTGATCATCAATAAAATAAGCTGTTAGTTTGTACTGGTCTCCCAAATCTCTTTTTAGTGCTGTGAAATATTGCTTATGTAATAAAAAGGCATTAAATCCAGCGCCATCAGCTATCATTTTGTATAGCTCATAAATTCGATCTTCATGCAACTCAATTTCAGCTAAACTAAGTTCTTTTTTTATAATAGCTTTTCCTTTCTTGCGAGCCCGCTTAGCTCTTACTCTGTATTTCGAACTCATATCACCTAAATAACTATCAAAGTTATCCCAATGAGGGCGCATATCCATGTACATACTAGGCTGCATGAGAAATGGGTGGTAGGTTTCCTTTTGAAGTTGTTCTTTTAGCGGTTGGCAATCTTCTATTTTGTAGTCTTTTAGTAAGTGTACACTAACTTTTGTTTGCTCTTTATCTAGTATATTTTGCAGGGCATCCAATGAGTCCTGAATCAAGCTAGCTGTTTGCTGTTCAGAGATAGGAATATTAAAGTGGAAACCATATTCGCCTGTTAGTAATAAGTTGCCACAAATCAACAAGTTAAATTCGGCTCGCTTGATAAACCATTTTTTTACAGCATTACTAAATGCTCTGATCAAACAATTCGATTTATTCGTATTTTCTTCCTCATTGTTCTGTTGTAGGCTGTCTTCTACATTTAGTTTAAATATTTGATTATATGCAATTCCAATAGGCAAATTATCTTTGTAAAAGACAATATACCTAAAACTCATTTTTTCAGGAGGGTAGTTTTCAAGTGTTTGTAAATAAGTGCTTTGTAGAAATAGATTGTCTTTAGGGGCAACACTATCCCAAGTTTCTTTTATTTCTTGTATACTATTTTTGACTTGAATGGCATAACCAGTATTTTTAGGCAATGAATAAACTTCGACATTTTGTTGGTTAGCATTGATTAACTGTTTGCTAACATTGTTGGAAGAAAACATGTAGAACATATCGGTTGTTTGATTGGTATACGTTTTTATGAATGGGCTACGTTATTTTGATAAAATAAAATATAAAAAATTATATTTCTAAAACAATAACAATTAGTTATCATTTTTTAAGTCAGAATTATAGCTTCAAAAGTAGTGGTTTTTTTTAGTATACGATACTAAACATTGAATTGGGGGCTTTTTGTTGTCATCAATCTCTAAAATAAATGTTAAATTTTAAAAAAACAGAAAAAGGATTAAACCTTGGTTTGAAATTCTAGTCTATAGAATAAATGCCATTGATAATAATAGTTCGCTAATTTTTGTTTTGTTTTTTTATAAAAGAAAATATACATTATTCTATTGATAGTCATTTTAATAGAATGTTTAGACGAACTAATATGATAAAGCTGCTTACTAAAAAATAAGAATTGTTAGAACCTTCACAACATAACAAAGATACAGAAAAAAAAATCCTTTCACAGTTAAGGAAACCTGAAAGCTTTGAGAAAGGATTTCGATTCTTGGTGCAAACTTACCAAGAGCGTTTGTATTGGCACATTCGACAAATGGTAAATTTGCATGATGATGCCGATGAAGTTTTGCAAAATACCTTTATCAAAACATATCGAGGGATTAAAAACTTTAGGGGAGATGCTCAACTGTATACGTGGATGTATCGCATTGCAACAAATGAGGCACTTACATTTTTGAAGAAGAAAAAAAAGTATGCAACCGTTGATTTGGATAACGAGGAAGGGAGCTTGATAGGTAGTTTGGAAGCAGATAAATATTTTGATGGCAATCAAGCAACTATTTTATTGCAAGAGGCCTTAAAACAATTGCCAGAAAAACAACGACAAGTTTTTATTTTTAGGTACTATGATGAGTTGAGCTATAATGAGATTTCAATCATATTGGGTACTTCGGTTGGTGGTTTAAAAGCGTCTTATCATCATGCTGTAAAAAAAATAGAAGCTTATGTGAGAAATAATATTGACTCGTGAACTGGAAATATTAAGGAATGCAAATGATTGATAGTTAAATTAATGTGAGATATTTTTTTATGGTTTTACTTCGTGAGTCTGCTGGTTCATAGAAAAACTAAAAAAACAACGGAGTATTATAATCAATAACATGGAAAAGAATAAGATTGATAAAGAACTAAAGGATCTTTCACCGTTTTTATCCGAACTAAAAAAGGATAAAAAGGAAGGTTTTTCTATGCCTGCTAACTATTTTGATAAATTTGAAGATCGCTTAATGCATCGAATAGAGGAGGAGCAAGCTATAGAAGGAAAACAGCAGTCTCCAAAACGCCTTGCTTTTTCTTTTTGGGAGGGAATTAAACGCTTTTTTAAACCACATTATGCCATTGGTTTCTCTACTTGTGCATTGCTTATTATTGGCAGTATTTATGTACTACAACCTGTAGAAACTGCTACTAAATCGGATGTTATGGAGGGGCTTTTAGCAGATGGATCTATTGATTCTTATATCTATAATCATATTGAAGATTTTAAAACGGAAGACATTGTTGCTTTGCTAGATGTAGAAGAGGTAGCGGATATTCAGCAAGATATGGTAAAGGAGAAATTGACTGTTTCTAACGAACTTAGTACAGAAGAAAAGGCAGTAGAAACAGTTAAATCATCTATGGATAAGGCATTAGAACAGGTAGAAGTTGAAAATCTGTTGGAGGATATAACAGAAGAGGATCTAGAATTGAATGATGATGATTTATTTTAAGTATTAACAATGACTATCAAAATAGTAGTTAGCTTAGTTACTCCCTGCGGTCATGAGCCAGCAAGCTAGGTTCGCTGCTACTGTCTGGTTTCAACGAGCTATTATTAAAAATGACTTAGCAACTATTTAGTCCTAGTATTTAGCTGTGTTATTATTGTATGGTCATGGATTACTTATACAGAAAAAAATAATATTATGAAAAAGAATATATTTTATGGAGTGTTATTATTTATCTTATTGATAAATACAATGCAAGCTCAAGAGCATCGTTCTAAAGAAGAACGAATACAAGCTTTAAAAGTAGCTTTTATAACTGAAGAACTAGCCTTGACACCAAAGCAATCACAGGGGTTTTGGCCATTATACAATGAGTTACAAGAAAAATTGAAAGCTCTAAAAAAAAGTCACAATAGACGTCTAGATGTGGACAGTATGTCTGATGAGGAGTTGGAAGTTTGGTTAGAGAATCATATCAAAATTGAAGAACAAAAACTAGCATTGCATCGTACTTATGCCGAACGATTTAAAGAAGTGATTACGATTCGGCAGCTTGTTAAGTTGACACAATCTGAACATCGATTTAGAAGGGAGTTGCTTCGACGAACAAAAGAAAGGAGAGAAGGAATGAGACGAAAAGGATAAATAAAAAACTGCTGCACGAAAACCTTGTGCAGCAGTTTTTTATTTTCTATATGGTTAGGGAACGATAAATTCAATTTTATCCTTACTCCAAGCTCCAAAGTATCCCAGTGCTCCCTCAGAGAAATTGGTAGTTGGATTGGCAGGAGCGGCACTAGCAAAACCAGCTCCAGCAATAGCATCTTCTAACGTTTTGAAGTACAAATGGGTAGCTTGATCGATAGAAGCCAACTCAATGGTAAGGGTATCGCCTGGCTCAAAACTCGTAAATGTTGTAAAGGAACGAGTGCTAATTCCATTGCTTAATTCATCATCTGCTATTCTATAATCTGTTCGGAAACCGACTTCTACGGAGTCATAATAAGTAGTTTGTATCGCATAGTAATTGGTCAAATTACCAGGATCTGTATAGTTGACATAGACAAAATATCTAGGAGGTCCAGGAATGCCGCCGCCACCAAATAAGTTGCCTCTATCTTGGACCGAGCAACTATCTATAGGAGTTAGAGGGGGCATTGTAGAACTAGCTGTGTACAACTTTCCGTCGATATTAATATCCAAGGTATAGGTATTGCCAATGGTTCCGATAAGAGTATTCCCTTTATAAATACCATCTCCTTTATGAGTGAGCGTTTCACTATTACCTGCTTGGTCTGTAATTGTCATGGTTGCATTCGTGATTGCAGGAGAAGTGCTGTTGTCGTAATAACTACTAGTTAAAGTAGCTTTGACGTAGCAGGTGGAGTCATTTTCTAAATAAGCCTCAAAAACAGGAGCAGGGTTTGCCTCATTTAAATCAACATCAATAATTTTTTCACAACTTGTTGTTAAGATGTAAAGTGCTAATAAGCTGATGATTATATTGAACTTCATAGTTTTGTTTTTTATATCAATAAGTCATACTTTGCATCATTTATTCACTCAACTACGAGCAGTTAAATGCTAGACAAAGTAGCCACTAGGTAATTGTTAAAATAGTTTAAAAAGAAAAATTCCAAGTTACCGTTGGAATAATTCCAAACAAACTTAACTGTACGGCATCCGTCTTAGTTGGATCTGCTTCATTGGGTCTAAAATCAATCGAGAATGGGTTATACTGGTTATAAACATTGTAAATACCAACTGTAAAGCTAGACTGGAATTTTTTTGTAGGTTTGTTTCTAAACGTAACAGCAATATCCAAACGATGAGCAGCAGGCATTCTGTAGCCATTTCGTTCGGTAAAATAGCTTACTTTTTGACCATTAATTTCATATTTGGCACTAGGGAATGTAACGGCATTTCCTGTCTGATAAATCCAAGAAAGTGAGAAAACCCAACGTTTTTTTAATTCATAAGTTCCCACAATAGCAATATCATGTGTGCGATCTTGTTTGGCAGGATAGGGGTTGCCTCTGTTGATTTCTTTGAACTGATAAGCTGTTTTGGATAAGGTATAACTAACCCAGCCATTAAAATCTCCAATCTTACCTTGTACCAATAGTTCTGCGCCATAAGACCAGCCAACACCGTTTAGAATCTGGCTTTCAATCCTAGTATTCAACAAGATATCCGCGCCGTTTTCATAATCAACTTGATTTTGTAGGTATTTATAATAGCCTTCTAAGCCAATTGTTAACTTATTTTTGAAAAAGCTTTGTTTGACTCCTAAACTAACTTGATCCGCAATTTGAGGCTTTACATTATTGGTACTTGGTATCCACATATCGTTCGGAGCAGCAGCAGTACTATTGCTCAATAAATGCACGTACTGATGAATTCTGTGATACCCGAACTCAAAGGCAGTTGTAGGGAAGGTCTGATAAGTGAGAGCAAGGCGAGGCTCTAGCCCCCAATAAGTTTGCACGTGCTCAAATGGTTTGTAAGTCGTTGTATCAGTTATTCTGTTTGACTCATCAAAAGTAAAAATATCTCCAGGACCAATTTGGTTGAAAAGAGAAACTCTTAGACCATAAACGGCTTTAAATTTGTCGGTAAACTGAATTTCATGTCCCGCATAAATTCCACTTTCAATAGCATGTTTTTTGTCCGCAATTAAGCTATTGATGTTATCATTGGAGGAGCGTAATTGACTAGGTTGAAATTCGTGATAGGTAGTATTAAACCCAAAGCGAATGGTATTTTTAGGATTTAAATAGTAACTATAGTCTTGCTTTAATGCATAGTCTCTAATTCCTGCTTCAATTGTAAAGTCATCGCCAGAACGACCAATTTTATAACCATAGTAATAATCACTAAAGAAAAAAGAAGTATTGGCAAATAGCTTTTCATTGAAAGTGTGATTCCAGCGGACAGTAGCGGTATAATTTCCATAATTGAGACCAAAATTTCCAAAACTAAAGTTATCTCGACCTGCATATCCAGAAACAAAAATTCTATCGTTTTTTCCAAAACTGTAATTGGCTTTTAGATTTAAATCCCAAAACCCGAGTCCTAGTTGTCCAAAACGTTCGTTGTCAAATACTTTTAGTAATAGATCCAAGTAAGTCGCACGTCCAGAAAGAATAAAAGAGCCTTTGTCTTTTACAATTGGTCCTTCAAATGTTAGGCGAGATGAAATAAGTCCTAATCCTCCAGATAAGCCAAATTTTTTCTTGTTTCCATTTTTCATATAAATATCTAGAACAGAAGAAGCACGACCGCCATATTGAGAAGGAATACCTCCTTTGTAAACCGTTAAATCTTTGAGTGCATCAGAGTTGAAAACAGAGAAAAAGCCCAAAAAATGGGAAGGGTTATAAACAACAGCTTCGTCTAACAAAATCAAGTTTTGGTCTGGTTTCCCTCCTCGAACAGTCAGTCCTGTACTACCTTCACTAGAAGCACTAATACCTGGCAGGAGCTGAATACTTTTAAGGATATCTTTTTCGCCCATAAATACAGGCAGTGTTTCTAGCTTTTTGACATTAATTTTAGTAGTACCAACACCTGCATCTTGCATCATTACATCGTCATCTTTTTCAGCCTTGACAACAATTTCTTCCATGTCTTTGGCACCGGTTCCTAGTTCTAGTGTCATGGTTTCATTTTCTTGCAAATCAATTTCTATTTCTTGGGCTTGATAACCAATGTAGCTTACAATTAATTTGTACTTTCCTTTGTCCAAAGTGAGAGAGTAAAAACCATATATATTTGTAGCTGTGCCAAGACTAGTGCCATCAACAACAATAGTTGCCCCAATGAGTTCCTCCCCAGAGTCGGCATCTTTGACATAGCCACTAAGGGTTGCTTTATCTCCTTGTGCAGAAAGCCATCCAATATTAATCAGACAGCAGAATATTAGTGTTAACCAGATTTTCATAGTAATTTTAATTTGAAAAATAGAGATTATAATAGTAGCCATTATCAGAAATGAATGGATAAATCATTCAAAGTCATTACAGATAAGTATGAAGTTATAATTGGTTTAAATCAGATTTATCTAGGATTTATGTCTCTTAAAGATATTATAAACTAATTGTGATTTCATACTTAAGTACTAATGGATTGTTTGAATTTTTATTGAGGTCAATACTTTGTGATGAAATTGTATTGGTATGATTGTCAGTGAAATATGTTTTAAATGTTCAACGTGCTACAATGCTGATAATCAAATTACTTCATAAGTGCTTCGCAGTTGATACAAAGGTGCTTTTTTGTTTTTGCGTTAACAAAGTAAAAAAACATGGAGTATTATGAAGTATAACATTTTCATAAACAAGCAAAACCCAAAATAGGTTTGGTGCAAAAGTCTTACTTTTTTTATCTAGAAACAAATAAATTCTATTTCTTAGCTTTTTTCATCTATTAATAGGCAAAATTCCTCAACATTAACGAATGATTCTCCTCTAAATGAATTTTATAAAAAAAAAATATAAAGAGATTCTAGTTTGGGTAGCGTATTTCCTTTTGTTATTCTCTGTTGCACATGACAATTGGGGAACGATTCAAAATGGGGCAGAAGTCTCCTTATTTATGGTTGTTGTTCATTTTGTTATTTTTTATGGAAATTACTATGTCTTGATGCCATTGACATTTGCCAAAAAGAGGTATTTATGGTTTACTTTCGGAAGCATAATTTTTATAACAATATGGGCTGGTTTAACTTATTGGGTGTTTCGTTATGCTTTCCAATCAGGGTATTGGACATCACCAATTGAATTTAGTGCCATAGAGTATTCGAAGTCTATTCCAAAGGTAGAATATCTGTGGACTGGACGAATTAGTTTGAGTGGCTTGAATGTATTTTTTATCAGCATTCTTTATTTTTACGCAGAACAAGAAAAGTCATTACAGCAGCGTATGTGGGCATTGGAACACGAAAAAGTACAAGCAGAAGTTAAGTTGTTACGAATGCAAATTAACCCACATTTTTTGTTCAATGCACTGAATAATATTTATGCACAAGCAGTACTTGAAGAAAGCAACGTTGCTGATTCTATCCATAAATTATCTGGCTTACTGCGTTATACGCTATATGATTGTGATACGGACGAAGTATCTTTAGTCCGTGAAATTGAGTATATTGATAACTATATTGATTTACAAGAGTTAAAAGAAGATGCCTTGGAGCAGATCGAGTTTCGAGTAGAGGGAAATATAACCCAAGTTAAAATAGCTCCTATGTTGCTAATTTCTTTTGTGGAGAACGCATTTAAACATGGGAATATATGGCAAGGAGGTTGGATACGGATTGAACTACACACTAATTCCAAGGAGCTAGTATTTAAATGCCTTAATTCTATAGGTAATAGCAATCAAATGAAAGACACCGCTTCTGGAATAGGATTAAAAAATGTAAAAAAAAGATTGACTTTAAACTATCCTAATCGGCATCAGCTAACGATTAATAAGGATAGAGATGTATTTGAGATTACCTTAAAAATAAGTAATGAGTATAACTTGTCTAATCATTGATGACGAACAACCTGCAAGAGAATTATTAAAAAAATACCTTTCTAAAGTACCAGACTTAGAGTTAATTGGTGCTTGCAAAAGTCCCTTGGATGCTTTAAGCATTATTCAAGAACAATCAGTGGATTTGTTGTTGTTAGATATTCAAATGCCAGACTTGAAGGGAACTGAGTTGCTGAGATGTATTACGGGAAAACAACCACTGGTTATCTTCACTACAGCTTATCAGGAATATGCTATAGAAGGATTTGAGTTGGACGTTGTTGATTATATGTTAAAGCCAATTAGCTTTGATCGTTTCTTAAAAGGAATCCAAAAAGTTTTGGAGCACAAACAATGGATGGAATACAAACACCAAAATTTGCCTTCTAAGAGTATTTCTACAGAAAAAGACTATATAGCACTAAAATCGAATCAAAAGCTTCACAAAGTCCAATTAAATGACATTCTATATATAGAAGGAATGAAAGAATATGTGGTATTTTATACAGAAGTACAAAAACTAGTTATTCATGCTTCTTTGAAGTCTTTAGAAACTCGATTGCCTCAAGATGCTTTTTTGAGGGTACATAAATCTTATATTGTTAATAAAAATAAAGTGTCAAATATGTTTGGTAATCAATTGGCAGTAGGAGATAAGTACATTCCTATTGGTTATTCCTATAAGCGAACGATTGTCAACCAAATTTTTTAAAGGCTAGGGAAATAAATCTACAGAGGTTTAATTTTAATAATTCGCAAAAAGCA
The DNA here is from genome assembly GCF_000724545.1 of Aureispira sp. CCB-QB1. Taxonomy (GTDB): domain Bacteria; phylum Bacteroidota; class Bacteroidia; order Chitinophagales; family Saprospiraceae; genus Aureispira. The sequence goes on along the minus strand of NZ_JHBV01000024.1, from coordinate 168,939 downwards.
TGAATAGGAGTGTACTAACTATTATTGAGTTGATATAAAGAATAATTAATAAAACACATGAAAGAATGAAAACTATATTAGGTCAGGAAACATTGCGAGAACAGCCACCTCGCTACTTGAGCCCACTTACTTGTATCAATGTGTTGTTTGGTGGTTTTTCCATTCAATTTGGCTCTATTTTCTTTTGGTTTGGAATGATTTTTCTCTTAGTTTTTGGAGGGCAATCTAGTGCCATACATTGGTTTAGTTTTGACGGAGAATGGAAAGAAACAGAAGGTTTGTTATTAGAAATTAATGAGACATCCACAGAAGTGAACGATCAAATTATCTATGAATATGTATTTTCTTATAATGCCAACGGTCAATCGTTACTCGGTACCTCTAGTGCTGTATTTGGAGGAGAAAAAGAAGGACAGATAGTAGCAGTTGAATACAAATCGGGAAATCATCTACGTTCTAGAATTGTCGGAATGAGGACTGAAATTTTTCCTGGGTGGGTCCTCTTTTTAGTGCTTATTTTTCCTGCTATTGGCTTTGGATTTTTATTCTTTGGATTCAAAGAAAATATAAAAGCATTGAGGTTATTAAAAAATGGAATGTTTACAAGAGGGAAAATGAAGAGTTATAAAGCCACCAATACTAGTATTAATGAAGAAACGGTCTATGCTTATGAATTTGAGTTTTATGCCAATAATAAGCTTTATATAGCTACTTGCAAAACCCATTTGACAGCACAAGTAGAGGACGAAGAAGCAGAAAAAATTCTTTATGATAAAAAGAATCCTGAGCTAAATATCGTGTATGATGCGATGGGAGCAGCCCCTAAAATTGATCGTTTTGGAAGAATTGAGCAATCTAACCTGTTGGCATTGAGTTCTTTATTGTCAACTGTTATTGGTTTGTTAATTAATGGGTTGATTTTTTATTTTTTATTCCTAGTTTAATTAATTGATTATTAGTTCATTATGTGTTGTTTGCTGTTTTTTTTTAGTTGCTCAAGAAGTATTTAATGTTTTTATTTGGAAATAAAAAAAAAGATTGTAGTTTTGCAATCGCTGAAATGCAAATAAGAATTTTTTGCCGATGTAGCTCAGCTGGCTAGAGCAGCTGATTTGTAATCAGCAGGTCGTGGGTTCGAGTCCCTCCATCGGCTCTAAAAAATTAAAAGTCTGTTCCTCGTGGAACAGACTTTTTTTTATTGTGACAGCTTAATTTGCTAAGCTTATCTTTGATACAATTCAAAGCGTGTGGGTTGTCTTCTAGCAGGATAGTAATTGTTATTACGATCAGTATCTGCTGTTTCTAAATAAGGATCTAAGATGATTTCTTCAAGTTCTTTTTTGCTTACAAAAACTTTTGACACCTTATCAGCGCGCTGCTTCCAAATTTCGGCAGGAATATGAATAACTTCAGAAGTTCCATCTGTATATTTCATTTCCAAAATGATTGGCATAACCAAACCACCTACATTGCTAAAAGCAACCTCGTAATAATTGTAAGCTCCATCAATTAATTCTTTTTCTTCTTTACTCAAACCAGCAATATATTGTTCGTTCAGCTTTTTGTCACGTTCAGATACTCTGTATTTATCACGGTCGTTGTATTTATCTCTTAGTTCAGGGTATTTCTCCATCAAGGTTTCTTTTACTGCTTTCTGATCATTGTTTCTAATCTCAGAAATACCACGAGGAGCTTTAGCATCCCACTTTTTCTGAACCATGATTTCTTTTTCTGTATCGTGGCTGTTTAGTTGAAACCATTTGACACCATCTATAGAAATATCAACATGGTCTGTTGTATAGAACCATCCTCGCCAGAACCAATCTAAATCAACTCCAGAAGCGTCTTCCATTGTACGGAAAAAATCAGCAGGAGAGGGGTGCTTGAATTTCCAACGGTTGGCATATTCTTTGAACGCATGGTCAAACAATTCTCTGCCCATAATCGTCTCTCTCAAAATATTCAAAGCAGTTGCAGGTTTCCCATAAGCATTATTTCCAAATTGCAAGATAGACTCCGAATTAGACATAATTGGAACAATATTATTTTTGTCTCCACGCATATAATCTACAATATTAGCAGCAGGTCCTCTTCTTGATGGAAAATCACGCTCCCACTCTGTTTCAGTTATATATTGTAAAAACGTATTTAACCCTTCGTCCATCCAAGTCCATTGGCGTTCATCTGAATTAACAATCATAGGAAAGTAGTTGTGACCTACTTCGTGAATGATAACACCAATCATACGATACTTTAAGCGTTCAGAATAGGTGCCATCTGGGCGAGGTCTTCCAAAGTTAAAGCAAATCATAGGATATTCCATTCCTGTAAAGTTTGCATGAGTAGAAATTGCAGTAGGGTATGGATAGTCAAAAGTATGTCTAGAATAAACTTTTAAAGTGTGAACAATTGCTCGAGTAGAGTATTTTTCCCAAAGAGGATTTCCTTCTTTGGGATAATACGACATTGCCATGACCGTACGGTCACCAAAAGGCACGCCTTGAGCATCCCAGATAAATTTACGAGAAGAACAGAAACCAAAATCACGGACATTCTCTGCTTTAAAGACCCAAGTTTTCTTTTCCTTTACCTTTCCTTTTTCAATTTTTTCAGCTTCTTCTTGTGATATAATCATAAGAGGCTTATCGGACTTCTTAGATTTTTCTAATCGCTCTAGTTGTGTTGTTGTAAGCACCTCTTTGCTGTTTTGTAAAACACCAGTTGCACCAACAGTATGATCAGCAGGTGCTGTAATAGCAACTTTAAAATCACCAAAAGAAAGAGTAAATTCACCACGACCTAAAAATTGCTTGTTTTGCCATCCATCTGTTTCATTATAAGAACACATTCTAGGATAGAACTGAGCAATGTGATACATGTAGTTGTCTTCTTCTGGGAAATATTCATATCCAGAACGACCACCATAATTACCACCATCATTTACGTTATACCACCACTTGATGTTAAAAGATAAATTGCCCTTGGGTTTTAAAGGTTGCTCCAAGTCAATACGCATCATAGTCTTATTGATCGTGTATTTTAATGGATTACCTTTTTTGTTCGTGACTTTTTCTATCTTAAAACCACCATCAAAATCATTGTGCCAAGCAGATTTTATTTCTCTATACCCCATTTCGGAATAGACTTTTCCTGGGCGTGTTTTGTGAGAATCAGAATCTTTGGCTCGGACATTTTGATCCAATTGAACCCAAAGATATGTTAAGGCATCTGGTGAATTATTATAATAAGTAATGGTTTCTTCACCTAAAATACGTTGCTTTTCATCATCAATTTCGATTTTCATATCATAATCGGCGCGTTGCTGCCAATACTCATGACCAGGTGCACCTGCCGCATTTCTATAGGTATTAGGTGTTGGTAACTCTTGATACAATTGCTGAAACTTCGTAGCGCCTTGATTTGAATTCTGAGCATTTGTGCTAAACAGAATACTCATACCAAGCAAACCAAAAAGAAATTTTTTTAGCATGATTTGTTGTTTTATCTGATTGTTGTTATAAAATTAATCTTGTAAAAATAAAGCTTGTCCAGTCTCCCAAAGAATTGGAATAGTAATAGCTATAATTATTACAGAAAGAATGATTGGTAAATATTTTTGTGGGATTTTTGCATACTTCAAAAGTACAAAATTTATTATTAAAGCGATAGCCAAGATTAAAATTTGACCAACTTCTAACCCTATGTTAAATGCTAGGAGAGGAGTGAACAGAGATTCGTTTTTTGATAAAATAAAACGCAAATAGTTGGAAAACCCCAAGCCATGTATAATCCCAAAAGCTGTTATTATGATGTAGTTTAAAGTACTTTGTTCTACGTGGAACATTCCTTTTTGAACAGAATCTTCTATCTTTGTTGTTTCCGTATTTGTTTGAAGTTGATCTTTTTTTCTAAAAATAGTAATTAAACAAGTTGCAATGATCGTGACAGGAATTAGAAACTCAATTAGACTGCTATTGATTTTAACAAGTTCTAATGTCGCTAGAGCTAGTGCAATAGAGTGACCAATAGTAAATGCTGTAACCAAAAGTATAAGTTTTTTGGCATTTCTTATTGTGTAAGCTGCAGCTAAAGCAGCTATAAAAAGGATGTGATCATAAGCTCCTAAATCAGAAATATGGCTCAGTCCTTGCTTAAAGAAAAAAATAAAATCATTCATCTTTATGCTTTTAATAATGTTTTAAACGTGAAATAATGAACTAAAAATACAAACTAAATTTCTTAAAAAAGATGCTTTGAAGTTTTCTTGTACTAAATAAATGACTACTTAGATAAACCTCTGTTTTAATAAGATTAATTCAGTTAATATACGTTAGGTAAATATAGTTTATAATGAAAAAAATATACATTCTTTTAGTGTTGCTAACAATGACTTTAATGTCTTTTTTTGCGCACCCTATTTATGTTTCTACATCAGAAATTGATTATAACAAAGAAGAAAAAAGACTGGAAATTGCTATCAAAATATTTAGTGATGATCTAGAAAAAGTGCTTAGTGCTAAGAAGGGAGAAGATGTCGAAATAGGAACAGATAGAGAGCATGCTAAAGCCACAGAGTATATTATAGAATACTTAAAAACTCATTTTGAAATTGAAATAAATGGGAAGAATACGGATTTTGAATATGTCAATAGAAGACTAATAAAAGATGATTTCTTTGCTATGTGGGTGTTGATACAAGTTCCTAAAGTTAATCGTTTAAAGTCACTGGTATTAAAAAATAACATCCTCATTGATTTCAATAATGGTCAACAAAATCATATTAAGTTTCGAGATTCAGGAGAGGGGACTTACATTAGAAAAGTTACTAGCAAAGGACATGAGCAAGTTGTTTTGAAGTAAGCAAAATATGTACAAAAAAGGACAATGTTCCACGTGGAACATTGTCCTTTTTTGTTTCGTTTGGGTTGAGATGTTCCACGTGGAACATTATGCAATGCGTACTCCTTCGTGGTCTATTTGAGATAAAATAACCGTATTTCGAATTTTCTTAGATGAATAAATATGCTCTAGAGAATTAGCTACCTTTTCTGCTTCTAAACTATTTTTGCATAAAGCAAAAACACCCGAACCTGTACCTGCTAGACCTGCTCCAAGAGCCCCATGCTCTAATGCTGCTGTTTTTAATTCTTTGAAAAAAGGAACAAGATCACACCAATGTTTTTCAGCAATATAGTCGGTTAATGTATTGGATAGTAAATCAAGATTGGTCGTATACAAAGCTTGTACAAATGCTCCTAAGTTAGCCGATTGTTGAATGGCATTGTCTATGTCTGTTTTATGCGTTAAGTTATTTCTAACTTGGCGCTGAGTTAACCTCTGATTGCGAGCATAAATAACAACAATATGCAATCCTTTTATTAATGGAAGACGATGGAAATCTACATTCTGATGATCTCTTGTTAATATAATACCTCCAAGTAGAGAAGGAATAAGGCTGTTGATTCGCTGCCTTCCTTCTGCCACTTCTTCACCTTTTATAATAAAAGGAATTAGTTCCCTCTTTGAGAGCCGAGAACCAAATGCTTCGTTTACAGCATAGGCCCCAGCTACAGCACTTGCGCTGCTAGAACCTAAACCATAGCCTACGCCTATTTTTTTGTTTAAGGTTAAATCCAACCCAGCGTTAGAATCTAAATCAAAATTATTTTTGAGATGATCCAAAACCAATTGTGCAGAAACACCAGCTGCGTTTTGGTCTGTTGTTAGAGGAATTTTAGTTTTGTTGTTTAGTATAGACGAAATATGAATGCCCGATTCTGTATTGGGTTTGACAATAATTTCATCACAAGGAGCACTTAATGCTAAGCCTAAGGTGTCTAATCCGCAACCTAAATTAGCAATAGTAGCAGGTGCTATAACTTTAAAATTTGATTTGAATTTCATAATCTTTGTAAGGAATATATATAATTGCAGAGATGTAGAATTAATTTGTTTAAATTTGCCTTATATCTAAAACAAAATTTCAGCACAAATTTAAAATAAAAAAATGATAACACAACGTCAAATGTTTTTAAATCATGTGGCTCAAACAAGTGATGCTCCTTTGGCTTTGGAAATAGAAAAAGGAAAAGGTATTTATTTGTATGATAAAGAGGGGAAATCTTATATTGATTTAATTGCAGGAATTAGTGTGAGTAGCTTGGGGCATAGCCACCCCCAGATTGTTGATGCCATACAAAAACAAACCAATCAATATTTGCATACATTAGTTTATGGGGAATTTATTTTGTCACCACAAGTTCAACTGGCTAACTTATTGCAAAAGCACTTGCCCGATAATTTGAATTGTACCTACTTTGTTAATTCGGGAACAGAAGCCACTGAAGGAGCATTAAAATTGGCCAAACGATATACTGGTCGCCCTAAAATAATTTCTTGCAAAAAAGCTTATCATGGATCAACAAATGGTTCCTTGAGTTTGATGAGCGAATCTTTTTTCACGGCGCCTTTCAGACCTTTATTGCCAGAAATACACCATATAGAATTCAATAATATAGAAGATCTGCAAGCAATAGATGAACATACAGCTTGTGTTATTATGGAAACTGTTCGTGCCGAAATAGGAGTGATGCGTCCTTCTAATGATTATTTAAAAAAAGTAAGAGAGCGATGTACTGAAGTTGGAGCTTTATTAATTTTGGATGAAATTCAAGTGGGGTGTGGTCGAACAGGAACCTTATTTGCTTTTGAGCAATATGGAATTGTGCCAGATATTTTATTATTGGCAAAAGCATTTGGAGGAGGAATGCCATTAGGTGCTTTTATCTCTTCAAAAGAAATAATGGATTCATTGACCAATAATCCATTTTTGGGACATATTACAACTTTCGGTGGGCATCCTGTTTGCTGTGCAGCAGGATTGGCTTCTTTAAAAATATTGACAGAACAAAAGGACATTGTAGAACAAGTATTTGAAAAAGAAGCTTTGTTTAGAAAAATGTTGCAACATGAGGCTATTTTAGATGTTCGAAGTGCTGGTTTATTAATGGCAGTACAATTAAGTTCTTTTGATCAAGTTTTGGGTGTTATTCACGAATGCCTTAAAAATGGTTTGATAACAGATTGGTTTTTATTCAATGCAGAAGCTGTGAGAATTGCTCCTCCTTTAACAATTACAGAAGATGAAATAATAAAAGCTTGTTCTATCTTGACAGCTGCTATTGATAAAGTATGTGAAAATGAGAATGGAAAATAATTATATTGATCGAAGGGAGCAGCTAAAAAATGAGACTTTTTTATTCTTATTTATTTGGTTTGGATTTTATGTAGTAGGGATGATTGTTGTTCAATTATTAGCTGCATTATTTGGATTGCCAGATTTCTCTAAAATTTTAAATGGAATTGCAAAAGGGGAGTACTTAGAGTATTTAGATACTTTAAAAGTTCTGCAATTGATTGTTCATTTATTTCAATATTTAATTCCTGCACTGGTTTTTATTTTTTTATACCATAAAAAGAATGCTTTAAAAATTGTTTATGCGAATAAAACTCCAATGATTAAAAATATATTTTGGAGTCTTCTTTTGGTAGCATCCATATATCCCTTTATTTCTTTTATTTATTATTGGAATACGCAGTTATTGCCAGATAGTATCATCTCTCAAGAAAAACTAGATATACAAAGTGCTTTCTTAGAAATGAATACTCCCAAGGATTTAATCCTAAATTTATTATTGCTAGGCTTAGCTGCTGGAATTGGAGAGGAGTTCTTATTTCGAGGAATATTGCAGCGTTTATTAACCTTGTGGACTCAGAATATTCATTATGGAGCTATTTTGACAGGATTTATTTTTTCTTTAATGCACTTTCAATTAGAAGGATTTGTTCCAAGGTTCCTTTTAGGAGTAATATTCTGTTATTTGCTTATTTTTACAGGAAATTTATGGATAACAGTGCTTGTTCATGTATTTTTTAATAGTTTCCAGGTTATAATACCCTATTTTTCTCCTAATCTAGCGGGAAACATTAATGACATAGAGTCAGTACCTTTTTTGTTAGCGGGAATTAGTAGTTTGATATTTCTTCTATTTTTAGCTATTTTTAAGAAAATAAACCAAGAATATAAATATATTAAAATAAATTAAATAATAATAATTTTAATGAGTTTAAAAACTAGAACAATTACAGGACTTACATTTGGTGCTGTAATGATAGGAGGATGTATCTTTCATCCTCTTAGTTGCACCCTTCTATTTTTATTGATTACAGTACTTTGTCTTTGGGAGTTTGGAGGACATGTTTTGACGAAGGATGGGACAGTTGTTGTCAATTGGATTAGAACGATAAGTTTTATTTTTATAGGAAGTTGTTTTCCACTTTTAGCGGCATTAAAGTATCATGGAGGCTATGACGAAGCAATTCGATTGTTGTATTTATTTCCTGCTATTGCTTTTTCCTTGTTCTTGTTTGAGTTATTTGGAAAATCTCTAAGACCCTTTCACAATTTAGCTTATACTGCTTTAGGGGTATTGTATATTGGACTACCTTTTTCCCTATTAATTTGGATTTGTAGTTCCCCGATTTCTCAACTAGGAGGTGTTGGCAACCAATTTATACTAGCCATCTTATTTATGGTTTGGGCAAGTGATGTTTTTGCATACCTTTTAGGTTCAAAAATTGGCAAGAATAAGATGTTTCCACGTATTTCTCCTAACAAGACTTGGGAAGGTACATTTAGCGGCGTAGCAGGAGCTATTTTGACTGGTTATTTGTGTTCTTTGGTGTTTGTGCCTCTCAACTTGCCTATGCCATTCTGGATTGGATTAGCTTGCATTTGTACTTTTTTTGGAATATTGGGCGACTTGGTAGAATCGATGTTCAAACGAAGTTTAGGCATTAAAGATTCTGGTAATTTATTGCCTGGACACGGAGGTTTCTTGGATCGTTTTGATGCGTTTATATTTGTTATTCCTTTTGCTTATACTTATCTGATTATTTATTTTAATGTTTGGTAGGTTTATCTACTTCTCTGCTAATTTCCTTTCGTCTTTTTGAAAGGAAAAATTAATATGTTTGCCCTTGTTTAAATTAGAAGTTATATTATGATATAATGGATAATGAAAAAAAACACTAAAACTTTAGTTGTTTGATTATTATATTGTTGTGACTGAGTGAAGAGCCGAAATCTAAATATTATATGTGGTTCAAAAAGAAAATAAATCCTTATAAAATAAAAGAAAATAATACTAAAGAATTGATTTCTATAGGGGTAAAGGTTAGTATGGGGTTGCCTATATTGGATAAAGCCAATTTTAGAAGATCTAAGGACGTTGCAGAAAGAATGATGGTGTCTTTGGCCTTATTTCAATTACATCTAGGAGCTCCGATTAAAACTATTGAAGATTGGATTGAGAAAAATAATTTAATTGGGAAGCTTACAAATAAAGAAACAAAGTACCTACATACAAATTATGAGGATCTGCCAGAGCAAGATCAGATTGATCTTTATTGGTATATTGAAGCTGTTTGGGCTTTTGCTTGGGCTGGAAATCTACATGAGAATCTTACTTTAAATACAGGCGTTGAAGATTCTCTAGCATCCATGCTTCCTAATATTCAAGACGGTGAGTTAGCTCTAGTATTTATACAAAAATATAGACTTAGGCAGGACATAACAATCTTCGAAATGCTTGATAAGTTTTACAGAGCACATTGGTATGCTAGAAGTATAAAATTAAAAGGTAAACAATCAGATTTTGTAGACCTTGATATAATAATGGAAAGAAGGAAAACGCTTGAATTTATATGTTATTCAGAGTTTGAATGGAATGAGATTTCTTTAGATACGTAGATAAAAAAGTGTGTCCTACTCATATCATAGCTAGTGTTTTGCGTTATGAATTATTAAGAGCCTTGTAGGTATATTTGATACTAATCATCCAATAATTCTACCTCAGCATTAGAAAATTCATTAGGAGCAACATTTCGTTGAGCAAAATTACACCATTTGCAATGAGATTCACCGCAGCCCTCTGAAAAACGATGATTCATGATATTGGAATAAACCTGTTCGATCATTTTTTTGACCATGTTAACCTGTTTGGTCTTAAATTCGATGGATTTACTTGGAAATAGCCCTTCTTCATTAGGGGTTAAGTAATCTATCTCGGCAGAACGTACTTTGTAAGAGGTTAAACTAGAGTTTTCTAATAAAATTTTATAAAAAATTAATTGTCGCCAATAAATCCCCCCATAGGGATTGGAGTTAGAAGGCAAAGCCATTCGTTTATCTTGCAGTTTTCCTGTTTTGTAATCTACAATATGAACCTTTTTACCAGAGGTATGGGGCAACAAAAGTAATTTATCAATAGTCCCCGTCATGGGAATGCCTTTCCATTCGACATTTCGAAGCGGTTTTTCAGTCATTACTGTTGCTGTTTGTAACAATTGGTTCCATTCCTCTTTTCGAGCGCTGTAGTATGCTTTTAAATGCCTTGTTCCTAATTCTAAACGTTCTTTGTAGATTCTATGCGTTAAGAAAATACGTTGATTTTTCATTTCAAACCTAAAAATATCTAAGAGCGTCTCTGTATCAGGTAGTTGGTTGTCATTTTTTAGAGCTAAGTTAAAGATGCGATTCAAGGAGTTGTGAATAGCCGTTCCATAAGCAGCTTCTACGCTAGACAAAGATGGAACCCGCAAAATATATTCATAATAAAAGCTCAAAGGGCAGCTAAGGTAATTATTCATAGCTGAAATGCTTAAACGGAATCCTTCTAATAAAGCATTGAGCATAGAGGTGCTCAATAACCTAATTTTAGGTTTTTCATCCGCTTTTTCTAGTTGTAACAATTGCCATTCTTCTGATAAAAAGGCTTCTTGTTCACTAAATACAATAGCAGGATTGCGGGCTTGTAAAAGTTCGTCAACAAAGGCTGCTTTGGTTTGTATCTTATGACTAGTATTGTATTGATAATAAGATATTTGAAGTGATTTTTTGGCACGAGTCATGGCAACATAAAACAATCGTCGAGCAGCTTCTTGAGCGTCGGTTTCATTGGAGTAGGTAATGGTATCAGGAAACGTAAAATGCTTACCAGAGCTACTGCGTGGTTCCCAATAATCCTTTAAGCCATTAATAATAAACACATACTCAAATTCTAGACCTTTGGCAGAATGTGCTGTAATCAAATTTACTCCATCGTCTGCTTGATTTAATTGGAATAGTCCCATGCCAATTCTATTCGCTTCCATCTGATCCAATAAAACCAAGAAAGCTCCCAAAGTTAATTTTTGATTTTTTGCAGTTTCCTGCTTCACAAATTCAAAGAGTGTCCCAACAACTTGAACCAACCACGATTTTTGTTCGTGCTCGGCAATAAAAGTTACTAATCCGCTTCTATTGATTAATAACTCAAAGAATTGGGGAAGGCTATAATCTTTGTAATAATGAATGCTTTCATCTAAAAAAGCAGCAAAATTAGTCAACTGCTCTACACTATCTAGCCCAATGGACTCCAATAGTTGGGCATTGCGAATTGTATCTCGCCACATAGGAATATTTTCAAAGTCTCCTTTCATAATTAGAGCCTTCTTTTTTCGAGCCATCCAAGCAGTTAAAACAGCAGCATCTTTGCTACTAACACCAATAAAATCATAGTGCAAAAATTCAAAGAAAACATCTTCGTTACTATCGGGCTTGGCATATTCATTGGCGATATAGCCCATCAATTTGCGCAAGTTGTGGACAAGGGGCAGTTCTAAGATATTGATTCGGCGCTTGGATTGGTAGGCAATTTGTCTCTTTTCAAAGAGTTGAATAATATTATCTGCTTGTTTGTGTTTTGCGTAGATAATGGCAATTTCTTTGAGTAGTACCCCTTCTTTTTGAAGTTGCTCAATGCGTTGAACAATTGCAATTTCTTCTTGCAATTGATTGGGATAAGCAACAATTTCTACAGGCGTTTGAAGCGCTGCATAGGCAGGATTTGCACCTATCAGCACTTTATTTAATTCTAGCCCTTCAATTTGATTGATAATGCGAATTTCATTATGCTCGATGGCGTCTTTTGCTGCATTTAAGATATTTTGAGACGAACGATAATTTTCTTGAAGCATAATTAGCAACAAGTTTTTATGATATTGCTCATAAAAGTCTGTCATGTTTTTAACTCTAGCCCCCTGAAATTCATAAATGGATTGGTCGTCGTCTCCAACAATAAATAAATTAGGATTATCTCCCCAATAAGCTACGAGTTGATGCACGATGGCACTTTGAGAACCATTCGTATCTTGAAATTCATCGACCAATAAATACAGATATTGCTCTTGATAAGAACGCAGCAAAAATTCTTCTTTTTCAAATGCTTCTAAAACCCACAAAATCATATCCTCATAATCATATCGTTGTCGCTCGTCTAGAACAGCTTGATACTTATCAAAAAGTAAGACTGCTTGATCTAAGCGTTGCATTTTTTTAGAAATGCTATTAAATTGAGCTTCTTTTAAGTCCCCTTTTTGAAACTGTCCTGCATTGCGCTTATAGCGCATTTCTGGGCGTTTTGGCAAGAATTCCAAATAATTTTTTATTTGGTTCTGGATAAATTGAGGAGACCAACGTTCAGCTTTCATTTGTTTGAACAAATCGGCTAGATGTTGCTCATAATAATAAGGATCCCGCTGGTTCATCTTTAAAGGATGTTCAACATCCAAATCATTGATAATGCTTCTGATAATTTCAATGCGCTCTAAATCAGACAGTGGTTCTAGATCGTGTCGCCCAAAAATCTCTAGATTTTCTTGTATGACCTTATTACAAAAAGAATGAAACGTATAAATATGGACTCTATGAGCATCAGGACCAATAAAATCCAAGAGTCGTTGACGCATAGCATTAACTGCCGCATCCGTAAAAGTTAAACATAAAATATTATGTGCTTGAGTATCGGTTGTCAATAGAATCTGACCAATTCGCGCAGTTAAAATATGCGTTTTGCCTGTTCCTGGACCTGCAATAGCAATAACGGGACCTTCTGTTTCTGTAACAGCCTGCATTTGAGCAGGGTTTAACTTAGAAAGAATTGATTGGAAGTGTTTGTTGTAATTGTCTTTTGCCATTGGTGTGCTCGGTCTGTCTCAATACGGTGTGGTAAAATTGGCTTTGTAAACTTCAAAAAAACACAATACAAAGTTTCATGAAGTTTCAATCAGCAGTTCCTTAAAAATTAGTGAACTACTAGCAATTATACTTAAAAAAATACTAAAATAATCAAACAAAAACACAAAGAAGCATATCTAGTACATTTAAGGATTAAAAAGAAGAAAAATTAAACTACCTTTAAAAAATTTTAAGAGTGCGGATAAAATAATCGACAAACGATCATCAAGTTTATGGGAGTTAACAATTTACTCAAAAAACTTCAACAGTTTTCTTTCTTTGATACCTTTAAACATGCTAGTACTTATTTTACAGGAACCATCTTTGTTCACCTTTTAGGGATTATTACCCTACCAATTTTTACAGCTTACCTAACAGCTGAAGAATATGGAATTATTAATGTATTTACTACTTATATAGGTGTTACTTCTGTCTTATTGACACTTGCGATACATGGTGCTATTCCTAGGTATTATTTTGAAGATGGAAAGACCGATTTTAAAGAGTTTTTAGGAACTATCTTTGTCGCTTTTAATGTCATATTTTTGAGTTTGAGCGGAGCCGTTTTTTTGTTTAAGGAGCAGATCGCCTCTTATATGAATATTCCTTTAGAATTGATCTTTTGGCTCATTCTAACAACTTATGGAACGATACTTATTCTCTTTTATTACAACGTGCTTATCGCAACCAAGCAAAGTAAAGAGTATGCCACGATTCAAGTGATATGGCAATATAGCAAGTTTGGATTGACAATGATAGGATTGATTTACTTATCAGGAGCCGTTTATTGGTACAACGGAGAGGAAACAAGTTATACTTTTATGGGAAAGATAGTAGGAGAGTGTTTGGCTACTTTTTTGTTGGCTACTTATGCTTTTCGCAACTTATCTAAGTATATGTCTTTTGACCACTTATCACTTGATTATGTCAAATACGCCTTGATTTACTCAATCCCACTAATTCCATTTACCTTAAGCAATCACATTCTTACTTCTTTTGATCAATGGTTTATCAATTCATCTGTAGGGCATTCTGCGGCAGGACAGTACGCATTTGCCTACAAGATAGGGATGATTTATCAAGGATTGGTCATGGCTTTGTTAAATGGAGCAAGTCCTATTTATTATGATTATATGAATAAAAAGGATTACAAAAAAGTTGGAGAACAAGTAGATAGTATGACAAAGTTATTGGTTTTGGGGGCTAGTTTTCTAATATTATTTGCTGTCGATGCCGGAACATTACTATCTTCTAGCCCTGTATTTTTAGAAGCGTTGCCAATAGCACCTGTTATTGTTGGAGCCTATGTATTTTATGGAGTGAGCAGCTTTGCCAACCGAGGTATTTACTTCCGTAAAAAAAATAGCTATCTAGCAGGAATCGTCTTGGTCAGTGGAATAATTAATATTTTGCTAAATTATTATTTTATAGGAGTTAAAGAATACAGTTATAAAGCAGCAGCTTATACGACCTTGGCTTCCTATTTTTTGATGATGCTCTTTTCCATCTTTGTAACCAAGTATATTCTAAAATTGCCTCCATTACCATTAGGACGAATATTAAAATATGTTGTACTTTTGGGGATTATAGTCGCCATAAATTACATTTTTGGTGAGCCTAATATAGGCTTACATATCGGTTGGATTTTCTTTAAGGGAGGCTTGTTTATTATTTTAAGCTTGTTGTTGTTCTACAATAAACTTGGAGTTTTTTTCCAAAAATCTAAGGTACAAAACGATGAAATATTAGACCAACCAGAAAACGATTAAAAAGAATCTTGCTAGTAAAAAACTAGTAAGTTCAATTCTCAAATAATAAATTATATTGCACCATGTTAAAAGCAAATAATCCAGCATTAAGTTCTTGGATTGCTGTATCGTCAGACAGTGATTTCCCAATTCAAAATATCCCTTTTGGAGTATTTAAAACTGCCGAAAAGAGTCCTAGAGTAGCAACAATCATTGGAGATACTGTTATTGATTTAGCAGAGTTGGCAAAAGCAGGATATTTTTCGGATTTGGAAGTAGATGCAGCTGTTTTTAGCCAAATGTACATCAACGACTTTATGGCATTGGGCAAAACAGCAACTCGTGCTGTTAGAGATAGAATCTCCGATTTATTTGAAAAAAATAATACCGAGTTAGCAGGAAAGACGGAAGTCTTGGCTAAGGTATTACACAATGTGAATGAAGTAGAATTATTATTACCTGTTCAAGTAGGAGATTATACTGATTTTTACTCTAGTCGAGAGCATGCAACAAACGTAGGGACGATGTTTAGAGACCCAGACAATGCTTTATTGCCAAACTGGTTACACTTGCCTGTTGGCTATCATGGCCGTGCCTCTTCTATTGTCGTTTCGGGAACTGAAATACACCGCCCTAAAGGGCAACAGCGTCCAGACGATAGCCAACCACCAGTATATGGACCTTGTAAGTTGTTAGATTTTGAATTAGAAATGGCGTTTGTGGTCGGTCAATCAACCAAAATGGGACAAAGTATATCTACTGCTGAAGCAGACGACTATATCTTTGGTTTGGCTTTGTTTAACGATTGGTCGGCACGTGATATTCAAAAATGGGAATATGTTCCTTTAGGACCATTTTTGGCTAAAAACTTTGCCTCAACTGTTTCTCCTTGGATTGTAACACTTGATGCATTGGAACCATTCCGTACAGAAGGATATGAACAAGATCCAGAAGTATTGCCTTATTTGAAGTATGAAGGGAAGAAGAATTATGATATTAAGCTACAAGTAGCTATTCAACCCAATGGAGGAGAAGAGAAAGTTGTGTGTAATTCAAATTTCAAACATATGTATTGGACAATGACACAACAATTGGCACATCACACAGTGAATGGATGTAATGTC
The DNA here is from genome assembly GCF_000724545.1 of Aureispira sp. CCB-QB1. Taxonomy (GTDB): domain Bacteria; phylum Bacteroidota; class Bacteroidia; order Chitinophagales; family Saprospiraceae; genus Aureispira. The sequence continues at coordinate 152,950 of NZ_JHBV01000024.1, read as the reverse complement.
AACGTAGGAGATATGTGCGCTTCGGGAACAATTTCAGGACCAACTCCAGATAGTTATGGTTCTATGTTAGAAATTTCTTGGAGAGGAACTAAACCTGTTGATATGCCTGACGGAACTCAACGTCGATTCATTAATGATGGTGATACGGTTATTATGAGAGGTTGGGGAGAAGTTAATGGTTTGCGAATTGGTTTTGGTGAGTGTACAGGTAAGCTACTTCCTGCGTTATAATAATTAGTTATTGATTCTTGTTGTGTTAGTAACCGTATTTAGAGTCGTTTACAGCTGCAACTAGATAACCTAATAATAAATATAACTTGATTTGAGAATTTGAGTGTTAGTTACTTAAAGTTATAGGAGCTAGTATTCTTATTCTCAAATTACCCATTATCATTACTGTGTGAAAAATCGTATTGGCTAGCTTTGTTGTTACTACATGGTTTCAACGACCACGCAATAGAAATGAAGTAACTATTGAATTTACCAAAATAAATTATTTTGAAATCTTTTTTTAAGTTTTTAGTCTTTTTGGGTGTTGGGCTAACCCTGTTGTACTTTGTGTATGTTAATCAAGCGGCTGCCTATGAATTAGAATGCCATTGTAAAACAGGAACAGGTTGTCAAATTACACTAATTCAAAAAATTGTCAACGATTTTAAAGACGCCAACTTTTTTTGGTTATTTGTCATTTTAATGGCTTTTATGATTAGCAATCTAAGCAGAGCCTTGCGTTGGAATCAACTGATAGAGCCTTTAGGTTATCAGCCTAAGGTATTTAATACTTTTTTTGCAACAATGGTCGGTTACATGGTCAATTTAGCCTTGCCACGAGCAGGCGAAATTGCAAAACCAGCAACCGTAGCTCAATATGAAAAAATTCCATTAGAAAAACTGGTTGGAACCATTGTCGTTGATCGTATTTTTGATGTTATGATGTTGTTACTTGTAACTGGATTAACATTTCTAACACAGTTCAATCACCTTTACAATTTCTTGTTTGGAGCAGGAAAACCTACCGCAGAATGTCTGCATCCAATGGCTGAAAATGAGGCTGCTTTTGCAATTCCTTGGTTGGGGTTACTACTTGGACTAATGGGGATTGGATTAATGGTTTGTATTTATATACTTGTTCGTTGGAAAACAATAAAAGAAACAGCCGTTGCCCAAAAAGTAATCGCTCTAATTGCTAGTTTTATTTCGGGCGTAAAAACTGTCTTACAACTAAAACGTCCAGGCTTATTTGTCGTGCACACACTCATTATTTGGCTAATGTATTATTTAATGTTGTACCTGTGCTTTTTTGCTTATGGACCAACCGTAGGTTTGTCTCCATTAGCCGCCTTGTTAGCCTTTACTTTTGGTACGTTTGGGATGGTTATTCCTTCTCCTGGAGGGATGGGCACCTATCAAATAGCCGTAACCGCAGCTTTAGTTATTTATGGAGTTGCAGAAGCGGATGCCTTTGCTTTTTCCAATATAATGTTCTTTACAATAACAATATTTGGTAACCTGTTTTTTGGTCTACTTGCCTACATTGTTTTACCTCTATACAACAAAGGTTATGAACCCACTCTTCCAGAAGATCAGCAATAAAATACAAGATTGGTCAACAGCTGTACAAACTGTCCGAAAATGGCAAAATAATGGCTTAGAAGTCGTGTTTACCAACGGTTGTTTTGATTTAGTTCATCTAGGACATCTTGCTTATTTAGCTGAGGCGGCAGCGCAAGGACAAAAATTAGTTATTGGTTTAAACTCCGATGCATCTGTAAGCCGATTAAAAGGCAAACATCGCCCTATCAAGGATCAAACCAACCGTGCGCATTTGTTAGCTAGTTTAGAAATGGTTGATTTAGTCGTGCTTTTTGAAGAAGACACTCCATTGCAATTAATTGAAGCAATTCAACCAGATGTTTTAGTCAAAGGGGGAGATTGGTCTATTGAAGAAATTGTGGGTAGCAAATGTGTTTTAGCCAATGGAGGACAAGTCAAAAGCCTAACTTTTATAGAAGGTTATTCTACGACTAAATTAGAACAAAAGATACAAAGCCGCTCCTAATCGAGCCATTTTTCAAAATCATTTTTAGGGGATTACGTTGTCTATGCACGACAAAGTAATAAGAAGTAGCAAGACTTCTTTACACCACTTACTCTGATTTTTTGACTCACACAAAAACAGAAAAAATGAAGAACTGGAAAATGAATTTAGTTGTAATGCTAGGAATGGGAATTGGTGTAGCATCTTGTAGTCACTCAAGTTGGTTGACAGCCGTTGATTTTATTAGTACAGAAAGTGACGTAGAATTAACCAATAGCGAGGGGAGTATAGATGACGAGGTAGATGCTGTTTCGTTTAATAGTAAAGGGGTGGAAGCGACTGCTTTGCAAGAACGATTACCCGCAGGAGCTACAATAGATGATACAGGCAAGGATGCTTTTCCTAGGGCTTTGACCATTGATTTTGGAGATGGGGTAGAGGATCGTAAAAAATGTCGTAAAAAGGGACAAATTATTGTCGAAATGTCAGAAGATATGGCTGTGATAGGAGCCAAACGAACAACGACGTTTAAGGATTTTTCGGTTAAAGGGCGTCAAATAACAGGAACCAAAGTTATGACAACGGTTTCTGTATCTGCGGAAGGACAGCCTGAGTTTTTGGTAGAAACCAATCTCACCATGATCGATAAAAAAGGGACTACAATTACAAAAATTGCAACAGGAACCAATACTTGGAGAGCTGGTTTTGGAGATGATGACCGTTTTAATGATGTCTTTGTTATGAAAGGGACAGCTACCGTAGAGGTAAATAATGAAGTAATGACCCGTACAGTTGTAGAGCCCTTATTGGTAGACCGTTCTTGTGAATATATCAAGCAAGGTATCGTAGAGTTGGATAAAAATGGAATGATTTCTAGTATCGATTTTGGAGATGGCAATTGTGATGCTATAGCTACCGTGACAAAGGATGGAGATACTTATGAAATAGATTTGGAAGAGGAGCGAGTAGATCATGGGAAAGGAAAATGTAATAAAGAAGTTCCTACTACAAGTGATGATATTGCTCAAAACAACAGTTAGTTGATGTTATAATGGTGGGTTTTGGGAATATAAGATGAGACTGTCTAAATTTTAGGCAGTCTTTTTATAATTACAATAGAGTATATAGTGTTGCATCCCCAAAAAAATAATACAAGTTTAAAAAAGGAATAAAAAAAGACTTTGAAGATAGCCCCAAAGTCTTTTTCTTATCTATACCAAATAGATTTATATATTTAGATAGGCTATTTTAGCCACCAAAAAAGTCTTTCATCTTGTCAAACAATCCTTTACGATCTCTTTTTTCTGCATCGTTGGGTTGAAAGTTTTTGCCTTTTCGGATAATTTCTAATGCTTTTTTCTCTTCAGCTGTAAAGGTTTTAGGTACCCAAATATTAACATGAATTAATTGATCTCCTTTTCCATAGCTTTGGATAGAAGGCAAGCCTTTGCCACGCAAGCGGAAAATTTTACCAGAAGGTGTTCCTTGCGGCAAGGTAATTTTAACCTTACCTGTTAGAGTGGGGACTTCTAGACTTGTACCCAAGGCAGCATCTGCAAAATTAACATCCAGCTCGTACAAAATATTATTACCATCTCTGGTAAAATGCTCGTGTTCTTTCTCTTTTATGTTAATCAACAAGTCACCAGGACCGCCCCCGTTGACCCCTGCATTTCCCTTGCCATTCATAGACAACTGCATGCCTTCGCTCACCCCCGCAGGGATTTCTAAGTTAATCATTTCCTCACCATAAACACGACCATCGCCTTTACAAGAGCCACATTTATTGGTAATCATCTCACCAGAGCCATGACAAGTAGGACAAGCAGCAGTTGTTTGCATTTGCCCTAAGAATGTTTGTTGAACACGGCGTACATATCCAGAGCCATTACAAGTATGACAAGTTTTTACCGAATTTTTGTCCTTGGCACCAGAACCGTTACAGGTCTTACAACCCACATATTTTTTAACCTTTATTTTCTTGGTAGCTCCTTCATTAATTTCCTCCAAGGTTAAACTTACTTTAATACGCAAATTAGAACCTCTTTGTCCACGTTGTTGTTGCTGTCTGCCACCTCTGCTGCTACTAAATCCGCCACCAAAAATATCACTAAACTGAGAGAAAATATCCTCCATATTGCCAAAACCGCCATAATGACCGCCTCCTGCTTGGTTGTTTACCCCAGCATGGCCATATTGGTCATAGCGAGCACGTTTTTGGTCGTCCGAGAGGACTTCATAAGCCTCAGCTGCTTCTTTAAATTTAGCTTCCGCCTCTTTGTCATCAGGATTTCTATCTGGATGATATTTTAAGGCTACCTTTCGATAAGCTTTTTTTAGCTCATCTTTAGACGCACTTTTGCTAGCACCTAGAATATCGTAATAATCTCTTTTTTCTGCCATTTTGTTTTAATTAAAAGTTCGAGGATTTTGTGTTTACAGATTAGCCACAAAACCAGCATCCATCTTATTTTAATAAAGATATAAGATGAGTTTGTGAGAAAGAAAGTTTATTCGCCTACAACAACTTTAGCGTAACGAATAATTTTATCATTTAGATAATAACCTTTCTCAATTGTATCGATAATTTTTCCTTTTAGTTCCTCAGAAGGAGCAGGTATTTTGGTTAATGCTTCATGCAATTCTGGATCAAAATCTTGACCTGTTGTCTCCATTTCTTTGATGCCTTGTTGCTCTAGAGCTTTGTACAACTTATTGTAAATCAAAATAACACCTTCAGGCATACTTTCTTCATTATCAATTGCTCTACTAAAATCATCTACTGCTGGCAATAAAGCTGCTAGAGAGTCTTTTGCGGCTAATTTGATAATATCTTGGCGCTCTTTGATCGTTCTTTTTCTATAGTTGTCAAACTCAGCAAAAATACGCAAGTATTTATCTTTCATCTCTCCTAATTCCTTTTGCAAACGCTCTGTTTCAGAAAGTTTACTCTCCTCTTTTTCCTCATGTTCTTTGGTCGATGCTACTTCCTCTGCGTTTTGCTCTTGCTCTGGTGTAGTTTCTTCTGACGTATTATCAACAGTAGAATCCTCTGTTGTATTGTTTGTTTCTTCTGTTGTCACGTTGTCTAGGTTTTCCTCATTTTCAGGACCGTCAACAGGAATTTCTTTCTTGTTCATGTATTCTATTTAAAATCTTCTAATTTTAGAAAATAAATAATCCCACTCATTTTAAAAAAATGAGCTACTTTTGGCTAGTCAAAATGTTTGCCAGCGCAAAAATAAAGACAATTTGTCAGAAAACCAGTTTAACGAATGTAAAATAGTCTTAATTTTGGCGTCTATTTGCCAATATTTCGTCTATTTTTTCGGTTAACAGATTGACACCAATAATTTTACCCGTGCCATCAATCAAAAAAGTATTTGGAATTTCTTTGATGCCATAAGCCAAAGCAACATGATCGTTTAGGCGTTTAATATCCGAAACATGGTTGGGCCATTCTAAGTTATCCTTTTCTATAGCTGCTAACCAACGGTTTCGATCTGTTTCAATTCCAACAGAAATAATGGTAAAACTACTTTCATTTTTAAATCGAACTCCTTGATATTTTTTATACAATGGCACCAGTTGTTTATTATGTTGGCGGCAAGGACCACACCAACTTCCCCAAAAATCTAATAAGACCAATTGCCCCTTAAAATCCGATAAACGAAGAGAGTCACCGTTAGGCATATACCCTACAAAATCTGGAGCAATAGAACCATTGCTTTGCCCAGGCATTCGGTAAATTTTGATAGCTCCCCAAACCAAAAAAATAATGAGAGGAATAAATAATAGTTCTTTTAGTTTTTTCATATGTAATACGTTCTGAAAAGTTATACTATTGATGAGATAGGTGTTAACAAAAATAAGAAAGTGAGTAAAGCTTTTGCCTTCTCACTTCAACAGAAAAATTATCTGTATAGTTGTTCCCTTAACAATTGTTTAGGATCTCATTATCGTTTGTTCTTGCCTTCTTTTTTTAGTACTCCCATTTGAATTAATGCTTTTTCGGAAGCTTTTTGTTCTGCACTTTTTTTGCTGTAGTCTTCAGCCGTTGCCAAAGCTTTGCCATCTAATAATACGGCAATTTTAAAACGTTCTCGGTTGTTTTTGGTTCTATAATGATCCAGAACATCGTAAGAAATAGTTTTTTGATTTTTTTGGCTGTATTCCAACAATTGACTTTTATAGTTAGTATTGACGCTTTCTAATTCATGCACATCAATATATTGACGAAGCATTTTATTGATAATAAAAGACTTCGTTTGGCGATAGCCAACATCCAAATAAACAGCTCCTACAAATGCCTCAAAAGTATTCCCCATCATTGTTTGGCTAATTCTAGTTGCTCCCAATTGGCGCAAAAAGATATCCAATTCCATGTGTTCGGCAATTTTGTTTAGTGCTTTTCTGTTGACCATTTTGGAACGCATCTGCGTCAAAAAGCCCTCGTCTTGAGTAGGATATTTTCGAAACAAGTATTCAGCTGTTACAGAATCTAATATGGCATCTCCCAAAAACTCAAGTCGTTCGTTATTAGTAGGATAACGAGTTTTGGTGTTTTCTTCCTTGGATGTTAATGATTTATGCGTAAAAGCTCGTTTGTAGAAATGTACATGTTTGGGAGTAAAACCCAGTATTTTTCGCAACTCTTTTACAAAAGCTTTATCCGTAGATAAAGTTAGATTATAAATTTTTCTTACCACAACATATTATTTATAAAACCCTCCCCAATAGTTTTTTAGTTCTTCTTGTGAATCTATCTAAGTGATTTTAGACCAAAGTTTGTTTATTTGGGTGTTTGTGTTGTATTGGTTGATAACAAGGGGAGTTTGTTAACAAAACTCTATTTGCACCATTTTAAATATATTAGTGCGTTGATTGATAGACAAATAGAAGTTTCATTGGTTAAGAGTAGTTGTTTGATTTCTACTGTCTTAACATAAAATAAGAAGGGATAATACACTCTATTATTAATGCATTATCCCTTAATACCTTGTCAATATAGCAAGAATAAAATTATTCTTCAAACTTTTTGAAAATGATTGTCGAATTATGTCCTCCAAAACCAAAGCTATTGCTTAGCGCAGCACGTACTTCTCTTTTTTGAGGAGTATTAGGCGTTAGGTTTAATCGAGGATTAATTTCAGGATCGGTTTCTTCGTGATTGATGGTTGCAGGAACAATACTTTCACAGATAGTTTTGATACAAATGACAGACTCAATAGCACCAGCGGCACCCAATAAATGTCCTGTCATAGATTTAGTAGAACTTATATTTAAGTTATAAGCATCTTCTCCAAAAACTTTTTCTATGGCTGTAATTTCCATCACATCTCCTAGTGGAGTAGAGGTACCATGTGTATTGATATAGTCAATATCTTTAGATGTTAATCCAGCACAATCTAATGCTTTTTGCATTACTTTAGCTGCACCTGCACCTTCAGGATCTGGCGCTGTAATATGATAAGCATCAGAAGTCATAGCTGTTCCTACCAATTCTGCATAGATGGTTGCACCACGTTTTTTGGCGTGTTCGTATTCTTCTAATACAATAGCACCAGCACCTTCGCCTAAAACAAAACCATCGCGATTTTTATCATAAGGTCTAGATGCAGCTGTTGGGTTTTCATTTCTTTTGGACAGCGCTTTTAAAGCACCAAAAGCACCCACTCCAACGGTAGTTACAGAAGCTTCAGAGCCCCCGACCAATATTACATCTGCGCGCCCTATACGAATCAAATCAAAAGCAATACTAGAAGCATGAGTAGTTGAAGCACAAGCTGTTACTACTGCTGCTGTAATTCCTTTAAAATTATTGCGAATAGAAATGTTACCTGCTGCGGCATCTACAATCATTTTGGGAACCAACAAAGGAGAGAAACGAGGCGTACCATCTCCATCTTTGAATTTTTCAATTTCCTCTTGCAAAGATTCCAATCCTCCAATACCTGAAGACCAAAGTACACCAATTTCATCTTTGATGTCTTGGCTAATAGTGTCTAACTTAGCATCTCTAACCGCTTGATCACTAGCTGCTAAGGCGTATTGGACAAATTTGTCTGTTCTTCTTTCCAAACGACGGTCTCCTAAGACCTCTGTCACATTAAAGTTTTTTATTTCACAAGCAAATTGTGTTTTAAACTTTGATGCATCAAAATTTTTAATTGGTCCTGCACCAGATTTGCCTTCTAGTAAAGCAGACCAAAATTCTTCAACGGTGTTACCAATAGGAGTCAAGGCACCTAATCCTGTAACAACTACTCTTCTGTTTTGCATAGTATTTTTGGGATTGATATGTTAAACAGATAATTTTTTTATTAAAAAAAGGCTAACTGTATAAGAGTTAGCTGAAAGCTTAAATCAATTGATTAAAGATTAAATTTATCGTTCTAAATCAACTTGATTGAAGAAAAATAGTACATAGTCTATAAAAAAGAACAAGCGTTGAAGCATTATGCTTCAACGCTTATACATAAGCTCTTTTTGGTTAGCTATTTATAGCTGCTTCCAAGAACTCTATGGCATTACCCACAGTTTGGATTTCTTCTGCTTTCTCGTCAGGGATAGAAAGTTCAAATTCTCTTTCGAACTCCATTATCAATTCTACTAAGTCAATTGAATCAGCACCTAAATCTTGCTTAAAATTTGCTTCTGCAGTTACTTCAGATGCATCGATAACTAGTTTGTCTGCGATAATTTTGGTTACGCGTTCAGTTATAGTTGACATAACTTGTATTATTTTGAATAATCAATAAAAAAACCTTTCGGTAATTTGTTTTATAATCAGTGGCAAAGATGGATATTTACAATTGTATAACCAAAGTTTTTGCTATTTTTTTTAATCTGTTGAGCTTCTTCATTCATTTTCAGGCAGAATATTATTGCTTTTTGAACGCTATATGATTTGATTTATTTGGCGTTTTTGGGATTAACATAAGGTCGAATAAGTAAGAAAAATAGCTTGGTTCATAAATAACATTTGGTGTTAATTACTGTTAAGAAATTATTTTTATAGATTTAATGCCCTACTTTGTATACCTACATTATGGACAATTGATTTGATAGTGCTTAAAATTATAATTTTTGGCTTAATTCTAGTCTTATCTATAAACTAATCAGTGCCTCTTGTTGATCAATTACACGACTATTACAAAAATGAGGCTAAAAGTTGATCTAATGCTCAACCAATAAGAGAAATAGATCGTTAAATTTAAAATATATTTTATCATGAAAATAATAATATATGCTTAAACATATTTTCTTTTATCTTGCCTTGCTGGCAGGAGCAGGAAGTGTGCTAGGTCAGGGATATATCTTGATTCCAATGGATGAGAGCCAGACCAATCATATGAAAGCGTATGGCATTACCTACCAAGTCCTTTCTGCGAAACAAGAAGCGTATTGGTTACTGAATTATCATGGAGGAAGTTTTGCATTTCAATACAATGATGTGTTCAAAAAAGAATGTATGCGTAGAGGTGTTTCCTTCAAAGTTATTCCAACTGCCTCGTTTAATAGTATCTTGAACGAAATAAACGATCCTCAAGTTAACATGGAGGCAATGAAGTTGGAGGTGGCTCCTAAGGTGGCTGTTTATAGTCCTACTGTTAATGTGAGAGGAAAAGAGGTACAGCCTTGGGATGACGCCGTTACGCTGGTATTAACTTATGCAGAAATTCCTTATGACTTGGTGTATGATGACGAGGTATTAGATGGCAAACTTAATGAATACGATTGGCTGCATTTGCATCATGAAGATTTTACAGGACAATTTGGAAAATTCTTTGCCAATTATAGCAGTCAAAAATGGTATAAAGACCATGTTCGAAGTATGGAAGCTTTGGCCGAAAAACACGGATATAGCAAAGTTTCTCAACTGAAACTAGCCGTTGTTAAGAAAATTCGGGAATTTGTCTCTGGTGGTGGATTTATGTTTGCAATGTGTTCTGCTACTGATACTTATGATATTACTTTGGCTGCTGATGGCGTTGATATATGTGATTATATGTACGATGGAGATGCTCCCGACCCTCAGGCACAAGAGAAGTTGAATTATAACAATACGTTTGCTTTTAAGGATTTTAAATTGGTAAGAGATCCCTTGAAGTATGAATTTTCTACCATAGATGCTTCTCCCTTGACATCACCCTCTAGAAGGGTAAAGGATGATGTGGATTATTTTACTTTATTTGATTTTTCTGCAAAATGGGATCCTGTTCCTACGATGTTGACACAGTCACATACTAAGACCGTAAAAGGTTTTATGGGACAGACAACGGCATTTAGAAAAGATCAAATTAAATCTAATGTATTGATTTTGGGAGAAAACAAACCGGCTAATGAAGCACGGTACATTCACGGAACCTTTCAAAAAGGATTTTGGAGTTTTTATGGTGGTCATGACCCTGAAGATTATCGTCATTTTGTACACGACCCGCCAACCGATTTAGAGTTGCACAAGCAATCTGCTGGATATCGACTTATTTTGAATAATGTTTTGTTCCCAGCAGCCAAAAAGAAACCTAGGAAAACATAACTAGATAAAGAAAACAACTACTTGATTTGAGAGTAGTTGTTTTTTTCGTTTAGGAAGATATTTTTCATGAATAGTAGAGTAGACCAATTGCTTGTAGATTATTTATTGAGGGGATATTAACTGTATGGAAGAATTTATTTGTCAAAAATAAGGAGAACCAAAACCGATGTATTACTTTTACTTACCTTAGTTCAAGGTTTTTATCATTTTTTGAACGATTATTTATATTACAATAGTTTGTTGCCTTTTTATCTTTTGTTAAAAAAGTGATGAACTACTATTATACTATATTATAGCCATCAATGAAATATACAACTATAGCTGTTACCATTTTATTTCTATTTGCTTCTGCCTGCAAACAAGATACGAATAAAGTAAAAGAGATTATAAATGTCAATCTTGAAGACCCTGTTGTGCAATTGATATTTAATTATCAAAATGAGCGAAAAACAGACATCTTATTGACTTACCTGACCGTTCCTAATCCTACACACCGATACTTGGCAGCTTTAGCCTTTGGTTCGGTTCAAGATACAGCAGCAATAAAAGATTTAGCTGATTTGTTGAAAGATGATTATGAAGAAGTGCGATATGCTGCTGCTTATGCCTTGGGGCAAACAAGGAATATCAAAGCTGCTACTTACCTAACAAATGCCTTTAGAGAGGATTCATCTAGACTCGTCCAAGCAGGAATATTAGAGGCTATCGGACGCTGTGGGACAGAAGAACATCTAAAAAACCTTTCTGTAACACGCCCATATCCTATCCAAGATAGTATTCTTTTAGAAGGACAGGCAACAGCGTTGTATCGTTTTGCATTGAGGGGCTTGGTACACAAAGAGGGAACAACCAAGATTATGAATGACTTTATGGCCAATTCATTAATGTCTTCTAAGGCACGATTTATTGCTGCCAATTATTTGGCTCGAACAAAAGGAATTGATTTGAGTGGTTATGAGAATGTATTGATGAACAACGTCTCGGAAGAAAAAAATCCCAATACCTTAATGTCACTAGTTACGGCATTGGCAAAAAGTAAGACCAAACGTGCGCAAGATATGCTAGAACGCATTTATCCTCAACAAAAAGATTATCGAGTAAAATGTAATATACTGAGAGGGCTAAAATATTTTCCTTATGATTCAGTCAAAACTTTAGCGTTTGATGCCTTAGATGATAAGAATTTGCATGTAAATATCACAGCAGCAGAATACTTATACCATAATGGAAATGATTTGGATGCTGGCAAATATTATACCTTAGCAGACAAACACACCGATTGGCAAGTACGCTCCATCTTGTTGGGAGCAGCTGTACATAATTTGTCTTATTTCAAATCAAAAACCAAAGCTTTTTTTAGCTCTAAAATTATTAGTTTGTATAAGGCATCGAACAATGTATACGAAAAAGCAGCCTTGTTAAAAGCTTTGGGCAACCATAGTTGGAATTATCGTTTTATTGCAAGTGAAATATTCCCCAAAGCAGATAGTATTATCATTCCAGAAGTCATTCGATCAAGTGGAACCGAAGCACTAACCCTATTGAGGGGCTCGGAAACCTTTGATAGAGAGTTGGCGCTTTCAAAGGTTCGTGTAACCAATGAGATTAATGTGCTGTTAAAACGAGCCATAGAAGAAGGTGATCCTGCTATGCAAGCTATTGTTGCCGATTTTTTGGCAGATGAAACGTTAAATTTTAAAGCAGTATTCTCTGATTATCAATTCCTAAAAGAGGCACAGGAAAAGCTCTCTTTACCAGGAAGTATTGAGACATATATCATTCTCCAAAAAGCAATCAATTATTTTGAAGGAAATCCCAATCGTTCTGTTCATAAAAAATCGAATTCTTTTACAGAAATAGATTGGCCCTTAATTCGTGTCCTTAAAGATAACCACAAAATTATTATACAAACTACAAAAGGAAATATTGTCCTCAAATTGCACCCAGAAGTAGCACCTGCTACAGTGACGCAATTCGTGCATTTGGCAAAAGCCAAATATTATGACAACAAACCATTCCATCGAGTCGTGCCTAATTTTGTGGTACAAGGCGGTTGCTCTAGGGGAGATGGTTATAGTGGTTTTGATGTAACGGTTGTTTCGGAATTCAGTCCCAAAGTACGTTACCATGACGAAGGTTGGGTTGGTATGGCTTCGGCAGGAAAAGATACAGAGAGCACACAATTCTTTATTACGCATGCCCCAACTCCCCACTTAGATGATAATTACACTATTTTTGCAAAAGTGGCAGAAGGTATGGATGTGGTACACAAATTAGAAGTGGGAGATAAAATTATTACTATAAGTATCAATTAGTTCATAGCAGTCATTACTTCATGAGTGCAGTTAAGTAAAGTACTTGACAGTAGAATGTGCACGGTTATATAGACAACTATAGCCAATATAAAATACGTTAAAAATCTGAGCAAAACTAGTATTTATACAGATTCTCAACGTATTTTTTTCTTAAGGCTATTACTTGCCAAATTCTGCCTCAAAGGGCTTTATAAAATGCTCCTCTTTAGCATAAATAGCAAAAACAACTCGTTTAAATTGGTTTTTATATTTACCTAATAAGAGCTCTTTGAACAAAGCGGCAATCACTACAGGATCGTTTTGAAAAACACCACAACCCCAAGCTCCTAAGATTAATGTTTCGTGCCCATTTTGTTTACAAATAGCTAAAACCATATCCATACGACGCTGCATCGTTTCATGGATTCTATTTACATTATTAGGCTCATTACGTTGCACTGCTCCTGCGTTTACAGCAGGTGCTGTGATAATAGCGCTATAGGTCAATTCATCTAGCAAGTTGCCATTTTCATCTTTAAAAATAGGAACATTAGGACTGTAAATAATATGATCTGTGTACAGACAAGAGTTAACGGTTCTATTTTCTTTATAATAATGTTCTGCCTTTAATTGGCAAGGATATAAGCCGCTTGCTCTAGCAATACTTTCCTCTTGTGCTTGGCTTCCATTGAGAAAACCTCCCCCAGGATTTTTAGCAGAGGCAAAGTTAAGGCAAGCAAGGCGCTGATCTGTTGGATATTCTTTTCGGACAGCATCTAATGTTGTAAGCGAATTGACAACAAATTCCGTTTCCAAATGTTGAGCAATAGGAAGCGGTTGTTGGATTAGCTCAAGCAATTGTTTTGGTTCATACAATACTGTTTGTTGTTTGGCTGTCTTTAAAGCCTTTGACAAATAAACAGGTTTACCTAAGTTATTTTGATAACTTCCTTTTTTTAAGATGCTCAAAGTATCTTTTGCAATTAGGGCGCGTGTGCTTCGTTTCATGATTTTTAAATTTTATAGCGATGAAACATTCTTGGGATAGAAAATAGTTCCAGTTGGGAATAAAATATTAGAAATAATTAGCAAAGTATATTCTAACGTAAAAGGTACTTAAAAGATAGGCGTATAATTCTAAAATTGAGTTCTTCCAATTCTAAGCATTAGACTTCAAAAGTCTAAATACTTTTCTATCTTTACGGCTATAAAAAGACATCAATTTCAATACTTTATTTTAATCCAAATGTAATGGAAAATAATATCCACCCAATATTCGATCGACTACTACAACGGAAAGATAGAGAAAAGCGATTGGGACAACGCAGCAAAGTACTATGGTTAACAGGATTATCAGGTTCTGGAAAAAGCACAATAGCACAGCATTTGGAGCGCAAGCTTTATAACGAAGGCTTTTTTGCGCAAGTTTTGGATGGAGATAATATTCGTTCTGGAATCAATAATAATTTGTCATTTAGCCCAGAAGATAGAATGGAGAATATTCGCCGAATTTCAGAAATTGCAAAACTATACTTGCACAGCGGTGTTGTAACTATAAACTCTTTTATAAGCCCAACCATTGCCATTCGACAAATGGCAAAAGAAATTATTGGTGTAGACGATTTCGTCGAGGTATTTATTAATACCCCTTTAGAGGTTTGTGAATCAAGAGATGTGAAAGGCTTGTACAAGAAAGCTAGAAAGGGTGAAATTAAGGGGTTTACGGGGATAGATGCTCCTTATGAAGCTCCCATTAATCCCGATATCGAAGTAAAAACGCATAATATGACTATTGACGAATCTGTCGATGTTATTTATAACTATTTGTTGGATATTATTACTTTGTAATTGTTCTGGTATTTTGAGTAACTCATTTTGGTTGTATCTTAACTATTCTAATCTGATTAGAGTTGTATTGGTCAATGGGAAAAAATAGGAGATGCTCTACTATGAACAACGCATTCATCAATAACCGTTAAAATAATCCAACAAACAATCAATTATTTATTTTCTTAGTTTGTGCATTAATACAATCTGTATTAAAATACCCCACGCAGGCTATCTTATCTTTATAAATTATAATTTGTAACTTATGAACTATCATCTAAGCCACTTAAGAGAATTAGAAGCAGAATCTATTTTCGTCTTGAGAGAAGTAGCCGCTCAATTTGAGAAGCCTGTACTGATGTTTTCTGGCGGTAAGGATTCTATATTAATGACTTACTTGGCTCAAAAAGCATTTTATCCTGCAAACATTCCTTTTCCGTTGTTGCACATTGATACAGGGCATAACTTTACCGAAACAATAGAGTTTAGAGATAAATTGGTAGAGCGCCTAGGTGTCAAACTTATCGTGGGGTCTGTTCAAGAAGCAATAGACAAAGGCTTGGTCACCGAAGAAAAAGGCTATAATGCTAGTAGAAATAGCTTGCAAACAGCTGTCTTGTTAGAAGAATTGGAAAAAGGACAGTTTGATGCTGCAATGGGGGGCGCTAGACGCGACGAAGAAAAAGCAAGAGCTAAAGAACGCTTTTTCTCTCATCGGGATGAGTTTGGTCAATGGGATCCTAAAAACCAACGTCCTGAACTGTGGAATATTTTTAATGGTAAAAAACAATTTGGAGAACATTTTAGAATATTCCCAATTAGCAACTGGACAGAGTTGGATGTGTGGCAATATCTTATGTTAGAAAAAGTACCTTTGCCTAGCTTGTATTTCGCACATATGAGAAAATGTTTTGAACGCAACGGAGTTATCTTAGCAGCATCAGATTATATTAACATGAAACCTGAAGAAAAAGCATCTGTAGAGGAACGTATGATTCGTTTCCGTACAATTGGAGACATCACTTGTACGGGAGCCGTAAGTTCTGAAGCCGATACAATGGAAAAAATTGTAGAGGAAGTAGCGGCTACTCGTATTACTGAAAGAGGAGGTCGTTCTGATGATAAACGTTCAGAAACAGCCATGGAAGATAGAAAAAAACATGGTTATTTTTAAGGAATGCGATTGAACTGTGCTGCTACTGCGTGGTTCTCACCAAGTAATGTTTAATCAAATAAGGAATCAAGACAATTCTTAATTGTGGCGCTGCTGCAATTATTCAATGATAATAATTATGAAAGAACAAAAAACAGAACTCTTGCGATTTACAACAGCAGGAAGTGTAGATGATGGAAAAAGTACGCTTATTGGGCGTTTGTTATATGATAGTAAATCTATTTTTGAAGATCAGTATGATTTGATAAAGGAAACCAGTGAACGTAGAGGCGAAGAAGGGATTAATCTAGCTTTGTTAACAGATGGTCTAAAGGCAGAAAGAGAACAAGGTATTACCATAGATGTAGCCTATCGTTATTTTGCAACGCCAAAACGTAAATTTATTATAGCTGATACCCCAGGACATATTCAGTATACAAGAAATATGGTGACAGGGGCATCAACAGCCAATGCTGCACTAATTTTGGTAGATGCTCGACATGGTATCGTGGAACAGACGCGCCGCCACTCTTTTATTGCATCTTTATTACAAATCCCTCACTTAATTGTGTGCGTCAATAAAATGGATTTGGTAGATTATAAAGAAGAAGCTTACGATAAAATCAAGAGTGATTTTGCAAATTTTGCTTCCAAATTAGCTATCAGTGATGTTGATTTTATTCCTATATCTGCGCTATATGGTGATAATGTTGTTAAAAAATCAGAGAATATGCCTTGGTATGGTGGCTCTACCTTGTTGTATACCTTAGAAAACGTACATATTGCTAGCGATCACAATTTTATCGATTGTCGTTTTCCTGTTCAACATGTTATCCGCCCTAATACAGACGAACACCACGATTATAGAGGCTATGCAGGGCGTGTAGCGGGAGGTGTTTTTCAAAAGGGAGATAAGGTTGTTGTTCATCCTTCAGGGTTTTCGTCAAAAATTGCGAAAATTGACACCTTTGATGGAGAAATAGACAAAGCATACCCTCCTATGTCGGTTACTATATTATTAGAAGATGACATTGATGTTAGCCGAGGAGATATGATTGTTCGCGAAAATAATCAAGCAACGGTTACTCAAGATTTGGAAGTAATGGTATGTTGGTTTAATCCAAAACCATTGCAATTGCGTGGCAAGTATACCATCTTGCATACAACTAAAGAGGCTCGTTGTTTGGTGAAAGATATCCGTTATAAGCTAGATATTAACAACTTAAAAAGAAAAGAAGAGGATAAAGATATTGGCATGAATGATATTGCTAGAATCGTTGTTCGTACCATGAAGCCTTTATTTGTAGACTCTTACCGAAAAAACCGAGTGACAGGGGCCTTGATTTTTGTCGATGAAGGAACCAACGAGACAGTTGGTGCTGGTATGATTATTTAGGTTTGTTATAAGAAGAAGAAAAAAAAGCTCTTTCCGTACAGTTAGTGGGAAAGAGCTTTTTTTTAACTTGATATAAGGTATATCTATTCTGAAAATGGATTTAATCTTAATATATTAGAACCAGGACCTGTACAGCCTTCTAATAATGGACAATCTTCAGTACTAGGAACAGTACTTGTTCTTGGTACAACTTGAATATTCAATACTTCATTTTCGAGAGTAGAGTGTATAAATAATTCAAAGGCTAAAGTGTGTTTTTGGGGGGCTATCGCTAAACCAACCTCAGCCCCAGCAACCTGAGCATTAGCAGAAATATTTTTTGCTAATGCCATATCATCTACATCAAGTACCATTCGTATTTGATGTATGGCGGTGTTATTTTCAAATTTAGTTTGACCAACTTTACTGATATCTATTCTATCTAGAGAATAGGGGCTATTTTTTTGAAATCTAATTGTTCCATTATTGATTGGCTCAAGATCAGCAAATACAATTGATTTTCCATTTTTATATGTTTTGCTAACCTTAAATGGCAAGTGTAGCTGAATATCATCAGGCGCCACATTCGTACGAAAAGTTGCCGCCAAAAGGTTGCCCCCTAATTCTTTTAATTCATCGAGAGTACCGCTTTGAATTTTGTCATTGAACCAGTCTAATAACCATTTTGTTTTCTCCGTTAAGTCATCTCCTCCAGGAATTTCATTATGCACTTCTGTTGCTGCGATTTCAACCAATGTTTTTCGTGGTTCCCAGTTGAGTTGATAATTAACCACTAATGTACTGGTATCGATGCTCAGAGGGCGTCGTTTAGCACTATTTCTACTGACACTTAAAGCAGCTTTTAAATCTTTGGTGCTAGGAAAAATAAATTCCATAGAATCAATCAATTCTTCCACATCTTCAGGGTAATAATTTTTAGTATAAGAAGTATATTGTTTTTTCAAAATCTTATCCAGCTGTGCATTTTCCATGGCATCCCTCCATATGTTTTGGATATTTTTGAATGTGACGGTATTGCTTTCTTTTGCCAAGGACGTTTTTAAGAATTGTTCATAAATAAATCGAAGCCCTTCTAATCCATTAATATCTTTAGTAAATAAGTATTCTAATTCTTGGCTCAAATCTTTAGTTTTAAAAGTAGTATTATCCGACCAACTAGAAGATTTTGCATCCAATACTAAGTCTTTAGACGCTGTTGTCCACTGATCTATTTTGATTTGATAATCATCAAAACTAGCTTGAGCTTTTACTTCTTCAAACAAACTTTTTAATTGGCTGCTGAACTTAAGTGGAAAGGAAAATTTTTGCTCTTGCCACTGATCAGCCATTCTATAATTATGGCTTCGTGCTAAACTATCTAACTCGTCAATTGATGCTCCAATTAAATCTGAAAGTAAGTCTCCTCGCTCAATTTTAGTCGTAGCAGATTTTAAATGATACATGACTAGACTCATAAGCGGATCAATATCTCCATAATTGCTAGAGAGAATACCTAATTTTTGACGATAACTGCCAGCGTAGAATAAGGTATCTTGATTTTCTACACTATTGATTGTTTTGATTACGTCCTTTGTCCAAGCAGAAAGTTTTTCTTGGAAGATTCTATACTCTGGGGCATCATTATAAGGTACCTCAATTATTGCCTCGTTGAGCCAATGGGCAAATGTAGCAGCAGGAGGAAATAGGCTACCATCAAAATCATTATCATTGATGTTTTTATACAAGTCGTAATTATAATAAACAACAATATCTTTAGGTTTGATACTAGAGAAGGCATCTGCAATTGTAGAGGCAACGATTGTTCCTTCTATTTCTACTGCATCAAAACTTCGGAGATAATTGCGAAGAACCTTATAAATATGGTTATAAAGGGCAGGGTCATATTTTTCATCTGAGAATTCAGCCTCAATGGTTTTTAATAATTTTACGGTATTAATTTTTTTATGATTTTTATAATGTTGCATAGAATCTTGTACAAGCCAAGCCCAATCTTTTACAGATTCAACATATTCTTGCTTAGATACTCCTTGGTTAGGGGCAGCACCTGGATGATTGGGGTGTTTGGTATCTTCTATGTTTTGCCTTAATAAAACATTAAGAATGGCTTTATCTGAAGATGGTAAAATATCATCAAGAGACTTTGCTTTTTTTAGATTTCTCTTGATAGCAATATTATTTTTGTCTTTAAGCAGATTAATGATATTGTTTAAGGTATATTTTTTTAAAACTTCAATAATTTTAATTGCTAAATGTTCACGAGAAGGGGGTGTTAGACTATCTGGTAATGAATTAATTATATCATCGTATATATATTGATTAATTAAGTAGAGTTTTGCCATTAGAGCACTCTCTAGCATTACTTTAAATTTAGAAACTAAAACTGGAGTTTTATCGCCATCTAAGGTTTCTAATTCTATGGCAAAACCATTTAACTTATTAGATAATTTTGCTGCAAAAATCCCCAAATTAACCTCTTCATCAAGATTTATATCTGATGATACATTAGTTTTTGATTTATCTAAATGCTCTACTTTTGCCTTGTAATAATTATCTAGAAATCTTTGGTTTTCAGGAATACTTAGTGTTTGACGAGCTAGATCTAGTTGTTGCAACGTGCTAGAATCGATTTGATGCTTTAATAGTGGGTAAGCTGTTAATATGGTATCTAAAGTTTTGAAATAGGAGTCAAGCTGAATTAGTTTTTTTTGTTGCATAGGTGAAGCACTTAGTAAAATAATGGTTAGTAGTAAAATTTTCATACTTTAATTGCTAAATAGATTAGGCAAGTTGCTGCTGTGTTTCTAGTATTTTGGCAATAACGAGGTTTAGCTTTTTACGAGCAAGTTCGAGAGAGCTAGGAGGAATACTAGTACGATGAAACGTTGTAAAGTCTTGATAAAAAACCATGTTGGCTTGGTACTGTTCTTGAATTGCTAGATTAGCGTTCTTATACGTTGTTGTGAACTGCTGAATAAGTAGGGTTAGCTCATTTAATTCTTGGTACATATTTATTGATAACTTATTAAAAAATGATACTTCGCAGACTTTAAAGAAGCATATTGACCTATCATCAATGCTTTATGTTTTTATTGCGAAATAAAAATAATGTAAAAGGGAAATATATACTTTTTTTAATGAAAAATCAAGTAGATATTTATTGTACTTGTTTATTTTAAAAAAAAGTAATCCCCTAAAAATGAAGCAGTCTTCAAAGCTACCAATAATATATAGTCGTGTTGAGACAAACTCAACTAAAAGTTACAAACTTCAATTTCACCTTGCATGATTTCTTCAAACCAAGTAACAGGGCTTTGGTATTTATCGCCAGTTTGTGTATCACATTTAAAAAACAGATAAAATAATTGCAAATTATCTTTCAAACGAGTTCTTAGACGATTGAGCAGTTGGTTTGATTTTTCTTCATAGCCTGCACAAGCCGCACACCAAGCATAATAAGCATCATCATGGAGTTCAATAACATCTAAAACTGCTTGGTCATGGATGTATTTTTTTGCAAATTTTAAGGCATAAATAGCATGATGTTTAGACCAATCGGTACGAGGACGAGTTTGTTCTTCTAAGTGCTTGAAGGTATCGTGGATAATGGTTATTAAGCGGAGTTGTTGGCGCATCTTTTTATGCTGGGTCGCCTTATCTACATTTTGTAGAACCTCATGGATATGGTAAATTACTTTGCCTTCTGGATGACCAGGGCGAGGTTCGCCCCAAAAAGCTCCTACCTGCCAATACTTGTCTCGAACAATTGTTTGCTCTAAAGTTGATTCAGGATTGACGTAACGTATAATCGTGTTGGTATCGTTAGAAACTTTGTTTAATAACATGGCACTTGGGTTCCAAATTCTTTGACTAGTATTCATATAACTCTCTTTTGCACTGATTTAAATTGTTGGTTAAGTTGACTAGTTGAACAATCTAAATTGGTGTGTTATTTATAGCAAAAATCTTACCAGTGTAAGCTCTTTGTTAAGAAAACCTTAAATAGTTATTTTTCTAACATTTTCTTTTTGTAGAGTTGCTTTTTTCTCCAGTATTCTTTTGAGAATAAGGGAGTGTTTCAAAAGCATCATTTTTGCTTTCAAATGTGTCTATGAGTGGTTTTTATAAGTAGTTAAATTAGGAGAGTTGAAGTTGATGTATTTTTTGAAGGTTGATTAATAATTTTTCTAAATCATTTAATGCTAGCATATTAGGTCCATCCGATAAGGCTAGGTCAGGAGAAGGGTGTGTCTCCACAAAGTAGCCCCGAATACCAATAGCAGCAGCAGCTTGAGCCAACAAAGGAGCATAAGCACGATTGCCTCCGCTTTTGCCTCCTGCTCCCCCTGGTTTTTGTACCGAATGGGTAGCATCCATTACAACAGGATAGCCATATTCCATCATATCCAAAATACCAGTATAATCTACTACCAAGTTATTATAGCCAAACATTGTGCCTCTTTCGGTCAATAGAATTTGGTGATTGCCAGTAGAGCTTACTTTGTTAACAACATGCATCATGTCTTTGCCTGATAAAAACTGTGCTTTTTTTATATTAACGATGCAATTAGTAGCAGACGCTGCCAATAGCAAGTCGGTTTGTCGACAAAGAAACGCTGGAATTTGCAAAATATCAACCACCTTTGCAGCTGCTTTGGCTTGTTTAGGTTCATGGATATCTGTCAAAATAGGTAACCCATACACCTCTTTTACTTTTGTTAAAATAGCCAATCCTTTTTCTAAGCCTGGTCCTCTAAAAGCGTCTACAGATGTTCTATTGGCTTTATCAAAAGATGCTTTGAAAATAATAACGAAGTCAGAAAACTTTTCTTGTATTTTTTTTAAAAATCTTGCTACTTCCAAGACCAATTCTTCTGATTCTATGACACAAGGTCCTGCAATCAAAAAAGGCTTTTCTTGGAGTTTTTTGTACAAATTCATAGTGTTATAACTTTCTTTACTTCGTGGGTGAATCATATTATTTTGATTATCAATAGGGTGTGTTTTGAAGCTAAAAGCTTTGAAAAGATTGATAATCAAAAGAGAAGCACTCACAACGTAAACAGATGCAAAGATGTTTTTTTGTTTTTTGTAAAAAACGAAAAAATCCACGGAGTATTAAACTTTCACAGTTACAGTATTGGTATAATACAGACGTTTGGTGTAAGCTAGTCGTTGGAATAGATTTAAAAATAATAAACGAAAAAGTGTTAAAATATAAAAATTAACTGCCGCAGTTTTTAATACAACGTGTTGCAGTTTTAAATTCTTCGGGGGGGAGTCCAGGTATGGTCATAATACCTTTTAAGTATTCTACAGCCTTAGAACAGTTGCCCAAATAACAATATGCAATGCCTATATCTAGTAAAATTGTAGGGTTATCAGGAGTAATGCGATTGAGTTGCAAACTATAATCCAACCATTTTTGAGTATTGGCTCTATCTTGCCCATTTTGGTTGGCTAAAATTTTATAACATAGACCTAAATATTGAATTGCTGGGGCATAGTCTGAATCAATGGCAATAGCTTGGTTGAGGAGATGGATAGCCACAGGAAAATCTTGTTGTTGCAAAGATAAGGTTGCTTGCCCTACAATGGCACTAACATAATCAGGTTTTGCTTTAATCGCTTGAGTATACTGATAGGCTGCTTGCTGAATATAGCTCTGTTTTAAGGAATCTTCTATTGCGCTATTGAATGCAGCATTATTATAAATATTACCTAAAAGCTCATAGCCTTTCCAAGGTTCAACACCGGCCAAAACAGATGCTTTGGCGCGTTCAAAAGCTAAGTTAGTTTGTTGCAAACTCAGATAGTAAGATCCTGCAATTGCATCTTCGTCTGTCTCTGAGTAATTGGTAGGGGTATAAAGAGGATTAAAAATTTTGCTAATAAAATAAGAGGTGCTAGAAGCTGCGACAGGCTTTAAATCTGAAAATAAGTCCTTAAACCCATTTCTTGTAAATCCATATTGCTGAATTAAGGCTTTGTTTTGAGGGGTGTTTTTCAAATAAACAGAGGCAACAGGATCGACAAAGACTAATTCATAGTTGGTGGAAGTTAGTAGATATTGGTGCAAGGACTGAAATTTAGGTCTAAACAAAACGACATAGTTGAAATTCAAAGAATCATCCTTTGCTTCAAATTCAGAAGGAATATTGGTAACTTTTGCAAAGTCGGTAAAAAAATCTGTTGGAAAAATATCCAAATCTCGCAAATCTATATAGGTTTTAAAATCAGGTTGTAATTTCCACAATAGATAAGCTGATGTTAGATAATCTGAAAAACAAGTGCCCTTGATCTCGTGTTGTTGAATGAATTCCGCAGCACCAATAGGATTGTGGCTGGACAATACCTGCAAACCATAAGTGTCTCTAGAGTTAGACCATTCATGATACTTGCCTGTTATAACAGCTCCGTAAAAACATATACCAAGAACTAATAATACAGGATAAATCCATTTGGCTGCATTTATTTTTCTAAACAAATATTCCATCCCAATTGCAAAAAGAGGGGCTGCCGCTAAAATGAAAAATGGAATGTTCCGATAAGCAGTGATACTTAAATAGAACAGCATAAAAAAGAGCAAGCCATTACCCAAACCAAACTTCTGCACATTACTGTCAAACCAAGGGACTAAACCAAGCTTTGAGTTGTGCTTTTGTGGCGTTGATTTTTTTTTGGTTTTCTTAGTTTTTTTTGTTTTTTTCTGAGAAACGGGTGTTGTCTTAACTTCTTGAGGTAAGCGCTTTTTTTTCTGAATAAAGGGATAGAAAAAGATAAATAGTAAGCTAACACCTAAGAAAAGTAAATTGAGATAAGCTTGTTTTTCCCAGTAGCTCAATTTCCAAATAGAAGCTAGTTCTGTGGTGTATTGGTTTTTTCCCAACTGGTTAAAAATTTCAAATGGATGCCACCACATTTGAATTCCTCTAGGGTTGAATGAAACAGCTAATAATGCCCCTAAAACGGCTATAGATAACAGTTTGGGAGTATCTACCTGCCATTGTTTTTTTTGAGCATAGATATAATGTAGCCATGTAGCCCCCAAATAAGCTAGCATCAAAACCATTCCTATTCCAAAAGCCTCGTGCATATTGGTCCAAAGTACCTGTAAGGGAATTAGCAACAAAATTAATGTCGAAGAAGGGCGGTAATGTTGTTTCCAAAACAACCACAAATAAATGGCAACCATAGCGTGACTCGTCATTTCTGGACGACCAATCAGACGATAGTCAATTGTAAAAAGCATTAATAATGCTGTAAAAATAAGCCCAGCAAATGGTCTGTTTTGATAGCTTGGTTGGTTGGAAGTGTATTGGTGGATTAAGTTGGTCGTTTTATAGAAAAAGGTTAAGATCAAAATAGTAACCAAGGCTTGAAATACAAAAATAAATTCCACCCCAAACCAATTTTTACCAACTGTAATTAGAATTTCAAACAACCATTTTACATTAATCCATTCTGTACCTGCAAAAGTATAAGAAAATGGATCTGTTTTGGTGACTTGCCCATGTTCCAACATCCATTCTCCTGTGCGGTACATCCACCAAAGGTCAGGTTCTCTCAAGGCTTTGAGACTAAGTACAATGCCTATTAAAAGACAAATTGCCCAACTGATACGTGCAATGGTTGATTGTTTGTTCATTGTTTTGAGTGTTCCTTAGTTGTTCTAATACATACGAGCATTCTTCAAGCAGCACTGTTTATATTTTTTTCCACTACCACAAGGGCAAGGATCGTTGCGACCAACTTTGTTTCCCGTATAATTTAGCATGGATTTAAAAGCAGTTTTAAGCCTATTCTTGGTGTCTTGTTGGAATACATGGCTCAAGATTTCATACAACTCAGGTTTATTTTTCTGCAAAGCCTTTGGATGTTCAAAGAAATACTCAGAAGCGACTGCAAAAAACTCTACTCGATTGGTAGCACCGTAAGGGTTCATACTCGATTTTCCTTCTTGTATGCGTTCGGTTTCTTTGCGAATAATCTCCAACCATGGAGCAATATATTGATGTTCCATAAAACGTTCTGGAATGCCATCATATTTCCCATCTGAAGCATCTAATAAATGAACAAACTCATGGATGCCCACATTTTTTTTATCGTTAGGATTGGTAAAACCCGCAATTAATGCAGGTTTGGAAAGAATCATAATACCTTGCATAAGCCCTGTGCCCACCATTCCTGTCACTGTTCTCCCTGGACCATCTGTTCTAAAATCTTTGGTAAAGGGACCAGGATAAATTAAAATTTCCCCTAAATTATCATATTCCCATTCAGGAAAGCCAAAAACAGGAATTTCAGCGCTAGCTGCTGCCAATACCAAAGTCATATCATCCACCTCTGTCTGAACTCCTGTTACCCTCGTTTCATGTAGAAAAATTTGAATTTCTGTTTCAAAACGTTTCTTTTCTTCTGGTGTTAATGCTTGATAAAAAACGACATATTGTTCTAGTATTTTACGCCAATTTTCGGGAAAAGGAGTTTTGACTAAGGCGTTTCGTTCTCTGTATTTTTTTGTAAAAATGCTATACGTATTAAAACAGACTAATGCTCCTATAGCTAACAAAATATAGTAAATAGTATCAGATAGATTGTCCAAGCTGCTTATGACAAGCAGATAACAAGCGCCTATAATGGCGGAAAAGAGTAACGCTAAAAATTGATTTAATTGGGTTTTCTTTTTAGATAAATGCATGATAATAGATTGTAATCTGTATAAGAATAGGGCATTTTTACCAAAAACAAGATAATCAAAATCTAATAAAAGTTGACTTCTTTACTTAAATTGCTTTGTTTTGAACAAAGACTTTTATCTTGGTCGTGTTGTTGAACTATAAAAATTCTATTGATAAAAAATCAACGAACTACTAAGAAAAATAACGTACTATAAAGATATGATTCTGTATAATTTATTTCGATTGTTTTTGTGGGTAATGTATATCTGTTTCTTTAGGAGAGTCTATTATATAAATCCAGAACATATTCCTGCCAACGAGCCTTTAATTTTCATTTCGAATCATTCAAATGGTTTTATGGATCCCATACTAATTGCAGCGATGCAACGACGTCCTGTTTATTTTTGGGCTAGGGCTACGGAGTTTCCTAATAATTTGAAAGGGTGGTTGATGTATAAGTTGCATGGTTTGCCTATTTATAGGGTAGAGGAAGGCACAGAGAATATGTACAAAAATGAGGTGACTTTCAAAAAAACAAGAGAACTGCTTTATACAGGTTGGGATAGTGCTTTTATTGCGCCAGAGGGAAACTGCGTCCTGCAAAAAAAATTGCTTCCATTTAAAAAAGGATGTGCTCGATTGGCCTTTAAAATGATGGAGGAAAAGAATTGGGGAATAGACGTTAAAATTTTGCCTGCTGGAGTGAATTATACGTATCATGATAAATTTAGAAGCGAAGTGTATACACAGTTAGGAAAGCCATTGTCTGTACAGGATTATAAAGAAAAATACTTAGAAGATAAAGAAGCCGCTATTACGACCCTGACACAAGACATGCGAGTTGCACTACGAGCGCAAATGGTTTATATAGAAGAGGGAAACGAGATCTTGACAGAAAAGTTATTAGTTTTGGTTCGAAATAATTTTACTAGAAATATTTTTCCAATGTATTCTGCCAATCCAGAGGTTTGTCATGCCGAGCAAGCTATTGCCAACCATGTTAATGCCCTAAATACAGCGGAGAAAAATGCTTTAGAAAAACAAGTCGATGCCTACCAAGCAGCATTAGACGAAGAAGGAGTCAAGGATTATGCTGTTGCAGGAAAAAATAAACGTTCCTTATTTTGGTTATTGATTGGATTCCCTTTTTGGTTATTAGGGACATTATTTGGTCGTATTCCGCATATAGTTGCTCGTGATTTACGCAATAAATTTGTTCCTTTTGCCGAGTTTTCTACAAGCTTTGCTTTTACAGCTGCTTTTTTTGTATGGATTGTTTGGGGAATATTGGCGATAGGAATTGGTGCTTTTATGGTAGGTTGGTGGGCTTTGCTCTTGCCTTTTGTAATGGTCTTTTTTCAGACATATGCTTATCATTACAAGGATTATTACCAAGAATGGAAGGTCTTGGCGGATTATAAAAAAGTAGAGAGTAAAACGAAATTGGAACAAAAACGAGCCAGTATTACTTGTTTGCAAATACAAAAATAGAGTTGTTATGAATATTTTCTTGCTAGTGATTTTTTCCTTAATTACGATGGAAAATATTACTGCCCAACATTATGAAAGTTATCAAAAATTAAAGGATACGACATTTTATTCCCATCACTTGGGCTATGCCAAAGAGCTTTCTATTGTCGTTCCTTTAGAGTGGGATACTGCCATCGCCAAAAAGTTTCCCGTTATTTTAATTTTTGATAAACAAAACAAACGAAGTAATCAGTATATTCTCAATACGATTGATTACATGACAACGAATTATCAAATGCCTTCTTGTGTGGTGATTAGTGTAGCTAGCTCATTTGAAAAGCGATATGCCGAAACCGTGCACCAGCCAACAACCTCAAAAGGGAAAGCTAAAGAGAATGAGCAATTTATTTTTGATGAATTGTTGCCTTTGGCAGAAAAAGAACTTCGTGCGAGTACTTTTCGAATGTTGATTGGGCATTCTAGATACGGATATTATACCACTTCTTTATTTATTAATAGAATTAAAGACCTGAGTGCCGTGATTGCTCTATGCCCCTTTTACCAACAAAAGGGCGTCAATTGGGCTGATTCGGTGGTTCATTATTATCCGAATGGACACCAACCTGTAAAATATTACAGAGCAGGAATAGAAAGTGATTATATGCAAGATTATCATCATCTTGAAAATCAAGTCAATCGAAATCATATTAATATCAAAGGAATAGAATTTAAAACGGCTGATCATAATGTTATTCCAGGGCTAACGATTGCGCCAGCTTTGTACGAAGTCTTTTACTTTTGGGCGAATCAGCAGAACTTGTATTATAGCAATACGCATTTTAATGCAGCTCAATTGGATACAATTGAAACCCAAATAGAAACGCATTATGGCGCAAAAATGCGCCTTTCAATAGGTGTTTTGAATGGGAAAGGCTGGGGGCTACTAGAGCGAAAAGAATATCAAAAGGCTATTGAAGCATGGGAGTTGTTGTTGCAAGAATACCCTAACTTTGCAGATGCTTATTGGGGAATAATTGAAGCTCAAAAAGAGTTGAAGATAGACACGACATCAACCATTCAGTCCTTTAATGCTTGTTTGAATCGGTACAACTATTATACGCCCCAAGAAAAAGAGGAGATGTTAAAAGAATTAGAAAAGTAAAATAGCTTGAATATAAAGAAGCGATTATTTTCAAATCAATTGAAAATAATCGCTTCTTTAGTTGATTTATAAAAGATTTATAACCCTGCTTTAGCAGAAATCTCTAACATTTTGTCAATACAACCACGACCTTTATCAATAATTTCTTGCTCTAGAGTAACTTCTGGCAACTCATGTTTCATGCACAGATATAGTTTTTCCATTGTATTCAATTTCATGTGCGGACATTCGTTACAAGCACAAGTATTGGTAGGAGGAGCAGGATAAAAGGTCTTGTTTGGAGACGCTTTTTCCATTTGATGAATAATACCAGGCTCGGTAGCCACAATAAACTCATCAAACGCACTCTCTTTGGTATACTTTAACAAAGAACTAGTAGAACCAATATGGTCCGCAATTTCCAATAAATGAGCCTCACATTCAGGGTGGGCAATCAATTTAGCCTTAGGATGTTGAACTTGCAACTTTACAATTTTTTCTTTGCTAAAGATTTCATGTACCATACACGAACCATTCCAAAGAATCATATCCCGACCTGTTGTTTTCTGAAGATAAGCTCCTAGATTTTTGTCTGGTGCAAATATAATGGGTTGATCTTCTGGAATACTGTCAATGATTTGCTGAGCGTTGGTCGAAGTACAACAAATATCTGTCATGGTTTTTAATGCTGCTGTACAGTTGATATAACTAACAACTACATGATCTGGATATTTTTCCTTGAATTTCTTAAAAACAGGAGCTGGACATGAATCTGCCAAAGAACAACCTGCTTTCAAATCTGGTAACAATACTTTTTTGGACGGATTGAGCATTTTAGCTGTTTCTGCCATAAAATGTACTCCTGCAAAGACAATGATATCAGCATCTGTTGTGGCGGCTTTCTGAGCCAGTCCCAGGCTATCTCCGATATAGTCGGCAATGTCCTGGATTTCACTTTCTTGGTAATAATGCGCTAAAATGATGGCATTTTTTTCTTTTTTTAACTGCTCAATGGCAGCGACCAAGTCAAGCATTGGGTCCACTTCTACATCAAGAAATCCTTTTTGTTCTAGGTTTTCTTTTGCTTGTGTTAAACCTTGCATAACATTTTTGATTTATAAGTAAATCCCTTTAATTTTTAAAGTGCTTACTTAAGTTATATAATATATAGTTTGTTTTATTTTTAAACTAAGTTGAATCTTAACACTAAAACTTAGATTTAGCAAAAATAGTTCCCTTATTTTAAAAATAAAACAAAGTCTACTACTTTATTGTTCAATATATCAAAAAATAAGTATTCTGTAAGGAATAGTAGCATTATTGGGGCAGCGAAACTAATTGGTCATTTTATGTTTCCAAACAAACATTTCTTTCTTCCAGATTAGAGCTAAGACCACTTTACCGTTTTGCCTAAACGTTAATTTATTTTTCTCCAAATCCATCGAAACAGCTTGTTCTGGATCTTGATTATAAAAATACATCCCCATACCTCCTTTTTGTAAGGTCTGAAGGTGTTTGTTGACCATAATCAAGAAATTATCGGGAAGGCATTCCAAAGTACAATCTCTCCATTTATTTTCTTTTTTTGTATAAATTTTGAATCCCCAATCACTACAACCAACAGGTTCCATGTCTAACCCTTTGTACAATTTAATATCATGCTGGTCAAATTGAAATTCAAGCAACCAAGATTTGTCCTTTTCATCCAAAAAAGAATAGTGAAAGCTCTGTTGCACCTCCTCTACGGGGCGGTTTTCAAATCCCCTAGAAAAAACGACTAAATTCTCACGAATATTTGCTTGTTGATAAACACGTTCGTTTTGCATATTGTTAATAAACAGAGAGGGATTTACTTTTTTAACGGCACGTGGTAATTCTTGACCGAAAGCAATCAAAGTAATAAGGCTTAGTAAAAGAGAAAAAAAGTATTTCATAATTGGGTAGGTGATAATCATTATAGTAATTAGCTTTGTTATTATTCGCTATGCTCATGAGAGCGCAAGGCTAGTTCCCTGCGGTCATGTCATGAGCCAGCAAGTTGGGGGCGCTGTTACTTCGTGGTCGTTGATTAGTTGCGTTGTTGCACAATTGATAATCAAAAAATTAACGCAAAATACAATAAAATTACAACTTGTTGATTGTTGTTAGGGCAATAAAGTTTACTTCGTTAGCGCTGCGTTTTTAGTTAGCTGCGTTGCCATTAATAACTTCATGAAAAAAGATTGCTCAGTCTAAATTACCAAACAATCCTTTCTAAATCAAAGATAATGCCTTTTGGGACATATATTTTTTATGATTCCCAGTTGACTGAATTAGCTTTTTTGCCACCCCATTCTACAACCGTATATCCTTTTCTGGAGGTTCTTTGAAGTTCTTGCGTAGGTATATCAATCGGAGCTTCTAGCGGCTGATAAACCATAAATACTCTAATCAACGATTCGGGAGCTGGTGTAATTTCTAACCTTGCATTTTGTGTGTATTCTTCTGTTGAAAAATGAATTAAGTTAAATCTATTCTTTTCTAACTCTGGCAACCAATAAGATACAAAGTCTGTAGCTTCTCTTCTGTTCAAGCCCATTAATGCTAGTTTTTCATCCAAAAAGTCGGCTACTTCGGTTCCTTTTACAACAAAACCTTTGTCTAGTGTATACTGAAAAGGGCTTTGTCCTTCCCAAAATAGGTAACTAAAATCTTTACCAGTAGTCTGTTCGGTAAGCATTCCATCAGGAGTCGCAGATACATTCCATCCTGTTGACAAATTGTACTTGGGATAGGTATGGGTTAATACACCCGCAAAATGAACCTTTACATTAATGTCTTGTGTTGTTTCAGGGTACAAATAAATAACAGGCTTGCGAACAGCTTCAGGGTCTATAGCAATTTGGTTTTTCTCTTTAAATGATTTTGTATACAAGCGACCTAAATTAGTCCAAACATTAAAGGTACCTAGACGGTTGCCTTGATAGAAGCGTGCTTCTAGAATTCTACTACCCGATTCTATATGTGTACCAACCAATACTCCTGAAAACGGTTTTCCATTAAGTAATAGCGGTTGACCATATAGACCAATATCTTCCATATTGGCAAAAGGGGAGACGGCTTGATATTTTAGAGTTTTCTTATTTTCCTTGGCAATATAATCTTTAAAACCTAAGCCCAGTTTATGGTTCAAGGCTTCTTCTCTAGCTTTTTGTTCTTCGTTTTTACCATAAGTAATGTTATTGGTAACAGGGTCGTACTGCCAGTTTTTGAGATACAAGCCCTCTTGGTATTCTTTGAGGTGTCGATCAAATTCAGCTAATGTTTCTTTGACAGCAGCAGAAGAACTTTTCATCATGAGGTCACTAGCAGAAGGAGCTCTTCGAGTTGTGTTATAATCTGCTTCAGTAGTACAACTGTGGTAGGCAAGAGAAACAATGATTAGTAATCCTAATAGGTGTTTATTATCGATGGTGAAAGTATTCATGGTGCGTTAATTTAATCATGATAACGTTAAAAATGGGGGATCAGATGATATTTTTTTGACAGTCACTAAACTGTTTTTGCAACAGCGCAATACCTTGGTCAATAGAGTTTACTTGTTGAATATTGTAACGATGACAAACAATATCAACATTACCTTTTCTCCAAAAACCCTTAGGACAATGAACCAAGCACTTGCCAGACTGAGCAAATAATCCTAATTCCATTAAAGTAATTGGCGACTTAGTTTGAGGTTCAAAGTGAAAAAAAATAGCTTCGGCTCGATTTAGTGCGTCCAATTCCCAATCTACTTGTTCTTTGAAAATAGGATTGTCAATGGATTGTTCCCAAGAACTATCCCAAGATAATCTCCTTGGATTCCATATTATTATGTCAAAACTATCAAATTTGTTACCAACCAAGGTTTGCCAATCTGTTGCCATACCCATTTCTATGCTTCCTGCTAAAAAAAAGCTTCTTTTATTCGGTATGGTTTCCAAATTTTGAGGTGGTTTTATAATACTTGCCATCAGATGATTTGGTTTGTTGAGTTTAGTGTAATATAATCTATGGTAACGAAAAAACGGAAAAAAAACTATAATTCTGTTGTTTCGAGAAGAATAAATGCTAGTCGGACTAAAATTTATATTCAAAAGTAGGATAAAAGAACTAGAAGCCTGATAACTAGATTGTACTATTTTTAGAATAGACTTAGGTATTAGTACCTAACTTTGGATATAAATTTGTTTTTTTGTTGCTTTAATAAGCACCTAGATCTATTGTCAATAGAGACTAGAGCGATTCGTTGAGAAATTAGATAGGATGTTTTCATGTTGATAGGGGTTGCTAATTTGATTAGGATGAATAAAGGAAATGTACTATAGAATAGTGATTATATGTTATAGTGCTATTCGTATAATATCTCTATATAAGTTAATAATAAATAAAAGTATCTTAAATTTAAATAAAAAAAGAATGGCAGGAGCATTATATTTAATTCCGACCCCTTTAGGAGATGGTGTTATTGAGCCACTTCCTGCATATATGATTCAGAAAGTTCATGAAATTGATGTCTTTATTGTAGAAAGAGGGAAAACAGCACGTCAATTTTTAAAAGCAATCAAGACACCTATTCCTTTGCAATCAATGACCTTTTTTGAGCTGAATAAACGTACAGATCCTGAGGATATACACTCGTTTTTGATGCCTGCTATAAAAGAGGGAAAAAACATAGGTCTATTGTCCGAAGCTGGTTGTCCAGGGGTGGCTGATCCAGGTGCTGAGGTGGTTCAATTGGCGCACAAAAAAGGCATCAGAGTAGTTCCTATGGTGGGACCATCTTCTATTTTATTAGCTTTGATGGCTTCGGGGATGAATGGACAACAGTTTGCTTTTCATGGATATTTGCCCATCAAAACACCTGATCGAAAGAAAGCTTTAAAAGATTTGGAGCGCCGTTCTGCTAAAAATAATCAAACACAAATTTTTATAGAAACCCCCTATAGAAATGATGGCTTTGTAGAGGATGCCTTATCAGTACTTCAAAACAACACTTTATTTGGCATTGCCACCGATATTACACTTCCCTCAGAATACATTTGTACGCAGACTATTCAAAAATGGAAGAAAATCAATATTCCTAATTTACATAAACGACCAACGATTTTTTTGCTACTAGCACGTTAGTTATCCGATTTCCAATTAAAAATAATAAACATGATTTACAAAAAAATAAGTGTACTGTTGTTGATATGTTTAATGGCAACTGGCTCTTTTGCTCAAATCTTGGATGAAGATGCCGAAATTAAGTACATAAAAAAAATGTACAGTAATATACTAACAGAAAGCCCTGCTCATGATTGGTTGCATTATTTGTGCAAACAAGCAGGTGGACGATTAGGTGGTTCGCCCGAATATGCAGCAGCCGTTTCTTACACTTCTCATATGTTGGATACGTTGGGGTGTGATAAAGTATGGACGCAACCTGTCGAAGTACCTTATTGGAGAAGGGGCGCTGTTGAAAAGGCTAAGATTGTAAATTCTGAATATATTGGAACGGTTGATTTGGCCGTTACTGCTTTAGGTTTTTCAGGTGGTACAGGTGCTTTGGGTATTACAGGGGAAGTGGTAGAAGTGAAAAACTTTGAGGAGTTGGAAGCATTAGGAAAAGATAATGTGAAAGGAAAAATTGTCTTTTTTAACCGACCAATGGAAATTACCAAACTAAATACTTTTCATGCTTATGGAGCTGCCGTAAATCAACGTACTGCTGGTCCTAGGAAAGCGGCTGAATTGGGTGCTGTAGGAGCGATTGTTCGTTCTATGACAGTTAAACAAGATAATACGCCTCATTCTGGCGTTACTTCTTTTAATAACCAAGAGCCAATTCCTGCGGTGGGTATCGGGTTGCAAGATGCAGATTTATTGAGTGAATTATTAGAAAAAGAACCGAAGGTAAAAGTAAACATTCAATTGAGTTGTCGACATATGGGAAAGCGGATAGCACATACTGTCATTGGCGAAATTAAGGGAACAGAAAAGCCAGATGAAATTATTCTTGTTGGTGGACATTTAGACTCGTGGGATATTGGAGAGGGAGCACACGATGATGGAGCAGGGTGTGTTCAGTCTATGGAAGTTTTGCACGTGTTCAAACGTATGGGGATTCGTCCGAAACATACCATTCGTTGTGTGTTGTTTGCCAATGAAGAAAATGGTTTGTTTGGCGCAACAGAATACGCCAAACAAGCTAAATTAAAAGGAGAAAAACACATTGCAGCAATAGAATCGGATGCAGGAGGACATACTCCAAGTGGGTTTCGAATGGATGCTGCTTCAGACATTGCAAACGCAAGTTATGATCAAGTGAAAAAATGGCGAACAATTTTTGCTTCGGTAGGAGTATGGGATATACAAGCGGGTGGTTCAGCAGCTGATATTTCTAGACTCAAAGATCAAGGAACGGTATTGTTTGGATACCGCCCAGATAGTCAACGCTATTTTGATTTTCATCATTCGGCAAACGATGTGTTTGAAAATGTGCACAAAAGAGAGTTGCTATTGGGAGGAGGTGCTATGGCTGCCTTGGTTTATTTAATAGATAAGTACGGAGTTCGATAATGAAAAAAGAATTAAAATATGGTGTGGTATGGCTGGTGCTGTGGGGGACAATACTAGGTATCGGAGGCTGTGACGTTGAAGACGTGACTTATACTTCTAAAATGCATCAATTACCAACCGACTTAGATTTATCAGATGTCTATTTCTTAAATCAAGACACAGGTTATGTGAGTGCTGGAAACTTATTTACAGCAGGGTTGGTATTGGGAACATACAATGGAGGAATAACTTGGGATACCATAGTAGCTTATGAAAGAGGAGTGAATAGCCTGTCGTATCAAAATGGAATATTTACGGCAAGTCTTTGTGGACAACGAATGTATAGTAGTCCCGACTTTTCCAATTGGACGTTTAATAATGCTAATCTGGGATGGTGGAATTGGCAAAAGCACATTCGTTTAATGGATAATCGAGTCTTATTGGTTGGTGGCGAAAATTTTGGAAGTGGATACATTCATATATATGATCCTACGCAAGGGAATATAACAATTAAAGATACGTTTAATCATGAAATAGCAGATATTGCTGTTACAGGTAATCGCACGATACACGCAGTTGGTTATGGTTTGATCTTAAAATCAACGGATGAGGGAAATTCTTGGATACTAAGTTCAATTACAGGTGATTTTTTCAAAGGGGTTGATTTTGTAGGTGATAACATCGGGTATGTTGTAGGAGAGTATGGAACTGTTTACAAAACAACAAATGGCGGCAATTCTTGGAAGACTTGTCGTGGGGGGAATTCTGTGTTTGCAGACCAAAGTAAATTGTTGAGAGATGTTGCCTTTTTGAATGAATCGACAGGTTTTTTGGTCGGAACCAATAATTTAGTCTATCGTACAACAGATGGCGGAAAGCTATGGAAAAGGATTAGTAACTTAGATGGGTATGCAGATTTTAATGCTATTCGAATTCAACATGGAAATGCTTACCTTACTGGACACGAAGGAAATTTGCTGATTATCGATTTGGAATAGTTTTTTCATCCTAAGTAAGTGATCAAAAAACATAGTAAAAAATGGGGACTACGAAATGAATAATATGGAATCAATGAAATATAGTGTACTAGGAATACTACTCTTAGTTGGATTAGAAACGTTTGCCCAATTATTGCCTTTACAAGAATTGGAAAAAAAGCCCGTTTATTATTCTATTGATCAAGCTGTTCGAGAAGCGGATAAAGCATTGCGATTGAAAGTTTTGCGCAGGGCATATACTTTTCCAACGGCTGTTCCAAGAATGGATAAGCTGCAATGGCTAAATATGAATCATACCTTAGTGGAAACGATTCCTGATGCTATTACGGGAATGAAAATGCTACAGGTTTTAGAAATTCGTGGCAATAAATTAAAGAAGTTACCAGAAGCACTTTGCGAGATGAAAAACTTGCGTCGGTTGGATGTTTCCAAAAATCACTTGACCTCTTTACCTACTAACTTTGCACAATTGAACCAATTAGAGTGGTTAGTTTTGAGTCAAAATGAAAAGTTAACAAGTCTTCCCTCTGAAATTTTTACAAGAAAGCAGCTTCAGCGTTTAGAAATTAGTAAAATCCGTTTGGAACAATTGCCAGAATCAATTGGTGATCTAACAGCATTGGAGGTCTTGGATATTAGCCACAATCAATTAACAAAAATCCCTAGTCAAATAGGTCATTTGACGGCTATTAGAAAATTGTCTCTAGGAAACAATCCTGTTAAAAAAGCAAATGATATTTATAAATGGTTGGGAAATTTAAAACAATTAGAAAGCTTAAATTTAGATGGTTTAGGACTAAGCAAATTGTTTTCTGATGTTAATGAGTTGGAACAATTGACAGACTTTAGTGTGCAGTTAAATAAAATCAAGCGTTTGCCTTATGAGTTGTATAAAATGAAGCAATTAGTGCGATTAGATATTGGTTCTAACCTTTTAGATACCCTTCCAAACGAATTGGGTAAGCTAAGTAACTTAACTTATTTAAACTTAGAGCGAAATGAGTTTACAGAACTACCTGATATCTTTTCTAATTTTAAGAAATTGTTGGTTCTAAAATTGGATGCTAATAGAATTACAGCATTGCCAAAGAGTATCGGGAAACTTGCACAACTAGAAGAACTAAATATAGCCAATACAGGAATTAGAAACCTACCAAGTGGATTTGGCGAATTAAAAAATTTAACGCATCTGAACATAGCATTTAACCGCTATCTAAGTATTTCTCGCGCAGCTAAAGAATTGGTACAATTGACGAGTCTAAAACACTTAGAAATGATAGAAAATGAGCATAAGTCGTTGCCTGATATATTAACAACACTTCCTGCTATAGAGTACTGGAATTTGAGGGATAATAAATTGACACGTCTACCAGAAGACTTTGGTCATCTCAAAACTTTGAAACGACTAGAATTGCGTTATAATGACTTGAAAGAACTTCCCGAATCAATTGGCAACTTAGAAAGCCTAGAACATTTGGATTTGGGATACAATCAACTTAAAACATTGCCAGCATCTATTCAGAATTTAAAAAAATTGAAACTATTGAAGTTGGAACGCAATAAGTTGACAGAAGAAGAACAAGCAAAAATAAAAGCATGGTTACCCAATACTAAAATTGTGTTTCATCATTAAATGTGAAGCTGCTTAAGAACCAACAAGTTTACTAGAAGATGTTTTTGCGTAATTTTTAAGCCTTTCCCAACTGGGTGATGTTTGTTTTTTGATTCATGTGATAGAACTTCTATTCAAGCATACACGTTGAAATAGATAGACAGATAGGATAATAAAGTTGTTTTTATAATAATATTAACAAGAAAAATATTACTATTTGATATATTTTTTCAATATTGTATATTGAAAGTAAGAATTATAACCCCGCTGATTATCATTGTCATAATTATTATAATTATTGCTCTTATTCCCGACTATATTGAGCTTGTAAGAATAGTCAGCCCAAAACATATTCAAAAAATGGAAAAACAATTTTGGATTGATTCCTGGAATGAAGGAGGATTTAAAACCTCTTTTCATAGAAAGGACATACACCCCTATATTTTGGAGTACCTAACGCCAGAAAAAATAGAAGGAAAGAGAATTTTAGTCCCGCTTTGTGGCAAGAGCATTGATTTGGTTTACTTTAGTCAATATGCCAAACATGTCATTGGGGTAGAGTTGGCAGAAAAGGCTATTTATCAGTTTTTTGAAGAACAAGGACTAGCATTTGAAAAACAAGGAAATCGCTTTGAAAGCAATCAGTTGACTATTATCAATGCTGATTTTTTTTCGCTCAGTACAGAAGCTGTTGGAGAGATTGATTTGGTCTATGATAGAGCTGCTTTGGTCGCATTGCCTCTTTCCATGAGATTGAAGTATGTAGCAAAGATACAACAAATATTGCCCTTGAATGCACAACAATTTATCAACACATTAGAATATGCCCCCATCAAAGAAGAGCCTCCTTTTAGTATATCACCTAAAGATTTAATGGCTTATTATGGGAATTCATTTGACGTAGAGCATTTAAAATCACCACTTATTCCTAATCATGGATTAATTCGGTGCTGGGGCTTAGATTATGTCAAAGAGCATGGTTTTTTGTTAACAAAAAAATAAGAAAGTGAAAAAAAAATCTGAAAAAACTTGCATTCTAAAATAAAACGTCTAATCTTTGTATCAATGCAAAAAGAAACAAACATATCAAATTTTGGACAAAAATCTAGCAATGCTCTTGTTGCTTGGTGGTGGACTACTTCCCTTCGATGGCGAGAGTAGCAGACCTCCTATATATCCATTTTCAGATAACAACTCATATATAGAACTTGCAAATCTCTCGTAGATTTGCAAGTTTTTTTTTGTCTAATACCAATCTTTTTACAAAATCACTTATCCGATGAATTTAATGAAGTTTAGGACGATTAGTCGTACTCGCTTAGCAGATTTGCATACTCCTGTCAGCATTTACCTGCAATTAAGAGACAAAATGGCGCACAGTTTATTGTTAGAAAGCTCTGATTACCAGTCAAAAGAAAATAGCTATTCTTTTATTTGTGCAGAACCAATTGCCGAATTGATGATACAAGACCGAGTGCTGAAATATCATTTTCCAGATGGAACGGTAGAGAACTTTCAGATACCGCCCAAGAATAATGTTTCTAATTTACTGGAGCAATTTTGCAATCGATTTCAGTTTGAAGGAGCAGCTGCTTATCAACGATTTAATGGATTGTTTGGTCATACTAATTTTGATGCCGTTCAGTATTTTGAAACATTGGAATTAGATGCGACCAAACGGCAACATGATTTGCCAGATTTGAGATATGCGGTCTATCGTTATGTCATTGTTATCAATCATTATACGAGTGAGATGTACTTACTGGAAAATCTGTTAGAAGGTCAGGAAAGTGAATTGGATAAAGTAGAGCGTTATTTAAAAAAAGGAGCATTGACCACTTATCAATTTGAATTAGATGGAAAAAGGACTAGCAATTTAAGTGATGAAGCATTCAAAGATTTGGTTAGAAAAGGGAAAGAACATTGTGCCCTTGGAGATGTTTTTCAGATTGTTTTTGCTCGCCAATTTCAGCAACATTTCAAAGGAGATGATTTTAATGTTTACCGAGCGTTGCGTTCTATTAATCCTTCCCCATACCTATTTTATTTTGATTATGGAGCTTACAAAATATTTGGATCTTCCCCAGAAGCTCAACTAGTTATTCGAGACCGCAAAGTAACGCTAACGCCCATTGCAGGCACCTATAAACGAACAGGTAATGCAAAATTAGATCAAGAAAATGCTATTGCTTTACTCGCTGACCCAAAAGAGAATGCAGAGCATGTGATGTTGGTAGACTTAGCTCGTAATGATTTGAATCGACACACACAAAATGTAGCGGTAGAAGAGTATAAAGAAATTCAGTATTACAGTCATGTTATTCATCTTGTCTCTAAAGTGAAAGGAGATTTACCCACTGACGCAAATATTTTTCAGGTCTTTGGCGATACTTTTCCAGCAGGAACCTTATCAGGAGCACCTAAATATAAAGCACTAGAGTTGATTAATGAATACGAAAACCAAAGCAGGGGCTTTTATGGAGGTGCTATTGGCTTTTTTAATCCCAAAGGTCAGCTAAATCAGGCGATAATGATTCGATCCTTTATGAGCAAAGACAACTGTCTGTATTATCAAGCAGGGGCTGGTATTGTGATAGATTCAGAAGAAGAAAAAGAATTGCAAGAAGTCAATAATAAACTAGCTGCTCTCCAAAAGGCGCTAAATCAGGCTATTGAAGTATAACTAAATCAGGTGCTGTAGATGGTTCGCTCACAATCTACCAAGTATTCATAACCATAATAGAAATAAGATGAAACTACTAATTATAGATAATTACGATTCCTTTACCTACAATTTGGTGCAATATCTTCGAGAAATCCTGCACGGGGGCGTTGAAGTTTATAGAAATGACCAAATTTCTTTAGCAGAAGTTGCTAATTACGACGCTATTGTTCTTTCCCCAGGTCCAGGTCTGCCCAAAGACGCAGGGATTATATTAGATATCATTAAGACGTATCACACCAAAAAGCCAATATTGGGAATATGCTTAGGGCATCAAGCTATTGGTCAAGCATTTGGGGCAACGCTCAAAAATATCAAAAAAGTCTATCATGGAATTGCTACACCTATTCAAATTTTAGATCGGACTGGTCTATTTGAGGGGCAACCCGATAAACTGGTGGTCGGACGCTATCATTCTTGGATTATAGATACCAAAAAACTTCCAGATTGCTTGAAAATCTTGGCTCAGGATGAAACAGGGCAAATTATGGCTATAAAACATCAAACGGCACCTGTAATGGGCATGCAGTTTCATCCAGAATCTGTACTAACGCCTCAAGGCAAAGCACTGCTTCAGAACTTTGTCAAAGAGGCTCAGACTTTTCTAAGAAAAAAATTGGTAAAACAATAAATAAAACACAACCAATGAAAAAAATATTGCAAAGCTTGTTTCAACAAGAATATTTGACTCGGGCAGAAGCCAAAAGAATCTTAATTGACATTGCCCAAGAAAAATTTAATCCATCTCATATCGTTGCTTTTTTGACGGTATTTCAAATGCGACCGATTTCTACAGAGGAACTGCAAGGCTTTCGCGAAGCCTTATTAGAATTGTGCTTAAAAATTGATTTGTCAGATTATAATAGTGTGGATTTGTGTGGAACGGGAGGGGACGGAAAAGATACCTTTAATATTTCTACTTTGGCAGCTGTTGTTGTAGCAGGAGCTGGATATATGGTTACTAAGCATGGTAATTATGGAGTGTCTTCTGTTTGCGGTTCTTCTAATGTACTTGAAAAATTAGGGTATAAATTTACGAATAAGGAAGCTGTGTTAAAAAATCAATTGGAGAAACATCAACTTTGTTTTTTGCATGCTCCGTTATTTCATCCTGCCATGAAAGCAGTAGGAACTATTCGCAAAGATTTAGGGCTGCGTACTTTTTTTAATTTACTAGGTCCTTTAGTCAATCCAGTGCAACCCAAACAACAGATGGTTGGAGTTTCTA
This sequence comes from Aureispira sp. CCB-QB1, assembly GCF_000724545.1. Taxonomy (GTDB): domain Bacteria; phylum Bacteroidota; class Bacteroidia; order Chitinophagales; family Saprospiraceae; genus Aureispira. The sequence goes on along the minus strand of NZ_JHBV01000024.1, from coordinate 111,290 downwards.
ATTTGGAGATTGTTCGGCTGTATCAATATGTATTGCAACAAACAGATAAAGAATTTGCCATCGTTCATGCCTTGGACGGTTATGACGAAGTTTCTTTAACAGGAGCGTTCAAAGTGATAACACCTACAACGGAAGCATTATTAACGCCTCATGGAATTGGACAAAAACAGCAGTATGCTAAAGATTTAGAAGGAGGAAGCACCATTGCTGCGGCTGCTCAAATATTTTCAACCATATTAGAAGGGAGAGGAAGTACTGCCCAAAATCAAGTCGTTTGTACCAATGCAGGGATTGCCATTCAACGCTTTAATCCTCAAAAAGCACTAGAAGACTGCATCAAGGAAGCAGAGGAGGCTTTATTCAGCAAACGAGCATATCAAAATTTTAAACAGCTAATCAATCAATAAAAATGGAAACGATATTAGACCAAATAACCGCTTACAAAAGAAAAGAGGTAGAACAGCGCAAAACCTTATATCCCGCTCAACTACTAGAACAAAGCATCTACTTTGATACACCTATCGTATCATTAGTAGAATTTTTGAAACGACCAACCATGCAAGGTATTATTGCAGAGTTTAAGCGTCAATCTCCTTCCAAGGGAAACATCAATGCATATGCAAAAGTCGAAGAAGTTTCTATTGGTTATATGCAAGCAGGTGCTTCGGCTTTATCGGTATTAACCGATACGCATTTTTTTGGAGGTTCGTCTAGTGATCTAACAGAAGCCAGACGGTTTAATTATGCCCCTATATTAAATAAAAACTTTGTGATTGATGCGTATCAAATTATAGAAGCAAAATCAATAGGAGCAGATGTGATTTTGTTGATTGCAGAATGTTTGGATGCTAAAGAGTTAAGACGTTTGGCACAATTTGCTAAAAGTTTGGGAATGGAAGTATTGATGGAAGTGCACACCGAAGATCAATTGAATAAGTTGTGTCCAGAGGTAGATTTAGTTGGTGTTAACAATCGAAATTTAAAAACTTTTGAGGTAGATATTGAAAACTCTTTGCGGATTGCTTCCTTATTACCCAATAACGTGGTCAAAGTTGCAGAAAGCGGCATCAATGTCCCCGATACAGTAGTCTTGCTCCAAGAACATGGATTTGAAGGTTTTTTAATTGGAGAATATTTTATGCAACACGCTAGACCTCAAGATGCTTGTGCGAGATTTATTCAACAGGTAAGCTTAAAAAACACTAAAAAGTTCTCCTATGAAAATTAAGGTCTGCGGAATGAGAGAAGTTGCTAATATTGAGGCTTTGAGAGCACTGAATATTGATTTTGTAGGATTTATTTTCTATTCCCAATCACCTAGATATGTGCAACAACTACCAACAATAGATATTTCGCCAAGGATTAAACGAGTGGGCGTTTTTGTCAATGCTACGATATCTGAGATAGAGCAACGTATAGAGGCATTTGCATTGGATTGTATCCAACTGCATGGAAATGAATCACCTGATTTTTGCAAGCAATTGCAACAAAAGAGAATCGTTGTGCTCAAAGCTTTTGCTGTAGACGAGCAATTCGATTTTGATACCTTAAAGGCGTATGAAGCTTACTGTGATTATTTCTTATTGGATGCCAAAGGAAAGTCTTATGGAGGGAATGGTGTTCAATTTGATTGGCAAATTTTGGAACAGTATACTAGCTCAAAACCCTTTTTTTTGAGCGGAGGAATTGGGCTAACGGATATTCCTCAAGTTTTAAGATTAGCACATCCTCAATTATATGGAATTGATGTAAACAGCAGGTTTGAAATAGCACCCGCCCTAAAAGATTTGGCTCAAATCAAAGAATTAGTACAACAAATAAAGGAATAAATAATGACAACATATCAAGTAACAGAACAAGGGTACTATGGCTCTTTTGGAGGTGCTTTTATCCCTGAAATGCTCTATCCTAATATAGAAACATTAAAAAAACAATACGTACAAATAACGGAAACGGCAACTTTTCAAAAGGAGTATCAAGCTCTATTAAAAGATTATGTTGGACGCCCAACCCCCTTGTATTTTGCACAGAGATTGAGTGCGCAATATCAGACAAAAATTTATCTAAAACGAGAAGATTTATGCCATACAGGTGCACATAAAATTAATAATACCATAGGGCAAATCTTATTAGCCAAAGCACTAAATAAAACAAGGATAATTGCTGAAACAGGAGCTGGACAGCATGGCGTTGCAACAGCAACAGTTTGCGCATTGATGGGACTAGAGTGTGTGGTGTATATGGGGGCTCTAGATGTAGAGCGACAAGCACCCAATGTCGCTAGAATGAAAATGTTAGGGGCTACGGTTATTCCTGTTTATAGTGGTAGTAAAACACTAAAAGATGCTACCAATGAGGCCATTAGGGATTGGATTAATCATCCTGAAAATACACATTATATCATTGGTTCTGTTGTAGGTCCTCATCCTTATCCTGATATGGTGGCACGATTTCAATCTGTGATTAGTCAAGAAATAAAAGAACAATTAAAAGCACAAACTGGAAATGAGAATCCGACTCGAATTATTGCTTGTGTTGGAGGGGGAAGCAATGCTGCAGGGGCTTATTTTCATTATTTGAATGACTTAGACGTAGAACTGATTGCAGTAGAAGCGGCAGGAGAAGGGATTCATTCTGGCAAGTCGGCAGCAACAAGCATTTTGGGAACAGAAGGAATTATCCATGCTAGCAAAACTCTGTTGATGCAAACAAAAGACGGTCAAATTGTAGAGCCTCATTCAATTTCTGCGGGCTTAGATTACCCAGGAATCGGTCCTTTGCATGCGCATTTGATTGTTAGTAAGAGAGCCCAAGCAATAGCAGTGACCGATCAAGAAGCGTTAACGGCTGCTTATAGGCTAACTAAATTGGAAGGAATTATTCCCGCATTAGAAAGTGCACATGCGATTGCTGCTTTGGAGCAAGTCAATTTTAAACCCAATGAGGTAACGGTTTTGAACTTATCGGGACGAGGAGATAAGGACTTAGAAACCTATATGAAGTTCCTCTAAGCTGTTAAAAAAAATTTAATAGCCTACTTAAAAACAATAGTTAGCTGCGCTGCTACTACGTGGTCGTTGAAAACACGAAGTCGCAGCATCGCTAACTACTATAAAAATAAAAACAATGAATAGAATCAATCAATTATTTGAGCGAAAGCAAGAAAATCTACTCAATATATACAGTACAGCTGGTTATCCTCAGTTAGAATCAACTGGAGAGATCATTTTATCTTTGGATAAAGCAGGTGTAGATTTGGTCGAAATTGGAATGCCTTATTCTGACCCCTTGGCAGATGGACCAACCATCCAAAAGAGCAGTACTATTGCTTTGCAGAATGGGATGACGATTCGAAAAGTTTTAGAACAAATTAAGACAGTTCGAGATCAAGCAACGTTACCAATTATTCTAATGGGCTATCTTAATCCTGTCTTGCAATATGGCTTTGAAGCATTTCTAAAAAGCTGTCAAGAAGTGGGCGTAGATGGTTTGATCCTACCAGATTTACCTTTGTATGAATACGAAACGCATTATCAAGGTTTGTTTAAGAAGTATAACATTCGACTCATCTTTTTGATTACGCCACAAACATCGACCAAACGCATTCGAAAAATTGATGCATTAAGCAATGCTTTTATTTATGTCGTTTCTTCGGCAGCAACAACAGGCAAACAAGCTGGTTTTGAGGCAAAAAATATAGCTTATTTCAAAAGAATTCAAGCAATGAATTTAAAGAACCCTATTTTGATTGGTTTTGGGATTTCTAATCAAGCAACGTATCAGACCGTTTGCCAATATGCGAATGGAGCAATTATAGGAAGTGCTTTTATTAGAATGTTGGAAAAGAGCCAGCATATAGAGCGAGATGTTGTAGCGTTTGTAGAAGGTCTTAACGTTTCTACTGTCGCTAAATAAGTTTATTATTTATAAAAATAGTAGCAGCGCAGCTAACTATTGTAAAAAGAAACAAGTCATTATGATTATTCAATTAGAAAAAAATATAGCAGCTGATCAGTATCAAAAATTAACTCAAAAATTGGATGCGATTAACTATAAATATACCAATGTTAAAACACAGTTTCAGGAATATTTAGTGGCCATAGGGCAACAAGAATTTGATATTAGAAGTATTGGTGTAATGCCAGGTGTGCAGGATTTGCATCGTGTAAGTGATAACTATAAACTTGTCTCTAGTAAGTGGAAAGTACAAGATACTATGATTGATTTGGGAGATGGAGTAAAGATTGGTGGAGGTCATTTTACGGTTATGGCTGGTCCTTGTTCTATCGAAGGAGAGGAACAGATAGAGGAAACAGTTAAACATTTAGTAAAAAATAATGTTCGGGTAATGAGAGGTGGTGTGTATAAACCAAGAAGTTCTCCGTATTCATTTAGAGGAATGGGTTTAGATGGTTTAAAGTTATTTTATAAGGCCTGTCAAGCAGAAGGAATTAAAATTATCACAGAAGTCATGCAAGTTTCACAAATAGAGGCGATGCTAGATTACGTAGATATTCTGCAAGTGGGGGCTAGGAATGCACAAAATTTTAACCTTTTGGATGCTTTAGGAAAAGTAGATAAACCTGTTTTGCTAAAAAGAGGTATTTCTGGAACAATTGACGAGTTACTGCAAGCCGCAGAGTATGTTTTTTCAAATGGGAATGAAAAAATCATGTTGTGTGAACGAGGCATCCGTTCGTTTGAAACAAGTTATAGAAATACTTTGGACTTGAATGCAGTTCCTATATTAAAGGACAAATCGCACCTACCTGTTATTGTTGATCCTTCTCATGGTATAGGTGTACGCAAATATGTTGAACAAATGTCTTTGGCAGGTGTTATGGCTGGTGCAGATGGGCTAATAGTAGAAGTCCATCGTCAACCCGAAAAAGCATTTTCGGATGGACAACAAACCCTCTCTTTTGCTGAAGCAGAAGTGTTGTATCAAAAAATCGAACAGACAGTACGTTTGAGAGATTCTTTTTCATGATTTATAATCAAAAGCCAATGGTCTCTAAAAAAACAAATATTAAAGGAGAAATTACACTGAATGGTTCTAAAAGTATTAGCAATAGAATTTTGATGATTCAAGCCATTTCAGGAGAAGAGTTTTCTATTAGTGGCTTATCCAATGCCAAGGATACGACAACATTGAAGAGTCTTTTGGAAAAATTAAATGAGCCCATATTAGATGCTGGAGAAGCGGGGACTGCGTATCGTTTTATGACTGCTTATTTAGCTTGGAAGGGAAACAACCAAGTTTTGATGGGAACCAAACGGATGTGCGAACGCCCTATTGGCGTCTTGGCTGATGCCCTGAATGAATTAGGGGCAAAAATTTGTTATGTAGGTAAGCAAGGCTATCCGCCTTTGCATATGAAAGAGCATAAAATTGATCAATGGGGACAACGTATTACCATAGGTGCCCATGTTAGTAGTCAATTTATTTCTGCTTTATTGTTAATTGCACCAGTCTTGCCAAATGGGATGGAACTGATCTTGGAAGGAAAAATTATTTCTAGACCATACATCCAAATGACCTTGAACTTGATGGAAGAGTTTGGAATATTGGCTTTGTGGCACAACGATATGATTAAAGTGCCAAATCAAGAATATGTTCCCAAGCCTTTTGTGGTAGAAGCAGATTGGTCGGCAGCATCGTATTATTATAGTTTGGTGGCTATTGCCGATGAAGCTACGATTCAACTAAATGGCTTACAACAAAATTCTGTTCAAGGCGATGCTGTGCTGGTTGATATTATGGAGTCGTTTGGAGTCAAAACAACATTTAACGAACGAGGTATTTTGTTAGAAAAAATCCCTTGTAGTATAACAGAATTTAAATACGACTGTTCTGATTGTCCTGATTTGGCACAGACCCTAGCCGTGGTTTGTGCTGCATTAAAAGTAGAGGCGGAGTTAACAGGGCTAGAAACCCTAACCATCAAAGAGACCGATCGAATTAATGCGGTAAAAGTAGAGCTTGAAAAGTTAGGTTGTTTGGTCGATGCAACGGAAAATTCACTTAGTATAAGAAAAGGAATTACCAATCAACAACAGTCTATAAAAGTAAATACGTACGATGATCATCGAATGGCAATGGCTTTTGCGCCGCTTGCTTTAATTTTGGATAAAGTAAGCATGGAAGATAAAAAAGTAGTTTGCAAGTCGTATCCTAAGTTTTGGGATGATTTTCAAACTTTAGGCTTAGGGGATTATGAGTAAATCCCCCAAATGCCCCTTTTTAAGAAGTTTGGTTTAAAGCTCTAAGTGTTAGAATGGAGTTGCTCTAACAACCAAGGACGTTCTGTCAAAGGAGAAGTTTTAAAAATAAGTTGGCGCAACTTTTCTCGTTCAGCAGGTAGCTCCATTTTGGCGTAAATCATCTTTCTAGTAATGGAAATGATATTCCCATAAATTTGACGATGGTAAGCGAGCACTTTTTTTCGATTCAAAAAAACAGAAAAACTATCTAGATGCGCTTCTAATAGGTCAAATTCATTGAGCTGCCAATATATTTTTAATGATAAAAGTTTGATAGCTAGACTTATAAATAAATCTATGGCATCTGTATCTATTAAAATTTGTTGTGCGGCTAAGATTTGGTCCTGTTCAAATAAAATTTTAGCTCTAATATAATTAGTATAAGCTTTTCGGTAGTAAGGCTTAATTTGAGGACTATATTTCTGAACAAAATTATCGACCCATTGGTAAGCCTTGAGTCGCAGTGCTGCTGTTGCAATATTTTTAAATGTACTATGGCTTATATAACCTCCTTCCAACCATATGTTTTGTTCCAAGCCTAAGGAATAAATTTCAAAAACTTCTTTAACATACATCTCTGCATCGGTATTGAGCCGTTTGATGCAATAATTAGTGACTAACAAGTATATATATTTTAACTCACTAATCGGCAATGGAATCTGCCCTTCTAAAAGCAGCTTTTTTACAATTTTAAAATGAATTTCCTCATTAGGTTGTGTCAAAGCTCTATAACAGTGATAATAACTTTTAACAACAGTATTGTTTTTATAAGTATCTGTTTGAGCTTCCTCTAGTATAGCATCTAACAATGGAATCTGATAATCATTCTTATATAAGCTTCCATGAGATATCGCTGTGCAAGCATTTTTTAAGGTAGCCACAATCGTAAACGTTGTTAAGTCACTAAAAATAGCCTGTAAATTGGTCTGATGTTGCCGCAATTCTGTGCCCTTTAGTTCGAATAATGATTGTTCTAGCAAAAAAGAATGATGGTAATAAAAATCATTGTGATAGGGACTATCGTTGAGAGCATCTTGAGCTTTTTCTAAATTTTTTTGTGCTAAATGTGGTAGGGATTTTTTTTGGTAAAATTCTGATAGAAAAAAAAGTTCTTCAATGGGTTTATCCTGAAGGGTTATAAACTGAATATAGGCTTCCATTACTTCAAGCGTAAAAGAAAGAACATGATTGAGTCGATGTAGATTATACTTGGAATTAGGGTAGAGGTGCTTGTAAACACGTTCTCTCTGAATTGAAATAGGGGTTAACTTTCTTCTAGAAAACAAAAAATTAGTGAGTTTAATGACATCTTTATGCTGATTATGGATAGGTGAATTTACCCATCGACGAAACCCTAATTTCTCTTTTCTATTGAAGCTTTTAAATATTTCTATTAATTTACTCTTATACATATCTTAAAGATAAGAATTACAACTAAAATATGATAAATATAGAATAATGTTTTTTTATTTACTTGATATTGAATTTACCTTTGTTGTGTGTTAGACATAATTCGTTAGCGTAAAAATGTATCTAAAATATAATCGTTTTAAGTAAAAAAACTGAATTGCTATATAGAGTTTTAAAGTATTGATAATTAAGTTGGTAAGAGGGAATGACTTTTCTTATTTTTTATTTGATAAAAAGCCACGACCATGCCGTAGGTAGCAGTGCAGTATTAAATTTTAATAAGTTAAAGAAATGAAGGACATATTTTTTATTCTCTTGTGGCTCAACTTATGTTGTACTGTTATTGTTGGTCAACAAAATATAGAAGGGAGCGTTTATCAAGATTTAGATGCAAATTGCACATTTACCAACGGAGATATTAATTTATCTGGAATTACGGTAAAAGCGTTGCTTAATGGTAGCAATAATATTTTTTATTATGGGACGACGGATGCTGATGGGCATTACTCTATATCCTGTCCTTCAGGAACCTACACCGTTTATCCTGTAAGAACACCCTATACACAGCCCAATTGCACGCCTTTTTCAGGAGTAGTGACAACACAAGCATCGGATACAATTGATTTTCCTTTGGAAGTATATATTTCTTGTCCTGCGATGAACGTAGATGTTTCTGCTCCCATCTTGACCAAAGCTTTTTCGAGTACTTATGCGATAGAATATAGTAATAGAGGAACGGCTACAGCTAACCAAGTACAAATAGAATTAGAAGTTGATTCTTTTTTGAATGTACAAAGTTTTTCAATTCCTCCTGCGAGCCAGTTGGGCAATGTATACCTATTTAATATAGGAACGGTTGGAGTTGCACAAAGTGGAACTATTGATATGGAGGTGCAGGTAAAATCTACTGCTATTGATGAGCAAACACATTGTGTAAGAGCATATATTACTCCTGATTCTAGTTGTTATTCAGATAGTGCGATGGACTGGTGGCTAGACATAGAGGGAACTTGTCGGAACGATAGTGTTTTATTTACCATTAGAAATCAATCCGCACTACCAGCAATTAGCAAGCCTTATTGGGTTTTTGAGGATGATATTATTATGCGTACAGGAAATGTTAATGTGATGAATGGAATAGATACAATTATAGGTCTATCGGCATTGCCTAGAAAATTTTACCGTATAGAGGTGGGAGATATTAGCAATGCTCCAGATTCTATCTTTAGTGCTTTTGTAGAAGGTTGTGTTCCTGATAATAATGGCGAATTTAATACAGGTTTTCCTACTCAATATAATAATGCCAATAGAGTATCTTGGGATGCTGTAGATTGTCAACAAAATACAGCTGTTACTCTAGCGAATCGTAAAATGGCACAACCTCAAGGATATAGAGCAGGGTATTATATTAATGTAGGGCAATTTATTGATTATCAAATTAATTTTCAAAATACAGGAGCAAGCACTGTTCATAAAATAACTATAATAGATACCCTATCTAATTATTTAAACCCATCTAGTGTTCAACTAACAAGTGCTAGTCATCCATATACTTGGAGTATAAAAGATCAGAACATACTAGAAATTCAATTGGATAGTGTCAATTTACCTAGCAGTTCTGTTGATATATCTCAATCTTATGGTTTTGTAAAATTTAGAATAGAACAAAACTTTCCTAGTCCAATAGGAAATGTTATTGAGAACTTGGCAGATGTTTATATGGATCAACAGCCACCCATTCAAACGAACCTTACTATTCACGAAACTGCCTCTGACTTTTTTATTACTCCTATAATTACTATCTGCCCAGAAGTAGTTCCTCAAATGAAGGTTTATCCTAACCCTTTTAAGGATAGGGTAACAATAGAAATGGGGGGAGAACCGCAAGAAGTGACTTTAGTTGTGTACGATATTATTGGTCGAGAAATGGTTCGTATCCAAGAAAGCAACACAACACGAATGGTTTGGACCCCTAATAATTTAAAATCTGGTGTTTACGTATTTAACCTATTTGCAGAAGGTAAAGTTATAGGAAAAGGAAGAATTATAGCCCAATAGAATTTCAGTATCTACCCTTCGATAAATTAAATATTTAGAGCGTGTTGTACAAAAAATACCTTTGTGCAAGAATGGCAAACCCATGCCATAAATGAAACAATTAAAACTTCAACAAATAAAAATAACAATGAATAATTTAAGTTTTCTTAAAAGCATTTTGCTACTTATTACTTTGGGAGGAGTAGCGTCTTGTTATGGTCAGACCAAGCTTTGGGGAGTCGGTGCTACTAGCGGTCAAGCAGAAGCTGAATTCCAAAACAATTTTATACAATCAACAACAGCTTCCAATTATTCCCCTACGGCTTGGACAGCATTGTCGATTAGCGACGCAAGTGGTGTTAATGTACCTGGAGCAGCGTATTGGACTAGAAATACCACAGGAGTATCACAGGGAACATATGCTATTGCCCAATCTGCAAGCTCCAATTCTGTAGCTAATGGTGTTGCTATCTTTGATTCGGATTTTTTACATACAGGCGGACCAGGTGGAACGGGAACTTCTCCTAATCATCAACATGGAGCTTTAATTTCTCCAAGAATGGACTTAACAGGGGCAACCGATTCGGCACTTGTGGTCGAGTTTTATTCTTATTATCGTCATTTTGATGTAACAGAATACTCGGTTGCCATTTCTGTCGATGATGGCGCCACTTGGAGTACTCCTTTTGATATTAAGTCGCTACAGTTTTCTGTTCGAAACAACCCCGTAGATGGAACACTACGCATTCTATTTCCTAATGTAACAGCAGGCGTTGCAAATTTGTCACAATGTCGTTTGAAATTTACATTTAATGGGAGGTATTATTTTACAATAATAGACGATGTTTCGGTAGAAATTGCTCCAGATTATGATATTGCTATTGGATTCGCAAAAGAAGTATCTGGCAGTGCTACTTATGGAGAAATAGGGGATATTGTTCGCTTTAGCAACAACACGCATCGACCATTGGTTAATGTTAATCCAAATAACTTAGGAGACTGGATATGGGGGGCTAAAGTTGTTAACTATGGTACAAAAACCATTCAAGCAGCAGATAATCCAAGAATACGATGCTCTATAGATTATACAGATGCAATGGGAAACACAACGTATGGAGTGTATTCGGATACCTTAGTTGGAGGTGGAGCGGATTCTATTCCTACTAATGACTTTGTAGGTGTTACAATGGTGACTCAAGTGCGTGATTTAGATTTTATTATGACCCACAAGGCAGGAACGTATGAGGTGACCTATTGGGTGGAGCATAATCATGCGGACGGAAGCGCTGCTAATGATACTGTCAAGCATTCTTTTGTGATTACAGATGACCAAAATGGCACAGGTTCGTATTACTTAACAAAATCAAAAGTCTCTCCAATTGACAATAGAGTATCTGGCGAAGATAGATTTACACCAGCTAATCTTGCTGCTTTTGAGTACGGTTCTATTTTTAGTTTTCCAAATGGAGCAAGAGATTCTGTCAAAATAGACTCGATAGATTTTGTTTATCACTTGCACAGCTCTTTTTCAGGTCCTGCAACACAGACTGTTTTTATGAATATCTATGAGTTTGTAGACGGGGCTAACGGAGGTGCTGCGGACGGTAGCATAGAAGCCGTAGAGTTGACAAAAATTGCTTTCACTCCTGTTGAACTAACAGGATTAGGTACGACAATTTCTACACCTAGTTATAATCGTGCGACAGCAACCAATTTTATAGACCCAACAGGTTCAGGAAATGCAATTCAATTAAAAGACAATGCTTTTTATTATATAGCGCTAGAAATAAATCCATCCCAAACAGGTGGAGCAGCAACTTTTAACAGAAGCACGTCTCCCTTTTTAGCTGAAACGAGATTGAATTATGCCATGAACAGACATGGATCGTCTAGTGCAAGTCCGATTAGTGCAACGACATCGAAAACGGTGAGTGCAACAGGAAATGTAGATTTTTATGACAGTATAAGAGAAAGTAATACCGTTCCAGCTATAGGTATACATTTGAGTGCTTCTAAGCAACCTACTCCATTGCCCCCTGTACCTGTATCTAGTATAAAGCTAGAGGTTTATCCCAACCCAGTCACCAACTATCTAACTATAGATGTAGAATTAGAGGAATCGGCAGCCATTCAATATATAATAACAGATATTTCTGGTCGTGTAGTTTATCATCACCAAAGTATGAGTGTTTTAGAAGAACATCATACGATTGATATTAGTGCCTTGCCAACAGGTGTTTATGTAGTTACAGCCCAAACAGCCAGAGGGGTATCAACCAAACGTATTATTCATCAGTAGGGGAACTGAATGGGTAAAATTAGGGATAGGAGGTACTGCTGTAAAAAGTGGTACCTCTCACTATTTTTGAGAAAGTTATGTCAATTGTTCTAACAGCCAAGGTCGATCTGTTAGTGGAGTCGTTTTAAGAATCAGTTGACGCAATTTTTCTCTTTCTGTTGTTATACTTAGGTTGGTAGCCATCATTTTTCGAGCCAAAGAGATGGTATTCCCATAAATCTGACGATGATAGGCAAGTACCTTTTTTCGATTTAAATAAACAGCAAAACTATCTAAGTGCGCTTCTAATAAATCAAATTCATTGAGTTTCCAATAAATCTTTAGTAATAAAAGCTTGATATCTAGACTAATAAATAAGTCAATTAAATCTGTTTCGACTAATACCTCCTGAGCTTCGGTGTATAGACCTTGTTCAAAAAATAACTTAGCTTTTGCGTAATTCGTATAATCCTTTTGGTGGCTATTTCTCAACTTGGAACCATAGGTTTCGATAAATTTCTGTGTCCAAGGATAAGCCTTCAAGCGCAGAGCAGCTGTGACGATATTTTTAAATGTACTGTGACTCAAATGTCCCTGTTCAATCCATATGTTATGTTCCAATCCATAACGGTAAATATCAAATACTTCTTGTACGTATGCTTCTGCCCCCATATTCAACCGCTTGATACAATAATTAATCATTAACAAACAATGGTATTTTAGCTCTTCAATAGGAAGTGGTATGTGTTGAGAGAGCAATAATTTTTTTAAGGCCTTAAAATGGATTTCATTTTCAGGTTCTGCCAAAGCCATGTAACTGTGGTAGTAACTTTGAACGACAAAATTGTTTTGATAGGTGACCGATTGCGCTTCTTGAAGAATGGCATCTAAAAGAGGCACTTGATATTCTGTTTGGTAGAGGCTTCGATGAGAAATAGCTGTACAAGCATTTTTAAGTGTCGCTACAATAGTAAACGTAGTCAAATCACTAAAGATAGCCTGCAAATTGGTTTGTTGTTGTCGCAACTCAGTGCCTTTTAAGCCAAAAATTGCTTGTTCTAGCAAAAAACTGGAATGATAATAATTATCATTTTGATAAAGACTGTTTTCTAGGCTCAACTGGGCTTTTTTTAAAGCTTTCTGCGCCAAATGAGGCAAGGATTTGCTTTTGTAGTAATTGGCAACAGAAAAAAAATCTAAAAAACGAGTGTTTTTAGACATTAGATAGCTGATATATTCTTCCATTACTTCTACCGTGAAAGATAAGACATGATTTAAACGGTATAAATTGTATGGCGTATCGGGATATAGGTGTTGAAAAACGCGTTCTCTTTTAACGGAAGTTGGCGTTATTTTACGTTTAGATAACAAATAAACAACCAACTTAGTCACATCTTTATGCTCATTGTGAATGGGGGAATAGACCCACCGTCTCAAACCAGATTTTTCTGCTTTGTTGAAGCTTTGGAATATTTCTATGACTTTACTTTTATACATTTTGTAAAGGTAAAAAATACATTTGATTTCTGATAAATAGGTAATAATGTTTTTTTATTCGTTTGATTATAACTTTATCTTTGGATTAAACAGTTGAAGAGTACTCGATACTAGTAATTATCAATCAATAGTCAATGATTAAAAAACTAAAAATTAAGTTACAATATGAGATTAATTAATCAAAAATGGAAATCGATCTGTTTGCTAATTTTATGCAGCTGTCTTAGTCACACAGCTAGCTTTGGTCAACAGACATGGGAACGAGTTTATGGAGGAGCAGGCAACGAATCTGCAAAATCAGTACAACAAACAACCAATGGAGGATATATTGTAGGAGGATATACCAATAGTTTTGGTGGGAGTGATGCTGATATGTATTTGGTGAAACTAGATGCTTTGGGAGATACCTTGTGGACAAGAACGTATGGGCAAAGTGTTTGGGAAGAAGAAATTAATGCCCTTCAACAAACATCAGATGGTGGATACATCTTAGCTGGACAAAGAAGAATGCCATCTGGAGTATCTTCAGAAAATATTTTTCTAGTAAAAACAGATGCAAACGGAGATACGCTTTGGACAAAAAGTTATAATAGTTTTGGTGCTTATGATAATGCATACTCGGTACAACAAACAACCGATGGCGGTTACATAATAGGAGGAAGAGGAAACTACCCATCTGTAAATACATATCTAATAAAAACGGATGCCAATGGAAATGCCTCATGGACAAAAACATATGGAGATGGAGGAGGAGAAGCAAAAGTGGTACGTCAAACAATAGATGGAGGCTATATTTTAGGAGGAATTTATGAGCAGTCGGGCGTAAATATTTGTGGGATTGTAAAAACAGATATGAATGGAGATACACTTTGGACATATCGTGCAGCAATAGGTTATCATACCAATATCCATGATATACAAGAAACACTAGATGGCAACTATATCGTAGTAGGTCAGACCCTAAGCCAACACGCTCCTAATGCTCCTTATAATGGTTTGATGTTAAAATTAAGTGCAACAGGTTCTGCTATATGGATGGCTAATTCTTTGGGGATAGGAATGCCTAACAAGTCCTTTTATGCTGTTTATCCTACGGCAGATAGTGGCTATATCGTGACAGGAACAGAACAAGAAGCTATTTTTAATACTGGACAAGGATTTGTAGGATTTGATTATCACTTTATTTTAGAAAAAAGAGACGCTGCGGGAGATTTGGTTTGGACTAGAACATTCAATGGAGATTATGGATACGATCTTCAAGAGACAGCGAATGGTCAAATCATTGTAGTAGGGCAAACCGATGCTTATGGCATGGGGGGAGATGAGATGTATGTTATCTTAACCGATAGTCTTGGAAATTATTTAGGTGGACACATCGAAGGAACCGTTTATCAAGATGCTGATGTGAGTTGTACGCAAACAATAGGAGATATTAACTTGGCGGGTATTGTTGTACAAGCCTCTTTAAATGGGGCAACAAATTTTAATTATTATGCTACTACAGATACTGCTGGACACTATGTTATTCCATGTCAGCCAGGAGCATACACAGTGACAATTCCAAACTTGCATCCGTATTATGATTTGAATTGCCCTCAAAATTCAGGAACAATTATCGCTCAATCTTATGATACGATAGATTTTGCTCTAGAAGCAACTATTTCTTGTCCTGTTATGGAGGTCGATGCTTCTGTACCTGCTTTAAGAGCAATTATGCCAAGTGTTTACACCGTAGAGTATTGTAATACAGGAACGGATAGTGCTCAAAACGTAGAAGTAACTGTTGAGTTAGATTCGTTTCTAAATATACTAGGGTTTTCTCAAGCGCCAGTTAGTCAAGTAGGAGATACGTACGTCTTTAATGTAGGAACAGTAGAGGTTGGCGAATGTGGTACCATTAATATTACTGTTCAAGTAGATACTTCAGCTATCTTAGGACAAACGCATTGTATTGAAGTTTCGATTACACCTGATTCTTTGTGTCTGCCCAACAATTGGACAGGTATGCTGCTAGATGTGGAAGGAAAGTGTCAGAATGATAGTGTCTTTTTTGTAATCGAAAATATGAGTTCAGCTAGCACGCTTACCCCTAGAACGTATTGGGTGTTTGAAGATAATATTATTATGAGAACAGGTACGGTAAACGTTCCAAATGGAGGTACAGCTGTTGTTTCTGTGCCCGCATTACCAAGAAAGTTTTATAGAATTGAAGTAGAACAAGAGTCTGGTATTCCTTGGACTGTTTCAGATCCGATTGTCAGCGCTTTTGTAGAGGGCTGTGTGCCAGACGGAAGTGGTTTGTTTAATGTTGGTTATCCTACTCAATTTCCAAATGGTCACTCACCTACTTTTAGAGCTATTAGCTGTCGACAAAACAACGGTTCTTACGATCCGAACAACAAAGAAGCACAACCAGCAGGGTACAATTCATCGCATTATATTGCCCCTAATCAGTACATAGATTATCAGATTAATTTTCAAAATACAGGAACAGATACTGCTTTCTTTGTTACCTTGATCGATACTTTATCGCCACATTTGGACCCATCAAGTATTCAGGTAACTAGTGCTAGTCATCCTTATACTTGGAGCTTGAAAGGAAATGGAATACTAGAAGTAAAATTTGATTATATCATGCTGCCAGATAGTAATGTCAACGAACCAGCATCTCATGGTTTTGTGAAATTCCGAATCCAGCAGAAC
Source organism: Aureispira sp. CCB-QB1 (assembly GCF_000724545.1). Taxonomy (GTDB): domain Bacteria; phylum Bacteroidota; class Bacteroidia; order Chitinophagales; family Saprospiraceae; genus Aureispira. The sequence continues at coordinate 95,101 of NZ_JHBV01000024.1, read as the reverse complement.
GCCAATAATCCATCAGGAACAATTATCAATAATTTTGCTGATATCTACTTTGATTTGAATGCTCCAGTGCGTACGAATACTACTTACCATGAAATTGGAGTGAATTTTTACATCTTAACGGTTGTGCCTTTAGAAGATGCACCACAGGTAACGGTCAATGCTTATCCTAATCCATTTACTTACGGAACAACTATTGAAGTGGAAGGAGCTGAGTATGATAATTTGACTTTAGTTGTTTACGATGTTATGGGACGACAAGTAGCAACGTTGTCAAAAGATGCCACGAATCAGATAGAATTGCCTCGAAATAATTTAGAAAAGGGTGTTTATGTGTTTAAATTATTAGGAAATGGTGAAGCTATTAGTTCTGGAAAAATTGTAGCACAATAAATTTTGATTGTGTACAGTAGTTTGTTCATTACCTTAGAATTAATTTGATTTTGCTGCCATAGTTTGGTTTTAGCGGATGATCATTTGATTAAGTACAGTACAAGAGGTGTATGCCCACATTGGTAACCATTAATTGGTTACTGGTGTGGGATTTTTTTTCTAAATACAGCATCTTCTATAGGATATTTTGTAACTTCATTTGCACGAACTTCGGGGGGGGGGAGGTTGATAAATAAAAATCCATAACCACGGAGTAACAGCAGAGCTAAGTATTAATCTAAAAAAGATAAAATGATATGGCAAAAAAAGATCAAGATATATGGATAGGGCTGGCACATGTAAAAAACATGGGGGTCAACAGAAGCGTTGGAAATGGAGATGGAGCACAAACGTACATTGCGATTAGGGCAAATGATGCAGAAGAATTTGAAGCAAAAGTAATTGCTATTTTTCGCCAAAACAATTTCCAAGTGTTGAGTCTTGATAATGTTGAAATTGAGTACGATGTACCTAAGGACGAAAGTGATCCTGTCGCCGCAGAAAAAATAGCTCTATTTAAACGATTGGCAACAGGAGCCTTATTTGCATGGGGGAGTTTCTATCCTTATGGGGAAAAAGCTTAAGGAAGTATAGATTAGATAGGAAAGCATATTACCATTTCTATAATAGTTAGCTATGGTATTACTATGTAGTGCTTCGTAAACAATTCCTTCGTCACAACTGACAAATGCGGACGTATTCTTTGTAGGCTTATTCTTTTGTACTACTAGTACAAGCCATCCCGATTTTCCAAGCTCCAATATGCCCTTCAAAGTAGGGCATAAGCTCTTTTCGGGGTAGACTTTGTTTTATTCTTAAAAAATAAAATTTGTACGGTTTTATATTTTTTAGTAATTTGAATGTGGAATAAAATGACTAGAACATAAAACGCATGACATAATGGGCTTAGAGAAGTATTATAAAGAAGGACAAGAAAAAGAAAGTATTAACCAACAAACTGTTCAACAAAATAATACCAATAAAGAGCAAGAATTTGTAGATAATAGTCCAGAAGCTATTGAAGCTAGAAAACTTCAAGATATCGCAGATAATAGTTTAGATAATCTTGCTATGATAGAATGGATAGCAGGACTAAATACAGAAGAAGAAACCAATACAACTGCTTCAACATCGAATAACTCTAATCCTCCCCCTACTTTAAAATCTCCTTTATTCAAACAACATCAACGACTCCGAAGCCTTTTAGTAAATCCACAAGATCATTTCACAAAAGGTTCAAGTGGAGAAGGTGTTTTTGCTATTCAGCAAGCCTTGAAAAAATTATATCCACAGGCAACTATTGGGCAATATGGAATTTATGGAAAACAAACGATTACTTTAGTTAAGAAATTTCAACAAGAAGAGGGCTTAGGAAATGATGGAGATTTTGGACGACAAACCTTATTAGCTTTAGATCAATATAGTTTTCCTAGAATTGTTATTAATGAAGAAGGAAGTAAAGTAGAACGTGTTGAAGGTTTTGAAGTGCAAGAGGAAATTAACCGCCCTGCCAAAATATCTGCTACGGCTAATGACTTAGCTATTGCTCAAGGACAACAGACATTAACTCATCAAGATCAAAGCGAAGATAAAGGAATACATCATAACCAAGAGGTGAGTGGCGTTCGTATTTATTCAGACCCAACCAAGGAATCTAAAATGAAGTTTACCCTCCATTATGATACAGATGTAACCTTAGTTGGAGAATATGCTTATGAATCTAGTTGGTCATTGATACAAACAACTGACGGTAGAGAAGGTTGGATAAATTCAAATTATGTCACTCAAGGAACTACTGCCACAGCCCCAAATTTGGCACAATCTGAATTAACTATGATTAGCCAAGATCAAAAGAATTTAGGGGATGTTGTACAAGATAGATATGGCAGTAGTTTTGTACAGGAACATGATGCTCGACTGATTATACAAGCCATTGCTTTTATGAATGATGGTCGTTCTGCTATTTACTACAAAGAAGAAGAACATACCTTATCTTGGTGGGAACGAATGCTACTAAATTCTACCGAAGAAGAAGCAAGAAGTATTTATCAAAACATTGGTATTCGTTCAGAAATGAATATCATGTTGCCTAGTGAAGCCTTGATTTTACAGATGAAAGAAGCAGGCTTAGTTAGTTCAGGTTCTATAAAAGATCAATTTCAAGGAGCAATTGATTTTCTCCATATGTATGGAGGGTATAGTGTTGGTTTACTAGAGGGCTTATGGGATGGTTTAGTTGGCACATTACAAGCCGTTCCTGACTTGCTTCAAATGATTTGGGATGTTGTTAAATCTTATTTCCAAGGTACTTTAGCTAGTAAATTAGGAGAAATCATATCGGCTATTTGGGAGTTCATTAAAAACCTACCTCAAACAGCAGATACTTGGTGGCAAGAGTTCAAACAAAAATCGCCTTTTGAACAAGGTAGAGCGATAGGGAAAGGCGTAGGAATGATTGCATTTGAAGTAATTTTAGCTATCTTTACAGTAGGGGCTGTTAATGCAATTAAAGCCGCAGGAGTAGGGGCAAAAATAATAGCAGCTTCTAGTAAAATTAAGAATACAGTTGGTCGTTTTGGAGATGATTTAGCAATTGCTGCTCAACACTTATTGGATGGAATAGACCCCAATTTAATGCCCCAATTAAGTACTATTGATGGTGTACCATTTAATATGAAACGGAATGATCTAATAGACAATGACCGCCCGCAAAATATGCGGATGGATGGTGATAAAGATGGAGTAGGAGGAAATGAATTAGACAAAAAAATAAATAAAAATAAAGCAGACGACCAACTGGATGAGCATGACCTAGGAAGAATGAGTGATGAAGAACGAAACAATTTATTTAAACGAGATGCTGATAGAGGTATTTATCGTGGTCAAAGGATTAGAACAGATGATAAAGCTCATTTACTAGAATTAGATAGAGTTGATATTAAGAATAAAGTTATTGTTGAAGACAAAAATGCTAAGGGTTTTGACAGAAATCCTAGAGGTATAGATGTTGCAATTGATAATTGGATTAATAAAAACTTATACAAAAATGCAAAGAAAAAAATTGATTTCATTGAAAATAAGTCTGACCACGTATTTTATGATACTACAGACAAACTTTCATCACCTTACCTACCCGATATTTCCGATATTCAACAAATTAAATCTATCAAGTATAAGTTAAGAGCAACAGAAGATGCTTATGATGGAAAACTAAAAACTAAAATTGAAGAAACAATAGATCAGCTAAAAGAAGATTATCCTGATTGGACAATTCATGTAGAATATAAATAAAAATAAATTATGGGATCAATTCATATAAGCATTAGTAAAAAAAATACAGATGAATTTGTAGGTCTAACACCTCTATGCAGAGATTCCTCTTTAGAATCTTATTGTGAAAATTCTTTGGATGATATACTTCAAGATTTCGATTATGATCTCAACATGGGTCTTTCTTTAGATAAAGAAAATATTGATGACTTCTTAAATAGAATACAATACGTAATTAAGTATCTAAAGGATATTCCCAACGATAAACGTCTTGAATCATTTGATTCATATAATGAAGATATTTTCAACTATTTTATTAAACGCCTAGAAACAGGGAAAAAGTATCTAGAGAACTTCATTGTAAATAATAATATTGAAGAGTATGTAATAGAAGTATCTTAACATTGTTTTATAATACAACTCACAAAAGCTCGTATTTTTGCTTATGCTTTATTAGAAATAAGCAGTATCTTAGATAATTATAATGTAATGATTATACCATAACCATATTATGAGTCGTGTAGATATAGCAATTCACAATAAAAATACAAATGAATTAGTTGCGAATAGAGGATTTTGCAGAACTCCTGCTTTGAAATTTCTTTGTGAAGAATCTTCTGATGAAAAACTACAAGATTTTGACTATGAAATTGGAGAAGGAATAGATTTAGATAAAAAAAACATTACTTCTTTCTTAGAGAGAATAGAATATGTTATTATGGCTTTAGAAAATATGCCATTAGAAGACAAAAAAAAGAGATTTAACTATCCTATTGATGAAACACTTTACCTCCAATTTATTGAAAATTTGAAAGATAGTAAGAAATATTTATCAGATTTTTCAGACAATAATAACCTTGATAATTATTTAATTGTTATTGTGTAATAGACACTATCCCGTACGTTTTAATTCGTGATAATGTCTAATATTTAGAAGAAAGTAAGCAGTATCGTAGGAATTTTTTTGATAATCATAACTGAGATGATTATACCGTAGCCGTATTATATTAGCAGCGTAGCTTTATGCTTAGTTTTGTGCTACCAGCATAAGCGCATCTCGTTCACTGCGTTCATACTCGAATACTGCATTTGTCGAATGATTGTTCCTTCGTCACAACTGACAAATGCGGACGTATTCTTTGTAGGCTTATTCTTTTGTACTACTAATACAAGCCATCCCGATTTTCCAAGCTCCAATATGCCCCTGCAAAGCAGGGGATAAGCTTTTTTTTGGAGTAGATTCTGTTTTTATTCTTAAAAAATAACATCTGTACGGTTTTATATATTAAAATATTGCTTATTAAAGGGGGATAAAAAATTGACCATTTTTCTATGAAAACAGCTACCGTTAAAGAACTTAAGGCAGAATTAAGTGAAAGAAAACCTCAAGAGTTGCTCCAACTATGTTTGCATTTGGCAAAGTTCAAAAAAGAGAACAAAGAGTTGCTCACGTATCTGTTATTTGAAGCGGATAATGAAGATGCTTATATAGAGAAAGTAAAAAAAGAGGTTGTAGAAGCATTTGGCAACATCGATAGAAAGAGCTTTTATTATATCAAAAAAAGTGTTCGAAAAATACTACGGATGTGCATCAAGTATATTCGTTATTCTAAAAAAAAGACAACCGAAGCGGACATTCGTTTATTTTTTTGTCATGAATTGGTTCGAATGACCCCTTCTCTAAAACGCAGTAGTATTCTCAAAAATATTTATTTTCAGCAAGTTAAGATGGTTGAAAAAATTGTCACCAAACTTCATGAAGATCTTCAATATGACTATCAATTAGAAATTGAAGATCTTCAAAAAGCGTTTAGGAATCGGTAGTATACCGAACAACTATCAACTAAGAAAGAATTTGTTCTGAACGCAATTGTTTGGTATACAGATCATAGTATTTGCCCTTTTTTGACATTAGAGTTTGATGATTGCCGTCTTCAAGGATCGTTCCTTTTTGGATAACAAGAATGCGATCACAGTTTTTTATGGTAGATAGGCGATGTGCTATAATAATCGCTGTTCTATTCTCCAACATCTGTTGAATGCTCTGTTGAATTTTTGCTTCTGTAATCGTATCAATAGATGAAGTAGCTTCATCCATGATCAAAATCTTTGGATTGGGCAAAATTGCTCTAGCAAAAGAAATCAATTGTTTTTCGCCCATGGACAGGTTTTCGCCTTCTTCCCCTACTTCTTCATCCAATCGATCCATAAAATAAGTTGCTCCAATCAAATCCAACGTTTGAATAATTTCGGCATCGGTTGCCTCCTTTTTAGCATAGCGAATATTGTCTCGAATTGTTCCAATAAACAAATGAGGCGTTTGCAAAACCATCCCCAACTGTTTTCTTAAGCTTTTTAATGTTTTTGTGGTATAGTCGATGCCATCAATTTTGAGTTTTCCTGCTTTGGGTTCATAAAATCGAGCGACTAAATTAGCAATAGTCGATTTTCCTTCTCCTGTCGCACCCACCAATGCAATAGATTCGCCAGCTTTGATATTTAGGTTAAAATTACTTAAAATAGCTTGTTCTGGATTGTAATAAAAGTCTACTTGATCAAACTGTATACTACCTTGAATAGCCTCAAAGTCTGTAGCAGTAGGGCTATCTTTGATGTCTAAAGGTTCATCAATAAGTGAAAAAATACGCTCTCCTGCTGACAAGGAACTTTGTGCCCGTGCGTAAAACATGGAAATATCTACAATTGGAATAAAAATTTTAGTGGCATAATCCAAGGCAGCAACCAAAGTTCCAACAGTAATAATTGCGGGGACAGCAAGTACCATTTTTCCACCAAAGTAAACAACAAATGCGGCAGCAAACGAACCCGTTAAAATAACCAATGGAATATACATGGCAGTATAGTATGATGCTCGGTAGGAGGCTCGTTGCATTCTACCACTAAGGACTTGAAATTCTCGACTAACTCGTTTTTCTTGTGCCGTGCTTTTGTTAACAACAATTCCATTAATATGCTCCGAAAAGGTAGCCGTTAATTCACTGTTTATTTTTCTAGAAGCTCTAGAATATTCCAAAACAAGCATTCTTATTTTTACAGAAATAAGTAACATAAAAGGAATGGAAAGGGCTACGATTAACCCTAATTTCCAGCTGTAAAAAAATAGCACTACTAAACAGAAAGAAATCATTGAGACTCCCCAAAAGGCTTCTAGCAACCCCCAAGAAATAACTTCCGCAACCCGATCTGTATCTGACGTTAAACGTGTCAGCAACCAACCAGAAGCCGAACGATCATAAAAAGAGAAAGATAATTTTTGTAGACGATCAAACATATCTTTACGCAGGTCGTGCATAACGTATTCTTGAATACGCCCAGCATACCGAATAAACAAATAAACTCCTATAGCCTGTACGATGCCAACCAATAAAAATAGCCCTGTGTAATAATAAATTAAATAAAAATCTAAATCATAGGTTAAGCCTTGGTCTTGTGCTAGTTTTATGGCTTCTAATTGAGGTGTAATGGCATCGTCAATAGTTACTTTTAGTAATAATGGAAATAAGGCATCGGCAACAGCGACAACCATTACCCAAAAAAGTAAGCCCAATACCCAACGTGGGTATTTCCACGCATATCGACCAATCCTTTTCAAGAAGGGGAGTAGGGCTCTCTTGTTGTCAAATTTTTGATCAACTAATTTTGTCGTTTTCATGATAATATTGACCTTAGAAAAATTACTCAATAGACGCTTCGATACTAGATTGAATATCGAAAACCTCTTTGTAAAAAAGATTGTTTTGTAATAGGGTTTGATGATTGCCAAATTCTAAAACTTGTCCTTCTTTTAAGATTAGAATTTTATTAGCATGTTGTACAGACGTTAATCGATGCGAAATGATGAGCGTTGTTTTATCTTTCATCCTCTTATTTAAAGCTTCTTGTATTTTAAATTCTGTTTCTGTATCAACGGCAGAAGTAGCATCATCTAGAATTAAAATTTGAGGATTACTCAGTAGTGTTCTAGCTAGAGCAACCCGCTGTTTTTGACCACCAGATAACGTAACTCCCTTCTCTCCAACCAACGTATCGTATCCTGCACTCATTTTATCAATAAAATCAGTCACACAAGCATCGGTAGCCGCTTGTTCAATTATGTTATCAGATACAGCATCTTGGGATAATAGTTTCAAATCTCCATGCAAATCATTTCGAGCATAAGCAATATTGGCATAAATACTAGTAGAAAATAAAAATGGTTTTTGTAAAACAACACCCAATTGTTGTCTCAAAAATAGCTTGTCATAGCTTTCTAAAGGTTTGTCGTTGAGCCAAATACTTCCTTTGTTTGGTTCGTAAAATCGTAGTAATAGTGCAATCAAGGTAGATTTTCCAGCTCCAGTTGGTCCCATTATAGCTAAGGTCTCTCCATGATTAATTTCAAAACTGACATCCTTTAAAGCCCATTGCCTAGAAGCAGCATTAGTCAATTCTTTTTCTGACGCAGGACTACTTTGAGGATAGGCAAACCAAACATTTTTAAATTCTATTTTTCCTAAAGATTCTACAGGAGTTGATGTTGGAGAAGCATGATACTCTTCAACATCTGCATGTAATATCTGAGTAATTCTCTCCATAGCTACCCCAGCCATACCCAATTGAGAAACAATTCTCCCAAGGTTTCGCATGGGCCAAGTTACCATAATAGCATAGGTGAAAAAGCTGGCGTACTCACCAATTGTAATCTCACCTAATAAGGAATAATACCCTCCTGCAAAAAGAGACAAAGCGATTTGAATGTTAACCAACCAATCTGATAGAGGCCAAAAGACCATGTGCAAATCGATATGTCGAACACCAATACTTCGTTTGGCTTTGTTTTGTGCTGCAAAGCGAATCGTTTCATTGGTTTCCTCTGCAAATGCTTTGACTACTCGAATGCCAGATAAATTCTCTTGGATGATAGCCGTTAGTTTGTCTTGTTCATTTTCGTGTTCTTCCCAAACCGATTGTTCCTTCTTGAAGAAAAAGTAAGACGTGAGGATAATAGGGATAAATAAAACGACAGAAATAAGTGCATAAGTTGGATGAACCAACCACATCATCACAAAGGCACCAATGGCAATAGCCAACAACCGAATTAATTCAGATATTTGAGTTCCAATGAATTTTTGTATGGTTCCAACATCACCTGTACAGCGTTGAATCAATTCTCCTGTAGGTATTTTACTCATTTGGGAGAGTGATAACGTTTGTATGTGTGCAAACAACTTATCTCTAAAATTTTTAATGGCCTTTTCTGTACTGCTAGCAACTAATATGTTGGCAATAAACCAAGTAATCGCTTTAATACTGACAATACCAACCAATAAAATACCAATACAGAATAAAACCCAAGTCAAATTATCGGATTGTATTGTTGGTAATACCTTATAAAAAAGACCAACCAACCAGTCTGGTTCATTGTTTGTGGTAGATGGATCGAAAAATTTTATGACGCCATCTACGGCTATTTGTATAACCTTAGGTTCTAACATTCTTACCAATGAAGAGAAGGTTAAAAGCAATCCTGCAATCAAGTACCCGGTCTTCCATTTGTCTAAGACTGCCCAAAGTTGGTAAAATTTTTGCATGATAAATTTGTATTAAAATGATCTCTAAATTTTGGTAAATAGCTATAGGGAGAGGTGTTAAAGTGCGTGAAACAGCAAAAAAGAAGGAATAGTTCCTTTTTTTTAGATAAATTAGAGTTCTACAATCACGGAAAATGTTATTTATTTGTTAAATGTAATATTATTATTAATTTATTGTGTTGTGTGAAAAATCTTGGAAATAAGAGAATTTCTATTGTTGACAGGATAAATTCCCTTAGCAGATGTACTTAAAATACGTTATAATAGTTTGTCTAAAAATTGTCTAAAAAAATTGAGTAGCACCCATTAACAACAATATTGTACCCATTTTTAATTGTCAGAAAAGTTCGATTCGCTTATGAAACAAATCTACGGCTTGTTATTATTACTATTTATAATCACAGGATGCCAACAGCAACAAGTCCCTGAAGTATTTTATGATTTAGATGCTCAAAGTCTTATAAATCAAACTAGAGCTATGCAGGAGTTAATTTTGTATCAAGCCCCTCTTGAAACAATTATAGACAAAGAACTGCAAGTATTTCATGGTCGAGTTGTCAATATAGATGCTCCTTCTAGTGATAGCCCAGCGATTGTTCAGATAGAGAATGAGATGGAAGTTATTTTAGAGTTTGAAGTAGAACAAGCCGTTGCCGATTTGATGACTCCAGAAATGCACTTAGCTGTTCGTTACATGCGTGAGCAAAAAAAGATTAACGTTGTAGAAATAAAAAAAGCACTGTGGTAGATCCACAGTGCTTCATTGCTTAGGTATTGTCTGTTCTTATGTCTATTTGATTACATCAATTTCCACTCTACACTCAATGATTTTTCTAACCAAGAGAAACGAATAAAGGAAAAGCTCCAAGGAAGACTTTTTAACAAGATATCAAAGGTTTGTTTTTCAACCTCTAACAACCATTTATCTTCTTCTTCTCGAATAGAGCCTTGACGAATCAAAAAGGAGCCTCTCAAAGAGTTGGGAGTCATGTTTTTCATTTTAGCCCAATTTTTGATAACACCACCCAATAAACTTTCTGCTGCTTGTAGTTCTTTGGGATCAAATTCAACCCTAAATGGAACCGGATCGCTTATAGGGAAATTACAGAATATTTTATTTAAGACAAGTTCATTTTCAGGAGCTTCTGTTTTGCCAGTTACTAAATATTGCAAAATGTGAATGGCTTTATATTGCGCTTCTTCATCTACAAACTTTTTGTCTTTGACATAACCCAGCATATCAAACAATCGGGCAACAAAAGGCCAGAGCAATACCATCCCTGCGTTATAGACTTGCAAGGCTTCTTTAATTGGCGCAGGAGCAGGAGGTGTTGGAACTCGTTTCTTTTTTTCCTTTTTCTCAATAGGAGTTTCTTTTCTGATAACGTCCTCAATGATAAATTCTTTTTCTTGCTCTAGTTCTTTTAGTTGTGCTGTCTGTTCTGCTTCTTGAGCTTTGAGCAGTTGAAAATCTTCATCTATTAGATTGTTCGAACGCAGAATGCGATCATTTTGTAATTCTGTAAAGATGGCATCAATATTAGTTCTTAATTGTTTAAAATCTTGGCGTGTTTTTTCATCTCTTGCCACCTCGTACATCTCATCGACTTGAAACTTTTGCTGTTCCCACAGGACTTCTATTTCCTCTGCTATTTCTTTTAATTCTTCTAATTTGGCAGCTTTCTGCAGGCGTCTTTTTAGGCGATCTTGCGCAGTTTTGAGCAAGGTAGCATACGAACGCAAGTTTTGTTGATCTTTTCGTTGAATGGTACTTTTGATCTGTTGTTGCAATGCTTTTCTAGCAGGGGTAAGTAGAGTTGGGTTTTTCTTATAATGAGTTTCCAAGGCATCCCATCTCCGCCAAAGTTCGATAGGAGCTGTTTGGTCAATATCATCCAACAAAGCTTTTTGTTGTTGGTCCAAATCGACTGACTGTTTCAGTTTTTCCAAAGAAATGACTTGAGGTTTTGCCTGTTCCAAAAGCTGAATTAGCGTTGATCGGTAGAGCGTAGCACTTATACTTTGAGCAATACGTTCTAAATCTTGGAAAAAGGACAAATGATCTGGCAAACTATCTCCTAAATCATCCAATAAATCAGGAAGTAAACTTAAAGCATCTGGAGCTTCTTTTTGCAACAGTTCCAAGAGCTCAATTTGACGTTCAATCAAAGAGGCTTTAAAAACGGGAGGAGCGGGCAATTTTGCTTCTAACTTGCTTTTCGCAGCTTTTTCTTTAACCAATTTTTCAGTTGCTGCCAATTCAGTTTTCAACACTGCAATTTGACGCTCTACTTTTCTTAATAATGGAGGACGAAGCTGGGCTAGTAACTTGAGTTGAGCGATATGTTGGGCAATTTTTCGCTTTTTCTCCAATGCTTTGAATGCATCTTCATCTTGACGACTCTCCTCTAATTCTTTTAAATCTTGACGATGTTTTTCAATCAGTTGATTTAATTCTGGTAAGGTATATTTCTTTTCTGGAATGCCCTGTGCTTCTGCCATTTCTTCAGATAATACATCAATTAACTGAGCAGAGGTCTCGGTATATTCTTTAGAAACAAAATTAATTTGCTCATTTAAATTGACTAAAACCTCCATATCCGTTGCCTGTTTTTGTTCCATTTTTAAACTGTCAACTTCTAACATTAGAATAGAGACAAGCCAAGAACTACTAGGGTTACTTAACTTTTTAACCTTTCGTTTCCATTCAGACAAAATAGCAAGGGGGGATCTACCCGAAGCCTGATGCTTGGCTAGCAAGATGGCTTTTACATAATCTATGGTATCAAAATTAGCCTGTTGCTGTGCCAACAAATGGTTGAATAGGACATCTTTTTCTAGCCCTAATTTAGAGTCGCCAAACACCCGTTCAAAATCTTTGAAGTGCCGTTGTACAGGCAACAACGCTTTGGGACGAATAAGGTGAATAATTTCCCAAAAGATGGCTTCTGGCATTTCATTAATAATAAAATGCCGAGCATTAGACAGGCGCAAGAGGTTAAAAATGACATAGCCTGTATCTTGTCTATTATTTTGAATTTGTTCCAAAAGCAACATTTCAAACTTTTCAGGCAAATCATATTTGTACTCTTTGGCTCTTTTGGTGATCCTGCCCGTCGAGAGAAACTCTACCAATAGCTCTAACTTTTGCGTATCGTTGAGATAAATTCCCTCTTCTTTTAGTTGTTGTTCTTGTTCCTGTAGGATTTGTTCCCGCTCTAAAGCGATCACTTTTTTATCCTCAACCAAGGCCTGATTCCATTCAAACCAATCGCTATCTTGATTTCCATTATTTTGAATAATATTGCTACTATATTCAATTAGTTTAGTGGGAGATAGGTTATAAAAACGAGCAGTCTGTAAAAAAACTTCCTTATTAAAATCTTGAGCGCTAAACGGTTGCTTGTTGCTGAGCAAATATTCTAAGATAATACCCCACTGAAATTTTTTGCTATCCGTATTTTTTAATTTTTCAAAACCTTGCGAGTAATGTAACGTAAATAATAAACTAGCTTGGTCAAAGATCGTTTTTTTTGCAGTTGGATATAGCATTTCGATAACAGATCGAATAGCAGCAGTAGAAAGCTGATTGATAATACGTTCCCAAACAACAGGGTATTTACCAATATTTTGAAGAGTACGTTGCAATTTTATAGGATCTTGTTTGGCAAATTCTAAAAATAATTCTTCGATAGATTGCCTAGGTAAATCCTCTGCCCACCAAGGTGTAGAGCCATATTTGAGCATAAAAACCAAGGCATCTAATTTTGAAGTTCCTGTCGGTTCTATTTTGTCGGGTTCTACTGTATTGCCTTCTAGTACATCCAATGTATCTTTTAGAGCCGTATCGAGCGCTTTGGCTTGTTCCTCTAAATCTTTAATATAAGCTTCTAGTTGAACATACTCTTTTTGTAAGGCAGCTCTTTGTAAGCGCAATTGCTGCTTTTCTTCGGAGGTAATAGGGCTACGCAAGGCACGGTTAATATCCGCCAAAAAGAGTTCGATATCTTTTTTATCTAAATTGAGTTGTTGCAATACATTATTGATGGCACGATGGTGCCTTCTCATTCGGTTGTTGGTTTGTTTTATTCTGTATTTGGCAACGCCATGCACTTCTGTGTGCAATTTTTGTTGATCAGCCAACAACGCCGCAACCTCTTTTTTTAAGACATCCTGTAGTTTGGCAAATTCTTTTTCTGTATTGTTCAGACGCTTTTCGAGTTTGGCTTTTTCGTGGTCTTTGGCAATGTTTAGTTGATTTTTTAGAGACAAACGTTGTTTTAGTAAGACCTCAATTTCCAAAGGCATATCTATATCTCTTAGCTCTTCCATGTTTTTCTCGAGCTGTTGAATGCTTTTTGTTAGTGTTTTGAGCTCTTTTGCCTCATTATCCGACAGGGTACCTTTCGTTTGTTTGTCAATAAGTTTTCTTAACGTCCGTTCTAACTGTTGATATTCTTTTTTGGCTAAGCGTAGTTCCTTACGTTCTTTATCTAATTTGGTTTGCACATTTTTGTCTAACTCTTCTAACGTAGAACGAATGGCTGTTGCTTTCTTCTTTCTACGAACATTTTTATAGCTTTCTTTGACTAGAGTTGTATAGTCTGTTTGAGTAACCGTAGAGAATGTTTCTAAAACGGATTTTATAAATGTTTTTTTGACAAACTTATGCTTCTTTTGTAGAAAAAAATACTCTAAAACTTCTGTTAGAACGACTTCTTTTACCTTTGAATTAGTAATGGTTTTTTTGACATTTTGGCGAGAAGAAGTTAGAAATTTAAAGTCATTGATGGTATTTGCAATAAACTGTATGTTCTCTTTAGGAGTTGGGGTGAGCAGTTCTAATATTTGATCAGAAGGAAACTGAAAAATCAATCGGCGCATCGAATTGGGCTGCTCAATGAGGCGCTCAATCATTCGCTGTATTGGAACCAATTGATGCTCTAGGAGTGTCTCAAAAAGTTCTTGAAGTGATTTTTGAGAATCAACATCTGCCCAATCTGGAATGGCGCCAAATTCTAGAAAATATTCAAGGATTTGAATGTCTTGATGTTGTGTTTCAAATCCAGCTCGAACCCTTGTTTTTTGTTTGCTAGGTAGTTTTCGGTTTTGTACTTCCTCAATTACCTGCTGAGTAAATGATCGTTCATTGTATTGAACCGTCCCCGTTGATGTGCTGCGATCCAAGGCATAGTTAATAGCAGCACTAATAATGGCTTTTTCAGATGCATTCCCCAAGCGTTTTTTTAAGGTTTCTATCTGTTTTTTGGCAAGAGCTGTATTGTTTTTATAAATCAAATCAAAAAGCAATTGCAATTGTTTGACAGAAAATTGTTGGTACAACCTTTCTCGGACTTTTTTATCTTTGCGCAACTGAAAAATTCGCTGTACAAAAGTTCTTGCATTGCGGCTAGTTAAGTCATCGAAAATATCGCTAATAGTACCGTTTTCAGGGCTTGCCCAAGAAGGATAATAGCCCTTTTGCAAAAAGAACTCCAATAAGTTTTCTTTAGAAAACTTTTGTTTGCGACCACCACTAACCGTACTACTTTGCGCCCGCATTTGGTGCATTTTTTCCTTAAGAGCTTTTTCGATGATGCTGTTTATTTTGGTGGCAATAGCCCGTTCCAAATCAGCAGGTTCTTTATAGTTGATAGAGCCCAAGTCCAACTCAAGTTCATCGATTTGAATGTGAACACCAGGAGGAGCCAGTTTATCAAAAATGTCATTTAGTGCTTTTCCTATACGTTCTTTGAAGAAGTATAGAAAATTTTGTTGCAATTGATTAATTTCTTTCTCATCATCCATCCCAAAAACTTCGAGGTTGATGATTTGAGTTTCAATGATATGTTTATTTTCCTTCTTTGCCAAGGTTTTATAGTATGATTTGAGGTGACTATTATTTGTATAACTTTACGGAACAATTACTTTATTGTATACTTATAGTTTTTATACAGTACAAAATATAAATATGCTCAATTTAAGAATAGATTCAGACAATATAGAACATTTTTTTGACCAAATTGCCATACAGTTATTTAATGAATATGCAATCAGCACTGGTTCGTCCTTTTATCAGGCAACAGAATTGGAATTTTATTATAACAATACATCACAAACAATGGATAATTTTGCGCATGACCATCGAAAAAAGGAATATAAAAATGGTACTTGGCGATTGCATGGGGCAGGAGTGGATATTGTATTGAAAAATGAAACACATTACGGAGGAATATTGATACGTGGAATTCAGTTATTGAATCAAGACTATATCCCTGTCAATGAGGGATACATTGATGGTCCTTGGAACACTATAGAGCGGCTGATTCAGCAAAAAGGCATTGTAGAAACACAAAGTGGCTTTTATTTGTGTAAATTACCGTACAAAAAAAACAGAGCATTTAAAAAAACGCCACGAGTCGGCTTGAACTTACGGAATATAGAAGATTTAGAATATATTTGTAAGCCTTGGCGTTATATCACTACTCCAATTCAAACCCAAAGATGTCGAGAACTTATTTTCTTGCAATTGCATTTTAATGAAGATGAGGAAAAGAATACCTTGGGCTTGAGTGAGCGCACAAAAGCAAATTATTTGAACTATTTTCAAGAAGGACAAAACATGGCTTTGGATCTCCTTGTTAAAAAGCCAAAATCAGTGGCAAAAAATTGCCAACTATTTGGGCATTACATCAAAAAATATTCAAAATGATGAGGTACTTTTTTTGTTTAATCATAGGGTTACTTATTGTAGGGCAAACCGAGGTCAAAGGACAGTATTATGACCAAACACTTGGTTTTAGAGCAGGCACATCTCTAGAGTTAAGCTACAAGCGTTTTATTTTTTATACGCCTAATATTCAACAAGCGATAGAAGGTCTGGCAGGTTTTCAGATAGATGAAGGGATTTATTTTCCAGGAATATTATACGATGCGCCTCAAAATAACGGGTATGTCTTTGAAGCACTATGGGTCTTTCATTTAGATTTGGGGTTTGATACTAACTTTTCAGGCTTTGCAGGTGCTGGAGGTTATTTAGGGGCTTACACTGAAACAGGACGGACTCCTTTCTTTGGTGGTGGTTTTACAACTGTAGTGGGAGTCGAATATACTTTTTCACATGCTCCTGTTAGTCTAAGTATTGATTGGAAGCCTATTTTTGGTTTTCCTCGATTTAGTTTGGCAAGAGGCGCCTTGACACTTCGATACATCTTACCAACAACTTGGCAGTAAAAATTGCCTTTTTTGTGTTAAGTGAATGACCATACTAACGGGAGGGAATATTTATTTTTTAAATTCACGAAGTATGAATCAATACCAATCGCTTAAAAACTTCTCTATATACAACACACATTGATAGAATACTATGAAATTATCACCATTAGAATTAAATGCTAAAACTCTAGAAGCCGAACTTTCTTGGCTAAATAAAGTAATTATGACCCGTATGGACCTACGATTTGGGCAAGAAAGTGAATATACGAGTGTCTATGAGGTTCCAATGCCTTCTGTGGAAAATGATGAATCGTTTTATGCAAAGATTATTAAGTTTTGCAATTTCGGTTTTAAAGAAAGAGTTATTTTGGCACTGAGTATAGCACCTCATGTCCGCCCACAATTGTTGGATCGCTTTTTTCTGAAAAATAAGATATATGATCGTGTTTATACGGAATTTGGAGGCTTAAAAGGACGTTACCACAGTGGTTTTTTGCCGACTGGTGAAACGGCAGCTTTTTTGATTGCAGGACGAGATATTGAAGAGCGAATTAGAATTATTGATTTATTCAAGCCTCAACATTATTTTTACAAAAATAATATATTAAAGCTTGATTTGAATCAAGGAAGTGAACCACTATTTAGTAGTGGTTTGGAGTTGAGTGAGGAGTATTTGAGCTTTTTTACTTCTGGAAATCCATATAAACCAGACTTTAGTACTAATTTTCCTGCCAAGCATTTGTCTACAAAATTAGATTGGTCAGATTTAGTTTTGGACCCGTATGTGTTGGGGGAAATCTCAGAAATATCCGCTTGGTTAGAGCACCAAAATACTATTATGAATGATTGGGGGTTAAGCAAGCAATTAAAGAGAGGTTACCGAGCTCTGTTTTATGGACCTCCAGGAACAGGAAAGACGCTAACGGCTTGTTTGATTGGAAAGCAAATGGGGCTAGATGTTTATCGAGTAGATTTGTCGCAGGTCGTTTCTAAGTATATTGGAGAAACAGAGAAAAATATGTCGAATATTTTTGATCAAGCTGAAAACAAAAATTGGATTTTGTTTTTTGATGAAGCGGATGCCTTGTTTGGAAAACGGACGGCTACTTCTGACTCCAAAGACCGCCATGCCAATCAAGAGGTGGCTTACTTGCTACAACGAGTAGAGGATTTTTCAGGAGTGGTTATCTTGGCGACGAATCTTAAAGCAAATATGGATATTGCATTTACACGTCGTTTTCAATCGATTATTTACTTTCCAGCCCCCAATGTAGAGCAGCGTCAGCAGTTGTGGGAAAACAGTTTTAAAACTGTAAAAAAAGAGTCTGATGTAGATTTTTCTATTATTGCGAATGAACATAAAATAACAGGAGGTAGTATTATTAATGTCTTGCGGTATTGTTCTTTAAGTGCGTTGAGAAGAGGCAGCGATGCCGTTGCAATGGAGGACATCCGAGAGGGGATTAAACGAGAGTTGAGAAAAGAAGGAAAAACGATGTCATAAATTATAGAGCTTTGATGACAATGATTGCAGATATGCAATTGTCTTATATAAGGCAAAATATGGAAGTAAAAGCAGAACAAATTTTGTTTGTGGTTGTTATCCGTATAGAGTGAGTATGAAATAGATATCAACAAAAAGTTAAGTTTACTTAAACGGTATCTATTTTATACTTACTGGTAAAACCCCTCATTGTTCCAATTAAAACCATCCATTATGTCAAAGCTTTTATCTATTCCCAGCTTAGTATTTATAGCGATCATCTCTTTCTTTGCAAGCTGTTCGACTACCAATTCATCTATTTATATAGATGAGCTAACTCAAAATCCTAATAAAAACACCAATAATAGGCTAGAGCACATTACCAATTTATGGGTAGGTCATTTTTCTAATAAAATGTCTATAGAAAAAGGGTATGCCGATACAAATGTAGAACAAGAAATTATAGGCAGGCGAATTTGGAAAAAGAACCGTTTTGGAGAGTACTGGATTTATTCAGGATGGTTTCAGGCAGGAGCCTACGAGTCAGCATTGTCTAGCAGTATAGCTCAAATTACCAAGGTTTCACCAGATACCGCCTTCATTGC
Organism: Aureispira sp. CCB-QB1; assembly: GCF_000724545.1. Lineage (GTDB taxonomy): Bacteria > Bacteroidota > Bacteroidia > Chitinophagales > Saprospiraceae > Aureispira. Next base: position 76,508 of record NZ_JHBV01000024.1, on the reverse strand, counting down.
GTTTTATCGCATAAAAGATGGGGTTGAGGTAGATGCTTATGAGTGGCAAAAAGATGAACCATTTGATAATCTAAAACCATCAGATTTAGAAAATTGCGGGGAGGGATGTGGTAGTTATTTGGTTCGGGAAAAAGATGGTAGTTATCGCGCAATTGCTAAGAACCCTTGTTATAGCCCTATCTCTGCGGAACTGAAATATTACAAGATAGATGCTAAATTAAAGAAAACAAGTATTGTATTTAATACTAAGTTTTTAGATGAGCAACTTAATGTTTTGGTACATTATAAAGACAATACCTTTTTTAGGTTTAATAAAAGTGAGTTGGAAAAGAAATATGAAAATTTTGCGCTTGCTAATTAAGTAGATTGAGCCGTCCTATTGTTATATTGAACAACCTTGAAAAGGAGCTTTCACGTAAAACGTACTTCTTTTCAAGGTTATTTTTTGTTTGAAGTAGTACCTAGTAGAGAATCTTAGTTGTTTTTTGAACAAATTGATGTGTTAAATGTATCTTAGCATGTGTATATCAGAACTATTATTCTAATATAATGCTTATTTTTCCTTTTGGTTTCGAACCCAATAGTCTGGTGTAACCTATATTTGACAACTAATTTGACAGATCGTAAATATATCCATAGATAGTGAATAACTTATTCTTGCAATCCAACATTATATTTCAATACCCTACATGGTTTATCTTTTTGTGTGTTTTGATGGGAGCTTTGTATGCTCTAGCATTGTATTATAGAGACCGAAGTTTTGGAGAACAATCCAAAAAACTGAATACAGGGCTTGGAACCTTGCGTTTTGTTACTGTAACAATCATTTGCTTGCTGTTGTTGGCTCCTGTGATTAAACGAACGATCACGCAGACACAACAACCTATTGTCGTTTTGGCACAGGACAACTCGGAGTCAGTAGGGCGAAGCATGTCAGAAGAAGCTCAAGTGCAATACCAAAAGGATATGGAAGCACTTAAAGAAAAACTAAGTGCAGATTATGACTTAAAAACCTATTCTTTTGGGGCAGAAGTGCGAGAAGGAATTGATTATTCGTTTGATGATAAAGCAACCAATATAGCTGGGTTCATGCAAGAAATGTATGATTTGTATAGCAACCAAAATATAGGAACAATTATTTGGGCTTCGGACGGAATTTATAATCAAGGAAGTGATCCTGTTTACTTGGGAAATAAATTAAATACACCTGTTTTTAGTGTCGCATTGGGAGATACTATACCTAAAAAAGACTTGGTACTTAAGAAGGTATATAACAATCAAATTACTTATTTAGGCGATCGGTTTACGGTGCAAGTAGATGTTGCTGCTATTAATTGTAGCGCAGGAGCTACTAAGTTAACGGTATCCAAAGGAGGAAAAAAGTTACAAGAAAAATTGATTTCAATTGATAACAATGACTTTTTTATAACAGAAGAAATTACGTTAGAAGCAACTAGAAGTGGTGTTCAAAAATACACCGTTTCGTTGAGTCCAATAGGTGGGGAGGCAACCAAAGCGAACAATTCTAAAAACTTTTATATAGATGTTTTGGATGCTCGTCAAAAAATCTTGTTGCTAGCAGAATCACCCCATCCAGATATGGCTGCTTTTAAGAGGACGATTAAGAACAATAAAAATTATGAAGTAGAAATAAAATACGCCGATGATTTTTCGGAGTCGGTTTCAGGTTATGACTTTGTGATCTTGCATCAGTTGCCAAGTGCTAGAAATAGTATTACAGATGTACTGACAACGATTCGAACAAAGAAGATTCCACATTTATTTGTTGTTGGAACCTTGACCAATCTGCCTAATTTGAACCAAAGCCAAGATTTAATTCAGATTAATGGGAGAGGTAATCAAACCAATGATACAGAAGGTGTACTGGAACCTTCTTTTAATACTTTTACATTAGATGAGCGAATCAAGGATTTGATAGCTCAATTTCCACCTGTAACAACTCCTTTTGCCGATTTTAAACCTAAGGCAGATGCAACCATTATGCTGAGTCAAAGAATTGGTTCTATTAATACAGAATATCCATTGTTGGTCTTGGGAGAAGAACAAGGGGCTAAAAAAGGTGTTTTGGCAGGTGAAGGAATTTGGAAGTGGCGTATATTTGATTATGTACAAAATCAGTCACATGATTTATTTGACGAATTGTTGGGCAAGGTAATTCAATATTTAAGCACTAAAGAGGACAAACGGAGGTTTAGAGCTTTTGTTAGCAATACGTTGTATAATGAGAATGAAGTAATTTCGATTGATGCTGAATTGTATAATAGCAATTACGAACGTATCAATACCCCCGAAGCACGGGTGGTAATTACAAATGACAAAGGAGAAAAATTCCCATTTACATTTAATAAAACAGAGTCTAGTTATGCGCTGAATGCAGGACGATTGCCAGAAGGTAGTTACGAGTTTGAAGCTTCTACGGTATTTAATGGAGAAGAATTAAAATCAGGAGGTGCTTTTAGTGTACAATCTATACAGTTAGAGGTATTCGAAACAACAGCCAATCATCAACTCCTAAATTTGATTAGTACTAAAAATGGTGGTGCTGTTGTAGGGCCTAACGAACTCTTGAAGCTGCCAGAATTAATAACCGCAAAAGGGTTTGCAAAACCAGTTTTGTACGATACTGTCAAAACTCGATCGTTGATTCATCTTAAATGGATTTTCTTTTTACTATTAGGTTTGCTGACTTTGGAGTGGTTCTTAAGAAGGTATTTTGGAAGCTACTAACGACCCTAAAGATGTATAGTCTCGTCCTAAAAAAAGGAGGCTGTCAGGAAAGATAATTTTCTGACAGCCTCTTGTATTTTATGTATTAGATAATAATTATGACGTTTTATCTTTTTTATCGTTGGAATGAATTCCAGAGCGTTCTATCTCCTTTTGGTTGATTAAGTCAATAATGACAATAATAGCAATATTAAAAAAGAAGAACGAGCCAATTTTGTCCGTTTCAATCATATCGTTCATCAACAAGAAGGCATCAATAACAATGGTAGATAAAATAGTCGCCATTACAAGGTCCCTACGCTCTCTTGTTGGAGATTGGTGGTATACTTGCTCACCATAAATAATAGTTGTATAGATAAGGAGCAAGAAGATAATTAGACCAATAATGCCCTGTTCTAAAGTTGTCATCAAGTAATAATTATGAATTCCAGATTTCTCAGGATTATCACTCACATAAGTCGAAAAGCGATTTAACGTGTAATGTTTATAAAAATGATAAAAATTGCCAGGACCAAAACCCAAGATAGGCTTTTCGGCAATCATTTGTGCACCTGCAATCCACCGATAATAGCGTTCCATGGTAGAAACATCTTTTAGCTCAGAGGTAGATGAGACAATATCTGACAATTCTGTGTGTGCAATTGTTTGATCTGTCGGAACAAGTTCCATAAACTTATTTTCTGTAATTAGAAACGATAAGATACCAAGAGCACCAATAGATGCAATAATTGCAGCTAGCTTGACAAAACGCAAACGGATGATCCAATAAGCGACAGGAATGATTGCTAAGGCTACATATGCAGCTCTCGTATAGGCTGTGAGAACACCAAAAACAAGCACTCCTAATGTGATTTCCAAGATGCGTTTTTTTAACCCCACACTCCATTTCCAAAGGTAACACATAAAAGGAATGAATACCGAAAGAATTGCGGCGTAGTTAACATGGTTTCTAAAAAAAGGAGGGCAGGCTTCATTGATTTTTTTAAAACCAAACTCTAGAGTTGCATGGTGTATAATAACTTTTGTAGTTGCAAGAGCCAACGGAATTGCAATCAACCAAAGTAGGAGATTAACTTTCTTCTGATCCTTTACCAAATAACCTGTAAAATAAAAGAAGGTTACGACGTACCACAGCTTTGCTAATAAAAATTTAAACGAAAAACCAATGGCAGATGATGTAAACGTGGTAATGGCGACCCAAGCAACATGCACCAAGATTAGTATCGATAAAGGATGTTTTATGTATTTTCGATCTATGCTCAACGGATTGGTTAAGACAACTAAGAAATAAATTAACATAAGCCCCACAATAAGGGGTTCTGTTGGTAAATCCGTTGCTAAATGGTCGGTCAAAAATACTTCTGTAGATATTGGAATCGACAGAAACAATAGAAAATAAATTTTTTCGTAATCTACTAATACCTGAAAGACAAATGCTAATGCAAGAGGGAACAATAATGGAGTGGGCGTCTCAAGAAAGATCGCCCCCATTATCGAGGCAACAATACAAAAAGCATAGCCAACAAATAAGTTGTGCGAGTATTTACGTATGGCTAACTGGCTTCTCATATAAGACTTCTTTCCAATCGATGCGTTTGTAGGCATCTAATATTAATACACCTATGACTCCTAAAATAACCGAAACTAAGATGGCTCCAACTACCATAAAAGAACGGACTGGATACGATTTTAGATTCGGAACTTGCACGGGCTCCAAGACAATAATACCCGCAATATTAGAATAGGCATGGGTTTTAAATTTTGCAAATTGTGTGATAATCAAAGAGAGCTCTTCGTTCAAATTAGCAATTTTAGTTTCCCAATAAATAACAGGGTCTCTTCCTTCATTAAAGGCATAAATATCAGAAGAAGTCTCTACGTCGGGGTTTCGAATAGAACCTCCTCGCATCAATTGACGTTGTTGCAACGCACCTGCAATACGAGCTTTTACGTTGATAATAGAATCTCGTGGCGCTTTCATTTCTTGAAAACTAATTAGTTTTGCTTGGTCATAAGCCAATTGCCCTTCTAAAGCGGTCAACATACCAGAAAGCGTTTTACTTTGTTGGTTTACATCAAAAATATTGAATTTTTTACGCAAGGTTGTCAAAGTATCTGCTACCGTAATTAATTCTGCTTCTTTTTCAGCGATTGCTTTTTCGTAGGTTTCTTTAATCAACCCTTTGTTTCCAGAAGTAGCAGCACGATACAAGTCTTCAATTTTATCCAAAGCCGCTAAAACCATGTTAAAAGCTGTTTCAGCATCTTTATCTTGTATAGAAATCTCTAAACCACTATGTTTGTTTCGTTTGATATCATATAGTTTTCTAAAGTGCTTCTCAATTTTATTGCGCCCTTTGGGAGTACTATCATCAATACCATAGTGCTCTGATAAATTGAATTTTTTAATCATGTGATCAACAAAGGGAGATGATTCGGCAAAAATTAACACACGGCTAACAGCATCATCGCCACCATACAAGGTTAAGTTACCTGCAGAGTCAAACAGTTTTTGTTCCTCATTAGTTGGAACAAAAGTAGCATAAGCGGTGTAATAATCATCTAATAGCAACGTAACAACAATAGCCCCAATTGTAGTGCTAGCAATTAAAATAAGCAAGGGCTTTTTCCATCGGTAAAGAATACCAATAATGTCTAATAAAGAATAGCTATTTTTTTCTTTACTCATTGTAGTATTTGTATTTTATTTGAATAACCTATTTTGAACATTGTTCAAATCTCTTTGATAAATATTTGCAATAGTTCGTTGAGAAACTTTATTAGTTTGATAATTAGCAAGTTGTGTCTTTGTTGTGTTTTGTGTTAAAATTCTGATTATCAAACTAATATAAATGTGCTTTTTTGTCTTTTTGGTAAAAAAGTAAAAAACTAAGCTTGCGCCCTCATGAGCGTAGCGAACTAATCAACGAACTACTATATTTGCAAAAGTAGAAAAATTATGCGGCTTTTGTTTTAATAACTCTTAAAATGCCACGTACATCTATAATTTTGGTTATTAAGGCCCAACCAACAGAGCATATCCCTGCCAATACAAAGCCACAAAACCAAGGAATAACCATCCTTTGCAATCCCCAATTAATTAATCCAACGCCTATAACAAATAGTAAAATTTGACCTAAAAACAGAATGTTAGTAGACAAATTGAAGGTCCTTCGTGCAAGTTCTAGTTCTGCCAAAGCCACAAAAGATTGTGTAATAATGGTACTAATAGCGGCTCCCCAAGCGCCATATTCTAAAATCAAAAAATAATTAGAACACATATTAATGACAATTCCTACGACAAAGACGATGTTCATAGACATAAGGTTGCCATTAGCCGTTAATAAAGTTCCTACAATATGAATCATACCTATAGAATTGAAACCAATCATGAGTAAGATCAATACCTCGGACATAGAGGGGCTATAATTGACATACAACAAGGGCATGATTTCCTGTGCATAAAAACAAACAGCAATACTAAAACTAACAGTAATAACTAGCATGATACTGCTACTTAGTTTCAAAAGAGGTTGAACATCTTCTTTGTTTTTTAGCATTCGAGCAAACATTGGTAGTAATAAACCCGCAAACAAAAAACAAATCATATTAATAGCATCTAATAAGCGATAGGCCGCAGCATAGATATTGCCCTCTTGAATACCTTTATTGGTAACAGGATCATAAAGCAACCGTTCTATCATGACCGCATCAATTCTAGTATAAATATTCATTAATAACACGACCAAAGAAAAAGGAATGCTCTGTTTTAAGATAGCTCTAAGTAGCGGTTTATTCCAATATAAGACCAGTTTACCTTTTAAATACCTTCGAGTAAGGGCAAACGAAATGAATGCCGTTAAACCAAATGCTGCTGTTTGGGCATAAATAAACCATTCAATTTGAAAAAATGCTACCCAAGGTCCCCACAACAAAGGGATACAAATGAGCATCATTAACAATTTATCTAAGATGGATAAAATGCTATCTAGGCGATAATACTGTAATCCTGAAATATTGGAGCGAAAAAAGAAGGTAAATGTGATGAAAATCTGATTGAGTAATAAAAACAACAATAGATAAAGTTCTTTCCAACCATAGCCTAGTATTAATGCGGTACTGAGAGACAAGAATAAAAAGACAAGTGATAAACCACCTTTTAACCCTAAAATATGGGGAAAATATTTGTCAAACAAATAATCGTGTTGAGCGATGTTGCGATTGTTGTATTGTTGAATACCTAAATCACTAAATATTTGAAAAATATAAGAGAAATTCAATAAGGCAAAGTAGAGACTATAATTTTCTACTACATTTTGTACCTTCAAGTCAATTCCAAAAACATAAAAAGGCTTTATGATTAAATTGATTAAAATAAGGAAAACTAAATTTAGAAGAAATTCTCTATTCATGATATAAATTTAGGATAACTTAAGTACTCATATTGATCAAATGTCGAATAGGGGAAGTGAAAATCCATTGATACAATAGGAGGGCATAGAGGAGATCATAGGAGTTTTGAGCTACCAAAACGGATAGAGTAAGATTGTTTTAGTAGCTCAAAACGACTAAATGGTGCTCAATAGCACAGCAAGGAAAATTATTGAGCTTCCTTATTTTTTTCACGAGCAGCTCGAATTTCCTCTTTGTTTTCAGGGAAAGATTGGGTTGTTTGAGCTTCGTCTTCATCTAAGATAACAGCTTGTTTTTGGAAGAAGAAATCGTATCCCCAAAGCATAGAACGTAAGACCAAGTGTTGCCCTAAGAAGAAGTTATCTTCATCAATATCTATAAAATAACGCTGTATTTTTTGACGATGCCCAACTTCACCATCACCACGATCTGCATTAGGGTTGTATAAGGAGTACAATCTGAATACTTGAGGTTCATTGTGATACGTTGCTTTGTAGGTAACAACAGCAAAAGGTGTAGTGGTAATAATAGAGTCTCTAGTCTCCTTATAATCTTTACCAAAAATTTTCTCAGCACTAATAACATCAAAATCTTCAAAGTAAGTAGCCGCATTGTCTTGGTTGACCAAACTTTGATCATAAACAGGAGAAGAAGGATCAACAGGATCTACGGTATATTGGTCAGATCCAATTTTTGAAACTTTGAAAGATTGCGTCTTTTGACTGGGAGCTTGATATTCGACTTGCACAAATTCTAATTTATCGACATCATTTCTAAAAATAGCCTTATCCCTCCAGTCTTTTTCTGTTGTAATAAATCGAGTGTCAATCGTTCCTTGGAAATTTGGAATATACCCGACATAAGGTTGATCAGAGCCTTCCATGATAATCAAATTACCCGTTCCTCCACTGGTCATTGGACCTACATAGAAAACACGAAGCTTATTTTTATCTTTATCATAAATTTCAACTTTTGTTGCTTTAGCAGCCAAGGACTTGACAGCATTATCCATTGCAGCTTTGTTGATAGGTTCTCTAGTACGAACCTTTCGGATCGTTTCTAGAAGCATATAGACAGCACTAGGGTTGGCTCTATATTTTTTCCCTGTTGTTTTATTGGTGTATGTCCAATTTAATTCTTCTACTCGTTCTACTAACGCTTCGTTGCCAAAGCGATCTACTAAAAAAACACGTTGTATTTGATCCGTGTTTTTTAGAGCAAACATAGTATGTAGATTTTCTGAATAAGTGTCTTTTACAGTACCAGGATTATTGATTTTCCAAAATGTAAAAGCTCCTAAGCCCAAGAAAAGGACTAATAATGCAATGATTCTACCCATAATTTAAAACTAGTTTTTGCACCTCTTTTTTTATTTTATTTGTATTCTTAGAGGTGTTTTTCACAAAAGTAAAGAGTTTTTGAATAGTTTGTTCATTTTTTTACTTTTTAGCAAAATAAAAACAAACGAAGGTTGAATAGACGAGGGGTAAACGGTGTCTATTAAGGTAGAAAGTTGGAAAAGAGAAGGCTTGATGCTTGTATCAGAATTATCAAGCTAACATAACACTCAATATAACTATTTGGTGAAAGAAATGAACAGCCCTCTATTGTTTTGGATTATAAAGTACAAAAGTTCGTTGTATAAGTTTGAAGTAGTCGACCTAAAGAGCAATAATTTTCCAATCACCATTAATTTTTCGAATAACAAAACGTGCCATATCACCTGCTCTAAAAACACGAGTATAGCCAGCTGCAATAGGGTTGGCTCCATCAAAGAAAAAATCGCCTGCTTGCAAATTTAAATGATTTGCCCATTCAGGAAATTTTTGACTCAATTCATTTCTGTCATAAACAACAGGTTTGTAATTTTCTTGATACATTTGAAACGTTACTGCCATATCAGGACGAAGTGGACTTTCAGAACAAAACAAACGACGCAGTTCAGGAGTGATTTGAATCACTTGACCTCCTTCAAAACTGGTAATTTGCTGATCCAAATTATCAAACATAAAGTCACAGTTTTGATCAAAAAAGCTTTGAACAACACTCATTCCAAAAGCTTCAGCAGAAGCTCTGTCTCGTTGAGCAAATACCATACTTGCAGAGAGCAAGAACCCACACAGGATAATAACGATCTTTTTATTCATAATATAGACAATATTAATAATTCGTTGATAGCAAGAAAATACTTTTTGAGATTATTTCCCTTTTGAATACAAGTAGCAATGACTAATCGCTAACTCTTCGGTACTAAATTTACTAAAATCTGGATGAATTTTCAAGGATTTAACCGCCTCGATGTCTCCAGGTCTAATTTCTTGATCTGTTAAAGGGATGTTCAAACTGTTATATAAAGCAACAAATTGGGGAAAACGCCATCTATTTTGTGGCTGAATGCTATTGTCAATAACATTGTCCCAAGCCTTATTGCTGTATTGCAAAAAGTTGTAGATATTAATGGATTTATCAAAATGAGCAAAGTGATCCGACATATCTATGAAATGAGACTGTAGCCCTTCTTTTTTTACAATGCGCTTGAATTCTTTCAAAATATCTTTCAAAATACTTGGATAAACATGTTCAAACGTATTATTAGAATGCACCAAATCAATAGAATTATCCGCCAAATGCTTTAAATTACGAGCATCCATAAGGAGATATTTAATGTGCATTTTAGCTAAAATATCCTCAAAACTAAGCGTTTCAAAGTTTTTGGCAATATCTTGAAGAACGGTAATTCGTTCTGGTTTGGCATCAATATATTGCTTTAAGGTATCGTTTTCTATCAACTCAATAAATCTGCCAATTGTATCTTTTAGTTTTTCTTTATTGGTCAAATTAGAAATATCAACCGTGTTAATTTCGGCTGCTCCCGACAGAAAAAAACTAAAGGGAATAACAGGATACCAGCCCGTGCCCAATTCCAATGTTCTTTTATCTTCAATCGTACCACAATGCTTATTAAAGGCACTAAGATGATGTTTTACATGTTCTAGACGGTCATAAAAATATTCATCGCCCAAATAAACACCTTTGGTAATATTTTTTTGAAACCAATGGTTAATTTTATGCCCATTGGGCATAAAAGAAATGGTTTTTTGGATAATAGCTTTTAAATGCCACTTACGTATCATTGAAATATAGTTTAATAAGTAAGTTGCAAATATAGTAGATATTATTGAAAAATGCTGTGGTTATAATGAAGAGGGAGAATGATTGTTGTTCAATTAGAGGTGCAACGTCTAGAAATAGTAGCACTAGCTATTGCTAGAAAAATAAGTTAAAATTAAAAATATGAATTGGAGCAATACAGAATACAAAGGTTACTGAGGTTGTTGCGTAGCAATGTTTTCAATAGCTTGAACAATCGCATCTAATTCTTTAGGATAATCAATTAACGAGTTATGCTTGCCTCTACCATCCCAAATCGGAATGGTAATAATTTTTCGGCGAACTCCTTTGGTAATAGCAATTCGAAGGGCAATAGGACGAGGTTTGTTTTCCAATCTTTTGATACAAGCAGGCGTATTACAAGTATAGATTTGGTCAAATTCAAAAAACTGCTTTTCTTCTATAAAAGTAATTAATTCCTCTAAAGTTTCTCTGGAAATATTATGTTTGCTAACCTGCAAACCTTGTAATTGACTTTGGTATTCCTTAATCACACGACCATCGGTTTTTATCAAAATCATATTGCGATAAACAGGATCTACGCCACCATAAAAACCACCACCAACCAATTCAATCTGCATCATTTCCTTAGGTTCTTCTTTTGCTAATTTTGCACGACCTTTGACCGTTTTTTGCAAGCGAGCAATACGTCTTGCCTCTCGACGTTGGCGGCGTTCTTTGCGTCGTTGCCAGACTTTGGGGTTGTATTTGATGCCTCTTTTTTCCAAAAACTGGGTATAACTTTCTGTTTCTGCCACAATCGCATCTTCTTCAAAGTTAACATTGATGTCAGGCAAATCATTGGGAGAGCGCTCAAAAGGAGCATCAGCATCTGCTACTCGTACAAAATGATAACGGTAAGAAGATTTTCTATTCATGGTAAACTCTAAGATCAAAGCTTCTTCGTTAAAAGAAGCAATACGCCACCATTCTACCTTTCGGAAATTGTACATAATCTCATTTTGCTCTTTGTTCAAACGCCAAAGCCCCCCTGAAAGTGTTCCGTTTAAGTAGGTTTGATAGCCGTAGTCGTATCGAAAAAAAACAAAGTAATCGTAGGTGTCATCTGCCTTATGGATGATTGTATTGCTTTCTGCATGAGTGGTATACGTATATTTCCATTTGGTATTAACAAATAAGTTTTCGTTAATAGCAGGATAAATGATCGCAGTGCTATCTGTTATTTGTGCATTGAGTTGAAGACCACAAAGGAGCAAAATAGTCCATAGAGAACAGAAGACGATTTGTTTTTTATAGAACATAAACCAAGAAATTTGGTACTTTGACTTATCTTTGTTATGGAATATTGTCATAAAAATATTCTAGCAGTATTTTTGCTAACCATATTCATAAAGATTGTACAATGAATAATTGTTACTCAAATTTAAATGGCTTTTTTACCTCAAAAGGTAACCATTCGATAGAGTACTGTTAGAATAGTAGTTAGCTGCGCTGCTACTACATGGCTTCAACGAACGAATTGTTAAAAGCAACCTTTACAAAAATACTAAAATTTACAAAAAGATGTTACGATTAAGCGGCTATCTACTCCTTCTTATGTTATTTTTAACAGCTTGCACTTCAAATAATAAGGACGAGCCTAAAATTGGAGCAGATGGATTCCCTGAATTTACAGAAGAGCAGTTGCAAGAAATGATAAAAAACCATCCGAAGTCTCAACAGCCAATGCCAGCGCAAGAATCATCCAACCAAATAATAGAAAAAATGGAAAGCTTTTTGGCCAAAGATCCAGATGACATAGCTACGAATTATAACTTAGCCAAATTACATTATCAAAAATATATGGAGGATAGCTTGGTAGAGGCGATTCAAAAGGCACTTCCTTATTACAACAAAGTGATTGCATTACAAGCCGATTATGAAGAAGGACGCCCTTATTATAATCGAATGTTGTGTTACCTAAATACTGGCGAATACGATGCTGCATTGAATGATCTAGATCGTTTTGTTGCAATCAACCAAAATCGAACCCCTGTCAATCATGAATCGATGCGAGCAGAGATTCTATTTCAAAAGGGACTTGAAGTAGAAGCTTGTGCTGTTTATCAGAAGGCTTTGGTGCGATACCAACAAGATAGTTTGCCGATTCACAACGAAAAATTTTGGAACAAACGCTGTTCAAACTAAAGTTAAAATTTAGTTATTGAAAGAAAGTGCCTTCAACTATTTGAGCTTAAAAACGTATCTTGTTATATTGAGCGCACTTGCTTTTATCACAACTATTTATACATAGCCCAACACCTCATCAAACTTTCTTGTTGCTGAAAACAGGAGGATTAATACAAAAAAATGAACATGATAAGATTATTTCTTTTTTCTATAACATTATTGATAACAAGTCAAGTTTCAGCTCAAACGGCTTCATTGGCACGAAAGTATTTTTCTGATGGAGAGTTTGAAAAGGCTGCTGCGTTGTACAAAGAATTACACGAAAAGAATCGAGCCAACGATTACTTTTTTGAGCGTTACTTTGTCACCTTGTTAGAGTTGGAAGATTACAAAGAAGCTGAGAAAATGATGAAAAAATCAATTAAAGCTTCTCCCGAAAAAGTCGAACGTTATGTGAGTTATGGTGTTTTGTACGAACGTCAAGGAAATAGAGATAAAGCGAATGAGCAATATCAAAAAGCAATTAAATTATTAGCCCCCAACCAAGTTCAAATCGTAAAACTAGCCAACTCATTTATCAAAAACAAAGGCTACCAATATGCGATAGAGACCTATGAAAAAGGATCGAAGTTGATGAAAATCAAAAATATGTTTGCCTATGAAATGGGGTCGGTTTATCGCTTGAAAGGAGATATTCCTAAAATGATCGAAAGTTACTTGGATTGTTTGGAGTATTTGCCCAATCGAATGACCAATATTCAAGCTTTTTTTCAACGAGAATTGTCTCAAAATGATGGTTTTACAGAGTTGAAGAAGCAATTGTATGCTAGAATAAATAAAGCCCCCGAAGTGACTATTTACTCTGTTATGTTGATTTGGGTTTTTGAGCAACAAGGAGACTTTGAAAATGCCTTACGTCAAGCTAAAGCGTTGGATAAGCGTCAAGGAGAGAATGGAAATAGAATTTATCGTTTGGCACAAGTAGCTATTCGTGAGAAAGCATATGATGCAGGAATTGAGGCGTATAACTATATTATCAACGAAAAAGGAATCGACAGTCCTTATTATATTGACTCTAAGAGGTTTGTGTTGATAGCCAAAAGAGATCGTTTGGTAGAAGGATTTAAGTATACTAGAGAAGAATTAGTGCTGTTAGAAGGCGAATATCAGGCTTATATAGACGAATTTGGGCGTAGTTATACTACGGCTACAATCATGCAAGAAATGGCAGAGTTGCAAGCGTTTTATTTGAATGACTTAGACAAGGCTATTACGGTATTAGAAGAGGTAGTAAAAATGCCTCAATTGTCTAGAGTAGCTCAATCGGAAGCCAAGCTTGATTTGGGAGATTATTATCTAATGCAAGGAGAAGTTTGGGAGTCTACTTTGCTATACTCTCAAGTAGATAAAGAGATGAAAGATGCGCCATTGGGTGAATTGGCTCGCTATAAAAATGCAAAATTATCGTATTATAAAGGAGATTTTGAATGGGCGCAAGACCAATTGGATATTTTAAAAGGGTCAACTTCTGAGTTGATTTCTAACGATGCGATTGGTTTGTCGGTATTTATATTGGAACATTCAGCCTTGGATACCACAACGCGTCCTATGGAAATGTTTGCAAAGTCAGAGTTGTTGCGTTTTCAAAATAAATTTGATGCTTCTATTGCTGTTATGGATAGCATTATGACACAATATAGTGATCATGGATTGGGAGACGATGTTTTGTTTGCAAAAGCAGAAATAGCTTTTAAATATCGAGATTATGAAACAGCAATTAATTATTTGGAGCGTATCCCAAAAGAATATGAAGATGGAATATTAGTGGATAATGCTATCTTTAGAATGGCAGAAATTTATGAACAACGATTGGGGGATTCCAAAAAGGCAATGGAATTGTATGAAAAAATCTTATTCGAGCATACAGGTTCTTTGTTTATTGTTGAAGCTAGAAAACGATTCCGTAAGTTAAGAGGCGATGGCGTGTAAGTAATCTAACCTTATCAAAAAATATTATGATATATACAGTAGAGGTTACTTCGCATCAAAAGGGGTAGCCTCTTTGTTATAATGTAGAAAAATACTATGAAGCAATACGACATTACAATAATAACCGCAGTTGATTACCTTAATCCTACTGAGATTAATTGGTATGTTGAACAAGTATTGACTGAAGATCGTTTGGTGCAAGAAGCATTGGAAAGACAAGGCTTGAAGGTAGTCAGAACGAATTGGGACAACCCTGATTTTGATTGGTCTGCCACTACATTTGTATTGCTGAGAACTTGTTGGGACTATTCTGGTCGATATTTGGAATTTTCGAGGTGGTTAGAACGCGTCAAAAAGCAGAGTAAGTTAATTAATTCTGCGACCCAAATTGAGTGGAATATTAATAAGCACTATTTAGAAGATTTGATGGACCGAGGGGTGTTGATACCTCCTACTAAAATTATTACGCCAAAAACTAAAACAACATTGCAAGAGTGGCAAGAAGAATTGGGGTGGGAAGAAATGGTTTTAAAACCTGTTGTTTCAGCAGGAGGACGACATACATATCGAATCAAAAAAGAAACAATAGCATCCTATGAGGAAATCTTTAGAGAATTAATTGAGCAAGAGGCGATGCTTTTGCAGCCTTTCTTAAAACAGATTGTTACGAAGGGTGAAATTGCTCTTATGGTAATAGATGGAAAGGTAACTCATGCTGTTCGAAAACGTGCCAAAGCAGGCGATTTTAGAGTTCAGGATGACTTTGGTGGCTCTGTAGAAGATTATAAGGCAAATGTTGAAGAAATTGCTTTTGCCGAAAAAGTAGTTGCAGCTTGTCCCGAAAAACCAATTTATGCTCGTGTAGATTTGGTGTGGGATAATGATGACCGAATTGTCTTGTCTGAGATAGAACTCATTGAACCCGAGATGTGGTTTAGGAAACATCCAGTAGCAGCGGACCAACTTGCAAAGGCTATTCTAATGTACAAGCAAACTTTAGAAAATAGAACTCTAAAAGCAAAGTAAGGGCATATTTTTTTGTACAAAAAAACTACTATAGCCTGCTAAAAATCGTATTAGCGTTAACAACAAACAAAACATGACACAAAAGGCAATTTGGCAAATCGTATTAATGGTTACTAGTGCTTTGATTGGCATTTTTGGAATGCAAGTGTATTCTATTATTTCTGCTTTTCAGTTGAATAGCGAGCTTTTTGATGGCAATATCAACAATGCATTAGACCATATTGTCTCTAAAATGGAGCAAACGGAAATTGAAAAAACTGCTGCTTTGTATGATTTGCCTCGCTTGACAACAGTTATTACGAATAACTCCAGAGAGATTGCAACGGTTTTGGAAGTGAATGAAATTTCGGATTATTATGAGTCTGATTCTACACAACAATACTCTTCTGTAGATACACTGCCCAAGCAAGAAGTCGAACATTTGGTGGATAACTTCAAAACAACAGAGACTACTAGGAGTTGGAAGAAAGGAAATAAAGAGGCGTATATGATTCACTTCGAACGTTTCTTTGTACACCATGGAATTGTTCAAGATATTCCTGTACAACAAAGAATTAGTATGAAGTCCTTGGATACTTTGATACAAGAGGAACTTATCGAAAAAGGTATTACAACACCTTGCGCTTATGGGGTTTATTCGAATAAAGAAGAGGATTTTGTTTTGCTCAATCCTGTAGCCAAAGAATGTGGCGAGCGTTATCGAGATCGCTCCAATTTTAGGTATAAAATTAGCCTCTTTCCTAATTCTAACGAACAAATTGCTCGACTTTATGTGGATTTTCCTGCCAAAGGAAGCTTCTTGTGGAGTGGACTGTGGTTGCATTTGATTAGTACATTTATTTTTACAGGTATTGTCATTTTTTGCTTTTATTATACCATTAAAGTCATTGTAGAACAGAAGAAATTGTCAGAAATGAAAAACGATTTCTTAAATAATATGACGCATGAATTTAAAACACCTATTGCCACCATTTCTATTGCAACAGACACCATCAAAAAGTGGATCGACAAGGGACGAGCAGAAAAAGCCATGCGTTTTGTTAATATTATAGAGGAAGAGAATAAACGGATGAACAGCCAAGTAGGGAAAGTTCTACAAATGGCGAGGATTGATAAGCGAGAGTTTAAACTTAATTTGGTGGAAGTTTATGCCGAAGATGTGATCTTAAATGCTGCTGAAAAAATTGCTTTGCAGGTAGAACAAAAAGGAGGACAAGTTATTCTAGAACTGAATGCGAACAATTCGGTTATTCAAGCAGACGAAACTCATTTTACCAATATCATTCACAATTTGTTGGACAATGCCAACAAATATTCCCCTGAAAAGCCAATTATTACCATACGAACAAGAAATGCTGGCAATGGCTTTCAATTTGAAATTCAAGATAATGGCTTGGGAATTAGTAAGGAAGCAAGAAAGTATATATTTGATAAGTTTTACCGAGTTCCTACAGGGAATTTACATGATATTAAAGGCTTTGGATTGGGACTCAGTTATGTGCAGGCCATTGTAACGGCTCATGGTGGAACGATTGACTTAAAATCAGAACTAGGCAAGGGGTCTACATTTATTGTTTCAATGCCATTTAATCAAGAGGGATAAAATATGATAGAAAAACAGGCACTCATTCTACAACAAACGTCGGCTTTTGTACAAAAAGATTTTGAAGTAGAACACATCCCCGAAGATGTTACAGAACAAGAATTGTTACAGTTCTTGGAACAATTTGTATTAGAGCTTTTGGATAATAATATGGAACAGCTGTTTTATGTGTTGTATCGTTTGGATATTAACGAACAAAAAGTCCATCGAGCACTCCATCCAGCAGCCTCTGAACCTCCCCACAAAGTACTAGCAGCATTGATTTTTGAACGAGAAAAACAAAAAGCAAGGACTAGAATTGAGTATAATGAACGTTACGAAGAGGAAGGAGATGGATGGAATAGCTGATGGAATAAAACATTATCGATTGGATGAAGAAATAGACAAACATATAACTGCCAATCACTAGTTTGGAGTGGGTTTTAAAATTTTCTAAATAATTACTTTTTAGTAAATAAAAGGAGTATAAAGAATAAATAGACTATGAGTTGGACAAACGTAGAAATAAAAGCAAGGTGCGCCAATATTGCAGCATTGAGAAAGATACTTGAAGAGTATGACGCAGACTATAAAGGAGAGGATCATCAAATAGATACTTATTTTGAAGTACCCCAAGGTCGTTTAAAACTACGAGAAGGCACTATTGAAAATGCTTTAATTCATTACAATAGGGGAAATCAAGCGGCTCCTAAAGTATCTTCTATTACTTATTACAAACCCAATGAAAGTGCTGCATTAAAAGCTACTCTAGAAGCTGCTTTAGGAATTAAGGTAGTTGTGGACAAAAAGCGTCAAATCTTTTTTATTGATACTGTCAAATTTCATTTGGATAGAGTAGAAGGTCTTGGAACCTTTGTAGAAATAGAGGCTATCGACGAAGATGGTAGTATAGGACAAACTAAGCTGCAAGAGCAATGTCATGCCTATATGAATATTCTAAACATTAAGAAAGACGACTTATTGGCTGTTTCTTATAGCGATATGTTGTTGGACTTAATTGGCTAAAGCAATAGCTGCAACACTAACTTTTGTATTGTTGACTTGTAGCAATGTCTGTGTGCAAGCTTCTAGTGTTGCGCCTGTTGTAATTACATCGTCCACTAATAATAAATGTTTGCCTTCTATTTCGTTACCGTTGCCTATCTCAAAGGCATGTTCCACATTAGCGAAACGATCTAATCTTGACTTTTTGGTTTGCGTTTCGGTGTTATTGGTTCGAATTAAATACTCTGAAGACCATTTTGTACCCATTGAGATGGCTAATCCTTTGGCAATCATTGCAGCTTGATTATAACCTCGTAGTCGTTTCTTTTTGGGATGTAGAGGAACAGGAATAATATAATCAACCGTACTATAAAGAGGGCTATCTTTTAGGATACTCCCATACATTTTGCCCAGCTCTATGCCAATTTGAGGCTTGTTTTCATATTTAAGTTGATGAATCAAATGTTGCAATATTCCTCCTTTAGAAAAAGAGTAGGCTGTTGTTGCATGGACTAATTCTACTCTTCCCCAAAAACGTTCTAGTACAGGGTTAGGGGAAGTACAGTGGTAGTTAGTAGGTGTTAATTTGTAATTGCAATGAATGCAGATTGAAGTTTGCTCAGAAATGAGGTTTTTTTGACAAGCAAAGCAGAGTCTTGGGTAAAATAAATTAACAAGACTTAGAAGTGGCTTAGAGAGTATTTGGAAAGGCGTTTGCATGTTTAATAGAGTCAATTTATTTTCAATGCTTTTTTTGTAGAAAATAGTATAGCATGATATTTGGTGTATTTAATTGATGATCAAGAGTTTATATGACTGTAAATTTATGTTTAAATTGTTGTTTATCAGTTGTTTATGTGCTATTTGGTTGCGAAATAAAAAAATGAAAAATGTGAAATTAGTAGAAATATAAATGGATTAATTGATTTTTATTATAATAAAAAAGCAAAAAGAAATAAAAAATACAAATAAGCTATTGAATTATTGAGTTTTAAGTATTAAATTTAATATTCCCCCTAAACAAAGATAAATTATTACCATTCAAACTTTATTATTATTATGAATAGAAAAACTACAATTATCTTAGCATTCGCTATCTTAGGGTTTGCTAAAGTCAATGCACAAAATGTTGGTGTGGGCATCGCTGCCCCAACAGCGAAACTGCATGTTAATCAAACAGCGGGTGTTGATGCTATTTTGGTAGATCATGCAGGTGCAGCAGGTAATTCAGTCGAATTAGTCCCAACCAATACTGCTAATACCAGCTCTGTTTTATTTATAGCGAATGCTACATCTGGTGCAGGTATCAATAATGTTATGGCACACACAGCTTCAACAGCAAGCTCGATTATATCTAATAACCAGGGTCTGGGAGTAGGGTTAGACGTACTTCAAGCAAATGCTGGTGCTACACAACCTGCTTTACAGGTAGTACAAAATGGTACAGGAAACTTTTCTAGAGGAGTTGATTTATATATGGATGCAGCGAATGTAGCAGCAGGATATACGTTATTTCATCAAGGAACAGGTGTGGGCATGTATGTGGATATGAGTAATGCTGCGAATGCATCTACTGGATATGATTTGAGACATGCAGGAACTGGACGAGGTGTGTATGTGGACTTATCAGAGGCAACCAATGCGTCTACAGGCACCGCTTTATATCATGCGGGAACTGGGCGAGCTTCTTTTATGAGCTTGACCAATGCTGCCAATGCTGCAACAGGATCTGCTTTATATCATTCAGGAACAGGTGTAGGAGGCGAAATTGGAATTCTAAACACTGCTAATACCAGTATGATATACTCCCTATTTCACGATGGTTTAGGTAGAGGAGAGCAAATTGTGTTGAGCAATGCTGCCAATACCGATATGGGGTTGGGGGTTTTTCATAGTGGAGATGGTACAGGGCAATATATAACGATGAGTAATACCGCAGCAACTAGAAATAGCTTAGGGTTGATTGTTAACTACAATGGTACTGGTGGCGGTGCTGGTGGTGGTGGAAATGCTGTAGAGGTACAACATTATGGAAACAATGGAAATGCTGTGGATGTATTTATGGGAAACCCGACAGTGGCAGCAGGACCAGCGAATACAACTTCTGAATATGCCGTACTTTCTGTTAGCCATATGGCAACAGGGACCTCTCCAACTCCAGGTTTAGTCAAAACTGCTATTAGTGCCTCTAATAATAGTGCTGACCCTACTATATTGGTCAACAATAATGGAACCGCAGACGGAAGTGGTGTAGAAGTCTATATTACACCTGTTGTTGCAGCAAATCAGGCTGCTGCTATTTATTCTCAATCTGCGGATGCAGGAGGGGGAGAAGGTATTGGTGTTTTTGGTTTTGGTGGTGATTTGGGAGTTGTTGGTTCTACCAATGGAGGAAATAATTTGGGTTTATTTTCGAATACCGATTTTGCTGCTGTGGGAACGAAGGCATTTATGATTGACCACCCATTAGATCCAGAAAACAAAACCCTACGTCATTTTTGTATAGAATCTGATGAGGTCTTAAATATGTATAGAGGGGTGATTGAGTTGGGTGCCAATGGACAAGCTATTGTAGAGTTACCAGATTATTTTGATGCGATTAATATTAATCCAAGTTATCAGTTAACAGCAATCGGAACGGCGACACAGCCTTATGTGCTTTCTGAAATTGCGAACAATCAATTTGTTGTTGCAGGTGCTCCTAACACTAAAGTTTCTTGGACAGTACATGCACAAAGAAATGATCCTACTATTCAATATTACCAATCAAAAATTGATAATTATACAACTAATGTTAGAATGAAACGTCCGCACGAGATTGGCAAATACTATA
Organism: Aureispira sp. CCB-QB1; assembly: GCF_000724545.1. GTDB lineage: Bacteria > Bacteroidota > Bacteroidia > Chitinophagales > Saprospiraceae > Aureispira. The sequence goes on along the minus strand of NZ_JHBV01000024.1, from coordinate 55,611 downwards.
CACCAGAAGCTTATGGAAAGACAAAAGAATATGGTATTCTGTACAATGCGGGAAGAGAAAAAAATTACTTGGAACGTGGAGCTATTGTGAAACAACAAAGAGCTGTAACGGCAGGAGAACTTAACAGTGTTTCAAGGGAGAAACATGACAAAAAGGAAGCGGCTGCAAAACAAGAAATGCGTTCTAACAAAAAAAGAACAGCAGAAACTGTTACCAAGCGCTAGAGCGTACTTAGGTATCGCAAAATGAAAAAACGCAGCAGTCTAAAATGGATTGCTGCGTTTTCTTTTTTGTATAAGATATTTTAAGCCAACTAACTACTTAGACCAATTTGAGAGCTGATGCATTAATCTGCAATTTCTAAGACAATGGTTTTTCCTTTTTTATCAATTAGAGTGATGGAATCAAACGATATATTAGACAAGGTGTACTCTAGTTTAAACTCATCTTCATCTTCAGGGCTGTTGGTTAGAGTTAAGGTCTTTTGGTTGTTGGAAATTTCCCAATTGCCGTACAAATCAGTTTGGTTGTTGACAGTACCTTCAAATGAACCATTAATGTTTAAATCAAGAAAAATAGTACCACTAACCCACTTATGTGCTAAAAGTAAATAAGTGTCTTCTTGGTTTAAAATAAAGGGAGGTTGATAAGATGTATTAAAACCTGCTTGTAAGGTAGGGACTGTGGCAAGCATTAAAAAGGTTAGGATAGAAAAAAATACGTGTTTACTCATAGTGTGTGATAGGTTAAATCATGCTATTTGATAATAATTAGAAGATAGTAAAGGGACGTTTTTTTAAAGAGGTAAAACTTCTCTAGTGTTGTGCGCAAAATTATTCTAGAAAGTTTATTCTATGAAAAATAAAATATTAAATCATTATTAACAATAATAGCGAACTAATTTTTTGTATTACTAGCATATTTAAGCTAAAAGCGGCTTAAATATAGGGGACGTTCCATACGATCTTATTATGTAACAGCTTCGTAGGTAGAATGTTTGGGAGGAATCAGTACTTCATGGATATAATAAGAAACTATAAAATCAACTAGGAATAATAGCCTGTGATGTCTTGACAATATCGTTTGGTACGTAAAAGGGGAAAAATTAAAATCAGTAGAGTGAACATTCCCTACTGATTTTTTACTTGCTAAATAGCAACACAACTAAAGGTTTTATAAAAAAGTTGGTGCTATTTGTCAGGTGAAACAAATGTTAATTCCTTTCCATCTTGATCCAACACCTTCATGTTGTTTAAAGACATATCTAGAATAGTATAAGAAACATTCAAGTTATCACCTTTGCCGTCTGATGCTTTGGTGCCTTGTAGAGTCAATGTTTTTTGGTCATCAGAAACTGACCATTGACCAACGACAATGTTTTCGCTGTCAAATTGCCCTTCGAAAGAACCATCAATTTTTAGGTTGATGTAAATTTCTCCACTTTCATTTTGCCATTTACGAGCCAATAAAATATTGAAGTCTTCTTCTTGATTAGCTGATGGAGCACTTCTTGTATTAGAATGAACATCAGCCGCAGCTCCTGCTGATTCTGGAGATGGAGTTGAACAAGCTACGACCATTAGCAAGAAAGCAAGACTGAATAAAGTTAAAATATTATTTTTCATAAAAGTTGGTTTAAGATAAACTAAAGACTTATTTTTTGTAGTAAGTAATCGTTCATAAAAAATTATAGGCAAAATAGAATTCTTTTTGCACTGTTCTTCATCAAAAAATCTCGTTTTAGCCCGCTAAAACTTCAATTCTTTTCTTTGAACAGCACTAAAAACAATTACATTTTTAACTATACTTTTTTCTGTCCACTTACTTATAACACTCAATATTTTACTAAAAGCATAAAGTACTTCTGATTTTATAAATTATTATAAATCTATAAAAAACATTTGAGGTATTTATGTATGCATTTGGAAAACATATTGTTACCCTTATAAGAATGAGGGATTGAATGTTTATTGCAAAAAACAAAAAAACAAGAAAAAAAACAAGTAAATGTAGAATGTTACTTAGCTTTTATAAAGCTTGCAGTTGTTTTTTCGTTTTTATTCTTGGCATAAATCCAATATATGCCAGCAGGAAGTTCCTTAATATTAAACTCTTGTGGGGCACTTGCTGTGTTTTGTGTCTTTGTTTGAAGAATGCGACCAGAAAAATCGGTTAAAAGGTATTGAATTGATGTTTGGTTCTTAAAATTAGCACGAACATTAATGAATTCTTGTGCGGGATTAGGGGAAATATTCAAAAGTGTGGACGGATAAGCTGTGGTTTCTATTGTACTACAATATCCAGACCTGCCTCCCAAATGAAGACCTATTGATGGGACTGTATGGCTCCCATGTTCTTGTGTATTGATAACTTTATTTTGGTTAGAGTCTATAGCTATTGTAACAAATGAGTGAGGTATTACATTGCTAACATTGGTTAAAGCCATATTTTGAGCAAAGTTGCTGTATGCATCTACTCCAAACCAGAGATGTTGTGTGGAATCTAAGGTGGTACTGCTGACTAGTTCTTGTTTTATAGTCACTAAATAATATCCATTGTTTGTTAAGTTGTGCATTGTACTACCTGAAATAGGATTGACGAAAGAAATAACTCGCCCAAAACCATAGGAACCTGGTGGAACGATTGTTCCTATCCCTGTTAAGCGAATCATGCCTGTTCCAACATGTTGCAATTCGTTGAGATGATCAAGTATACCATTGTTGTAAACCGTATCTCTAAATTGATAAATCTCTGCGGTGAGGTTCATAATACTATCTCCCGTGTAGTCCCAAGGCACGAAATACCCAAAGTCAATAGAATCAATTCTAATTTGGTTGGTATTGCCTCTTGGAAAATAATACATGGAACCATATTCGTAACTTGTTAGATCTTTTCGTGCTGGAAAAATAGCGGAGGTTGTAAGTACTTTTGCTGTTGAATTAGAGAGTCGTGCTTTAGATAGATAATTAATATAGGTATGTTGGTAAAGGTGCGCTGCATTGTTCAAATAATACCTCGCACTATCATTATCGTTGTAAGCATCGACTTGGCGGTGTTGTAGAGTATAGGTAATACGATACGTGCCTTGACCGTATAACATGAAGAAGTTAATGTTTTTTAGATTTTTGGTTCCAAAAATAGAATTTTGAGCGTGAGCAAGTAATGTATCTGTTACGAGGATGGTGTCGTTATAAACATTAGCCACATTGGTATGATTGTTATAAAAATCAATTCTTAGGCAAATCATAGCAGAGTCGCTGGGCAGCAGATCCTTTGAACCATGATTCACAACTCTCAAACCAAAGTACCACTGCTGAATATCGTCAACGGACAAGTTAATGGGGGCAAAGTACTGATTATTGCCAATCTTTATGTAATCGCCTTGTTCTTCTAATTGTGGACTACTAGGGTTGGGACGAGCAATCGCAAAGTCATAATCTGCCGCTACCTCAATAGAAACATCATCAATCATAGCGAAATAGTACTCTCCTTCAAATGTAAATTTTAGGCGACAATTGGTGAGATTATTACTACCATTAGTCAAACTAGGAAAATACGTTCTTATCCACCCAGGATTAAAAGGAGCTTGTAACGTTAGGTAGTTAATAGAAGGAGTCCATGTTGTACCATCATCGGTAGACATAGCGATACTTAATTCATCTATGTCATAACTTCTATAGCTAGAAAAAAATTGAACCATTAAACTACTGTCTTGATAAGCACTCAAGTCAATTCTAGGAGAAATTAAGGCACCTTTGTGTCTACTGGGAGAAGTTCCCGTTCCTAAAGCACCTGTTACAGCATTATTATCCAAAAGGTCAGAATCAAAAATGGCGACCCCATTAGTTTGAGATGGTGAGGGGAGAGGAGCAGGTGTTTGCCAAGGATGAGCGGCATAAGCTCCTTGCGAATACCCTAAAGTATTTCTAGTCCAATAGGCATTTCCAGGAGATATAGAATCTGTATCATAGATGGATAGGGCTGTCCAGGCATTTGGAGCGTAGTTGTTATTGGTTCCTGTAGTAATAAAAGGCGTTTGAAATTCTCCTTCGGCAGCACCATTATTGGTTCCTGCACCCCAAATTTTGGTTTGAGCACACAACGAGTACATAGATAGCAATAATAAGAGGTTACAAAGTATGCTAGTTTTCATAGTGAATGATATTAGTAAAATAGGTTAGAGTTGTTGCAGCTGCAAAATTTTACTTTATAGATTAGTAAATAGTGCGTTGTGGGGATATTAAAAATACTAAAAAAAATGTTAATTATAAGATTTTGAATGATTTAAACATTGGTTAAATCTTTTAATTGTATTGCGGGCTTGAAAAAGGAATAAACCTCATCAGAGATTGATGAAATTCTAGCTTTTGAATAGAGATTGTTTATCTTTAGCTTTCTCAATTTCGGATTTATATGATTTATAATTTTAAAAATGCAACTTGAAAAAATAGTAAATAAAATTGGTGAAATTTACGCGCCACTGTCTGCCGAATGTCAACGTGAATTTATCGCTAATTCGAATTTAATGACGATTAATAAAGGAACAGTAGTTGTTCGAGAAGGACAATTTTCAGGCAAAGCGTTTTTGATTATAGAGGGGTGTGCAAGAGCCTATTATTTAAAAGATGGAAAAGATGTTTCAGATTGGTTTGCCTTTGAAAATGAATTTATGTGTTCCATTGTCAGCTTTTTTAGCAAAGAACCAAGTCCTCATTATATTGAGTTTGTTGAAGATTCGATAGTTATGGAAATTTCGAGAGATGCGATAGATAATCTTTGTAATAAATACCATGATTTTGAACGACTGATTAGCAAAGTAGTTACCCAAACAATGCTCGGGTTGCGAGAAAGACTATCTTCTATATTATTCAATAAAGCTCAAGAGAGGTACGAGCAGTTGATTGGTATTCGCCCTGATATAACCAATCGAGTCCCTCTGATGCATATTGCTTCCTATTTGGGAATAACACTAGAAACTTTGAGCAGAATAAGGAATCCTAAAAATCGAATTTGATTTATATCAAATGAATTATCTCCTATTATGTTGAGTTTTGCAGAGAAAATAACAATAGCGAATAAAAACATCAATAGGATGAAAAAAATACTCATTATTAACGGACACCCTGATAAAGAAAGTTTCAATTTTGGTCTTAGTAATGCTTATAAAAAAGGAGCCAACGCATCTAATGCAGAAGTAAAAGAAATTATTATCCGAGAATTAGATTTTAACCCTAATCTTGAATTTGGTTATCGAAAGAGAATGGAATTGGAGCCAGATTTGGTAGATGCTCAAGAAAAAATACGATGGAGTGAACACATTGTTATTGTTTTTCCTGTATGGTGGGGAGGTTTTCCTGCTATTATGAAAGGTTTTTTTGATCGAACATTCTTAGCGCCATTTTCATATAAAAAAAGAGAAAATTCTCTTTGGTGGGACAAAATGCTAGGAGGAAGAAGTGCCAGAGTGATTTGCACATTAGACCAGCCTGGGTGGAGTTATGGACTCCTGTTTGGGAAGCCAAGTCATCACTCTATAAAAAGATCCATTTTACATTTTACGGGCATCAAACCTGTTAGAATAACGTCTATTGGTCCTTTGAAAGATTCCACAAGAGAATGGAGGAATAAATGGATTGAAAAAATTGAGCAAATGGGGAGTCATTTGAAATAATTGTAGGTGCCAATGGGCTGATTTTGAATGCTAACCTAGTGAACGCTTTGCTTTTAGTCAGCGATGTTACTACTGAGTAGCTTTAACGAACGATTGAATAATTAAAAAATATAAAAATATAAAAATGAGAAAATTAATGATTATTGTATTGGCCACTATTATAGTTGGCTGCAATACCAACAGCTCAGAACCAGAAACCATTCAAGGCACAAGTCCAACTCCCCAGCAACAAAATCAAAAGGATGGATTAGCAAAACATTTAAAACCGTTTAAACCTGAACTACCAACAATAGGACTTCTTATGTTCGATGGCGTTTTGCAGGGAGAAGTTATTGCAACGTCAGATGTTTTTGGCAAGCCAAGTAGAGATTTCGAACAACTTTTTAATGTCATAACGATAGCTGAGACCAAGGCTGCCATTACGACAGAGGAAGGCATTCATTTGGTTCCTGATTATACATTTGATAATTGTCCTAAATTGACAGCCTTATTTATTCCAAGTGGTTACGACATGCATACACAGGTTCGTAATGTGAAAATGATTGATTTTATAAAAAAGAAAAACGAAGAAACTCAATATATAGTAAGTAATTGCGCAGGAGCTCAACTAATCGGTGCGTCAGGAATTGCAGATGGTCATAAAATTGTTACTTACATTGGAGGTGGTCGGGAACTACAGAAACAGTATCCCAATTTAAAAGTTCAGGATGACAGTTTGGTAACCTTTGTTGAGGATGGAAAATTTAGTTCCTCAAATGGAAATTTAACCAGTTACATTTCTGCTTTGAATTTAGTAGAAAAAATGACTAGTACTGCGCATAGAGAATTTGTCGAAGAGTATTTGTATATTGATAGACTTAGAAATTGGAAAAAATAAAAAGAAGGGCTTTTAGCTTATCTTTTTGAAAGGTAAAGGGAGGGAGCAAAAGTATGTAAAATACCCTCCTTTGCTTTTCGTTATCTCATAAAGCAAATAAAATAATGGGTAAGCAAGTCATCTCTATTATAGGTATTGGCGAAGTAGGAGGAGTAACAACATCATTACTTTTGTCCAAATTTACAGGCACCTTGTTCAATTTGATGGATATAAATATTCGGGAAATCAAAGGGAAGTTGCTTGATCTCGAACATGCAGCCACTGCTCGGAACAATACAATTATTATTAATAGTGATGCATTGTTGTGTCAGTCGAACATAATTATCTATAGTGCAGGTTATGGCAATGCTCCTGGAATGGATCGAAATAGTGTTGCTCAGCACAATAAAAAAATTGTAGATCAAGTATTTAAAGGAAAAAAACTATTAAAATCTGCGATAATAATTGTAGTGACAAATCCTGTAGAATTAATTAGTTGTTGGATTCGTCAAGTATTGCATAACGAGATATTGGTTGTTGGGACGGGAACCTCATTAGATACATTTCGATTGCAGTATCTATTGTCCAAACATTTGAAGATAGATATAGATGGTGTTCAGGTCTTGGTATTGGGGGAACATGGAGCGCATATGACTCCTATTTACTCACAGAGCCAATTAGCGAATAAAAATACAGATAGTAGTATTGATAGTTTGCTTTCTGAAGAGGAAAAGGAGCAACTCTTGAGTGATTTGAAAATGGCAGCTACTAAAATTAGAGCAACAGAGTCAGCTACTAAATATGGTGTATCAGAGTGCGTTTGTCAGATTGTTGAAGGTTTTGTAGGAGAAAATAAAAAGCCAAAATTTATGCCTTTGTCTATCAATATAAATTCTTTTTATAAAGAGCTATTGGAAATCCAAGAAGATATTTTTATTAGTTTGCCTTGTAGCATAGCACGGTCAACAGTGACAATTGTCAACTTATTAGAACTTAGCAAAAAAGAAGTACTTGCTTTGAAGCAAGCTGCTATGGCTCTAGAAGGGTTATTAAAGGAATAAAACTCATAATAGAAAAGGATTGCCAAAGAACTATAATAGTAGCCCACAGTTTACGGAAAAAAGCATAAAAAAAGTCCCTAATCTATCAAAGAATTAGGGACCAATTTAATAGTTACCGCGTCTGTAAATTATACTGATTGTTAATCGGATACGGACAATTTAACAAACTGAAACTGTTATTTTAAATTTATTTTTTAATGATACGTTGTGTCTTAGCTCCTTTATCTGTTTCAGCAGTCAAGAAATAAACACCAGTAGGGAAACGCTCTACATTGATAGTTTGTGTTTCTGTTGTCACATTATCACTATTGAACATTAACAATACACGACCAGAAACATCTGTTAAGATATAACGTACATCGCGTGCTTCTTCAAACTCTACTTTAAAGTTTAAGTTTGTTGATACAGGATTAGGGAATACAGTAAGACCAACTTCCTCACCTGTTTGGATCACTGGATTACTAGTTGATAATGGGAATGGTGCCATATGAATACCAATAGAAGGAACAATGTTTGCCCCAAAACCTAACCAGTTCCAGTTAGTCGAACCACCAGCATCTGTTCTAGAAGAAGGAGATGGGTTGATGATAGTATCGTTCATAGACATGGCTGCATTTAAGCTATAGTTATACTCGTCTGCACCGATCCAAAGTCCTGTTGTTGATGTGAAGGTTGACATGGCTCCACCTAAATTAGCAGGATCTTGTAACAAAGAAATATAATATAAACCGTGATTATCCAAGCCACCCATTGCAGCACCACTTGCATCTACAAAGCTAGATACAGTAGCTACTTTATAGCTTCCCGCAGCAGTTGTGGTACCAAGACCAGTTAAAGGTGCAACAGCCAAACCAACTTCTGTCAATTCATCGCTATCCAAAAGCCCATTTGAAGCAGAAGATCCAGATCCATCAACTAATCTATAAATTTTAACAGCCATAGATTGTGATGCTGGACCAGTATAGCCATTAGGTACTTGATAACGGAATTCTATAGAGTCAATTGATAACCCACTTGCTTGTCCTTTAGGGAAATAGTATACAGAACCATATTCAAAGGCACTAATAGGGCTACTAACTCCCGGGAAAACACTACGAGAAGAGAAGACGCGTCCATCAGCAGTTGCTCTTCTAGCTTTAGAAATATAGCTAGTTGTTGTTCCTGTAATCGTAAATATGTGTGAAACGGTATCGTTTGTAGCAACAGCATCGGTACCGTTATGGGTTACCCAATATCTTGCACGGTAGCTACCTTTTCCATTAGCTGTAATAAAGTTGATATTGTCCAATTCTTCAACAAATAGACGACCATTAACATCACCACCTATTACAGTATCAATAGCCATGCTATCAACATATACATTAGGAGTCAAAGCATTATTAATTTCATCGTAAAAATCAATAACAACATGCATCTTAGCATTATTAGCTGGCAAAATATTTTGAGCACCGTAGTTAACTACTTCTGCTCCCCAGAACCATTCGTTTGTATTGGTTGGGTCTATATTAGACAATGCTTGATATCTATTTCCTCCAATTTTAACAAAATCGATAGAACTCCTCAAATTAGTTCCATTAGGATCTGGGGTTCCGATAGCGATGTCATAAGCAGGAGCTGTTTCGATTGTTACATCATCAATCATTGCATAGTAATATTCTTTATCAAAAACAAAACGTATACGACATTGACTTAAGTTAGCTACACCATTGGTAACGTCAGGCATCATAACACGAACCATGCTTGATGTATTAGCAGCTTGCAAAGCTCTATAATCAAATGGAGTACTCCATGTTAGACCATCATCTACAGACATAGAAACACTTAGTTCTGCAACATCATGATCTCTATATTCAGAAAAGAATTGAACGACTAAAGGTGTATTGGCATATCCTGTTAAATCAATACGAGGAGAAATTAGTTCACCTCTGTGGGCAGAAGGAGATGTACCTACTCCTTGAGCACTAGTTCCATTGTTATCCATAAAGCCAGAATCAAAAATAGCAACACCATTCGCTTGAGAAGGTGATGGCATAGGAGGAGGTGTTTGACCCGCAGGAGCAGCATAGTATCCTTGAGAGTAACCTAAAGTACTTCTTGTCCAATAGGCATTACCTGGGGTAACACTTCCACCACCTTCATTGACAGAAAGTGCTGTCCAAGAAGTAGCGGAGTAAGAACCAGAGGTAGTTGATTGTGTGAATGCATTTTGGAATTCTCCATCTGCAGAACCAGCTGAAGCTCCTGCACCCCAAATTTTAGTTTGAGCATTGGCTCCTATAGAGCATAGGTTTGCAAGTGCCAATGCGCAAACAAAGAATAGGTTAAATTTAATCATGATAGTTTAAATTTTTAATTAGTAAGATTTGTACTGTGATTCAGAGACCTGAAACGTAAATGACTAATATTTTTAAGTCAATAAATGATAACATAAAGACTTAAGACGACTCTGTACTGTTTATTAAGAGGCTTAAGAAAAAAAAGGGATTGCCATACAATGTTGACTAGACATTATATGATAGAAAGTTCGGAAGATGGTCAGGTTTGTTCCTATGCTAATCGTCCCCACGAAGCTGCATTTGAATTCATTATTTCTTGACCACCCTTCCTACTATTTCTAAGCAATAAAAATTAACTTTTAGTTTAAAAAATAAGCAATATTAAAGAACAAATCTATTATTAGATAACAGTGACCTTACGGCCACTATTATCATTCAAATAGGTTTGCAAGCAATTTGTGTAATGAACTTTTTCTGATAAAATTAGGCATAACTCTGCCTGTTCTAAGATTTGGAAAATCTATAATCCAACCTTAGAAATTCAACTTGTTAATAGAGAGAATGGACTAAATTCTCTCAACTGTAATGGTGAAGTTAGTTGTAAGTAAACTTAACGTGATTTTTCAGATCACTGAATTAACGAACAACGAATTTACCTGTATGAATAGCAATGTCATCTCCAATTAAGCGATAGAGATAGACTCCTTGACTAAGATTTTCTCTATGAAGCGTAATGCTTTGTTGTTTGTTCACTTGTAACGATTGGATGGTTTTACCTGCAAGATCTAGAATTTCTAGTGTTGTTTGCTGGTAATCAGCGCCATCTATAGTAATTGTAGCCGTTGTACTAAATGGATTAGGAAATAAATGTACGACTACTTCTTTATCTTCTTTTGTATAATCTTTAACTTCTGTTGTTACAGCAGAAACAGTTGTATTGGGTGTTGTACCATAAACTGTTTTATCGCCTATAGCCAATGATGTTGTTTGGCTATGAATATCTAAAATAATTGGACCTCCTCCTTGATTATTATTAGAACATAGTTCCGCAGAAAACAAGGTAGTAATATCATTCAAATCATTAATGGTGCTGGCTGTTCCTGCGCCATTATTGGAAATAACTAAGTTTGGTTGAACACCACTAGTAGTCAAAACAGATAATAAACTATCCCAAGTTGGAATATTATCTAAGAATACATGATCTTCAAAAACAGAACTACTACCTTGACCTAAAACAGGTGGTCCAGGAGCACTATATTGCATATTGGCTGCTGTGGTTGTAACTGCTGTGTTGATATTAGTATCATTAGTATCATCATTGTTATTTCCATTCCCGACACCATTATCACTGTTGTTGCCTGCATTGTTGATAATGAATTGGTTAATCATTCCTTGACAAGGGTCGTCGGGGTATATATGTACATTAGTACAATGTATTTTCTTTTCAGAATTAGGTATTTCAATATAGAATGCAGCGCATTCCGAACTATTAACATTACCGAGGTGAAAGGTGTATTTCTTACCAACTACAGAGTAAACAGGGATGGTAGCTTGTGTAATTAATAACTCATTGGTAACCTCGATTTCTACATAAGCACCTACCGCAGTAGTATTACCGTGGTTGCAATAAGAGACCTCAACAATGCCATTATTGTTATTGGAGTTAATACTCACCTCCATTAATGGACAGTTATTACTGTTTTGCAAATTACTATTAGCAAGCGATATCTGGGCAACAGATACGTGGTATAAAACAATGAAAACAAATGTAAGTATAGTGAGTCTCATAATTGCGTGCTTTAATTTATTATTGCTATTAGTCCTTGTGTGTTTTACAAATCTATAACATTATATATATATAGTGTAATACAAAAAAGACCATTTGTCAGAAAAAATAATGTACTTGATAGCTTTAAAAATGCCATTTACTCTTTTGTAATAGCTATTTTATACATTTTTTAAGTTTATTTTATCAGATATTTCATAGTATTCATTTTGTTTTTATTATTGTTATTATAAAAATACTATGAAGCTAACAAGTTGATATTTAGGGAGTTAGTTTTTTATTTTACAAATTTATAAATTGCTGTTTTTCAGTTTATTGTGCTTTTTTATTACGAAGTAATATCCTGTGTTAAATTTGTTTTAAGATATGTTGATTTAAAAATAAATGAACTTATTGCAAATCAATAAATATCCTTACATAAGTGTTTATAATAGATGGTAAGTAAAACTTCCGTTTGAGTTTATTATCATAATTATGTAAAAATGATTACTCAAAATTAGATAAATAGTGTCAATTAATTAGCCACATGAATAATGCCATCTACTGTTTTTTTTTCTTTTTAGTGTCAGTGCTATGTTAAAAAAAGAAAAAAAATTACAAATGATCTTCCTATACAGAGATTTCTATTTTCTTAAAAAGCTAAATAACTTGAGATAAATGAATTCTTATTTATCAGAAAAAAACTCTAAATTACTTCGCCCCACAATGAATAATTGATGGCTAAAAAGCCTTTTCTAATAATTATTATCATGTATAAAAGCAAATTGATAAGGCTGTATCAGACATTGGATGATGGAGAGATTCGGCAGCTTAAGAAATGGATAAAATCCCCTATCCACAACAAACACAAAGATGTTCAGTTATTGTTTGAGTATCTTTTTTCAAGAAAGGGAATCACACCTATAACAACAGACCGAGAACGTGTTTTCCAACATTTGTACCCGAATAAAAAAATGAACATGGCCCGTTTGCGTCATGTCATGTCTTTTGCGACAGATGTATTAGAAAATTTTATCAGATATATTGAGTATGTTTCGGACGAAAAAAATGGAGAAATTCTTTTGTTGAGGAGTTTTCGAAAAAGAGATTTGAGAAAGGACGCCGAAAAACAAGAACAAGCTTTATTGAATAACTTGGCAGAAGAAACAATTCGAAATGAAGAATATTATTGGACAAAATATCAATTGGAGTTGGAGTTGTTTCGTTTGGAAACGGATACTGATCAGCCAACTAGTACGAGTCTTCATTTGCAAGAAGTAATGAATAGTTCTTCTGTGGTATTTGTCTTGAGTACACTGCGTTATGCTTGTATTAGTATTACACACCAAAACTTATTTAAGACAAAGTATGACATCCCGTTTATAGAAGCCATCTTGGTAGCTATAGAAGCAGGGAACTATGCTTCTATTCATAGCATACAGTTTTATCATGCTTGTTATATGGCATTGACCAAACCAGAGGACGATGATAATTATACTCGGTTAAAAAGTTATATTACAGAATATCCAAATCTTTTGCCTAAGGATGAATTTAGGGAGTTGTACGAAATGGCTATCAATTATTGTATTAAGAGGTTGAATAAAGGAGAGCGTTACTATATAGAAGAAGCATTTGAGTTGTATATGAATGGGATAGAAACAGGGGTTCTTTTAGAAAATGATTATTTGAGTCACATTGCTTACAAAAACACGGTAACTATTGGGTTGCATCTAGAAAAGTTCGATGCTGTCAAAGATTTAATACCTAAAGGAGAATATCTGTTGCATCCAGAACATCGGGAAAGTTATGTGCATTATAATACAGCTAATTATTACTTTGCTACCAAAAATTATGATAAAGCCATACAGCTTTTGATTTCAATGGAATATGACGACTTGTTTATGACGATAGGAGCAAAATTATTGTTGCTTAAAATCTATGCTGTTGAAGAAAGCTTTGATTTGTTAGAGTCTTTTTTGCATAGTTTTGCACAATTTGTTCGCCGAAAATCTGAGTTGAGTTCTACCCACAAACAAAGTTTTTTAAATACCATTCGATTCACACAAAAGGTAGTATATGCTTATACAAAAGAACAAAAAGCTGCCTTGAAAGAAGAAATAACAGCGACCAATCCACTACCTGAAAAGCGGTGGTTATTGGAGCAACTAGGCGAAAAAATGTAGTATACTGTCCGTTAAGTTTTACAGACAGTATACCTATAAGTAATTATGAATTATGACAGCTTAATAGGTCCTTTGCCAACTTGGTCTTTCAAGTACTGCCGTCCTTCACAGAAATCTAATAAATCGGATTCTATAAATTCTTGAACAGCATTTTTGATCGAGTCAGGATATAACAAATGGAGGTTAGGCCCTGCATCTAAACTAAAATAAAGGTGATTTCCTGTTGTTTTGCGCCAAGCTTGAACACGTTTGATTAGCTCTATGGAATTGCCTTCCATTAAAATATACGAAGGCTCAGAAGTCATCATTAAAGCGTGTAATTGTAGGGCTTCTTGCTCTGTGATGGTTCCAAAAGTTGCCAAATCGCCCTCTTTTAGGGCTACCAAAAGTTTTTCTAAGTTGCGGTGCGCTTGCTGGTAACGAATTTCTGCAAATGGATTGCCCTCCATCAGCGCATGCCCTGCTGTACTAGAAACACTTTTCTCTTTTTTGCTAACCATCAAAATATCATCATGAAAACTGTGAAAAACTTCGTGAACCTGTTTGGCAAAAGGAATGGCATATTCATTGGAAGAATTTTCTGCTAAATCAGTAACGCCCCACAATGCCAAGTAAGGATAAACAGAACGGCTCGCAGATCCTGAACCCAAACGAGCAATATCTGAGGCTTTGCGAAAGAATAATTCTTCATTTGGCATGGTGATACTGACTTCTCTTTCCATACTGCAAAGGCAAAGCGCCAACGCACTCATACTAGATGCAGAAGAGGCAATTCCAGCCGAGTGAGGAAAGGAGTTGTGTGACTCTAAATGCAATTTGTAAGCTGTAAGAAACGGAAAGTATTCCGTAATACTTTCTAGAAAACGAACAATCTTGTTTTTGAATGCTTCGTTCTCTTTGCCTTCAAATAAAAAATCAAGTTCTATTTTTCCATTGTCCTCTTTGGGAGTATAGCTTAACGAAGTTTCTGAATAGGCATTTTGAAGGGTAAAACTAATGGAAGCATTTTTGGGCAATTGACGACCATATTTTCCCCAATATTTGATGAGAGCTAAATTGGAGGGACTACGCCAAGTTATTTTCATGAAAATTGTATTTTTTATGTTTTTTAAATCTGTTTGGGTAATTTGTTATGAAAATACCTTCTTTTTTTTAAAAAACAAATCATCCGAAAGTCTAATTGTTAGATGCCTTGTTTTTACTTGTTGCGCAGTTGCTATGAACTCCATTTTTATATTGGTAGTTTTAATTTGAATTTTAGAGGGCAATTTGCATACGATACAAAACCTAATAGAGAATGCTTGTTACAAAAATAAACAAAGAGATATTTAATCGTTATCCACTAAAGGAAGAGGATCAAATTTGGCAAAAACTCCAAAAGATGAATGTAGAGCCAAAAGGAAAAATCCCTAATAACATACTTTGTTTTTTAGAAGAAGGAACCATTCGAAAGTATTATCTAAATGTTGGAATAGAGTTCGACCAAAAATTGTCCCTAGATTTTTATTTGGCAGGAGATATATTTGTAACTGAGAAGAATAGTTTTTCAAAACAGATTTACTATGAGGCAATAGACAATGGTGTGTTGTGGGTGGCAGAGATGAAGGAAGTTCAAAAACTTATTGTTGCCTCGCCTCAGTGCAATACTTATCAGCGGCTTTTTTTAGAAAAACAATTGCGGGATAAGACAGCCAAAGAAATTCAACGGTTAAAATCAACCCCCCAAGATTTGTATCTATATCTCCTCCAACATAGACCAGAGTTTTTGCAATTGATTCCTTTAAAATATTTGGCTTCTTATATTGGTATAACGCCCCAAGCCTTAAGTCGAATCCGAAAACGGATTAGTTAACCGAAGTTCATTGCCTTGTTCCTGCGTTTGATGTTTTTTTGTAGAAACAAAAATACTGTAATATGAAAATTCAAAAATTAAACTGGGCAGGAGTAAAGCTCCTTATTTCGGGGAAAACAATCTTAATTGACGCCGTAGAAGATTTTTCGGCGTATAAACCCGTATTGGGGCAACCCAAAGTAGATTTGGTGTCTTTTTCTGATGATACTAAGGCAGACTATATTATTTTTACGCACTTGCACTTTGATCATTTTGATGAAAAACTGATTGCGAAATGCTTAAAGCCAGATGGGAAATTATTAATCTACGCAGCTCTAAAGCCACTAGTTGATAACCTAAGGGCAAACTTTGACGCTATTTTCTTAGAGTTGGAAGAGACTTATGCTGAAGACGGAATTAGTTTCAAACCTGTTTTTGCAATGGATGGAATTGGAGACATTCAATCTTCTTGGATTGTAGAAGGAGAGGGAACGAAGGTGTTTCATGGTGGCGATACTATGTGGCACAATCAGTTTTGGAGGTTAGGAAAAGAAAACAAAGGTATTGATTATGCTTTTTTGCCTGCCAATGGGGTAACTGTTAATTTTACTATGATTGGTCTAGAATACAGTCCAGTAGTAGCCTCGCTGAGTATTCAACAGGCATTTGTTGCGGCTAAGTTGCTTCATGCAAAGTGTTTGATACCAATGCACTATGGCTTGTTTGAACGAGCACCTTATTATGTGCCAACCAATTTTGGAACCCAAGATCTGGTCGAATGGTCCAAGAAAATGGAGCAAAGGTATTTGCTATTAGAAGATGGTCGTTATTTGGAGGCAGAGGAAATGGTTGAGTAGTGTGGTAACTGTAAACAATTTTTATTGTTAAGTTAAGATTGCCTACTCATTTTGACAAAAAATATTCTTTGGCTACATGAATAGTGTAGCCAAAGAATGGTTTTATTACGAAACGTTGTAATTGAGAAAGTGCTTAGAAGTACAATTTAATACTCCTTAATCAACTCTTTGTATTTTAATACCGTATCAAAGCCTTTTTCTTGAAAATAAGCTTTGGTTTGTTCTTCTGACTGGTTGCTAGTTGCCAAAACAAAATCACCTCCCCAGCCACCTAGCGATTTGATTTCTCCCCAGTAATCTTCAAAATACAACTCTTTTGCTCTAGGCTGTTGAATGATGCTTTGTACCAAGTTTTCGTGTTCTTCAATTAATGCTTCAAAGTCCTCTAGATTATGTGTGTATTGGGCAATATCATGTGTGATTTGCGTAATACGAGGCAAAGGTCTTTCTCGTTCTTCGGGTGGAGTAACGGTATAATAAACCAAAGCTTCTCTAGAACTTTGCTTTTTTCCTAAGTACACAAAATAGAGTTGATCCTTGAACTCAGGGTTGAAATTAGATTTGTCCCAACGATTATTGCCATTAAATT
The DNA here is from genome assembly GCF_000724545.1 of Aureispira sp. CCB-QB1. Classification (GTDB taxonomy): domain Bacteria; phylum Bacteroidota; class Bacteroidia; order Chitinophagales; family Saprospiraceae; genus Aureispira. The sequence continues at coordinate 38,522 of NZ_JHBV01000024.1, read as the reverse complement.
TTTGAAACAACAAAGGTCCCTCTGATTTAGCAGCAACGATGTCGTATCCAGAACCTCCAAAGGTGTTTTCTAACAATAAAAAAGGATCTATTTGAGCCCATTCGGCAATCATTGTGATTAATGTAGAGCTAGAACCAAGTCCCCAATCTCTTGAAAATTCTAAAACAGATTGCGCCTCCCAAGTTCCTTTTGCTTCTTTTAGGAAACTTGGGTTTAGGTTTTGGGCTTCTTTTAATATATTTTGCAAATTTTCGGCTACTTCAAGATGATCTTCTCCACCTTCTGACGCGATGATTTTAAAATTAGGTAGTTGAAAGGTTGCTTGAAACCAAATCGTATTGTCTTTAGAATAGCTTTTCCAAATCAATTTAGAATCGCCTTTTGAATTGGATTGTTGTACCTCTAATGTTTGTCCAAGTTGGGTTGGTAATGCTAGAGAAACAGCTCCTTCCGTAACAAAGTACTCTCCTGTCAAGAGTAGTTTTCCGTTGGTACGCATAGAAAAGCTCATAAGTAAATATTTTTATGGTTGTGATTTTACAATAGTTCGTTGAAAAACTTTATTAGTTTGATAATCAATAAGTTATACCTTTGTTGTGTTTTGCGTTAAAATTTTGATTATCAAACTAATATAAATGTGCTTTTTTATCTTTTTGGTAAAAAAGTAAAAAATCAACGAACTGCTAATTTTATTAATATCCTATTGATGAATTTAAAAAGGGTTAAACTTATTCCAAGCCCAATTCTTGACGCATAGATTCGTCTTTGACTTGATATTTATTCCAGTAATCTGATAAAATTGTTTTGATACGCGTTGCTTTGGTAGTTAATTCTTTACCATTATCAATATAGGTTTCTGTCCATCCTTCAATTTCATGAGGAAATTTCTTGTGATAATCAATTGTTAAGGTGCGCTGTGACTCTACAAACTCTACTTTATACGTCATCAGTCCCTTATTAGATTCATGATCGTTTAGTGTCGCAAATGCATTTTCGACATCAAGTCGAGTATGTCGCAATCGTGTCGTAGCGGTGTTGGGAATCAATTGTATGTCACCAATAGGGAGGGCATTAGGGGAAATTCTAATAAGGTTCCAAATTTCATCTTCCAACATCGCTTGTTCTACTTGATACTCTTGATCACCTTCGGTTTCAAAGTAAGATTTGAGCAAGACCTTGTATTTGTAAGATTGTAAGTTGAGTTGTGTATACGTATGCCCACACCATTCTTGCAGACTTGTGGTGACTTTTATGCTATTTTTGTAATTTTTTAAATCAATGGGAGTAAAAATAGATTGAAGGATAGAGTAGTCGTAAATGCCCGTCGTAAATTTCTTCGTAAAATTCATTTTTAAGACTTGGACAACATCCTCTTTATTTCTAGTCGTATTGTTAAGTTTAACTTGTTTGGATTTTGAAAATGGCTCTGTTACAAAGACAAATACAGCCGATCCTTCTCTAATTTCACCATAACGCGCTTGTTTCAATTGGTAGCTTGTAATTTCAGCTTTACCTTGGTACCAGTATTTATCAAATTTGGAATTAACAATTGCTAGAGGCTTGGTTTTCTTTATTTTGCTACTATTGGGAAATGCAGAAAGCAAAAGAATTCCCACAAAGGCAATAGGAATTAAATAATTGAGTTTATATTTAGAAAATAAAGACATAAAATTTTGTTTTAGATAGCAACAGAGAATTGCCTGTCTAATATACTAAAAAAAAATAGTATTTACTATGAAAATCAATTCTATCACAATCCTAATTGCCTGCTTTTTATTATTAAATACCAATTTGAAAGGACAAAAATTAATAGATGATACCAGAACTCTAAAGGTATTGGTTTTTGAACATACAATGAAGGACAAAAAAAAGCTAGTAAGCCAAGGAGGACGCGTGAAATACAAATTGCGTGGGGATGCTCAAAAAGTTCAAAAAGGAACCTTGGAAGATATCAAGGAAGGAGCAATGGTTATTGATGGAAAAGAAATCCAATTTAATGATTGTGCTATGATTGGAGGTCGTGTGAGTTCACAAGAAGTTTTGGTGGGAGGCATAACCTTAGGAGCCAGTTTCACAGGACTAATAGTAGGCGCAACCTTGCTAGGTAATGTTACTTTAGGAGGAACTGTTATTGCTGCTGCTGTAGTTGGTGCTGTGGTCGGCATTATTTTGATTACAAAATACAAGCGTTTTAACCTAGATAAAGGATGGGAGGTACACAGCGGACAAATTATCTACAGTACTACAGATTAACCACTTTGTTTAGCCATGAGATGATTCTTAGTAGAATTTTATTTATAAAAAAAGCTTGTTTGTCAATCGACAAACAAGCTTTTTTTAATGTTAAGAAGCAATAAGACTAAGGTCCTTTAACCTCTTCCTTTTCAGGTTTAACCGTCACAATAATAGATTTTTCTAAGTCTAAAAATTGTTTGGCTGCTTTTTGAATATCTTCTTTAGTCAAATTCTCAACTAATTGATCATAGCCTTTGATTTGAGCTAAATCTCTATCCGTTCTATAATAGTTCGTCAATGTATTTAACCAGAAACGGTTTTTCTCTAAATCACTTTCACGAGAACGGCGTTGTGTTTCTCTAATTTTGTTGAAATTCTCATCAGAAGGACCATTCTCTTGCAAAGATTTGATTTCCTCTTTTACCGCTTCAACCAATGTTTCCACATCCTCAGGAGCACATTGGAAAAATACCGTAACATCTGAAACTCCTTTAGGTTCTTGGTTCATGCCACCCCCTACATAAGGACTATAAACACCCCCTTTGTCTTCTCTAAGGTTTTCACGAACCATAATGCTCAATACTTTTGCCATAGAAGATACATGGTACGCTTTTTCTTGAGACCAATCTTCTTCTTGTACAAATCCCATATAAACATTCGCTTGTGGAGCCAATCCTTTTTTGAGATTACTAGTGCTTGTATTGGTTGGATATTTAACCCCAACATCTTTACCTTTTTCTTTTCTATTGGTGCTTGGCAAAGATCCTAAGTACAACTCTAATTGAGGCTTAATTGTTTCAGGCTCAAAGTTACCTACCAAAACAAAAGTAAAGTCACTAAAATCAGAAAAACGATCGTTGTAAATCTCATAAACACGCTCAAAGTCAATTTTGTCAATGTCTTCTTCAGCAGGAACAACCTTGCGTCTTGGATGATTACCAGTCTTAATTTTTTGAATTTCTGTTTGGAAATACAACATAGGATTAGCACTCAAGTTACGCAATTGTTCTTTGGTCTGATCCATAACACGAGTAAACGACTCCTTATCTTTTCTAGGATTTGTTCCATATAGGTGAACAAGTTTCAACATGGTTTCAAAATCTTCAACAGAAGAAGAACCAGAGAACCCTTCGTACAACTCACCAATGTAAGGACCAATTTGTACAGTAGCACCAGTTAGTTTTTTCTCTAAAGCAATTAGATCAAATTCTCCAAGACCTGCTTCGTCAACAATGTTGGCAGCATTTTGTGCTGTAACAAAATCTTTATCGTCATACAAAGAATGTCCTCCAGGGCTGTATGCCGTTAGCAGAATTTGGTCATTTTTAAAATCTGTTGGTTTCAAGATCACACGAACACCATTAGACAAAGTGTATTCAGTAATTTCTAAATCATCTTTAGTGATCTTTTTTGTATCTACAACTTTACCAGCAGTAGGTGTTTTTGCCATCAAAGGCATATCTAAGAACTTGTCTTTATAAGGCTCTGGCTTCAAATCCTTAGCGGTTTCAAGTACTTTTCTAATTTCCTCCTCTGTAGGCAAAACCACACTTTCTTTGTCTGGTGCGGTAAGAACAATCGCTCTATTTTCTTCTTTGATCCAATCTTTTGCCAACTGGTTGATTTCTTCAAGCTTAATAGTTGGCAAAAATTCTTTGACCAATTTCATCTCTTTTTCAGCACCAAACAAAGGAGCATCGTTTAAGAAATGATAAACACATTCCATTGCCAAGTTAGCAGAGCGACTCTTGTCACGCTCTTTATATTGACGTTCTGCCAATTTTTCCAAAGCCAATTTTTGACGCTCTAATTCTGAATCAGTAAAACCATGTTGTAAAACACGTTGATTTTCACGTAGCAAAATGTTCAAACTACCCAAGATACCATCTTCTTTAGGTTGAGCAGAAGCATAGTAAGCATCTTTAGAGCGAACAAAATTACCATATCCTGCCCCTGCACTAATAAATGGAGCATCGTTTTGTTGAGCAATCTCATCAAAGCGGCTACTCATCATTGAATTATACAGTTGGTGCATCAAAGAAGTTCTGTAGTCATCTAAGGTATTAATTTTTTGAGCATCGTGTTTAGTATACAATTGCAAACTGATTCCTGTAGCTTCTTTATCTGTTGCAATTGCCACAAATGTTTCTTTATGATTAGGAACTTCGTACAATTTTTTCTCTCTAGGATTTTCAGGATTTTTCAAACCACTGAATTTTTCCTTGATTTTTTTCTCCATTTCATCTACATCCAAATCACCAACAACAATGATAGCTTGTAGGTTGGGACGATACCAGTCTCTGTAGAATCGACGGAAACGATCGTGCGGAGCATTTTGGATAATATCCATCAATCCAATTGGCAAGCGATCTGCATAGCGAGTATTGTAGAACACCTTAGGCCACCAAACTTGGCGCATTCTTTCACTAGCACCTAATCCCGTTCTCCACTCAGACTGAATGACACCACGTTCTTTGTCAATCTCTTCTGTTGCAAATGTAATGCCTGTTGCCCAGTCGCTCATAACCAACAAGCCCTTGTCTACCAAACCTTCTTTGTCTGTAGGCAATTGCAGCATATAAACAGTTTCGTCAAAACTAGTATAAGCATTCAAATCTGCTCCAAAACGAACTCCTGTTTTTTCTAAGAAGTTGATCAAGTCATTTTTTTCAAAATTAGTCGTACCATTAAATGCCATATGTTCTACAAAATGCGCCAAACCTTGTTGGTCGTCGTCTTCTTGCATAGAACCAGCATCAACAGCTAAGCGAAGTTCGATACGGTTTTCTGGTGTTGCATTTTTTCTGATATAATACTGCATACCATTGTCAAGTTTGCCTGTACGTACTTCAGGAGAGAAAGGTAGCTTGGCATCCATTCCACTGGCACCCTCTTTGGCTGCATCTGTTGTTGCCGTAGAACCTAAGCTGCCTAAACCACTAACAGGTGAAGGAGCATTCGTATCTGATTTAGCAACAGTTTCTTTTTCTTTGTTCTTGTTGCTAGATGTTGTATCCGACGAACTTTTACAGCCCATTTCTGCATAACCTAGCAAGATAAAAAGAAACAATGCTAAAAACTTAGATGCGTTATTCATAAGTTTTTTATTTTAATAATGATTAGGAAAAGTGTAACTTTAGGAGTAATTAAAAAGTGCGTTTACTTTTAATGTAACTTCTTTTAGAGCTTTAAAATTAATTAAAAGCTCCTAAAATATAGTTTTTTTTCGACTAGTACCCTCGAAAACCCCATAAAAACAGATAGATGCAAGATTAGTCTTTTTTAATAAAAAAGGCTATATTTATTACAATTATAAAGAAGAATAGTTTGTGTAGACCTCTTTAAATTTTAGAGAGGATATTATAACATACAAAGCGTATATAAAAGACTTAGAGTTTGGCACTACGTTTTTGTTTTTTATTGAAATGAATTATTTTTTATTTTAAATAAAATAATATTTTAGGTGGATAGATTTGCCAATTATATAAAATATTCCCTCTAAATAACACCTAATGAGCTCTGTAAGTTATGAAATGCAATTTTATTTAATGAAGATTATAAAGAAATTAAATACAGACAGATTTTTTATTAATTTTTTTTTCTTTAATATACTGGTAACGGTAACACTTTACTAATTCTATTCATAAATGCTTGAAAAGAAAGATAATCAGATTTTAGAAGCTATAAAAAGAGGCGATCCAAAAGTTCTAGAAAAACTCTATGATGATAATCGTCAACCCTTTTTGGTATGGGCATCTCAATCCTATCAATGTGAGTCAGAAGATGCAGTAGAAATCTATCAAAAAGCATATACGATTTTGTATCTAAATGTCAGGAATGAAAAATTGACAAGTTTAACTAGTACCATAAAAACGTATCTTTTTTCTATTGGAAAAAATTTATTTCGGGAAAAATTTCGAGATAAACACAATAGGCTAGTTAATTTAGACGACGTTAGTAATACAAATGCAATCGATAATCATTTAGATACTAATGTGTTTGATAATTATCAAAACGAGCATCAGAAAGAATTGGTACGACATCTGCTCAATGAAATAGGAAATCCTTGCAAGAGACTACTAGAGTTAATGTTTATTCAAGGATATTCTGCCGAAGCAGTCGTACACGAAATGGGATATAGTGATGAACGAGTTGTCCGAAAAAGAAAATCTTTATGTTTAAAGAAACTTAGAGAAATGGTAGCAGAAAAAAAAGATTCAAACTTTCTATAATTATCAAAACTAATTTAAGCGACTAAGAAGACAATTACCTCACCAAATATAATAAACCAAATACAGTCATGGCAAAAGTAGACAAAAGTAGACTGATTGAAGCCTATCATCGAGGCACCCTCAAGGGAGCTGATAAAGCCTATTTAAAACAACTCATGAGTGAGGACCCTAGTTTTAAGCAAGAAGTTAACGACTATAAGCAAATTTATAATGGACTAGAAGCATTGCACATCGAACAATTTCAATTGAATTTGAAAAAGATGGAAGCAAAATATCAGAAAGAAGATAATGTAGTTCCTATGAGTAGTAGTACTGGCGCAGTGGTTCGACCTATGAGAAAACTGTATGCTGTTGCAGCAGCCGTTGCTTTACTAGTTTGCTGTACGATTACCTACAATTTGATGTTGCCAAGTGTTTTTGACCAACATTTTGCAGCTTCTCAATCAATTGCTGTTCACATCGAATCTACTCGTGCTAGCGGTCAAACTATTTCGACAGCAGAGCAAATTAAAAAAAGCGCATTTACAGCTTATCAAAAGCAAGAATATAGAAAGTCAATTGATTTATTGAAAGATTATATGAATACCTACCCAGAAAAAGCATCCAAAGACTATCAATCTATGTTGGTGTTAGGGGTAGCTCAATTGGCAACAAACAAGACTACAAGTGCTATCAATACCTTGGAGCAAATTTTAAACGGCAGAGATTCCTCTTACAAACAAGAAGCAGAATGGATGTGGGCATTGGGAAAAATTAAGTTGGATCATACAGAGGCTGCTAAAAAATTGCTTCAAGAAATTACACTTCAAAAAGGGCACATCCACCAAGAGGATGCTGTTGAAGTGTTAGGGCAACTTTAAACGAGATACCAATAACTCAAATTTTATACAAATGACTTCCTGCTTTAGGAAGTCATTTTTTGTTGTGTGCCCAGTATGTTTAACCTAGTCAATTGAATTCCATAATTCATGTTATAATGTAGGTAGATCTTTTAGTGTCTTCTAACTATAGAATCGCGAGCTATGTATGTGCTTCTTTGGGATTTACTGGCAAGTACAAAAAATGTATATCAATGAAATCTTATTTTTTGGAAAAAATAAAAAAAGACTGTACCTTAGCAGCCCTTCTTCGCTGTAGAAGATTGGCGGGATGTAGCTCAGTTGGTAGAGTACGCGTCTGGGGGGCGTGAGGTCGCTGGTTCAAGTCCAGTCATCCCGACTAAGATAAACTTAGCGCAATTAGTTGATTTTCAATTGATTGCGCTTTGTGTTTTGATAGGCAAATGATAATTTAGACTGAAAAAGTCAAAAAATATTTTTTGTGACAAAAGAAACTCTCAATTTTTTTTCAAAAAAACTTTTTACACAAAAATCAAAAAAACAAGTGTGCTTGCCGTGTTTTAAATGGTAATTTCTTGATAGTTAGATTTTTATTTATCACATCATTAGTGAAAAATAACTATAAATAAGTGTGACTATCTTTAAAAATGTGTGATCTGTTGACCTTTTTTCTTCTTTTTTAATAGAATTTTCTGTTTTGTTTATTTTAAATGTAACAGAGTTAAAAAGGCTTATATATGAAATTGATTGAAGGTTTAAATTTGGCTCTAAATATCAAGAGCAATGAGACTAAAAAGAGTACAACTTTGAGGTATGATAGTTTTGTCAATCGTTTTGAACAATACTTAAAATCTAAAGGACTGCAAGAAATAGGATTAGAGGAGTTTGGAAAAAGAGAGGCCCACCATTATTTAGACTATGTTTTATGTGTGAAGAAAGTATCACCAGTAACAAGGAATAATTATTTGCAAGCAATGAAAACGCTTTTTTATGTCCTTACTGAACGAGAGTACACCAAAGAGAATCCTTTTGCAAAAATTAAAAAGCTAAAAGCGCCCAAAAAGAGACGTAAGATGTTTAATCCTATGGAAAGGTCTATTGTTTCAAATTTTTTAAAAGAATATGATGAGGGATTATTTTTAGCTGTTTCATTATGCTATTACTGTGCATTGAGGAGGAGTGAGCTAATAGAGCTTAGGATAAGAGATTTTGATATACAGAAGGGAATTATAACTTTGGATGGTACAGATACTAAAAATAAAGACCTCGCACGGATCACAATGCCTAAGTATTTGTTAGCTTATTTGCGAGAAATAAGAATTACAAAATATCCTGCGGATTACTTTGTCTTTGGTTCAGACCTAAAACCTAATCTTGATAATTGCGGTGTAAATGCCTTTACTCGAAAGCATCGAGCTATGATGCATGAGCTTAAAAAGTATAAAATTTTGCAAGACATAGAGGGGAAAACTTTCTACAGTTGGAAAGATACAGCAGCAGCAGACATGATTACAGCAGGCTTTAATATCATTACAATAATGAAACATTTTAGACATCGTGATGTGGGAACAACTCAACGATATTTAGAAAGTTTTACAGATTATGTAAATGATGTACGTAATTTTGATGTTAATCTTTTTTAAAACAAAATGTTTTTAAATCTTATTTTTATTCAAATTTAAAACAATTTGTTTATATTGTGGCTTTATAGAATACGACTGGCTTTATTTGACATATACTTAGCGGTATACATTTATTATTCTAAGACCATGTTATTAAATGAGAGACAATAAAGAGAAAAAGAGTAAGGTCAGAAAATTAAAACTAAAAAGCAAGTATCATTTTTTGAAATTATACGCCGATATGCAGCGGGTCTACTTGCTGGATATAGCAAAGAATCATAGGTATTCAGATGATTACTTAAGTAGGTTAGAGCTTCAACTAGAAGAGTTACAAGAAATGATTACAGAAGATTAAAGAAAGCCCTTGACAAACAATAATTGTCAAGGGCTTTTTACGTTCATTTCAAGAACGAGCAACAGCTGCAGATCTCCAGGAAAAAACGAAACGCCACAACTTCGATAAATACTGAACTTTTAAAAACGACTTTTGTAATTAATAGAAAAAAGTCCTCTAAAAAGCGTACTATTCAAGTGCTTTAAAACTTCGTGCGCATCAAAATAAACAACTGATCAAAAAGCGGCACCACTTTCTTTAATTCAGTAGGCGTCATATAAACCTCTCGAGTGTATTTGGTCTTAGTTAAGTAAGAATTAGCCACCCCTAAACGCTTTAATTTATAGGCGATGTACTGCTCAAACAATCGGGCTAAAATTTCAGTACGTTCCACATAATACGACCTATTAGAAAAGGCTTTAATTCGCTTGATAAAGGTTGATGATTCGGTTTTATTCGCATTCCAGTACGCCACCTCCAGTATATCTTCCATAGCAGAACGAATCGGATACGTTTTTTTATTGTATGGAATCCTTGTTGAGTTGGTACTACTTCCATTCGATAGCGAATAATAACGATTGTGCGGCTCTACTAAAGAACCAAAGAAATAATCTAGAAAGTGTCCGTACTCATGCGCAAAAGACCCCACACCCCCCGAATTAACAAAACGAACGGCTTTACTTTTTGGGTTTTTATATCGAGTGGCTTCATAGTAACGGGTCATGTTGATAATATGCGTACTAGGTTCATAATGTGCCACCGCTCCTCGTTGTCCTCTAGCGCCAAAGGCAACGCCCAACGTACCATCTAAGCCCAAATTATTAGCCTTAAACTTTAGAACTTTGTTGAGATCATACAAACAAATTCCCAATCCTGCTAAATAATTAAAACGATCTTCATTCGATACCCAGTTGCCAAACTGAAAACCTCTCAAATTAAATACCTTTTGGACATTGCGAACATCTTTGATTTTATGGAGAAAAACAGCAGGCAAAGAACCTTTTCTAAATTCTTTATAAATGGCTTGAAACCCTTTTCCACGCCACCAAGCCTCCATTTTAGAAACGCCTGTATCTGCTCCTCCTAAGGTATCGGTTATTTTAATAGCCATCTTATCTTTTTAGTTTTCCCAGTTTTTTAATGCGTTCTTGATTCAGTTCTTTAGTAGAGCATCCCGAGCCGATTTTTAATTCATTTTTAGGCAGCTTTGCCTTGGTTTTTTTTAGTTTTTTCATGTAGTTTAAATTAGTTTAGGAATAAAACAAAAAGACTTCAAAAAAACTTAAACAAGACGCCTAAAAGGCGTAAAAACACCCTTTAAACGTAGTTTAAAAGCCTTATTCTATCTTTCTTTAAGAGGGAACCGCTTTGATACGCTCCAAAGCAATGTTGTAATACTTTTCTTGAATCTCAAAACCTACAAAATTACGATTAAGACGCTTACAAGCTACGGCGGTGGTGCCACTTCCTACAAAACAATCTAGGACGGTGTCGCCTTCGTTTTCAGTAGCAGACAAAACAAGCCTTTCAATCAATTCAATTGGCTTTTGTGTGGGGTGGACCTTCTCTCCATTGGTCTTTTTTGCTCCCGAGCTGAAGGCAGGCATTCGCCAAACATTTTGCCCTTTTTTATAGCGTTTGTACTGTGGTGAGGGATTGGTACAAAAAATAATATCTTCATGCGAATAACTATAATAACAGCCTGCACCGCTGATTTTATCCCATGTAATACGGTTGCGGATGGTTAAAACCTCCTGTAACAGCTCATAAAACAAGGGATAGGTTCTCCAGTCGCAAAAAACATATATTTCACCGTTGGGCTTTAATACTCGTTTCCATTGCTGAAAAACTTCTTTAAAGAACGGTTTTACCATGTTTAAATCGCTGTAGGTGCCTTTGGTTCCGTTGTGGGTCATCCCGCAAAAGTAGGGCGGATCGGTAATAATGGCGTCAATGGATTGGTGGTTGATTTGTTTTAAGCCGTCTAGGCAATCGTTTAATTTTAAGTCTATGTTCATAGGGTTGGGTAAGCTTGTAATTTTGTGTTTTGAGACGTATTTTAAAGATCAGTAATGGTGTATAAATTGGTGTTGATGTCGTAATCTACCTGCACCGTTCTACCTACTGAAATTTGTTGTTGGGTATCGGTTCTACCTTTGTAGACAAAAATATTTTCATCATCAACATTTTTTAGCCATACGTGCCACAAACTGCCGTTGGTAATGCGAAATGAAAAGCTATCATCGGGGGCATCTTCCAATAATAACACCGCTCCACTTGCATCATAAGAATTAAAAATGTGTGTTGGTTGGTTGGAAATATCGCCATAAGCCAATGGAAACTCATCAGAATTGGCATTCATTAACCAATGTCCATCGACCTTATTAGGGCTGTTTAAAATGCTTTTGGTTGGGTCTAATAAAATAGAAAGGTAAATCAAAGCGATTGCCCGACTAGCATTGTATACCAGATAATTGCCTACTTTGTCTAATTGTGATACTCGCACTCGAATGGCATCTTTAATACTCTTTTTCGAGCGATCCGACAACAAAATAAAATCATTGTCAATAGGATGTTGGTGTACAAAAATTCCCTTCTTAGGGATCAAATGTTTTACTTCTAATTGATTGTCTTTAATGGCTAAAAAATCGCCTGTGGTTTCAATTCTCATAGGGTTGGGTTTATTGAAATTTGTGTAAATGCTTTTCTAGATGATGGCCAGGGCAGGACGTTTGCCCGAACTCTTTGTGACCATTGACCGCCAAGGATTGTGGTAATTGTCTGCGGAGGTGAGCGATTAGACGCCCCAAACTTTTGAGCTGTGCGGCACTGGGTTCTTGCTTGGTAAAATCCCCACTCAAACAAATACCAATCCCTCGAGTATTGTGTCCTGCTACATTGTAAGAAACCTTCGTTAGTGGATTGCCTTGTATAATATCGCCGTTGACCTCGATCACAAAATGGTAACCAATCCCTGGCCATCCTCTCGACTGTACATGATAACGGGCGTAATCTTCGGCGGTTTGTCCAATGCTTGCCGAATGATGGACAAATATTTGGTTGATGCTATCGAGCGATCTTGTTCGGTATTGTTGATTGTTAGAGCGCATTAATTGACGACTTTTGTCAATAATGCGCACTTTTCGAGTGGCAGCGGTTACGACCAAAACCACGACCAACAACAGCCCCAAGAATAGGACTTTTTTGTTGTTGTGGACTAGTTTTAAAGGACTGCTCATGGCTTAGATCATTTCTAGTGGGTTTCGCTCTTTGGTTGCTGTGGTCGTTTCCTCCTGTCCTAGTGCATAACCAATGGCACCGCCTGCATAAGGAATAAACAACATAGAGAACACCCAATATTTCCACCCTCTTTGGGTCTTTAGTCCGTAGGTAAAAATTAATAGGGTGACAATGGCACCGCCTAGCATGGCACTATCTGTTTTTTTCATGGTTTTAGTTTTTTAAGGAGTACCTTTGTGATACAACCAACGAAAGAATAAAAGAACCATCAACAGCAATAAAACAGGGTATGCCAATTTTAATAATTCTTCGTTAAAGGTGGGTTCCTTTTTGTCCTCTTTCGCTGAATTATACCACAAAAAGCCTGTTGTACTTGCTCCAATGATTAAGGGTATAAAAAAAGGCATTAGGAAAGGGCTTTAAGGAGTTGATTAAGGGTAATGCTTGTTTTGCCAGTGTATTTTTTTAGCATCGTTTCGGTCAGCGCTCCAAACTTCCCATCTTCCACCAAAAGCGGCGTAAAAGTAGGCGTGCTTTGGCGGTGCTTGTCGTTCAAAAGTTGCTGCAATTTTCTTACCTGTGTGCCACTACTTCCTTTCTTCAGTACAATATCATTTTCTGAAAGTGTTGAGGAGTTGGTGTTGGCGGTTGTTGCAGCAGGAGTAGACGGCAATTTCTTCGACTTACTAAAGAAAGTTTTTAGAACATCTCTTTTAACATAAACGATAATCAAGGCAATGACAACAAGCCCCCAAAGTAGGGCTTGTTGGTTCTTTTTTAGGGTCTTTTTCATGGTCTTTATTTAGATTTAGCAAGGAGCTGTTTATCTCCTTTGGAGATCACCAATTCCTTTGTGGTTGCTTTTTCGCTTGTAGTTGGTTTTTTGGTTGGTTTATCAGAAACAGGATCAACGGCAAGCGGTTCTTTTGGAGCTTGCTCTGTCTCTTGTTTAGAATCCATTTTTGCCGCTTTTTTATCCGCTTCTTTTTTCTTGAAATAGTACGCTACACCACCACCGACTACCAAGATAAGAAGCAGGGCTAAAAATTTGAATTTGTGTTTTTTGAACATGATTTGTTAAGATTATAAGGTTCTAAGATTAGATGTATTGTTGACATTTAGGCTCTTTTGTTCGCCTGTTGCTAAGTTTACGTTTACTTGTTTTAAGGTCTGTCCTTTTAGGTCTAAAATAGATAAACTAACAAGGTCGTTTTTTACAGCAAGTGAGCTGCCCATTTTATCGCCTTTTGTTTTTGGGCTTGTTGCTTTGGTTCGCTTCAATTGTTGAATCATAAAAGAACCAAAGCCTTTTTTAACTTGGATCATTGGTGCGGTGACACCATCTTCAAAAATGCCTTTGTAACGAACGCCTTGATAGTGCATATCGTACTCAAAACGCCTGTTATTCGTGTCTATATCCGAAACAACAATATCCATTTGCACCGCTTCATTGGTTGTTTTCCCTTGATTGGTTACTGGAGTCTTTGTAACAGGTTTGTTATTGGTCGTTGCTCCGATCGCTTTGTTTTCAAGGATAGGACTTTCAACGGAATCGCTCAACGCTGAGGGGCTTGTTTTTTCCTTGTCTTTCTTCTTTTTCAGCACGACAAAAGCAACCGCTCCGCCCACCCCAAAAAGAAGAATTACAACTAGTATGATAAATATATTTTTCATTATTTTATGATGTCTTTTAGGTTGTTAATACGCTGATAGATCAAATCAAAATAACTCAATGCTTGTAGTCCTGTATTTACGTTACAATCCACATTACAGGCTTTCATGTGAACTTGAATGTCTATGCCATATTTGACTTTATAAGCTCTTACCGCTGCCATAAATCGAACTGAATCTAAAGAGTACAATTCTTTGATGGGATCACAACGTTCTGAAAAATCAAAATAATAACGGGTGGTTAAACCTTTGTGCAACCGTTCTAGAAGTGGATTGGGGTCATAAGTCACGGTTTGCCCGTTCTCGTCCTTGATGTCCACTTGTACGTCTATTTCTCGTTGTTCCTTCTCTGTTCTACCTTGCAACTTTCCAAGAACAAAAACCACCATTAGCACCAAGACCAACGCACCAACACCATACAGCATCTTTTTTTTATCTGCTTTTTTCATCTGTTTTTAAAGGTTTAAAGGCGTCTTATTAATCCCTCTCGTTCTAGGGCTGCTATCGCTTCCAGTCGGGTCACTTTGTCGAAAAAGTCCATTTGCGCTTTCCATTCTTTCACTAAATTGTACATTCCCCAAGCGGCAAAAACACCTTTTCCATTACGCTTCTCGTCTACCATCCGACGATCATCCACATTATGACCATTCACCAACTTAAAGAAGTCTAAGCCCTCTCGATCGGCTTTGTACCACCATATTTGGTCGGCGCTGTGTAGGTGAGAACTTTTGTTTCCATACATTAGATTTAATCCCACCGAACCAAACCACCACGCATTCCCGCCATGCCTTGCACTTGTTAAGTTGTAGCCTTGACCATCTTTGGATAAAAAGTTTTCAATATCTGCTCTTAGTGGGTCGGCATCGGGTTCAAACTTCCCGTAAACGGGATAGGTCAAGTATTGACCTCCTGTGGCACCATCTACCAAACCAAACATTTTATCAATCGCTTTATTGGCGGCCGTACTAAATGCCCTGTTCCCTACTAAGGTGCGTCCCACCTTATGCTTGGCTCGGACAAAATCAGCGTCTTTTTTATTCAATTGTATCTTTTCCATTCGATCCCGTATCAAGCGCAAACCATCGGTTGAGGTCATTAATACGGCTGAATATTCGGGCGTCTTGTCGGGGCTGTCCTTGTTGACTAGTCCACTGTGTTGCAGCTCTGCTTCTGTATACAAACTCGTGGCATCCGTTCGACCTTGCACGGGAGGAGCTGCTCCTCCTTTTCGCTGCTCGGGTACCTTGTCTTCTTCTTTTTTGGTCACCATCCAAATGGCAAAACCACCACCACCTAAAATCAAGACAATGGCAAGGAGCAACAAGGGTAATTTTAGGTTATTGGCTTTGTCCATTTTTTGAAGAGATTAAAAGGATGATGAATAAAACCACCGCTACTCCTCCACCAATCCAAACATAAGGATTCACTTTTTTTTCGGGTGGTGGTGGTGGCGTGTAGTTCGTTTCGGTCGTTGGCGTTTTTCCTGTAAACAAGGACACAAAATTGGTGATGCTGTCCAAACCGCCTGCACTTGCTTCGATGATCTCTGCCGTGTCGTTGCCTTTCGTGCTTTGAGCGGCTTCTGTTCGCTTTTCACTCAAGGTTCCTGTTTTACCGCCAAACTGCCCTTGAAAGTCGGGTTTATCAAATTCAAATTTGATTTTATTTAGTCCTGTACTCATTATTTAGCGGTTTTGATAAGGTTAAAACAAAGTGCCAACAAGACCAAAACAACACTTCCTTTAAAGGCTAGGCTTATCCCTTTTTCAAGCCCACAGTACATACATTTTTTATCTTGTATTGGAGTTGTTGGTGGGTCTGTTGGTGTTTGGGTAGGATTTGCCACTAAAGTGGGTTCTTTGGGCTTGGGCGTTTCTTCTACAAGCTTTAAGGCAGGTTTTTCTGCCTTGGGAGGGCTGCTTGTCGTGGTGGCTGTTGGGCTAATAGTCGCCGTATTTCTTTTTTCTGATAGAGTGCCTAAACTCATGAGTTATTTGGTTTTTGAGGTAAAAGAATAGAGGAGTATGATTAGGACGATGGCAGAAACGACCGAACCGCTAATAATAAAAATCTTAGTCCGTTGTTTGCGTTCTGCTCGATCCCTAGCGTCTTGGATGACTTCGGCTTGAGCTTGCGCTCCAAATATGTTTGCCAAATCTTTGCCGCTTAGTCCGTGGTTGCCGATCCCGCCGCTTAATAGGTCGATCCCTATGTCGCCTGTTTGTATATCGCCAACTACTCCTGTTTGTGCTAATGCCATATTTTACAGGATTTAAAAAAGCCAATTACCAATAATTGGCAATTGGCTTTAGTTATAATTAGGGTTTAGTTTTGGGGCTTACTTGATGTAAGTCGTTTCAATGGTCATATTAACCGCAACACCTTTGTAAATAGGCATTTTTAAGAAGGAGAAACCATCTAAATAGGCGTTGATCCCTGTTAGGGTTCTAATAGTCGTTTGTTGGTCTTTGGAATCTGACTTTGGATAAACATGATTGTTATCTCCAGTACTTGTTCCATCGTGTGCAAATTGACGCTCGACCACTCGACCTGTAAAATGTTTGTCATCATCTGCATCTACGTGAATCCCATTGATACGCAGAGCTGTTCCACGTTTTGCCAAATCGGCAATAATGTTCAAGGTGTCTGCTCCAAACGTGCCACTAATTTCTAGTTTGTCGCTTGGGGTCGTGTCTACTCCAAAAATAGGCAAGCTATCAGCATTTACTCCCAACAAAAGGTCTGTTTTGGCTGGGTTTTCTGCCACATTCGGCATCAATACCGTTAGCTCAATTTGCCCCTCTTCGCTGTGTCCTTTTTGGCTAGAAATTAAAGAATAATTGGCATCAACAATGCCCCCTTCTGCCTCTACTTCGCTGATTAATTCCCATTCCAATGGAGCATCCGCAGGCATTGGCATATACGACTTTTTGCCGTTAATCATGGCATTGGGAGTGGCCACACATAACTCAGCGGTGATCGGGGTGTAAATTCGGATTACTTCGGTTTTCTTCATCATTAAGATTTAGTTTTTAATTGTTGTTTTAAAAAAGAGTACAATTGCTTCAACTTGCTTTGAAACCATTGAAAAGATTGTTTAATAATTGCTTGGTTGGTCACAAAGAAAAACACCAAAGAAATTAGCATGAATAGGCATTTAAAGGTATCTAGTAGGATGATAATGCCTTGTTGGTGGGCGATGCTCTGAGAAAGCGTGATAATTGCCTCCGCTTGATTTTTTAAGCCATTTAACAAGAGGTCTTGTACTAGGCTGTCGATTTGGTCGCTAAGGTTGTATACACCAACGTTAAAAAAGGTGAGTAGCCAATTGAAGGGCTTTTGTAATGCTTTCATTCTATAGGAATTTTTTCTTTATTACCATCAATAATAGGACGGTTACGCCGACCAAAGCAATGGATAAATAATCTAGTTTGATCTCAAACACAATTTCGTTTGGAATTAGCATAAAAAATAGGGTTTAGTTTTTCATCGTAGAGGGTTTTTAGGGTTTGTTTTTGGTTGCTTTGTTTAGTGTTACAAAGATGAGGCAAAAAGTACCACAAAAGCGAGTTTTTAAGCCTGTTTTAGGGCGTTTTGTGGCGTATTTCGGGCAATTACGCCACCTTGGTGCTGCCACTCCAATAGTGGCGTATATGTTTGTTTTGAGGGGGTTACAAAGGGGGAGCTTTTTTAATTACGGGTGTTGGGGGTGGGTTTTTGTTGGAGATTACATATATTGAGCGTATATTAAATGTTAGATACGCTAATTGGTGTATACAAACAAGTTATTAAGAATAAAATACAAGAAAATCAATACAAAATGCTAAAAACCGTTTTCGAAGTATCTAAAATGGATTGCCCATCAGAGGAAAATCTTATTCGTATGAAATTAGAAGGACAGTTCAGTATAAAAAATCTTGACTTTGACATACCAAATAGAAAACTCACTGTCTTCCATCAAGAAAATCTAAATGAAATTGAAAAAGCTATCCAGGATTTAAATTTAGGTGGAAAAATTATCCAATCCGAAAATTCTGATATTGAGTCTTTTAAAAATGAAAGCAATCAAAAAAAGCTTCTTTGGACGGTACTACTTATAAACTTTCTTTTTTTTCTCATTGAAAGCATTACTGGTATTCTTTCTAAATCTATGAGTTTAGTTGCAGACAGTTTAGATATGTTTGCGGATGCATCTGTATATGGGTTAAGTTTGTTTGCTGTTGGAGCATCAGTTAGTAGAAAAAAGAAAATTGCAAAACTTGCAGGATACTTTCAAATAACTCTAGCTTTGATTGGTTTTGTTGAAGTGATAAGAAGATTCTTAGGATTTGAAAAGTTGCCAGATTTTTCAACAATGATTATTGTTTCTTCTCTTGCACTTATAGCAAATGCACTTTGTCTGTATCTTCTTCAAAAATCTAAAAGTCAAGAAGCTCATATGAAAGCAAGTATGATTTTCACTTCTAACGATATTATCATAAATATTGGGGTTATTATTGCTGGTATTTTAGTAAATACTCTAAATTCAAATAAGCCAGATTTAATTATCGGAACAATTGTATTTGTTATTGTAACTCAAGGGGCTTTCAGAATTTTAAAGCTTGGAGAATAAAAACAAAACTCTCGACAACAATATGTTTTCTATGTTAGAAATAAAGAATGTTTATGATTTTTTTTGATATAAAAATTCTATTTCATGTCACTTCACCTTAGTTCCAAACTCAAACAACCTCATACCCAAATTAACAGAATGCACATTCTGTAAAACATCATAATCATAACCAACCGCCCAACCCTTTGCACTTACAAAAGACAACCCAAGCCGAACGCTTGAAAATTGGTTCACATTGCCCCCAACGCCACCCGTTAGCATCAAAGTACTAACGGGCGTTGGAACAGGCTTTAAAACCTCAATTTTCTTAGTGATTAGTTTCGGTATTTTCAATTTGTAATCCAAGGCATTTTTTAAAAGCGATCCCTTGACTGTCGATTCATAATAAAGTGTTAAATTCTCGTCCTCTATACTATCCCTGTATAAGTTCGCCTTTTCGTGCTTAGAAGTGTCAATTTTAGCTGTTGGAACGCTGCTCCCTGTGCTGTCTACATAAACAATGATAGGCTTTGGAGTTGCCTGCCTTGGCATTTGTATAATAATGGGCGGCGGTGGTGTGGTGTCAATGGATATAATTCTTTCTTGAGGCGGTGCTGTTGGTTCTGTTGAAAAACGAACGTTTATTATATCCGAGAGCAAATAAAAGGTACTAAGCGCAAGATTTGCAATAAGCAAAATATACAGCAATCTATTTTTGTTTTGACTCGTCATGGTTAAGAATGGTATTTAATAAAGTTTTCAATAATGTCCACCACATAGGCGGCAGCTCTGTCTCTTCCCTCACTCGATAGCAAGTACTTTTTACATTCCTCGTAATTGTCCATAAAGAACAGCTCCAAGATAATGGCAGGGTTATCTGTCTTGGCAAGTATATCCCAATTCTTGCGTTTGATCCCTCGAAATTTACTTTCAGGAAAATGCTTTTTAAATAAAGCTTCTGTCCATCTTGCCAAAGCTTTGCTTTTGGAACTGGACTGTCTAGCGATCCACGTCTCGCAACCGTGACCACCGCCTGCATTAGAATGCAAGTCAATTAAAAAAGTCCTCTTTTGGTTCTTTTTGTACAAATAATCTGCTCTTGAAATTCGGGTACTCATTCTAATATCTTGCTGTTCGGGTACCAAATCATAAAAAGGAATGCCCTTGGCGGTGAGCTGCTCGATCACACGAGCTTTGATCGCTCGGTTGTATTCCCCCTCGTAGATGGTGGTACCATCCTTAAAAGTGTAGCGTTTGCCCTTGGTTTGGTACACGCCGCCAATCATGCCGCCGTGTCCATTTCCTAGGACTGGAATTAGTCTGTTCATGGTGTTTAAGAGTTGTTTAAGTCTGTTTTGTGTTCGGCTTGAACTTCAAATCTTGTTTGATTTAGATAGGCTTCTAAAATACGTTTGTAGTGACTTTTTTCGTATCGAGAAGGTTTCCCCTTGGGCTTAATTCTTTTGTTGAATTTTGGCAGATAATAGCGTTTTAAGACCGTTTCTATATTCCGAAATAATAGATTGCTTTCTATTACTTCAAAAGTGAGTCGATTACGGTCTAATTCGTTCAATGCACCGCCTTTCTGAAAGTGGCGCATGACTGCCTTGTAAATGTTTTTAGATGATCCGACAAAAAGAACGGTTTCGTTTCGGCGTATGAGGTAAATGCCTGTTTTGTTGCGGAATCTGCTTAAATGCTTTTGAGGAATGGGAGTTTGAACGGTCAAAGTTTGTCCTTTGACGCTCATAGTTTATAAGTATTTTTATTGATTAAGATACTTCGTTTATTTTTTAGTTTTTTGAAAAAAAAACATAAAAAAACATCTTGTATTCGACTAATTACTCATTAGTCGAACACGATTTTAAACGAAGTAGGATTAAAATTCAAATGTATTAAAAAATTCGTCTAAATCAATCACTTTATTGCCCTTTTTGGTGACTTCAACAAATACAAATTCGTCGCCTTCTCCATAGTGAATCAATAGGCGTCTATTTTTCAAAGCTTTCAAGATCATTTTTGTCGTATCTTCTGTCCCTAATTCATCCAATACATAGCCTTTTACAATTTCGGGCATGGTCTCCAATTGCTTTTTAAACAATTCTTGAATCAAGGCGCCTGCATCAAACGCTCCAACCTCTTTTTTGTGGTGGTCAAAGAATTTACCAACTGCCTTATTTTGCATTCTTAGCAAGACCAAAGACGTTTCAAAAGGATTGCATTGGTGTTTGTCTGCCGTTTCTAAGAACAAAGAATCTAGCATCATGCTTAGGTCTTCTCTAATCTGTGGCAATCGCTTAAAAAATAGTTTCTTAAATTGTGCTTTTGGGTCTAATTTATCAAAAATGGACATGGTTTAAGTTGTTTTTTTAGTAGTTTTTGAATTGGTTTTCTTTCTTGGTTTCTTGTAAGGTGTATAGGTCAATTTCCCTGTATTCATTACTAAAGTACAATAGCTATAATCAGGTGCTTTTTTGAGCTTATAATAAGCTTGTTGTAATTGTCGAAAGTGCGGTATTTTATCACTTTTTTGTTTCGGTGGTGCAACATTATTTTTGAAAAATTTAGCCATTGTTAAGGCGTTCCAAGCTCCATTTGGAAACATATTCGGATCGTGAAAAATCAAGCATATCCAAACGTTGATGTGTTTCGCTCGATAGAAACAAGCCTTTTGTGCTTTGGTCAGTCGTGAGGTCAAAATATTAGTCGCATCGTCAATGATGAAGAATAAACCACTATAACGACCTTTCATTTTTAACTGTTTGTACAAAAGGGTTTCTGTCAGTACCTCGTCCGCTTCCATTGCTTTTACCTTCTTACCTCTAAACTTTTTCATATAATGCGTGGCAAATTCATAATCTTTGCCCTTGTACGTGAAATATAAAACTTCTTCTTTTTTATCGCTCCAAAGTTCTATTTCTTCATAGCCTTGCCAATCTTCGTCTCGTCCAGAGTTGTACACAAAAATAGTTTGTCGGTTGCAATTGGCAACGAACTTTTGTAGATCGTAGGTTTTGCCGCTGTGCTGTCGTCCGAAATAGGCAAGGAAAAACGGTTTGTTATCCATAGCCTAATATTTTTCTTATTTCTCTATCCTTTTTCCCTTGGTCGATCAGCTCCTGCACTTCGGGGCTTGGTAGTTCGTCTGCTAAATCAACCTTTAAATAGGTGCCTTTTGGGGTTCGGTTGTATTTTCCTGCCGCATTGGTCTCAAATACTTTGCGCTGCTCTTGATACTCTTTTAAATGCGTGTAATCGCTTTGTGCCTCCCCTGCTTCCTCGTCTTCCGTTTCTGTGATGGTCTCGGTCTCTGTGTTGGGTTGGTTTAAGTTTTTTGAAGTCTTTTTCTTTTTCTCCTCTTTTTGCAACTGGAATCTATCTAAGAGCGCAACTCCCAAAGGTGGCAGCGTCCACATTGCCAAAGCTGCCATTAAGGCTCCAAATGGCGACAACTCGGTCACTTCTTTTGTGGCTAAATATTCTTTGATACATTCGATTAGAATATCTTTCATTTCCTCATCCGCCACATACTCGCCGAAATGCTCGCCGCTTATTTTGCTGCAAAGACTAGCTTTAAATAAATCCGCTTTATCCAAAAACTTTGCCCCCAAACGTTCCAAGTTTTTGCGGTTCTTTTCGCTGCTAATGCGTTCTTTTACTTGCTCTACTTTTTCAGTTGGTGGTGGTGCTTCCTCGTCGCTTATTGGCTCGCCTTGGTAATCTGCCAACGGGTCGCCCTCCTGTTCCTCTATATCGTCCAAATCCAAGTCCTCTGCCCCTTCCTCGTCCTCGTCTTCCCAATCGTTCATCAATTGGTCAAAGTCGGTTTCTTCCTCTTCGGAGTACTCCTCCTCTAAACCATCCATAAAATTATCAAAGTCGGTTTTTTCTTCCTCGACAAAATCGCCTATTTCCTCCTGTAGTGGTTCTTTTTCTAGATTGTCGTCCTCTTTTTCGCTCATGTATTTTAGGTTGTTTTTTAGTTTTTGAAAATCCTTTTGAAAATTCTTTTGAAAACGTTTTGAAAACTCTTTTGAAGAAAAATTGAAAAAACCTTGAAAAGTGCTTTTTTAGCGTTTAAACACATTTATTTGTTTTTGAAAACGTTTTTATTTTCTTTTGAAAAGCTTTTGAAACTATTTTGAAAACTCTTTGAAAATGGCTTTTATTTTTCTTTTAAATCGTTTGTAATTCTTTTAGAATTTCTTTTAAATAATTAATCGCTTGTATCCTTCCCAACTGTTCAGAAATCGTTACTTTTTCAAAGCCTTCTGAACGATCCGACAAAAACAAGGGATCATCCTCTTCAATGTCAAATAAAGCGTTGTACTCCTCCTCTTCCAGTGCTTTTATTTTTGCTTCAATTTTTGCACAAGCAATCCGCTTGGTACGGTCGGGCTGTGGATCGCTTTGGTGATTGCCTTGCACAATGTCCTCTTTAAGCGTTTCTCGGCACTTACTCACATTTAGAGTTGTAGTCCTAGTAACTTTGTAATTCTTGCCTAAGATGGCAATTTTTGAACCTTTGCTTAGTTTTAAATTTTGGTTGCTCACGATAAATAATTTTAATAGGTTATTAGATTAGTTTTTAATAATTATTTGCGGTTTTGTTGGCGGCTCTTTTTTGCCAATTTTTTGCGCTTTCTGCGTTTGGTGATCGCTTTTTCTTTGCAGCGCTGCTTCTGATCTGTTGGAGGGCTACAACTTGGCTCTAAGTCGTCCCAAGCTAAAGAAGGAGGTGTGTTTTTTTCAATCTCTTCTACTGTGAAAAATTTTCCATCAACAGAGACTTTGTGTTCTTGTCTATACTTATAAAGTCCTTTTCTTCTGTTTAAGTCTTCTTTTATATCTGCTTTTTGAACTTTATTTTTATCGGTAAAAAACAGATTGATAAAAAAGAACACGATCAGAGCTAACAAGCCCACCACGGCAAAAAAAGGCAGTCCAACAACGATTTTAAGAAATTTTAAAAAGTGATGCATTGATGTTAAAGTTTAGTAGGTTAATAATCTATATCTACAAAACTATGTCACACCTATAATAAAAAAAAGGTTTCGTAGACCTCCCCCCTTCATTTTGTGGCGTAATTCGACACTTTTCCTCCTAAAACAAAAAAAAGCACCCCGTTTTTTGGAGTGCTTTTGTTTCATAATAGAGATATTAATAATTAGAACCCTGTGTCCAATGAATTATTTTTCCTTCAAAATCTTTCCATTTAAAATAGTCCCAAAAATCCTTAACCGTGTCGAAACCATCATTAAATGCCAATTCTTGAATTTCTTCTTTGCTTAACTCTCGCCCATCTATTGATACACCGTTGGCATCATTAAAAATATTTCTGATTTGTATGGTTTGAATTGCTGTAACTTTTAGAATAGGCGCAAATTGAAAGCGTTTGGTGTCGTAAGGATTGATAACAAAATGAATCTTAGTTCCAACCTTCCATCGATCTTTTTTATCTGCTCTTATCGTGTGTATTTTCGGTTTGACACTTTTATTATAATCGCCCCACTCTACCCCTGTTTTTAGTCTATATCCATTGTAATATTGATTGTATAAACTACAAAATGAATGATTATTCATTGCTAGTATTGAAGCCCAAATTTTTAATACAAAATGGTTGTCTTTTTTATTGAGTTTCTCTTTATATATTAAGTTCATGTTTGAATGATTATTCTTTTTAAATTACATTCCACAAAAGCCACTATTACATCCTTCGGATTCAAATAGATTTTGTGTGAAATTTAGTTTTGAAATATAGTTATATGAAATGTTCTTTTTCCAAGTACCTTTGCCCTTCCCTTCTTGATTAGCGAACCATTGAAATTTATTAGGCTGTTCTATACTCTGTTGTTTCAACAGAGCAGCTGGACGATGAAAGCAGCCCACACAATTGTTTAACTCAGCAAATCGAATCAATTTATCTTTCCAAAAATTTTCAATATCCACTTTGTCTATCCCATCTTCTATTAATGGAAACTGAGGCATTCTCCATGCAATATTTACCCATTTATTTAGTCCTTTATGCCTTCCTTTGGTGTGCCTTTCAAACGTTGCTTTATACACACTTAAATTATCTTCATTAAGGCTCTCAATCATCGTTTTGGCTCTTGAAACTTCGGTACATCTATAGCCAATATTCATTTTTACAGGTTCGGCATTAAAGTACTCATGCCACCAATGAAAAATTGGGTCTATCTTCAACCACGTTGTACAATAACGGCGATGTATAGATGGCAACCAACCTCCTTTGGTCTCTAATACTTTTTCAAAAGTTAAGCCACTTACCCAATGTATTTTTTTACCTAAATGCTGTTCCAAATCAAACATCGTATGTATGATTGTATCATCTTCTAAGGTTCCGTTAAATTCCTTATCTATTCGGCGTTCTACTTTTCGAGCTAAAGCTCTATCCTTAAATCTGCATTGCTTGTCCTCTGTTCTGACCAACGCAAATACTAAGGCATCACTTTTATAATTGGCAGCTATATAAGCAGATGTTTTACCACCGCTTACACTTGAAACTATTTTCATTTTCTTCTATATTTTTGAAACACAAGCCACCAATTAAAGTGGCTTGTGCGGTGGATTACTTATCTTCTTTTAATCGCTTCTTACGTGCTTTTACCATACACGACCTAGAACAATATTTATGATTCGCTGAATTATGAACAAAAGGCGTTGCACAAGCAGGACAAATCCTTGTAAACTCCTTTTTTACCTTCTCTACTTCAATAGTTTTCTCTGTAACTTCTGTCGTTTCGTTCACTTCCTCATAGTCAATAAAACTAGGCTTCTTTTGCTGTCTTGGACTGCCTGTAACTTCTGTAGTTTCGGGGTGTACTTCTGTAGTACCCCTGTGTACTTCTGTAGTTCCTTTTTGCTCTTTTTCAACTGATTGCGTTGAAACTTCTGTAGTTTCGCCCTTTTCTTTTTCCTTACGGCATTCGGTATGGTACCACCACGAAAAACACAGGGAGAGTAAAAAGAGAACTTCAAAAGTTACGGCAGTAATGACCAATTGTTTGCCTAGTTCTTGACGTTCTTTTGTTACCCGTTCAACTTCTGTTTGATAAGTGGCACTAACCGCTGCTTTTGTCCTTTGGTTGGCTTCATTTAATGCCCTTAACGCTTCATCTTTTTGCCCTTGTAGGGCTTTAATATCCTCGTTGTATTCTTTGATTACTTTGGAATCTTTACTGGATAGACGACCTTGCCAAAGCCTATTTTTTCGGTACTGGTTGCGCTCGGCTTCCTTGTCAGCGATCCGTGCTGCAAAATCTGAATTAATAGCATCCGAACTTTTTAAAATGGCGCTAGTTTCTACAGCATCCGCAATAAAAAAGGAAGGCAAAATTTTTGCACCTTCAACTGAAATGTAAATACTCGCACATACTGTGATCACAGCGAGTAGGGCAGGGAATTTTTCTATTTCTTTGTACTGAAATGCGCCTTTCATTACATCGTTGGTTGATTCTCGTTTGATGGCTTCTATCATCAATACCAAGGCAGCGGCACAAGCAACACGAGCAATTAAATTGATACCAACAAATAAATAAGATAGCATCGTAAATGCTGTGGTAAGGCTTGCAAATTGAGCAATGACACTCATGCCTATAAATGCCGCATTTGCCATTGCGAAACGCTCGGAGAATCGTTTGTGCTTAAATTTTTCCTCTAAGGTTTCATTTAATCGAAGATGAAAGATTTTAAAGTTTAGCTTTTTCCTAGCTTCTGCGTGTGGATTTTTACTGAAAGTTGTCATATATTGGTGTTTCTCAAGTTTAATAATAGGGGAGGACTAGAGGTCATATACTAGTCAGCCCCTTTTTGTTTTAATGCTTCTAGTTTTTAGGATAGTTCATTCCTAAAGTGATTCTTTGATGAAATCCAAACTAGTCTATATTGTGGTAACCGCTTCGTGCTGTTGTTACTGGAGTTTTATTTCCTTTTAGGTTCATATTATTGTTATTAAAATGGTAGATCATCACTGAAGTAAATGGGTTCTAAAACCTTGTTAAGTTCCTCGTTGCAAGATTTTAAAACTTCTTCCAAATCGTGATCCCCTATTAATTTTAAAACCTCTCCAACAACCATATAAAAACGGGTTTCAAGACTGATATTTAACTTATCGGTTTTATTATATTTAGGCTCATTTCTATACCATCTTAAGTCTCGTATATCAATATCATATTTACCCCAAGAGAGTAAATAAAAATGGTGTATGATTGGAGTAAATGAATGTCCTTTGTATTCAATTTTTAATGAGTCATTTGTTGTTGAAACTTCAATCGTTTCATATTTTAAATTCTTTGCTTGTAGCTTCTTTACAACGGCTTTGAATTCTTCTCTCTCTTCTGATAAAAACATCTTTGCACCTGCTAAACTCCAAGCAGTACACAAGCGGTTTTTCTTACCAAAAGAATTAAAATATCTTCTTTTGGTATATCCTTTTATTATTATGACTACACCTGTTTTGTTATCTATCATAATTATCTGTTTAATCAATTATTTAAATAGTTTAAGTCCTTTTTTTATAGCCTTTTTACACACCAATAGCGCCCTCGTTTTCGTCCTTCGGGAGCAACTGTCTTTTGTTGAAAACCTAAGAAGCCCATAGCCCTTGCCACTTTGGAAACACTAACATCTTTACTAAGTGTAAAGCTCTTATCTAAATGCTTCCAAATATCAGTAGCATTTAGAAGCTCTAAGTCTTTGTCCTGCTTACTGCATGGCTCGTAAAGCTCCATAATGAAATAGTGTTCATTACTCAGCTTTTTGAACCCGTTTTGATATTTATCTATTTGGCTTTTTTCTTTCAGATCGGGGAGGTATCGCCACCCCTGCTTGTATAGTTTGTAAGCTTGCCCCCAAAGCTTACGCATATCTATATTTTGAAGCTCATTTATATCTATTGGTGCAATTAGTTTAAAGGGCAGAAAACGGCGGTTTCCTGTGTCGTCTTGTAGTATCTCAATTCTATTTGCTGTACCGCAAAAATTAGCAATCCTAGGGGCTAACGTGCTGTTTTTAGCGTAATGCTTACGAGCTTTGATTCTAGGCATTGTAACGGCACTTTTTAGAGCTTCCCATTCACTATCCTTGCTTAGTACGCTGAACTGTTCATCTAGTACGACTATAAAAGTGTCGGATAGCAAGATCATAGAATCTTTATTCTTTAAATCAAGATGGCCCGTGAACGTGTACTCTGCGCTAAATAGGGAAGTAAAAAAGGTTGTTTTGTTTGTTCCTTGCTCTCCACAAAGAATTAAACAATGATGATTGGTACAATGTCCTTCAATAAATACATTGGCAACAGAAGCCACTAACCATTTTTTGAACACACTTTTAAAAAGGTCTTTTGGGGCATCTGTTTTAACCAAAGCCGCTACTTTTTCAATGTAATCGGTTGTATCATTTTCCAAGCTATCACCCCAACCTTTTAAGCTTTCTTTTAGTGGGTGAACGTCTTTTGAAAACTGGCTTAAAATGATTCCTTCTAGTACAGCAGGACTGCAACGCAAGCCCCGTTTTTTAAGTAATTCCCCCGCAATAGAATTGTATTCTTTCTTTTCCATAGCAACGAACTTACCCTTTCCTTTGGGGCGGTACTCTTCACGGCTTTTTAAGGTATTTATCCTAAAATCAAAGAACTGTTTTAGCGTATCTTCAACCTTCTGACGCATAAACATTGAGGCTCTAATTTTCTTATCTAGTTCGTTTATTTCTTCCTCGTCTAGCTCGGGTAAATTGATGCTTTGTTCTTCTGTAGCCTTCTCTTTGTATAAGTTCGGTTCGTATTCATTCGTAGAGCTTTGGGTACTCTTGCCTTCTTTGCCGTTTTCCTTTCTCCACGTGTCATAGATACCCACTTCTTTAATATTGTCATAAGCCCATTGGATAAGCTTAAACGCTTTGCGTTCGTCTTGATCAGCTTGTAATAAATTTCCCTCTACAAAGTCTTGACATTCTTTTTGCTCAATCCCATATTTGACACATTCAATGCTAAATTGCTTTACGTATTCATGTCTTTGACCTTCTACATAACTAAAGCCTTTGGATTCAATCTTGTTAATTGCTTTGGTGATGTCGTCAAAACTATCATAGTCAATAGATTGAGCCGTTTTTGCTTGCGTTTTTTGCTGTTTTTCAACTTGTACTGTCTCAAATAATTGGGTTTGATAAACAAAGGCGGTACTTTCCTCATTATAATACAAGTGAGGATCAGAAGAAACAAAGCAAAGACGATTTATATTTTTACTGCTTTTATCGCTTTCTATGCCCGTTAAATCTTGATAATAGGCACTTACTACCTTATAAGCGTTTGGATGCTGTAAAGGGTCAGAATTAGACGTTTTTACAATGACTTTGATACCTTCTCCCGAAGGAGATAAAAAAGAAAGTAGGGTATGGGGGCAATCTTGAACTTTTTGTATCAATTCTTCTAACTCGAAATAATCGGTTATCCCATCATAATCTAGTACGACATTACCATTATACTCTATTAATGCCTCTTTTTTAGGAGGGATAGGAATTTTCATTCCATCGCTTTTGCGTTTCGTCCATTGTTGACCAAAACGCCCAGAAGGTGTAAAGCATTTTAAAGTATTGGCTTTAAGTTGCTGATACCTAGCTTTTGATAAGGCGTGTTTGCCCTTTCTGCATTCAAAAGTAGCAGCGACATGAACGCCGTTTTTGATTTCCTCTGCAAGTTCGTGCAATTCTTGGGGCGGACTCTGTATTTTATAAACCCCATGCAATACGGTTACTTTCATTCTGTGTATTTAATGGTTGGGTATATGTTAATTGATCGTTTGTAGATATAAGTATTGTCTAGCGGTCATTTTGTCTAAACTACACTCATACGCTTGAGCTAAAAATAGGGGAGACATTTCGAGTTCTTTTGCAATGATTAATAACAAGTCAAAAGACATTTTTTGAGGTCTTTTGAGCGCATTGGTAATGCTGTACTTAGTGACATTAGGGAGTTGGTACAAAGTGTTAAATTGTGTCTTACTTAGCTCGTTTTCGCAAAATTGGCGAAATGTTTGTGTTTCTTCTTGTGGCATTTGATGATGGTTTTTATTTATATGAATTATTGTTAAAATGTTGAAAAGAGAGAACCGAAGTTATTCCCTTGTTTTTTCCTTCTGTTTGGCTCTAGTGGCTTTGA
Source organism: Aureispira sp. CCB-QB1 (assembly GCF_000724545.1). Lineage (GTDB taxonomy): Bacteria > Bacteroidota > Bacteroidia > Chitinophagales > Saprospiraceae > Aureispira. The sequence goes on along the minus strand of NZ_JHBV01000024.1, from coordinate 8,585 downwards.
TAGCCTGTTGATAAAATCCATTTTTCACCTGTATTAAAATCTCTTTCAATGACATATCCTTCTTTTTAGGCATAGCTACGCCTAACCGCCTTTAGGGCAGTTTTTCACAACTTTTATGAATAATTTAATTTGTTAGGTGGGAGAGAGTCGAACACTCCTGAATATTTCCCCAAATATCCAACTTCCTAATAAGTCACCTAGACCGTACAAACTTCTATTCCCCAATAGATAGTAATACACAGCTTTTTTATATCTTAGTAGCTAATTTTTGTTTTGTTGATGTCAATTTAAAAATCAATAATTCAAAATTACGAAACAAAAAGCACATTTGCAAGCTTTGATTAGTAAAAAAGTGAATAAAAAGCACATTTATTTAATAATTAATTACAAATGACTGTAGAACAGAGACTTGAGTTGGCTATAGGAAAATGCAGTAAAAACGTAAGTAGTTTTGCAAATGAGATACAAATCTCTCATACTGCAATAGGAAGAATACTTAAAAAACAATCCTTACCAAGTGCAAAAATATTGATCCCTTTAGGTGAGAAATTTGGTGTTAGTATAGATTGGGTATTGTTTGGGGTAGGAGAGATGTTTATAGACCCATCTAAGGCAGATAAAAAAAATAGACAACTACATGCTCAAAAAGCGTTAGAAAGCAAAGAGGAAGTAAAAGGAGAAAAGAAAGAGATAGAGTATCTTAAACAAAAGTTGAAAGAAAAAGACCTCTTAATAGCTGAAAAAACAAAACTCCTCGAGGCTAAGGACAAAATAATTGACCTATTAGAGAAGAAAAAGCTTTAAAAGAAATCACAACGAAAATATAAGAAAAAAGTGCCAACTAAAAATCTAAAAAACAAGGACTTAAACTATTTAACACGTCTGAACCCTATATCCTTATATTTTTAATAATAATAATAATATAAGGGGGGGAGAAGGAAGGGGTATGTTTTGATTTTCAATGTTTTATAAAATAGAGAGCTTAGTGAATCCAGTCATCCCGACATTCGATATATAAAGGGTTTGAGCGTTTTGCTTGAACCCTTTGTTTTTTGTTGGTTAAAACATAGTTAAAACAATTACCTGTTTTGCTATTTCATAAAACAAGGCATACACCGTTATTTTCATGTTATTTTAACGGGAACTTTGATTCTATACTTTTATAGTTAGAGAAGGTTGGACTTTATCTAAAAGAGAATAATTTACTTTTGGTGGGATAATCAAAAAAGAAGTTTCCTGTATTTATAACGGTTTTTTGTGTCAATAAAGGCATAGAGAAAAGATCAACGCCCCAATTACGACACCTCCAATTGAAGATATTGTTTTTGCGGAATTCATACAAATCTAACTTTTCTTTGAGGTGCTTTATTCTCAAAGCCTTTTTAGTAGGCTTATTATTGTATGTTTTTCGGTATGGTTGCTTTTCTAAAGCTTCTATTTGCCTTTTAGTATCGTGGTAACGAGTTAACCAATTATCATACTTACTTTGCCATTGACAATTGTAATAAAGTCGTTTAGAATATGCTTCTCTAGATTTGAATTTAAGATCATTAAAATCTAAGTACAAAATACGGCATCGTTTCCCATTAATAGGACAAACAAAATAAAGTACCTCTCCTTTGCCTAAATTGCTTTTAACGCTTGCTAATTCTATCCTATAATTCAAATCTTTTGTCCATCCTTCGCTAGAGTTAGAACATTGATAGATAAATTGTAAATAATTTTCTTCTGCTGTCCATTTTGATATAATTTGAATTTTTACTCCTGAATTCCAAGATACTGTACCAGATTGAGTTTTTCCTTTAACAATCAGTTTTCCTTTTACTAAGTAGCTTAATTCTATACGTGTGGTACTTTTAATACTAGAAGCTCCTGTTCTATTTCTCCCCATGATATTGATTTTTATATTCTAAATAACCTAAATTCTTACGGAAAAGAGGCATTAAAAGTTTGATTTTAACTACTTTTATTGATCTGCACATATTAATAAGTACACTTATCTTTAATAGAATGGATATTAAACTCACAGAAGCCGAAAAAATCAAAGTTCTCAATTCAGATGATATTTATGGAGTCATGCAAAAAATTCTATTGCGTGAAGAAAAGATAGACCAGAATAGAGAACATTTTTGGGTAATTGGTCTTGAAAATAACAATCGTATTCTATTTATAGAGTTAATTAGTTTGGGTACGGTTAATGCAACCTTAGTAGAGCCTATGGAAGTATTTAGTTTAGCTCTCCAAAAACGAGCAGTTAAAATCATGCTTTGCCATAATCACCCAAGCGGTGAATTACAACCATCAACAGGAGATAAGGATATAACCGACCGTTTAATTCAAGTAGGGCGTATTGTAAAAACGCCTGTTATAGATCATTTGATTATCTCGACTAGGAGCTATTTATCTTTTGAGAATATTGGACTAATGGATACTTTAAGAGAAAGTACAAAATACATTCCTACTTATCAACTCATTCAAAACATTAGAGAAGAGTCTGAACAGTTGATAAAAGAAGCGAATAAAAAAGCCAAAGAAACACTCAAAGAAAAAGTCAAAGAAGCTGACCGAAAAGCAAAACTAAAAATTGCTAAAGAACTTAAAAGTAGTGGAATGGAGATAGAATCTATTGTTAAATTTACGGGGCTATCTGTTGAAGAGGTTGAAAAAATACGGGTGCGTAAATGATAAGATAGAAGCGCAACAAAATGAAATATCCTGTTGCGTTTTTTGTGTGCTTATTGCTTAACTCTACGTTCAAATTCATCACAAAATTGATTGACCAAAGCTTTACTCTCTTTGACAAAAAACGCCCCTAATTCGGTCTTGTTTCGTCTAATAAAGCTTCTATACAACTTATTAAATTCGTCATAAATATCATTAGCGTCAAAATTAGGACTAGTATCTTTAATTTTAGCAATAAGGCGTTTTCCTTCTTTTTGCATATAGTTAAATAGTAGTTCTACCTTATCTTCAAAATCTTTGATCTTAGCTTCTATTTCTGCTTCTGCTGCATTCAGCTTTTTGATAATGACCTCAATATTTAACTTTAGTTGTTGTCCTCCACCTGTTGTTGGATTGCCGTCCTCTTCTGTTTTTCCACCTGTTGTTGGTGGGTTTATATAATCGTTAGGAGCAACGATTCCAATTTTGTTATCAAAATAGATTTCAACATCATCTAGTATATCATCAGATTCATTTCCTTTAATGTTGTTGTATTCATTGTTGAATCTTCTCCAAAACTCTAAGAATAGTTTGTTTTTATGTTTGTCTTCTATCTGAATAACAGACTCAATCAAATTGAGAATTCTAAAATATTGATTAACCTTTGATTTTAGGTTTTTGGCTTCATCTGGAGATACTTTTAAATACAAATCTATGTTTGTTCCAAAGTCCAACGGGATTTTTATATCATCCGAATTGCCACTATTATAGGTTGCAAAGGCGTTGAAGTTCTGCGTATAAATAGGATGAATAATTAAATCTTGATAATGGTCGTCTAATCGTTTTTCATCGCCTAAAGGGTCAAAATCACTAACCACAAGGTTAGAGAAATGCTCAAAGGCTTTTTTGATGTTATCAATGTTGACATTTTTATAAGAAAAATCAACAATCTTACAGTCATTTTTATACTTAGTGGTTCTATTGACTCTTGATATAGTTTGAATAGCGTTAATCCCTCTAATCTCTTTGTCTAGGAACAAAGTTTGTAATTTAGGTTCATCAAAGCCCGTTTGGAGCTTGGCAACTACGATGATAATACCATTCTTCTTTTGTGCAAAATTCTGCAAAACCTTAGCTTCTGATAAATTACCATTTAAGCTTGTTGCGCTTTGATGCGTTTGTCCATCCGAACTATAAACGATATAAATAGGAGCGTCTTTAAAACGATTATATTTAGTTTTCTGTACCATTTCATCAAAGTACTGTTGGATAAACCGCTTGTACTTAATTGCTGCCTTAATAGAGGACGCTGCCAACATTGCTTTGCCTGTTCCTCTAATCGTTGGATAAACGGTACTTAAAAGGCGTTCTACTACGAATTTAGAAATGGCTTCTATTCGTTCTTCATCTTCATAGATTTTCTTTTTACGGACTCTATAATTCTTATTATATTCTTCATTTTCTATGACCTTATCAAATGATCGTTCGTAACGAACTGGAGCATCTTCAAAACCTTCTAAAATATTTTCAGGCATTTCAAAGAACATCTTTGCAGAAACCGCCACTAAGCCCGCAATTGGATTTAAAATATACTTATCCAAAATGGCTTCTTTCATTGTATAGCTGTCAAAAGGAATCCATATTTTTTCACCTTCTGCATACTTGTTGAATTCTCCAAATCGTGCCAACGTGTGATCGCTCGGAGTAGCAGTAAAACCAATAATTAGATTTTTCTTTTTTTGTTGAGCTTTGTATTGCTCGTTATTGTCAAAACTACTTTGGAGTTCATCAAACAAAGTGACCATTTCTTCATGTTGTACGCCCTTTTGGGAACGGTGTACTTCATCAATCAAAAACGCAATACGCATTTCTGCGAGTCGTTCAACGGCTTCTGGATTTAGTAATTCTTTGATAGAACCAAACTTTTGAAGGTTGACCACAACAATTCTAATGTCTGTATTTAATGCCTTTAAAAATGATTTTTGGTTGTCTGTTTCTAGGAACAAACTATTGGTAATATTCATGTTGTGCATCTTCGTATCTAGTTGGTCACGAAGTTGCACCCTATCCACTACTAACATAATTTTATCATAGATATAGGCTTTATCTTTTCTAAGGTCTTTTAATTGTAGAGCCGTCCATCCAATAATATTACTTTTTCCAAATCCTGCTGCATATTGCAACAATAAAGAATAAACGTGTTTGTTATTCTGATACTTAGAACGCTTATGAATTAACTCTTCTTGTTGTTCTTTGCTTAGGTGTTTGAGTTCTTTTTTGAGCTTATTGATAAAATAGTCTGGTTCTTGTTCATGCTCCAAAAACTCTTCTACTTTGGCAATGATCTTATCTGTACCAAATTTTTGTTTGGGTCTAGGACTAATTAAACGCCCTCTATGATGTTTGTACTCTTTTTCTTTGTTGCCTTCCTTTTTGGTGTATTCTCGTTCAATGAAATTATAATAGAGAATTTCTTTTTCAATCATTTTTTTAGAATAGTGCGCTCTAAAAACTTCTTCAAATCGCTGTACTCTAGTATCATATTCGTCCAATAAGGGATATTCCTTAAAGGTCTTTTTTACGTTCTTTTGGTAATTATCAAAAGAATAGCTCTTACTATCAATTTGAGTTTTAAGCTCTTCAAAATTAAGGGCAAGGTTTCGGATAACATAGGTGTTATTAATGTCCGTACAAGTAATATGAATAGCTTTCTCAAAGATTTTGAGCATATCATTTTTAATATCCTTGTTCACGTCATTATGTTGTGCAATATCTAAGTAATTGCTAACCGCTTTTTGATAGTCGGTGGCTACTTTCTTACGACCGTTTCTTCGTGTGTTTTGGTTGTTGTAGGTAGATTTTAACTCACTATAACCCAAAAATAAACCATTCACAAAGAAGGTTAAATCTGGACGAAAGGAAAACTTTGTTTTTCCTTCATGTTTATAGATATAGGGTAATTCTTGGACTACTGAAAAGATATTTTCTTCAAAAAGCTGATCGCCCTCCGTAACGCTGCCACTAGGATAAAACAAATGAAATTTTAAGCCCTTGAACGTAACCGATTTATTACTATTAATAAAGATGGCCATATTGGAAGCTCGTTTGATTTTATCAAACAAAAATTCCATCAATTCAACCATTAAAGCGTTTTCATTGTCGTACTGTTTCAGTAGCTTTTTATAGTTGCTCTTATTTAGTTTGCTACTGCTGATAAACTCTTTGAGGTCTTCTTCTATGATCAAATATCGACTAGATACCGTATTCGCTTTGACTTCTCTATATTGTAGACCATCTCTTCTTTGGGTTAAGAAATGGATTAGATATTTATCTTGTAAATCGAGTTCTTTCATGTTGTAAAAATGTTGAAGGTTTAACCTCAAAGTTACACAAATGACGAACTAAAATTAAGGTTTATATAAATTTTATGTATAAACCTGTATCTTTAGTCCTATGAATCAGTACGGTTACAAATTAAAATAAAAAATGAAAGTTGAAGCAAAATTAAGGTTGTTGCTTGCGCAAGGAGTTGAAAATGAAATAGTAGAGTTTAAGGAAGCTAAAAAACAATATGATTTTAATAAGCTTGGTAAATATTTCTCTGCTCTTTCAAATGAGGCTAGCTTAAAAGGTGTTCCTTCTGCTTGGTTAGTATTTGGAATAAAAGATAAGGATAAGTCATTTGTTGATACACAGTATGGTGTAAATCCGCAACATCTTATTTCTTTGAAAGAAAAAATTGCAAATAAAACAACCAATAGAATCACTTTTATTGAAATACATGAATTAAATTTGCCAGAAGGTCGAGTTCTAATTCTTGATATACCAGCAGCCCCTAAAGGAATCCCTATTGCGTGGGATGGGCATTATTATGGTAGAGATGGAGAAGCTTTAGTTCCTCTTAATTTAGAAGAGTTGGAGCGTATTAGATTACAAGTAAATCAAAAAGATTGGAGTGCACAAATTATTGAAAATGCTACAATTGAAGATTTGTCACCAGTAGCAATTGCAAAGGCTCGAAAGTTATTTAAAACCAAAAATCCCAAATTAGAAAAAGATATTGGCGATTGGGATGATGCTAAATTTCTGAACAAGTCAAAAGTGACCATAAAAGGCAAGATAACCAATGCCGCTATTTTATTGCTTGGAAAACCTGAATCGGAGCACTTTCTTAGTCCTGCGACTAGTCAAATGACGTGGATTTTAAAAGATAAGGATAACATAGAAAAAGACTATGCTCATTTTACATGCCCTTTACTAATTTCTGCATCAGAGGTTTACTCCAAAATAAGGAATTTAAAATATCGTTACATGAGATATGATACGCTTTTTCCTGAAGAAGTAGATCAGTATGATCCTTATATTATAAGAGAAGCGTTGAATAATTGTATCGCACACCAAGATTACACTTTAGGACATAAAATAGTAGTCGTTGAAAATGAGGAAGGAACATTGATTTTTAGTAATGCAGGAACTTTTATTCCAGAATCTGTTGAAAATGTCGTTATTACAGATGCGCCAGAGTATCGTTATCGCAACAAGTTTTTGGCGAATGCAATGGTTAGTTTGAATATGATTGATACTATTGGTAGTGGAATTAAAAAGATGTTCCTTATTCAAAGGAAAAAGTATTTCCCCTTACCTGATTATGATATTTTTAATAATAGAGTAAAGGTTACTATAATAGGAAAAGTTATTGACCTTAAATACGCTCAAAAATTGGCTACTGCTAAAGACTTGACTTTATTGGACATTATTTTGTTGGATAAGGTGGCTAAAAGAAAGCTATTAACGAAGGAAGAAATAAAAACTTTAAGAGCTAAAAAATTGATTGAAGGTCGAAAGCCTAATGTTTATATATCAGCATCCATAGCAGAGGCAACAGGGGAGGAAGAGAGCTATATTAACATGAAAGGGTTTGATGATAGTTATTATAGTGATTTAATTATTAATTACTTAAAAGAATTTAAAAAGGCAAAAAGAGTAAATATTAGAACCTTGTTAGATAAAAAATTGCCTGAAATATTAGATGATAACCAAAAAGACAATAAGATTAAAAATCTACTTCAGAAAATGAAAAAAGAGAAGCGCATTAAACTGGGAACGGATAAGTGTTGGTATTTAGACGAAATTTAGACGTGAAATAGACGAAATTTAGACGTAAATTATACCTTTTGTATTGTATTGTATTGTAAAATAGATGTTTATGTATTGGTATAAAATAATTTATTGTTGCTTTTTAGACCAAAATAAAAAAGGAACGTTTAATTCATATAGATTGTTCTCCTTCTAAAGATAAAAAGATAAGCTAGGTTTTAGGCTTGAATTAGATTCACTAAATAACCTTCCACTTATCTAAGTAAAGCCCCTCTTAATAGGAATGTTAAGAGGGCATTTTTTTGCCTATATATAAACTTTTAAATTCAGCCTAGTATCATCTTTTAGATATTCTTTTGTATAAAGTTATCCACATAAAGCACCTTTTAAAATAGTTCTATCTTTATTTCACATGCTCCATTTCTGGTACTCGTACTTTTCCCGTGACTACCTCATTGATCAAGCTCTTCCGCAATTCTTTGAGTCGTTCTACTTGGCTTTGGATATTGGCAATGATTTGGTCTATAATGCCCGTTTTTTCGTCTAGGTACTTGGCTATTTGTTGTTGTTCTTGGAGTGGGGGGAAAGGGCATTGAAAGTTTTTTAATACATTAGGGTTTAAGTGAGGAATTCCCATACCTGTTGGGATTTTCTTTAAGGTATATTCTATTTGATTTCTTAAAAAATAGAAAAATTCTGGAATAGCTATTCTTTGATTAAAATTCAACTTTGCGATAGTTGAAGTGCAGTATACCCCAAAATTAGGACCACTAGTTAAGTTCGCAAAAAAAGCTTAAATTAGTGCTTATGAAGAAAAGAAAATTCAC
>NZ_JHBV01000023.1 GCF_000724545.1 Aureispira sp. CCB-QB1 | reverse complement strand
AAACTTAAGTATCAATGGCATTTGTTTAAAATTTTTGTCTTTTATTTCAATGAACTTCCATCATACATTTAACAACACAACCCTACTTGTCTGCTCTCTCAAAGTAGTACTTTTGTCAATTTTTACCTAATTTTTTACCAAAAATTTGTCATTCCTTTCCATGCTTATATTCTACTCCACTTTATCCATCTTCCTCATTTTATGCTACTTAGTAATAATTTTATTATACATATTTTATTGGAATTTGATAGAAGAGTGGGAAATCCCCTCTAATTATTCCTTTCGAACAACTGTTAGTGTTATTATTGCAGCAAGAAACGAAGCGGATAATATTCAACAATGCTTAGAAGCCATTTTAGCCCAGTCCTACCCTTCTGAATTATTAGATATTTGGATTGTCAATGACCACTCCGAAGATCAAACTGCTGATATTGTCCATTCATTTCATCATAAAAATATCCACCTACTAAACTTACCACCGAACCAAAGAGGAAAAAAGCAAGCCATTCAATTCGCTATTCAGCATTCTAAAGGAGACTTGATAGTGACTACAGATGCAGACTGTAGCATGGGTACAGACTGGCTCAAATATATCGTTAGTTATTACCAAGAATATCCATCCAAGCTAATTGCTGCCCCTGTTTCTTTTCATCGAGAAAACTCAATCTTTGAGTTATTTCAAACATTAGATTTTATGGGAATGATGGCTGTTTCGGGAGCAGGCATAAAAGGGCGATTTATGAACTTATGCAATGGTGCAAATTTGGCTTATGAAAGAACTGCTTTTGATGCTGTTAATGGGTTTGAAGGAATTGACCATTTAGCTTCAGGAGATGATATGCTATTGATGCAAAAAATTGCGGCACAATACCCGAATCAAATTGCTTATCTCAAAAACAAGCAAGCACAAACCTTGACCTATGCCAAACCAACTGTCAAAACCTTTCTTCAACAACGCATCCGTTGGGCTTCCAAATCTGGTGCGTATACCAATTGGCAGACAATAGTTATCCTTGCCATTGTTTGGATTTTATGCCTTAGTATGATTGTTGATCTTTTGCTAACTCCTTTCAATTATTTATTCCTGTTTTGGTTTGTTTTCAAATTTATCGCCAAAGGTTTTGCAGACTTCTTTTTTCTAGGAATGATGACTTCTTTCTTTGATCGGCCCAAACTAATGCGAGCGTTTATTCCCTCTTTGTTTTTTCATTGGTGGTATATTTCAGTAGTCGGCTTACTAGGAAATATTATCAAACGATACGAGTGGAAAGGAAGAAAAGTACGATAAACAATAAACCAACTCTCCCAACTTCACTACTCCAAAGTTGTTTACTTAAACTACAATTATTGAGAAGGCTCCTAGATAGTAGCTCTAGAAGAACACATATTTCTATTTATAATTTAAGTAAATAGATAAACAAAAAAAACAAACTATAACATTCAACTACAATTGAATAAAAAATAACATATCTCAAAACAAAATTCATAAAACTACTTTCTCCCTCCTTCAGCAAAAAAGAATTGCTATTTATTTTATGTACTTCTTTTTCGAACATAAAATATCTCCCCCTCTCAAACAATCAAACAATAAATTGATTTACAAATACTTAACAAAAGAAACCAATTCATTTCTTTTAAACATAGCTTGTTTTTAATTTTTTTTTCTTTATATTTACTCGGTAAAACTAAATTTTTAATCATTCCCCTTAAATATTAAATAAACCATTATTATATTTTAAATCACTCTCCAAATGAACAACTTTTACAAGCTTCTTGCAATACCTGCATTGGTAGCTAGCGCAAGCCTAGGTCTAAATGCCCAAAATGTAGGTATCGGAACAAACACCCCACACACAAGTGCAAAACTGCACATTACAGACGCCAACCGAGGCGTATTAATCCCCCAAATTTCAATTGGCAATATCAACTCACCAGCCCCCGTCACTACTCCAGCAACAGGTCTCTTAGTATGGAATACCAATGCAACTACAATTGGCGGTGGTGGAGAAGGGTTTTATTATTGGGCAGGTACTCAATGGACTCGATTATCAACTAGCGCTGGAACAGATAACCAAAACTTAACAAGTGCCACTCTTACAGGCACCAACTTAACCATCAATATTGAAGATGGAGCTTCTACTTCAGTTGATTTATCCGCTCTTGTTAACGATGCCGACTTTGTGATTGGTAACGAATACAATACTGGCGCTTCGCTTTCTGGCACCAATCTGAACATTACCGATGGTGGTGGTACGAGAACCGTTAATTTAGCCTCTTTGGTCAACGATGCCGACTTTGTGATTGGTAACGAATACAATACCGGTGCTTCGCTTTCTGGTACCAATCTGAACATTACCGATGGCGGTGGTACGAGAACCGTTAATTTAGCCTCTTTGGTCAACGATGCCGACTTTGTAGTTGGTAACGAATACAATACTGGTGCTTCGCTTTCTGGCACCAATCTGAACATTACCGATGGCGGTGGTACGAGAACCGTTAATTTAGCCTCTTTGGTCAATGATGCCGACTTTGTAGTTGGTAACGAATACAATACCGGTGCTTCGCTTTCTGGCACCAATTTGAACATTACCGATGGCGGTGGTACGAGAACCGTTAATTTAGCCTCTTTAAATGAATCTGGTCGAAATGGTTTGCGAAATGTAGGCAACTTTATACACTTAGGAGGTACGCTTATCGAAAATACAACCGTTTCTGCCAACACATTTGCTATGAATTTTAACCTTAACAATACTGGTGATTTTAATATTCAAGACAATGGCGTTAACAAGTTTACAGTCTTAGATAATGGCACATCTAGATTTGGTGGGGACGTTGAATGGAGAGATGGCAATACTGGTGGTACACTATTAGCAAACTTGTTTGATGATGGTAACGATGGTCGTTTTATCATCCGAGAAAATGGAGCTACATCAGTAGACTTAGATGCTAATAGCCAATTTATCTTCAACGAACAAGGCTTAGACCGCAACCTTAGAATTGAATCGGATGGAGATGCAAATAACTTTTTCTCAGATGCAGGAACTAATAGAGTTGGTATTGGAACAGGCACACCTGCTCAAAAATTACATGTCGTTGGTGTAACCAGAGTTTCAACATTGGCAGGAACAGGCAATCGCATGGTTATTGCCAATGCCAATGGAGATTTGGCGACTCAAGCTATTCCTGCTAATGGGGATATTACTGCTGTTAATGCTGGTGCAGGGATTGTCGGAGGTGGAACGACAGGAACAGTTACTCTAACTGCTGCTGCTGACAACGGTCTTTATGTTAATGCTGGTGCCGATCGAATTCGCTTGGGAGGTACATTAGTTGAAAACACAACCATTACTAATCCTAACAGTCAATTCGTATTTAATTTATCCAATACTGGAGATTTTCACATTCAAGACAATGGCATCAATCACTTTTCTGCTTTTGATGATGGAAACACAGCATTCGGTGGAGATGTTTACTGGCGAGACGAAAATACAGGAGGTACTATCCTTGCTCAACTAATTGACGATGGCAATGATGGTCGTTTTATCATTCGAGAAAACGGGGTAACTTCTGTAGATTTAGATGCTAACAGCCAATTCATCTTCAATGAGCAAGGGCTAGATAGAAATTTCCGTATAGAATCGGATGGCAATGCCAACATGTTCTTTGTAGATGCAGGCATGAACAGAGTATCTGTTGGAACAGCAACCTCTGCTGGTACATTTAATGTTTTAGGCAACTCATACCACTCTGATGACATCTATCTAAGAGATGGCGCTGTAAACGGTGGCGATATACTTGTTCGTATTTTTGACTCTGCTGATGATGGAATCATTGATGTTTACGAAAACAATGCTATGAATCACCGCATTCATGGTAATGGTACTTCTGTATTTAATGAGCAAGGCAATAACAACGCTGATGTTCGTATGGAGTCCGACACAAGAACAAATATGTTTTGGTTAGATGCTGATGAGAACTTAGTTCGATTTGGTACGGCTTCTACTTTTTCTGATAATGGCAATGGAACTACAGTAGGTGGAACAACTGTTGATTATGTTGCTGACTTTGATCGTGGTATTGGTGCTACAGGAACCGCGATTGGGATAGGTTCGGTAGAGTATTTGTTGGATAACTCCTCAGAAACGACTATTAACAATGCCTTCTCTCCGACTACACACATCAATAGAGATTTAGGTTTTTCTACAACTGTACGTGGATGGGACGATGTTTATGCTGATAATTTTGTTAATATTTCTGATTTAAGAGAAAAGGAAGACATCAAAGAGTTAAGCTATGGCTTGGAAGAAGTACTAAAAATGCGTCCTGTCTCTTATGTATTAAAACAAGATCCTTTTGGAGATAGAAAATTAGGGTTGATTGCTCAAGAAGCATTGGTTTTGGTTCCTGAAGCAGTCAAAACGCACGACAACAAAATTTTGGATGAAGCAAAACCAGAAGAATACACAAGAATAGAATTGGAACGTATGGGTATGACTTACCAACAGTTAATCCCTGTTTTAATCAAAGCAACTCAAGAACAACAAGCTCAAATTGAAGCACTAAAAGCAGAAATTGAGGCACTTAAGTAATCCTTCAAAAAAAATAGTTGTTCACTAATCCAACCATGATTAGCAAAAAATAGCCAACTATTAACATTAATAAGGTATTGAAAAAGGCATTTCTAATTTGAGATGCCTTTTTTTTATACTAGCTTTACAACATTACAACTAAGTCCCCTACATTTTTATTTTCTCAATTATCATCAAGGATTCATAAATTTCAAATTATGGAAAAACACTATTTAGAAACTACTAAAAATGTCTATAAACAGGCGGCAGAAACACCTGATGTAGGGCTTTGTTGTACGACAACACCTATTTGGCAATTGCCTGGATTAGAAATTCCTTCAATTATGTTGGAAATGAACTATGGTTGTGGCAGTACCGTCAACCCAAGGGATTTGGTTAATAATCCCAAAGTTTTATATGTTGGTGTTGGTGGCGGGATGGAATTACTCCAATTTGCCTACTTTAACCGTCAACCTTCTGGTGTTATTGGCGTGGATGTAGTAGATGAAATGCTAACAGCCTCCCGTCAAAACTTCAAAGAAGCTGAAACGCTAAATCCGTGGTTCAAATCCGAATTCATTGATTTAAAAAAAGGAGATGCACTAAATTTGCCCGTAGAAGATGCTTCTATTGATGTTGCTGCTCAAAATTGCCTGTTCAACATCTTCAAACTAGATGACCTTAAGAAGGCTTTAGAAGAAATCTATCGTACATTGAAGCCTCATGGACGTTTAGTCATGTCAGATCCAACCTGCGAGCAGCATATGCCAGAAGAATTACGCCACGATGATCGACTACGAGCACTGTGTCTAAGTGGGTCAATTCCTTTACAATCTTATATTGATATGATTACCAGTGTGGGATTTGGAACCGTCGAAATACGCGCCAAGCGCCCCTATCGAATCTTAGACCCCAAGCACTATGCAACAGATCAATTGATCTACATCGAGAGTGTAGAGGTTTGTGCGATAAAAGACCCTATGCCCGCTGACGGTCCTTGTGTATTTACAGGGAAAACCGCCATTTATTACGGCAACGAAGCCTTTTTTGACGATCAAAAAGGGCATACCTTATTACAAAATCAACCCATTGCTATTTGTGACAAAACGGCTAAAGCCTTGTTAGATTTGGAGCGTGATGATATTTTCATTTCTGAATCTACTTACTTCTATGATGGAGGAGGTTGTTGTTAGTTTAGTTATTCTACATCCGTTAAGTAAGGCACTCCAATAGAAGTAGTGCCTTATTTTTCTATCGACTATACCGTAGGAATTACTTTTTCTTTCAGCTTATATCCCCCTACCCCCAAAAGTAAAATACTCAACATTATCCACAATCGCTGAAGCGTATCGCTTGTTTCTTTCAGAACTGAATTAATTCGCCCTGGTGTTCCCTGAACATTAACAGAGCAATTCCAATTGGCTGCTAGTGCATTGTCTGCTGTTGTATAAACCAGTTCTAAAGAGGTACATTCTTGGGTATTACCATTCCAATACGTCACATAATGCACACTATCAACCAATTCACCAAAAGCATTGTACAACATCAATCGCTCTCCTTTGTTAGACAGCTTCCCTTGATAACTACCATTGGCTTCAAACCCGTACTCTGATTTAAACAATTTCGAATTATTCGTCAACACACAATATTCTCCTCCCTTAATGAGGGCGGTATCAGAAAATTTAAAATGAATACCTGCCTTAAATTCAAACTGAGCCAAATGAATTGTTGTTGTACTAGGATTATGAATTTCTATAAACTCCAAACCATCTTTAGATTGCCACAATAATTCGTTAATAACTAAGGCTGTTCCATAGTAATCTGGCATTTTTTGAGGTATAAATTCGATGGGCTCCGACCAATGACTACAATACCCTATTGTATCTTGCACCCGAACTCGAATTCTATATCGATGCTTAGGCTGAACTGCTCCCAATGGAAGTGAAAGTAAAGTCTCAAAAGGTGTTCTATACTTCCCCTCCCATTTAGTCACAATTTCATAGATTTTAGGATCTGTTTCCGAATGTAATTTTTGATCTTTCTTATTAACTTCTGCAATACGCCATTCTACGGCTTGTATTGTTTCTCTATCAATGTTCCCTATCTTAAATTTCAAGGCATCAACCTCATATTGTGAACTACCATGGTAAGTAATGGTAGGTGTATCAGGAATACTATCGTGAAGTATCTCTTGAAGTATGAATTTACGTCTTCGCTGAACAAAACGCTTAAGTTGACCGATCTGGTTCTCAAAGCTCCCTTCATATTCATGCCCCCATCGCAACTTATCCAAATCAACAAACGAATAGTTCAAACTAGGTTGATAAATAAAAGCCGCTTGTTCATCAATTAGTTGGAACATTTGTTCTTCATTAAACAACAAATCCAAGACAGAACGCAATTCATTTTCATAAGCAATTTCTAGTGCTTGATGCTCAAATACAGCCTTAAAAATTCCAGAAGAAATAGTGCTCTTAATTCTAGAACTGGTCCATGTTTTGTCAACGTCCCAAGGAAAAAATTGCCAACCTTTTTCTGGATGTCGATATTCTGTCCACCAATGCTGTTTCCGATAACCAGACTCTTTATTAGCAATAAGCTCATTTCCAATCAAAAACCCCAAATAGTTTTCCCAATCCAAGTTTTCTTTCCACCATTCTATCGAATGCTGTTGATAACAACTGCTATCCCAATCCACATATTTTTTTTGCTGCAATCCAATCTTCTGATTAGACTTATGTCTTACCTTAAAGGGCTTATAAGAATAAATATTGGCGTTGGGCAAGTCATGTGTTTTTAAAAAATCACCATCGTAATTTTCTAACATCAGATACAACCCCCAAAAATCACCTTCTACACTATCTTGTTCTTCTTGATGTTGCACAACTCTCAGATGCAAATAATCGGCATGGCTAGCACTAGTTCCTTGCAAACGAAATAACCGATACAAAACCGATTCAGACAAACCATGTGTATTAGGATTATCCAACAACCAACCACCAGACAATACCAATTTATTCCGCCGAGTAGTGTAAGCTTTTCCTTGATTGTTAACAACTTCTATTTTAGCATTATTATGGAAATTAAACTTTAAATTCCGCTTTCTTCGACTATGTCGATTGTTATAACCTCGACTTCGATACCCTACATGATCATAGACGACTCCATTATAAACAACCGTTCCTGTTGCTTTATAAGTTCGAGCTTCGTGTTCATAAATCAAATATTGAACATCATTAGACTTGGCAATCAAGTGACAAACAGGTAATGTCCTTAAAGAGTCAAAACTATATCCACAAAAAGCAGGTACTTTATCATAGACAAAATAGGCAAAATTAGGTTGAGGGTGGCTTTGTCGTGGTGCAATACTGATACTATCTCCTTTTGCAATAATTTTATACCGAATCAAATGGCGATGTCGTTGCAAACTGGGTGGCATTTTGAGGGTATAGATTCGATCATTAGCTTCCAAATCCCCTTCCTTGCCATTATCCAACATAGTTAACATCATCCAATTGGTTTGATACGTAGAATCCTCCAACGCGATATACGATCCAGGGGCAACAACTTGATACCACAATTGTACTTCTTTGGCATTCCTAACATTGGCAACAATTGTTACTGCTTCGTTGGATTTTGGCACTTGAGGATGCTGATCCACATGCTTAATAATTGGTAACAAATGGGGAGTAAACACAGGAGTGTTCGGCCGTGTAGGGCTAGGCGTAGCTACTTCCCAATACTGACCAATCCGATTATCAAATGCTGGGTTTATTAATTGTAATGAACAAGCTACTTTTTTCTTGCAATACGGCCATGTTGCTTTGTCTTTATAATTAACTCGATCTACTTCCTCTCCCAAATGATTTTTCAAAACAAGACACTCTCCCTCTCCTTTCAAACGTCCCTTAAAAGGACCTAAAACTTGCTGGCGCTCTCCCAATTCGTATTCATCAAGCATTACTTTCACACGTTTAGCAACTACCAAATAAGCTCCACCTTCTAAAATTGTTCCTTCAGGAAAAGTGTACTCAATTCCTTTTGTAAATTTCCACTTAGAAAGGGTAACAGCAGATTGACTTTTATTGTGTAGTTCTAAAAATTCTCCTCCCAATATGTTGGGGCTGTGATGGATTTCTGTAATAACAATGGGATTGGCTACTATGGGGCTTGCTCCCAATAGTACCAGTAGTAGGTAAATTAAATTAGGCATAGTCTCGTTCTATAGGTGTTAATGTGTGCGACGAAACTACACGAAAAACCATATAAATAAAACAGCCTTAACGCTGCTTTATTATTTGGATTTCACTCTGATTATTTGGAAGTTATACATTATCTTAATCTTGAGTATTCGGTTATTTCCATGAGAATATGGAACAGCCTAATTTTTCTCCATAGAGAGTACTTCCGTTTGACCATCTATGGTTATCAAAAAATAATACGTTCCGACTGCTAAATTCAACCAATCAAAGGTATAATACTTTCCTTCTACCTCTAAATCTATCAACATCGTTTTTCCTTTTCCATCTATAACTTTTAAATGTATCGAAGAAAATTCTTTTTCAATAAAGAGGGTCACTTTTTGCTTGGTTGGATTCGGATAAGCAATGATTGCTGTTTGTGAGGCGGCTACTTTTGTATGATTGTTCCATACAGTTTGAATTGGTTTGGTCACTTCTAAAACTGCTTCGCTCTGTTGGTTATCAGAATAAGCAAAAGGCAATTGATCTTGTGCCCAAATCGTACTATAACTTAAAAAACAAAGTGTGAGTATATACATTTTCATAGCGTAGTTGACTTATTAACTGAATAAGCTCTAAACTAAATGTTCCACCTGATGATCGCAAGTACAAAATTCTAAGTTTCTCAAAATAATTATAGCCATTTCTCAAAAAAAATCAAGCATAGGCTAATAATTTCTCTTAATAATAAACATGGAAATGAGCGTTTCTTCTTCCTTAAAAAAATCACCTACTCAAGTCATCCAAGATAAACTTTCCTCAAATAATTTTCAATTATCCCTATAATAAAAATGGTGCATGACCTTTCAATCATGCACCATTTACAAACTAAATTTATTGTGATTAAAATCGAATGTTATCTTCTAGTAGATTAAAATCATAAGTTAAGTTTTCTTCAATATCGTTGACAGGAATATGGTCGCCAATAAAATCGCCATAATGTGCTGTTTCAATTACTTTGGCTTGGCTAATGACAAAATCCGCAGGAATAATAGGAGCTTGAACCTCTCTAAGTCCTCCATAATTGTTGTCATTTTCTTTGTACAAATCCTGTCCCTTCTTCATTGCTTCCAATGCCTTTTTTTCTTTCAAGGTACGCTTGTATTTTGCCACTGAGCGCTCTACTCCATACAATTTGTACAATTCCTCATCAGGGTCCGCAATTACTGTAAATGGAATATTCATATCCTTTACATAGCCTTGCAGTTCTTCCTCAGAAGAAGGATAAATAGCAATAACCTCGATTCCCTTTTCTTTCATTTCTTGATAAGAATTAATCAATTCATGTGTGCGTGCATTGCAAATTGGACACCATGCTGGGCGCAAAAATGTAATCAGAACATTTTTATCTTTTAAAACCTTGTTCAGTTTGATTTGATTTCCTAAAACATCTTTGGTCACAAAATTAGGAGCTTTGCTTCCTTCTTGCAAAAAGACATGCTTATCAGGAGTTGTATTGGCTATTTTTGTTGGAGTAGTAAACGAGCATAAAGCAATAATTGATGTTATAATTAAGGTTGCTTGAAGTAATTTTTTCATGATTATAATGTGTGTATTTTATTTCGAAGAATTTTATACTATTGTAACATTTCGAGTCACAAATTGTTCATAAAAACACAAAAAAACAAAGAATACTCAAAAACAAAACACCCCACAAACAAAACATTATCAACAACTTAACATATTTAAAAAATAACAAAACAAAAAAAGCTACCTATTTTCTACAGATAGCTCAATGCTTTATTTCCTTATATTTCTTTTAAGCTTTTGCCTTATTACTAGCATACTTTTGGTATTCTCCAGAAACAAATTTTTGTACTGCTTCTTCATCTTCAAATCGGTCAAAAAGCGCCTTTAACTGGTCATGGCGTTTCATTGTCGGCAACACAAAACTTTCAACATCTGCACGAGTAATTTTTTGTTCGCTAAGAATAATTAAACGCTCAATTACATTTCTTAATTCTCTAATATTTCCAGTCCAATCTACTTCTTGCAACAATTGAATTGCGCCAGCTTCAACTTCTTTTTTCGGGCGACCATACTCATTGCAAACAGACTCAATAAAATGATCCACCAACAAAGGGATGTCAGCTTTTCTATCATTCAAAGAAGGAACTTGAATAATAATCACCGCCAAACGATGGTATAAATCTTCTCTAAAACGTTTGGCTTCAATTTCCTTGCGCAAATCTTTGTTCGTTGCAGCAATAACTCGCACATCTACCTTTATGTCCTTGTCACCACCTACACGAGTAATTCTTCCCTCTTGCAAGGCGCGTAATACCTTAGCTTGGGCAGAAAGACTCATATCCCCAATTTCGTCTAGAAAAAGCGTTCCACCGTGCGCTTGCTCAAACTTTCCTATACGCTGTTTATGAGCAGAAGTAAACGAGCCTTTTTCATGACCAAACAACTCACTTTCAATCAATTCAGCAGGAATAGCAGCACAATTCACCTCAACAATTTGGTTTTGGGCACGCTCACTTTTTTCATGAATCCAACGAGCAACCAGTTCTTTCCCCGTTCCGTTGGGTCCTGTCACCAAAACACGGGCATCGGTAGGAGCTACACGATCTATAGTTGCTTTAATTTTATCAATTCCTTCCGACTCTCCAATAATCGTTTGTACTCCTCCGCTTTTCTTAATTTTTTTCTTCAAGACCTTCGTTTCTTGCACCAACGATGATTTATCGAGCGCATTTCGAATGGTAATCAACAAACGATTTAAATCTGGTGGTTTCGAGATATAATCAAAGGCACCTTTTTTAACGGCCTCTACAGCTGTTTCTATATTGCCATGTCCTGAAATCATAATAACAGGCGTGTCAGGACTTAGAATATTGATGCGTTCCAATAACTCCATCCCATCCATTTTTGGCATTTTGATATCACAAATTGCTGCATCAAACTTGGTTTTCTTTACCTTTGACAAAGCATCAATACCATCTTTCGCCTCTTCTACTTCATAATTTTCCATTTCCAAAATATCTCTCAAGACACTTCGGATACTTGGTTCATCATCTATAATTAGTATTTTTGCCATAATATTTATTATTTTTTCTATAGGTTTTTAATGCAGAATATCCATTTTGATCTCCTGACAATGAAGTTTTAAAAATAGTGTTTTTTTATGAATTTTCTAATTCAACCTATAAGTTTATCACTTCTATAAATTACGATTTTTTAGCTTTTGTAATTATCAATAGAAAGCAAAACCAAAGTGCAAGCTACCTCTATTGTAGTTTCTGGTAATTCTTGTCTCAAAAGACCGTACAATTCTGTGTTTTCTGTTCCTGGATTAAAAATGACTCGCTTAGGCTTTAGTTGTAGAATGTAATCATAATATTCTTTTTGTACTGTTGGATTTAAATAGAGTGTAATTGTGTGTACATCTTCTATGATTGGTCGATCATTCTGAATAGGTATCCCAGCAGTTTCTCCTTTGCGAATTCCAACAGGAATTACCTCTATATTATTGTCCAACAGTCGTTGTGTTGCAAGATAAGCATAACGGGTAGGATTCGTTGTTGCGCCTAAAACAAGCGTTTTGTAATCGCTCATAGTTGTGGTTTAAGTTTAATTTATGGATAATAATTATTCATACCAAACAATTATTCTCTATTAATACTATTCTATTGATTTTTTATGTTTTTACTTCATGTATCTTTGAGTTTTATAAAAACTAAAAAGGCAACAGAGTATTATACTAATAAAGACCAACTTTAATAGGAGATGTAATTGTTCAGAATTTAGTTCTAACAAATTATAAATTACAAATGTTCGCTCAAATCAAAATCATTGTCATGACTAGTTACTATTTTTAAGGGTTGCGGCGGTGCTTGCTTTTGTGTTAATCTAGAAACAAGGATGATACTCAACAAGCCCGATAACATAGCCAAGGTTCGAAAAGGAAATAAGACAGAAGTACGTACCCCATCCACAATTTCTACCGAAGCATCAGTAATAGGATAAGGTATAAAGGTAGGAATACCTAATGTTTCATCTCCCCCTCCAAATCGCAAGATGGAAGCAACAATTAGCCCCGCTAAAGCACCGTATTTATTTGCTTTTGGATCGAACAAAGCACAAACCAAAGCAGGAAATAGCAAACAGTATACAAAGTCACTACACAAATACCACAAATCATAAATACTCTCGACCCTTAACGCTATCAGCGTTGCTGCAATTCCAACAATCCAAATACAAGACTGAATAACTTTCGCTAACTTTTCGGAAGTTACTTCTGGATTTAAAATGGGACGATATACGTTCCAACTTGCCATAGAAGAAGAAGACAAAATAGAAGAATCGGCAGAAGACATAACCGCTGCCGCAACAGCCCCTAATCCAATTGTTGCCACCAAAGAAGGGGTCATGGCCTTCATCACACTAGGCAAAATTTGCAAGCTATCTTCGGGTACTCCTCCCAAGCTTGACCAGTCTGCAACATTGCCTACCACACCTATCATAATAGGCGGAATAGCAGCAATTAAGCAAACGACTCCAGCCAAAACAGACAAACTTCTTGCTGTATTCTCATCTTTTGCAGACAATACTCTTTGAAAATATACTTGCCAAGGTATTCCTCCAAACATCAACAACAGTGCATAATCCCACCAATTCCAGTAATATGCCCCCAAAGCCTCGTGCGATGGCAGCAAAGAAGCAGCTGCCCCAAATTTAACTTGATACGCGGCCCAAGCTGTGTCCCATCCCCCTACATAATCTAGTGCGTAAGGAATGGTTATAAACAAACCAAGCAACAACAAAACCATCTGAATTACGTCTGTCAGCGCAACCGCCCAAAGCCCTCCTAAAGCAGTATAGGCAATGGCGATCATTGCAGAAAGTATAATAGAACTTTCAAGATCCAGTCCCAAAACAACTCCAAAAGTAGAGCCTAAAGCGGATAAAATGGCTGCTGTCCAAAAAATTTCTCCACTCAAAGCAGGTAAAAAGAAAAATGCAGCCGTTTTTTCGCCAAATCGTTGCGCCAAAGGATCTAGCATTGTCTTAAATTGATATCGACGCATTTTTTTAGCAAAAAACAGTCCACCAATAATCAAACTTAACGCATACCCCCAAGGAGCTTGTACCCAAACCAAACCACTCCCATAAGTCGCCTCTGCTGTTCCATTGATGTAACCTCCTCCTACCCATGTAGCACTCATGGTAAAAATGGCAATCCACAAAGGAATCGAACGCCCCGCCAACATTACTTCTTCCTCATTGCTATTGTCTCCTTTTTGCGAAGCAATATAGCTTCCCATAAAAAAAACTAAGCCATAAAAAAAAAGCATAGAAATAAATCCTCCCCAAAAAACTTCTTTATCTGTAAAAAAGTAAATATACAGCCCAACAAGTGACATAAAACCTGTCATGACTAAAGTGGGAACAAACGCTTTAACTGGAATTTTCATTGGTTTTTAATTTTAATTCATTGGGTTGTCAATGAATTGGTATTGATGTAGGATGTCTTATATTTAGGCAACGATCAACTAATTCTATAAAAGTAACAAAAAAATGTAATTCTAGATTTCTAATTCGCATTTTGCCAAATATTTGTATTTTACTCGCCTAAAACAATTAATACCAATGGAACAACAAACAGGTTATACTTGGGGGCAAAAAGCTGCCGCTTGGGGCGTTCACGCATTTACTGCATCGGGAATCGTTGCAGGTTTTTGGGGCATTGTCTCTGTTGCAAATGGCGACTTTTTTATGGCTTTTGCCATGCTTTTTGCAACGGTTATTATTGATGGTGTCGACGGTACCTTCGCAAGAATTTTTAAAGTAACAGAAGTTTTACCTGATGTATCGGGCAAGACAATGGACTATGTAATTGATTTTGCCACCTATGCCATCATCCCTGCCTTTATTATTTATGAAGCTACCCAAAAAGGCGTTCCAGTAGAGGAAGGAGGTGTTTATATGATTCCCGATGCTTTGAGAATTTGGGCTGCTGCCATTATTCTAATTATTTCTTCTCTTTATTATGGCAAGGAGGGCATGGTCTCTAGAGATATGTATTTCGTTGGGTTTCCTGTGTTGTGGAATTTAGTAGCATTTTATCTTTATTATGTAACTAATCTTCCTCCTATTGGTAATTTTATCATGGTACTGATCTTTGCTATCTTACACTTTGTACCAATAAAGTACCTCTACCCTAGTCGAACCAAAAAATTCATGAAGCTCAATATTTTAAATACAGTTGTATTCTTAATAAGCAATTTTGCATTGCTGGTTTTGATAGAATGGAATTACAATTTACCAACAGCACTTATCATTGCAAGAGTTGGGTCCGTTGCTTCTCTATTATACTTCGGAGTTTTGAGTGTCTACCACACTTGGTTTGATCCCGATACTAAAGATATTTAGTTCGGTTATCAAAAAAAACATTACTCCATTACACACACAGTAGTATCAACTAGTAGTTTCCGACGGTGCTACTTCTGAATTTCAACGAACTATTTGATCAACCGAATATAAAAAAGATATTACCACAAACAATCTGACTATCCAATGGCACAGGGTTGACCTTGGGTATCGTTTCGTTCGCAATAATATCTAAACTAAAAACAAATATTTTTTTTACGGACACATTAGAGCTTTACAAAAGCCCTAATATATCCAACACATCTTTCTCTTGGCTTCTACTTCTCATTACTTTCGGGATTTTCGTTAAAAAATGATTAGAACGCTACAACGTCTACACCCTTTAGTAGTTTGATAGAACCAATTCCCCTAAAAATCTTTATAAAAAAAAAAGTAGCCCCAACAAAAGTTAAGGCTACTCAAACTCTGTTAATCAATTATTTCCCATATAGCGGGAATTAATCATCCACTAAAAACAGTAGATTGTCTAATGGAGTCATTTAGACCTTATTTTACAATAGGGTTTGTTAAATAAATAGCTCCATATTTAGATTCTCCCACAGTTGCCGTTAGGGTTACTTCGGTATCTTTTGCTATACTTTTAGCCTCTTCCTCTTTATCAGCAGGAAAAACAGCGACTACTTTTGCCTGTTTCATACCAGTCAAAGGTTCATCTCCCAAATTTAGATATATATCCCCTGTTGCTGTATTGCTTGTTCCCCAGCTAATGGCTTTAATCGTAATTTCCTTGCCTTCTTTTTCTTCATATTGACTGGTTAAATCACTACAAGACAATGCTTCTACTTTAGGAGTCGTCGTTGTATTGGCATCTCCGCCATCTGTAGAACTACCACAAGCAAATAAGGTTAAGCATAAAAACAGGCTAAATAGTAAGGTTGTTGATTTCATTGTTCTTTTTTTTGCGTTTTGTTTAAAGTTGTGCTTGAAAGATTAAAAAATAATTGCATAAACAATCATTTTCTCTCCTCCAAAGCATTTTCATTCATTATTCGATTACAAAGTTAACATTTAACGAATACAATAAAAGTCATTTTTTCGACTAAAATAATATATCCAAAAACAAAATAACAACATAAACACCTAATTAACAACTCCTAAAACTTAAAAAAACATATACTTTCAGCACAAAATAGCATTAATTATTTTTTTGATTACAAATCACCAATAAAGTTACAATACTAATACTAATGAATTCCATATCTTTCATTAGTTGTTGAAAGATTGTAGTACTTTTATTGAATAGTTCGTTGATTAGCTTCGTGAGCGCTTTGCTTTTAGTTAGCAGCACAGCTAACTATTTTTTATTCAAATTGAAATATTTACCAAGCTACACAAAAGTCCATTATTTCAGTCTTTAACCAAACTTTTGAGAAGAAACAAACAAGCATTGGTAGATATGTTTTATATTTGTTTTCTTGAAGTTCAAAATAAAGTATTAGCCAACTACTTTTAAGAACACGTTATCAATCATGGTTTGTCCATTTCTATCTCAGAGAAGCGCAAACAATTAGACACATAATTATGAATTACCTAACCGTAGAGGGAGTTTCCAAATCTTTTGGAGAGCGAGTTTTATTTGAGGATATTACATTTTATATCAATCAAGGTGACCGAGTGGCGTTTATTGCCAAAAATGGAACAGGAAAAACATCTTTGATGGATATTATTATGAAAAAAGAGGAAGCTAGCTCTGGAAAGGTATGGCTGCATCATAAAATATCTATTGGCTATTTGAGTCAAGATCCTAATCTAGACTTAGAAGCAACTGTTTTTCAAGCTGTTTACAATTCTCCTAACCCCATCATGAAAGCTATTCTTGCTTATGAAAAAAGCCTCCTGAATCCCAGCGATATTGAGGCAATGCAAGAAGCTATGTCCGCTATGGATAGAATGCAAGCTTGGGATTATGAGTTTAAAATCAAGCAAATTCTATCCAAACTAAAGGTAGATTACATGGATCGTAAGATCAAAATGCTTTCTGGGGGACAAAAAAAACGTGTTGCTCTTGCAAAAGTATTAATTGATGCTCCTGAGTTCTTAATTTTAGATGAGCCGACCAACCACTTGGATTTGGATATGATTGAATGGCTAGAAGAGTATCTAAAACAAGGTAAACACACTATATTTATGGTGACGCATGATCGGTATTTTTTGGATAGTGTGTGCAATCAAATTTTAGAATTAGATCAACAACAAATCTTCAAATATACGGGAGACTATTCCTATTATCTAGAAAAAAAAGCAGACCGTGAAAGTAATTTTGCGGCTACTACCGAAAAAGCAAAAAACCTATACAGAAAGGAGCTCGACTGGATGCGCCGTCAGCCTAAGGCTAGAGGCACAAAGGCAAAAGCAAGAATTGATAAGTTTTTTGAGGTTGAAAAGAAAGCCAAACGCTCTTTGGATAATGAAGAAGTTATTTTGGACATCAAAATGACTCGTCTGGGTAGCAAAATCATAGAGCTCCACAACATCCATAAAAGTTATGGAGAGCACGTCATTCTCAAAGGATTTGATTATAAGTTCAAAAAAGGAGATCGTGTTGGCATTGTGGGTAAAAACGGTGCAGGAAAAACAACTTTGCTCAATATGATTGTTGGCAAAGAAAAAGTTGATGCTGGGAAAATTGTCATTGGAGATACGATTGTTATTGGCTATTACACTCAAAGCGGGATGAACTTAAAAGAAGATCATCGAGTTATTGATGTCATCCGCAATATTGCAGAATTCATTCCCATGCATAAGGGGCAAAAGTTGACTGCGGTACAACTTTGTGAACGTTTTTTGTTTGATTCTAAAAAACAACAAACATATGTCTCTAAATTAAGTGGTGGTGAACGCAGACGGCTTTATTTGTTAACGATTATCATGCAAAATCCCAACTTCTTGATTTTGGATGAGCCGACCAATGATTTAGATATTATTACGCTACAAGTACTAGAAGAATTTTTACAAAGCTTTCCTGGTTGTATTGTAATTGTATCGCATGATCGTCACTTTATGGACAAAATTGTTGAACATACCTTTGTATTAGAAGGAGATGGTTTGGTTCGTGATTTTCCTGGTAATTATTCTGCTTATCGAGCAGTAGCTAAACAAGAAGCCATTGAAGCCAAAGCGGAAGAAAAAGAACTGGCATCAGAACAACCTACGGTCAAAACAGCTAGCAAAATTTCGCAAGAAGAACGTAAGGAAATCAAACGCCTAGAGCGCCAAATAAGCAAACTGGAAGAACAAAAAGCGAACATTACAGCGCAATTTAACGATACTAATTTGACTCCTGAAAAAATTACTGAATTGTCGAAAGAGCTGAATGAATTGAACGAAAATTTGGAAGAAAAAGAGTTGCGTTGGATGGAGCTAGTGGACGAACTCGGCTAGTTCTTTCTAAGGCAAAACAATCTGTTATTCCAATAAAAAAGACTAAAAAGTGCTCCAAAGGCACAATTTAGTCTCATTTTACAAAACGCTAATTTTAAACTAAAAAGGGTGGCTTTATCATAGATACAATCGCTTATACATCTATTTTAAAGCAGCTATAATCTTCAAATCTGTCGGAAGAGTTTCTCCTTCATCATTGTAATGTGTGTTCTCTATCTTAAAACAAACCCCATCTTTGCCTTTGAAGCTAAACGTATAAGCACCACTTTCTTCCACAAATTTATTCTTCCCATCTACTTCTGTCGTAAATTCATTTTTATAAACAACTCCATAAGCACCATTAGGATACTTCAACGTCTCTACAGGCGTTAATTTGTCAGGTGTTCTTCCTTTTCCTGCTGGAATATTTTTAGAATCAATATTGCTATTTTCTTTTTTCATATAGTCGGCAAATTCATCTACAGAAGTTTCTGTAAAGCAATCTGTTTCTGACTTTTCGATGCGAATACGATCTTTTTTCCCTTTGATAATGTAACCACGAAACTCATCTTCGTAATTAAGATCTTCTTCTAATTTCCAATCTCCAGGAATTTTAGCCGTTAAATTAAATTTTTCAAGAGAAACGTCTTGGGTCAATTCTAAATCTTTAGGGGCTGTATCCCCTCCACAAGAGATTAATAGAGATGAAAAGAATAGGCTCAATAACGCATTGGTTAATCTCATAATAAGTAATATTTTTAAGTTTATAATTGTTGGTAAAAACATTGAAAAAGCACACCTTCTAAATTTATGAATGCTTATCCATTTAGGGATTTGATAATTTTAGAGTTTTTGATTACCACAAAAATATTTCATTTCTTTGGCACTTAAAAAACACTTTTTACGCCATTTAAAGATTTTCACGACAAAACCCAAGCCATAAAAAACTAACAATCAATACAATACCATCAATACATATATATATCTAACTACAAAGAAGGGTTCTAATTTTATTTTCGGATAAAAAAACATTTTGTCTCTTTGTATAAAAAAGCCGCCATGCGATCACTAGGCTCTACTAGGCTCTATCAAACAATAAGCCCCTAAAACAATCAAGTTATTTTAGGGGCTTATTAATGTTAGTAGCAGCGTAGCTAACTATTGAATGTAAAATCACTTCTTTTGCCTACTCTTGCTCTTTTACAGCTTGGTATATGTGCTCTACTTCTTCTTTGCTAAAAGGCTGACGTCGCCCAGTTGTAGTACTAAAACTAAACGACTTGTTCCCTTTCACTGCAAAATAGTTAAAGTTAAAACACTTGGTACTATCTCCAGGTATTTGTACTTCATATATAAAGCCACAATCCTCTTCCAAAATAGTCTTTTGAAAAGTGGGGTTTGTTTTTTTTATGTCATCCAAAGCCTCCGTTGCCATAGCTGTACATTGAGGAGAACTTGCCCCTTGACTGTATATCTGCACATAGTAATCGGTTCCCTCAATAACAACATCCTGCATAAAATTATCAGAACGGTTGGTTACTTTAGCATCTTCAGGAGCCTGAATTTTGATTGGAATACCATGTTGTAATAAATCCAACTGTTTCGGAAAAACATCTTTGATTGTAGGTTCTTTTGGCGTTTCACAAGCCATTAGCCCCATTGCAATAAAAATACATACAATTAATACATTACTTAACTTCATTTCTATATCTATTTTTTTTATGATTTTAGTACACTATCAAATGTTAGTATCTAATTAACTAGCATTACTCCATTAAAAAATCGTATCAACTTGATTACTAAAAGGATACAACTCCATCTATTTTGAATCTAAAAAACTGATAATCAACGATGAAGCTCTTTAAAAGTGAACTACTATTAGATACTTTTTTAGTTTTTCATAGAAAAACGTAAAAAAGCAACGGAGTATTATAACTAGAATAAGCACAATATTTTTCACAAAGGTAAAAAACTTATTAAATTTGTGTTTTCATCAATCGTATAATTGATAAAAGAATAATGATATTTAATAAAAATTTTAATAAAAAAATTTAATCATGACCTTGCCAACGCAGTACAACGCAAAAGACGTAGAGTCGAAATGGTATCAGTATTGGATGGACAAAGGCTATTTTCGATCTACACCAGATGACCGAGAGCCTTATACCATCGTTATCCCTCCACCTAATGTAACGGGTGTCTTGCACATGGGACATATGCTTAATAATACCGTCCAAGACGTCTTGATTCGCAAAGCTCGATTAGAAGGCAAAAACGCTTGCTGGGTTCCTGGAACGGACCATGCATCTATTGCTACAGAGGCAAAGGTAGTTAAGTTATTGCGTGAAAAAGGCATTAAAAAAAGTGATATTTCTAGAGAAGAATTTCTAAAATATGCCTTTGAATGGAAAGATAAATACGGTGGGCTTATCCTTGAACAACTCAAAATGTTGGGTGCTTCTTGTGACTGGGAGCGCACACGTTTTACCATGGAACAAAAACTATCCAATGCTGTTATCAAAGCATTTGTTGATTTATATAAAAAAGGCTTGTTGTATCGTGGTTTGAGAATGACCAACTGGGATCCTTCCGCTCAAACCGTATTGTCTAACGAGGAAGTTATTCATAGTCAAGAGAATTCTAAACTATATCACGTTCGTTACAAAGTCGAAGGAACAGATGATGAATGGCTCACCATTGCAACTACTCGTCCAGAAACAATTTTGGCAGATGCTGCAGTAGCTATCCACCCTGACGATGAGCGTTACACACATTTAAAAGGGAAAAAAGTAATTATCCCTATGGTCAATCGTGTTGTTCCAATCATTTTTGACAAATATGTAAAAATGGATTTTGGAACAGGTGCTTTGAAAGTAACTCCAGCGCATGACATGAACGATTACGAAATCGGTCAACGTCATAATTTGGAAGTGATTGATATGTTGCATGACAATGGTCGCCTAAAAGGTCCTTTTTATGTAGGAATGGATCGAGAAGATGCCCGCAAACAAATTGCGAAAGATTTAAAAGCTCAAGGATACCTTGTAAAAACCGAAAATTACTCGAATAGTGTTGGACGATCAGAACGTACCAATGCAGTTGTTGAGCCTAAGTTAACTAAGCAATGGTTCTTAAAAATGGAGGGACTCTCTGCTACGGCATTGGATGCGGTAGAAAATGGTCCTGTCGATTTTTTACCAGAACATATGCTCAATACATACCGCAACTGGCTAAAACCAGAAAACGTTAGAGATTGGTGTATTTCTCGCCAATTGTGGTGGGGGCAACAAATTCCTGCTTGGTATTTAAAAGAAGATAAAGAGCAGTTCTTTGTTGCAGAAACAGCGGAAGAAGCTTTAAAACAAGCTCAAGAGAGCTTAGGTAACCAAAATCTTACTTTGGAGGATTTAGAACGCGAAGAGGATGTTGTTGATACGTGGTTTTCTTCTTGGCTATGGCCCTTATCTGTTTTTGATGCCTTTGAAGATCCTAAAGAATTGCAATACTACTACCCTACCAATGTTTTGGTAACAGGGTGGGATATTATGTATTTGTGGGTAGCTCGTATGATTATGGCTGGCTACGAATGGTCACCTGAGTTATTGGGTGAAGAATTGGCAGCAAAAAAAGGAGTACATCCATTTAAGCACGTTTACTTTACAGGAATGGTACGTGATAAATTGGGTCGCAAAATGAGTAAATCATTGGGCAACTCTCCTGATTCTTTGGAATTAATCAGAAAATATGGTGCTGATGGTGTTCGCTATGGTATTTTATCTGCTGCCGCTGCTGGA
This sequence comes from Aureispira sp. CCB-QB1, assembly GCF_000724545.1. Taxonomy (GTDB): domain Bacteria; phylum Bacteroidota; class Bacteroidia; order Chitinophagales; family Saprospiraceae; genus Aureispira. The sequence continues at coordinate 92,488 of NZ_JHBV01000023.1, read as the reverse complement.
GGGGATGTTATTTTTGATGCTCCATTTGTAGATAAAACTAAGACATCTATTCACAACGAATCTGAACTATGTAGCACAGGTAGTAAATTTTCCAATAAACTCTGGAATGCCTTGCGAATGGTGAAAGGATTGGAAGTAGTAGACCAACCTGCCAACGATGAAATTGCTAAAATCAATGCTTTTGCCATCAAGTGGTTGGAAAACGAATACAATAGAACCTTAGAAAGTGTGGAGAAGAGTTTTGAAAGCTTGCGTTTGTCTGAAGCTGTTAAAACGCTTTATAACTTTATTTGGGGAGATTTCTGCTCTTGGTATTTAGAAATGATCAAACCGGATTATCAACAGCCAATTGATAAAGCGACACTTGAAACAACGATTGATTTCTTTGAAAAAATTATGACGTTGTTGCATCCATTCATGCCTTTTGTTACGGAAGAAATTTGGGCACACTTACGTGATAATCGTGCCGAAGGCGATGATTGTACGGTAAGTACTTGGCCTAAGGCTGGCGAATTTGATGCTGATTTTCTGTATAAGATGAGCATTACAAAGGATTTAGTAAGCTCTATTCGAAATGCTCGTGACAAAGGTCAATTAGCTAAGAAAGAGTTATTAGAGCTATTGGTAAAAGATAGCGATACAGCACACCAATTTTTGGAAGAAGCGGGTATGAAAGAAACGATTGAAAAAATCGCTTACTTAAAAAGCTTTGAATTTACGAATGAAGACAAGCACGAAGGCGCCTCTTTTATTGCGGGTACCGAACAATATTACCTTTTGTTTGAGCAAAAAATTGATGTGGAAGCTGAACGCAAAAAACTAGAAGCAGAACTCAAACAAAAACAAGGTTTTGTTAAAGGCATTGAGAAAAAATTAAGCAATGAAGGCTTTGTCAAAGGAGCTCCTGCTCAAGTTATTGAAAAAGAACGCAAGAAACTTGCAGATGGTAAAGCGAAGATTCAATTGCTGTTGGATAGCTTGGATAAGCTAAACTAATCTTTAGTAATTTTTAAAATAAAAAAGCACTTTCCAAAATAATCTGGAAAGTGCTTTTTGTTTTGACGTTGTTGACAACGCTTAACAACTCATCGTCAATAAAGCAGATTATTGATTAGAAATTTTATATTTTTTATTGGGTTCTATGACTTCTAATTTTAAGCCAGATGCTAATGTCAAGGACTCCAATAAATCGTTTACATCCATCACAGGAAATTCTCCAGATGGCGTTCCTTCAGTTCCCTCTGCCACCTCAATTTCTACATCATAAAACGTTTGCAACAACAATGCAATTTTCTGTATAGAAGTCGCTTCAAATTTAAATGTACCTGTTTTCCAAGCTAAAAAATTTGGAGAAAACTCCTTGATTCGTTTAATACTTCCTTTGCTAGAAACAATCGCTTGTTCGCCTGCATTCACTTCAATTTCTATATTACTTCCAGGAGCAATCACTTCGACAACACCTTCTACAACACGTATAATGGTTTCTTTCTTTTTGTTCGTTACTGTAAATTGTGTTCCAACCACTGCAACTTTGGCACTATGTGTATGGACAAAGAAAGAAGGGGCTTCGTTTCCTTTAGAATCTACATCAAAAAAAGCTTCTCCTTTGCGAACTTTAACAGCATATTGACCATCTTTTTCGCCCATATCCTCCACTACTGCACCTTTATTCAACCAAATTTTATCCCCATTTTTAAGAGTAGTTTCTACAACACTTGCTTCTGCCGTTAACTGCACTCCCCTCAAACCATTGTCAAACTCAGCATTAATATTGGCAAACAAATCGGTTTCTTCTGCCTGGCGGTTGTTAAACTGATTGATTCCAAAAATAGAAACAAGAACAAATACAGCTGCCACTGCGATTTTTTTCCACATAGCAATTCCGATCACTTTGGTTTCAGGTTTTGCCGTAGAGGAAGCCGAATCATTCAACAAAGGCTGTAATTCGTTCCAAGATGCCTTAGAATCAAATTCAATATATTCTACATTTTTTGTTAAAGACCAAATGGCTTTATGTTCTTTAAATTCAGCTGGATGCTCTTTTCTCCAACGTTCTACAAGCGCATTTTCTTCAGCCGTAGATTGCTTGTTGAAGTATTTAGGTAATATTGCGTAAATATGTTCCATTTAATTTTCGATTTATATGTCTTTAAGATTTCTAATAGAAATCTTCTTTTTCACGGTTAACAGATCATAGAATTTGTCAATTACTACATTTTTAGATATTTCTTTCAATGAAGAGTCGTTTCTAAAAAACATTCCCCCTAAAGATTTATAAGAAATTTAAAAAAAATATCAAAATCATTAGATCTGATAACTTTTGACGCAACAGTTTTAAGGCACGAGAAATTTGGTTTTCTACTGTTTTGGCAGAAATATCCATTTCTTCTGCAATTTCTTTGTAGGTATAACCGTTCACTCGGCTCAATAAAAAAACTTGTCGACACTTGGCTGGCAGTTGAGCAATAGCATATGACAACTGCTTTTTGCGATCCTCATTGCGTTCGTCTCCATCATCTGACTCGGTCTGCGGCACTCCAGAAGGTGTCATATTAGCAACATATTGTTGTTTGGTTTTATCCTTGCGAATAAAATCAATCGATTTAAATTTGACAGCCCGAATCAAATAAGCTTCCAAAGAAGTTTTGATAGATAGTGTTTCTCGTTTATTCCAAAGATCCAAGAAGACATCTTGAACCACATCTTTGGCCGCATCCTTATCTTTTAGAACCGAATAGGCATAGTTGGCCAAACCATTAAAATGTCGATGGTAAATCTCTTGGAATTCGCGTTGACTATTAATTTGTACAAGTTGACTCACGTTGATAGTATAAAGTGTGGTAAAAGAGGCACAAGGTACACCCTTAATGTTAGGTGTACCTTGTGCTAAAAAATGAAACAGGTTACTTTATTCTCTTTATTGATTAGAAATAAAAATCCAATACATTAAAGCCAAAACTAAACCAATTCCAATGACAGAGTAAAGTACTAAGTTCTTGATTTGCACTTCTTCTTCTTCTGTAACAACAACTTCCTCTTTTGGTAGTTGTGCACGTTGTTCTTTGGCTAGGCGTTGGCGCTCTTTTTTAGTAATTTTTTTCTCATGCGTACTACCTGCAACCTTAAATTGTTTTCTAGACATGCTATAAAGAGTATTTTATTCGAGTTTATCTAAAGATTGTAGTTTGTTGATTACCTCATGAGTGCTTTGCTTTTAGTTAGCTTCATTGCGACTGTGTGGTTCCAACAAACTATTGTAAAGATAAACTCTCAACTAATAGATAATTCAAAAATACATTTGAAAGTTTGTTCCAATAAGGCTTTCAAAATATTGTTTGATTCTGTTTCATGAGCAACAACTAGTTAAGTAATCGTTCAGAAAAAAGTATAAAGAATTACTTCTTGTTCTATACTACTTTGCCTTTGAATAACTCACCTTCTACATTGGCAAATTTATTTTTATTAGTTGTTTAATTTGTAGATACAAAACATTTACAACCACACTCATTTAGACAGAATTACTTACAAATATAATCGTTTACCCATACAATGAAGAAGATTTTTGTTAATTTCTCTTTTATAAAAAACAGTTCTCAATAAAATTTTATTTCGATCCAATATTTTTTATTTAAATTGTAGTGTTATATATATTTAATGGGTACGGTGCAAAAAATACTGATTCTGTTGACATAAAATCCTTGTTGCTTATTCGGTTAACGATGAGAAGAGTTGATGTTTTTTTTGAATTCAATTCTTTTTCCTTGCTCAACACAGTATTGCCCCTCTTTTAACCAAACCTATTCACTAAAGTAAATATTACTTTTTAAAAGTATATTGTGAACCTCCTATCCTATCCAATAAGCCACTTTCTGCGAGGGTGCTTACTCTTGATTTTGATATTTTCATCCAATTCCTCTTATGGGCAAAACCAAGCTATATCTAACTTATATGAACACTTAAAAAATCCCACTATTAGCATTGACAGCACCGCACAGATTTATCGACAGTTAACACGATTGCAAGCCAAACAACACAATTACACTGCTGCTTTAGATGCCGCACAAAAAGAAGCCAATATTCAGAGAAGAACTCAGAATCAAAAAAAGCTAGCTGAAGTATATTTTAATATTGCCAGTTTGCACAGAACACTAGCCGCCTATTCCAAGGCATTGATATGGGGAAAAAAGGCGTTGGATATTTGCCTCAAGGTATTTGGTAAAAACCATACAGAAAGCCTTAGCATTTATCGCTTTTTGGCACAAACCTACTATTTGCAAGAAGATTATGTTGCGGCAACAACACTTGCACTTAACACCATTAAAGCTTATCAAAGTGCACCCAAGCGACAAATTGATGCAGAGATTAATTTGCACATTTTATTGGGCAGTATTTATGTTCAACTAGGACAATACAAAGAAGCTCAACACAAATTTTTATTGACCCAACAACTTTATCATCAATTTGAGTCGAAAATTGACAAAGAATTGTTGGCTCGAATATATAATAATTTAGCTGCCTTAAAATTTCAACAACATGCCATTCTTGAGTCATTAGCCTATTATCAAAAAATTGCCGTTCTTCGACAAAAAATGCATTCCCAGCAACACCTGTCTTTGCATACTACATATACCAATATTGGCAACTGTTACTATCAATTAGGGAATTATCAAAAGGCATTAAGTTATCATTATAAAACCCTTCATATTTTACAAAAAACGTATCCCAAACTCCACCCTCTTATCGCTTCATCTCACAACTATATTGGGGGAACATTTCAGCGTTTGGAACAAACAGATTCTGCGTTTGCTCATTTGCATCAATCGGCTACTATTTACCAACATCTCTTTGGGACAGAACACCCTAAAAATATCGCGCCTCTTTGGCGACTAGCTAAATTATATCGTCAGCAAGAATCTTATCAAGAATCGGAACGAATTCTAAAAAAAATTACAACATTACAAGAAAAGCATTTTGGAACCAAGCATCCTGACTTAGCCAAAATGTACCTAGACATGGCTTATCTTTTTCAAGCTCAAAAAATGTTGGTTAAGGCTAATTATTATACCCAAAAAGCCTATCAATGTAATCTCTTGAAAGAGCACCCTTTGGATCGATTACTTTTATTAGGCATCATTGAAAATCAATTGCATATTAGTCTTGATTTAGCCCCCAAAGAGCAGCAAAATGCTTTTTTGCTCCTAGACAAAATTCCGCACATCATTGCTTTAACTCAGAGTAATGTTCGTTACTTAACTGATAAACAAAACCTAATTCAGCAACTTAGAAAAGTTTGCGAAAGGGGAATTGAGCTCTGTTATCAGTTGTACCAACGGCAACCAAATGCTGCTTATTTGAACAAAGCTTTTGAATTGATGGAATACAATAAAGCTGTCTTATTATCCATACAGATTAAGCAAAATTACTGGCAAAACAATCATACCAACAGTAATTATCAGCAGCAAGAGCAGGCATTGGCACAAATTCATCTTTTGGAGCAAAAATGGAAAAAGGCAGAACAAGATCAAAACACATCATTAGCCATCCAACTCCAAGAACAATTATTTAAAGCGCACAGAACTTATGAACAGATCAGTAATCAACAAGAGCAGCAATTTCAACACCATCGCCCAATTCAATTAAGTTTGCTACAAGCAAAACTTTCGGACAATCAAACCGTGATCAATTATTTCTACGGCGAACACTACATCTATATTTTAAATATCCAATCACGGCAAGTTCAATTACAGCAAGTTGATCTAGATCTCAAAAAAGACATTGATCAATTTTCTAAATATTTACTTGCCCTAGAAGAAAGCAAACTAAAACTAGCTCATTCTTGCCAACAATTTGATCAAGCAGCTTTTATGCTTTATCAAACGCTAATTCCTCCCCTCTGTACCAAAGAGTTGCTAATTATTCCCGATGGGCAATTAAATTATATTCCTTTTGAAACCTTAACGACTCGCTTTTCTCCTAATGCCAATGGTTACCATCAATTAAAATATGCATTGCATCAACACATCATTAGTTACGCCTACTCTGCTACTTCTTACTATTATCAACAATACAAACATACCAATCAGAAAAATTGTCAAGTGCTTGGTTTCGCCCCAAGTTACAACCGTCATTTTAAATTGGCTTCCCTTAAAGCGAATGTTCAAGAAGTCGAATTTTTGGAACAGCAATTCTTAGGCACCTATTATTATCATCAAAATGCCTCTAAAAAAAACTTTCAAAAACAAAGCAATCGTTTTGGTGTTTTACATCTAGCCTCTCATGCTTATGCTGATAACCACGAGTTGCAACAAGCAAAATTGTTTTTTGCAGCAACAACAGCGGATAGCAACGCTATGGCACTGCATCCTCATGAAATCATGCAATTGCCCTTGCATGCAGATTTTGTAGTTTTATCAGCTTGTCAAACAGCTATTGGGTATTGGCAAGAGGGAGAAGGCATTATGAGCTTGGCTAGGGATTTCATGTATGCAGGGGTGCCTAGTATTTTAACTACGCTTTGGCAGATTAACGATCAATCCAGTAGCCAAGTTATTCAAAAATTTTATCAAAACTTGCAAACCATGCCTAAAAATCAAGCATTGCAGTATGCCAAGCAAACTTATCTAACACAAGCGTCTGCTTTTGGTGCTCATCCTTACTTTTGGTCAGGGTATATTTTGATTGGAAACACCAATAGATTGGATATAGGTCGCCCATTTTATCGAAAAATATGGTACATTTGCGGCTTGACTTTATCTTTGTTGATAATTGCCCTACTATTTTTAAGAAGAAAGTAATCTTAGAGATATTTTATAAGATAAACAAGCCGCTCAACAGGTAATGGATATAAGTATGTTGTATCTCTTCATGTTGTTTACTATATAATACTCCGTTGGTTACTAATTTAAATAAAACTAATTATGAATTTTAATCTAGATAGAGACTTAGTCTTTTTCGATATAGAAGCTACAGGTGCAGATGTAGTGAGAGACAGAATCATGCAAATTGCAATGATTAAGTATCCCAAAGATGGTGGCACACCAATTGAAAAAAACATCTTAATGAACCCTCAGTATCCTATCAAACCTGACGCATTTAAAGTGCATGGAATTACGATTGATATGGTTCGCAACAAACCTACGTTCAAAGAATATGCAGTCGAACTAATGGAATTCTTAGAACATGCGGATTTGGCTGGATACAATTCCAAACGTTTTGATATCCCAATGCTGATAGAAGAATTTGGTCGTGTTGGAATGGAGTTTTCTATGAAAGGTCGCCGTCTAATTGACGCCATGCAAATTTTTTATAAAATGGAACCAAGAACGCTAAAAGCTGCTCTTAAGTTTTATTGTGGCAAAGAATTAGAAGATGCTCACGATGCAATGGCAGATACCAAAGCAACAGCAGATGTTTTTTGGGGACAAATTCAACGCTATGAAGGTGTCGACTATGTAGATAATGATGATAATGTTATTGCTGCGCCTATTAAAAATGACATGCAAGCCATTCACGATTTTATTTCAGATAACAGAAACGTAGATTTTACAGGTCGTTTTAGTAGAAATTCCGAAGGCATTATTATTTTTAACTTTGGAACCAACAAAGGGCAAGAAGCTTATAAAAATCCCCAAACTCTAAAGTGGATTATTAGCAAGGATTTTCCTGCTCAAGTAAAAAATATTGCTAAAGCCATTTTGAATGGTACGATGAAATAAATTGATAACAAACCTAGTTTACTAACAATCAAAGTAAGTAATACTGTTAAACATTATTCTTTTGAGCGACTCTCCATGAGGCATTCAAAAACTATTTTATTTAGATACTAACATGACAGATCAAATACACAAATCCGTTCCCGCTCTTTGGTTTTCTTTTGTAGCCGACAATATAGAAGAGCACAGCCACACCACTATGCCTGATTCTTTTTATTTAGGAATTAATAAAGAGCATGCAGATACTTGTGCTATGTTGATTAAAGCGGGTCTTAAAACAGCTTCTTCTGGAGCTTTAGCTTCTTACTTGCATTATCAAGTGCCGGTACCATCAGAGGGGGATTTGGCTATTATTACCAATTGGGACGGAGAAGCGCAATGCATTATTCGTACAACAGAGGTCAATATTGTCCCTTTTGATGAGATTACCGAAGACTATGCTGTCAAAGAAGGAGAAGGCGATCAAAGCTTGTCTTATTGGAAAAAAACACACTGGGATTTCTTTAGCAAAGATTTAGCTTCTTTTGGAGAAATTCCAGAAGAGGATATGATGGTTATTTGTGAAGAATTTGAAGTAATTTACCAATTGTAGTGATTCGTGGATTTTTTAGTTTTTGACAAATAACTAAAAAATCCACGAAGTTTGTTACTTCTTGCCTCCTCTACGCTTAGAATTGTATTTTTCCTGTTTTCGTGCAAAGCGTTTTTCTTGAGCACGGTTTACTTTGGTATTTTTAAGTTTTTTCTCGTGAAAAGCACCTTGAGATTGCTCTAAGATATTTGTTTCTGGAGCAGCATTTTTTTGTTTATAGGTCAAAATCTCGTCATCGATCAACTCTTCGGAAACGTCTACCTCATCAGGAAAAGGTAGGCATTCGATCTCTTGTCCCATTAAACTCTCAATCGCTTTTAAATAATCAGGTTCTTGAGTTAATTCAATTTTATTTACAAAGGTAATCGCCATTCCTTCTGCGTTTCCTCTAGCTGTCCGTCCTACTCGATGGATGTAATTTTCGGCTTCGTCTGGTGTGTCAAAGTTAATCACATGACTAACTTCTTGGAAATCGAGTCCACGAGCAATCAAATCAGTTGCAATTAGAATTCGGTGAGTGCCATTATCAAATTTTTCTACTGTTCGAAGGCGGTAATTTTGAGACTTATTGGAATGAATGACGCCTATTTGCTCTGGAAAATCAACATCCAAGATATCAAACAAAGCATCCGCTACTTTCTTTGTCGGGGCAAAAAGAAGTACCTTAACCCAAGATTTTTCTGTTGCCAACAAATGTTTTAATAAGTTCGTTTTAGTATTAAAATTCGGAACCCAATACATCTTTTGGACAATACCATCAGCCGAAGTTCCCGAAGCCGCAATTTCGATCTTCTGTGGATTTTCAAAAGCTGATTGAATCAACTTCTCCACCTCTTGAGTCAAAGTCGCTGAAAACAAAATATTTTGACGACGCTCTGGCAACAAATCCAAGATATCGTTCAATTGCTTTCTAAACCCCAAATTTAACATCTCATCGACCTCATCAATCACCAATTGTTTGATTGTTTTAAGTTTAACGGCTCGACTCAGCGCCAAATCGACCAAACGACCAGGAGTTGCCACTAAAATATCCATTCCTGTTGCCAATTCATCCTTCTGCGTGTTCATATTCACTCCTCCATAGGCACCTTTCGTACGCACAGACATGTATTGTGTTAACTTTTCAATTTCACCAACTACCTGCACCACCAGCTCTCTAGTTGGCACAACAATCAATACCCTTGGATGTTTTTGCTTTGAAAATTTTAGCTGCCTAAGAATTGGCAATAAATAAGCAAATGTTTTTCCTGTTCCTGTTTGGGCAATTCCAACAACATCCCTTCCAGACATAACAACTGGTAAAGCTTCCACTTGAATAGGCGTTGGTTCTACCAATTTTAGGTCCTCCAATGCATTGCGAAGTGGCGTATTTAGATTTAAATCATTAAAAGTCATCTTATTGTTTTGTTGAGTTACTTTCTGCAAAGATACAGTTCGAGAAGGCTATTAACAACCTAATGGCATAAAAAAGGAAATAATTTTCCATTCTCCTTTTATTTTTGCAACTGTCAACTCTCGACTCTCTATATTAGAACCATATTTTGCGGCAATATAACCAACCTTGCCATTTTTAAGTTTTATTTCCATCCATCCAATCCCATCAACCTCTTGGTAGGTTGTTTTTTTATGGGTATTACTATTACAATCACAAGCAAATACCTCGTAAGAAGCTTGACGGATGACCTTTGCATTAAGGCTAGGTTCCTCTCGGATATTCACTCGCTCTCCCAAAACAATCAGTTCGTTTTCTTCATCAATCTTTGTTTTAAAGGAGGGTGCTTGAAACCTTGGGATTCCATTTTTAATAATTCTGCTATCTATATGCCTGCTTTTGGTCATTCGTTTAAAACCAAACCGAAGTATCCATCGCAGTGCATTCCATGATTCAGCTGCATTGGCATCGTTCTCGAAATAAGATTTCATTACTTCTTCTTTGGAGCAACTTGAGGCATCATTATCACAAGCATATCCCCCTAATATAATATTATCCGCTAAGCATTTTTTGAAAGCTTCTTTATCTTCGGTCAAAATAGAAGCTTCTAACTTGTTTTTAAATATCCAGAAACTTTCATCCAAATAAGATTCGTCCTGAATAAGTTGTGCTTGAATTGAAAAGCTCCAAAAAAATAAGTATAGAAATAAGACTCTCATGTGATTATTCATTATCTAATATAACTAATCCTACTTACTTACCTTCTATTCTTTATAGATGTCAACTAGGATGTACCAACACCTTAAAATCTAACTTGGCGCATACAACGATTGATAAATAAGCAATTATAAAAAATGGTTCTTCTCAAAGATATTAAGAAGAACCATTTTTAAGTAATTATTGCAAGCTTAATACTCCGTTGATTATTATTCGCTACGCTCATGAGAGCGCAAGGCTAGTTCCCTCTGGTCATGAACTTGGGCTTTTGTGCTACTAGCACAAGCCTACTCGGCAAGCTTAGTTTTTTAGTTTTCCTACGAACCCGTAGGCGCACGAAGTAAACTAATACGATTTACTGCGTGAGCGCTTTGCTTTTAGTTTGCTGCGCTGCTACTGCGTGGTTTCAACGGAGTAATGAAACTACTATCTAATTTTTTATAAGTTTATTTAGGCTGCTTTATCTCCAAAAAATATTCGTTTAATACCAACAAACATTCCGACAATCCCCAAAGCAATAAACTTCCAAAACTTAACCAACAATGCAAAGAAGCCAGCTTTTGCCAGTACTTTTCCAGCAATTAAACCGCCTACTCCATAAGCCGCCACCTTATCTATGCTTGGATTAAAATCTGCATAAGTTTGCCCTTTTATAAAATTAACACTTGCTAGAATTTGATCTACATCGTTCTGAACAATTGGCAACACATCCATATCACCAATTACATTTAAATTTAAAAAGCCACCTCTACCCAAAATTCGAATGTTATAATTCAACGTGTTGATACCGCCTTCTTCCCTTCCAAATTTAAGTTCTTTTGCCCAGTGCAATTTTTTATTTTGTGCATCATAAAATGGCTCCGCAGCCCAGCCAACTAACTCAATTGCTTCATAGCCACGATTAACGCGACTTTGGCTTGCGATTCTTGTATCTTTTTGCATTTCCACCAACAAATCATCGTAATCTAAGTTTTTGGCTTCAGAATCCTCAATATACCCTTCGTCCGAATAGTCGATTTCAACACCGTAAGTCAAATTTAAACTCACAGGAGACATTGAGTCAGGAAACAGCATTCCCATATTGGGTTCTCCTGTAGATGGGTTCCCCCACAATTCTGTCAAAACATATTCTGTCTGCTCAGGATCCAAATACTTGTATCCATCAGGTACGTTTAAGACGGCTAAGTCTACTCCATTTTTAGATAAGGCAATTGTACCATATTGGTAAGTAAATGTTTGTGCAATGCTATCCATCATTTCAAGATAGGCTAAAATTTCTGCTTCTGTTACTTCATCCGAAGTCGTGGTATCATTGGTTTGTGCAATACCTGTGTTTAGGCATAGAGCTGCCCAAAAGAAAAGAATTAACTTTTTCATGGTTGTTGTTTTAAGGTTGGTTGAATTAATGGTTGTTATTCTAATATAGTAGCAACGCAGCTAACTATTGCTAATATTGATCGCAACATTTGTTATTGATGCTTTGCAATTCATCCAATATACGCAAATTAAAACGTTAAAGTTCCTTTTTAAAGCAACTTGTTCAACAATTCATTCAAAAGATAAAAGATAGAAAATAAAATTATGACGAATAAAAGACAAAAAAGATAAACCTTTGTACGTTAATAGCATTATAATAACTAAATAAAGAATTAGCGTTTTTTATAGTGCAAAGCATAATCATTCTGTTGGTTATGCTTTTTTTTGAGCGTTTTTTTTCATATTCGCCAGAACATTCAACATTTCTTTTATTTTAATACTAGGTATTCATTTTTTTGATAAAACTATCTCCAACTAATTACCATCCATAAAACACAACACAATCACAGTGTACCAAGCTGTGTGAGCTTACGTAATACAGCAAGTAACAAAGGAAGTAACCTAACTAACTACCAAATTATTATACGATGCTTAGTAAAGACTATTGGCAAAATCGCTACCAAGAAGACCGTACAGGCTGGGACGCTGGTCAAATCACCACACCGATTAAAGAATATTTTGACAACGTAGACCATAAGCAACTCAAGCTGTTGATTCCTGGGTGTGGCAATGCTCACGAAGCAGCTTATTTGTTTCAGCAAGGTTTTAAAAATATATATTTATGTGACTGGGCACAGGCTCCACTCGATTCCTTTGCAGCAGAACATCCAAACTTTCCCAAAGAACAATTGATTTGCGCCAATTTTTTTGATTTAGAATTAGGTGCGTTTGATGTTATAATAGAACAAACGTTTTTCTGTGCTATTGATCCTGCCTTACGTTCTAATTATGCCCAAAAAGCAGCCAGTTTGCTCAAGAATGGTGGCATTCTAGTTGGACTACTTTTTGGTAAAGAATTGGATTTAGAAGGACCACCCTTTGGAGGAACAAAAGCAGAGTACCTCACTTATTTTACACCTTACTTCTCCTCCATCCAAATGGAATCTTGTACAAATTCTATCCGCCCTCGTTTGGGTTCTGAACTATTTATTGAGTTGCGAAAGTAAACGTTTTTTTATCTATGGGTAATTATACCAATGTCCTAAAAAAATTTTGGAATCAAATACATCCCTTAAATAAGGAAGAAGAGCTGGCTTTTTTGACGGCTTGGAAAGAAGTACACTTTAAACGCAAGGAAATTATTACACAAGCAGGAGGAATAGAACGCTATGTCTATTTTGTGGTAAAAGGAGTGCAACACGCTTATTTTCTAAAAGATGGGAAAGCACACACCACCGCCTTTACTTATGCGCCTTCCTTTTCTGGAGTAGTTGATTCATTTTTAGCCCAACGACCAGCCAAAGTTAGCTTGGAATGTATTACGGATAGTGTGCTGCTTCGTATTCCTCATTACAAAGTGCAAGAATTGGTCGAAAAACACCGAGGTATCGAGACATTTTTCCGCAAAGGAACAGAAGGGCTTTTGATCGGTTTGATGGAACGGCATTATGAATTACTAGCCTTGGATATTGAAGAGCGTTTTAGAGTTTTTGTGCAGCGCAGCCCACATTTATTAAATATGATTCCACAAAAATACTTGGCATCTTATTTAAATATTCATCCCACTAATTTTAGCAAATTGATGGGGCGGATTAAGATATAAGATGCTCTAATCCTCCATCCAACTGCACCAATTCAGCCAACGCATCATCTGGCAAATCGCCCAACCATTGTTCCCCCAAATAAACCGAACGATCTGCCAATGCTTTTTTACTCTGAATCATAGCATCAATTTTTTCTTCCAATGTTCCTTTGGTAATAAAACGATATACCTGTACATTTTTTTTCTGACCAATGCGATAAGCTCGATCGGTTGCTTGTGCTTCTACCGCAGGATTCCACCACAAATCGTAATGAATTACATGATTTGCAGCGGTCAAATTTAAGCCTGTCCCTGCCGCCTTCAAGGACAAGACAAAAATAGTTTGTTGTTTGTCCTGTTGAAATGCCTCCACCATTTGATCTCGCTGTGTACGAGAACATCCCCCATGCAAATACATTGGCTCTTTCCCAAAACGCTCTTTTATCCATTTCAACATCAAGTTCCCCATTTTCCGATACTGTGTAAAAATAAGTGTCTTTTCTTGTTGGTATTGGATTCTAGACAACAAGTCCATTAAAACTTGCCCTTTGCCCGACTGTTCAGGACCACTCCCCCCTGTATTCATATATTGATAGGGGTGGTTGCACACCTGTTTTAAGCCCCCCATTAATTTTAAAATCAATCCTTGACGCTTCTTTTTATCGTCTTTAAACTTAGCTAAATCTCGTAACGTATCTTGAACAATTTTTTGATAAATTTCCGCTTGGATCCCTTGTAATTTTGCTTCATAATTTTGTTCCACTTTATCTGGCAAATCTTGAATAATAGACTGATCAGATTTGAGTCGACGCAAAATAAATGGAGCTGTTATTTTCCGAAAAGCATCCAAACGGTTTTGGTCGTTGTCTTTTTCGATTGGATCACTATAAGCAATTGTAAATTCAGCAATAGAGCCTAAATAATTGGGATTTACAAAATCCATAATCGACCAATATTCTGACAAGCGGTTCTCTACAGGAGTTCCACTCATGGCAATATTCAAATCTGCTTCAATCGATTTAACCGCCTCCGTTTGTGCTGTGTTGACATTCTTGATATTTTGTGCTTCATCAATAATCGTACAATACAAATTCAATTGATTGAACAGGGACAAATCTATTCGAGCGACACCATAAGTTGTAATAATAACATCTGCCTCTAAAGTCAGCCTTCGTTTTGCGCCATGGTAGGTTACTGCATTTAACAAGGGCGCAAATTTTTGAATTTCCTTCATCCAATTGGTCAACAAGGACGTTGGAACGATAACCAATACCTGCTTTTCATTCAAATACCCTTCCTCTTTAAATTTTAACAACAAAGTAATCACTTGCAACGTCTTGCCCAAGCCCATATCATCGGCAATCAAAGAGCCTAAATTTAGTTGTGCATTTTTATACATCCACGAATAGCCAACTTGCTGATAAGGGCGTAAGGTTGCTTGCAAGGTTTTAGGAGGTTCAATAATAGGATTATCTCGCAACGCTTCAAACAAAGCACGCACCTCATCACTAACCCTGACAGGGTACTCTTGCATAGATTGGCTTAAAACAGCTTGTACAATTTGATTGGCTGTAGCAACTGGAGGCTGTTCTAGTTGCTTTAAAATTTTTTGAAGTTCCTCCTTGTTTAAATGAATGTACTGTTCTTTGTGTTTGACCAAGCCCTCTTTTCCCTTCATTTTGTTGAGAAACTCCAAAGCATCCATCATTTCATCCCCTATGATAACTTTCCACTCTATTTCTAGCAATGTTTTAACATTCATAAAAGATTTCCCCTTTGTTTTTCCGCCCCCTTGCTTTCCGATATGAATGCCCAATCTAGGACGTGTCAACTGTTGCAATGCTTTGGGTAAAATCACGGCAATATTTAGCATTTTTAAAATCGGCAGAACATCGAAAAAGATTCCTGTAAACTCAGCAGTAGTATAGCTATCGGTACGGGTCTTTTGTTGTGATAACACCTGTTCTAAATCAGGATAATATGTCGCCAAGCGTTGCAATGATTTCAAAACCACAAAATGATATTCCTTAAACTTCTTGTGTTTTAAGAAATGCTCTAAATTGAATGCAGGAGCTGTCTTATCACCACGATTTTCGACTTGCAATTGAATATAAAAACTCCGTTCCTCTGCCTCTTGGTGCTCAAATACCTTCAAGACAGGCGCATACTGTTCTTGTCCTAAATAAAATGGCTGCAACCAATTTTGGATACTGGAAGGAATATTCTGTTCATTGGCAGCTTGAAAAGCTACGGGCATTCCACTAAAAAAGCAATACTCAATTTTTTTATCCAAAGAAGAAAATTCTGGAATCACTTCTGTAGCCGTCTGGATAAAATGAGATAAAAACAAGTGGCAAAGACTCAATATTTGACTCGTTGGTTTTAATGTTTTTAATTCGCCTTTTTCGACCAACAACAAATCAGATGGGCAAAGCTGTACTAACTGTTGTACTAAATTATAAATAGGCTTATTAATCGTATAAGCAGGGATCCATTGCACAAAACATCCTGATGCACAAGCTCTAAGCCTAGGAATAAAATTTTGCTCTTTTAATAATTTTAAACAAAATCGATACACGCTATGCAAGGCAATAAACGTATCCGCATACAAGGGCAATTCTGACAACGCTACTGTTTCTAAAACCCCAATACATTGCTCTAGTGCCTTATCTTGCACAAACAAAGGTTTATTCCCCTTGTCTTGCATCGCAAATAAGTTTATCAGTTGATGATTTTCATCAACAATTAATGCCAAGTCTTTTGTTTGCTTTAATTCTTGATGCCATCCCTCAAAGTCCTCCTTTTGATATTGTTTCTTTTTATAAGAACGATATGCCTTTTTCGTGCTATGACTTAATTTTTTCTTCCAATCATCTTGATAAAATAAAACTTGAGTGGGCAATAATTGGAGGTATTGTTTCCATTGGTGCTGAATGATAGAAAAATCAATAGACTCTACAACTTCCAAATTTGTTGTTTTAGATTTGTTTGTTGTGCTACAAGTCTTTGTCCAATCCTCTATTAAGGTAGGGTTTAGTCCTTTTTCTTGAAATGCTTGGGTCAAATCTAGACCTTGTAATTCAAACAGCAATAAAGGGTTTTGCTCTATCCTTCCTTTTAATCCCCATAATACCGCCAACAAATGCTTACAAGGTACTTTATCAGCAGTACAAGAACAAGCCATATTTACTTTTTTCAAGTCCTTGGGTAGAAAAGCAATTGGAGCCATTTCATCAAACTCAATTAGTTCTATTGGAAGTTGTTGATTTAGCAAGGAGGTTAAGACATGAATATTCGACTCGAAATAATCCAACCAAGCTTTTTTTTGAGTAGAAGAGAATGAAATAAATTGAATTTGTTGGTCATAATTTTTGGTCCCAAAACCTTCTACTGTCGCCTCGACAATCCCTTTGGAATTAAGATATAAAGAGCGTAGACCTCCATTTTCGGCATAAACTATTCCCTGCTGTAAGAGCTTAGCATCAACCGCTTTTAATAGTTCTTTTAACCAAGTATTACTCCATTCCGTATTACCATATTCTATATCATTCATCATAAAACAAATATAGTGTATTTCTCCTTATTTTGCTATTGCTACAAAGCAGACAACATATAAATCTTGGTATAGACCAATTATTACCATTTCAACATCAGCGACCTTTGAGTTATCAATATTAATTCATTTCATTTAGAATAAGTCTAAGGCGCACATTCACCACACTCAGCCTTAGTCAATTTCTATCAAAACTAATACTATGTCTATTGCCAATCAAATAAAAAAAGAAACCTGGTTTGATTCTAAAGCCTATCCTTTTAAAAGTCATTACCTAACTGTTAATGGACGAGCGATGCACTATGTTGACGAAGGACAAGGACCCGTTCTTTTGATGGTACATGGTACACCCGTTTGGTCTTTTTTGTACCGCAAAATGATTCAACATTTTTCTAAAACACATCGCTGTATTGTTCCCGATCATTTAGGCTTTGGCTTGTCCGAAAAATCAGAAGCTATTGATGGCAGTGCTCCTCAATTAGCGCAAAATTTAGTTGAATTTATCCAGCAATTGAAACTAAAAAACATTACATTGGTAGTGCATGATTTTGGTGGTCCAATTGGGTTGTCTTATGCAATAAAGCACCCCGAAAATGTTCAAAATATAGTCTTGATGAATACTTGGTTTTGGAAAACCAAAGATCAAGAAGCGGCTCAAAAAGTAGACAAAATACTACATAGTAGGCTTGGAAAGTTTTTGTATTTGAGACTCAATTTTTCGCCCAAGTTTTTAATTCCAAAATCCTTTTTTGATAAAACCAAACTATCCAAAGCAACACACCGACATTACACGCATTTATTTCGCAATAAAGCTGAACGTTGGGGCTTGCTAAAAATTGGCTATTCTCTTGTCGGAGCTTCGGATTGGTATGAAGCTCAATGGCAACAAATTGACCGCATCAAAGACAAACCATTCTTAGTGCTTTGGGGAACAAAAGATGCGTTCATTAGCACTCAATATTTAGATATTTGGAAAAAAACGCTCACCAATGCAACGGTAAAAACCTATGCCTGTGGTCATTTTTTGCAGGAAGAAAAGCCTCAAGAACTCATACAAGAGATGGAGCATTTTTTGGAGTAAAAAACGATAAAGAGCGGGTTAGTACGCACTCGCTCTTATTTTTCACTAAAGCTATTGGTATTGAAGGACTTTGATGTCAAATTTTTCTGAAAGCAAATACTATTCTTTATCCCCATATACTGCCCGTAATTAGGTGTAACTTGATATTCATTTTTTAAATAAAACTGAACCGCCTCTAGTTGTCGTTTCCCTGTTTCCAATACACAAGTGGGGTAATTGAGCTCTTGCGCCCATTTTTCCAACTCTTCAAGCACTTGGCTAGCAATTCCTTTTCCTCTCTGTGCCTTTTTGGTAAACATTCGTTTAATCTCCATTCGATCTTTATCAATCTCTTTTAAAGCACCGCAAGCTACCGGCTCTTTGTCAAGATAAGCAACGACTACTTGTCGTAGTGCATCTATTGTATTAAACTGTGCATAAAATGAATGTTCCTTCCCATCTTTTTCGGCTAAATATTCATCCAATAAATACACCAAATCTATAAAATCTTGGTTATCCGATTTTGTCCGTATCAGTTGAATCATCCTCTTCTGTTTTCTTAAAATTTTTTGTATTTATTGTTTCAACAGGTTTGTTTTTATTGTTGTATTGAATTAAGAAATAAGCTGCTAATAAACAAATTATTCCAACAATGATAAAGACAATAATCTTCATAATGGTATCCGCGTCTTTCATATCAACAAAAAACAGCTTCAGCATTGCAATTCCAAACAAAGGAATATAAACTTTATTTAGGTGCGCAAAATTGGATTGTAAACCATTAAACACCAAAGCAATTCCGTGTACAAATAAAACGATTGTTAAAGCAAGGCTTGCTGGGTTTCCTGTTATAAAACACAAAAAAGTAGTATAAGAAAGTACATTTAACAAATGCAACACAACAGCTTCCATTCTCCAAACTGCACTTTGCTGATCGCCATTGTAAGGAATCTCTGCTTTGTAAATCATTCTATGTGACCATGCTAAAACGCCTCCTAATAATACAAACCCAATCAAAAACTTAGATGAAAAACTTTCTCCATTACTTGTATATAAAAACAATACGATAGATGCTATAAAAGAAATGCCCCATGCCAATCGATAAGCAACAGATAGCGTTCTTTTAATTGGTGCTAGTTGGTGCCCTAAATTCACCATTGTCAATAGAACCAATGCCGTCAATTGCATCACTGAAAAAGCATCATCACCAGTATCATTAAAAGCTATATAGTAAATCAATCCTGTTGATACAGCAAAAAAGTAAGGCAAAACTAAATAGAGCCCTAAATAATCTAGCTTTTCAAAGGCCGCTTCTTTCCATGCTTTTTTATAGAACCCAATTCCTAATAACAATACATTTCCTAACAACAAAGGACCAATTTCAAATGCCCCAAAGGATAAAAACATGGAAACGGCTACCAAGCCCAAAAATTCTACTAAAACCAGTTTGCTCTTTGTAAATTCTGCCAATACAAAAGCAAGCCCAGTTGCTACCCAAAAGCCATATAAAATATAGCTAGGCAATCCATGATGAATGCTATCTATTAAAGCAATCGGCAGGATCAAATAAAAAACTTCTCTTGCTCTTTTTGCCAAGGCATGTTTGTAAGTAGCAGCTTCTGTAAGCACTTTTTCATAAAATAATTGCAAAAACCATAGTACAAATAGAATTTCTACCATTGCCAACTGACCATACAAAAGCTGGTCTGAAAAATGACGAGATCCTACGGCATCCATAGAGTGTAAAGCAGTAAACGCTAATACAAGGACTTGCAATATTCCTAACACTTCTGCCAAGTAGAGTTTGCGATAATTATTCCAAATCAACAATGCAAACATTGGAATTAGTGCTAGATTATAAGCATAGTTTTCAAAGTAAAAATAACTTGTAATATAAAATACAAATAGCCCCCACACTGATAAAACCTCATTGAGTACTAAGGGTACCTTTTGTTCGTCATTTTCTAGTACCGCTTCTTGTTTTTTGAGCAAAACAGAAACAACAATTAAGACAATGCCAATACTCCATAGGTTGATGTATCCTGATGTAAATAATATTCCAACTTCTCGTTGCGGCATTGAATACCAATCTAAGTTGAAAAACATATTTGCTAGACCGCCTAACAAGATAAAATAAGCCAAACGGCGAACACTGGTCAGTTTAAGTATCAACCCTCCTCCCAGAAGTACAATCCCTTGTAGTGCCCACAGTAAACCTCTGTATTGCACTCCAAAGTAAGCAGGAATTGCAGCTGCTACAAAAGCACTGGAAACACCAACTAGAATAGATTTTTGTTGCTCGGTCCATTTTTCATAAAAAACAACTGTTATCAATACAAATGGCAACATATTGAGCAAATAAGCTATACTTAAAGTAGCATATGCTTCTTGTTGCTGTCCATAAACAAAATACAAACTCATCATCATGGCTGCTTGTGCTCCAATCAATATGATAAGATCAATAGCACTTTGTTCTTTTTTGGGGGCGAAGCCATCGAACAAACTAATATAGGCATACATATATGCAAAAGCATGAAAGAGCAACAAGTACATGATATCTGACAAGCCCTTGGCATCTGCATAATTAAAATAAGTAGAGCTTCCTAAAATTAAGGTTACCAATAAAAAAGATATAAAATTAAGCGTTTCCCATCCCAAGCGTTTGGCGGAATAGGCAGAAGCGGCACAAAGCAACCACAAATACGCAAAATAAATGTGTGTATTTTCTCCTGTTGATTGTAAATAACTTGGTGCCAGTGCTCCTCCTGACAAGGCTAATAAGGCTATAATTTTGGATTCATATCGCAACGACAATACGATAGAAACGGATGTGTTTAAAAAGATGAGCAAAAAGCCAATGGTTGAACTAATTAAAGGAGGATCGGCTGATAGAAAGTAGATAAATAAATAATTTAGAGACAAACCTAACCCCATCAGGGCTTGTCCAAACTCTACAAATTTTTTGTCTTTCTTTATTAATCGCCCTCCGATCCCAATTGCCGCACAAGAACAAATTAAACCAAAACCAACTTTAATTTGGGTTAGATAATCCCCAAAATAAGTCACCGCAGAATATTGAGCCAAAAAGCCAAAACCAAACAATAAAGTTACAATTCCCGCCACTGTCAAAAAAAACAGAGAAAGTTTGCCTTCCGTTTTGTATTCGTCGTATTTTTCCTCAATGAATGCAATTCCACTAATGAGTGGCGCAAAGAACTGTTCCAGAGCAGTTGGACCTTCCTTTTTTGGGGCAACCGTTTTCACAGCAATAGGCGATTGTTGTTGAACAGTTTTAGCAGTAGAGGTAATAGAAAAACTACTGGTTGCGACTTCTTTTTCTTTTGTTTCTTCAACAGTCTCAATATCCAAACGAGCTGTTATTATCCCCCGTTTTAGCATGGTTAATTCTTTCTTCAAGTGCACCTCTTTTTCAGCCAAATACTTAAATCGGATGCTATCTTGGGTAATTTGCGCTCGCTGCTTAGCGCTCCAAATTGAAGCCAGCTCTTGTTCGACCTCAAAAATCAAGTTTTTATTCACAACAAGCTCCTCTTCCCTTGGCGACTCTACTTGGGGAGTCTTTTTTTCTTCCTGCTCTTTTCTGCCATAAGTCTCTTGCAACTGTAAATTTTTAAGCCGTTGCTCAAAATCTTTTTCGGCTGCCAGCAAAGCTTCCAGTTTTTTTAAGTCGCGATTGAGATTAGCTAGTTCTTTCTGAATAGCTATTTGATTCAATGCCTTTTGCACACCATCTATTGTGTTGGGGTAAGACTGTAAGAAAGGCATTTGAGTAGGCTTAGGCTCTACGATAGGAGTTGTTTTGGTTTGAGGTTCTAAATTACTTTCTGGAGATTGCTCCAAACGTTGTATTCGTTTTTCGATCTTTTTTGCTACAAAGTTCAAATCTGCCAAACGTGCGCTATCCGATTTTTCCTGAGCAATTTTTTGGGCGCTAACTACTTCTTTTAGCAATCCTTTTAAAGCATCTAAATCACTCGGTAACACTTTAGGAACCTCAAAAATATTATTGGACTTTTCATCTAATCTTTTCTTTTCTGCAACTTGTTTAGCGCTTGCACTATAGTTTTCTTCAACATATACCAAACGTTTTTCAAGTTGTTGTACTTTCTCCAATAAAGCAACAATTGATAAGGTCAGACCATTTTCTAACTGGAATGTGCTAGTCAGATTTAACGTTAGTTCTTTAGTACACGAGGTGCAATTTTCATTGGTAGTATCATTTATAGTACTACAAGTAGGGCAAACAATTTTCATTGGCATAGTTTATCTATCTGCAATAGTCGATCAATCTTACCCGATTAACAATACTCAATTAAAGTTAGTGTTATTAAGTAATTCATCAACTGTTGCATAAAATATAGCAAGGTTATTCTCACTCTTACAAAGTAGCTATTTTTTCATAAACTATAGATACTTAAGTACTAGTATTTTAAATAGATGTTTAAATTAAAAAGTCGTTATTTGAAATTTAGACGATTAAAAACCATCTAAATAGGCAGTAATTATTGCAATATTTTTTCATAAAAAAATGTTTTTTTTCATAAACCATTTAGAGCTTTTTTAGTTATAAAAATAGAAGCACTTTACTTTGAATAACAAATAAGTATACCTTCAAAAAGTAAAATATTATTAAAAATTCAAATAAACATATTTAATCTAGAGTAGTTAGTTGCACGCTTATTGTATGATTGTTGATTCGCTTTGCTACGCTCTGCGGTCATAAACTCACACAGCTCAGTTCATTGCTACTGCGTGATAGTTCCCAGTGCTACTACATCGTTTCAACAAACGATTGTGTTTATTTTTCCTATTTAAAATCCAAAAATTATGAAATTATTAATGCTGATTCCCCTAGCTCTAAGCATTTTATTAATGAGCAATAGTCCTAAATCCGAATCCGTCTATGACTTTGAAGTACACGATATTATTGGAAATGAAGTTTCTATGTCTAGGTACAAAGGCAAGGTACTACTCATTGTCAATGTAGCTTCTAAATGTGGTTTTACCAATCAATATAAAGATTTGCAAGCTCTGTACGAAGAATATCAAGACGATGACTTTGTTGTTTTGGGGTTTCCTGCCAACAATTTTATGAATCAAGAACCAGGCACTAACGAAGAAATCAACCGCTTTTGCACGAGCAAATTTGGAGTTACTTTTCCGATGTTCTCTAAAATTTCGGTCAAAGGAAAAGAAATGCATCCATTGTATGAATACTTGACCAACAAAAAGAAGAATGGACGTGCTCAAGATCCCGTTCGTTGGAATTTTCAAAAATTCTTAGTAGGTCGTAATGGAAAAGTAATCCGTTCTTTTCGACCAGCAGAACGTGTAAACGACAAGTTGATAAAAAAGGCTATTAGAAAACATGTCAAGGGAATCTAATTTTTTTCATAAAATGCACAGGGTGAGTCATAAAAGTAAAATTTAATCATTAAGTTTAAGGATCATATTTCGTGGATTTATTTGCGTTGCTATTTCAAAACAAAAAAATCTATATAAAATCCTGATTGTCAACATTTAAAAAACTTTAACACATAGAATCATTCTATTGACAATCAACCATATAGTTCTCATAAAGCAGTACATAGTAGCAACGTAGTTCGATTGATACGATTTTATCTCGAAATATTGAGAACAATTATTGATTAAGAAAGGTTATTACCGCACAGTAACCTTAAAACAGTCCTACTTTTTACAAAAAAAAATACAATATGAAAGTTTTATTTGCAGCCTTATTCGTTAGCTTATTATTTAGTAGTAGTGCGCCGAAGCCAAACGATATTTATGATATCAAAGTAAAGGATATTATTGGAAATAATGTATCAATGGACCGATACAAAGGTAAAGTTCTACTGATCGTTAATGTTGCCTCCAAATGCAGCAACACTTACCAATATGAAGACTTACAAGCATTATATGAAGAATACCAAGATGATGACTTTGTTGTTTTAGGTTTTCCTGCTAATAATTTTATGAATCAAGAACCTGGCAGCAACGAGGAAATCAATCGTTTTTGTACAAGCAAATATGGGGTAACATTTCCGATGTTTTCGAAAATTTCGGTCAAAGGCAAGAACATGCACCCACTTTATAAATACTTAACTAATAAGAAAGAAAATGGTCGTATAGATGCACCTATTAAATGGAATTTTCAAAAATTCTTGATTGGTAAAGATGGTAAAGTAATCAAATCGTTCAAACCAACCGATCGAGTCAATGATAAACTCATCAAACGTGCTATTCGCAAGCAAGTAAAAGGCGAATAAAATTTATTAAGTAAGAGGTCAGAAAAAATAAGGCTGTTTTGGCTGCGCTGCTACTGCGTGGCACTTGCTATTTTTTTTGAACGATACTTATTCTCAAAAATTGATACGCACTGTCTATTCAATTATATTTGCATTTGCAAAGTTCTTTTAATAGACAGTGCTTGTCAATTATACACTCCTTATTCTTATTATTTTCTACTCCATCCATGATACCAAAACAATTTCAAAGTATAGATCCGTTTGTTTTAAATCACTTGATTAACGATTTTAGGAGCATTACTACTATAAAGTCCTTCCCAAAACATTTCTTACTACATGAAGAAGGAACTATTTGTAATGAATTGTTTTTTATCGAAAAAGGAATTGCTCGTTCTTATTACCACAAAGATGGAAAAGACATTACAGCACATTTTGCGCTCGAAAACGAAGCAATTACAGCTATAGACAGCTTTATTCAACGCAAAAAAAGCCGTTATAATATTGAAATTTTAGAAGAAGCTGTCATCTATTCTATGACCCACCAAGCTATTGATCAATTGTTAGCTCTAAACCCTCAATATGAAAAATTTATTCGATTGTTTTTAGAACATATTTACATCGATCTTGCCGAACGAATAGAGGACTTATTGTTCTATAATGCCAAAGAACGTTACGATAATCTAATGCAAAAAAATCCTAGTCTTGATCAACGAGTTAACCTTGGGCACATTGCTTCTTATATTGGTGTCACGCAAGAAACACTCAGCAGAATACGGGCTTCTAAATAATATTATGCCGTGCAACAACAAACCATCTTTCCTTTTTTGACATTTGTCAAATAGATTTTCTTACACATCTTGTTTCTTTGTTGAAAGACAATTAAGTAACGCATCCATTATAGCAAGTAAATAAGTTTTTTAATCTCATAACTTTCTCTTCCTACAAAGATGCTTTTGCAAATGGTTGCCTCACAACCACTAATTCTTTTCAGATGAACAAAGAAATTTTATCTTGGTCGACTCAACAACTTGCATTCAATATTAGACAACAACAAGTCTCTATTCTTGATGTTGTTACGTGTTATTTGAATCAAATCGAGCAGCTCAACCCAAACATCAATGCCATTTGCCACTTACGAAGTAGGGCAAGTATCCTAAAAGAAGCCAAAAAAAAGGATGCACAACTCAAAAATGGCACAGCCAAAGGGTTGCTTTTTGGCATCCCAATTGCCATTAAAGAAAGCTTTCTAACCAAAGGTTTTCGGGTAAGTAATGGCGACCCTTTATTACGAAACTACGTTGCCACAGAAGATGCCGAGTTAGTAAAACGCATCAAAGATGCGGGTGCTATTATTCTAGGAATGACCAATGTCCCTCTATTTTGTATCGACTGGCAAAGCACCAATTTTTGGAATGGGACAACCAATAACCCTCATGATTTAACTAGAGTAGCAGGAGGAAGCTCTGGGGGTTCTTCGGCGGCTGTTGCTGCTCAATTTTGCCCTATCTCTATTGGCTCAGATGCGGGAGGTTCTATTCGTGTTCCTGCTCATTTTTGCGGCATTTGTGGATTGCGACCAACGGAGGGATTGCTCTCAAATAAAGGGCATCTTAAAAACCCCAATAAACCACAAGGTAGAAGACATATTGTTGTCCCTGGTCCTTTTGCGCGACAAGTAGAAGATTTAAAATTGTTTATGCAAGTACTCAGCAATCACAAAGAATATCCCTTGCCTGACATTCCACCAGTAGATCTCCATCAAAGTGCTTGGCAAGGGCAAACATTAAATATTGCCATTTCAGAGTCTATTAATGACATACCTATAGATGAGGAATATTTGAGTATTTTTAGACTATTTGTACAGCAGCTACAAAACACCCAACATCACATCCACTACGATCAGCCTATTTATGATGAACAATCAGCCTACCTAAACTGTAGCAAAATTATTGGTTATGAAATGGGTATGAACAGCCCTCAAATTCCTTTTATGAGTGTATGGATGTATTTATTTATTCTGCTAAAATATCGAGACCACCTTTGGGCAAAAGGAATGCGTCAAGGCTTGAAGTTGTCTAACTTAGAGTATGCCAAAGCCATGGACCAAAAAGACACTTTTTCTAGCATTTACCATAATTTTTTAACAAAGTATGATATATGGATTACACCTGTTTGTGCCATAGAAGCATACCAACACCAACGGGCTGGCATTCCCTTCTCTGTCAATGGACAAAAAGTACCGTACACAAAGGCGATTGCTTCTTATACCTTTACAACTGCTTATTCAGGGCATCCTATTTTAGTTATCCCCATTGGAAAAAAGAAAAATGGCTTGCCTGTTGGCATTCAAATTCATGCAAAAAAGTGGTCTGATCAACGCTTGTTAGACATCGGTCAACATTTGGAAAAGTTAATTGAATAGGCTCCTTTCTAACAAAACATAGTTTGATATAACTTTGAAAGAAAGAAGATATTAAAAAAATCTCAACTTGGTCTAAACATTTTATGGTTCTAAAAGTTATGGTTTGGAATATTGATTGTATTTACTCTGTCAACAATTATTTCATATTATTGATATTCGTAGTTCGTTGATTATTCCCTGCGGTCATGAGGTCGCAAGCTTAGTTAGCTTCGCTGCTACTGCGTGGTACTTCGTGAGTGCTGCGCAGTTGATAATCAAAATTTTAACACAAAATATAATAAGTTCGCAACGCATTGATCATCAAACTAATAAAGTTTTTCAACGACCACGCAGTAGCAGCGCAGCTAACTATTGTGATATAAAACTTATGTGAATAACCGTTATTATTGCAATAGTAATTGATACTGAGATAACTTACTATCTATTTTAGACATTCAAACTTCACTTAATTCATAACTAAATTAACATGAAATTTTTATTAATTAGCCTCTTAACAAGTATATTTTGTTGGACAACAACCCCTACTTCTGTACATGACTTTACGATGAATGACATTGATGATCAGCCTGTAGAGTTATCTAAATACAAAGGCAAAGTCTTACTCATTGTCAACACAGCAAGCAAATGTGGTTTGACACCGCAATACGAAGGACTCCAAGCTACTTATGAAAAATATAGAGAGCAAGACCTCGTCGTTCTTGGGTTTCCTGCCAATAACTTTATGGGGCAAGAGCCTGGCAAAAACAGTCAAATTAAACAGTTTTGTACCAATAAATTTAATGTGACATTTCCAATGTTCTCAAAGATTTCGGTCAAAGGAAAAAATATACACCCATTATATCAGTATTTGACCTCCAAAGAACAAAATGGCAAATTTGATGCGCCTGTTACATGGAACTTTCAAAAATTCTTAGTTGATAGAGAAGGGAAAGTGATTAAATCATTCGCCCCTAACGAAAAAGTAACCGATGCCAAAGTAATTAAAGCCATTGAAAAAGTATTAAAGCAAAAATAGCTATTCTTTAGGAATTATTACTCAGATTTTAGGCTCCTAAGAGTGTCTCGTCTAAAATCTGAGTCTTTTCTCTAAAAGGCATAATATAGCCCCAAACGATATTGCCAAGGAGAATTGTAAACCGTTGGCTGCAATGCTTTTCGCTGCCCAAACCAAAGAGCATTGACTAAAAGTTCTGCGGTAAATGAGAATCCTTTGTCAAAAGATGTATTGTATCCCAATCCTACATTAATGGCAGGCACAAAAGCACGAATTAATCGCCCCCCATTGTATTGAGTATGGTTTAAATACTCCCCTTCTACATGTGCATATAGGCCTTTCACTCCTCTCACTTCTGGAAAAGGACGAATATTAGCAAACACCCTTCCTCCATAAACATTGTCGCCAATATACTGCACCCCATTAAAATAAGCACTATAGATATATGTTCCTCCTATTCCTAAACCAACATATTTTCCCAAAAGATACCCTGCATAAGGTGAGACATCTACAAAAACGTATTGACCAAAGGAGAGACTAAATGTCATTCCAATAAACAAGTTCTCTACCTTAAACTTGTTCTTAGGTTCTTTGTATTTTCTATCTTTTACATTATCATTTATAATAACTGTATTATCAATTACCTCATCATCAGGAAGTGTATCAACTTGTGCAAAAGAAATTTGTGCACCCAATAAGATAATCAATAGGAAGAATAATTTGTATTGCATTTTTATTAATTGTGATAAGTAAATGATGAAAAAAATTATCGAAAATTGGTACCGATCGTTTGCTTTTTTAGGCTAATCTGACAAATCCCTAACAACAGCTTGCTAAAAAACTTTATTCATTTGATATACTATAACATCCATTTTGGATTGTTATGACAGAATACTCAAGTCCTTTTTTTTATTAATTCAATAATCTATAAAAAGTTCATACAATTGGTCAACTTCTTAAAACCTCCTCCTCCCCACCAAGCTCTAACACATTATTAACCAATAAATTAAAACTTTTAACAAACTATTTTTGTTACGATCAAAAAAAAAGAGCCACATTACATAATACGTTTTAGGCATTCTTTAAGGTTGGTCAATTATTTTTTTTTAACAAAAAAAACAAAAATCACCAACGCTTTTATTTTTTACTGCGTTTTCTAGGTAGAATTGAGTTTTTATCACCACAATTCATACCAAAAGTAAGCTTTATAGCGTTAAATCATCAAATGCAAATAGGCTTATTTTTCTAAAAGGAATGTGGCATTGAATAAGTTTATAGCAAAAAGGTTATTATTAATACAAACTTACAATAGTATCTAAATGAAATAGTGCCATTTTAAGTTTTAGATTATAGAGGCTCAAACAATTGGCGCTTCTATTTAGACGATGTACAACTTGGTTGAATGAGATATTCTGCAAAAAATACTGATAAAGAATTAGTTGCTGGCTGCCGCAAAGGCGAGCGTCTAGCCCAAAAAGTCTTGTATGAAAGATATTTTGGTAAGATGCTCGGTATAGCTATGAGGTATACCAAACAGCAAGAAGAGGCCGTTGAAATTCTAAATGCAGCATTTCTAAAGGTTTTTACTGCTTTAGACAAATACCAAGACAACAACAACTTGGCTGGTTGGATTGCCAAAATTGTCTTCAACTGTTCTATTGATCATGTTCGCAGGCACACCAAGTACCGTCAAGTAATGAATTTTGAAGTAGAGCGTGATGCGCCTGTTCTCAATGATAGTATTAATAACC
Organism: Aureispira sp. CCB-QB1; assembly: GCF_000724545.1. GTDB lineage: Bacteria > Bacteroidota > Bacteroidia > Chitinophagales > Saprospiraceae > Aureispira. The sequence continues at coordinate 62,928 of NZ_JHBV01000023.1, read as the reverse complement.
TCCACGCTGAAGATTTATTTAAACTCATTCAAAAATTACCCACTGCTTCTCGAACAGTTTTTTGTTTGTATGTTGTTGATGGCTACAAACATAAAGAAGTTGCTGAAATGCTAGATATAACGGTAGGGACGTCAAAATGGCATTTAGCAAACGCTCGAAAAGAATTGCAACGCTTGATTCGCCAACAAGACCAAGAAGAACTTTTGGTAAGAGGCTGTTAATTGATGGTAATTTGAATAAAAAAAATATTCTAACTAGAAGAAAGACCGAATGAAATGACCGATTTTTACAAAAAAAATGACAACTTACTACGTGACAAACTCACACAACATGAGTTTGCACAAACCCCCAACGCCTGGGAAAATATGTCGGCACTACTTGACCAACATCCTGTAGTTCCTAAACGGGCAGTAGGTTATTGGTGGTCGGTACCTTTTGTTACTGCTGCTGCACTAGCAGGTGTTATTGGATTAGGAATGTATTTTACCCCTACTTCCGCTCCTATCACCAACTCAAGTGCACCTGTCGCTGAACAGACGAATGTCAAAGAATCCTTTGTCGCAATTGCTCCAAATGTTTCTAATGCTAATCCGTCAGTAAATAGAAGTATAAATACGACTGAAAAAACAACATCCGAACAAGTTCAGGTGGCCGAAGAAAAAGCACCTAAAACGCTTGATCAACCAACTAAAAAGGTTGTCGTTAAATCGGCTGTAGTAGCTTCAACAAGCCCTGCAACAAGTACTAAAAAAACGACAACAGCACCAACTGTTGCCAATGTTTCTACTCCTAATACAACTTCACAACAAGAGAAGAAAAATGAAACGCCTCTTGCAACTGATCTTTTAGAGACTAATCAAACAACAGTAGCAACAAATAAGAAACGAAAAGTAAAAACAACTCGTACAGAGGTTATTTACCAATATTCAACCACTCCATTACGCGCCCTTCAAGAAAAGCGTAAGATGATGGAAAAGCAAAATACGATTGGTAATTTTGGTATTGGAGATGAATTAAACACTAAAAAATCGCCTTTAAAAGCAGCTGTATTTGGTGGTGCTAGTGCCAAACTATATGGTGCTACAAAAGATTTTTCTGTCATGCCTTTTGCTGGAGTTAGCGCTTCTTATCGCATTGCCAAACACCACGGAATACAAACAGGTGTTCAATACAAAAGCATGGGGAATTTAACTCAAAATTCTAGCAAAAAAGTAACCGATCCAACAACATATATGCCCTACGCAAAACCAGAACCATCTATTCAAAGAATTGATCTTTTAGAAGTACCTTTGGTTTATCAATTTCATCCACACCCTAAGTACAATCTACAAGCAGGTGTCAAAGGAGCATGGCTGATGAATGTTGAAACAGGTAATCCTGACCTAAACAATTTGTCGAATGCAGAAATGGGAATTAGTGAATTTGACTTTAGTCTTTTGTTGGGTATGGAATATTGTTTTAATGAGCACTGGTCTATGGGCATACAATACAGCCTTGGCTTAATCAACTTAACTCAAAAAGCATCAAGCATGCATAATGAAGAAGTTAGCGCAACAATAGATGCAGGGAACGATCCTCAATACAATATCAATGCATTGACAAATGATGGAGAATTGATCGTACCAGTTCATTCTGAAGCGACAGGTGCGAGTCATCAAGCATTGAAAGTTCCCAATCAATTGCGCAACAATGATGTCCAAGTACTACTAAAATATACGTTTTAAAAGGTAATCGTTTGCTTTTGGTACCTTAACTAAGAAAATACAACTTTTACCTCACAGAAGGTAGCATTCTTGTTTTTAGAATGCTACCTTTTTTTATCTTTGCCTTTGAGCCTGTTTAAATTCTGTCTTCAAGCTTTTTGCCCCTATCAACTGTTTTGTTAGGCACTAAAATCAACTCATGTGCATCCAAATTGAAAAACATGAATTTTAACCTGCTCTTATCTTTCTTGTCAAAAAAAATGAAATGAGACAGCAATTTGTAGCCAATTCTATTGACCAATTAGATGCTATTGTAAAGGCATTGACTCCTATTATAAAAACTAGAAAAAAAGTAGCCTTTTTAGGGCAAATAGGAGCTGGAAAAACAACATTTATCAAACAACTTTGTCGTAATTTGGGTGTCAAAGATTTAACTTCTAGCCCTACATTTTCGATCATCAATCAATATGAAGCTCCACAAGCGACCATTTATCATGTCGATTTGTATCGACTAAAGTCAGAAGAAGAAGCATTTTCTATTGGGTTGATGGAACTTTTAGATGATAATAGTTATTGTTTTATTGAGTGGCCAAGCATCATAGAAAACTATTTTCCTGAATCAGCTCTATGGATTAAAATATCTGTTGACGAATCCGAAAATAGAATCTTTGATATTTATTATGAATAAGGAACCACTCTAAAGTATTCGTTCTTAGACAGAAAAGTTTTGCCACGTATTTTTTTTCTAAAAAAAAGCAAAATTTTTTGTTCAAAAGTTTGTTTGTTCAGCAAACAACAATTATATTTGCATTCGCATTTAAGGAAGTAATGGCCCATGGTGTAATGGTAACACAGCAGATTTTGATTCTGTCATTCTAGGTTCGAGCCCTAGTGGGCCAACTAACTTTCCTAAAAGCGTTATATAAGAATGTCTTGTTCTACAAACATTCATTTTTGGCCCATGGTGTAATGGTAACACAGCAGATTTTGATTCTGTCATTCTAGGTTCGAGCCCTAGTGGGCCAACTAAAAAGTCTTTAGCAAATATTTTGTTAAAGATTTTTTTTTGCGTATTTTTTAATTTTTGAAACATTAAGAGTCTTTCAAAGAGCAGAAAACAAAGCGTTTATAGCGTTTTTTTAAGACAAAAATTGTAAAATACAGCAAAAGAGTATACATTTGTAAGTACTTAATTTTTAAGCATTAATTAAAAACATCCTAATTTTTGCTTGTCATCCAAATTATAAATCATTTACTATTATGAACAAAGGAGATTTGATCGACAAAATTGCACAGAAAGCTGGCTTGAAAAAAGCAGATGCTGCTGCTGCATTAGATGCTACTCTAGATTCAATTCAAGATGCACTAAAAGAAGGTGACAAAGTTACTTTGGTCGGTTTCTGCACATTGAGCACTTCTTATCGTGCAGCTAGAACAGGTGTAAATCCTAGTACGGGTAAACCTGTGCCGATTGATGAAAAAGTTACTGTTAAATTCAAAGCAGGTAAACTTCTTTCTGATTCTGTTAACACAGCGAAGTTAAGAAAGGCTTTAAAGCCTAAGAAAAAGTAAGCTTTTGTTTGCCCTGATAGATAAGATATAAAAGCACATACTCAAACAGTATGTGCTTTACTTTTATCTCTATAACTCATCTATCTTCACAAAAGAGACATATTGAGGATTGGTCTCCTAGCCTTCGTGTACCGCAGCAGCCAACTCTAAAATCAACTGCGGATCCTTCTCAATAGCATTTCCGACCACAATAATATCTGCCCCTGCCTTTACATTCGCACTTGCTTTTTCGGGTGTTTTAATTCCTCCTCCTATAATCAAGGGGATCTCTGTTGCCATCGAAACCGACTCTATCATAGAAGTGCTAATTGGGTTTTGAGCACCACTCCCTGCATCCATATAAATCAATTTTAGCCCCAGCATCTCTCCTGCCATAGCCGTACAAACAGCAATACTATCTTTATTGGCTGGAATGGGTTGAGTATTGGACATATAAGAAACGGAAGTAGGCACCCCACCATCTACCAAGATATAACCTGTTGAAATAATTTCCACTGGGCTTATTTTCAGAAAAGGAGCTGTCTCTACGTGTTTGCCAATTAACAGTTCTGGGTTTCTACCCGATATTAACGACAAGAATAACAGACCATCCGCTTTGTAGCTCAATTGCCTAGAACTCCCTGGAAACAAAACAACAGGAATATTGCAATTTTTTTTGATATTCATAATAATATCATCCAAAGCATCATTTACAACCAAACTACCACCTATAAAAAAACTATCCACAGCAGCTTGTTCTGCCAATTCAACAATTTTATCAATATCTTTTAAACGCAATTTGTCAGGATCAATCAAAACTGCAAATTCTTTAGATTGTTTTTCTTTTGCTTTTCGCCAGTTGGTATAAATTTGATTTGTATTCATTACTTTTTGTTGATATTGATTACTTAAGCAGTAATTTTACGATTAACTTCGTCAAAAGGTCTCGTGACAGCGTTCCCATCGCTACTTCTTTTGCTTTTTTTATCAAAATTTCTAGCAATTCTATGGATCATCCATTATGTTTCTTTACATAGATACCTCTTAATTATAGCATATCAAGGTGTCATAATACAGTAAATTTAGTAACATTCAAAAGATAAACTGTTTTAACTATTTTTTTTTGAAACCAAGGCATAAAAATTGTGCCTATTAAAACGCTAATTTCCTTTATCCCAAATCAACAGAAATGACTTTCATTTCGTTTTAATGAATAGACTTTCTCCTAACTATTAATAACTTTCGTTCTTTGATTAGCGGTACTGGTAGTCATTATGTTACTCGTATTCTATCCTGCTAAAAAATTTATCAAATTTTGCTCGTTTTACTAGCTAGTGTCATCAATTGTATACTACCACTCTTTTTTAGAAAAGGATTGGTGTTTTAAAAAGCAAAATTGTAAGTTTGTTATCATAGGTACATTATAAACAGATATGGTCATTTGATCTACTAGATAATTTATCCAAGAACTCACTTTTCATTACTCCGTTAAAAAATTGTATTATTTTGATTATCAACAACATACATTTTCACCAATATTTTACACCAAAAAAACTGATAATCAAACTAATACAAGGTGTTTTTTTATATTTTTACTTCCTGAGCCTACGGGTTCATAGAGAAACTAAAAAATCAACGGAGTATTAACTTTTAACAATTAAAAATAAAATTATGCGCACGATTATCCTCCTTTTGCTATCCATCACAATGTGGTCTAGCTCCTGCGAAACACCTCCCAAAAAAGAGGACAAAATAACTGGCAATTTAGCCATTACATTCAAAGCTCGATATGGCGCTGATCCATTGATCTTATTTCAACAAACAGCAACAGGTCAAAGCAACCCTACCAATATTTTATTCAAAAAATTAGATTTTTTTATTTCGGATATCAAAGGAGTTAATGCTGGTACTAAAACAGATTTTGCCGATGTTGGCTATATTTCTATGGTTAATAGTATTACACAACAAGCTGCTGAAGAAGGTACTACTTTTACAATCAACGACCTTCCTGTAGGAAGTTATACCGCTCTAGATTTAGGTATTGGTTTATCCGATGCTATCAACAATACAACTCCTGGCGACTATAATTCTGATTCTCCACTTGGTCTCAATGGCAATCACTGGGCAAGTTGGAATAGTTATATCTTATGTAAATTAGAAGGTGATATTACTCAGTCCAACGGTACGACTTCTGGTTTTTTATACCACTCTGGCGTAAATGGCATGCATCAACTACTTTCTTTTGCTAAAAATTATGACATCGAAGCCAATCAAACAACAGAAATTACAGTGTATGTTGATGCCAAGGATATTTTCTTTAAAACAGGCAGTGAAATTGATATGGTCACTGACAAACAAACGCATTCTGGTGCGGTAGGTTCTGCTGATTATAATTTAGCTAAAAAAGTAATCGAAAATTTAGCGGCTGCTATGACAATTCAGTCTTAAGTCCATTTTAGTACATCCTTGATTGGAAAATAATTTTTTATCCAATCAACTAAAAATGTACTTTAACCCCAAAGCGTATAAAACTATCTGATACAATGCATTATAAATCAATTTTTGTTTTTACGGTTATAATAATTGGTATTATTGCCTGTAAAGAAACCGAATATATTGGACCTCTTAGTCCTTGTGATTTAACCAGTATTCCTTACAATCCAACTAGTTATACCGTTGAGTCTCCTAATGGTTTTCCACCAATGGAACATCCTGATGATAATCCCATCACTGTACAAGGTATTGAGTTAGGGCGTCATCTATTTTATGATCCTATTTTGTCTCGAGATTCTACCATTTCCTGTAGCTCTTGCCATGATATTAACAAGGCTTTTACGGATGGTTTGGCAAAATCGAAAGGTATTGACAACCGAATTGCAAGACGTAGTTCTATGTCTTTGATCAATATAGGATACAGTTGGGTAAAGGGACGAAAACACAACTTTATGTGGGATGGTCGTTTCTCAACCTTAGAAGAGCAAATTTTAAAAGGTCCTGTTGAAGACCCTTTAGAAATGGATAATACTTGGGAAAAGGTAGAGGCGGATTTGCGCAAGCACCCCACCTACCCAAAAATGTTCCGAGAAGCTTTTGGTGTTGATTGTTATGATGGCATCAATAGAGAATTAGTCGCCAAAGCCATTGCACAATTTGAACGAACACTCAATTCTGCCAACTCTAGGTATGATGAAGATGTTTGGGTTCCTTTTGTTTATTTGAATAGCCAAGAACTTCGTGGCATGACCTTATTTATTGGTGATGCTGCTGGAGCACCAAGTTCTAAAGACGCAGAATGTGCCCATTGTCATAGTTTCTCTAGAAACAAAGCTTTGTTTGCTAGAAATGAATTTTCTAACAATGGTTTAGATTCAGCACAAACTCTTTTTGACTTTGCAGACAATGGCTACGGAGAAGCAACAGGAAATGCACCTGAAAATGGTCAATTTAGAGAGGTTTCCTTGCGAAATATTGCACTAACAGCTCCATATATGCACGATGGGCGTTTCCAAACCTTAGAGGAGGTTGTTGATCACTATGCTACAGGCGGACATTACGCTCCTAATCTAGCATCTGAATTGACAACGGCTCCTACTATAAAAACCTTGACAGCAAGTGACAAAGCTGATATTGTTGCCTTTTTGCACGCACTGACAGACAGTAGCTATTTTAACAAACCAGAATGGAGTAGCCCTTTCTAAAAATCTATTTTGCTTGCCTATCAATCTATGACTCAAGAATAGTGGTGTCGTCAAGTAATCGTTTAGAAAAAATAAAAAGGAAAGATTTTTGTAAACTTTTAAGAAGGAGTATTATGTCGATTCGTAGATTAATGCGGATTCTGTATATTTGTACTTCTACAAAACTCCTAACTTATACGGAATTGAATTAATTTATGTCGCAATAAAAGTATCTATTCTTTCTACTTATCGTCATAATATGCTCCAAATAGCTTGCTACTTTGCTGCTTTTTGTCTCAATTAGAAAAAATATTTATCTTTCATTTTGTATGACATTCTTGATTCAATTCCGTATTAATTATAAAAAATCTTAGTGTGCTTAAAAACAATTTTATTTTTCTTGCTTCAATAGGTTCTCTATTTTTATTAATGGTTGCTTGTGTGACTTCTACAACAACAACTTCTTCTAACACATCTACGGGTGACAAAACAACCACCAAAGATGGTCGACAAGTAGTCGTTCGAAAGGCAGGTAACTTACAAGTTGTAGAACCTGATACGATAAAATTAGAACCGAATCCTTATTCTGCCTTAGTTGAGATGGAAACTAAGTTTGGCACTATGAAAATTGAATTGTTTTTTGATGCTGAAAACCATCGTACCAATTTTATCAAATTAGCCAAACAAAACTATTATGATAGCCTAATGTTTCATCGAGTGATCAAAAATTTCATGGCTCAGGGAGGTGATCCAAATTCTAGAATGGCAAAAAAAGGACAACGGTTAGGAAATGGTGGTCCCCAATACAAACAAGATGCGGAAATTGGACAACATTACTACCATATTAAGGGCGCTCTTGCTGCTGCTCGTCAACCTGATGAAATGAACCCAGATAAGCAATCTTCGGGCTCTCAATTTTACATCGTTCATGGTAGCTCTGTTTCTCCTGGACAATTAGACAAGAATGAACGAGAATATAATATTATTTATACAGAAGAACAACGAAAGTTATATTATAAACTAGGCGGTGCTCCCCAATTGGATATGGAGTACACTGTTTTTGGGCGTGTTTACGAACGATTGGATATCATTGATAGCATTTGCTACAAAGAAACGGATGCCTATGCTCGTCCCAAGGAAGATATTAGAATCAAAGTGAGGGTCATTCGCGAATAATAAACAAACACTAGCTTCCTCTATGGATGGGGAAGCTAATGTTTTATAATAACGTTGCGCTTCAAGCAAGCAACATTCTACTCTGCATTTAACAACTGTTCTTCTTCACTACTGAAATCCAATTCAGGTACTATTTGGTTTCTCAACAAATCTTCAAATGTCTCTCGTTGACGAATTAAATGAGCCTGTCCATTATGGACTAAAACTTCTGCTGGGCGGTACCGACTATTATAATTAGAAGCCATAGAAAAACAATAAGCCCCAGCATTCTTAAAACACAAAACATCTCCTTCCTTAATTTCATTAATTTTTCGATTCCAACCAAAAGTATCTGTTTCACAAATATAACCAACTACAGTGTATATTTTAGGTTTCCCATTGGGATTCGATGCATTGATAATTTCATGGTGCGCACCATAAAACATAGGTCGTATCATGTGATTAAATCCTGTATCAATGCCTGCAAAGACAGTTGAAGTGGTTTGCTTAACGACATTGGTTCTAGCCAAGAAATAACCTGCCTCACTAACTAGAAATTTCCCAGGTTCAAATGCTAATGTTAAATCTTTTCCCGTTTCTTCGCAAAAAGCATTAAACCGCTCTGACATCATTTCTCCAAACTGTTCCATATCAGTTTCGATGTCATTAGACTTGTATTTCACTTTAAATCCAGAACCAAAGTCAATGTATTTTAAATCATCAAATTTTCGAGCAACATTAAACAACAACGTTGCCGCATGAGAAAAGACATCCACATCCAATATATCTGAGCCCGTATGCATGTGTACACCTTCTACTTTGATATTCAAAGTTTTTACTAAACGCTCTACCAAAGGCATTTGATGAATAGAGATTCCAAACTTAGAATCGATATGACCGACTGAAATTTTGGCATTTCCTCCAGCCATGATATGTGGATTGATTCGAATACAAAACGTCTGATTGGGATGATGAACTCCCATGTATTCCAAGGTTTCAATATTATCAATATTTACCTTAACCCCTAGTTTCATAGCCGCTTCCAATTCTTCTATAGACACAGAATTAGGCGTATAGATAATATCTTTGGCCGCAAAACCTGCTTCTAAGCCCAATCGAATCTCTTGATAAGAAACAGCATCCAAACCAGCCCCCAAGTTTTTGAGTAGCTTCAAAACGCTTAAGTTCGTCAAAGCTTTGCAGGCATAATTAATTTTAAGCTTTTTTACTTGACCTAAAGCCTGTTTCATTTTTTTGTATTGGCTAATGATTTTATTAGAATCATAAACAAACAAAGGGGTACCATAAGAGGCTGCTATTTCCAATGCGTTTACGCCACCGATTTCAAACTGTTGTGTCTCGTCATTTAATAACATGATGCTTAAAATTTTATAAATTATGCAAAAGAATTAATAAGAATATAATATCCTATAAATAAAAAAAAGCGATTGGTTCATTTTGACCAATCGCTTTTCACTGTATAAGAAGTTAGCTTTGTTTATGTCAAAATGCACCGAAGTCGAGGATACTTCTTATCCGCCTTTTTACAACATACCATAGCCTTTTTGTCCTTGCTAATACAAGTCAATTCTGATACCAATAATATGTGTTTTGTCCGTTGCATAATACGAATATAGAGATTTTGAAGAAAGAAACAAATTTTTACAACAAAATAGCCCACCCCCATTTTAAATCAACCAAGAGATTCAACTCTTTTTTTTTCATTATTAAAATTCCTTTTTCTATTTTATCAAGCTAAAAAAAAACAAACGACCTATTAAAGATTATCAAAACAAACACAAGATGTACAAAACCTTACTGATTAGTTTTCTCCTTTCTTTTCCACTTTCTTCTTATGCTCAAACAAAAATAGAAGCCGCTCTAAAAAGCTTTGAAAATGACAATGAGTTAAAGTATGCTTCTATTGGATTCTGTGCCATAGATATCAATACCAATCAAATCTATGCGCAGCGTTCACCTAATCGAGCATTAATTCCCGCTTCTTCTATGAAAGTCATTACAACAGGTTCTGCTTTGGCTATTTTAGGAAGCGATTATAAATTTAAAACCTACTTAGAATATAGTGGGTCTATCTCAAATGGAACGCTCAACGGCAATTTGTACATTAGAGGTACTGGCGATCCTTCTTTGGCATCTCCAATTATGGAAGAAGTTCCTACCAAAGAGGCATTAATGGCAGAATTTGTTGCTGTCATAAAAAAAGCAGGCATCCAAAAAATCAATGGTGCTATTGTTGGTGATGGAAGTTTTTTTGACGACCAAGTAATGATTCCCACTTGGCAATGGGGTGATATTGGCAACCATTATGGCGCAGGAACATCTGGCTTGAACTATCACGACAATTTGTACTACATCCACTTCAAACAAGCAAGGGATTATGGAGCTACCCCAACAGTTGATCACACTGTTCCTAATATTCCTCAACTTAAATTTGATAACCGAGTAACTAGTGCTGGAAGCCGAACAGGGGACAATGCGTATGTTTATGCTGCTCCTTATGGAACAGAAGTGACCCTTCGAGGGACAATTCCCAAAGGAAGTGGTTGGTTTGATATCAAGGGCGCAACTCCAGACCCCAGCCTACTCTGTGCTCATGACTTGCGCAACGCTTTGATTACTGAAGGAATCCCCGTGTCTAAAAAAGAAACCACACAACGTTTACTAAAAGACAAAAACGCTAGGAGAAAAATTCATACGCACTTCTCTCCTTCTATGACTGCCATTTGTAAACACACAAATGAAGATAGTCGCAATATGTATTGTGAAGCTTTATTAAAAGCGATTGGAGCCAAAGTTAAAGGTCTTGGTAGCACAGAAAATGGGATTGCGGCAGTCACTGACTTTTGGCGAAGCAGAGGATTGGATATGTCTGGCTTTTTCATGAAAGACGGCTGTGGGCTGTCTGCTAGAAATGGTGTTTCTCCCAAAACATTTGCTGAAATTATGCGTAAAATGTACATTGACAAAAAAACGTTTGGAGATTTTTATAACCAAATGGCTATTGCTGGTAGAACAGGAACTCTACGCAATATGTGCCGCAACTCTTCTGCTGAAAATAATGTACGAGCAAAAAGTGGTTCTATGAACAGAATCCGAAGCTATACAGGTTTTGTGACCACTAAAGGAGGAAAAAAGCTGGCTTTTAGTATGATTGTCAATAATTATTCTTGTTCTGGATACATGATGAAAAAGAAATTGGAAACGTTAATGATTGCTTTAGCAGAATCAAATTAAACTTTTTGATTATTAAAGTATTTTACTTTTATTTTTAGTTAATATTAAAAAAAAATAAAATGACGATTTTCTTTTTCTTTTATTAACTTTCTAGTTAGTTTTAACTCTGGATTTAGAAGTTATTTAAATAGGCTATTCCTATTTGATAATAGTGCTGTATGTCCTTTTTTAATAAAAAGATCAAAAGCAACAGGCTACTAGTAAAAAAGACGCTATTGTAAACAACTTTTTAGACCAATCTCGACTAAACAACCATAATAGACCAAATACTATGGAGTATCAAACTAAAGAATTAACAATCAAAATCCGTCCTGATAATATCATCGAAATAAAAGCAAAAAAGGACCTTGAAGAATTTACCCTAGAAGGGGCGAAAGAAAACGTAGCGATGATGGAAGAAATAGTTGGTAATGATCCAAGATGTGTCATAGCATGGATGCCTGATAAGTACATGAAAAAAGACATCATTAAATATTACAATGACTTTGAACAAGAGTTTGTCACCACTGCCTTAATCACAAAATCCTTTTCTTCTAAAATTATTGGTAACCTTTTCATCACTTTAAGAACACGATTTGTTTCTAAAGGCAAAAGAAAAACCAATCCCATTCAATTATTTACATCTGAAGAAGAAGCTGTTAAGTGGTTATTAAGTGTAATGGCAACCTATGATAATTAATAGATTTTAATAGTAATATAGGCGGGGAAACGCATGGTTGTTTTCCCCGCCTACCTTATAGTAGGCACAGGCTACTGAGCCTCTCCAACACATAATTATGCTCCTTGAACATAATCTGTTAAATACTGAAAGTGAGGTCCAAGTTGTCCATCTTTGGCAATCATTGCTCGTTCCAACATTCCTGTGTTTTTGAGTCCCAATAATTCCTCTATTACATGCGCTGTAAATTGTTCTCCAAATGATTTTGAAGCATCTTTTGGCAACTCATTAGGCAGATTGTCAATTGTCATCATATCAATCGTATGTGCTTGATAAGGCTCTACAGCTGATTCCGATTCAGGATCATATCCAAATACAGGCTTTGCAATTGTTGTAGCAAATAAAGTAGATGGAATAGAAGCCACTGGCGCAATATCACAGGTAACATCGGCAATTACCTTGATGTTAAAATCTTCCTCCTTCATAGCAGCTTTGGTAAAGAAAGCGGGTGCCTCATTTGCCCAATAAATACCATTGACCATCAAATCAGCAACTTTGGTATAAGGCTCAAAGATTGATTTATAGTTTTGTGGATTTTGATAAAAATCCATCAATTCAAAGGGCTTATCTTCTTTAGGAGCTGCATAATGCTCACAATCCAACTGTGTATAAACAGCTTCATCGTACTCCTTTTCTAAAAAATCTTGAGGGCTAACCTTTCTTATCTCCATATGGTCGAATACTTCTGCCGCACCATTGGCAACACGTCCAGTTCCTGTCACAACAATTTTCATTTTAGGAAAGGACAATGTTTTGTAATAAGCTATTGCAGCAGCATAATCGTCGTATTTGTGCATTTGTTTTAGTTCAAATGCTCCTGTACGATTGCCATAAGTCATCATACCATTGTGCGCGCCAACAATTCCTGCAAAACGCCCAAAAGCAATCACTCGCTGTTTTTTCTCGTTCGTTAACACCTCATAATCAAACAAAGTGATGTTCTCCTCTAAGATTTTTTGTAGTAAAGCACGATTATATGGTTGTGCTTTGATTGTGTGTGAAAAGAAAAAGTATTTTTTGTTAGGAATCAGCTGCTCTTTAGGAACTTCTTTAATTCCCATCAATACGTCACAATCGGAAACATCCTCTTGCACTTTAATTCCCTCTGATTCATACGCTTCATCTGGCAAACAGCGCCCTGGTGACGGTTGTACAACAAACTGAAGATCGTATTTCTCTTGTAAAGTGGCACACTGCTTAGGTGTGAACAATACTCTAGAATCTGGTGGCACTTTTCCTTCTCTAATAATTCCTATTTTCATAATTGCGTGTTTTACTTTTTTTTGATGGTGGAATTTAGCCATTTTGAAGTTAAAAGCACCTTAAATGAACAGCAATTTTTAAAATCTTTTGAGAATAAACATCTTCCTTCGCACCAATAGACTACTAAACATTATCTATCAGCAATTTATATTTTTTTTTCACCTTTTTCAATTAAAAAATTATCCTAAAAAACCTATTCTGAAAGTCGAATAGACCATTTGTGACGATAAATTTCCCTACACGAACTTTTTTTTATAAAAATAATCTTCCTTGGAACTTTTAGACCTCAAAATTAGTTATAACTTTGCAAACCGTGAAGCGGAATTCATACCCTTCCACTTCCAACCTAAGAAATAACAAGTATTTCTAATTTGCAACAAAACGGGGCTGACTGGAATTGACAGCATTGAATGTTCTGTAAGTAAGCATGTCGAGACAGGTGTGATTATCTCGTTAAATATAGCACATAAACAACTTTAAATGGCAATAATAACTATGCCATGGCTGCCTAATCACGGAGTGATATAGGAACCATTGCGACCCACGCTTGACGCCTAATACACAGCGTGCCTCGCATCAACCAACCCTTTAGGCTAGCCTAGTGTGCGTGTCTCCGTAATGCTTGGCGAAACAAGAAGAGGCTGGAGTAGTGACTCGTATGTTGTTAGACATATTGCTACTTGAGATCCGACTAACAACTAAACATGTAGAAAGCTTATGGATGCTTTGACTGGACGAGAGTTCGAATCTCTCCAGCTCCACAAGACTTACAACATGACTGCCTATCAGGCAGTTATGTATTTAATGATAATTCATAATATTATCATTGTTTTCTTTTTATATCTCTTGGGTATAAAAAAGTTAAAAACAATGATTAAAAAATTTTTGCCCAAAATATTTCATGGCAATAAATCTTTATCCTCTAGATGGTTTGTTCACTATGAAGATGAGAATGGGCACCGAAGACGCAAATACGGCAACATCAACAGTTTTAATACAATTGAAGAAAGGATGTTAGCAGCTCAAAAAATTGTGTCAGAATTAAAACTCCAACAAACCATACGCTTTGCTTCCCAGTTTGAAAAACAAATATTGAGGGAGTTAAAACAAAAAGAATCTACTTGGAGAAAAAAGACCTATCAATGTAAAAGATCAAAACTTAAAATTTTCTTTGATTGGACCAGAGGCAAGGAATTAACAAAAGAAACGGTTAATGCTTTCTTTTTTGATTATCTCACTAATGAGCGCAAAATCAAAGAATCAACCTATAATGACTACATACGTCATATAAAAAATGCCTTATCTTGGCATAATAAGGAGCATTTGATGGAGGACATCAAAAAACGAAAGGCGAACTGTGTCCCTGCCCAATATTTCACAGAATCTCAACGAAGCTTTTTAATTGGTGTACTGAAGAAAGAGAATCCAGACTTATGGTTTGCTGTCCAATTTGTGTATTACTGCTTTATTCGTCCTCGATCAGAACTCACTTTCTTAAAAGTAGGTGATATTATACTTGAGGATAAACGCATTCTGATCCCTGCTAAAATTGCCAAAAATGGCAAGCAGGAATATGTCGCTATTCCTGATGCGTTCTTTCCTATCGTTCAACGAAAAATTTCAGGTAAAAATCCTAATGAATATTTATTCCCTGGTCGATGGGGTGGGAAAATAGGTTTAAATACTTATGGCAAACAACACCGCTTATTATTAAAGCGGTTGGGTTTTGATACGGACCGCTATAAATTATACTCCTGGAAACATACAGGAGCTGTGGCAGCTGTTCGGGCAGGGATCAGTTTAAAAGAATTACAAATTCAGCTGAGGCATCATTCTTTAGATCAAGTCGATGCCTATCTAAGACAATTGGGTGTGGCTGATTTATGGAATCTACAAAAGAATTTTCCTTCTATCACGGAATAAAAAAAAGCACCTCAATTGGGGTGCTTTTCTTATTTATGCTCTGGTCATTGAAGAAACATAATAATCTCCTGGCGATCCTGCATAAGCAAACGTTTCTGTTACCGTTAAACCTAGAACCGTACTAGAATGAACAATGGTATGAATACGGCGGTTTCCTGCATCACCTTCATCTAAATAAGTTGTTGTTCGAGTGTAATCATTCGCAACAATTATTTTTTCATAGTCGCTCTTTACTAAGTTTTCACAAATTGTCGTTAGCGTTTCCTTTAATGAGTTTTCTGAAGGGAAATTGCTTGTTGGTAAAAACACACCCGTTAGATTCTTAGGGTTGTTATCTGTATCTAAATAAGTTGTCCCAGTAGGAATATTATTTTCTATGCTCAGCAGCTCTTTTACCAAATTGTCATAAGAAAAATTAGAAGGCAAGACCCCTAATGCTTTTAACCGATAAGTAGCAGGATAATTCACATTACTAGCAAAGGGTTGAATCAATAGTCTAAAGTCCTGGTAATTGGTTAGACTATTATCATATTTTAACTCAATAATTTGTCTACTACCATTAGAGCGCCCTAATCTAAAGATGTCACTAGATACTGTTAGGATAGTTGTTGGTGTTCCTCCATCCATTTTTTGAAAATAAAAATAGTACCTATTTTGATCTATATTTGTTGCCAATGTTTCAAACTCAAAATATAGGCTCATATTCTCTGCCTGAAAACCATAATTAAAAGGCACAATCAATCTATGACTATTGCTAACAGAAGTCCATTCCACTATATTAGGGGTTTCCTCTTCCTGTACAATCGTAGGCACCGTTCCACCTCCTACACCATAAGTTTCAGAAGTCACCGTATCATACACAATTCCCTCCAATGAATCGCTATCAATTCCTATCGTTAAAACAGACTCAAAGTCTGGCTTATCTATCAGCTCCTGAAGCTTAGTAATTATAGTAGGGTCTGAACCCGTATCAAAATTAGTAATTGCATCCAAAATCAAAAAATCGGCATCTCTACTAGCTTGATCAGGATAATACCAATATTCTTGATTGGCATCTAAAGTCTTGAAATGGATGGCAAATAGTGCTACATCTACCCCAATTGGTTTCCGTTTTGTCTTTCTTATTTGAAAAGTTCGTTCAAAATTTAAGGTTTCATTAGTGATGTTATAAGCGCCCACTGTGAACGCTTGAGGACTAGGCTCTACTCTCATGTTATAAATATTGTTGTAGGTTTAGTGTATAGTTTTTAATTCTCTCTGCTCGATCCGTTCCATTAACTGTATTTCGAGCATTATAATAATCCTGCTCCTGCTCGTTAATGTAGTCGCTCAGCTTCTTCTTCTTGCCAGAAAAAGAGCCGTTCATCATCCCATAAACCAAAATTCGAGCAGCATATTTTTTATCTAAAGCTAAATGAGGATTATCAATCAAATTAACACCTAGAAAATCTGACATTTTAGAATAATTCCCCTTCCAAGTCAACTGTACAAAGCCACGTCCATAATACCCCGTACTCCAATATTCATTTTGTTGATTATAAACATCTACTTGAGTCGCTGAAGCTCTACGCTCTTCAATAGGTCTAAAATTACTCTCGTGTCTAGCCGTTGCTAATATGTAAGCCAACTTATTAGGATCTTTGTCTCCATACTTATCAAAAGCTCTTATTATTTCCTCAATAGACTCTTTTTGTAAAGCATCAAGCTTCCCAAATGCTTTTGTACAAGCATTTATATACAGAGCCACCCTACGCTCAAATAAAAACTTGATCACTAGCAGGAATACTAAAAACCCTCCCAAGGGCAACACAACCCATTTTAAAGTCTCTTTTTTCATCTTATGCTAATTGAAATTGTTTTAGATGCTTGTATAAATTTGTTCCTGGACAACTTGTGGTTCCATAATCCCTATGCCCAGCTACTTGCAAATGCTGAGGCAATGTCTTACGCAAATAAACAATAAGTTTCTTTAGGCTTTTTAGCTGCTCTAGTGTTGGTTCTTCTTGAGTAAAGTTGCCACTTAAACAGATACTAATACTAGATGTATTTTGCCCTGAAGTATTATTCGAGATGGTTTCAAGGAAATTGCCTTGGATAATGGTTCCCTCTTTTTCAATGACAAAGGTATATGCAATACCTGGCCATCCTTTTGACAAAACATGATACCGAGCATAATCCTCCGCTCGTTGCCCAATGGATCCAGAATGATGGACAATAATTTTATTAATTTGGTCTAGCGTTCTAGTACCGTAACTTTTGGTACTAGAACGCATCAAAGACCTTGTTTTGTCTACTATGTGGATTTCTTGGCTTTTTATCAAGATGGATACTAGAATTAGTAAGCCTATCCCTCCTGCAATCAGCTGCTTTTTATATTTGCTCAGACTATGCAAATGTTACGGTTTTAGTAGTTAGAGCCTTGTTGTTATTGTCTTTGATGGACAACACAATCTTTTGACCTTGAGTAACCGCCTCAAAAGTATAGTTTCCTAGTTTTTGCCTGCGGACACCGCCCAGCTTGAGACTAGATTCAAACTTCATATCTTTGTAAGACATTTTGAAGGCGACCTCTTTAGTACTTTGATTGCTGTTTACAATCTTTATAATTGGTTCATTGCGTTGTTGCTGCCATTGATAGATGGCAACACCTCCCAAGGCTAGAACGAGCAATACAATGAATACTTTAGTACGACTTTTCATGGTTTTAGTCTTTAGGCAAATTCTTCAAAGAGTAATAAGCTGAAAAACCACTCACTCCAATAGAAAGAATTGCTAATAAAATAATAATGTGTTTTTGTTGCATGGTTTTCGTATTGTTGCTATCTGCTAGGATTTTTCACGCTTCTCATTCAGCTCCTCTTCCTCTTTTCCTAGAGCCATTCCAATTCCTATCCCTGCTGGTTGCAGTATAAGAATTGTAAATACCCAATATTGCCACCCCATTTTATTTTTTAGACCATACGCAAATATAGCCAACAACATTAGGCTACCTCCTAGCATTCCTGCATCCCTCTTTTTCATATTACTTCTTTTTAGCTGTAGAACCTTGTTTGTATAACCACCTTAGCGCCAAAAGCACAATTAGAATAATTAGAAATGGTTGCAATACTTTGAATAGCTCTCCTGAAAACGTCGGCTTTTCTTCTGTACTACTTGACCACCACCAGTATCCCGTTGCTCCTGCTCCTGCTAAGAATGGCAAAATAATTAAAGGCATAAGAAAATGGTTTTAGTTCTTCTGATCAGCTAATTGTTTAATAAGCTGATTGATTGTAATTGTTTTTTTGCCTGTGAATAAGATCAACATTGCTTCCGTTTTAGGACCAAAGGCACCATCCAAGGCTAGTTTTGGTTCTGTCGGTGGTGTTGTGCCGTGCTGCTTTTGATAATCATACTCTAAATTGAGTAAGCGTTGCAGCTCTTTCACAGAATCATTTTTGTCTCCCATTTGGAGCACCAAATCTTTTTTGATTCCTGTAGACGTGCTAGAAGAATTATTTTTGCTGCTCGTTGTACTCCCTCCATTGCTAGAGGCTAGTTTACCAGTCGTGAATAAAGACATCCACTTATCTCTAGTAAAGTAGCCAATAACAAGGATTGCGAGAAGAGCCACCGCCATCATAGGCTTTACATTTTTTTTGGCTTTCGCTGTCATGTTTTATTTAGATTTCTTTAGTGAACTAATCTGTTAAAGGTTCGCCCGTTGATTGCTGATCTGGGGTCTGTTTGTCTTGAGGAGCAGCATTTGTTTCCTCTGACTCTCTGTTTTTCTGTTCCTCCGTCAAAGCCCCATTAGATTTTGCAGCTAGCTTTTTTTTCAGCTCTTTATTCTTTTTGTAATAATAGAAGCTGACACCTCCCAAAGCTAACACTAGTAAAACTCCTAGTACTAGCATCGTTTTTTTAGAACCTTTTGAAGCTGCTTTTTTAGGCTTTGGTGCCGTTGTTTTAGTTGTTGGTTGATCACTCACAATATTAAATTTTTATTGTTCTTTTGAACATTGTTTTTTAAGTAGTTTGATAATAGGTTTTATGGAATTTGGAGCACATCCATACGTTGGATTACTTGGTAATGAGGATCATCCTGCCAAGGAAAATTCCAACAAGCTACATAAGCACCGCTTAGTACTTTTCTTAAAGTTTCTCCATATACCTGATGGTAACCTTCTGCTACTGCCTTGAGTTGAACATCTTGCAAACTCAATAAAGTAGTAAGCGCTTTGCATCTTCCTGAACTCCAATTAACCTTGTATGCAGTATGAATTTCTTTAACCAATGCTGAGGGGTCCCATTCAATATTCCCCGAATCTGTGCTCACTGTAATTGGTTTTATATTTGGGTTGGCATCACTAGGATCATTACTATCCTCCTTCCCTGATAATCGACCAAAAATAAATATGATGATAACAACAGCCAGTAAACCACCGCCCATCCATAGGTATTTTTCGTCAATTTGTGTTTGCTTTATTTTTGCCATGATTGTTTTGAATTTAGAATATTATCCGTTCATTTTATCTCCTTTCCCTGCTCGATCATCTTTCCCCGTTGCTGGATTCACATAGGTTACATAATACTTACCATTTGGATTCTTCTCTGTTTTGATCAAAGACTCATAAGCTTCTTTTCGGACCATTTCATCCAAACGATCTATTTCTGCAATCCAGCGTTGTACAAAACCGTACATTCCCGTAGCACAATAACAGGCTCTAGCATTGGGGTCTTCCGCAAAAATGATGGTTAGCTTAGAATTTCTCTTGTCAACATACTTGTCAGCAAGATGCCAATCCGAGACCCAACAACGATTGAACTTTTTAAAGAAGTTTAATTCATTTCTTGGTGCCAACGACATTTGTACTTGATGAGGCGTGGGGGTATTCTCCCAAGTTGTCCCAACCAATAAATTGAGTCCAATCTCTTTTAAAACCCATGGCTCATCAGGGTCTCTTAGTCGAGTTAAATTCAAACCTTCCCACCCTGAATCAATAAGATTTTGCAATTCGGCTCTATATAAGCCTCCTTTAAGTTCAGACGTTCCATAAACAGGAAATTGCAAATACTTACGATTGGGATTGTTTTTAAAATCCACATTAGGCAGCTGCTCGAACAATTGCTCAATACATTCTTGCTCTTCTTTATCTCGCCCCATCATTCCTTCTCCTATATTGTACAAAGCTCTTATGGCATCCATTCTTGGTCCACTCTGTTCTGATTGAATTTTTCTATATTCCATCTCAACAGCTGTAAGAAAGGCAGGATCCTTCCAATAAATAGGATTGGCAGCATTGTATCCTGTTTCTCCTGGTTGAGGTCCCACGGATGGGCTTGCAGTTAAGGCGGCTATTTGTTCTGGTGTCAATGGAAATCGTGTATTGGTTACATTACGTCCACTAGCTCCCCCTTGGTTCCCACTATTATTATTACTATTATTAGAATTGCTCCCATCGTCCTTTTTGGGCTTGAGGAAAAAATACACGCCTACACCACCACCAATTAAGATGACAATCAATAACCCAATCAAGAAAGCAGATGGACCTTTTTTAGTGCTAGGCTTTGGTGTTGCTACTGTTGTTTCCATTTTTAGTACTTAGGATTATTAGACCAATCAATAATAAAAAGACCGTAATGGCACCACCAATGATCCAAGGGCTAACCGTTGGTTTATTCGTATTTGTATTATTGTTTTGTCCTGTGTTATTGTAATTGTTTGTAGGTGTAGAATTCCCCCCATTGGCAGCACCACTAATAGAGTCGGTTAACTCCGCAGCACCGCCCAGAAATACACCAATACTAGCCATAATCTGATCAAAAGTAGGCTTCGGTTTGTCGCCTGATGTATTATCAGTAGTTGTATTGGAATTAGCATTAGGATCAGTAGTTGTGTCAGGGGGGCTTGAATCCCCTGTACTACCATTTTTGAGACGTTCGTCTCTTAACCGATATTGGCTCTCATTGCTCATGGTTAGTTTTAGTTTAAAGCATGAATAAATTGTTTTTTAGCAATAAAACTACCCCTTAGCAGCCTTACCCACTGATTTGACAGCTTGGTAGGACAACGCCAATAAAAGCAGAATAACACCCGCATACATCCCCAAATGCAACACATTGTAAACCTTGCAAAATGTGGAGCATTCTGCCTTTGGTTTGTCTTCAGTACTAGCATTGGTAGGAGTAGGTTTATCTTCTACTGTAGTAGTAGTTCCTGTACCACCTGTATTCGTATCAGGTTTATTCTCTCCTGTCGTAGTAGTGGTAGTGGTCGTATTGGTATTGGGGTCCGTTGTGTTGGAATTAGATGCATTATTAGTGCCGTTTGTTGAGGTTGTTGTAACACTTGGCGCTGGTGTATTTAGAGCCGTAAGTTCTTTTCTTATTGTAAACTGACTATTGTTTTCCACGATAATTAAGTTTTTGTGATAAAAGATAAATGATTAGAAGAAATAGCCCTAAGCCTATTGTCGCACTTATTGAAATAATCAATCGACGTTCTCGCTCTTGTTGCTCGTTGACCTCAGCCTCTTTTTGAATATTGGCTTGAGCTTTTGCCATCTCGATTAACATCGCAGCAACATCTTCAGAACTCATTCCATGATTTCCAAGGTTAGAGAATAATTCTATATTCCCTGTGCTGATACTATCGAATACTGATGCTGATGCCATTTTTTATAAGTTTAGGGTAAAAGAAACGCCAATACGCCCAGAGCGCATTGGCGTTTTTGATTTAGTTTTAGTTGTTTTGGTACTGCCTACTTAATAAAGCAAGTGTAAAGGGTCAAATTGACACTCTCATTCGCAGGAATGGCAATTTCTAGATAATTCATACCATCCATCATCAAATTCAGTCCATTAGTGGCTAAATATTGTTCTGTCATGGTACGAATGTCTTTGTTGTCGTCCTCAGATGTCGCTTTAGGGTAATAGACTTTTTTGTCCAATTTGCATTCCCCTACAGAAGAAAATTCTTTTAGTCGTGGCGTTTCTGAAAAAACATCCGCAGAAGAAGCTTCAAAATGCAACTTTTTCAGTTTTAGTTTTCCATAAAAAGCCAAACGACCGATGGCTTTTATTGTATTCACGCCATGAGTTCCCCCTACTGTCACATCCTGAACGGCTGCTGTACCTCCAAAAATAGGCAAACCAGTGTCATCCAATCCAATTCTGACAACGCCCCCACCTGCACCAGCTTGCAAGGTCAATTCATATTGTCCGTGCTCTTCTTGAGCTATACCAGTAGTGGTCGGTGCATAAGCAGAATTACCAGGCACGATAGCCATAGAATTGTCAATGACAACATTTCCCTTGGCAACCTCCTGCTCAATGAATAATTTGTCATATACTTTTGGTTGACCACTTACAGGCTTACGTGATCTAGAACCATCCGCTAGTTCAACCCAAGCTGATTCTTGGAAATACTGATTACCGACAGGAAATAAAATTCTTTTCTCTTTCATGAGTGCTTTTTTTAGTTTTAAAAGATTATTTGTTTTTCAAGCTTTTGACCTTATTAACAACTCTATCCCACATATTTAAGATTTTGTCTACATTCGCAATCATCAAGCAGCATAAGGAAATAATCATTATTACTGTTTTGAATGCTTCATTGATAATTAAGGTGTGATAGACCATTTGAAGCTCGTACGATTCCTCTAATAAACCGAACTGCTCCATCTTGTGTAGAAGAGTGTCCAGATCCTTAGGTTTATTAATCCAAACTCCAAAATTGAAGCAGCTAAAAAACCAAGTCATTAGTTTTTTATACAGTTCTTTCATCGTTTTAGGATTAGTTTGCTCAATGTTTTATCAGCAACCATCAACATTAAAATCAATACCCCTAGCATCACTAAACTTGCAGGGTCAATAAAAAATGTTGTTCTTAAATCATGTTCTGATTTGTCAGGTATTAGCATTTTAAATAAGTTTTAAGGTTTAGCTTGTTGTCGAATACAAATATCGCTTAGAAAGTCCCCTCAAAGCAACTTTTTGACTACATAGCTGGTGCAGAAGTAGAGAGATATGCACGGAGATGTGCACAAAAACGGCACAAAAAAATAGCCTTACAACGCTGTATTCATCGCTCATATAACATTTTTAAAAATTAGTTATCTCCGTGCATATCTCTCTATCCCTTATTTTGTGGCGTATTAGTACCTCTCTAATGCAAAAAGCACCCTAATTTTTAACAATTAGAGTGCTTCCAAACCTTTTCCCAAGGTGTTCCAAATTCTTTTCAACTTATATTTCAAAGCTTTTCTTAATCTTTACCTGGACTGTTTATCTAAACTTTTTTTGATTCCATAATCTAATGCCCAATGTCACTTCATGTTGATTTTGCAACACATCATAATCATACCCCAACGCCCAACCTTTGTTGCTAATAAATTGCATCCCTACGGTTACGCCCGTAATGCCT
Organism: Aureispira sp. CCB-QB1; assembly: GCF_000724545.1. Lineage (GTDB taxonomy): Bacteria > Bacteroidota > Bacteroidia > Chitinophagales > Saprospiraceae > Aureispira. Next base: position 39,276 of record NZ_JHBV01000023.1, on the reverse strand, counting down.
AGAGGATTTACCCCTACTCCCGTATTAAAGAGCAACGCACTGGCAGGAGCAGGAACGGGTTTTGTTATTTCTATTCGTTTCGTGATCTGCTTGGGAATTTTGAGTTTATAGTCCAAACTATTTTGTAACAATTCCCCTTCTACGACAGATTGATAGTATACCGTCAAGTTTTCGTCTTCCAAACTATCTTGATATAGTTGCACACTTTGATGGATCGCTGTATCAATAGATTCTTTTTGTACAATATTTTTAGAGCTATCAATATAAATAATGGTTGGTGCTGGCACGGTTTGCCTTGGCAACTGCACAATAATAGGAGCTGGCAAAATAGTATCTACTACAATCGTCGTATCAGGATGATATTGGTTTGAAGTATGATTATCATGCCCCCCTCCTTTGCACTGATGGAGCCAAATAATATACCCCATTAAGACCATCGTTAAAATGAATTGAATGGTTTCTTTCATCGCTTAATATGTGATTTGTGGTAAATTAAATTGATTCCGAATCAAAACTTTGTTTAAATGTTTCCTCTATCATTTTCATCAAAGAAAATGTATCTAAAATAATATCTTCCCAACAGACAAGCGCCACAACTTCTTTTTCCTGTTTTTCTATCAAAACATGTAACAAGAAAGGGGAAACATCGTGCTTTGAAGCCGTTTCATCTATCAGCGCCTCAAAGCTCTTCAAAATATTATTGATAATTCCTGGTGCCAGTTTTTTTATAGCAACATTTAACGCCTGACCTTTAAGCTGTTCTAACATAGTTTATAGTTGTTTATATGGGGTGTATGTTAATTCTTTTTGTTTCACATCTAATGTGTAATAAGAGTATTTCGGTGCATCTTGTAAGACCTCCCATGCTTCTAATAAAGCATCAAAACATGGAATAATATATCTTGATATAGTTGCACACTTTGATGGATCGCCGTATCAATAGATTCTTTTTGTACAATATTTTTAGAGCTATCAATATAAATAATGGTTGGTGTAGGCACGGTTTGCCTTGGCAACTGCACAATAATAGGAGCTGGCAAAATAGTATCTACTACAATCGTCGTATCAGGATGATACTGGTTTGAAGTATGATTATCATGCCCCCCTCCTTTGCACTGATGGAGCCAAATAATATACCCCATTAAGACCATCGTTAAAATGAATTGAATGGTTTCTTTCATCGCTTAATATGTGATTTGTGGTAAATTAAATTGATTCCGAACCCAGAGCGCCGTTTTTAAAGAAGCCTGAACCCGTTGCATTCTAGTAGTTGGATTGGTAATAAAAGCAGCATCTTTACTAGAGGTATGAAAGCCCCATTCTTCTAAGATAGCCCCAAAAAAGTCTAAAAACTCCACTAAATCTGTTTCCCTCAGTATTTGAAAATTAACTTCAAAATCAACATCTCCATCCTTCAGCTGTTTTCTATAAATCCACTTCCCTTCTGTCATTTCTTGGACATGCTTAAAATGTTGGGTTGCAATTTGATCAGAAAAATTATTCTCAATCGTTGTGAAAACCATAAACCCTGTTGTATCTCGAAGTTTTTGAGGGCTATTGCTACTAGAAATGGCATTAGAATGAAAAGAATGCAAATAACCATAATACCCACGTCGAAGCCAACTCCTAATTATTTCGGTTCGATCAGACAAAGAAGTATCTTTATACGGGTGATAGATTCGCACACACTGGATACCTTCTTTAGTACAAGCTTGAATAAAAGCTTCAGCAGCAAGTCGGTTTTCAAATCCTTCATAATAATGCCCCCGTTCATGCAGTTCCAATTCCTGATGATAGGCTCTTTTCCCTAGCGTTACATAGCGCCCGTTTTCATCTATCCCTCCATGCCCTGCATCTACAAATACTACAAAACGTCTAGTTCCAAAGTGCAGCAAAGCAGTATTGGTTCTAAATAGAGCATAATAAACCTGTTTCAATTCTCCCAATGTTTTGGGTCCTGCAATGCCATCAATTGTCAAGTTTTGAAGTGCTTGAAATTCTTTAACGGCTTGTTTTGTCGAGCGCCCATAAATCCCATCTATGGACAAACTAATCCTCAATACTTTTCTCAATTGGTATTGAAGTGTTTTTATTTCTGATGTTATCATTTTTCATCGGTTTGGTGCTCGCCTTTGGCAGATTCAAAAAAGGAATCTTGACGATACACATTTAGTAATCTTTTGGTTTGTTGTTTTTCCCTTCTATTCAACTTAGGGGGCATAGAAGCGTTATTGTGTAAGGGCTGTAGATAACCTCTTAATATCCGAGTAATCTTTTTTGCTTTACGCTCAGGGCAAAGCAATATTTCAAAAGTAGCCTTTTTGATTTCGTAGTCTTGGAGTGGACCTCCTTTGTAAAAATAGCGACAACAGCAGCCATATACATCGTTTGCCCACCCCACATAAAGTACCTGGTCTTTATCTCGAATGATAAAAGCCCCCACTTTCCCACGGTATCTGCCCAGTTTAGTTTTGGGCATGGGATTTAATATTTGTATGTCGGTGATACCCGTCATACTTACAGTTCAATGTTTACATTGGCCACAAACTCCATCCAATTCAATAAGCTTTCCTGCTCCCCTTGAACCTTGTAACTTTCTAGCTCATCGTCCTCATTAAATCGAAGGATCAAATGGCAATTGTCTAAATGGTTTAGAACAATTTCATTAACAGAAAGTCCATCCATCATTTTCTCCAAACCTGGACGAAGAAAAACGGGCACATTCTCAAAACTTTGTTTAAATGTTTCCTCTATCATTTTCATCAAAGAAAATGTATCTAAAATAATATCTTCCCAACAGACAAGCGCCACAACTTCTTTTTCCTGTTTTTCTATCAAAACATGTAACAAGAAAGGGGAAACATCGTGCTTTGAAGCCGTTTCATCTATCAGCGCCTCAAAGCTCTTCAAAATATTATTGATAATTCCTGGTGCCAGTTTTTTTACAGCAACATTTAACGCCTGACCTTTAAGCTGTTCTAACATAGTTTATAGTTGTTTATATGGGGTGTATGTTAATTCTTTTTGTTTCACATCTAATGTGTAATAAGAGTATTTCGGTGCATCTTGTAAGACCTCCCATGCTTCTAATAAAGCATCAAAACATGGAATAATATCTTTCTTAGATAATGGCGGCGGATTGGTTGTTCTAAACAGCCTTACATGAGTAACCAAGCCCCATAATTGTCTAGGAAAATAATGGGGATCATGTGAGGCTAATGCTATTTTGATATCCGAATGCTTGCATCGAGAAATAAACGTTTTTTCTACTCTAGTCAAGCTATTTTCAAAAACAGCGGTCGCATCATCTATCACCAAAAAAGCATATTGAACACTAGAATCCATTTTAGCAACCTGGACATAAAATAAATCCAATGGTTTCCTATCAAAACACGTTGCTATTTTCACTTTTTTGCCCTTGAACTTTTTCATAAAAGCGGTCTCAAAAAGGAATCTACTTTTCTTATGCAAAAAATAGAGCTTCCCTTTATCTTCGACCAGTTCTATTGGCTCATAGCCTTCCCAGTCCTTTTTTTGCCCATAATTGTACACAATTTTAGTCCGTGCCGTGCCATTAACGATTATCTCCAAATTATACGTCTTCCCTGCATCCATTTCTCCAAATGTGACAAGGATAAAAGGTTTAGCCATAAATTATTTTTTTAATTTCACTACTTGTTTTTCCTTCGTTAATTAATTTTTGCACCTCTGGTGATGGGTAACAGTCCGCTACTCCTGCGCTTTTATAATCGTTACGACCACCCAAACCATACATATAAGCGCCACTAGGATGAACCTTAAATTGTTTTCTTCCTTCCTGATATTCTGCTGTATTGGTATAATCTGTAACTGCTTCAGGTATATCATCTGCCTCTGCCTTTTCTCTATTGACATTTTGAGGAGCAGGCTTTATGTGTCGTCTAAATAAGACTAACAAAATAGGGGGTGCTGTCATAGCTGCCAAAGACATTAAGAATACCTGCATTGGTGAAGGTGGTTTTAGGTCTTTTTGATTGGCTAGTTCTTTGGCGGATGTTATCAGTGATTTTTTAACAAAAGAGTTTGTTGCATAGTCAGAAGCATAACCACCTCCAAAAGCAACGCAAATTTGAGCTTTGATCTCATCTAGATAGTTTATTCCATCTACTGCCATTTTGCTCAGCCACAATCTAAATTCATCGCTAACCTCTGGCTCTTCTGGTTCTTCTGGCTCTGGATCAGGCTCATCCCCCAAAGGGTCTTCTGTACTTTCCACTTTTGTCACCTTTTCTCCTTGAAATGCTGTTCCACTATTTCCATTTTCTCCATTTTCATATTCTTCCAAAACTTTTCCATCCTCTTCCTCAATTTCTTCCAAGTCCGTTTCCAAGGGCTTTTCAACCGTTTCCAGATTCTTTCCAGAATTATTTTCAGAATCTTCCAGATTCTTTCCAGAATTATTCTCAGAATCTTCCAGATTAGTTTCAAAATCACTTTCAGTATTCGTTTCATTATCTGCTAAAGGGTCTAGGTCACTTATTTTTTTAGCAATAACTTCAGGGGTGTTTTCTGGGGTGTTGTTTTCATTTTGCATCATAATGATTTAATTTTTTGAATAGATAATTTAATTTCATCTACCAGGTTTAGCAGATGTTTTTGGACAATGTTATTAATATGATTTTCCATGTCCGCAGAGCGCTCTTCTGATCCTTCTACCATCAACTTAGATTGAATTGTTATAATCGTGTCAATGCGTTTTTGAAGCACACTTAATAACTCTTCTTTTAATAGTCCTGGTGTCTTAACGATGTCGCTCTTATGGTTGCCTCTTTCCATAAATTTCAAGGTTTGTTTATACGTCTATTAATTTGTTTACTTTTTCGTGCTAACCTATTCCTAGTCCTATTGATGAGTTTTTTTCGTTGGTAGTATTGCTGGCACCTTGCTTTTTGAGGAGGGCGTTTTTTATGCCCTTGGGGATTGGTGGGTGCATTAGGAGCTTCGTTTAATATTGGTCTTTGGTGCCCTTCAAACTTCAAAAACCTCACTCCTAGTACAAGACTGAGAATGAGGGGCAAGCTGATATAAAATAAGTATTGCATAACATGACTTTTTAGTGTTGAAATAATTATTCAAAATTAGATCACCTTGAAGTCATAAGAAAGGTTGGGCTAAAATCTGGGCTAAAATAGTAGAGAGATATGAACGAAAGTTTGGTTTTTAGTCATTTATTGGCATTTTCTACATCAAAAACGGAGTGCATAAATTCATTTTTGTAACCTTATACACTCCTTTTTAAGAGGAAATTATTTCTCAGCAATATCAGAATTCACATCTTCTAAAGCCTGCGCAGGGTAGCTTAAATTCGTCCAATGCACCAGTTTTTTCTTTACCTCTAATGCTTTGCCCTCTTCAGGCATTTCAGGAATTAAATATTCCAACAAACCTTCCGCAGTATCAAAGCCATTATTAAGCGCTAATTGCTGTATGTCATCATAGAAAAAGAACCAGGTTTCTTTATCATTAGAAATGTCTAGCCCCCAATGGATGGTTCCTTCTTTAAGTTCTTTTTGCACACGAAGATATTGAATAGATAAAACCTTTTTTGAAGGTGCAAATTCTACATACTTAGACTTGCTTACAGCGATGCAGTACTCTATATCATCACCAATATCTATTGGGCTTTTGAGGCTTCTTATCGTGTGGTATTTGGGTGGGAATCGTTTGTACCGATCTGGTATAGAGTTGAGAAAAGGCTCAATGATTTGTTTCTTAGCCATTCTTTGATGCCATTCTTTTAACAACTCTTTTTCTTTTGAGTTCTTAGCTTTTATATACAAGCCTGCTAAAATCTTTTCTGCAAAACCAGTTGGTTTGCCCCCTTTTAATTCTTTTTGAAATTTCAATTTCATTGTTCTAAATTGTTATTGATTATAAAATAAATAGTAGGGGTGTTAATATTTATTCTTAAAAAGCCTTTTTGTCAAACACTAATACAGTTATTTCAGGGCTTAATATGGTAAATCATCATCAAATTTAACAGGCTCAAGATTCTTATTAACTGCCTTGTTATAATCGCTCAAAACTTCTTCTAAATCATTATCGCCTATTAGTTTTAAAACCTCACCAATAATCATATAAAAACGAGCTTCAAAGCTGATATTTAACTTGTCTGTTTTATTGTATTTAGATTGAAAAAAATAGGCTCTTAAATCTCTTATATCAAATTCATACCTTCCCCAAGCAAACAGATAAAAATTCTTCCTTATTGGGGTAAAGTAGTATCCCTGATACCCAAATTCAAAAGAATCATCAAAAGTTGAGACTTCAACCGTTTCATATTCTAAATTCTTTGCTTGTAGCTTTTTTACAACGGCTTTATATTCTTTCCTTTCTTCAGATAAAAACATCTTTGCACCTGCTAAACTCCAAGCAGTACATAAACGGTTCTTCTTTCCAAAAGAATTAAAATATCTCCTTCTATCATATCCTTTCACTAGGATTACTACACATCTTTTGTTCTCTGTCATAATTATTCATTTAATTCATCTTCAAAATATTTATTCTTAAAAAAGGCTCATTTGATTGTTTGGTGTAGCATTGTTTCCTAAAGCATAATAACCACGAGAAGGGCGGTGCAGTAAATTATTATCTACCATCCTAGATAATATATCTCCCAAGTGTTTAGAAGCATTGTAATAATACCAGTGTCCAAAATGCTTTAAAAGTTCGCTCTTAGACATTGGCTCTTTGTTCGCTCGCAGTAGATTGATAATTTTTCTTTGTTTTTCTGTCATAATGATTGAATCTTATTAAAATAAAGTAGGCTGAATTTGGTAGTTAGTAATGAGCACTTCTATCTTCCTGTTCTTGATATTCTGACGTTCTCGTAATGGAATGATGTTAAATCCTCGTTTTTTAGCTTCTTGAAGTATAAAAGGATGTGCAAATTCGCTCATAGCACATTTGATCCCTGAATCGTGCATAATGTTCAAACAATCTAAACTATCTGTCTTGGTCCAATTTGGAACTTTGTAATAGTGGTTCGTATCTAAATAAACAGGGTCCAAATAACAAAAGACCTTTTCTTTATTAAGAACTGTTTTAGAATAAGATATTTTGCTCAATACCTCTCTAAAGTCATAGTTGGTTATCTTGACATCTTTTAAAGCTTCAAATGTGGGTTCTATCTGCTTCAATAAGTTTGCTTTTGCATTATCTAAACCTAGTCGCAAAGTATTCCCCTTACCCAAATAAGTAAAGTTGCTCAAGAACAAAAACCGAATAGCTTTATACAAAGGATCAGATTCTTTTTTTTGACTCCAATGCTTCACTAAAGAGCTGCTAATAGGCAATAACTCTATTGCTCTATATAAGGCTTGTTTTTGTTCTTTCACTACTAAAAACAAATTGGTAACATCATCATCCAAATCATTTAAAATGTTGTATTTAGGTTTTGGAACATTAAAAAACAATCCTCCTGCTCCAAAGAACAATTCTACTCTCATTTGATGTAGAGGAAAGTAAGAGTATATTGATTTTGATAATTTTCTTTTATTACCTAGTCGGGTTAATATCATTTTATACAGCTTCCGTTTTAGATTGATTCATAATTCTTTCATGCTCCTCCTGCTCTGCCCAATCCTTGGCACTAAAACCAGGTTGAGTATCTTTTTCCTCTGGTGCTCCTGTTAGGCTCAAGTCTAATTTTTCATAATCAAAGACAAAAGCAGACGTATTTTTCTTACCAAACCGAACCGCTTTTTTAGTTTCTAGAAACGTATGGTGCGATTTCAAATAGTGTTGTAAACTTGTCTTATTCAAGCCCTGTTTACCATATTGAGTATTGTGCTTTTCTCTGTATAAGGGATAAGCTCTATTAAAATTGATGTACAGTAGTAATTTATTGGGGTCCTTTTTGGGATCAATTTTAATCACATAATCCTCTCCATGCGTAATTAGCCTAGAGGCAGACAAAAATTCAATCAAGGCCCAGAACACAGAGACCTCGTTCTCTTTGCTAATCTGTCTATTCTGCTCAAACAAATTATCCGATATATTGTGAAATAGATCATCGTCCTTAAAAGGAAAATCTAGCGTATCTTTTAGCGTTTCATAGACTGCTAATAGAATCGAATTATTTTCAATCATACGAGAAGAAACTCCTTCTGATTGGCAATGGTTTCTAAGCTCTCTAAATCGCTTTTTGTAGCTATCTAAGAACTTCTCTTCTACCAATGGGCGTAAAGTGGTAAGATGAGCTGTTACACCTGATAAAACACCTCGATAGGATTGTAATTTAGCAGCTCGTTCTTTTTCTTCTTGGCTATAGTTTGTTTTTGAAAATGCCAAAGTAATACAGCGTGTAAACAATGCCACATCCGCAGTTGGCAACTCTTGACCTGAGACGATTGCTGTTGAATAAATAGGAGTCGTTAAATTCTTGCTGGCTGCCTTTTGCCCCCGTTCTCTACCTAGATTATCATAGATAGATTTTAAGGCTTCTACTTTTTGGTGATCAATTGAATTTTTGTACTCCTCAAATAAAATTAAGCCATCCCGTACTACCATCAATTTATTAAACAAACCGACCTTCGTTCCACTATGGATATTAAAGCCTTTTGCCTTCTTGCTGAACATATACAGTAGGTTTTCTGCTAGCAAACTTTTACCAGTAGAAGGTTGTCCAAATAAATTTAATAAGGGAAACTTCACATGCTTTTGAATATGGGAACGAAAAAGAGCCGCTATATAAAAACATAAAGCTATTTGCCCATGCTTTCCATGCACCTTGCAAAACAACGCTGCCCACTCTTTAAAGTTAATTTTTGGTTCTTTGTAGATAAAGTTTTTTTCTTCATCATACAACATGTCTGAATCTTTATAGATGTCGCTAAAAGCAGGCAAGAAATATTGCTTTTTATTGAACTCTAAAACGCCGTATTTATCCGAAGGAACAAAGCCTTTTTCTTTGGTATAAATACCATTACCAAAGGTATAGAATCCATCATTGTGATAGCCCAAAACATCCACCTCATAACAAGTCTGCATCATATCATAAATCTTGCGCTTTAGGCGACCATATTGAATCGCATTCCCAGAAAACACAAAATTCCCCTGTGATTCAACTATATTCTTAAACTTATCTAAGCTTACTAAATTGGTTGTCTCTGTGTCTAATATCCTTCGTTGACCTTGAGTATTTACAATTTCAAAAAGTCGCTTAGGATTTTCTTTGGAGGATAAATGAAACAAAGGCTTTACAATAAAATTAGAAACAGAAACATGATCCCCATCTGCCTTACTACACATCAACATATTATTCATCTCATAGATGCCGTATTTGAATACGCTTAGGCTTTGGTCCCTGGTTAGTCCTCCTTCTAAATTACCATCTTCAGAAGAGGCTTTGATAAGTTCATTCTTCGCCTCATTCAGTTCAATTCGGAATGTACTGATTTTAGTATTTAGAATCTTCGTAATTTGAGCACAGTAAACATCAATAACATTTTCGTTTTGTATGTATTTGATAACATCAATAACGGATTCTGTTATAAAAGCAACATCAAAAGCGCTCTTCTGGCTATCCTCAAAAGCTTCCTCTACATACCAAAGAATGGCATCTTTTCGGTGGTGTCGTACGTACTCTTCAAACTTAGTATAGCCTACCAAACGCATATAACTATCAGGATCCTCTCCTTCTGGAAAAATAACAAGATCAACTTGCAGCTGTTCTTTGATCAGAATGGGCAAAGCTTCTTTAACTGCCTTTAATCCTGCATTTTCTTTTTTATTAGAATCGTTGTCTGCCAACCAACAAACACGAGTAGTAAAGCGCTTTAATAGTTTCGCTTGTTGAGTAGTTAATGCCGTGCCACAAGTAGCCACTACCCCTTTAAAACCATTATCATAAGGAGTCAACACATCCCAATAACCTTCTGATAAATAAGCAACGCCTTGTTTTCTAATAATTGAAGCTTGCGGATACAAACCATACAGCAATTCTTTTTTTCTGTAGATAGCCGTTTCCTTGGTATTTCTATACTTAGGATATTTGTTGTTCGTCTCTAATTGCCTGCCTGCAAAACCTACTATTTTATTATTTCTGCCATGTATTGGGAACAGCTGTTTGTTTCTAAACACGTCATAAAAACCACCTTTATCATTCTTAGCAATAATATCAAGTACTAAAAGATGTTCCTGCTCTAGCTTCTGTCTCTGTATAAAATCCCATGAATTAGGAGTGGTACAAACTTGAAACTTTTCAACCGTTTCTTTTGATAAGTTGCGAATTTGAGCATCGTTTTTAAATTCAACCACATCAGGCACCCCCTCAGCATAAGCTTGGGAAAAATAAGCCTCTGTAACCAGTTTGTTTGTTGCCAATAAGCTAAATTGTTTGTTTTGTTTTGCTTTCTGTTTGGCGATCTGATCAGGGCTTAGTTTTTTGTCGTAAACAATTTCTAGTTGATGCAATTTTGCACAAATTTCAACGGCTTCAATCCACTCACAGCCCTCCATTTTTTTTACAAAATTCACAGGGTTATGCGTTCCACAACCTCCAAAACAAGTGGCTATATTCTTTGGAATAGATATGGAGAAGCTGGGTGTTTTTTCCTTATGGAATGGACAACACATCTTTGCGGATCCATTCCATTCAGGAAAGTATTTCTTAACGACATCCTCTATTTTAAACTGCTTCTGTAAGGTCTCTATGTTCGTTATATACATGTTAAGGGTATTTATCTTTTTAAATAGGATTGTACGTGGTCAAGCTCATTAGCTTTCTTTGACAATTCAATAGGCAAGCAATCACTGATCGCTAACAAGAAACAGAATTTTGATGCTTGACAAATTTGGTAGGAATCAAACAACTATCATCAGGTTTGAACTTGTGAAAGGTATCTGTATCTATGCACTTGCAATTAGGTTTTAGACCAGAGAAATCATTCTTAAACTTTACATAGCGTTTGCCACACCAATTAAATTCCATCAAACTATTCAGCTGATCAAAACGAATGGCTTCCAAGTTTCCTTCGTTTGTATCGCTTTGCATGTGTGCAATAATATCTTGCCCTATTGCAAGATGAAATTCTGCAATCATATCACTAGGGATTGAAGTATTTTCTAATTGCTCATCAATTGCCTCTATGGATTTCATAAGGATATTGCAAGCCGTTGGGTATTCTGAATGCCACTTTTTTAGTAGCTCTTTGGTCTTATTTGCTTCCATTTTCATCTGTTTTTAAGGTGTTTTTTGAATATGCTTTACTGAACTCATCCATTGAATGTATTTGCCCCTCTATCAATATTCCTAATTGCTTTGCATCCATTTCCCATAAGGAGAACCAAACAGCCACACTAGCAAAAGAGTGAAAAATATACATTCCTACCAAAACCTCTTTATTGATAGTACTGGGATCCAAGGCTAGAGCTCTGTCTCCCATCCACATTTTATGTGCGAACGCTTTGAATTCACTTTCATTATTAGGACGTTCCTTTAGTATTAATTTATAATCATGTTCAATAGCTGATTTCAGTTCTACATAATCTACAATGTTGACAACACCATCTTTCACCAATTCTTCTAGTAAGATTATAGCATTTGATAAGTTGTTTCTTAAGGCATTAAATTTTCTATGATTCATAATTATTTTGATTTTCTTTGATAAATACTTCAAGGTTATGAATAGCCGTTCTGACAATTATTTTGAACCGCATTACTTTCATTCTTCTAAATCCAACAGAATAGACTAGCTGCAAGAAACTACCGAATAGAGTCAGATGAGCCGCTGCCAGTTCATCAGTAGGAGCCTTGGTTCCAAAACATAGAAAGTTCTCAACCTCTATTTTTTCAAGAACTTCTGCTCTTTGGCAAGCAACCCAAACAGCATCCGTCTCAATTGACTTTTTCACCTCCTCAATAAAAGCAAGAGGTATAGCACTTTCCTTTACTGACATTCTGAGTATATCTATTGAATTGAAGAAAATATCCTGTTGATAATCAACTATAGCCTCATTTGTAGTTAAATCCATTGATTTATGTTTTTTATATTAACCAATCCTATCACTAGGCATTATATCAAGAGCCAGCTTCTGTTTGGCTTGATCACTAGGTCTAGGCTTATCATTTTTTACCAGGTATTTTGTTACTTCTAGTATGTACTTTTGAGAAGCTTCCCAATTCGGTCCTTTAGGAGTGCTCAAATAATCTAACAGACCTTTCTTTATCAATCCATCCCAGTAAAGCCCTGCATTTTCTTCCCCCATGCGAATTACATCTCTATTAGCAGCACAATAGTATCTTGTAAATTGAGCTTTGACAGCTTGATATTGGTGGCTGCTTTGCTCTTTTTTGCGCTCGATGTATTCCACTTTTCGCCCTACATTATTGTATTCCCTCAATACTTTTTCATAGTATAACTTCTCATCTTTGGTAGAGCAGACAATAGGCGTACGTCTAAAACTATAATCTTTGACCATGTGCATCAATTTCAACAGCCTTGCAGCTTCAGCTTGATCTTGACGTTTAGCCGCTTGAGCAATGCCCCGTTTATGCTGCCAATAACCCCCTATTATCAACAAGAAGAGGGGCACTAGTATCAATAAAATAGGATATGTAGTTCCTGTAAACAAATCACTACAAACCAATGAGTTAAAAAATACACAATCGAGATTTTTTGTAGTTTCCATGTCTTTTTAGTGTATTTTCATGTCTTTTTTGGACATGATTTTTAGATAATTATCAATAGTACTTCTTGCTATACTCGTCAACTTATGAATACCCATTTTGGTCATTCCACGCTCCAAACAAGCTTTCACTTGTAGCACTTTATCTCGATCATAGCCCAAAGCTTTTACCTTCTTTTCTTCTAAATCTGTTAATTCCGTTTGGTGCTCAATTCTCGTCCATTCAAAGGTGGCTCCTTCTACTGGTGCGAATTTTATTTCTTGACCATTTACTCTAAAATGACCAACTCCCAAACGCTCCGCTTTATCAGTCATTAGCTTATTGTTTATTGAGGCGATAGATCCCTACCGCCTCAGTAAAAAAATCAGTTTAGAAATGTGTCCTCATTTCTGCAACCAACGCATCAAATAAAGGCACTACCCTTTTCAGTTCTTTTTGATTATAGTAATAGAATAGCATGTTGTATTTGGGGTCATTTAAAAAGCTATTGTTCACGCCTATTTTGTTGAGCTTATAACTAATGTACTGTTCAAATAGACGGGCAAAAATTTCATTCCTTCTAACCCAATAACCATCTTTTGTCACTTTGCGAATCCGTTGATAATAAGCAGAAGTTTTTCCTGGTGCAGCCCAATAAGCTTGTTCCAAAATGTCTTCTATTATAATTCGCATTTTGTTCGCCTTTGGGTAGTCAATTCTACTTTTGTTCTCTGAGCGCCCATTTGTGAGCGCATAGATACCAGAATAAGGCTCATAGTGTGCTCCAAAGTAGTAATCCAAGAAATGCCCGTACTCATGTGCCAAAGCACCTACGCCCCCAGAGTTGACAAATCGAATCCTTTTAGGAACCGAAGCATCCCCCTTGTATCGTGTCATATTGATAATATCTGTTGACGCTTCAAAGTGAGCAGGTGCCTTACTTCTTCCTCTGGCTCCAAATGCAATTCCTAAAGCACCATCTAAGCCTATGTTATTATCTTTGAATTTGAGCACCTTATTCAAATCATACAAGCAAATGTAAAGTGCTGCTGTATAATTGAACCGATCTTCTTGAGACAACCAATTGCCAAATTGAATTCCTCTCAATTTGTAGCGATCTTGTACAGATAATACATTAACAGGGTTGTCTTTTATGTATTTAGGTAGGTCCGAACCTTTTCTAAATGACTTGTAAAAACTTTGAAATCCTTGTCGATTCCAGAAACGATCTAATCCTGAATATCCACTTTTATCATCAAGGGTAGAGACTAGTTTATAATCCTTTCTATTCATAGGCTTACTTCTTTTTCTTTGGTTTTAGTTTTTGTAATCGTTTTTGATTGAGATCTTCCTCTCGAATGCCCTTACCAATAATCTTTTCGGTTTTGGGCAATGCTGCCTTTCTTTTTTTCTTTGGCTTCATCTGAAATTTGTTTTTAATAGATAAATAATATTGTTAGTCGCTAAGCATTCAGAATCAAAGCAAAGTGTCATAAGTTTTTCAATAAACCTTAGCAGAGGGCAGACCCTTTGTCTGCCCTGTTCATCTATGTTAATTGCATGTTTAAGTATCGTTCCTATTGGTTGTTGAGCAATTGGCTCAGCTCCTCCTTTTCTGCTTGCTGCACCTCCAACAAGCACTTTGTATTCACAGGCAAATTACCTGCATCAAATAAAATTCCTCCTGTGTCCTCAGCATCTTGGATGTTAGAAAGAATCCAACCCTTTCCAAGCGTTTTTTTGACCCTTTGCCCTTCTTCATAAAAAGAAGAATAGAACAATAAAAAATGTACGTATCGCTGTGTTCCCTTGGCAAAAATCAATAGTAAGAAAGTCCTGTTGTTCATTTATCATCCTATTATAAACCAAGCGTTTGTTTAACACCTCTGATTAAAAAATTTGTTTTCCGTTGTGGTACTTGAGCGCTGGATAATGCTTGGTGCAAATCATTGGATTTAGCTCTTTGCGCTCCATTTTTAATGTCATAATTCATTTCTCCACATTGAAAGCTAATTTCAATCTTGATTCCATCACGCTCTACTGTTTTCATTCTTTTCTTTTTCATTTTCTGTCTGCTGTTTTGTGTTGTCTAGTATTATGTTTCCTTAGATTGGTAAAATTCGACTTCATACTCATCATAGTATATCCAGTGTTCATGGCTATAAGTTTGAATATGTATATAAAGCAATCCAACTAATTCAATTCCTTTGACATCATGCTCCAACTCTGCTTTATTAAAGACCTTCAACTTATCACAATCGCTTATAACACTACTTTTAAGTCCACTAAGTAGTATTCTATTGTCCTCATTATCTTCTATATCAAATGAAACAACATGTCCATCATGCCCATATACTATTCGCTCTTGATTCCTTGGAGATTCAATTAGCATATTCAGAATATCAAGCAACAATTTAGGATCCGTAAAAAACTCTTGAGTTAAAAATGGATACTGTTTTAAGTGTAGATCTGTATTTGCCCTTTCCTTCACTTCCCAATATTTTAAGAATTTACTACTTGCAAAAGGCGCATTTCTCGAACGGTAAGTGTATCAATCCCTGCATCTAACCTCTCTACCAAGTCTATTGCTCTTACACCATTTAGTAACAAGCCGTTAATAATTAATAAGTCCTTATAGGTGAATAGACTAGGCTCTCTCAAACGCCTTCCAAGCTTATTTTTAGTCATATTGAGCTTTGTCGGTAGATTGTCATAATCTGCCTTTGTTAAGTTTTCTTGTAAGTATTTGTCGAATGTTTGCATTGTTGTTGCTTGGTTTTGGGCAAAGCTTCGCCACACCGCATAAGTAGCAGTGTGGGAGGCTTTGAATTCCTTCTTTTTTTGAGGAACCGATATATATAATTGAATAGAGTGGTTTGAATAGGGAAAGACTTAGAAAGCCTTCCCCCTTTTTTTAATTTAAATTCATATTTATGACCACTCCTTTTGAGTGCAAGCTGGTTTAGGGAAACTAGCGTACCATCCCACGGCACGCTAGAAAATTAAAACCCTAATTTAAAACCCAAATGAACCTCTTATGAGGCGATTTTTTAAAGGAAAAAGAAGGTTTGAAATAACACCCCTGAAATTCCAATGCTACAACAATAGCGACCTTCTTTTTATATGAACCCTTATTTACAGTCTTTTTTTTGCCTTCATATTAGCAAAAAGTTGTATTTTAATGCCGAATGTTTCCAACTTTGAGGGGTCAATGTTGCCAACTTTGCTATGTCAATGTTAGAAACTTTCAGGTATCAATGTTTGTAACTTTGTTATACAAATAAATGACTTTATTAGCACAAAAACAAACTTTAAAGAACATTTTTTGATCTAAAAAAATCAATTCAAAATTCAATACACCCATAAATGACTGTTGGAGAAAGACTTAAACTAATACTAGACATACACAAAAAAAACGCAACCACTTTAGCAAAAGAACTAAATGTGTCAAGAACAGCTATAATTAGAGCTGTAAAAGATGAAACCTTGCCTAGTTCAATATTACTAATACCATTAGCTAATATGGGAATAGATGTTCATTGGTTATTAACAGGAGAAGGAGAAATGTTTACTAAAAAAACATTATCAAAGGAGGAGCAAAAAATAATAAACCAAGGTACCATATCTAGTATTGGAGATCATAATAGCATAGAAAACAAAAGTATAAATGAAACCTTATATTTAAAAGAAATCGAACATCTAAATACAACGATTACCCAACTAAATGAAATTGTTACTCAGCTGAAGGCACAACTAAAAGACAAAGAAGCCATCATTGAGCTGCTCTCTCAAAAATAGACTAGTATATAACGTCCTATTGTATATGGTCAAATCCCTGTTTTAACTCACTTTTTTAATCTTGAATCTAATGAAAAACCTATTCGCTCTACTCCTTTTAGGATTATTCACAATAACCGCTTTTAATTCCTGTGAAAAAGCACCACCAGTTTTTAGTATAGGCTACGATGGTGATCTATATGAAGGCGAAAGTATATGTTTTGAAGCCTCTAGTACTGGATATGATAATTATGCTTGGAACTTTGGTAATGGTCGCTATGGAGGAGGTTCACCATATTGTAATACTTATACAACAGCAGGAACATACACTGTTGAATTAACCGTAACCAGTGGAGGGAAAAACTATACTTCTACAGAAGAAATTACTATAAAAAGTAAACCTCGTAAAATCAAGATAAAAAAAATAACGCTCACCAATGTAGATTATCAATCTAACTGGGATCCTCACGATTCAAGCGGACCAGATGCATACCTAACCATAACAGAATCCACATTATCTAATACAGGAACTTGGTCAAAAATAGAACATTACCAAAGTCCAATTATACAAAATGTTACCGCAAACTCTTTGCCTTTAGTCTATACACCTAATATAGAGCTTTCCTCTGGGATTAGTTATGATATAGCATTATATGATGAGGATGGAACCTCTGATCATACAATGGCACTTGGGGCATATATTCCTTCTCTAGCAAGAGCATTTCCTTTTACTGATACTAACATAACTCTAGATTTTACTTTTGATTCAGCCAAAGGATCGGTAGAGATAGAATATATTTATTAAAACATCTATTCTATCCCTAAAAAGTGACAAGTTCAAAAAGCGGGGGTGTTTCTTTTTTTAGTTCCTAGATTTTAAATTTTCGGATTTTACGACCAACACGACCAACATTTTATATAAACAATTGACATTCAAAACAAAACCCTGTTGGACTTGTGTTGGATTTGTTGGAAACAGCCCCTTTTTTGTTGGACGAACCCCTTAATTGTTGGTTTGTTAACATTTTCATAACTTATATAAATAAGTATAATAGACCAACACCGACCAACATTTTGAGGGCTGTTTCCAACAAGAACCAACAGCTACCAACACTATTATTATTATTATTTATCTAACTCTATCTATTATATATAAAGGCTTTCAGCGTTTTTAGCTCTTATTCGTAGTTTTTCATGTTGGACGTGTTGGACGTGTTGGACGCACTTTTTGAAAATGGGAACAAATTTAGGCTTTCCCACAAACTATAGCTTTAGTTAGTTAGCTTTTTTCTTTATTTGTGACATGACATACGACAACTCATTTTCCAATATATATTAGATATATTATTAAGTCTACAAAAAAATTAACCTGTTACCTATCCATTGGATAAAAAAGGATTACAAAGATAATAGCTTCAGCTTGAATAGCATTATCATTAAATATATAAGCAACTGATTTAGTTAAACTTAAGAGCTGCTCAGTATTCTCTCTCCAGCTCCACAAAACCCCTTAATTAATTGATAATTAAGGGGTTAAATATTTAAAAAATATATAATTAATTACCTTAGATATCAATAAAGTAACGATTCTAGACCGTAACTAGTCGATCACCCAACGAATATTAGAATATGCTAATACAAAATCTCATTTCAAAATTTTCAACGTATATTTTTGGTTATGAATATATCAAGAATCCTTCTTTCTTTTCAAGTTTATTGAATGGTAAAGAATTGGTGCCTATTTTTTCTGATAAATCAGGATCAGTCGTATGTATTTGGGAAAAAGATAATAAGAAAAATATTGTTTGGATTGATAGTGAAGGTACACCATGTAACGTTTTCGGTGAAAGCATTAACGATTTTCTAGAAATCATGCCTTATGGTCCTGAGTTTATATATGATTATTTGTCTGCGATTGAAAACCATAAATTAAGCCCAAACTTAATTCCACACCCTAGCCAAACTTTCACCACTAATTACATAAATAAAACTTATATTAAAAACAAAGCAGATAAAAAAATCATCAATGATTATTCTGACTGGTTGAAAAAAAACAATTTAAATTTAAAAGAAAATCCAACTTTAGGGATCGAGAGATTAGTTGACACTTCAAACTTTTCAAGTTGGTTTAATAGTTGAAGTTATTTAAAGTCATAAAAAACGAATAATAACTAATAAAACGGTGTACTAGCGTCATGACAGGAACTCATCTACTGCCTTGTTCATGTTTATTACATCCCGTTTTCGCCCCCCAACAAACGCCCTTTGCCAATTCATAAATCCCTTATACATCAACACTTTATCTACATAATCTAAGAAATTCATTTTCATTTTGATAATCCCATACTCTAAGTCATAATAGTAAACTTCGTTGCTAACAAATCCATCTACAACTTT
The DNA here is from genome assembly GCF_000724545.1 of Aureispira sp. CCB-QB1. Taxonomy (GTDB): domain Bacteria; phylum Bacteroidota; class Bacteroidia; order Chitinophagales; family Saprospiraceae; genus Aureispira. The sequence goes on along the minus strand of NZ_JHBV01000023.1, from coordinate 20,453 downwards.
GAAACATCCACAAGATGTGATATCCCCATTATGAAAATCAAAAGGTCTTAACAATTGCAAGGTTTCTTTTTCATCATGCTCAAAATCAAACCATAAGATATCCTTCCAAGGTGCTTTTTTATTGTTGTGAATGAAAATTTTTTCTAAATTATAAAAATGGATACTTCCCCAGATCTGATTCCGAAATTCTAGATTTTTATGGTTATTTTTTTCTAAAACCCACGATAATCGAAATCCATCTAATTTTTTATAGAACTCGTGAATGTCCTGATGAAAAACCAGCCCAGCATCTTGCTCTATTTTTTTTATAAAAGTGTTATTTTGGGAGATTCCAATAGAAAAATCTATTTCGGCAATCGATTGGTTGCAACATTCTTGTATCGTAGAAAGCACTCTTTTTTTAAAATCAATATCCATAAATGACGTTGTTGAATACAGTAGTAAAAATGAATAAGAGGTATGAATTTAGGTTTCCTTTAGACCTTTTGCAAACCCTCCACAGTTACGAACGTAATGGTTATTTTGAAATATAAACAATTCTTTTCTGTGTCTAAAAAAAAGCGAATACAAACAGTTGGATCACTTTATCTATTGATAAGGATTGTCTTGGTACTTGTTGGACAATTAAATGGATATATCTTATTATCACAACTAGGAGTTGTTTTATATTGATATCTTTTTTTCTTAAAGAGTTTGTTCCTGAGCATTTCAATAAACATCTATCGCTCCCCATCCCACTTAAATACAGTGCCATTTAGTGGTGGAGGAACATTCTTTAATCCCTTTGCTTTAGCAGCTTTGTACCACCTTTTATAAATAAGATATAACTTCGTAACTATTTTATTATCAACAACTCTATATCTTACAAACGATTCTCCTTTGAATGTTCGACACAATTTATATTTCAAATTCGTTGTTTGAGAAACTTCATTCGTTGAGTTCATGTACTGAATTTGAATTTGTTCACAAAATTCTAAATCCCCATAATAGATGGCACTAATCAAATATAATGCAATAAACTGATTAGTTCCTAAATTAGCCTCTTGAATAGTTTTTGATTTTTTAGCGTTAAAATTCTGTTGAGTAGCTTCATTCGTATATTCAAACCATGTGTTATTAATACGTTTATCTCCTTTTTTACTGAGTAACGCTTCAAGCAGCTCTAGTTTGAGACTATCATTTCTTAGAGTTATTGCCTCCATGATTTTAGTTTTAGAATTTAATAGTGGATCCCTATCGGATCTTTGGCAAAAAACAATCTTTATAGAACAGTTCATCAGAAAAAATAATACAACTATTAAATGTTTCATTCGCTCTTTGTTATTCTTTTTTCAATTCTTGTTTGATTATTTTCACTATTCAGCCTCCCCCACCTCAATAACTCCAGTATGCCTAAAAAACAACTGCTTAAAAGGCGAACCATCTATTTGGTGATCAATCCAACCTATATAATTAAAAAATGTTAAAAACTCCTCCTTGTAATTGGGCGAGTTGGAAATTTGTTCCACCATTTTCTTTCGAATAGCAATCATTTTTTCTTTGTGCTCTTGTTTGGGTAATTTAATCAAGTTATTCAACAAGTCAATTAATCCCTTTTCAGTTTCCAGCAACAATTCATTTTTTCTAAGCAATCGTCGAAGATTTTTTAACAATGATGTGAGCAAGACATACTCCTCCTCTTCATAGTAAATAATCATCTTGAGTAACAAACTAGGGTTTTTAATCAAACTATTAACCTCCTTTTTCAGCAAAAAATCATCAATAATAATTAGCGTTTCATAGTACTCTTTTTTAGCATAATGGTACAACGCTTTTTTGTAATGAAACAAACTTCTATAATGACTGTGCGAGTAGTTTTTGATAAATGCTACCTTTTCCTTATTATCGATGAGAAGTTGGTCAAATTGCTCAAAATCCCCCAATAAAAGATGTATATCCATTTTACCCAGAAGCACATGCATATGGATATTTTTATTCTCAATATTCTTAGGATACTTTAAGACCGTCGATTCTATTTCTTCTATAATTATGTGCATTTGGTCGATACTGGGCGCAAAGTTTAACATACTAATCAAGGACGAATAATAGTATAATTTGCAATGTTCAAAAACCTCTTGCGGCTGTTGTTTGAGTTCTTCGTAAAGTTGATGAGAATAGCAATAAGAATCGTTGGGATCCATTAAAACATTTCCTAACATTTTTCTCAATTGCAACTCTTGTGCTCTTGTCGTAATACCATAGGTATTTTCTTGAGGATTATACACTGGCAACGACTCTTTTATGGCAAGAACAGCATCAAAAGCCTGTCTTGAATTTTTTCCCTCTACGGTATACATTAACTTTCCTGTATGCGTTCTATAGAAATAAAAAGCGTTTAAAGCTTTGATTGCTGCCTCGTATCGCTGTGTATTTCTTTCAAAATCAGACACTTCTATATTAGCATAACGAAAACGAGTGTTGTGTAAAACAAACCACCAATCGTAGAATATTGGAAGAAAAAAGACCTTATCATGCAATATGGCCAGTTCTAGCAGTTCTTGAATTTTTTCTTCTACCTCTACTAGCAATTCCTTTTGAAAAAGGATTGCCAAATCAGCTAAACCTTCACGCAAAACAGCATCAACATCTTGGTAAGCAGGTTGGTTTCTTAAACTTTTAAGAATCAGTTTGTAAAGATAATTTTGCAGCCCACTTAGACCTTTCACTCCTTTAAATTTCTTTTTAAACTTCTCTCGATCAACTACTTCTAACTTATCTAGGTAATCAAATATTTTTAGATAAAAAACCTCTTCTTTTCGTTTTTGTTTTTTAGTAAAAAGCTTAAAGAATCGTTTTTCTTCTTTTTTTAACGACTTAATCAGTCGGTGTAATTTGATTGTATTTACTCGGTTCATTCTATTCTTGATTATCTTTTTCCAAAAACAATGCGTTTTGTCTCTCTTCTATCGAATCAATTTTAACTACCCCCAAATGCATAAAGAAAAGATCTGCAAAAGGAACATTAAAAATTTGGCTATCCATCCAACCGATGTAATTGAAATAGATTAAAAATTCTTTTTGAGCAGCATCAATCGTCGTCAAATAATCGGCTATCTCTTTTCTGGTTTGAATTAGAATAGCTTTGTGCTCAGAATCAGGAAGCTTAATAAGTTTTCCCATTAAAGTGATCAACTGCTTTTCGGGGTCTAACAATGCTTCTCTTTTTCTTAAAAAACGAGTAAAATTTTTAAGATAAGAAGCCAATAAAATGTACTCCTCTTCTTCATAATAAATAATCATTTTTAGATACAAACTAGGGCGCTTGAACATCATGCTAACATCCTTATCGCTCAAGAACATTTCAAACGTATCCAAAGCATTGGCGTAATCCTTTATTCCATAATAATAAAGCATCAATTTATAATACCAACAATCGCGATAATACTGGCTACCCGAATGAACTATAAGCTCTACAATATCTTTGCGCTCTTGGATGAATTGTTCAAACTTTTGAAAGGCTCCTGTTAAGAGATACAAATCTATTTTATTAATTAATATTTGTATCAATAAATGATTGTCTAGGTGCTTTGTTTTGCCATCCGTAAAAGTTTCTATCTCTTCTATTGTCTCTGCTAAATTTTTTAAGCTCGGAGCGCTCCCCATCTGTGCAGCAAGGGCTTTGTAATAATATTCTTCGTACACTTCAAAGGATTTGGGGGGTAATTCCTTCAGCATTTGTACCAACTCTTTTTTATAAAAATAACTCTTCGAACTATCCATTAAAATAGCGGCATGGACTCTTCGAAACTGAAGTTCTTGAATTCGAATGGCAATATTGCCCTGTTTGTCATTGGAATCATATTCTGGAAAGAACTTGATGATTTGATTCAGATCTTCGACAATATTCTTAGAATCTTGATCTTTTACCAACCACATCATTCGCCCCAATTGAGTTCTATAGAGATGATATTGTTGTAAATTTTGAATAGAATTAGTATACATCTCAATACTACTTTCCAACAAAGATTTGTCTACTTCGTGATAATGAAAATAAGTATTCTGCAAGATAAACCACCATTCGTGAAGCATGGGCAGAAAAAATACTTTGTCATGCTGTACCGCCACCTCTAACAATTGCTCTAACTTTTCTTGGCTATCAATAAATAGTTCCTTTTTGTAAAGTATCTCTAAATCCATTAGCCCCTCTCTCAGCAAAACATCAACATCTTGGTAAGTAGGCTGGTTGCGCAAACTTTTAAGGATTAATTTGTACAAGTAATTTTGCAACCCACTCAACCCCTTGACTGTCTTAAACTTTTTCTTGAATTTGTCTCGATCAACCTCCTCTAACTTATCTAAATAGTCAAATACTTTTAGATATAAAACATCTCCTTTTCTGTCTTGTTTTTTAGTAAATAGTTTAAAAAATCGCTTCTCTTCTTTTTTTAGTGTTTTAATTAATCGATGTAGTTTGGCTGTGTTTATCCTATTCATTCTATTTAGTTATTAATCAAAATCTTATATGATTTTAAGTAACGTTGGGGGTATTAAAAGTACCATTTTTTAGGTTTGCCTTACTTCAGTTAGTCTCATAACTTTGCGTCATTCTAATTAAAATCCAAAAATATGCAAGAAACAAAAAAGACAAACGCCAAGAATGTGGGTTCATTTATTTCTAATGAATACTTTCAATTTTTGACTGGCAATTTTAAAAACCATTTCCCTAGTATCAACAATGCTACCTGCATTATTCCTTGTGATTTAATTTATCAAACGCTTCAATCTTCTGATAAAATCACAGGAATACGCTTTATGTATGGTTTGAGAGATTTACTCAATCCTAATTCTATTCACTTATTTCTAGTACCATGCGTTACTCCTGCTGACGATGTTGAAAATTGGAGCCCGTTGGTATCAAAAAGTGGTTATTATAATCACCAAGGCGATTTGTTTACAATAACAGAAGTTGCTGAAATGGTTCATAACTTTGTGGGGTATTATGCCGAAGGGATTCATGCAACCTATAAGGATGCTACTAGAGGAATTTATTTTGGAATTAATTCATTGTTGGGTATCTTAAATATTCCTCAAACACATTCCATTCAATTCCACTTAGGACTTAAAGATAAGACAATTCCTGCAGTACTTCAACCTTTGGATCAATTAGGGCAACCAATTCCTGATATTTATATGGATTATGGTCAACTAGATCCAGATAGCATACCAGATGCTCCATGTATAGCAACGTTAGCTGTTGAAACATTATCTATTGAAAAAGAACTGAATTTATTTAGAGCATTTAGAGATACTTCTATGAGAGACTATCTCTATGGAGGAATGCTTTATGAAATGTATTATTTTATATCGCCTTTTGTGACCTCGGTTATTGCTCATCACCCTAACAAAAACGAATTGTTAAAAGATTTGTATAACAATGCGATTACTCCGTTTAGAATATTAATTCAAAATGAAAAGCATCAAGAAGCTTTGTTTTTGTTAAAAAGAGCTTTAGAAGACTTAGTCAATACACATCAAGTCTCCTATGCATTAGCTTGATACTAATTTTTTCATTTCCCCTTAGCAGCAGCAATCAAAATTTTGCCCTTTTCTTTAGCATTAAAGAAAAAGACAAAGTTACTGTTAAATTTAGTTTATCCTTTCATTTAGCAATTTAGTAGTTCTACGAGAAGCTTTTTAGCTTCTCGTTAGATTACTTAATATCATCTATATAGTTATTTATCTACTCTCCTTACAATTATCAAATATTATTTATCTTAATTACAACTAAAACTATATGTTTAAATCTAGTCTATTATTCACTAGTGCGCTTGCACTAAGTTTATTTCTTAACACTGATGCCCTTGCTCAAACAAAAATCTGGGGAGTTGGCTCCTCTGTAGGTGTTGCAGAAGCTGAATTTCAGAATTCATTTATTCAAGACACCATAGGACCTTATGATCCCAATGCTTGGACGGCTTTAACTGTTTATGAAAATTGGGGCAATACAACAGGAGGTGCTAGCCACGCTTTTTGGACAAGAAGTACTTTAGGACATTCTCAAGGTCTATATTCTAGCCCCCCTTATTATAATCCAACTCCACTTCCTTCGCCATCTTTAAGTAATGGAATTGCTATCTTTGATTCTGACTTTTTGGATAACGATAGTATCAGCGTAGGAGCGGGTTCTTCTCCTGCAAAGCATAGAGGGGAATTAATTTCACCTCGAATTGACTTAACTGGGTATACAGACTCCGCTCTTGTCGTTAAGTTTTTCTCTCAATATGTTGCCAATGGAGTAAACACCGACGAATTGAGCGTTTCTATGTCAACAGACGATGGTACTACTTGGAGTACGCCTTTTGATTATAGAATTTTGCAAGAAGAAGATGTAGCTGGTTTTGTTAGTGTGCCTATGCCTACCGTAACAGCAGGAGTAACCAATTTAACAGAATGCCGCATACGATTTGTCTTTGATACATACTATTTCTTTGCATCTATTGATGATATTAGCATTGAAATTGCTCCTGATTATGATATTGCAATTGGAAAATCATCACACGTTAACAATGTTTTGGGTAAAGGAGATATTGTTAGAATAAGTGGCAACCAATACTTTCCTTTATCAAACATAGATCCTACCGATTTAAAAGAGTGGTTCTGGGGTGCTAAGTTGATCAATTTTGGTGGCAAAACATTGTATCCGCAAGACAATGCACAAATGCGTGTTTCAATTGATTTTTATGAAAGCAATACAGGAAACCTAGTGAGCAATGTTTATAGTGATACACTCAACGTGGACACCTTAGAAGCCGGACAGTACAATGGCAAGGTTTTTATTGCCTATTTAAAAAATCTTGATTTTATTATTAATAATGGCGCTGGAGAATATCGTGTAAAATACTGGGTAACTCACGACCATTCAGATGCTACTACAGATAACGATACTGCTTACCATTCATTCAACATTACTAGTAAAACTTCTAGTTATTTATCTAAAGCAGGTTTGAGTACATCCGATAATCGTGTAGCATATTCTAGACGTTATTTCCCTGGCAATGGCAATTATACACACTTTGAGTGGGGATCTGCATACCATTTTCCAAAAGGGCAGACCAACAATATTAGAATAGATTCTATTGATTTCCGCTACTTTATTCCTACTTACAGTGGACCTGATTCTCAAACACTGGTTGTGAATATTTACACCATAGACGATGGTTCAGGAGCTACTCCTGCGAATGGCTATATTGGAAGCGATGAGTTGACTTTGGTAGCTGAAGGATATGTTTTGCTAACTAATCTGACGTCTATGGCTCCCAAAAGTTATGGCATTGCAACAGCAACCAACTTTGTTGATGCTTTAGGAAATCCGATGGGTGCTTTAGAAGATGATCAAATGTATTTCATATCGATTGTGCAAACTGCTGCTTCTGGTGGAGGTGCTTCATTCAACTATAGCAATGGTATATCTATAGCTGGTGAATATCAAAACTATGCTTTAAACAGACTTATGAGCATACCTGATACACTTCTTATTAATACATCTAGAGTTACACAAACTGCTGTGGGGCAAACCCCTAATTCTTATGGATTAGGATATGGCTTGGATAATGTACCTTCAATTGGTATTCACTTTGCACCAGATTCAACAACAACAAGCATTGCTCAAGTAGAAGCGAATAACTCTCCATTGATGGTTACTCCAAATCCTGCTACAAAGAATATTCAGATAGAGATGAATCTTACCACTGCTACCGACGTTCAATATACTTTAACTGATGCAATGGGACGCGTACTAAAAACCGTCAACAGCAAACAAGTTACTTCCGAAATACAGACGATTAATATAGAATCACTCCCTACAGGTGTCTACTTCTTGACAGCAAAAACAGATCAAGAAAAATGGACCCAACGTATTATCAAACAGTAAGATTTTTAATTTTTAGCTTTAGGCTATCGTATAGAACAGAATTTTTTTTATCAAGTATAAAATAGTAACTCTACCCAACTCTTGGTTAAATAAATGTAAATTGGAATAGTATAATTTTATATTTAATATACTTTTTTGTTTTGTACACAAAGCTTAGAATTTAAGTACTTTGTTTTAATGAATTTGAAAACCGCTTCAATATTTGAGGTGGTTTTCTTTTTTCAATAGTTAGCTGCGCTGCTACTATTTTTTATTACTTAGAAAATTTTATCTGAATTATTTTTACAAATATACAAACACAAGCACAAAACCAACTAGTATTCAACACATTAACCAACTAACAACAACTGTAAGCATCTTAAAAGCTCTATTTTTTTGATTTGCTTTTAATAATAATACTAGATAGTTTTGTTTGGTCTTCAAAAGCATACCAAATCAAATATGATCAAACAACTATTTAGTGATTTAGAATCACGCAACGAAAAAAAAATTAAGGCAGCACTTCAACAACTAGAAAATGAGCCTGCCCTTAAACAACAGGCTGAACAGCGTTACCTAAAACTTATTCAAGCTCGATTGAATACCCCTGAGGCTACCTTAGCAGATATTTATGCTGCCTCTCCTAGCAAAGAAGAGGTTGATTTAATCAGAGAACGCCTATCTTCCGACGAATCGTTGAGTTTTGAAGGGCTGATGGAAGATAATCTTTCGCAATCCGAAAGCAAAGCTTTTGTTGATTTGGTTGGAGGGGTTATTGCAAGTTGCTTGGACATAGAAGCTCATCTTACACAAGCCAAAAGTATTGACAATTACAAGGATCTAAAAATCTTTTTGGACAATAATAACTATGGGCTAAAAGCCCCTTTGAAAGAACAAATTGATTTATCTAGTAACAGCCGGTGGTTTGCCAAAATTGCTAGGAAAATTTATTCTGCCAAAACTTTTAAAACCATTTATTTTAATCATACTGTTTTTGTCTATGCCAACCAATCTCTTGTCTTAAAAGAGTTTATGTATTTCATCCTTGGGTATCGAGAAAAACATCCTCACACCCCTTCTAATGCTTTTTTGGCAGGATATGAAACGATTTACATTGATATTGCTCAATCAACTACTATTAACCTAACAGAAGTTGCTTGGATATTGCCACTGAAATACCATATTAATTTACTGGATAGTACCATTGAGTTACCAGACAATCCCCTAAGCCTAGGTCGAAAAAAATGGGATCTTTTCAGAATTAGCAATGAATCAGCTTGGGCATTCTCTCAAAATGACCATTTCTTTTTATCAAGAGTCACAAAATCTGAACTTGAGAAAATTCTAACGTTACTAGAGTCTCGAAAAGCAGAAAAAGTTGAGAAAGCACTACGTGCCTTAGAAGAAAATATTGATTTAAAAAAAATTGCAGAACAACGATATTTGCCACTTATAAAAGCGAGACTCAATAAGCCCAATGCAACACTTGCCGATATTTTAGAAGCAAGCCCTAGTCCAGAAGAAGTTCGACTCGTAAAAAAGATAAAATATCTAAATCCTGAAAAATATACTTTAAACCTTACAAATTTATCGGCTAAAGAAAGTAAAGCTTTTGTTGATTTGATTGGAGGGATTATTGCTGGTTCTATTGATATCAACAATTACATAGAGGCGGTTAAATCAACCAAAAACCAAGAAGAATTAAATAATTTATTATGGCGCCGAGATGAAGATGGCTATGGCAATACCTTGCAACTATCTCTTTTGCGTCAACAAGACCTCAACCCTAAAGGTTGGTTTGGTCAAATCATCCAAAAACTCTTATCGACCAATAACTATAATGTATTTTACAACTTAGATTTTATACATTTTGAATTGGACAGAGAAGCTGCTGAAGCATTTAACAACTCTATTGTCTTACCAGCGTTTATGTATTATATCTATCGTTCTACCTATAACAATGGTTTTGAAATTAACATTCGACAAGATGTTTTCCCTAATCTAACCAACTTATTTTGGGTCTTCGGAAGCGTACCTACTATTAAAATTCACGATCAATCTATCGACATAAAAAAACAGATCCCTCCCAACAACTTATTAAACTACTCTAGAGAAATTCCCAACATAGTTGTTCCTAATGATAGTAATAATAATTCATCCACCTCCACTAACAATAAAACACCTAACATGATTAAACAATTATTCAGCGACTTAGAATCGCGCAATGAGCAAAAAATCAATGCCGCTCTTCAAGTATTAGAAAATGAGCCTGTTTTAAAACAACAAGCCGAACAACGTTACCTAAAGCTTATTCAAGCTCGACTAAATAATCCTAAAGCTACTCTAGCGGACATTCATGCTGCTTCGCCTAGTGATGAAGAGGTAGATTTGGTCAAAAAGGTACTCTCTTCAGGAAATTGCTATGATTTTGAATACTTGGATGAAAGCAACTCTAAAGCTGTAGTAGATTTGGTGGGTGGAATTGTCGCGAGTTGTTTGGATATGGATGCTTATATAACAAAAGCTAAATCCATTACGAGTTACGACCAATTGTGGGAATTTTATGAAACTCAATTTCAGATGTTAAAAAATGCTTTAAAGGATCCTATTGATTTGTCTTCTAATAGTAGATGGTTTGCTAAAATTGCCAAAAAGGTAAGAGCGGCAAAACGATGTTACCAGTGGCGATTTGATCATACCAACTTTGAAACAGCCAACAAATCCTTGGTTTTAAAAGAATTTATTTACTTTCTATTTGAGAAAAAGCACAAAGATGATCTGGATAGTTGGGCTCCTTCTATTGAAATTGATGTTTTCCAATCTACTCCCCCTAATTTAACGGAAGCGATTTGGCTCCTGATATACCGAACTAATTTTGTTATCAAAAATACCACTCAAGTAGCTATTTCTCCTTCTCCGCTATCTTTAGAGTTAAATCAAAATGTTCATTTTAAAATCGAAGCCGATATTTCTGATTTCAATCATGGTCCTTATTATACGGCTTATAACGAAGAGTTAGTCAAAATTCTACTAAAACTAGAGTCTAGAAATGAGCAAAAGATAAACAAAGCGTTAGAAGAATTGGAGTGGAATGTTCACTATAAACGAATTGCAGAAAGGCGTTATTTACCTCTAATACGACTTAGGCTGAATAATCCTGAAGCTACTTTGGCTGATATGTATGCTGCCTCGCCTAGCAAGAAGGAAGTTAATTTAATTACTTCCAAAAAATTCTTGGACATCGAAAATTATACTTTAAACCTGAAACTTGCAAGCCCAGAAGACTGTAAAACATTCATCAACCTAATCGGAGGAGTTATTGCTGGTTGTATGGATATCAATAAATATATTCAAGTTGCCAAGACAACTAAAAATACTACGGAATTAAATGCCCTACTCTGGACAAAAGAAAGCAGTGGTTATGGCGATGAGCTTTCAGTTCATCTAAACCGCCATTATCGCCTTGTACAAACCTCTAAATATAGTCAACCTAAAGGTTGGTTCACGGATATTGTTAAGAAGTTAAGTTCAACCAACAAAGGGAGTCTATTTCACAACTTAGATTTTATCAATTTCCAACTAAAAGACGAGGTTGCTAAGGCTTTTAACGAAGCAGAGATGTTGCCAGAATTTATGTACTACATCTATCGTTCTACCTATAATAATGGCTTTGAAATCAATATCAAACAAAACATCTTCCCCAATTTGACCAATTTATTTTGGATCTTTGGAGCAATTCCTACTATCAAAGTCCATGATCAAGCAATCAACATTGTGGAACAACTGCCTCCTAATGATCTATTAAACTACTCTAGAGAAGTTCCTAATGTTCAACTTCCTGCTTAGTATGTTCTGATAACCGTTGTTAGTAATTGTTATACCAAACAACTATAAAAATCGGCAACAATATTTTGAGATTTATTAATGACAAAAGCCTGCTTTATCCACCAAAAGGAACTAAGCAGGCTTTTTCTATTCTATAAAGTTAACTTGTTTGAGAATTTTCATGCCCTTTTCTTTTGACTATTGGTCTAAAAGAAACGTTCGTTGTACAACTCTCCTATTTTTTTGCGCTTGATAAACCAATAACTCATCATCATTTCAATAGACCCAGAATTATATTCTCTCAGTGCATTGGTACTGTAATCGTACGCTGCCGCTATACGTAGTTGAGGTGCTACTTGTATTTGTACAATAGCGCTAATAGATGACCCTACTCGATAAGTTACACCAAACAAAACTCGATGCACAAACACAAAACTTAGATTAATATCTATTGCTAATGGTGCATTAACGACGTATTTTAATAAAAGATTTTGTTGTACTTGAACCTTTTTAGATAGGTTAAAAATAAACCCTCCCATCATATAGTAATGCTGTGTAAATTCTGGTTCGACAGCACCATTAGATGCTACAATATTAAAATCCCCTTCATTCACAAAAATATGCGGCACCGAAAGACCTAAGTACCAGTTTTTAGCTTGATAATATGCCCCTGCTCCAAAATTCGGTAAAATTCTGCTTGTGGTAGATTGAGGAATTGCAGCATCAAAATTATCAATTAAATCAGCTTGGTCCCAACGTATTTGAGTATAATACATAGAACCTCTTAAGCCTAAACTCAAAAAGGATTCATTCTTAAATCGAATAATATAAGCATAACTAGTCTCTATATTAACACGATTTGAGAAACCAATTTCATCATAACTAAGGGATAAGCCTAGTCCTAATTTTTTTTTGAGAACCGCACCATGTCCATTAAGGGTAATGGTTTGTGGTGCTCTATTAATACCTACCCATTGCTTGCGATAGATAGCAGAAAGCAAAAAAGAAGACTTTGCCCCCGCATAGGCAGGATTAAAACTCAATTTATTGAACATAAACTGAGTGTACTGAATATCCTGTTGACCTTGGCTATTAAAAGAAAGCAAACAGGCACATAAAGATAAATATATATACTTTTTCATAGCGTCGTTGTTTATCGTTTAATTTCTATAGATCCATTTTGTGGTGTTTTGCCTTCTATATGTAGGATATAAAAATAGACACCATCTGGCAAAGGTTGATTTTGGTGTGTCCCATCCCAATCGCTAACGTAATTGTCTGTTTCAAAGACTAAGTTCCCCCAACGGTTAAAGACGACCAAAGCTGCCTTTTCAGTAGTATTCTGCAAACAAGGAATAACAAAGAAATCATTTTGTCCATCGTTATTAGGTGTAAATGCTGTTGGAGTATAACAATCCCCTGGAGGTTGAATAGCTACTGTCACCAATGCCGTATCACAGACAACAGGGCAATCTGAATTACAAATTTCGTAAATAAAATATTGGTTCAGTACGGCACGATTAATATCTACTTCAAACTGTCCATTGTTCAAGTTCGTCATTTGACCATCAATCATTGGCGTTTGGATAAAAATGTCCCAATTGGGTGGCAGTGCATCATTTAGGATAACATCAATTGTAGCTATCGTTCCATCTGGTACAAGATTAAAACTATCTATGATAGCTATAGGGTTAACATCATCTAAAATAACATACATTGTATCAGAAGAGTAATCTACGCAAACCCCATTTGACAAAGACCAGATTAGCATAGTCGTATCTTGTGCAAAATTACTAACCACAGTAGTTGGTAGACTTGGATTGTCTATGATTGCCGTTGTTGGAGTTGACCACTGTCCTACTCCCATTGTAGAAATAGTCGCCGCCAGATTGATGGTATCAGGACTGCATGTTACATCTGGTCCAGCATCGGCTTGATCCGTTGGTATAGCATCAATATTAATGACCACTGTATCACTAGCATAAACACCACAAGAACCATTTGCCAATTCCCAAACAAACATATAAGCATTGCCAGGAACCAAGCCAGATACTGTAGCCAAAGAATCGGAAGGGTCTCCTATAATTACCCCTGCATTAGCTTGCGCTGTGCTTTGAGTCCAGATTCCCGTACTAACACTAACAGGGCTTGCTTCTAAAGAGGTTGTTGTATCTTGACACAAGTTTTGATCAATACCTGCATTGGCAATATCTGGACTTGCTGGAATCACTTCTATTACAATAGAATCCATAGATAGATTCGCACAAGTAGCATTAGACAATGTCCAGTAGAATACGTGGATACCAACAGGAATACTAGTCAATAAGGTATTGGCGGCATTAGGATCATCGATAATTGCCCCCGAATTAGTCGTCCATGTTCCCACCAATGGGCTCGGAGGAGCTGCTGCATTTAACCTTGTAGAATCAACGGAACATAGTAATTGGTTTGTACCAGCCATAGCAACAGCCGCAGTGTCTAACACTGTAACCTCTGCGATACAGGTAGATGTGTTGCCACTACTATCCATAACAGTCAAGGTGATGGAGTTGACTCCTATATCTGGACAATCAAAGGTGTCTTGACTCAAAGTAAAACTCTGTAACGCACAATTATCAAAACTACCTCCATCTAGACTAGTCGCATTAATATTAATTGTCGTTCCTGAAAAATATACCGTATCGTTTTGACAAATAGCTGTAGGAGAAATGGTGTCTCTTACCGTAACCTGTGTGGTACAAGTGTCTGCATTTCCGCTCTGATCAACAACATAAAGTTGAACGGCGTGTGGATTAGAAACTAGATCACTACAATCAAACGTATCCCTTGACAAAAGATAGCTAACAATCGTACAATTGTCAACACTACCGTTATCAACATCTAAGGGTTGCAATATTGCCAATCCATTGCTAGGGTCGATTGACACTGTTGTATTTAAATTACAGTTGGCGGCTGGTGCAGCTATATCCTCTACATAGATTGTCGTAGAACAAGAATCTACATTACCACTAATATCTGTACCAATTAATGTAACCGTATTTACTCCTAAGTTTGTACAATCAAGTGTTAGAGAGGGCTGCCCATTAATTGTTAAAGTAGGAACGCTACAATTGTCTGATGACCCCGCATTAATTGCTAAAGGTCCTACAACTACATTGGGTCCTGTTAGTTGTATTGTATCAGGTTGACAAGAGACAATTGGTTTAATCGTGTCGCTCACAATTATAGTCGTTGTACAAGTAGACACATTTCCTGTAGCATCTCGAACAACTAGCGTAATAGGATTGGGATTGTTGGTTAAGTTAGTTGCATTGAATGTTGCATTAGGCAAGCCTCCAACACTGTAAGTCAAAGATCCACTACAATTATCTGTACTTCCATTATTAATAGAACTCGCTGGAATCGAAGCAAAACAAGTATTATCTAAATAAACGGTCAAGTTTCCAGCTCCTATACAATTAGCAGTAGGAGGTATCGTATCCAATATGGTTACATTAGCAGCGCACTGTGTCGTATTTCCTGATACGTCCGTAATAATCAACTGCACAGTATTGGTTCCAACTTGATTACAATTAAAGTTTACAGAAGAAAAGCCATTTACAGTTGACGTAAAGGAACAATTATCATAACTACCAGCATCAATCAAATTTGGTGTTATAACTGTAATTCCTGTACTCCCTAAGTACAATGTTGTATCGTGACATAAAGCGGTTGGATTAACAGGATCGTTTACAATAATGTTGGCAGCACAATTTTCTTGATTGCCCGAAGCATCTAAAACAGATAATGTTACAGCTGTGTTTCCGATATTTGCACACGAATAGAAGAAAGAATCTGTACCATTCACTAACATGGTGTCAATACCACAAAAATCATAACTTCCATTATTAATATCCTGCGGAGTAACAAAACCATTTCCAAACGTATCTAATTGTACCGTATAAGGAACCGTTGTACAATTGGCAACAGGAGGAACAGTATCTAATACTGTTATGGTTGTTACACAACTTGCTGTGTTTCCAGAAATGTCTGTTACAACAACAGTCACCATATGTGTTCCTATACTATCACAAGTATAAACAATATTATTTCCTTGACCTGCAAAAGTAGAGGTCAACGCCGTACAATTATCTCCCGTTGGCGGCACCAAAACGGTCGTTGGAGTTACAGTTACTGTTCCAGCTCCTAGATATACGGTAGCTGTCTGACAAGATGCAGTAGGATTTGTATTATCTTGAACTGTAATTTGAGAAGTACAAGAATCTGTATTTCCATTCACATCAGTAACTACCATTGTAACAGTATGAGGATTGGTATAAATATCGTTACAGAAAAACGTATCTTTAGACAGATCATAAGATGTAATGGAACAATTGTCAGCACTTCCTAAATTAATCATACTTGGAGTCAATACTCCAAAAGTTCCACCCGAATTTAAATTCAAGGTTCGATTGGGACGGCAACTTGCATTGGGAGCAATATTATCTTCGACAAATACAGTAGTTGTACAAAAGTTGCTATTTCCACTAGAATCTGTTGCCGTTAGAGTTACTGGATTGATTCCTGCATCAGAGCAATCAAAATTTAACGACGACTGTCCTCCATTCAAGGTATAGGTTAAACCATTACTACAATTGTCTGTAGACGTTCCTAGAACCATTGTGGGCGTAAGCATTGCAGTCCCAGAAACATTTAATTGGAGTGTGTCTACAACACATGTCACTGTCGGACGAATGGTATCAATTACATTGACTGTTGTATGACAAGTTGTTGCATTCCCACTAGGATCCGTTACGGTTAAAGTAACTGGGGTTGTTCCCAAATTAGCCGCATTAAATGTAGCATTTAGTAAGCCACTTACCGTATAAGCACTACTAGTCAGATTACAATTGTCGGTACTTCCATTGTTAAACGTAGCCGCAGGAATCGAGGCAAAACAACTGGCATCTAAGTAAATATTGAGACTTCCTGGTGCAATACAATCTGCAACAGGGACAATCGTATCTAATATAGTGACATTAGCCGAACATTGAGATTGATTGCCAGGTAATCCTGCATTATCGGTTACTGTCAGCTGAACAGAGTTGACACCAGCTTGGTTACAATTAAAGCTAACAGAAGATTGATTGTTTATTTTACTCGTAAAGGAGCAATTATCGCTACTTCCTGCATCTATATCTGCTGGGAATACTGTTACAACTCCTGTTGCTCCCAAATAGATTGTTGTATCATGACATAAAGCTGTTGGATTAATGGCATCTGTTACTAATACACTAGCCGTACAGGTGCTTTGATTTCCAGAACTATCCAAAACAGATAATGTGACGGTATTGGTTCCTAAATTATTACAGTTAAAGCAAAAAGAATCTACTCCATTGACCAACATCGTATCTAAATTGCACAAATCGCCACTTCCATTATCAATATCAAAAGGAGTAACACAACCAATACCAAATGAATCCAATTGCAAGGTAAAAGGAACGGGTCGACAGCTTGCCGTTGGTGCAATTGTATCTACAATCGTTACTGTTGTGACACAACTTGATGTATTCCCAAAATTATCTACTACTAATACACGCACCGAGCGACTTCCAATACTATCACAATTATAAGTAATACTATTTCCCGTAGAAAAAGTAGCACTTGCTATTCCACAATTATCGCTTGTTGTTGGGTACACCAACACACTATCAGGTGTAATCGAAACAACACCTGAAGTATTGATATAAAATGTCCTAGTTTGACAAGATACCGTTGGAGCAATATTATCTTGTATCGTAATATTTGACGTACAAGTAGCTCTATTTCCAGAAGAATCACGAACCGTCAACGTAGCAACTTGCGTACCTAAATCTGCACAAGTATAAACTTCTGAACTCGCATTATTAATCAAATATTCCACCAATCCGCAGTTATCCGTACTATTCGAATCAATAGCAGTGGGCAAAACAGTCACGACTCCTGTTGGTCCTAATTGTGCTACAATAGATGCCTCACACAATGCCCTTGGGCGGATCGTATCAATAACATCTACTGTTCCTATACAAGTAGCTGTATTTCCCTGTGCATCTTCAACAATTAGTGTAGCAGATTGTGGGGTAAAAATAGTCGTACAATTAAATGTTGTAAAGCCATTCCCTAATACATTCACAAAACTGTCGGTTACTCCGCAATTATCCCAACTTCCTGCACTCAAATCAGCAGCATATACGGTTGCAATTCCAGAATTATTAAGGTAAGCACTTGTATTCGTACAGGAGGCTATAGGTCGAATAGTGTCCCACACACTAACAGAAGCATTGCATGTACTGCTATTTCCAAAACTATCAATAACCGTAAGAACAACTACATTAGGATTACTAGTTATATTAGAACAATTGAACGTTGCTGTTGGATTTCCTGCTATTTCAAAGGTTAGGTTGGTCCCTGTACACAAATCCGTGCTACCATTATTTAAACTATCTGCCTGAATAATAGCATTGCCCGTTCCATCCAAATAAATAGACGCATTTTTACAATTCGCAATAGGAGGAAACGTATCAACAACTGTAATCCAACCAATACATGAATCTCGATTTCCATTAGCATCAAAAACATGTAAAGTTGCCTGTTGAATACTATTTAAATGAGAACAATCAAAATTGATACTAGAAAGACCATTGATATTAATGCTATCTATACTGCAATTATCTGCCGAGTTATTATCTATATCACTAGCAAAAACAGTTCCTACCCCACTTGAATTTAGGTAAACTGTATCATTTTTACAGATTGCAACAGGGGCAACAGTATCGACAACTACAATAATAGCATTGTGACAAGTATCTAAATTACCAGAAGCATCAGCAACAATTAAACGAACAGTATCAATACCTAAATCGGCACAAGTATAGACAGGAGGTGGGGCAAATTGATTGCCAATCCATCGTCCAATAACAGGAGGACAAACATCAAAACTACCTCCATCTACATCTGTAGCAGACACCGTCACAGCCCCATTTGGATTATTTGTTAAATAGGCGGTATCTTGACCACAAACTGCAGTTGGAGCGATGGTATCAATGACATTAACAATAATATTACAATTGCTTATATTACCACTTGGATCACTTACTTGAGCCGCAAACTGTTGAAAGCCAGTCACACAACTAATGGGAAGGTATGGACGCCACGGACCTCCTGATAATGGTCGTACTTGCTTAATCATTGAACCACAATTATCGGTTGCAATAATAGAATCTGCCCAAAAAGTATCTCGTCCAGTAGCATCCAAGTACAATGTCCCTAAGACATTTGGAAAACACTGAGATATTACTGGAGGTTCGTTGTCTATCACAGAAACCAAACTAACACATGACTCTACACTATCTAAATGATCTCGAATTGTCATGGTTACTGGAACCGAACTGCCAACATCCGAACAATTAATAGTAGCAGGTGAAAAACTAATATTTTTGACCATGCACGATACATCGCTAATACTATCTAAATCTACAAATTGAAAGGCGTGTACACCCGTTGCACCAACACCAATAGTAGGGTTTGTTTTGCAACTAGCTTTTAATTGTGTCGCATCGCAAGTGATAAGAGTAATACAATAGGAGTGAATACATAATTGAGGACCTGAAGTGGGTGCATCATCAATTCCTCCAATACTCCACAAACCATGTGGATTTTCTCCACAATAAAATCGTAGTGGATCTTGATTGGGTCGAACGGTATCGCGTCCTGGCACTGGTGTAGATGCTGGCAATAAAGAATTGCCTATATCTCTAAAAACAATGGTGTCACGAACAATATTTGACAATCCTGTAAAACTAGAAGAAGTTCCTGCAAAAGGACCTGTTAAAGCAGATGCCGCTAGGTATCTTGTCGGACCAAAAGGTGCTTGAATAACAAATCCAACATGACTTAAATCGGCAGGTATCCCTGTTATTGAGGTACAACTTCCATCATCTGTTTTAGACCAGACAATTTCTACCAAGACATCGACTATTTTGTGCCCAACAGGTATGTCAGAAGGCGTAAACCCTACATTACCAACCAAAGTTCCTGTCGTATTTCCCATACTTATCGTTGGCCCACCATAACATTTGGTTGTTACCTGTTGAAAATTGGTTAATTGGGCTTTGGAGGACTGTGCAAAGAAGATAAATAGTAAACACAGAAACATCCCATAATTTGGGACGAAATGCAGTTTGTTTTTCATATCCTTGGGGGGATTTAATAACCTGTCAATTAAATTATTGTGCAAAGCTAAGCAATTTTTACTTTTCTGACTTTTCATAAGCTACAGAATAAAAAGAAACTTCTACTTTCCCAATATCAATTGCCTATATCTATTGCGATCCCCTTAAGTTCTGCAAGAACAACAAAACTTCACCAAGCTCTGATTACCAAAACAATATGCATAAAAATAAAACTTCTTAAGTTTGTAATTCTTAATTATAAAATAGGACAAAACTATTTTTTTATTAAGAAAAACAAAATAAGTTATTTGTTAGAACTGGACACAACACCACTTCTATTGTACTATTTTTCAGAGAGGCAAGTAAAATTCTTACATAGTATATAATATTAACTGTCCATTAAATTAGAATAAATAATGATTGATTATATTCTGTCTTAAGATAATTGTATTAG
Organism: Aureispira sp. CCB-QB1; assembly: GCF_000724545.1. Classification (GTDB taxonomy): domain Bacteria; phylum Bacteroidota; class Bacteroidia; order Chitinophagales; family Saprospiraceae; genus Aureispira. Next base: position 97 of record NZ_JHBV01000023.1, on the reverse strand, counting down.
ATGAGGCGGGGAAATTGACAAGCTAGAAAAAGAAATAGTTTTCAGTTAAAAAATTACATCTCTTCTGATCGATTAGTTCTTTAGAGTTGTATTTTGC
>NZ_JHBV01000022.1 GCF_000724545.1 Aureispira sp. CCB-QB1 | reverse complement strand
ACATCGATTGAAGTTCAAAATGGCGGTGCTGGTGGCAATGGTGGTGTTGGTGGTAATGGCGGTGCTGGCGGCAATGGGCAAGATGGTATTTCTATGAATATTTTTTGGAATAACGTAGGAATAAGCCCCATGACTCAAGATTCTACTTATGCGTTGTATAACCAACAAATTATTTACGCTTCAAATGTAAACTGCACGAATACCAATGTTTTATTTTGGGATTCTTCCCAAGTGGCTAACCATCCTCTTACCACTAGTACCCCTCAAGTCATCCCTATTGGAACTTCCAATACGAATGTAACCAATTGGATTTTTGATGGATTGGGACAAAACACAATACCTACTATAGGAACATCAAATGCTGATACGACTCGATACAATTCGGTTGGACGTTATAATATTATACACAACACTTGCGCAGGATGCCCTGCTTCAGGAGGTGCTTCAGGAAATGCATTGAGCGAGTACCGAGGGTTTTATAATATTGCTTTTGATCAAAATTACCAACCAGAAATACTAAGTTCTGCTAATCAAATAGGAATTGATACCTTCCAAATATGTCTAGGAGATTCTGCTACTTTTTCGAGTGCTATCTATGGAGACTCTATTGAATGGAGTTTTGATGGTGCTATTATCAACCCAGGAGCAATCCAAAGCATTCCAATGACGCCGTTTGATACCATAGGCTTTTTTACCATTGAATTATCTTTATGGACAAGTTGTTGTGGTCGAACACCAATAGATATTGTCTATTTACACGTTACACCTATACCCAATGCCACTATACACGGTGATACTCTACTTTGTACAGGAGATAGCACCTATTTAACGATAAGAGGGCTAACTGTTACAGATAGTGTTGTTTGGTCAACAAGCAATACCCTAATGCCAATATCTAATGATTCGGCTTGGGTTTATCCCACTTTAAATACTACTTATATGGCAACAATCTATTCTGTTGTCAAGGTAGGAGGACAGAAGGTGCTAACTTGCCCTATAACGGTTCAGCATACTGTAAACGTTCCTTCTACTCTTAGTCCCAATTTGTCTTCGACAGATGTGACTTGCAATGATAATGGACTGGTAAATGCTTCTTTTAATACAGGAAGTTATCATTTTGTGTGGTCCAATGGAATCGTAGATACCAATATTGGAAACAGTACTGCACATAATCTAAATATTGGAATCCATTGTGTAAGTATCACCGATTTGTCTACAGGATGTTTGGATACTTTTTGTGTACAAGTAAATCTTGATACGACAGCTCCTAGAGTCCAAACGAATACAACTTCTATTAGTTGTTTTGGAGCAGCTGATGGTTGTGTTACGATAGAAACAATCAATGGAACTGCTCCGTACACGTATGTATGGGATACCGTAATTCTTGGAAGCCAAGTAACAACTTCTACCAATTATACTGTCTGTAATTTGCCACCTAAATTATATACTGTCACCTCGACCGATGCCGCTGGATGCAATTCAGTAGCTAGTTTTGAGGTGGTAAGCCCAAGCCCTTTGGATATTGTAGTTAGAGATACCGTTCATCCTATATGTGGTAGTAATGGGCGAATTGAGGTAGAAGTGTTTGGAGGAACAGGAACACTAGATTATACTTGGTCTACGGGAGATAGTACCTTAGTACTAGAAAACCTAGCCGCTGGGCAATATTGTATGACAGCAACGGATGCTAATCATTGTTCAACCGTTCTTTGCTTAGATTTAATACAACAACAAACGTTAACAGCAACAGCAAATTTGCTTAGAGCTATAGACTGTTATGGTGATTCGGCTTGTATCGATGTGCAAGTTGTAGGCGGTTCGGGGAATTATACATATACAATTCATCAACCAAATCTATTGAGTCAGACAGATAGCGTATTCTGCTATTTACCAGCAGATACAACTCCTTACCAGATTACGATAATAGATAGTAATTACAATTGTATGGCAACCACAAGCATTTTAATAGCAGAACCAAGTCCTTTAGCCGCAACGCTTGTTAGTAGTAATGGGATTAATTGTCATGGTGATTCTACAGGAAGTATTACTGTGGCAGGAACTGGAGGAACAGTTGCAACAGATTATACTTATGATTGGAGTACAGGTGACAGTACGCCCGCAATCAGCAACTTACGAGCTAATGTGCCCTATTGTGTGACCGTGACCGATGATAATGGATGTTTTGCAACGGTTTGTCACAGCTTAACAGAACCTAATACAGCCCTGTCTTTGACGATTATAGAGCAAAGTGGAATTAGTTGTCATGGTGGATCAGATGGGGTAGTGGAAGCAATTGCCTTGGGGGGTACAGGTGGTTTATCTTATATTTGGGATGCCAATGTGGGAAGTGCCACTTCTAGTCTTGCGACAGGTTTGGGAGCAGGGACTTATTGTGTGACCGTAACGGATTCTTTAGGATGCATGCTTGACCGTTGTATTACAATCGGAGAGCCTAGTGCTTTAGTCGTAACGGTTGTTAGTAGTAGTGGAATTAATTGCCATGGCGATTCTACAGGAAGTATCACTGTGGCAGGAACTGGAGGAACAGTTGCAACAGATTATACTTATGATTGGAGTACAGGTGACAGCACACCCGCAATCAGCAACTTACGAGCTAATGTGCCCTATTGTGTGACCGTGACCGATGATAATGGATGTTTTGCAACGGTTTGTCATAGCTTAACAGAACCTAATACAGCCCTGTCTTTGACGATAATAGAGCAAAGTGGAATTAGTTGTCATGGTGGATTAGATGGAGTAGTGGAAGCGAATGCTTTGGGAGGTACAGGTGGTTTATCTTATGTTTGGGATGCCAATGCAGGAGGAGGTATTTCTAATATTGTGACAGGCTTGGGAGCAGGGACTTATTGTGTGACCGTAACGGACTCTTTAGGATGTGTGCTTGATCGTTGTATTACAATTGGAGAACCTAGTCCATTGATACTAGTTGTTGATTCTGTCAATCATGTTAATTGTAATGGAGGATGCACTGGAGCCATAGGAGTTACAGGAGTAGGAGGTGTTGGTGGCTATGCTTACAGTTGGAGCACTGGGGATAGTGTTGCTACAATAATTAACTTATGTGCAGGAGGATATGTTGTTAGTATGACAGATACCAATGGATGTGTAGTGTTGGACAGTGTACTGCTTACAGAACCACTGACTCCTTTGTCTGGTGGAATTGTAGATAATGGAGATGGAACGGCAACAGCATTTGCTATGGGAGGAACGGCAGGATATACCTATCAGTGGGATACCTTGACAGGAAACCAAACGACAGCTACGGCAACGGGTTTAGTCCACAATGGGACGTATCACCTAACCATTACAGATGCAAATGGCTGTGCAGTAGGGGCGTCTATTACTGTTAATATTGTAGGACTAGAATCAATTAATAACCTAACCCACTTTGCTATTTTCCCAAATCCTAATGATGGACGTTTTAGGGTGGAAGTTGCTTTTTCTAAATCCCAAACGACTACTATACGTTTGACCAATGTATTGGGGCAAATAGTGAAAGAGCATACTTATTCTGCATCAAGTTTTGACTTGCCATTGGACTTGAGAGACCAAGCTAGTGGTGTATATTTATTGACACTTGAAGTCGACCAACAATATCAAAGTCAAAAAGTAATTATTGCAAAATAATGATCTTATAGATTACAAATATTGGACATTCTAAATATAAAAAAGCAAGTATGCTTCATTTGAGAAGCATACTTGCTTTTTGCAACTTACGTTTATATGCTCTTGCTTGGGTACTAAACAAAAACTGCTTGTAGAGCTCTACAAGCAGTTTTTCTATTCGTGCAGAAAAACAATCTTTACAAAGAATGGATTAAAGCATCGATATTGTTATCTTCTACTAATTTTTTAGTAAAGATTTTGTGTCCTTTAGGTGCAAAAAGGTGCAATTGTCCTTTCTTCACAGAAGCCATTGTACTTAATAACTTCCAACGCGTAACTAATTTCCTAGTATTATCACATTTTAAAGCTATTTCTGAATAATGAGTAGCATCATCAATGGTAAAAGACACATCTGGTTGTACTTGGTCTTTAGTTGATTGATTCGTGAAAATTTTAGGGTCATCATATCCTTCGGAAGTTGTTTGGATGGAGCTAATTTTTCTTTTCTCGACCCAAGTGATTACCTTGTCTATATACTTATCCTTACTCATATACTCTTTTGTTCTTTTATTGTTTAATGGTGTAAATTTAGCACTTTTTGTCTAAAATACGATGTCTAAGCCGTAATATTTGCACATTTTGTTTGTTTCTCGGTAATAATTGGATCATTTATGCTATTAAAATATAAGTTGTAAGAGAATTATACTAGGCTGATAATCAATATGCTTTGATTTTGAGTTTTAAGTTGTAAGTGGTTGTTTATCATTGTTTTATGATGAGATTATTTATTCTTGTATGGTAAAAATAAAAATAAGTAGAAAAGGAATTAACCCTTCTTCAAAATAAACATTTTCCTAAATTTGCTATTAATAACAAGATATACCATACTAAAAGGAAATAGATTTGAACAATCATGAAACAAACAATTAAGAAATTTTAATTCCCAAAAGCATTTTATTTTAGTGCTTATATGTCTTATATTAGAGGGTGTCAACATAACTTATTTATCACAAATAAGTTATGAACATTTAAAATGACTTACCTGATTTTTATACAAATTTTACTCTTGTACATAACTATCTTCACCAATCGACTCCCAATCGAAGATAAATTCCCAACTTTATTAGATTTAGATCAAAATAACTAACAAACTCTTTTTTACAATGAAAAGAATCGTATTTTTTTTACTCTTTTTTTGCGAATTATCTTTGGGACAAACTGCAACTTCAGTTTTAGAAGATTTAACTCCGTCAGATGGAATCAACGCACCACTAAAGGTGGGAGATGTTATTCCTACGAATTTTCAAACAGCGCATCCTTATAATCCTAGTGGGGTAGCAGATGTTATTTACGAAAAAGAATTTTACAACAAGTATTCTTCGTACATAAAAATTTATTTCAAAAATTTTGATCTAGCACCAGGAGACTATGTAGAGATAACTGCCGTGAATACTGGCGAAACCATTATATACGCAGGACGAGGTAAAATCATTGATCAGAATATGACAATGATTAGTGATTTTTGGACGCAAGTATTGTTTGACGAACGAGTTGTTGTTCGGTTGCATTCAGAAACAGGGTCGAATCACTATGGTTTTGATATTACAGAGGTTGCTTATGGGTACCCACAAGCACAAATAGATGCTTTATTAGCTACGAAGTCTATTTGTGGAACAGATGATAAAGAGCCTGTTATTTGTTATAATGGTACTACAATGTATGATAAAGGTAGAGCTGTTTGTCGCTTATTAATTGGCGGTGGAGGTCTTTGTACAGGATGGTTACTGGGCTGTGATGGACATGTGATGACGAACGAACATTGTATCGGGACAGCTGCAGAGGCTGCTAATACAGATTTTATGTTCAATTATCAATATACTAATTGTAATGGTACTGGAAATTCAGTGTCTGATCTTGTGGCAACTTCTGCTACATTTATAAAGACAAGTGCCGCGTTGGATTATACTCTAGTCCAGTTACCTGTAAACCCAACTTCAACATATGGCTATCTAAGTTTAAGTTCAAGCCCTCCAGTAGTTGGCGATCGTATCTATATAGTCGGACATCCAGGAGGTAGAAGAAAAGAAATCACGGTAGTAACAGACCAAGGAGGTGATGCGAATGGGAATGCTATTATCAATCAGATTACAGCAACAGGTGCCCGTTATTTTGCTGATACAGAAGGAGGAAGTTCGGGGTCTCCAGTTTTGGATTTTAATTCTAATTTAGTAGTTGCAATTCACAACACAGGAGGTTGTACCAATGGTTCTAGTGGTAGAAGTGATCAATTGATTGCCGATATTGGGCTTGATATGCCCAACTGTGGAATTGATAGTTCGGGAGGGGCAATTCCAGTCCCTTGTGGTACAACGATCACGAGTTTTCCTTATACAGAGGGCTTTGAGAATACATTTGGTGCTTGGTCACAAGCGACAACGGATGATTTTGACTGGACAGTTTTGTCAGGAGCAACAGTTTCGACCAATACAGGACCTACGGCAGCCAATGAAGGTAGTTATTATGCCTATATGGAAGCTTCTGCGCCCAACAACCCTAGCAAAAACGCTTTGTTGTTAAGCCCTTGCTTTAACTTGATGGGAGTTACTTATCCGCAGGTAACCTTTGATTATCACATGTATGGAACAACAATGGGAACCTTATCTTTAGAAGTGAGCACCAACGGTTCTACATGGACTACTTTGTGGACAAGAACGGGTAACCAAGGAGCGAATTGGATTTCAGATACAGTTGATTTGAATGCCTATACGAATGAAACCTCTTTGAGAATTCGTTTTAATGGCACGACAGGAAGCGATTTTGAATCAGATATTGCTATTGATGCATTTGGTATTAGTTCAGGAACGCCTAATTGCACAATTATAAATACTTTTCCTTACAACGAAAGCTTTGAAAATACATTTGGAGATTGGGTTCAAAATACGGGAGATGATTTTGATTGGGCTACACTTTCTGGTGCAACACAATCTTCGAATACAGGACCAACAACAGCCAATGATGGTAATTACTATGCTTACATGGAGGCTTCGGCACCTAATAATCCTAATAAGAGAGCTATATTAGAGAGTCCTTGTTTCGATTTGACTAGTGTTTTATTTCCTGAATTGAAATTTATGTATCATATGTACGGAGCAGATATGGGGGAGTTGGAGCTAGAAATAAGTACTGGTGGAGGAACATGGGTAAGTGTTTGGTCAAAAGTAGGCGATCAAGGCGATGGTTGGCTGTCGGCAACAATTGATTTGTCTCCGTATACCAATGCAACGGATTTGAGAATACGATTTAATGGGGTGACTGGTAGTTCTTGGGGTTCAGATATTGCTATTGATGCTGTATCAATTGCAGATGTTGTTTATACTTGCCCAACAACAACCGCGATCTTTCCTTATAATGAAAGTTTTGAAAATACCCTAGGCGATTGGGTACAAGATAGTGATGATGATTTGGATTGGACTATATTCTCTGGAGCAACACCGTCAAACAATACAGGACCAACAGCAGCTAACGATGGAACATACTATATTTATGTAGAAGCTACTACTCCTAACTTTCCTTCCAAAACAGCGATTATAGAAACCCCTTGTTTTAATCTGACAACCATAACAGATCCTCAAATGACCTTTGATTATCATATGTATGGGGCAAATATGGGAAGGTTAGATGTTCAAGTAAAAACGGCTACTACGAACTGGAATACTTTGTTGACTAGAATTAATGATTATGGAGACAACTGGTTGAGCATTACTCTTAATCTTGCTGCTTATGCTAATGCGACCGACTTGAAGGTTCGTTTTAAAGCTTCTACTGGAAGTGGTTTTGCTTCTGATATTGCGATTGATGCTTTTTCAATTCGTTCTGCAACGGTAACGACTAATATATCAACAACCAACCCAAAAGATGCCTTTTTGAAAGTTGCACCGAATCCATTTAGAGATTATTTAGAAGTTGCTACGAATATGCAAGGTATTTCTGATTATATTATAACCAATGTTCAAGGTCAAAATATGCAGGTTGGTTCAATAGAGAATAAAACGATACCAGTTGGTAATCTGGCACCTGGTGTTTATTTTATCAGTTTCACGAATGGTCAAGAGCATATTACTAGAAAGATAGTAAAACATTAAATGAATTGTTAGCTGCGCTGCTATTGCATGATATTTTGTGAGTGCTGTGCAATTAATGATCAATCTTTTAAGATTTTTAGTAATTAAACTATAAAAAAGGAAAACTCTTATCGACATTTAGTTGATAGGAGTTTTTTTTCAATAGTTAGCTGCGCTGCTACTACATGGTCGTTGAAAAGCTTTATTAGTTTGATAATAATGCAAAAAAATAGGAACGTATTAAATGAAATATAATGACCTTAGGAGTAAAAGAGTGTAGGTTGTGACAAAGTTTTTAAAGAGATTGAGCTTAACATTTAGTCATCAATACTACAGTGTTTATTATTAGTGTAGGTAGTTAATCGTTCAAACAGAATTATGCAAATCACGTAGAGCAGTGTTGCTAATTAATATTCAAAATAAAAAAGTAGGCTACCCAAAGAGTAGCCTACCGTTGTGCGAATTAGATAGCATTTAGAATTTTAGTTGTTGCATTATAAAGCACCATAAAATGGAGTCCCTTCCTTATAATACGCCTTATGATCATCTAGCCCTTTTTGATGAATTTTTTAGTAACCATAGTTCCATCTTCTTTAACAGCATTGAAGTAGTAAATACCTGTTGCTAATTGATTTAGATTAACTTGGTTGTTGCCTTTTTCAAGATCTCCAGTCCACAAGGTCTTGCCAGTTGCATCCATAATGCGACCGATACAAGTTCCATCATGATTTAGGATGTCAATATTTAATACATTGTTTGCAGGATTTGGATATAAGTTCATTTCCATTGTTGATGCTTCGTCAGCAATAGTAGTTTGGTTGGTTGTACGAGCATTGGTTCCCACACAAATTTGTTTTGTTTCGCTAGAGCCAAATGAACCACCATTAGCTAGTGTATTACCATTAGAAACAAGGCTATAAGAGCCGTTGCCATACGCACAGCAAATACCATCACCATAACTATCGTTGATTGTGAAATCATAACAACCGTCAGGCAAACAGAATGTTTCGCTAACATTAGGACTGTTATTGGTATATCCATTGCCACTATAAAGCTCTTGTCCAGCACTATTTTTTAGAGACCAAGATGTTTCAGAACCATATCTATCAAAGTTTAAGTTCAAGGTAACATCGGTGCAAGTTGGACCAGAAGGAGAACCAACACAGATTTGTTGTGTCTCTGTAGAGGTAAATGAAGCACCGCTAGCCAAGTTGGTACCATCAGCAGCAACTAAATTGTAAGAGCCATTGCCATACGAACAGCAGATACCATCACCATAGCTATCGTTGATTGTAAATTCATAACAACCATCGGGCAAGCAGAATGTTTCAGTTGTTGCATTATCTCCATTGGAGTATCCTCCGCCAGAGTAAACCGTTTGACCAGCACTATTTTTCAAAGTCCAAGTAGTTTCAGAAGCGTAGTTGTCAAAGTCCAAATTTAAGGTAACTTCGTTGTCGCTACAAGTAGAGCCTCCTCCACCGCCACCGCCACCAGAACCTGAGGTTCCTAGTTGATCGCGAGAAGTGTTTAAGCAAGCCCACATTCTAGCTTCTTGACCTGCTGAAAACATAAACATACAGTTGTCGTCTACATAATCCATGTAGTTCATGAACATATCTCTCTGCCCTCCATTACAAGAATTGGTATTAGAATTAGGACAGCCATAGTTTGGATTACCTGCAATGGGGGTATCGTCTACTTGATCATCGACATTACAACCACCATCTCCCCAAATATGACGAAGATTCAAATAGTGACCAACTTCGTGAGTAGTCGTACGACCCTTGTCAAAAGGTGCCGAAAGGTAGAAGCCACTGCCATAGTTAACACTACCGAAGTATTGTGGAGACATTACAACACCATCTGTTGAAGGTGAGCCACCAGGAAATTGAGCATATCCTAAGATTCCTCCTCCGATGTTACAAACCCACATGTTTAAATGTGTGCTTGGAGTAACTGGAGCGACTCCTCCTCTTGATGGTTTTTTCATATCATCATTAGTTCCCCAAGATGTTTTTGAAGATTGTGTTCGTGTTACTCCTGCTAATGTAAATTGAATGCCCGTGCTTCCTGCGGCTACAGAACTGAAATCAGAAGGAGGGTTGTAATCTGCATTAGTACCAGCATAATCAGCATTTAATTGGTCTAACTGAGATTGAATTTGGGCATCGCTGATATTTTCTTGACTGGTTCTATAAAGAACGTGAACATAAACTGGGATGCTACGGGTCTGATTACGAGCTTGACCATGTGTTTGAAGATAACGTTGGGTGGTATTTTCTAGGTCGTTCATGCGTCTTTGAAGAACAGGATCTTGTTGCATTTGTTCTTGTAGTTTGTCGTGCGCATAACAAGATCTTCCAGGTGTGTGATTATGGCTACTGTGTTGAGCATTAATTGGTCCGAATAATAACGAGCAGAGTCCGACAACTGCTCCTATTTTTTTTATTGTAAACATTTTTAGCGTGTGTTTTTTTTTAAGCGTGATTAAATCAATGCTCTGCAGAAGCACACACAATGTTAGGCAGAAAAAGTACTTCTCGCAAAATTTTATTTTAAAAAATAGTGTACTCAAAAAATGGATTTCTCAGCACTAAGCGAACACAGTTTTGTTATATTTTGTAAGCTTATACGTTGTTTTTGAGGAAATTAAATTCGGGTTTTAAAGTGAGTTTAAGGCGTTTTTTTATCAAAAAGGACTTTTTTTAGCTTTTTAGGAAAATATTATTTTATTCCCTATGTTTTTAAAAAAAAGTAGTCTAAAGGTTAAAAATAAAATAAAATGAGTGCTTTAAATTTAATTTTTGGTTAAAAAAAAGCTAAAAAATAGTTTGTTTAGACTGTACGTTTGTTATTTATTTGGTTGTTTTATTGTTTTGCAAAATTATCAATTGTAGCCATATTTTATTTTAATTGAAACCTGTTTTGCCATTAAGTATTTGGGTTTGTTTTTGGGAAAAACTCTACTAGATAGAACAATTAATGGGAGTCCTTTTCTAGTAGAGATTTATGTTTTGTCTGTATGCCATATCTCTACATTAGAGATTAAGAATATACAAACTCAATTAGTATTAAAAAAACTATTTTTTTAAGAGCTTCTCTTTATTGTATTTAGCTCTTATTTTTTTTCGTCTTTCTTTTTCCTTTGCCAAATCTTTGTAGCGATAATGACTGCGGTTTTTCCCTTTTAGACGAATTGTAGAATCAGATGCGGTGTCTTTAGGAACAATTGTACTATCTATCAATGGATGATCATTTTGTTCTTGTTCAGACGCAACATCATTAGAATTACTTGGTTGGTTATATGCCATGCAGGCAACTAACATACAAGTAGAAAATGAAGCAACGATGAATCGTTTACTCATAACGAAAATAAAAATTAATTAGATAATTGATTGATTAAAAACAGGTTAGTCAACTAATATGCCAAAGATTTCTACTTGATTATTTTAATATAACCTTAGTGTTTTGAAATAAATCTGTTAAAAATTGTTACTATATTCTATTTTATTTCGAGTAGATTTGGTGAAGAAACAGAATATATGGATTATTGTTTTTATAATAAGATATTGTTGTGCTTGGATGGTGAGTAACGTGTGGGTTTTGAAAAGATTTATACACTTTTAGGGAGATTAGTAATAGCTACATATGCCCCTTTCAAACCTTTGTATTTATCTAAAAATAAGCTTAAAACACTTTTTAAATATATTTATCTACATCGTTAGAAATGCTGCAATTTAATAAATAAACAGAGCTATGAAATGGAAAAAACGTCTCTTTGGGTATATCACATTGATGTTGATGCTAGGCGGAATTTGCTCGTTCAAAAAATTACCTAAGGACTATTGGTGGTTATTAGAAACAACAAGAGAAGAATCTGCTTATACAACAACAGGAGATTTTTATTGGAAAATTACCTTTTCGGATCAAGTAAAGCAGTGGGATGGCAAGAAAATAAGTTTAAAGGGTTACTTTTATACCTATAAGGATACCTCAATTACTTTATTAACAAAAAACAAGCAACCTTTTTATGGTTGTTCTGCAGATCCTAAAATAACAATGATAGAGCTAAATGATGCTCAAAAGTTGGTGTTTGAATTAGGAAAAAGATATAAGATAGAAGGCGTGTTAGAATTGAATCATGCCTTTCATGATTCCAACTCTTATACATTTCCTTATCGGTTGACGAATGTAAAAATCCTTTAGTTAGCGCAAACTTGCCATGCGTTTCCAAAGCAGATGCAAGGTGCTTAAACACAGTAGCGCAAAAAGCCCTAGTTGCCATGGCTGATTGAAACTAATAATGTGCAATTTCATGATAATGAGCAAGGATGCAAAGGTGATAATTAGTAAAACTAAAAATTCGTATAACTCTCCTGTCCATGGCAAACGGCGAATAGAAACTCGTTTCTTTTTAAGTATATAAATGCAAAGAACCATGATAATAACAGGCAGGTAGTAAATAAAGAAAGGAAGTTGCCAGAGAGCTTTGCGTTCAAAAAACATCGAGTATATCCATAAGGTAATAGATAGAACGCCTGGGATGCAAACCGCAAAAAGCAACATGGAGTATAGGTAAGAATATGGCTTTTCCAGACTTCGCCCACGGGAAATCGCTGTAATAATAATTGTTAAAATGGGCAATAAAATAAAGAATAGGAATAGAGCAGTTTTATCATTAGTAATATAGGTGAGTAAGTCTTCTATTGTCATCTTAAAAATCTTTGTGAATAAAGTTTAGTTTTCAAAAACTAAAACTGGCACTATTTTTTTATACTTTTGTACAACTAGTTTATCGTAGCAATCCAGTTAATCTTAAAAATACAAATAACCCTATATAAATAACAACTCCTTTATATGAAAATTTAGAAACGAGTCTTGTTTTGTAGGTTATAAGGATAAAATAATTAAAATGAAAAATATACTATTGTTATTGGTTGTTATCTTGACATACAGCGTACAAGTAGATGCACAACGCAAAAAAGAAGTGAATTATTGGGAGGAAATGATGGATGTAACACTTAAAAATAAATTTGATCCTGTTACAGAACAATTTACCAATACTCCCATGTTTGGTAAGAAAATTCTGAAATTAGATGGCAAGAAAATCTATTTAAAAGGATTTATTATTCCCGCAGATTTAACTAAGGGAAGAATGACCTTGTCGAAGTTTTCCTACAGTTCTTGTTATTTTTGTGGTGCAGCAGGTCCAGAGTCTGTTATTGAGATTGTAGCCAAAAATCCAATTATTTATAGAATGGACAAACCGATTATATTGGAGGGGACATTACGTATTAATAGAAAAACAGATGATCAAGAATACGATCCTTTTCGTTTGCTGTACATTTTGGAGGATGCAACGTACTACTCAGAGGATGAAGGGTAACAAAAAATAAAAAAGTAAGTAGATATTTTATATTTATAGACTGTTTTCTTCTTTAAAATATAGACCTTTGTGTCAAATTAGCTTTCTAATTGAATTTAGAAAGCTTTTTTATTTTTATCATAAAAATTATCTCAAAAGAAGATGTTACGGAATATACTAATTGGATTGATGTGTTTCTTGTGTTGGGGCAATCTCATAGCACAAACAGAACAGGAAGAACCAGCAGGGAATTTATCTACTCCTCAAGAGGTAGCACATCAGCACATTTATTATTTAAACGAAGAATTTTACGACCTAGATAAAGCTGCTGCTGCTTTGGTTGGAGATCCTAAAAAAGTAACCGATAAGATACGAGATTATGCGATTAAGTTGAAACAAATATTTGATGGCAAAGGGTTGATGGTTCGAGAAGATTTGATCCCTGACAACCCAGACTATATTGATTCTACTAGTGGAAATGCTGTTTATGTATTGTTTCCAGATGAACTACCTGAAATATACATCACAAGACCAATGGTTGGGAAAAATAAACGAGCCAAGCAATATGCAGATTATTGGCGTTATGACCCTGCTAGTATTAAGCTAATTCCAGAATTACATCGAGCAGTCTATCCTTTGGGAAGCCATTATTTATTAGAATTATTGCCACAAGGAGGCAGCAGCTTTTTGGGAATAAAAACATGGCAATACTTGGCAATACTAGTGTTGGGTTTAATTGCCGTCCTCTTAAATTTTGTAATTTGGCGTTTGTTAAATATTATTTTTAAAGTATTGGCAAATACCCAGTTGGGGAGAAATCATTTTGATTCTAATATTATTACCAAGATATCGCGTATTATTAGTTATTTGGTAGTTGCTTATGTCGTATTTATTTTCTTCCCTGTTTTGATGTTGCCTGTTTGGATTAGTTACTACTTCCTAGCCTTTCTCAGAGTATTTAATACAATATGTGCTGTGTTTGTTGTTTTGAATACAGTAGAATTAGCACGTTCTTATTTTGAAGCAATTGTATCCAAAACAGAAAGCACGTCTGACGACCAGCTTTTGCCCATCTTTATTCGCATTCTCAAAGTGGTTATTATTGTAATAGGAGCGATCTATGTTTTGGATGTATTTAGTGTTGACTTGACCGCTCTGATTGCAGGTTTGTCTATTGGTGGTTTGGCGATTGCCTTAGCTGCCCAAGATACCGTAAAGCATCTGATTGGTTCTGTGATGATTTATGCTGACCGACCATTTCAGTTGGGAGATTTTATCAGTAGTGGAGACATTATAGGAACCGTAGAAGATATTGGATTTCGTTCTACTAGAATTCGTACTCCTGATAGTTCTCTAATTTCTGTGCCTAATGGTTCGTTGGTAGATATGGTGGTCAACAATATGGGAAGTCTCAAATACCGACGGTTTAATACAACAATAGGCGTTGCTTATTATACGCCACCTGTTTTGATTGAGAAATTTATCGAAGGTTTACGAGCAATTAATGAAGCACATCCAAGAACTAAAAATGACACCTCTTTTATTCATCTAAACAACATGGGTGGGTCTTCTTTAGATATTTTGTTTGTCGTCTTTTTTGACACCACAGATTATGCCGACAACTTAAAGTTCAAAGAAGAAATCATTTTTAGCATTTTAAATCTAGCAGCAGCGATGAATGTTCATATTGCCTTTCCATCTACTTCGGTTTATATCGAAAGTATGCCAGAGAAAGAAGGGCAGATGCCAAGTTATGGAGCGGCCGAACTATCAGAGGCAGATCAACAAATGCAACAGTTTTTGAGTGATTTTAGGAAAAAATACCCCGATGCTGGCGCTTGATTTTTACTAATAGAAAATTCGAAATGAATTAAAAAAATATTTTTGACATACACTTATTCACCTGCATTACAACTCAATTTATTAATGAAACATTTCTATTTATTTTGCCTCGTGCTATTTTCAGTAGAGGTATTGGGGCAACAAACTATTATTGGGAAAGTTGTTGATGTTAATAATCAAGCAATTGATTATGTTAATGTTATCAATGTGCAAACAGCAATGCATTCCCATACAGACAATAAAGGGCAATTTGTATTAGAGGGCAATTCAGTTGGAGACACCCTCGAAATTTCGCATTTAGCTTATGATAATTTATTTGTCGTACTAACCGAACAATCTTTTTTAACCGAACAAACCTTTCAACTAAAAGGCAATAATTTTAGCATTAGTGAAGTGCTTGTGAAAAACGATATTCAAAGTTTGAATGTTATTACAGCAATTCGATTGGAAACAAACCCTGTTAATTCTTCGCAAGAGTTGCTGCGTCAAGTACCTGGACTGGTGATCGGGCAACACGCTGGGGGAGGAAAAGCAGAACAAATTTTCTTGCGTGGTTTTGATATTGACCATGGAACGGATATTCGTATTAGTGCAGACGGAATGCCTGTTAATATGGTTTCTCATGCACATGGACAAGGATATGCAGATTTGCATTTTATTATTCCAGAAACGGTCAAAAGTATTGATTTCGGAAAAGGACCCTATTACACACAACAAGGAAATTTTACAACAGCAGGTTATGTTGATTTTCAGACCAAAGAGACTTTGGAGTATAGCAGTGTTGGGGTAGAATATGGGAGTTTTAATACCATGCGAGTTAAGGGCTTGTTTAACTTGCTTAAAAAAGTGAAGCAGCACGATGCTTATATTGCTGCTAGCTATAATTTATCCGATGGTCCATTTGAGAGTAGTCAAAACTTTAATCGAATTAATTTATTTGGAAAGTATACTGGGCATTTGCCCAAAGGGGACAAGATATCGTTGCAAGCGGGTTATTTTTATAGCAAATGGGATGCTTCAGGACAAATTCCAGTACGAGCAGTAGAAGGTGGTTTGATCAGCCGATTTGGAGCTATTGACGATACTGAAGGTGGACAAACTAGCCGTGGAAATGTACAGTTTGAGCATACCAAATTATTAAGCAATCATTCCAGTATTCAGTCAAAGTTATACTATTCTAATTATAATTTTGAATTGTATTCTAACTTTACATTCTTTAACAACGATTCTATCAATGGCGATCAAATTAAGCAATACGAACAGCGCCATTTGTTTGGAGGGCAGACCGAATTAAATCATCTTTGGTCTTGGAATAAAGTAGAGTTACAGGTAAAAGGGGGATTAGGATTTCGTTATGATGATAGTAATGATAATGAATTATCTCATACTAAAAATCGTCAAGAGGTACTAGCATATTTAAAATTGGGGAATATTGATGAAACCAATATTGGTGCTTGGGTTGATGGAAATTTAACCGTTGATAAATGGCGATTTAACTTGGGCGCAAGGGTAGATTATTTTAGGTTTAATTATGTAGATTTACTAGATAGCGTTTACCAATTACAAGCCGTTGATCAAGCTGTTGTTAGCCCTAAATTAAATATAATGTATAGTCCCAATACGAATTTACAACTATACTTAAAAACAGGGATTGGGTTTCACAGCAACGATACTAGGGTAGTTGTTGCCGCACAGACTGCCAAAACATTGCCTGCTGCCTATGGTGCAGATTTAGGTGTCTTGTGGAAACCTTTTTCTAGATTGGTACTTGATGCTGCCGTATGGATGCTTTTTTCAGAACAAGAAATGGTGTATGTTGGAGACGAAGCCATTGTAGAACCTAGTGGTAGTAGTTTCAGAACAGGGGTAGACTTAGGGATACACTATCAAATTTGGGATTGGTTGTATTTAGATGCGAATGCTACCTATGCCTATGCTCGTAGCATTGATGAACCGGAAGGTAACAATTACATACCTTTAGCTCCTAATTGGACTTCTTCTGGTGGTGTAGCCATACAACATCCAATAGGTATAAATGCAGGCTTGCGTTATCGATATATTCACGACCGACCTGCCAATGAGGACAACAGCATTGTAGCAACAGGTTATGGAGTGTTTGATTTAAATGCAAGTTATCAGTGGCGAGCGTTTAAATTTGGTGTTGTGATTCAAAATTTATTTAATACGGAGTGGAACGAGACGCAGTTTGCAACAGAATCTAGATTAAAAGGAGAATTAAACAGTGTTGAGGAAATCCATTTTACGCCTGGGACACCTTTTGCAATTAGGGGGCAAATAGAATATAGGTTTTAAATCGTAGTAGTTCGCTGTACTTATGAACCGAAGTGAATGAAATAAATACCATAGAGTAGTAGTGCCGTTAACTAAAAGCAAAGTGCTCAACGAGATATTACTCTAATTAATAAAGTAACTTGCTCAATAGTTAGCTGCGCTGCTACTACGTGGTCGTTGAAAAACTTTATTAGTTTGATAATCAATAAATTATTATTTCAATACATTCTGTGGCAAGATTTTGATTATCAAACTAATATGAATGTGCTTTTTTATCTTTTTGGTAACTAAGCTTGCGATCTCACGAGCGCAGCGAGCTAAAAAAGTAAAAAATCAACGAACTACTAAAGGTTATGCATGTAAAAAGTTATGGGAATAGTTACTATATCTTTTGGTTTTTAACAGTAGGGAATAGTTTACTCCTCTGTCCTTCTTTTCTTGATAAAAGAAGCAAAATCAAGACCCAACACTACGATTAGATGATTTTTGCTGCTTGTTTGCTGAACTAGCTTGCATGCTTCGCCAAGCTAGTTCGGACGCAAAGCTGCGCAGAAATCATTGTCTAATCTCCGTTAACGGTCATTTTTATTGCTCATACAAAATTTACTTAAATAACCTTTACTAGCTAATAGACTGACAATAAAAGAATCTTTAAAATATAGATAATATGGAACACGAATATCCAGGCGATGAAGTATTTGACCGAATAGAGGAACTTTGTGATAGAGGAGATGAGTATATGGAGCAAGAAAAATATCGTCCTGCATTAAAAAAGTTTTGGAAAGCATTTGATTTATTGCCAGAACCCAAAACGCAATATCCCTCAGGAACATTTTTATTGGTTTCTATTGGTGATATTAATTTTCAAGTAGGAAATTACAAAGGGGGAGTCGAGAATTTGAATAGAGCTAAAGCCTTCCCAGAGGGCGAAGGCAATCCGTTTTTGCATTTCCGCTTGGCTCAATGTTACTTAGAGGAAGGCAATGAAAAATTAGCAATGGAAGAGTTTGAAATTGCGTTTAAAGAAGAGGGAAGTGCCATTTTTGAAGATGAAAATCCAAAGTATTGGGACTTTTTTCAAACAAATCGCTCTTAGGGGATTTTATTGATTGCACGGCTATCTTTGTTTTGCCTTACTTTAAATCATGCAGTAGTCGCACAGCTAACTAAAAGCGCAGCGCTCACGAAGTAAACTAACATGAATGTGCTTTTTTGCCTTACGGGAACCAATGGACTGGAATGAATAGTCGGTTCAAAAAAAATTACGATTGTACAAAAAAAGAACGCAGCCTTTCAATTAAGCTGCGTTTTTTTATTTAGAAGTTGTTTAACAACTTTTACTTAACAACACTAGTTGGAATGGTATTGTCTTTATATTCCAAATCGTACCCATATTCTTTAAACATAAAGCCCCACTCGTTTTGAATGCGTTTAACCATAACAGGATCAATAGGAATAAAACGATTTTTTTTGTATCCTTCTTTTGAGGCTAAGTACTCTTTGATAGTAGGAGCGACTTTTTCCCAGTCTCCTAAAGAAAGTGTTTCATAGATGTTTTTAAAGATGTCTATTTCATTTTCACTACCAATGTCCTCATAGGCAACCTCAATCAAAGAACCTTTAGGAACTAAATCCCTAGTTTCAAGATAGCCTTGGTTGATTAGACGGTAGTTTTCTAAAATCATATTATCTTCTTCTTCTTCGCTGATCTCTTGTAGGCGTTGATCTCTCAAGACAGCTCTATGCAAATGTTTGGTAGAAAGGTATACTCGGAATGGATTGCGATGAATGTAAACAAATTTTGCATTAGGAAACAATTCGAGCAACTGTTTAATACGAGCGGTATTATTAGGATTTTTTAATAATAAGCGCCCTTCTCCATTTAATTTATAAATTAACTTCAGTATATACGAGTAGTCTTTTTTCCATCGAGCATATTCTTTATCAGAGATACCTTTGAACAAATTAAACTTATAAAAGTAAGAGCGATTCTTAGGGAAATAAAAACTATTAACCCCTGCTGTTGTACTAATATTACTCAATACTTGTTCCTCCTCTTGCGGTTTGCCCAGCGTCATTTCCATATTGTCCATGGGACGAGTACTAGGTACTAAGGGAGCTAATAGGCGATTGAACCACTGCATTTTGGACATACAAATGTTGAAGAAAAAACTCTGAAAGTTATTCAAATAAACAAATTGCTTATCTTGAGCCAAGGTGTAGTGAAGGTGTGTTGTACCACTACGCCAGTGCCCTAAAATAAAAACAGGAGCCGTTTTAGATAAATCAACATTTCGTAATTTGAATCTAAAAACCAATCGTTGTAACCACTGTAAAGGAGTGGATAAGATAGAAAAAAAGTAGATTCTAAATTTTAAGAAACGTCTACTTTTATCGGTTTTGTTCGCACTGAATAAACGCCATAAATTGCTAACTCTAGTAACATAGAGTTGACTACCTGGAATTTTATAATTTGCTTTAGGATTTTCCTTTATTTTTGCCATTTTTCTTTTTCTCACTGGACTATATAATTTTAACTGCAAAGATAGAAAGTACTCCAACAATATGAAACTAGACTACAAATATGATGTTTGCAAGGCTAAATTTTTCAATATTCTAGTACGTTTTGTGGGTATATCATCTTTTTTAACAACCAAATAATTCATTTTGTTGTGGAATTCGACTTGGGAGATTCGTAGTTATATAAACGAGAGTCTGGCAAAAAGAGTTACTATTGAACGGTTAAATAAGGTTTGACCTTTTGAAATGTTCCTTTACCATCATCAAATTCTGTCAAAATTTGGATTAAATCAACACTTTTCCAAGGTCCTTCTGTTTCTCGATAATGAATAATCGCTTTGGCGTGAAACCAACGAAGATAAGGATGTGCCTTTAGTTCGTCCAAGGTAGCAGTATTGATATTGATTTTTCGAACCTCAATGGGCGCACATTCGAGATAGGGCAACATTGATTGGAAGGTAGAATCTGGCAATTTGTATAGTTCTCCGACTTGTTGGCTATTAAGGAAGCCTCCTAAGCTCTCTTTTAGTTTTAGAATACGTTTGGCATAAGAAGGACCAATTCCCCTAAATTGTTGAAAGTCTTCTAAACTAGCAGTATTAATATCAATTTTCTGATACGTTTTTGGGGAGTACGTCTTTGAAGAAGTATAGGTGGGTTGCTGGACAATTTTAATATGGGCTTTGAGATGTTGGTAAACACTATCAGGTAACGTATATATTTTCTTAAAATCTTCTATTTGTCTGAATCGCCCTCCTTTTTCTCGGTAGTTTAAGATACTTCGAATGGTGTTGCTTGCTAAGCCTAAAGCTTCGAAATGTTCGCCTGTGGCTGTATTGGGATCAAAATCAAATGCGGGGGGAAGTGGTTTGGAAATTGTTGATGCTGTAGCTGTTTTTTGCGTCAACACTTCTGCTCTGCTTTTTAGGTCTATAAATGGATACAATTGTTGATAATGTTCGGAGGACAAGGTGTATATTTTTTCTAAAGATTCTTTGTCTTTAAATTGACCACCTTTAGCTCTATATTTCAAGATACTTGTGATTGTTTTAACAGGCAATCCCATGGCTTCCAAATCCATTGCATCTACTGTATTGGGATTAAATTTTTGAGGTTTTAGAGTAGTGACAGCTTCTTTTTCGCCTCTAATTGCCTTCATGTTCCAGTTTTGGGTCTTTTGGGTTGTAGAATGTTTAGCAATTGGTTTTTGCGAAATTCCTTCTTCAAATGCCTCGATGTCTGCTTTCCAGTCGGTAAAGTCTGTTAGAGGAGGGGTAACAAAAAAAGTATAGGTATAAGGCAAAAAAATTAACAAAAGTAGAATAACAAGTAAGGTAATTACACCATTGCGTTCGATTCGAGAATAATAAAAAAAGTCTTTGAGGTGGTTCATAATTTTATTAAAGTAATCAACAATGTATAAAATATACTGTTGAAGGAGTTGAAAGATTCTTATAGTGAAATTGTATTAATATAATTATTATCTGTTAATAATAATTATGTATGTTGTTGTTAAATAGAGGTTTGTTTAAATTGGTTGTTGGGGCTATTCTGTTGATTATCAATTTGGTATAATTTAAAAATAAACTATTAATAATTCAAAAATTAAGATAATAAGAATAATTGTATATGCCTTATCGTAGATTAGTTTTTAGAGGTTGTGATGGCAAGTTTTTGAGAATCAAAAGTTTTAGAGAGAGGAATGACGTTTTTGTATGCAATTTTGCTGGTTGCTTTCTTTCGCTGTAAGAGACTAGCTTTTGTCAATTAGAAAATATAGGGAATTGTTATAAATCATTACTCCGTTGAAAAATCGTATTAGTTTGATTATCAGTAAGATGTGTTTTTTTTTGTTGACCTTTGCACTAAAAGGCTGGTAATCAAACTAATGCAAGATGCTTTTTTACGTTTTTACTTCGTGAGCCTGCGGGTTCGTAGAAAAACTAAAAAATCAACGGAGTACTAATAAATTAAAACGAATGTTTTTTAAGCGTGCCAATCGGATAGAAAACAGTTGTTGGTAAACCTAAAAAAGAATATATGCCAATATTTGATACTACTCATAATCTTCGCAAAACAGTTGAAGCAATGAATGCATTGATGGGGAAATCTTTTCCGTTTTTATATCGAATCAGACAAGGTGGTATTGGCTCTAAACGGATGATTATCGAGGCATCTAGCTCTGTGTTTTTACCTTATATTAATCCATCACATTATCTGACTTATAGCAATATAGAGATACGACCGAATGGTATTTTAGTACACATTCATAAGTCTTTGGATAATTTTGCTTGGGCTATCCTATTCAAAGATTTGCACTTGGTTTTTGTAGAGGATGATGTTCGGATTGAAGGAGAGGGAGAGTATATCTTATTTAGGACGGGGTATAAAATCAATAAAAACTTTTTTGATAAATTGGCTGTCTTAGCAGAACAGCAAAAGGATTTGTAAAGAAAATGAGATAGAACGGAACAAATAAGATATAGTAAGGTGTTGTAAGAGTATTGTATCAAATAATACTTCGTAGATTTTTTTTTGAACACAAAAAAACGGAGTGTTAATTAAAATAGTAGTTCGTTGATTAGCTCCCTGCGGTCGTGAGATCGCTATCGCTTAGTTGTTTACTTTTTTACCAAAAAGATAAAAAAGTACATTTATATTAGTTTGATAATTAAGATTTTAACACAAAACGCAGCAAAGGTGTAACTTGCTGGTTATCAAACCAATAAAGTTTTTCAACGACCACGTAGTAGCAGCGCAGCTAACTATTGTTAAAACTCAATACCATGAAAATGAATAAAAAACGACGACAAAGCAACGTTCAAAAGTCTAAACGAAAACAGTTGTTGGCAGTAGCTGTAGATTTGGAAAAAGCATTAGGAGCCGCAGAGAGAGAACGCTATCTAGAAGAAAATCCGCATGGATATAGCAAAATAAATCACATTCATAAAAGCAAAAAAGAATACACTCGAAAAAAGAAACATAAACATTGCTACGAATGAGTAGAATACTAAAAAGGGGATGATGCTAAACACCATCCCCTTTTTATCTATTTTATTGAATGATTAATCGACGAACAAAATGTGTATTTGCTGTCTCCACCAACACCTGATAAACTCCTGGTGATAAGTGCTCAATATTAAGATCATGTCTATTTTGATGCACTTGTTCTTCCATCAAAAGCCGCCCACACATATCAATAATTCTTAGTTGTAAGGGCTCTTTTATCAATGTGTTTACTTTAACACTGACTGTATTAGAGTGGTGAACAGGATTGGGGTAGACCAAGATATTGGCATCTAAATTACAATCAGTAAGTTTAGTTGTAACAATGGGAGAGTAACTAAAACTCCCATCAAAATCTACTTGTCGAAGCCTAAAATAGTTCTGGACAAATATTTCCTTGAAAAGAAAATCATAATGTTGTGTTTCTGTACTGTTGCCTCTACTAGGAACTTGACCAATTTTAGTCCAGTTGATTCCATCCACACTGTGCTCTATTTGGAAATAGTTGTTGTTGAGTTCCATTGCAGTACTCCAACTCAACTGCGTCTGTTCGCAATCACTAAATGCTGTAAAAGATGAAAGTTCGATAGGGAACGTAATGTCTTCATCTAGAATAGTATACCTTGTAGAACGATTGGCTTGTGCATCACAGTTGGCATCACTAATGATTAATCCTCCTTGCGGATTAGCAAGTGTAAGAACGACATCTTCGTCTGGTTCATCTATAAAATCGTCGTTGACGCTAAAATTGGGCGCAATACTTACCACCGAACTAGGAGAACCATCATAATTTCCTTCAGGAATGATAAACGTAGTGGTATGGTTGAAGTCATTAGACGAAGATGCAGAACCACCGGTTATATTCAAATCGACACCCAAACCACCAGATGGAACACGACCATTTACAATCAAATTAGGAATATTGCCACCGCTAGCTTCTGTGTCACTATAAGCATTTTTTTCAAATTCTACGACAGGAGCTAGTCCTGTAATTTCTACCAAATCTATAAAGTTGCCAACAGTTTGATTTCCTGAAGCCGTACTAATGGGCTGCAAGAGGATTCTAATTAGAGTGTTACCATGTGTATTGGTATAATTTCCAGTGTATTGGACCCAATTCGTATTTCCTGTTCCAAAACGAAGTATTTGGACTTCAGCACCAGGAGGACCAATTAACAAACGAGCACTATCTAAGCCAGAACGACCTCGATGGTAAAATGACCATGTAAAAGATTCATTGTTGAACATACAAATTTCAACATACAAATCCGAAGGTTGTGTTGCATTTAATTCGATGTGTTGCTGACCACTAGCAGAGGTTACCCCATTAAAAGGACTTCTCCAAAATTCCATCAACCCAGAACTAGAAGTACTGCTCCAACCATCTACTAGGGAATGATGGTAGAATCTAAAGGAATTGGGGGGATTGGTGGGTGTTTCAAAATCAGAATTTAGAATAACACGAGCCTGGCTGAACATGGTTAGGGGCATGCAGCAGACTAATAACGAGACGATTAGAACTTTCATTACAAGTTGGGAATTTGATATAATAGTTTATTCAAATTTTCTCTAATTTTCTTGTGGGGTAGGGACGAAAGAAAATTAGATACAATTACAGTTAAAAAATAATATTCTTAAACCTATAGACAATGGAAACGCCAAATGGTTGCAAGGTTAGTATGTCTCCAATAAACTTTAACAATCTGTTTTTGGGGCAAATGAATAGGAGGAAAATTGTTTATTTTTGCTGTAATACTGCTAGGTACTAGGATTGAGAGAAAGTTTGATTTTTAATTTAGTAATCAATGTGTTATAAAAAATATGAAATTGGGAGCTTTTGTTAACACAATGACTATAAAAAATGAATCAATGAAAAATGCTAACATAGCTCTAGAACCCTATTGAATGATTAATCGACGGATAAAATGACTATTGGTAGTTTCAATAACAACTTGATAAACTCCCGAAGGCAAGTTTTGGGTACTAAGTAGATGGTGATGGGAGTCTACTTTTTCTTTAAATAATGTTCGCCCACAAACATCAATTACTTTTACTTGTAAAGGACTTATTGATGCCGTGTTGATGGCTAGATGTACCATATTTTGTTTTATAACAGGATTAGGATAAAGGGCTATATTGGTATTTAAGTTACAATTAGGAGCAGCTCTTGAAACAATGGGAGAATGGCTAAAACTTCCATCAAAATCAATTTGAGTAAGTCTATAGTAACTTTGACTAAATACTTGCGAATGCATATATTGATAATATTGAGTTTGGGTGCTATTCCCTTGACCAAGTATTTTGCCTATTGTTGCCCAGCTGCTTCCATCCAGACTATGTTCTATTTTAAAATAGTTATTGTTTAGTTCAGACGTAGTACTCCATTGTAATAGCGTTTGTTGGCAGTCGCTTGACGCTTCAAAAGAAGAAAGTTCTATTGGCAAGGTAGCATCATCATCAAGAATGGTATAAGTCGTTACGCGATTAATTTGCCCATTGCAGTTAGCATCGTTAATTAGCAAGTTCCCTTGTGGATTGGCAAGCGAAATTTCGATAGTTTCATCAGGTTCGTTTAGGTTATCATCACTGATACTCAAATTACTTTGAATACTAAGAGCTGTGTTGGATGTCCCATCGTAAATACCTTCGGGGATTATAAACCGTTGTGTATGATTATAATCCAAACCCAATTGTGCATTTCCTCCTGTTATCACCAAATCAATAGATAAGCCCCCAGATGGTATGGCACCATTGACCAGAAGTTTTGGGATATTGCCACCGCTATTTTCGGTATCGTTATATTGAATTTGCTCAAACTCTACTAGAGGAGCCAATCCCGTAACTTCTACTTTGTCAATAAAATTTCCTATTGTCAAGTTATTAGAAGCAGTATGAAGAGGTTGAAGCTTAAAACGAATGCTAGCGTTTCCATGTGTATTGGTATAACTACCTGCATATTGTATCCAGCTCGTATTGTTGGTTCCAAATCGGATGATTTCTACCTCGGCATTGGGCGGACCAATTAATAAACGGGCACTGTCTATTCCTGACCTTCCCCTATGATAAAAAGACCAGTTTAGGGATTCATTATCAAACATACAAACATCGAAATACAAATCTGCGGGCTCGGTTGCATTCATTTCGATGTGCTGTTGACCACTTGCAGCAGTAACCCCATTGTGAGCATTTCGCCAAAACTCTATTAAGTTAGAACTAGCGGTTGTGCTCCAACCATCTACCAATGAGTCCTGAAAAAGAAAGAAACTGTTGGCGGTACCAATGACAGGTGTTTCAAAATCCGAATTTAATAAAGAACGTGCTTGTCCGAATAGACTGTGGCTGAAAGCAACACACCATATTATTACTAGGGGAAATCTCATGGAACGTTAAAAATTATGGAGATTATATGAATTATTGATGAATATAGGTATGAACGATTAAGTAAAGGAAAAAGATGATATTGGCAGCTACAAATTTTATCCTCTAATTTGTTCCGTATGAAGTTCTTGCTTATTTTTTATTCCAAAGAATGAAGTTTGTGTCTAAAAAGTTGCTTTAATTATAGTTTTTTTTTTGTTAATTATTTGAATAATAGTGTTTTATGTGTGTTTTTTTTGTTGTTTTAAAAATTAAATAAGCAAAGATTATATTTTAGATAATTCGTTTTTTTAAAGGATGAAAATTGAAATAATTCGTGTTCATTTGGAGCATAGTACACTATTTTTTTTGTAATATTGTGAATAGAGAAAAGTCGGGCGCAAACGGCATTATCAAAAGAATAAATCAAATAAGATGGACGAAAATAAAATGAATATAGAGGACTTACGAGAAGACTATAGTTTAGATGTTTTAGAAGAGTCAGATGTTTTTGAATCGCCAATTCGTCAATTTAAAAAATGGTTTAAAGAGGCACAGGATACGAAGACAGGAGAACCTAATATAATGACCTTAGCAACAGCAAACAAAGAAGGGGTTCCTTCTGCTCGTATTGTTTTATTGAAAGGAGTGAGCGAAGATGGCTTTTGTTTTTATACCAATTATGACAGCCACAAAGGACAAGAATTAAAAGAAAACCCCAATGTATCTTTGGTCTTTTTTTGGGAGGCATTGCAACGACAAGTTCGCATTCAAGGAATGGCTTACCAACTAACCGAAGAACAATCTACAAAATATTTTCAAAGTCGCCCCAAAGGAAGTCAAATCGGAGCTTGGGCATCGCCACAAAGCCAAGTCTTGGAGAATCGAGATATTTTGGAAAAAAATGTGGTTCAGTTATCAGAACAATACGCCAATACCGACAAGTTACCCAAACCGCCACATTGGGGAGGTTATATCGTAAAACCATATAAAGTAGAGTTTTGGCAGGGTAGAAGTAGCCGCTTGCACGATCGTTTATTATACACATTAACTGATTTAAATCCTGCAAAGTGGACCATAGAGCGTTTGGCTCCCTAACCCTATTGGTATGAAATTTAAAATTGATATGTTGATTGATTTTATTGTCCGTAGTTATAGTAAAAGAAATCTCTGGGTACTATTTATAGGAACTTGTTCTTGTGCTCTAACCTTGGCGGTTGCTGCTTTATTTGTTGGAGTTGGTCAAAAAATGGAGGAAGGGAATACAAGGATACAATTATTAGATGCCATGTTTAACTATACTCCACAAATGGCATACGCACAGATAGAAGCTTATGGAGTAAGCGGTCGAACTATTTGTGTCTTTAGTACTTTAATTTTAGATAGTTTATTCCCTTTATTGTATGGGGCGTTTATGAGTTTGATCTTGGTGTTTTTGTTTAGAGCAACCAAATATCGTATGCTGATTCTATTGCCATTGGTGGTTATTTTAGTTGATTATATAGAAAATACACACATTGCATTTTTATTGATTTCTTTCCCAAAACAATTGCCTATGGTTGTCTATTCTAGCAATATAGCCACATTGACGAAATGGGTTTTGATAGGATTGGTATTTATGTCGATAAGCTTTGGCTTTTTCTTACGCAACCGAAAAAATTTTTTGTTAGAAGTCGAGCGACGAAGAGCTGATTTTTATGAAAAAGATTAGACGTTTTACGATTATTTAATAGCCTTCATAGAAGCGGGAACATAAATGGTATAAACAACGCTTTCGGCACATATTTCTCCTTTTACAACAATGACGTTTTTATCTTTTTTAGTTTCTAACAATAGTTCTCGTTTAGAAACATCTTTAGTTTGTACCAATTCATAGCGCCCATTGCCTATGACAAAATTTAGCAACGCATCATTGGGAACAGATAGCTTAATAGCTGTTTCAACCAAGATACGAGTCCCTTTGGTTTCTTTTAGTTCCACAGTGGCATCTTCGATATTAAGTCTAAGAACGTCTATATCACTTGCTATAATTGTTTGGTATGTCTTCTTACTTACTTGTGCAATGCATAGGTGGGTAAGAAAGAAACAAAGTAAACAGGTAAATAATAGTTTGCTACTAATATTTTTGGGTTGAATCATAATGTACTACGCATAGAATTAATACAGTGTCTTTAATAAAGAACTGTACAGGAGAATATAATTTCTATTTAGGGACTATATACAATAAAATAAGTGGGGTACACTAAAAGTCAAATGTTTACACAACCCTAATATACTATTTTGTTCTGACAAAACAAAAAAGACTACGCACCTAACGTAAGTAGGGTGGTTTAAATTGTAAATGTGGCTTTAATAAGTCTATTACCA
Organism: Aureispira sp. CCB-QB1; assembly: GCF_000724545.1. Classification (GTDB taxonomy): domain Bacteria; phylum Bacteroidota; class Bacteroidia; order Chitinophagales; family Saprospiraceae; genus Aureispira. The sequence continues at coordinate 118,644 of NZ_JHBV01000022.1, read as the reverse complement.
ATTGTTGATAGATAAGCGAGAGCTACTGGTTGATTTTTGTATAATGTGGTAGTGTTTATTTCTGAGCGCATAGGACTTAACGCTGCATTCACATCCTTTTATAATCTGTTATAAACGCTTGTCTTGTGATAACTGTTTGTATGGTTTGACTCTTTTGCTGTCATTTACTTCCATTAAGTAAACAAAAATATAAAATGGTGTACCATTTCACGGAGGGGGTATTTGCATATGAATATTAGTAGCAAGAACCTTTCCAAAAAAAAAGGTGGCAGCCGCTCTTACCTTGCGACTGCCATGCTCTAGGCAGGACTCGAACCTGCATTTATTTCTAATTTGTTCTTCAGACAAACGCCTTTACCAATTTGGCCACAAGAGCGAACCTAAAATTCTTAAGAATATTATTTTCCTTTATGAACAGAAACCCTTGCTCTGCCACTGAGCTACCGCTCCAATTGAGTAAAATTTTTTCAAAGCTGAATTGTATATTAAAAAACAATATACATATTCGTAATCGTGGAGCAGACAAGAATCGAACTTGTGCACTAGGCTTTGAGGAAATATAATTTTCTAAAGAAAGTTTTAAACTATAAAGCTGCAGAGCGAAAGACTAAAACTGACTCCCCGAATCATGGACAACATTTATTGGAGTCACATGAGTTCGATGGTAATAACAATTCATCTAATGCTAAGACTAGCTCTGTTATTGCTACGCCGCAAAGCAGCGGTCATTGCCTTGATTATAAAATATCTTTATGGATAAAATTAAATACTTTTTTAGCCAACTTAATATTTTTGACATCAACATTATTGGCTTTAGAACGAGCGACTTTAGTTGCTTCTAGAAGTTGATTCACACGTTGAACCATTTCATTTTTTTGCGCTAAAGGAATACGTCCAGAAGTATAAATGGTTTCGTATTTACCCACCTGAAAATCTAAATACAACAATTCTGTTTGTGCAGGGTGTTCCTTAGTAGCTTCGTATTTTACAATTACTTTAGGGCGTTTGACAGAACGAAATTTGACCTCTTCTTCTGTTTTATAAATACCCTGTTGTGTATCCAAATGCCATTTTTTAGTAGTTTCTAATACTGGAATTTGAGTATATAGGTCTTTTAGTTTATTCAAATGACTTTCTAGTGCTAACAATGAAGTTGCAGAGAAAGAACCAAATTTTGTATCTCCAACGATCAATTCAGCTTGAGCAACTCCAGAAGCATTGGTTTCTTCTTTAGATAGGTGGGCATCAATTCCTTTGGAGATAATTTCAATAGCCTCTTCTAAGCTGGTTTTAACCGTTGTGACAATTTCTTTGCGCTCGTCAGGAATTTGCTCAGAGTTTTCTTCCATTGGAATATAACGCTTGGTCATTCCATCAAAATGAGGTGCTTTTTTTTCAAATAGCTTTTTAGTCTCACCAATAGCTTGGTTGCCTTTGTTTTTGCGATCTTGTTCTAATGCTAGCAACTCATGTAGTTTGTTTGCCATGATATATAATTAATTTTAAGGGTTTTTTAGTGGTATCCTTACTCTATTGCTTTTTTTATTTTCATAAAAAACAATGAAGTAGTATTTATACGTTTATAATTTTTAGAATGCTTGTTGAAGCAGTTCGAGAAGTTAAACTATGAAAAATGAAAAATAATTCATTCGGAGCCCCAAAAAATAAAAATAATTTTGTAGTCCAAAGAAGGAAAACCAGAAACAAATGCGTCGTATTTCGCTTTAGTTACAGTTTGGTGGACTTGTAATAAATTCGATTGCTAGCTTGTTTGCTAGGCTTTTCAACCCATTGATAAAGAAGCCAAGCGGCTCCTACACTAACAGCATAACCCAAGAGAATAACGAGGATTTTTTGATAAGGAAGTCGATAGGTATGCGATAAAAAATTAACGAGTGCTTGTCCAATAATTAAATGAATCAAATAAATGGAGTAAGATATTTTTCCAAGCCAATTGCTATACTTTGGATTGTAGTTAGGAAAATAATGAACGATGATTAAAGTAAAGATAGCAACCACTAAATTAGGGATGCCCAATAAGTAGTAGGTGAGACCCAAGGAAAAGATAGAAATGGTGAAATATTCTTTTAATGAGATGATGCTATATTGCTTTAATACATACAGAATGCCAACTAAAAATAAGGGCAACCAACGGAATAAAAGTGCTTTCTCATGACTTATAAAGGAAACTCCAAAGATGAATACATACATTGCCCAGCGACGATACCACAAATGATCTTTTAAAAAAATCAATGCTACACTTAAAAAAAGGTAAAATTGAAATTCTACCGCCAACGACCAATAGATGGGATTGATCCATTCTTGCCCTTTTACAAATGGTATGAGATAACCCAAATGCAGTAGGAAATTGAAAAGAGAAAATTCAATAGTGCCATAGTGTCGATATGTTTGAAATAGTAGATACATCGTAGCTAATACTAATGATGCTAGATAAGGTGGCTCTAGTCGAACTAAACGCTTGGTTATGAAGTTAGTCCAATGCTTGAGTATATAATTGTTTTTGAGCATAGTCCAAGGCAAGACAATCCCTGAAATGACAAAGAACAAAGGGACACCATATTGACCATAATAAAAGAAGGTTCTTATCCATGTTTCTTCCACATAGTTTGCTGTACTCAAAACAAAATGATAAAAGCAAATAGCAGTAGCTGCAATTCCTCGTAGACTATTGATTACTGGCAAATATGTTGGCAAAGAACTAGACAAAAGAGTATCTATTTTTGGACTAAATGAGGCAATAAGTCTTCTTCATCTTCTTCTACAGATGAAGGAACCGTTTCTACTTTAGGGCGTTTGGAAACTAAAAAGACACCAATAAAAATTAGGAAACCTGCTAGAACCATCATCAAGGTAATTTCATCTTTTCCTGCGGCAACGGCTATGATGCTTGCCAACAAGGGTTGCAAGTAAATATAGGTACTAGATACCGATGCCTTGACAATAGATAGGGCAGAGCCATTTAGCAAATAAGCCAAATAGGTAACAAAGAATAATACAAAAGCAATGCTCCAAACAATAGAAGGTGGTAATGCAGGGTAATCAACGGCTAACATTTGATTCCATCCAAAGGGGATGACATAAATAGTTCCAAATAAAAAGACCCATTTTAAAGTTGTAATAGGGGAATATTTGGACATCAATGGCTTTACTAAAACCAGATAGACGGCGTAAAAAGCGGCGTTGATGGCAACAAAAATATTTCCTAGCATAGGGTTTGGAGCATCGGGAATGTCTGTTTTGTTACTTAGAATTAATAGCATAGCTCCAGACAAACCTAGAACGATTCCTCCGCCTTTCATACCAGTTAGTTTTTCTTTAAAAACAAGCATTGAGAGCAGCAAAACAAGGATGGGAGTGGTTAGCATAATTAAAGCTCCATTGATGGGGGTGGTGAGGTTAAGTCCATAAAAAAAAGATAGCTGATTTCCTGCAACACCACAAGCTCCACAAATTGCTAGCCTCCAAATATCTTTTCTATCAATTCGTTCTCGAATAAAAAAGAAATGTGTTAACCAAAACAAACTAGTGGCTGCTAAAACACGCATCATAATAAATCCAAATGGTTGTACATAAGGCGTTGATCCTGCCATTACTGGTTTAGCAATCGTAAAATTAGAGGCATAAATTAGGGCAACACAAAACATCGCAATGTGTGCTAAAATTAACTTCTTATTCATGCGAACAATACTAGTTGAAATAGTTATTAAAATATCTTTTTTTATTGGTTCGCCAACCTGTAGCGAGTAGTTGCAAGATTAGGCAAAATATTTAATTATCTGCCCTCTTTTTGTTAGAATTCTTTAGCAAAAAAAAGGGTTAAAGTTAGAAGCTCTAATAGATGGTTTTGTAGTTTTTTTTCATTACAAGAACTTCATTACATGAAGTAACGAGCAATACCAATAAGAGATTCAGATAGAACGTGAGCCAATGCAATTAGGTTGCTCTTTAAGTGTCAATTTTAAAAATTTTACATCTTTCAAGGCTTTGTGAGAAAATTGATGCAAAGGTGCTTTTGGGTTTTTACGATCGAAAAACAAAAAATCTACGAAGTACTAATGTTTTTTATGTTATATATTTCTAATATGTCTGCTCTTTGTATTAATTTGAGATTAATAATAATTTTTAGCATTTTATAGCTGAGAAAAATCATCACTTTTATTAAACAGAATGAGCCACTCAATTGACATTACAATACTGAATTAAGCCCTGCGAGGTTTACAGTAGCAGCGCAGCTAATTATTGCAGTAGGAAAGCGTAACTAATACCTTTCGATGTAATTAGTGGGTTAAAACAAACAAAAACTATTATGAAAATTTATCTTTTGCTAATTGTAGCCGCTTGTATTTTGAGTGCTTGCGAAAAAGAGAACTTAGAAATCACACCAACAGATGAATTGGATGCCGTTGCACAAGTGCAAGTTAGCGATAATCAGGCAAGCTTTCGAAAGGGGGGGACACCTGTAACTTCAGGGACGACGTACACTTATGATATAAGTAATCTGACGACTTGTAATAATTTATATTTGCCAACGATGACCAACGCTTCTAGCTGGACAGTAGGCAATCAAACTCAAGCAGGGTACATTGATTACGATTTGGAACAGGTATTTCATTGTGATCCTGTGTTTAGTGGTTGTACTTATCGACCTCCAGGACCTTTAGTAGAGCAAGAAATTGTTGTTTATGAATTATTGGACAGTGGACACGAGGTTTTTGATCCTAATCTGGGATTTGTAACAGCGTACTATTTGGATAATTCTATTAGTCCAATAGAAGCCGATGCGCTAAAAGAACATTTTGCTTGTGAAATTTTGAGCACACAGCCTTCTCGTCCAAATCTTAGTGGTAAGATTGTTAACGTGGAGTTTGAAGGAGATGCCCTATTGTGCACTTGCCCTAGTGGTCAAACACATTATTTGAGAGCTACAGTGACCTTCAATTTTTATTCGCAAGGAATAAACCAGCCTTTCTAAGTCGAAAGGGCAACATTGGTCTATATAAATAAAGAAGCGATTTGGAAATTACTGCCCAAATCGCTTTATTTTTTACAAAATGTCCGTGTTTATACGGTCAATCCACTCAAAGATTGAACAACAATGGAAGCATCGCCACTGTTTTGAACACTATCGGCATTCATCCAAACATATTGCTGACCAGCATTCCCTTGGAAATTAAAAGAAATACTTTGTGTAGTAGAAGACTGTACCGTAACTAGGTCTTTGCTATTGCCAGCGTACTTAATAACAGTACTAGGATCTACCAATTGATTGACGATATAAACGACTGCTTGGTACTCTTTAAATTGAACACAAATAAACTGATTGATATCACTTTGAATTTGCCCTGAATACCAATGAGACGCAGGTACTGCATAGTAACGAGTAAATTTATTAAAATCATGTTGATTGCCATCAAGAGGAAGTTGCTGGTTGTTGATGCCACTATTCCCCATTGGCATTTTAACACTACAGATGAATGCTTGAATTTTTGCACCTTGGTTGCCATGTGTAACAGAAGCGGAAACCGTGTTGGTTTGGCTACCATCAACAAAACACAGAGAGGCTAAGCCTTGTTGTTGCGTTGTTCCAGGGACATTTACTTGTATTGGTGGTTCAGAGTTTGACCACACAACATTGACGATAGTGCTAGCGTCATTGCCAGCAGAATTGTAGAAAAATAAACAGTAAAGCTGACCATTGTTTAAATTTCCTTTACATATTGCCGTATCTCCTTGACCTAGGGTGATTAATTGGCCATTATTCCATTCGATTTGATTTTGATTGAATGCCATGTTATAAATTTAGGTTGATTATCCTTACTCTATTTCTAAGATTTTCAGGTTCCTCTTTGCAATCAATTTGAGGTTAAGTAGCTACTTGTTGTTTGATTACAGGTCAAAGATCAACATAAATTTAACGTATTATTAGAGTATATATACGTGTTTTATGAAAAACGATATTAATACTTAGAGATATTATAATAATACTTCGTTGCTTTTTTTTCTACAAAAAAAACATAAAAAAGCATCTTACATTAATTTGATTATTAGTGTTTTAGTGTAAGAGTCAGTAGAGCGTCTTGTTGATGATCAACGGCGAAGCCCTCACATGGTAAATTAATATGATTTACTGCGTGAGCGCTTTGCTTTTAGTTAGCTGTGCTGCTACTGCGTGGTTTCAGTGGAGTAATGTTATAAGGCAAATAACGTAGAAATAGATAAGTATTCAAACAAAACTTAACCATTCAAAGCATAGGCAGTTTCAACCATTTCTTTATAATGACCATTTTCTATTTGTAACAACTCTTGGTGTGATCCAATTTCTTTTACCTTTCCTTTTTCCAATACCATAATTTTATCGGCATGTTGAATGGTAGATAGGCGGTGCGCAATAATAATCGACGTACGTTTGGCGATTAATTTTTCGATAGCATATTGAATAATACTTTCTGTTTCAGGATCAATAGAGGAGGTTGCTTCGTCCAAAATCAAAATATCGGGATTAAAAACCAATGCTCGAACAAAAGAGATCAGTTGGCGTTGTCCCATCGAAAGCGTAGCCCCTCGTTCCATAACTTGATAGTCATAACCATTGGGCAGTTTTTCAATAAAAGGATGTGCCCCAATCATCTTAGCTGCCTCGACAACTTCTTCTCTAGTAATATGTGGTGCTTTTAACGTGATGTTATCTAGAACCGAACCTGAAAATAAAAACACATCTTGCAGAACAACAGCAATTCGCCCACGCAAACCAAACAGTTCATAATCTTTGATGTTGAGCCCATCAATCGTAATTTCACCTTGATGAGTTTCGTAAAAACGATTCAATATATTAATAATAGTCGATTTCCCTGCCCCAGTACTGCCGACAATAGCCATGGTTTCTCCTGCTTTGATTTTAAAACTAACACCATTTAAAATCCACTCCTTAATTTCAGAAGCAGCCAAATCTTGTTGATAAGAAAAATGCACGTTATCAAAACAGACATCTCCTTTTAGATGTGTCGGAACAATACTTCCTGAATTTTCAATTACATTGGTATTGTCCAAAACTTTGAAAATTCGTTTGGCAACAATCAACCCCATTTGCAAGGTATTAAATTTATCAGCCAAAATGCGGATAGGACGAAATAGCATTCCAATATACAAAGGAAAGGCAACCAATACACCTAAGGTAACTTCGCCACCAATGACCCCTTTGGCACCATACCAAACCATCAATCCCAAAGACGTTGCAGACAAAATTTCTACAGTAGGGAAGAAGATCGCATAGTAAAAGATAGAATTAATATTGGCTTTTGCGTACTTTTTATTGATAACTTTGAAGTTTTCAAGCTCTTTCTCTTCAGCATTAAAAATTTGAACGATTCGCATTCCTGTAATGCGTTCTTGTAAGAACGCATTCATCATAGATACTTGTGTTCGAACTACTTCGTAGGCTTTTTTGACAGCCTCCTTAAACCAGTATGTTGCTAAAACAAGTAGTGGAATCGTGATCAAACAAACCAAGGTAACTTTCCAACTAGTCCAAAGCATAATACCTAAGACAAACAATAAGGTAAGAATATCAGCAATGATTGTAATAAACCCTTGTGAAAAAACGGTGTTAATTGTCTCTACATCGTTGATGGTTCTAGTTGTAGAAGTTCCGATTGGCGTTTTGTCAAAATAAGATAAACGCAAGCTATTGATGTGATCAAAAACTCGTGTTCTCAAATCTCTAATAACCGATTGTCCCAACCAACTAGTCGAGTATGAGAAGATATAATACAAAATTCCTTGAAGTACTAAAACTCCAAATAGCAAACTAATCATAAACAATAGCCCTTCGCCATTGCTATTAATAATACAATCATCTACCGTACGTTGTACCAAATAAGGGCGCAAAATAGAGATGGGAGCCAATATGATTGACAATGTTGCTGCGAGAAAAAATATCCCACGATAAGGCATTGCTAGCCCTATGATTCGTTTAGCAAGGGGCCAGTCGGCATATTTTTGATTTGGTTCGCTCAATTATTTACTATTTTTATACTTAAGTAAGAAGACAGAAAAAATGCTCTATTAGGCAGTCATTTTTTCTAAACCATTACTCATAATTAAAGTAGATGCTGCTTGATCACTAATCTACAATTTCGATAACTTCTTCGTAAACACGTAAAGTTTTGAGAAGTTCAAAATCTGCCAAGTTTTTACATTTTACAATCAATCCTTTGAAATTAGGATTCTCATGTTGGTTGATAAAACTAGTGTGTAGAACCTCCAATATTTCCCATTTGCCAATCTCCATACCACTTTCTAGGGATACTTTAATAGACATTCCATCTTCTACTTTTCCCGATTTTAATTCTCCTAAAAGAACAATTTTTAGCTTCTCTTTAAAGCCATAAACCACTCGGATTTTGTAGGTATTTAGTGTTTTTTTATTCTTTTTAGCCATTTTTTAGATCGTTTTAGTTGGATTGCAAAAGTAAGGGAATCCTTTTAGAATAAGTTATGGCTTTGTTTATTTTTTATAATTTTTATCCATAAGCCCATAGGAAATAGATATGATTTAGAGTACAAAAATCAATAAACAACTATTTTTTCAATGCCAATGCCACCACTTGTAACGACTTGAAGACTATAGGTGCCGGCAGCTACCTTACTTAAAGGGATGTGGGGGGTATTACCTGATAGTATAATTTGACCATTTAGGTTGTACAGGTTCCAAAGCCTAATGTCACCATTATCACAGGTTAACAAAGCTGAATCTTTGGCTGGGTTGGGAGTAATTGTTATGTCAACCAGTTGAAAAGTTGGAGATACTACTGTATTTACTAAAGCTGGCAGAGGAGCAATGACTAAGAAACCAGATGAAAATCCACTTGCCTGAATGGATAAACTGTCTATTGACATTGACGCTTGAAAACCACCGACAGAAATTAATTGCCCACTAGGATGTATTGCTTGTGCTTTGATTAAATCAAAACCACTTCCTGTCCAAGAACTAGAAGACAAGGTTTGTCCCAAGGTATCCATCATAATTTGAAAGGTTTCACTCCCTTCAATTGCTAGATGTTGTTTTTGTTGCCAATGGAGCGAATCTAAGTAATGCCCGCAAAGTAGTACCTTGTCTTGATAAAGAGTAATGTCCTCCAAAAAACAATCTGAGTCGGTGTTGCTTTGTACAGCCCAATTGGGGCTGCCATCTGCGTTAAGTTGGACAACAAAAGCATCAAAATGCCTAAAAGCAGTCACCAGTCGAACCGATCCAATGTCCAAGACTCCCATAAAGCTTCCACCTAGATACAAATGTTGGTTAGCCCATTTGAGGCTTGTACAAGTATTGTTATAAGCCCCTCCATAATGTTGCTGCATTAACGTTGTTCCATTACTATCTAGCTGGACTAAAAATAAGTCATTGTAAATCCAATGCGCTCTAATGCTATCCGTAGAACAAGCAAAAAAACCTTTAAATTGCCCCGCCCAATACAATTCGTTTTGAGGGCTTAGTGCCAAGGCGATACCACTACCTTCATCAGCAGTCTCAGGGGTTTTTGCCCAGAGAACATTCCCTGTTGGATCTAATTTGATGACAAAAGGAGTGTTTTTGGCATTTCCAACTAATAAGTGGGTACTATCGACCCAAAAACTATCCTGAAAAGCTCCTGTTACATAACTATTGTCTTGTACATCGCTAATAATATCTTCTGTTATGACTAAACTTTGTCCTTGAAGCGTTTTGACCCAATTCAATTGACCAGAAATTTGATGTTGGGTTATAAAGACAGCAGGACGATTGCTGTATATAAACGTATCTTGTCTACCTAAAAAAAGACTATCGCTGAAGGTGCCCGTACTAAAAATAGATCCTGTAGGGGAGCAGTCAATAGCTTTTAGGTGGTCATTGTTAGAGCTACCTAAAGCATATTCCCAAATTAACTGTCCTTGCAAGTCATATTGTTGTAAAAAAATATCACTGCCACCTCTACTCCAAGTGTTGTTTAAATTTTGTTGGAAGGTGCCACCAAGGATGACGTGATGATGATATGTGGCTACATCAATTACCTCATCACCCCCTGATCCTCCTATGGGAAAGGCAGCTTGGGCAAAGGTCTTGTAGTTGCCAAGTGTTAGCAGAATAAAAAAAAATGTTATTTCCTTATTAAAAATCAATCTAAATAAAAGGTTTAAGGATGAGATAAAGAAGGTCTGCTTAAAAATTCGTATTTTTGTGAAAAATTAAAAAAGAAAAAGAAGACCTCTTTCGTTTTTTTTAAAACAAAATTACGGAGTAAGTTGTTCTTTTTTCTTTTTAGTTCGCTACGCTCGTTTGCTTGTGCTAAAAGCAAGCATGATATAGCAATTTATAAATGAAAGATATTCTAATTCAAAAATATAATCTGTACAAAAATCATGAAAAAAACGCATATTATAGGATTAATTGCAATCGCAATTGCAATCGCTTCATTAATTGCGATTGCAGGAGACGCAAGTACTTATACTGATTTTGCTACTGCACTAGAAAATCCGAATGCAGTACACCAGGTTGTTGGACATTTATCAATAGATAAAGAAGTTGTATACAACCCCGAAGCAGACGCTAATTCGTTTACTTTTTTTATGAAAGATGAGAAAGGTAAAGAAATGAAGGTACTTTGCCAAAAAGAAAAACCAGCAGAATTTGAACGCTCTGAACAAATTGTTCTAAAAGGACAAATGAAAGGCGACTTATTTGTCGCTCATGATATCTTGCTAAAGTGTCCGTCCAAGTATCAAGATGAAAAGCTCCAGAACGAAAATATTATCTACGGAGATGCTTAATTCAGTAGCGTCTTGTAGCCCTGTAATTGGGCGTTGTGCATAAGGTATCAATTACAGTCTAGCTGTGTTGGGGGAATTTTTTGATGGCCATTTTCGAAATAATGAAAGAGCAAATGGTTATAGTAGAATAGGGTAGCAATCAGTAAGTTGCTACAAACAACAATATAATAAATAAACTAGAATGATAGAGTATATAGGGGAGCACCTCTGGGTAGGGCAATTAGGGCAGTTTTTGATTTTTTTGGCTTTTGCCACTGCTGTATTGGCTACAATTAGTTATGCTTTGGGAACCAATGAGCAAAATGAAAACCAGAAAAAGAGCTGGAAAACAATTGGTCGTGCAGCATTTATAACACATGGTATTTCTATTATTAGCGTGATTGTTCTCATCTTTTTTATGATGATTAACAAGTATTATGAATACGATTATGTGTGGAGTCATGTCTCCGATACATTGCCGTTTCGATATACGTTTGCTGCTTTTTGGGAAGGACAAGAAGGAAGTTTTTTGTTGTGGTTGTTTTGGCACTCTATATTGGGATTTGTATTAATAAAAACAGCCAAAGAATGGGAACAACCTGTTATGGCTGTCTTGTCGTTTGCACAAATTTTCTTTGTATTTTTTATTTTAGGACTCTATTTCTATGGCGGAGATCCAGAAAGTACAAGCTATGCGTTTTTGGGCAACTTATACGGTCGCAGCGGTTTTGTATGGCTTGTATTAACAACCCTATTTAGTGTTTTGATATTTAGAGGTCCCAAGCATTTGCAAGGTGTTTTTAAGATAGCAGCACTATTACCAACATTGGTTTTGTTGAGTTTAGTTTTAATGGGCTGTTATCATTTGGGCGAAATTCGTATAGGAGGAAGCCCATTTATGTTGTTGAGAGATGTTCATTTTGCTCCAATTTTTAATACAGCTAATTATCTAGAATCTATAGAAGGAACTGGCTTGAATCCATTGTTGCAAAACTATTGGATGACCATACATCCGCCTACCTTGTTTTTGGGCTTTGCCACTACTATCGTGCCTTGTGCTTATGCAGTTGCAGGCTTATGGAAAGGAGATCATAAAAGTTGGATGGCGCCCGCTTTGAAGTGGGCTTTGTTTAGTGGAGCGGTTTTAGGAACAGGAATTTTTATGGGAGGTGTTTGGGCGTACGAAGCGTTGAGTTTTGGCGGTTATTGGGCTTGGGATCCTGTAGAAAATGCCTCTTTGGTGCCTTGGATTACTTTAGTAGCAGGTATTCATACCACCTTAGTTGCTAGAGCAACAGGCTATTCGACAAAGAGCACATACTTTTTCTATCTAAGCACATTCTTTCTAATTGTTTATTCTACGTTCCTAACTCGTAGTGGAATTTTAGGCGAAACATCGGTTCATGCCTTTACCGAAATGGGCTTAGAGTGGCAAATGATTATTTTTATGGGGGCTCTGGCATTTTTTGGAACAGGATTTTATGCTTATCGTCGAAAAGAAATTCCTGCCCCTAAAAAGGAAGAAAGTGCTTATTCTCGTGAATTTTGGATGTTTGTTGGTGCTTTGGTCTTGCTATTTTCTTCGGGATTGATTACGGTAACAACGTCAATTCCTGTTATCAATGCTCTTGTTGTCATTGAACCTTTTGATACTCTAGTAGACTGGGGGGTAAGTTTGTTGAGCTCGGTGGAAGGTGTTGTTGTTTTAGATAGTTTTTATAACTTCTTTGTAACATTAGACGGTGGAAATATTGCTCCTCCAGAAGATGTGGTCGCGCATCATAATAATTTCCAATTGTGGATAGGAATATTGGTGGCATTACTTTCTGGTGTCGTTCAATTTTTGGCTTACCGAAAAGAAACGATGACAGGACAGTATGGAGAGCGATTTAGCTTATATATATTAGGTGCTACACTTGGTAGTATTGCGTTAACGGTTCCAATTATGTGGGCAAGTGGCATTGTAGCATGGCAATATTGGTTATTGGTTGGTTGTGGTATTTTTGCTGTGATAACCAACACTAGTTATTTGTTGGGGGTGTTGAAAGGCAACATGAAACTGGCGGGATCTGCTTTATCTCATGTAGGTTTTGGATTAATGTTAGTAGGAGTTGTCTTTTCAGGGGCTTTAAAACATGCACTTGCTGACCCTTTTGCTTCTCAAGAGCTGGACGGCTTGCTAGGCGATTTGAACAAGCAAACGAATAAAAATATTTTGGTTCCTTATGGACAAACAGTGCAGTTGACCAATGGCTTTTCGGTTAGTTATACTAAAAATTGGACAGAAGGAAATGCACAATATTTTGAACTCAATTTCTTGAAAAAGGATGTAGATGGAAATATTGTGGATAGGTTTATTACGACACCGAATGTCTTGCACGATACTTTGCCCAATCGAAGCTTGAAATTCCGAGCGGCTAATCCTAATACCAAACATTATATTCACCAAGATGTGTTTACATTAGCTGTACCACATTGGGCATTTGTAGATCCTGAAGCAGAGGCTAAAGCAGATACCACCTCTTGGCAACCTAAATATATTGCAGTGGGGGATACTTTTTATACCAACCGCTACTATGTTATCTACAGATCAAACGATACAGAAACATACGACCATCCAGATTATAAATACGAAGCAGGAGATATTCCTGTCACCGCTATTTTGGACATTCATGATATTAATACCAAAGAAGTCCATGAAGCAAGAGCGTTGTATTACATTCGTGGACGCCAGCAATTTAACTTGCCAACCAAACTAGATCGTTTAGGTTTAGAATTTAAATTGACCAATATATTGCCAGAAGAAGGCAAAGTATTGTTGCAAGTAAAAGATAAGACGCCAAAACGAGAATATGTTGTTGTGCAAGCCTTGATTTTCCCTGGCATACAGTTGGTATGGATTGGTTGCATTATGATGATGTTTGGGCTATTGTTCAGTGGTTTGCAACGAATTAAGATGAAAGGAACCAAAAGACAAGCAAATGCTACAGATACAGAGCCTTTGGTAGAATTGAAGCAAGAGGCTTAGTTGATTTGTATGATTAGAAAAAATAGAATTGAATGAAAATAGGCTTAATGTCTGATACGCATAGTCACATTGACGAAGATGTATTTAAATTCTTCAAAGATTGTGACCAAATATGGCATGCAGGTGATATTGGAAATGTAGAAACTGCTGATCGTTTGGAAGCCTTCAAGCCTTTTAGAGCTGTTTATGGGAATATTGACGGGCATGAATTGAGGGCACGTTATCCTAAGGAATTGCATTTTGAGTGTGGAGGTATAACTGTTTGGATGACGCATATAGGTGGCTATCCTGGCAAATATCCCAAATATATTCATGGTCGTCTAAAATGGTATCGCCCTACACTGTTTATTTGTGGGCATTCTCATATTTTAAAAGTAATGCGTGATAAAGAATTGGGGACGCTACACATGAATCCCGGTGCTTGCGGAGTTTATGGATTTCACCGAGTAAAAACATTATTGCGTTTTTCAATTATCAACCAACAAATCAAAAATCTAGAAGCCATAGAATTGGGTTTGCGTGGTGCCATTAAGTGATTTTTTTCATTTGTACATAGAAAAATAAGTAATAGGAGTTTTGAGAAAAAAAGTATTTTTCATAAACAAAAACTCCTCTTTCCTGTTGTTATAGATGAGCAGGCAATAAAATAATACCCAATTAACAATTAATATAAATTACTGTCGCCTGTCGTCAAATATTCTAAATTAGGTCTTTGCCACTTGGTGGTTATAGCTTAATAAGACCTTAACCTTTTGTAAATGAAGATGCAATCCACCTTTGAGGATTGTCAGAAATTTTAGCTAAAAATTTTTGGTGTATGTGGCTTTGTGCAAAGTACAATACACAACAAAAGGGAAAAAAGAATAAATACATATTTAAAATCTAATCCTATTGCTTGGGTAGAGTGTGTAGGAATTTAATCGTAGTATTTGTTTTGTTAGACAAATGATTACAGTCAATCTGTATGTCTTTTTGTCTGGTATTAATAATTACATGTATTAATTGGTTTTAATTTTTTTTCACTTTTAAAACAAACGGAAACATGAATTTTAAGTATTTAATAGTCTTTTTGGCACTAGGGTTCGGTTTGACTTCTTGTGTAGGTAAGAAAAAATATACAAGCTTACAAACTACTTTAGAAGCTTCTAATAAAGATGTAGATCGCTTAACAAAAGAGTTGAGCAAAATGATGAGAAATCTGGATGAGTGTAAAGCAATGGCATCGGCAGATGCTCAGGAGTTAATGTTGCGCCAAGAACAAATTAAAGATTTGAGAAATCAAATTGCAGATTTGAAAAAACAAAGACAACAACAATATAGCACTGTTGGCGATTTGACTGTCTTGTCAAAGTCGGCTAATGAAAATATGAAAGAAACATTGCGCCAATTAGAAGAAAAAGATGAATACATCAAATATATACAAGCTGCTAGGACCAAAGCAGACTCTTTAAATTTAGCATTGGCTGTTAACTTGAAAAGTGTATTGAAAGATGGTATTGAAGATGAGGATATTGATGTTCAGGTTGACAAAACAGTTGTATTTGTCAATTTATCAGATAAAATGTTGTACAACTCAGGAAGTTATGAATTGACGGATAGAGCTTCAACGGTATTAGGAAAAATTGCTAAAATTGTTAAAGCAAAACCTAATTTTGAAGTAATGGTTGAAGGGTATACGGACAATGTGCCAATGAATGGAAAGTGTGTGACAGACAATTGGGATTTGAGTGTCAAACGTTCAACTTCTGTTGTTAGAGCGTTACAAGAAGAACATAATGTAGATCCCAATCGTTTGATTGCCGCAGGTAGAGGAGAGTACAATGCTTTAGTTTCGAACGATACATCAGAAGGTAGAGCAACCAACAGACGTACGAGAATTATAATTCTACCTAAGTTGGACCAATTTTATGAATTATTGAACCCAAAGGAAATGCCTAACTAATAAGTTTTTTTTAGCATGATTATTCCTTGTTAGAGGGTATATAGGCTTGATGAGAAGTCACGCCATAAAAAAGAGAAGGTTACTTGAAGTTTTGTAGAAACTTTGAGTGACCTTTTTTGTTGTAATAAGGGATTTAAAAACATTTTGCTGTTATAGAAAGATCGTTCTAAATTTAGCATTATCTGTAGAAATCTAACTACATTTGTTATATAGTAGGCTCAAAAGAGCATACCTAGAACCTTGATAGCTTTTTTGTTATATCATTACTTTGTGGAAACCACGTAGCACCTTGAATCAGTGTAGTAATACCATCAAGTATTGTGCACAGAGTACCTATTTTACTTATAAAATAGGTAAGACGATAAGTTTTATGACTTTGGAGTATTGTATGAACTTACTGCCTTTATCTGTGGTTTTAGTAGACAAAATGGCTGTTGAAATGTATTCATATTACCTTATTACTAAACAAATTTAGACATGAACATTAAGTATTTAGTTTTATTTTTAGCTATCGTTGTAGGATTGAGTTCCTGTGTAGGCAAGAAAAAATATACCAGCTTACAGAATACCTTGGAAGCATCTAATAAAGATGTGAATCGCTTGACAAAGGAAATGAGTAAGTTGATGAAAGATTTAGAATCTTGTAATGCAAAATTGACGGCTGCAAAAGTAGATGCCAAAGAGTTGAATTTGCGCCAAGAACAAATCGAAGATCTAAAAGGACAAATTGAGGATTTGAAGAAACAACGTGATCAGCAGTACAATACCGTTGGCGATTTGACTGTCTTGTCAAAGTCGGCTAACGAAAATATGAAAGAGACGTTGAGTCAATTGGAGAAAAAAGATAAGTACATCAAGTATGTACAAGCTGCTCGTACCAAGGCAGATTCTATGAATTTGGTATTGGCTGTTAATTTAAAAAGTGTTTTGAGAGAAGGGATTGAAGACCAAGATATTGAGGTTAAAGTTGACAAAACAGTAGTTTTTATTAATTTGTCAGATAAGATGTTATACAACTCAGGAAGTTACAAACTGACTCCCAAAGCATCGGAAGTATTGGGCAAAATTGCTAAAATAGTAGAGTCTAAACCTAACTTTGAGGTAATGGTAGAAGGATATACGGATAACGATCCTATTAGCAAGGAATGTATAGAAGATAATTGGGATTTGAGTGTTAAACGTTCTACTTCTGTAGTAAGAGAACTGCAAATGAAGTACAACATCAATCCTGATCGTTTGATTGCTGCAGGTAGAGGGGAGCACAATACTTTAGTTCCTAATGATAGTCCTGAAAACAAAGCAATCAACAGACGTACAAGAATTATAATTCTTCCTAAATTGGATCAATTTTATGATTTGTTGAGTCCGAGTAGTATGCCTAAATAAGATAATTTTTATATAAAAGGGTTGCTTGAGTCTTTGCGAATGATTCAAGCAACTTTTTTATTTAGGGAATAAATAAATTGGGCGGATAATGGTTTGTAAGTGACAATAGCAAGACTATGGAAGAGAGTATCTTAATTAAGTGATTATTGATGTAGTTTTGATTCGTAGCAGCGGAGTTAACTATTGTTTGATGTATCAAAAGGTTTAAATAATAAATGGTTTATGAAACTGAACAGGATGAATTGGGAGAGGTGCCCTCTTATTTGGATGATTATAGTGGGAACAGTAGCAACTGCTTGCTGTCAAAAAATAAAATGGAGTGCGAATTATGAAATGAGCTCTATTTTTAATAAAAATGAAATTATTCAGGTTACTAGAGATGGTTTTTATGTTCTAGAACAGTATAAGGATGCCAATTATTATTACCAAAGAAAAGTAAGTTTTTACGATTGGAATTTTAATAAAAAAGAAGGTGCTAATACCATTGATTTCTCTTATCATGGTACAAAAGGAAGCCCTCCGCAAGGAATTTCGATAGAAGAAAAACCATATGTCTGGGGTGTTGTGAATGATGAAAATAAGCCAATGAAGTATCTGTGGTTGAATGGTATTGATACAGGAACATTGGATTTAAACAAAGCCACGTATTTTATAGATTCAGTAGGTTACGAGGAACTGATCAATCCTAAAGAACCATTTCGTTCCTGTCGCTCATTGGATCAATCAAAAATTCTCTTTTATGGAGAACAACCACATAGGAAAAGAGCAACTGCAAATCTTGGAGCTTTGTTGGTAGACGTAGAAATGAAACAGGTGTGGAAGAAGGAAATATCTTTACCGCAAAAGGCGGGAATATTTACGACCGATGATGTTGTGGATGCTGTTGTAAGTGATGCAGGTGATGCTTATTTGCTGTGTAAATTATACAAAGGAAAAGACAAGAAGGAGGAAAAAAAGATTGGAACTCGATTTGTGTACAGCGTAGTATATATGGGCAAGCAAGGAAGTCCTAAAGCGATAGATACGTTAAAGGTATTGTCCCCTAAAGATAGTGCTATTGTGGTATCGGCTAAATTATCTGTCGATCCATCTACAGGAAAAGTTATTTGCATAGGAACTTATAAATTGCCAAGAAAAAAAGCAGGTCTATTTAGTTTAAACTTAAATTCTAATTTCTCTGAACAGCCTGTTGTGATTGATTATCCTAGTGAAATTCTTGAAATGGAGGCAAAAATTCCTAGAAAAATAAAGAAGAGAAAGCATCTGAGCCTCAAAAACTATAAAATAAAGTCTGTCTTTGAACAAAGTAAAGCGGGGCGAATTCTGGTTGCAGAGCAACATTATGTAAATGCTTATTGGGACAAATCAGAGGGACGACAAGAATTGCATGAGCTTAATAATTTGTTAATAGCCAAAGTCATTGGTGATCAGGTAGAATGGGCGACAGTACTACCAAAACGCCAAAAAGCAGGTGGAGAAGGATATACCAATGTTCCAGAAAAACTATACTCATTTTATGCTTGTGAGCGGGGAGGGTACTTGCACTTGTTGTACAATGAGTTGAAAGAAAACTTGGATGTTATTGATGAATTTCAATTAAAAAAGGGGTATTATAACAAGCCTAAAAACTGCCATTTGGTACATTGTAAGATAAATTTGAAGACAGGAACATTGGAATCAAAAAAATCGATCTTGGGGCTAAAAGAGGATGGGATTGCCATTTATCCCAAGGCAACAAAGTTATTAGAAGATGGCAATTTATTATTATTAGGAGAAAAACCAGCATATAATTTGAAAGAACCTGCTTACATTCGATTTGGTCATTGGACTTGGGAGTAACGTTGGTAGAAAAAAAACTGAATGCCCAATACTTGTTGAGCATTGGGCATTCAATTAGCAACTTGCGTTCATGGATTAAATACCTGTAAACAAGTTCTCTCTAAAAATTTTAACAGAGATTGCCAACAAAATAATTCCAAAAACTTTTCGCAGAATAGCCTCTCCACCTCGACCAATCTTTCGCTCAATCCAGTTAGAAAGTTTTAAGACAATAAATACTAAAATAAGGTTTAAAATAATTCCAACAAAGATATTAGAAGTATCATAAGCGGCTTTTAATGTCAAAATGGTGGTCATGGTACCAGCTCCCGCAATTAATGGAAAGGCAATAGGAACGACCGATGCAGAGCGTGCTAAAGTTTCGTCTTCTTTGAAAATAGAAATGCCGAGAACCATTTCTAAACCTAGTAAAAAGATGACAATTGCACCTGCTACAGCAAACGATTGAACATCTAAGTGGAATAAACCAAGAATAGATTCACCAAGAAATAAGAATAGAATCATCAAGATGCCTGCAACAATGGTTGCTTTTCCAGATTGAATATGCCCTCCAGCCTTTTTTTTAAGATCTATAATGATTGGAATAGAACCAAAAATATCAATCACTGAGAACAGAATTAAGGAAACAGATACAATTTGGTTTAAGCTGAAATCCATGCTTTTTTTTATTTTGTAAAATGGTTTAAAAAGTGTATTATTAACGAATAGTATAACGAAAAGATGATAGATCACCTTTAACATTAAGAATTAGTATTAAGTGCCTGATTTAAACAAATAATAATCTGTTGACAGCTAAATTTTGCGATGAACTACTTTAAAAGCTTCTTGATAGCTCGCTATTACTTTGCTTTTGTGTTGTTAGTACTAAAATTTATGGCAAGATTACTTACTATTTATTCTAGATATTCCTTCTAAATAAGGCAATGTATAGAGTAATCTGCTAATTATCTTATTCCTTGTTCTATTACAAAAAACATAAAAAACTCGTAAGGCATTAATGTTATCTCAATAGGAGCAAGGTCAATCTCTAATATGGTTTAACGTTAGTACTAAGCATATGGTTTTAGCGAACTATTACACATTGACTTTAATTACTAGCGTGTATAAACTTATATTACTGCGTTGAAACCACATAGTAGCAGCGAACCGAGCATAGCGAGCTCACGACCGTAAGGAGTAACAAACCCAGCTTGCGCTCTCATGAACGTAGCGAATAATAATCAACGAAGTTTAAACTTATAGTCAAAGTACAAAGGTATGTATTTATAAATCGATTGAAGAAGGTCTATAACCCTTTTTCTAAAAAGTTGTTTTAAAATGGGGATGGTATTGAAAATAATAGCCTGTTAATTGTTTATGGTACGACTTTACGATAGCCTGTTATGTTTATGAACAGTACCTTTGTGTTATTGGTTCAAGCTAATTTGGCAAGCGTATGAACAAAAAGATAAAAAGTAGCCCCCACTTTAATTCCATACTCTAAGGAATATATGGAAGCGTTGAATGGTATTGTGTAGCAGGAAAAAACTCAATCAATAGATGATAATTGGTAATAAGTAGCTCACTTTATTGTATGGTTTAATTTCGTGAATTACTTAACTATCTCGAATAGTGACTAAAATAAGATACTAGACAATTCTAAATAATTAAGAATGAAACTCCCTTTAAAAATTTTATGGGTCAAGGAAGCGGATTCTACTACAGCAAAGGGGATGGCATTGCTGGAAAGTGAATACAACGTAATCTCAACTTTCGCCAAGACAGTATCAACTTTTAAGGACGCTGTAGAGAATGAAAAGTTTGATGTTGTAATCGTTCAGTTACCATTGTCTGAATGTTATGCGTCTGTTATTGGGGAGGTTTTAAAAAGGCAATTGACAGGGATACCTTGTCTTGTTGTTGGTGCAATTACAAAGCAAGCTAAATTGGAGTGGATAAAGGCAGGAGCCCGTGATTGCATCCTTGCGGATGAATTAGAATTATTGCCCATCTTAGTAGAACGGCAAATGATCCTAGCTGCTCAACACGCAGCCACTAAGCTAGAATTAGAGCGAAAAGAAATAGAATACGCTGCGTTGTTTTACAACAGCCCAGAAGCAATTTTAATTCACGATTTTAAAGCTATAAAGCAAGTCAATTCTGCTTTTTTATTTCAGTTAGGGTATTGGGACGAAGATGAGTTAATCGGAAAGGAACCTTTGGTAACATTAATTCATCCCAAAGATATTACGTTGTTAAATTTAACAGAAGGAGAGCGAACTTCTGAGTCGGTTGTCATCATTCCAGATATTCGAGTATTAAAAAAAGATGGAACCTACCTAAAATGTGATTTTAGGATTGTATCTATGTATTGGGAGGGAACTTGGTATTCTCAAATTATATTACAACAATTAGTTAATAAAAAAAGCATTCAAGCTTACTTGGCTGCTAAAGAACAAAGTGAAATGTTCTTGCGACATGCCGAACAGGTTCCAGGTGTGATTTATCAGTTTCAACTATTTCCAGATGGCACGTATTGTTTTCCTTTTGTGAGTAGTAGTGTGTACAAAACACATGGTATTACTGCTCAAGAATTGATGGAAGATGGAACGAAATATTTTGAACACATGCCCGAAGAAGACATTGAATTGTTTCGAGAAGAAGGGGTTCGGTCACGCGAAACGTTGAAAAATTGGAACTTAGATTATCGGTTGATTATACCAGGCAAAGGCGTGCGATGGATGCGAGGAACTTCTACCCCTGTTCAAATGCCAGATGGATCTACATTGTGGTATGGCTATGTTGCTGATATTACAAAAGATAAAGTTGCTAGTGCTGCTTTAAAGGACAAGGAAGAACAGGTGCGTACCATCTTTAAATATGCACCCGATGCTATTGTTATTTTAAAAATAGATGGAACCATCGTAGAGTGGAATCCCAAAGCAGTTGATATCTTTGGATGGACAAAAGAAGAAGCCATAGGGCAATTGCTGTATAAATTGATTGGTCCAGAAAGGAATTATTCGAAATATAAAGCATTTGTGAATAGTTATAAAAGAAACGGCAGTGGAATTACTTTAAATCAAGCCTTGGAGGTTTGTGCTGTTCATAAAAATGGAAAAGAATTTTCTATTACAATGGCATTGTCGGAAATGACCTTAAAAGGGGCTCAATATTTTATTGGTTTTATTAGTGACATTACAAAACGCAAAAATGCTGCTGAAAGACTCAAAGAATCTTTACTAGAAAAAGAGGTGTTGCTAAAAGAAATTCACCATCGAGTCAAAAATAATATGCAAGTTATCACTAGCTTGTTGAGTTTGCAGTCAAGTTTTATCGAGAATGAAGCTGTCAAGGAGATTTTTAGGAACAGTCAATACCGAATTAATGCTATGGGAATGGTTCACGAAATGTTGTATCAATCCGATGATATTTCTAAGATTAATTATGGTTCTTATTTGAAACGATTGGTAGAAGGGTTAATTTTGGCAATGAAAGGAACTGAAAGCCCTATTGGACTCGAACTGGAAACACCTAATATTTCTTTAAATGTAGATACTGCGATTCCTTTAGGTTTGATAGTGAATGAATTAGTTACAAATGCTTTAAAATATGCTTTTCCAAACGAACAAAAAGGAAGTATTTGCGTAAAACTAAGCTGCTTAGAGTATCCAAATTTTAGATTAGAAATTGGTGATGATGGAATTGGTTGTTTTAGTAAAGATATTTTAGAAACAACAAAATCTTTAGGGCTTATGTTGGTAAGAAGATTAGCCATTCAGTTAAAAGGATCCATTCGACATTTAAAAACCGAAAAAGGAACGCATTACGAATTATTGTTTCAGGAAGTTTTTCAGGTTTAATGCTTTTCCTTTGCCCAACTAAGCCGTTATTACTCAAAAATAACCAGTTGTGATTCTTGAGCGCATGTTAAAAAATAAAATGGAGAAGAAGATTGGAAATGAGTTTAGTTATGGAACTCAATTAAACAAAGAAGATAAAATAGTCCAAGAGAAAGCTATTGACTTATATCGGACACATTTTGAGAAGGCACAACAATTAAAAAAGGAGTTTGCAGTTTTTTTGGATACCAACGTCTTGTTAGGTTATTATCAAATGCCCCTAGCTGCTCGAAAGGCATTGTACGCCTTTTTAGAAGACCATCAAGGACAAATTTACATCCCCAACCAAGTTGCGCGAGAACACAAAAAGCACCTCAAAAAAGTGCGTCAAAACTATAGTCGACAACTCTACTTAAATCAACCGAGCAAGCATCAACAAAAGGTTGAACAACAATTAAGAGATTATTTGGAGGAGAATGAAGATGTATTAGAAGCTTATCCTGAGTTTAAGAAGGATTTGGAGAGGGCTTATGCAAATAGTAGTAATATATTGAATCTACTGAACGTATTCTCCAAAGAACGTACGGCACGTTGCAAAAAACAATTACGTCGGTACGATTTAGAAAATTTGCTACCAAAATTCAACCATTTAGAGCCTCTACAAAAACAAGAGTTTAAGTTTCTGAAAGCTGAATTTGACGTTTTAAAGCAAGTAATTGATCAAGTTGATCAAAAGAATTTTGAGCACAAAGTGGATGCTTATTTATATCAAAATCCTAATAAAGTCTTTCCAGGAATAGGAGATCTTATTCAAAAACCTGAATCCCCTTATGGTGATTATTGTATTTATCATGAAATGCTAAAATGGACGGCAATCAACCAACCTCAATTGCCAATTATATTCTTGACCAATGATGTTACTAAACGAGATTGGGTAGACTGGGACAAGCGGGCTTACATTCATTACTTAGAGAACTTTTACCACAATACAGGCAATGTCTTCTACGTATTGCATGCTGAGGCTATTTTTTCTAGTGTATTAGAAATGCCATGCGAACATTTGGTCACACCCAACGAAATATGGGAGGATGTAGAGGCAGATGTGTTGGCAACCGACACCAACTGGCTAACGGTGACGCAATTGCAGGGATTATTGGAAGAGTTGTATCCTAATAGAAAAAAAGTAGATGAACCTTTAGCATTTTGGGAGACCTTGATAGAGGACTTGGCAGAGGAGTATAGTTTAGAAACTTATTGGGAGTTAAAAATAGAGTTATTAGAACATTATCATCTATTGATTGATTTAGAGTTGTCTAGGTATCGGATTTATAACCAATTGGAAGCTTTGGAAATGACGTTGGATTTGATTTATGAATAGTAGTAGTTTTTTGTAATTTTGACCACTTGAAGAAGTATTAGAAGTAGGTAGTTTTGTCAAGAATAGTTTGTTGAAAGGACACTATAGAAGCCGAGCTAACTACTAATAAATAGAAAATTAATAAATGAAAGTTTGTATTGCTGAAAAACCGAGTGTTGCTAGAGAGATCGCAGCTATTATAGGTGCTAAAGATAAAAAAGAGGGCTATTATGAAGGAAATGGATATGCAGTAACTTGGACCTTTGGGCATTTTTGTACGCTGTATGCGCCAGATGATTATGATGCTAAATGGAAACAGTGGAACTTGGAAAACCTTCCAATGTTGCCTGAACGATTTGAAACTCGATTAATGGACAATGGAGGGGTACAAAAGCAATTTAAGATTATCAAAGACTTATTTAAAAAAGCTTCTGTGGTAATTAATTGTGGTGATGCTGGACAAGAAGGGGAGTTGATTCAACGTTGGGTTATCAAAGAAGCCCAATACCAAGGCAAGGTGCTCCGTTTATGGATTTCTTCCTTAACCCCAGAGGCAATTAGAGATGGTTTTAAAGACCTAAAAGATGCATCCAATTATGATAATTTATATTATGCGGGCAGTTCACGTGCAATAGGAGATTGGCTGTTGGGTATGAATGCGACGCGTTTGTTTACACTGCGTTATGGTGGGTACAAACAAGTCTTGTCGATTGGACGAGTACAGACACCAACACTGGCTATGCTGGTTAAACGGCATTTAGAAATCCAAAATTTTAAGCCTGAGCCTTACTGGGAATTGCAAACGCTGTATAGAGAAACAACATTTAGCTGTACAGAGGGAAAGTTCTTTAAAAAAGAAGATGGAGAAGCTTTGTTTAAAAAGGTGGAAGGGAAGCCTTTTGAGGTCACCAAAGTGACCAAGAAAAATGGAAAAGAGTTACCCCCAAAATTGTTTGATTTAACCAGCTTACAGGTTTATTGTAATAATAAATTTGGATTTTCGGCTGACCATACACTCAAAATTGTACAAAAACTTTATGAACAGAAGTTGGTGACCTACCCAAGGGTTGATACAACTTTTCTGCCGAATGATGTTTATCCTAAAGTTGCAGGTATTTTGCAGAAGTTAAGTCATTATAACACTTATACTCAACCATTGCTAGGCAAAAAAATTCGTAAATCAAAAAAAGTGTTCAATGACAATAAAGTGACCGATCACCATGCTATTATTCCAACAGGTTATCAAAAAGGTTTGGGACAGGGAGAACAGCAAGTTTATGATATTATTACTCGTCATTTTATTGCAGCATTCTACCCAGATTGTTTGGTAGCCAATACTACTGTTTTGGGAGAAGTAGAACAAGTGAAGTTTAAAGCTACTGGAAAAGAAATCTTAGAAGAAGGGTGGCGAGTTGTTTTAAAGGCTGTACGAAGTAAAAAGAAATCGGATGAGGATAAAACTTTGCCTACTTTTGTAAAAGGAGAGACAGGACCTCATGTGCCTTCTTTTGTTGAGAAGCAAACACAACCTCCTAAAATGTATACGGAAGCAAGCCTGTTGCGTGCGATGGAAACAGCAGGCAAGCAAGTGGACGATGATAAACTTCGAGAAGTACTAAAGGCAAATGGGATTGGTCGTCCTTCGACAAGGGCAGCAATTATAGAGACCTTATTCAAGCGAAAATACATTCAACGCAAAAAAAAATTGTTGGTTCCTACAGAAGTTGGATTGCAATTGATTGAAATTATCCAAAATGAATTGCTTAAATCAGCAGAATTGACAGGACAATGGGAAAAGCAATTGAAAGAAATTGAGGATGGTGAATATAATGCAGCGAAGTTTATTTATGACATGAAGCGTATGGTGCATCAATTGGTAGCCGAAGTGAAGGCTGCTCGCTACGTTCGTCGTTTATCGGCGCCTTCCAAAACTAGCAAAGTAAGCGTACCCAAGCCTACATCTACCACTAAAAAAGCTACTAAATCGGTAGGCATTTTAGAACAAACTTGTCCTAAATGCAAAAAGGGAACTTTGCTGAAAGGAAAAACGAGTTATGGTTGTAGTGACTGGAAAACGGGTTGTACCTTTCGACTTCCTTTTGAGTTCTTAAAAAAGAAGTTATCAGAAAAACAACTGGTTCGCTTAGTTTCAAAAGGTTCAACTGTCAAATTGAAAGGTTTTAAGAAGGATACAGAGAAAGTTGATGGGGTGCTTGTTTTTGATGATAATTTCAATTTGAAGTTGGAAGCAGCTGTTCCAAAACCTAACAAAAATACTTCTCAATCTGATGCAATTCTATGTCCAAAGTGCGGAAAAGGAACGGTTTTAAAGGGACAAAAAGCTTATGGTTGTAGTGACTGGAAAGCTGGTTGTGACTTTCGTTTCGAGTTTGAGGAAATTCGAAAGCAGGCAGCAGGTAGGAAGATGACCAAGGAATTGGTGTTGGAAATATTAAAAGGGTAAACAATTACTTGAAAGGACAACTTAAAATAAGTTGCTTGTGCTGTATCAATTGTTTTATCAAAGTATTATTGCTGATTAAACTTTTTATAAAAAAAACATAAAAAATATTTTTTTAATAAGGCTTTGATAGTCAGTTGTTATGGTGGTTTACTTGGAAAGGGGTATTAAAAAACTTTAAAAAAATATTGAAAAATAAGCTCAAAAGTTTGCAGAATTAAAAAAGTGCCGTATATTTGCAATCGCTTCTACGAAGGAGCACAACACCAAAAAGCCCTGATGGCGGAACTGGTAGACGCGCTGGATTCAAAATCCAGTTCCCGCAAGGGAGTGGGGGTTCGATTCCCCCTCGGGGCACTCAAGGTGCTTTACATTGCTACCAGAAAGTAGTAAAAAGTTAGGTTTCATCGCTGTTTGAACCACTTTTTGCTACTTTTTTACTTTTGGGGTATTTGCTTCTTCTACATTCTTCTACACGGCTTTTTGTTCTCCGTTTGTTCCCCGTTTAGATTGTTTTTTATGTAACTTTCTAAAAAAAGGGAAACTCATGATTCAATTTTCAGTAGTTTATAACTACAAAAACAAACTCCGTAAAAACGGAACAGGATTAATTCAAATTAGAGCCTACTCTAAAGGCAAATGCAACTATTTCTCAACAAATATTTACGTTACTCCCTTTCAGTGGAGTAAAAAATTAAACCAGGTAATTTTGAAGTCAATTCTTCAACAGTTGGAAATCGAAACGGTGACGGTTTATTTTGCATCTCTCGAATAAGATCATGAACAATGCTTTGGATGATAATGTCTGTTGGTAGACTAAGAATGGCAAACTGTAAATGATTTATGATGGAGTGAGCTTCCTTTTTTGAGGTTTGCTCATTTTTGGTTTAAATGTGTATAATTGTATATGTATTGTTTATATAATGCAGTTAGCTTTCATTATGATTTTTTGTGTACTTTGATTGTTTATGAAAACTAAATCATTATCAAGTGGTTTAATGTTATTGTTTAAGGATTTTTTGTGTACCTATTAGAGCTTTTCCATCCCATAATTGCACGAAATAAATCCCCTGAGAGAATGATTCAAAATCTAATAAAAAACTATCATTTATATTGTTATAAGAAGCTAATGTTTGACCTTGAGGATTAATGATTTTGATTAAAGAAGCTGTCGTTATATTATAATCAATTTTAATGTTGAGGTTTTTTTCTACAGGATTAGGATATACTTGTATTGAGTTTTGTGTTAATTGAGGAGAAAAGATAGCGGTTAATTGGCTAGGGCATAAGCTATCTACTTCTGTAGGATTTAGAACCCTATTATAAATCCGAATATCATCTATTTTTCCATCAGTTCCATAGGTGTCACTCCCACAAGGCACACCTTGACTATTTAAAGAATGCCCAATTCCCATATGAGCATTATTCGTTGTTATGTAAGGTGTAAAGAGACCATTATTACTTATTTGAGAACTAAGTATTTGATTATCTAGGTAAAAGACTACTCTTTTTTGTCCAGAAGAAATAGTCCCATCATAGGTAGCAACAAGATGATGCCAAGCGGTATCTGTTACTAAGGTATCGGGTCGTTCGTATGTAGCAGCGACACTTGCCAAAACCCCAGAACTAGCGTCATAATAGTTAAAGCTTATAAGTCCAGAATTTTGTATACTAAAATCTAGTTGATGTTTATTTTCATTACACCAATTAGATCCTACCTTACTAATAAATGTCATTCCTTGATTTATAAAATCTTTTTTAAACCAAAGAGAGATACTAAACTGTTTATTATTTCCGACAATGACAGAATTAAAATTATCTCCTAGACCAATGAAAGAGTTTGTACTCCCATTTACAAAATGATAAGCACTATTAGGATTCCCCCAACGATCAGTTGTTAATGTAGCATTATTAACAGTTCCATTAATAGTACTTATTATATCATCCGCATTTCCATCAAATGGATAATGAGCGATTAAACCATTCGTGACTTGAGCTTGTGTATATTGGTATCCTAGAAACTGAAAAAGGATAAGGGTAGTATAGAATAATTGTTTCATAAAGTATTGTTTTAATTGTCCTAATATAACATATTAAATACTTCAGTGCAAGTCAAATTTATGAAGTGTAAACAAAATCTTTACAACCTCATAAACTAAAGCACTAAATAGGATTTCCATAAAACCCTTATTCTTAGGAGAAAAAAGAAAATAGAACAGTAAATTTAAAAACCTAATACTAAATTGGTTCTACAAATAAAATCCAAATAATTTATGAGAAAACCTAAGTCAAATGAAACCTAAAAAGTTTACTGCCATAATCATTTTATTACCTGTCATCGTTTTTATTGGTAGAATAGTCTATTTCGAAATATTGAAAAAGCAATTTATTTCAAATTTAGAGGTTGCTTTAAAAGAAAATCAAACTATAGTTATAAAAGAGCTAACGCCCTTTGAATGGGATGAATTGTATTGGGCTTACTCTGATAGTTATGGTTTTGCTGGTGCATCAATAGGAAATCTATGGTTTTTCTACAATAAAGATCAAAAAGTTGTTGAAATAAATTTAAGTTCTAGGTCTCCTAAAATTTGGTACAGTGAAATGTGTAATTGTCCACAACCTTTAAAATATAGTGAAATTTGTTACACTTCTTCTTCTGCTGTCTTTAAAATAGTAAGAAATAATAAAAATGGAAGTGTAAATCTTAAAAGTGCTCTGTGTAAAGATTGAAAGCTCTATTAAAGTTTAAATTTTTTTTTAACTAGAATCGCACTGGGATACTTTTAAGAGAATTATATTTTCAAACTAGAAGAAGAAATAAAATTTATGTTTTTTGATGTGTAATATTATGGTTGGTTTAAGTTATCGTGTTGTTAATCAGTTTGTTGTTGAGTGTTAGGAGGGGCGCGTTTGGTTGCTCTAATCGACTTGTATTTTAAATGGATATATGCAGTTGTATATTATGAATTTATAGGTTAAAAACTAATTTGAATTATGTATAATATATCTGTTTGCGTATATTAGGAATATTTTACTTGCTATTTGGTGAAAAACGAATGTAGAATAAGGGTAAATCTTTTTTATCGAAGCTACTAGATATGAAATGTTAGTTTAAGCAAGTTAGTTGGTGTAGAACCTCAAACTATTTGTTCTATTTTGCTCCTGTTCTTAGGGCTTAACTTTTGGCTGCAAACAATGAACACTAATTGATGGACTTATTTATTAACTTTTAATCTATTATCATGAAACTACTCATCTTACTAAGTGCAATATTATTATTGGAGTCTTTGAATGCACAAAAAAACTACGAAATTACCAACTTAAAAGCCGTCAATACGGAAAAAAACGAAAAAGCTCCTGCCTTTTATGATCAGGAAGGAAGAGCTTATCTGATTTTTGCATCAAATCAAAAAAGAAATATAGAGGATATTTATATCAGTAAATTAACAGTTAAAAACAAGGCTTTGAATCAATATTTATATTCTATACCTGAATCTTATGACAATGGATTAAAAAATAATTTGGGTAATAAACAGTTTTTTATTTCTAAAGAGTCAGATATGGCTATAGCAGCACGCCCGAGCAAAAATGGAGGGTCTATTATACTAAGAGCAAAAAGAGGTGAAAAAGGGTGGGAAGAGATGACTAGATTGCCATGGGTAATTATGTATGATAAAAATGCTCCTAAGAAAGATTATTATAATGTTGCTTACCCTAATTTGACATCAGATGGTTCTATGATGTTTTTTGCTTCTGATATGCCAGGAGGATTTGGTGGATGGGATTTATATGTTTCCTTTTTTGAGAAGGGTAGATGGTCGCCACCTGTTAACCTTGGACCAGATGTTAATTCAGAAGAAAATGAAATTTCACCATTTATAGCGGATGATAATATGCTCTATTTTTCTTCAGATAGAAAAACTGGTAAAGGGGGATATGATATTTACTTTTCTAAAGAGAAGAACGGTAAATGGGAAAATGTAATGGCTTTAGATGGGCTTAACACAGAAGCTAATGAAGAAGGATTTATAATAAGAGGAAAATATGGTTATTTAGCTTCTGATCGAAAAGAAGGCAAAGGTGGTTATGATATTTATGCTTGGCATTTAAAATAAATAGGAATGAAAGCTGTTTGCCTAAGTCCTGATTTTTATATGTTAGCATTTTTTTCAAGATACAAAGCTTTAATCTAGGGATAGATTAGAGTTTTTTTGTTTAATTGAATAATGATTTTTAAGAAGGGATGAAGTCATTCCCAACGTCAATACAACTTCTTTTTTAGGTGTTGAATTTTAGTTAGAAATTCTAGACTGAATCAGCTCCAAATTATGTCGCTCAAAACTAGAAAACAATTCCTCGATATTTTCTAACGTTTGAGCATGATACCATTTTTGTTGATTGAAATAGGCTTGCAGTTCAGAGTCTTTGAAAGTATAGCCATATTGTGCATAAATTTCCGCAGACATGAGCTGAAGTGTTTCTTTATCATAGTTATTGAACGCATAAGCTTCTAAGAATTGATTGGATAAGAAAGGGAAACGTCTTCCATTGGAAATTTTATGTGTTTTTATAGGCTGGAAATTCCAATTGTCATCCACAAAAAAATATCTAGAAATAGGATGCTGACAAGCTAACTCATTATTTATTTCCAAACATTGATCTACGGTGAGACTATCAATTTTGTCCATTCCGTAAACATGAAAAACATAATTGTCTAAGGGAGCTACCCAAATAGTTTGGTGTCTTAAAGAGGTTAGGTAACTTTCTTCCCCGACAATGATTTGATCAATTAGCTCTCCTGTTTCTGGGTGGAGTGTAAACAAGATATCATAATGTCCACCTCCACCAGAAGCATGTTTTTGACGAACTAAAAATAAATTGCTACAATTTCCATATTCACTGGACAAAAAGCCTGATTGATTACCTGTTTTAGGCAAAATAGGGTAAGTTGTAGTGCCTCCAAACTGTTGCCACTTTTTTCTAGTTCTTAGAGAGTCCAATAAATTATTGGGTAAAGGTTTTAAGGTAAAATATTGGTTGAGGTCTTGAAAAAATGTCAAGGACTCTACTTTTTTAGCCAGAGGATTTGTTTCTTGCGGTTGTGTACAGCTAGATAGAAGCAATAGGATTGAAAGACAGAAAAGTAGTTTCATTTATTTTTTGAGTTTTTCTAATTTAGCAGTTTTGGGTAATTTGATGGATTCTTTTTAAGAATTACTAGCTATGTGGGGCGACATATTTTTTAGATGAATTTAGCGGTTAAGACGCCCATCTATATTCTAAAATCAATTTTTTAGTATTCTAATTAAAGTATTAAATGATCATAAAGTAAATCGTCATCATTATTTTTTGAAAGTCCCTTAAAATTGATATTATCAAAATTCAAGAAATGTCTACTAATACTGTTAATTAAGTCTATAGACTGAGATATGTCTTTATACAACTTAGAAATTAAGCTATTACTAACTAAAGGTGCTCTAAGTTTGACTTCAAAAAAATCAAGCTTTTCTAAGGCAATATACATTTTATTATCATAAAAACAGATTGTAAATGAGGAAGTCAATTCCTTATAAATCCGCTCTAATTCTTTGATAAAATTCATCTGAATAATTGTATATGCATCTTTTTCTACCTCACTATAAATAGTACACATCTTATTAAGAGATGCGTTCATCCTAGCAATTGGAATTTGTTTTAATTTAAAATGCTCATCATCTAAAAACTCTGACTTATTAGCGCCTAAAATTAAAATGTATGGGAAAGATATATTGGGAATTTCTAACACATAAAACAAACCATTAAATGGAGGTAAGTTTAATTTTCTATCTAGTGCCTCTGAACTTCGTAGTTTAGTAAATTTAAATTTTAGATTTGATTTAGTTAGCCCTTCAAAAGAGCCTATTGATTGAATCCAATGTCGATTTCTATATAACTTACTATACTTAAAGGTATTTTTATCAAAATATTTATCTGGAAAATAACTTAATTCAGGAAATAAAGTTGTTACAAACTTTGCTAATATTAATTGATTAAAGTTCTTCTTATAGCTTTTCTTTTGGGGAGATAAAAGGAATGGTTCAATTAAAAAGAAAAGAATGAGCGATGATATCATTCCAATTAATGGTACAAAGCTTTTCTTCTCTTCTTCAAAAGGAAAAGTTCCTAATAAAATAGATATTGGAATTAAATATATTAGATAAGAAGTTGAATAAAGAATATTTCTATATCTTCGTGACTTTTCAAGTTTTATTAATTGAGGATAAAGTTTTTTTTTAAACTGATTTATATTCATTTCAGATAAAGTGTCAAATAATCAAACTAATACAATTTAACTTCGTTGCTACTGCGTGGTTTTAAGGAAGTAATGTTAGTAAAGTTCATCTGCTAAAAAGCCAATTACATCCTTTTTCTTTATCAAGTTTACGAAGTCTTCCATATCTTCTAAATAGAGTGGGATTGTTAAAGGTCTCTTTAGTTCTCTAGCTTCTACAAAAACGTAAGGTATGCCTTCTACTGATTGACGATAAACTTTGGTGATTTCATTCCACTTTACAAAATGATAAAAACCAACCGCATCGTAACACTTTATACCATTATGAAATACTGTTATAGTAAAAAGCATTCTCATGAAGGCTAAAAGTAAGCATAGTATCAAGAAACATATCCACGGAAAAAATAAAACAAATAATAAATCGGGAAGATTAGAAAAACCATGTTTATAAGCACCAGCCATTCCCATCACAAACATAAATAGTCCTAAGGGGATAAAAAAAATAAACAAAGGACGGACAAAAATACTTATATCAGATCTAAATTTTCTTATGGGTTGATGCATCGTAATTCGTTTTAGAGAAAGTGTACTTTTTTAACAAAAAAAGATTAATTTAAATTCCAACTAAATACAAAATTGAGGTGCACCTCAGTATTATATTATATACACGAACTGCTAACCGCAATTAGAACATATGATGAATTTTAATTTTATAGCAAGTAACGATTTTGACCTAAATAATTTTAAGAATATAGAAAGCTTTGTTAGTTTTTATTCTGATTTTCAGACTATTATTTTGAATAATGAAAAAGAATTGTATTTGCTTTTAAAGCATATCGGAATAGAAAAACTAGACTCTTTGGAACTCAAAAGCGTTGAGTTTGAAAAGTATTGGAATTTATCAGAATTTCATTTGCCCGAATATAATCAAGAAGAATTTGAATCATTCTATAAAAAATGGATAGAAATTTCAGGTAGAGAAGATAATATGGATGAATTTGGAAATTTGATGTTTTTGCAAGGCATGAGTTCAAAATGGAATAAAATGACCTATAAATTAATCGTAAAGGAACAATGAAAAAGTTTGAAGATAAAGGAGAACTTTTAAGTCACTTCTATGACTATCGGATAGTTAGTTGCCTGAAATGTTCCAAACCTGTCGATTTTTTAGACTTAAAAATTGCTTGTATTCATTGTGGATTTAATAAAAAATTTAAACCAATGGACTCTTGGTATAGTCTTACGCCAATAACAGTAGAAATAGAAGATTTCCTAACAACACCTTGTTGTGGTCATACGTTTTGGGCTATGAACTTGGAGCATTTAGCCTTTATTGAAAGATATGTTGAATCTGATCTAAGAGAACGAATGCCCAATATAAATAGGAGCTTAGCTAGTCGACTTCCACAATGGATAAAAAGTAAAAAGAATCGTAATGAAATTTTAAAAGGTATTTCAAGGTTGCGCTTAAAATTGGTAGAGAATAATTATAAATCAAAAAAGCATCTGACATTATAAGATAAATCATAGCTGCTGGGGCATACTTGTACTAACTGTTACTTATTCTTAGGTACACCTGAAAAATATTTTTATATAATGTCCGTAAAAAATAGAAACGCATACTTCAATTTTTAGTAGCTAAAAATTACCAAAACAAACTTCGAAAAATGAGAGAGAATTGTGTCAAATCACATTAAAATATAGAAATCTAGAAACTTTTAATTGTCAGTGAGTTAAGTGGTGCGTTTTTTGTTTGTAGAAATAATAATTCGTATATTAGAATTGTATTTCATATAAATGAACTTATATAAAATTAACTCCTATGAAGTATCCAATGATTGTTTCTTGTCTTTTTTTGACTATGATGGCCTTTTCTGGATGTGACCCAGAACCTACTGACCCTTGTGAAAATGATACGCCCGATCATGACACAAAGCTTTCTGCAAAATACCTAAATACTTCATCTGCGGGACCAACACTGACAATTGATCCGACAGCTTCTTCTTCAAAAATAAATATTGCGAATGTTCCGACTATAGTTCCTTTAGGGAATGGACGAATTGATTTACTCTATTCTGGCGTTACATTTAAAGAAGGAAAGACAGTTTATGTTGTTGATAATGTGGTTAGTCAAAGAAAGGCAGATTGTTGGATTGTTGATGTTGAAAATGAAATGCGATTTTCTTTGTCTAAGAGCTTAGATATTGTACTAGTCTTGGATGTGAGTAGTTCGTTAGGGAATAATATTAGTGCCGTAAAATCGAATGCCAAAAAGATGGTTACAGACATACTGAATTCTAACCCAGATGCAAGAATTGCCATCGTGAAATTTTCAAGAGGAAGTGTGGTACAAGGTTTTACTTCTATTGCTTCAACCTTGAATCAGTTCATTGATAATAACTCAATTTTTAATGACCCTTCCATTGGATCTTATCAATTAGAGGGTAGAAGTGAAACAGCACTTTATGAGTCAATCAATGATGCTATTGTATTGTTAAATAATTCGGGGGCAGATGGAACAGGAATCCTAACATTTACAGATGGAGTGAGCAATTTTCAGTTTGATCCGCAGTTTCAAGATGAGTTAGAGATTATTGATTCCTTAAATGCATCTGGAATTTCTCATTATACAATTGGTTTTGAGGGCAATCAAAATAGTGTAGATGAGTCGGTATTGGAACGACTTGCTGTTAATGGAAATTTTTCTTTCCCCAAAGACTTGACAGAATTAGAAGAGGTATTTACGAGGTTTTCTAATTCAGTTGCAGCGGTATATGATTTGTATTATAATACAAATGATGCCTTGTTAGAAAATCCTGTTGAATATAGGTTTTTATTTAATACAACTATAGTTAGCGAATAAGTGAACAAAGATAAAAAGAGACCATTCAAAAACAATGTCAATGATAAATTTTTGAATGGTCTCTAAAGTAATACAGATAATGATAAACTAGGAATTTTTTAAGGATTCGTAGACCACAAAGATGCTCCTTTAAGCATTGCTCGTCTAGGAAGTTGTAAGCTCGCAACAATTAATGCTGCAAAATCTTCTGGCTGCAACACTTTTTCTTCATTGCCATCTGTTATACCTAGATTTAGAGACATATCGGAAGCAATTGTACTTGGAGTTAAAGTGCAAACTCTAATGTTATTTTTACGCACCTCTTTCATTAGTGATTCAGACATTCCTATAACGGCAAATTTGGATGCAGAATATGCAGAGGTCGTTGCATTTCCATTTAGTCCAGCGGTTGAAGAAACATTGATAATATCGCCTTCATTTTGGTCAATTAAGTGGGGCAAGACTTCTTTGGTTACGTAGTACATCCCCATTAAATTCGTTTGTATAATTTGTGTCCACTCGCTGACCGCCATTTCATTTAATGAACCAAAAGCAGCTATTCCTGCATTATTAATTAGAATATCTATAGAACCAAGACTTTGGATTAAATGATCAATTCCTTTTTTGACAGCCTCATAATTTCCAACATCAAATACCGCATAGGTTGCATTGATGCCTAATTTTTTCAATTCTGCAACGGTTGCTTTTAGCTTTTCCTCATTTCTACCTGTGACAGCAACATCTACTCCTTCTTTGGCTAATGCCAATGCTGTTGCTTTTCCTAAACCTCTACTACCTCCTGTTATAATGGCTTTTTTCCCTGTTAATTTTTCCATTTTGATTGATTTTATTTTTAATAATGATGTGCTGTTTGGTGCAGCAAGTCCCTTTGAGTGCAAAGATATCATTCAGGAATTAGAACAGTGGCAAACCATCTAATAATTCAATGTAAAATTTTAGGTCATGGAAAAATAGTATGTTCTCAACAACGTCATGGTTTGGGGACTTGGTATTAAATATTTTTAATCATAAGCTTATTTTATTGGCAGTCTATAGTATAGGACACCCAAAAAGTTTTTAGAATATAAAATAAGCAAGTTACGCCATAAATAATTGTTATTGCTCCGATAAGGTTACATTCGCCCAATGCCATTAATACCAAGCAAAAGCTTTGTAAAATCCCTAGGAGGGCAAGGATGAGCATTTCACCAGATTGGAGTGTTATCGTTTGTGTAGACCATTCAAATTTAGTGGATTTTCTTCTCCAAAGAATAGTATATAAAAGGGGAGTGATCATCAATTGAATTCCTTCCCAAATGGCAAGAATCCCATATTGAGTATATAATATGGCGAGTGCTATAAGGCTACCAATAAGTATAATATGTTCTGAAATTATTAAGTCTGTAGTTCTAGCTTTTTGTCCTGTTGATCTGGATATTCTATTTCCGTTATCATCGGAGAGGTTGTTGTTCATAGATAATTTATTTTTGATATTAAATGCTGTATTTTTTGTAGTATATTTAGAGATTATTGCCCCAATAACCGCAGGAATGCTTTGGACGTTAAATGCTTCACTTTACAGAGTACTAAAATAAATTTGTCATAACAATTTAATTTATCTTGATGATTTTGTCCCCTAAGTGTATGTAGTTTTGTTCATTTATGATACTTATTGGATGTAGGGTAAGCGTAATGTATTTTTTTCTTAAAAACAACATAATAAAATGGCTAATCAGCAGCAATTATTTGAATTATTAGAGTCAGAAGATGTTAATAACCTTAAAGAAGGATTAGAGTTACTAAAAAACGAACCTAAGTTATTGGAGGCAGCTCAAAAGCGTTATTTGCCGCTCATCCGTGCTCGTCTTAATGACGCCACGGCAAGTATCTGGGATTTAGAAAAAGCAGTATTATCTTCTCAAGAAGTAGATTTTATTATTAGCAAATTAGGCAACCAATTTTTTAGCTTAGAATCTTTGAATACTGAAGAAAGTGATTTACTTGTACAAGTGTTAGGAGCGGCGCTGGCATCTGTAACCGATATCAACGATATATTAGAAACGATGCATCAATGGACTGAAGATGGCTTCTATGAATCTTCTATGGAAACAATAGGGCTTTTAATGGATGAAATCTATACTGCGTTAGACGAAAGTTCTAAGCAAGGACCTTATAATGGTTGGTATAGACGTGTACTTCGAAAACTAATGGATGATCATTGTCTTGAAAGTATTCAGTTGAATCATACTGCATTATCTACATGGCGCCATGATACACCAATTGTTCGATATTTTATGCTTTCTCTGACTTATATGTCATTTCATGGTGGGGCAGGAGGCTTATCCCTCGATATAGCACAATCTGATACGCCTCAATTAACCCCTATTTTTTGGCTATTTTATTACCATACTAAAATTAGTTTAGTAGATAGCACTGTAGATATTCCATTATCACCACTATCTTTTAGCAGGTGTTTTGAAATACAGAACCAAGGAGACGCTGGGTCTTGGAGTACTATTGTAGAGAAATATAGTTCACCCGAGTTACTTAAGATAGAAGATTCTATTGGATATAAGCAAATAAAAACGCAATAAATGGCTGGTCTCTTGGAGAAGAGACCTTTTGGGGTAGTTACTGAATTGACTGGCAATTTTATTGGAGAGAGGTAAGAATAAATAAGTAACAGGGAATTTAGGCGCAGCCTAAATTCCCTGTTAAAAATATTGTTCAATGTTGTATTGGGTATGATCACAAAGGGCAAAATACTTGTGTATTTTAGTTGAAAACTAAAATAGTAGAATTAATAAATGCGCTGTGTGTACCTTAGGAGATCTCTAAGATTCTACCGAAGAAGGTTTGTATTTTACATAAATATTGATCCATATAGCTCTAGCTAAACGAGCAATCAAAGGTACAAACAATACACCTCCTGCAATCGCCGCTGCAAAGCTTTGGTTAACTGTTAGGTTAAATACAAAAAGGCAAAGTACCATAGCTGTTAACATATAGCCAGAGCTTAAACCATAACCGATATACATTGCTCCCCAATAAAATCCAGGTTCTTTTTGAAAATCTTGGTTGCATTTAGGACAGCTGTCATGCATATTATAAATTCCTTGCATAGATGCCAACGAACTTTTGTATAAGTCCCCTTCATGACAACTAGGGCATTTGAAATTGGTGATACTATATAATTTTGATCCTTTTTTAAACATAATTGATAATATGTTAGATATATTTTAAATAAATTATTTTTTAAGATTGAGGTGATGGACGGTAATTCGATTGCGACCCAAACTTACAAAACCCATTTGTTCCATCTTTTTTAATAATCTAGAAATTGCTTCTCTAGTAGTATTCAAATCGAGCGCAATTTGCTTGTGGGTAATCTGAAATTCTTTTTTTTGTGTTAATTCGATTTTTTTAGATAGATAATCCATCAAACGTTGATCCAATTGCCCGAATGCAATGGCATCAATAGTCGAAAGTAATTCTTTAAAACGAATATTATAAGAATACATAATAAAATTTTTCCATTCGATGTGTTCTCTAGACCATTCGTCAATGTATTTAATAGGGATTGCTAGAATTTCAGTATCTTCTTCTGCGACAGCTTTTATGTCGCTTTTTTTGTCCATCATACAGCAAGTAAAAGCAGTAGGACAAGTATTTCCATGTGCTAAATAATACAACAGAATGTCTCCTTCTTTCCCTTCTTGCGTAACCTTAATAATGCCATCTAAGACAATGGGAACAAGTCGGATATGTTGCCCATAATCTAAGATGACAGTACCAGGTTTGAGTTGCATGACTTGACCAACTTCCACAATTTTATCCAATAATTTTCGGTCTTGAATCATGGGAAGTTCCGCCCTTAGTCTATTTTGTAATATTTGTTGTTCCATAGTTAATGTGGCAGTTTAGAACGCAGCGCACCATAAGTCAAGGTACCCAAAATAGCACTGGCAATGACAACAATCATAATTGGAAAACCATGCCCCAAAAGTGTATACATGGGACCAGGACAAGCTCCAGTCATTGCCCAACCTAATCCAAAGATGATCCCTCCAAAAAGGTACCTAGGAATACTCATTTGTTTAGGAGAGAATTGAATGATCTCTCCTTTTATATCTTTTAATTGTTTGCGTTTTATAATAGCAACCTGTATAATTCCTAACACAACTGCTACACCAATAATTCCGTACATATGGATAGATTGGAATAAAAACATTTCTTGAATTCGAAACCAAGAGATTGCCTCCGATTTTGTCATAACAATACCAAAGAGTATTCCTGCCAAAATATATTTTAAACCTTTCATGGTTTTTAAAGTTTTAAGATTAAAGGAAGTAAGATATGTGTCATTAATAAACCTCCGATAAAAAATCCGATGACAGCAATTAAAGAAGGCACTTGTAAATTAGACAAACCACTAATGGCATGTCCAGAAGTACATCCTCCCGCGTATCGAGCGCCAAACCCAACAAAGAAACCACCTCCGACAAAAAGCAACAAGCCTTTGAGGGTTAGCAAGGTTTCGAAGTTGAACAAATCCAAGGGCAAATACCCAGTTCCCTCAGCTATTGTACTAGGGTAGTTGATACCCCATCCTTGCAAATGAGCAATAGTTGCTGAAGAAATCTGAACAGGCTCTGGGCTTGTTAGGTAATTAGATGCTATATAACCACCAATAACAGCTCCTAGGGCAAATAATAAGTTCCAACCTTGTTTTTTCCACTCAAAATCAAAAAAGCTAATTTTTTTGCCTGCACCACCCGCAGCACACATGGCACGCATCGTAGCCGACATACCAAAGCTTTTGCCCCAGAAAAGTAAAATAAACATGGTAAAGGCAATCATGAAACCACTAAATGCCCAATGCCAAGGTTGTTGTATTAATTCTAACATTTTTTAATGTAATGTGTTTTAAAAAAAACGGAGAGTATATTAAATAGTATCGTAGTCTACGACCGTTTTTGAACGTTTAAGTAGGCTACAATACTATTTAATGATAGTTTTAAGCATTCCAAGCCAAGATGCCACCTTCTAGGTTAACCAAACTTTGAAATCCTAGTTGATGCATCAATTGGCAAGCTTGCCCACTTCTTTGCCCACTTCTACAGTATACAAAGTAGTTTTTATCTTTGTCCAATGCACTAACTTGAGTTTGGAAGTCATCGGCAAAAAAATCAATAGCAACAGCCCCTTCAATTTTGCCTTGTGCGACCTCACCAGGAGTTCTTACATCAAGTAGTACCACATTATCATTTTCCGCCATTGCTTTTTTGAATGCTTCGGGATTCAAATCTTTATAATTCATTATTTTTATTGGTCTTATTAGTCGAATAATTTTTATTAATTTTGATAGATAACGCATCGTTTAAGATAGTGTCGTAGGGCAAACAAATTCAGTTTTAGGGATTTCTGTTGCAGCAATAGCTTTGAATCCTCCAGCAATTTCTACCAAGTTATGAAAACCTCTTGCTTTTAAGATAGAGCTGGTAATCATAGAGCGGTACCCCCCTGCACAATGAATGTGATAAGTGGTGTCTCTATTTAGTTCGTCTATATTATCATTAATATAATCTAGAGGGAAATTGCTTGCTCCTACAATATGCTCTGACTTAAACTCATTAGGTTTTCTTACATCCAAAACATTCAATTCGTTATTGGCAAGCTCTTGTTCTAAATCTTGAGCCGAAATAGATGTGATTTGATCAATTTCTTTGCCTGCCTTTGTCCAAGCTTCGATACCACCTTCTAGGTACCCCAAGACATTGTCATAGCCTACACGAGCCAAACGAGTAACTACTTCTTTAGCTCTACCTTCGTCTGTTACCAAAACAATAGGCTGTTTTAAATCAATAATAAGAGCACCAACCCAAGGAGCAAACCCGCCATCAATACCGATGTTGATAGAATTGGGGACAAAAGCATCTTTGAATGTTTGAGGAGCTCTAGTATCTAAAATCAACGCACCTGTTTCGTTGGCAATTCCTTCAAAATCATTTGGTGAAAGTGCAACTACTCCTCTTTCAAAAACAGTATCTATACTTTCATAGCCGTTTTTGTTGAGCAATGCATTTTTAGGAAAATATTGAGGTGCTTGGGTTAGTCCAGAAGTAACTTCTTCGATAAACTCATCCTTGCTCATATTAGCACGAAGCGCATAGTTCGTCGCTTTCTGATTGCCCAAGGTATCAAAGGTTTCTTTACTCATATTTTTGCCACAAGCAGAACCAGCACCATGGGCAGGATATACAATGACATCGTCAGGTAATGGCATTATTTTATGGCGCAAAGAATCAAAAAGATGCCCTGCCAAATCCTCTCTAGTCAAATGAGTTTTTACAGCCAAATCAGGTCGACCAACATCCCCAATAAATAGGGTGTCTCCAGAGAACAAAGCTGTTTCTTTTCCATTGGCATCTAGTAGCAGATAAGAAGTCGATTCCATGGTATGCCCAGGAGTATGGAGTACCTTAATGCCAATTTCTCCAACACGCAAAATTTCTTCATCTTGTGCAATGTAAGCCTCAAAAGCTGTTTCTGCATTTGGTCCATATACAATGGTGGCTCCTGTTTTTTGGGCTAAGTCTACATGTCCAGAAACAAAATCAGCATGAAAATGTGTTTCAAGAATGTATTTGATAGTTGCCCCATCTTTTTGGGCACGTTCTATGTAAGGTTTTGTTTCTCTCAATGGATCAATAATAACTGCTTCTCCTTGAGATTCTATGTAGTAAGCACCTTGTGCCAAACAACCCGTATATATTTGTTCTATTTTCATGTTATAATAGTTTTTAAATTGATATCAACAATTAGTATGAATAATATCTGATACAAAGATAAAGTTTAATCTGCAGACCAAATGTGACGCAAATCACATAAAGCAAAATTTTTATCATTTATTAAGTGACAGTGGTCCACGTTGAAGTATTTTTATTGTTTTTTTATGAAATTTAATTTGTAGAGAAACTCTTAATAGCAGCATTAATGGTGGGGAAGGAGCTTTTAGAGTAATTGCAAGGCATATCTACCAAGGCAATAGAGACACCCTCTTGCTGATAAAGTTGTACAATACTTTCCAACGCTTTTTCACCAGTGCTGTCGATTTGGTGTATGTGTGTACCATCTAGGATGGCATAATCAATCGCTTGCGTATTTTTTACCGTTATTTTTTCTTGTAATATGGCTTCCATCTTTTCTTTGAAGTGATTGCTATTGGCAAAATAAAGTTGTTCTTCAAAGCGAATGATAAGCGCATTGTTGGGGATTTCTACAAGCGTATCATTAAGAACAATATTGGGATACAAAGTGTCGTATAAAATTCCAATAATGGAAAGCAACACCCCAACTAATATTCCCTTTTGTATGCCAATTATCAGAGTCGCTAAGAAGGTAGCTAATAAA
This sequence comes from Aureispira sp. CCB-QB1, assembly GCF_000724545.1. GTDB lineage: Bacteria > Bacteroidota > Bacteroidia > Chitinophagales > Saprospiraceae > Aureispira. The sequence goes on along the minus strand of NZ_JHBV01000022.1, from coordinate 75,481 downwards.
ATAAAGAAATCACGCTTGTGACCACCTTTCCAAAGTTGAACGGCATCTTCAACAGAAATGAGTTTAAAAACAGCGACCATGATGATAGAAGCCAATACTGCTTTGGGAAGGTAATAAAACAAAGGTGTTAGAAACAGTAACGTTAGAATAACAAAGGTGGCACTAATGATAGCTGCTAGATTGGTTTTGGCACCAGCTTGGTCGTTAACGGCACTTCTAGAAAATCCTCCTGTACCTGGAAAACTCTGAAAGAAGGAACCAAATAGATTGGCCATTCCTAATGCTATTAATTCTTGATTCGGATCTATTTTATAATCGTTGTGGCGAGCTTGTATCGCTTTCGATACGGCAATCGCTTCCATAAATGCAACTAAGGCAAGTGTGATCGCACTAGGTAAGAGTTTTTGAATAACCTCTAGGTTGAACAGTTGATCAGGAAGTTGAGGACTCGGCAATCCTTGAGGAATGTCTTGAACGATAGCTACATTGTATTGGTTTAAACCCAATCCCCAAACACCGAGTATTCCTGCTACGACTATAATCAACGGGGCAGGGATTGTTGGCGTATATTTTTTCGCAAGAATGATAATAAGTATCCCTGATAAACCAATGACAAGGGTATAAGGATTGATTTGATCCACTTTTTGTATCGCGTCTAACAGAATAGTATGCAAAAATTGCCCCTGCTCTAAATCAACCCCTATCAGGTGCTTGAGTTGACTGATGCTAATAATAATGGCTGCCGCAGAGGTAAAACCACTAATGACAGGATGGGATAAGAAATTAACCAAAACTCCTAGCCGTAAAAAGCCCATTAATAACTGAATAACGCCAACTATTAGAGCTAAAAGAATCGCCAAACTAATGTATTCACTACTTTCTGCTTGTGCAAATTGACTAACACTAACGGCAACTAGTAAGGAATCCATCGCTACAGGACCTACTCCCAATTGTCTTGAGGTGCCTAAAATAGCATAAACTAATTGCGGGATAATAGCAGCATACAAGCCATAAATAGGAGGTAACCCAGCCAGCATAGCGTAAGCCATTCCTTGGGGAATGAGCATAATACCTACTGTGAGGCCTGCATTGATATCTCCTTTTAAATGTTTTTTTTGATAATTAGGTAGCCAATCTAGGATAGGGAGTTTTGATTTTATATTCATCTCTGATTTTTGTTTTTGTTGACACAAAGATAAATAAGTAAAAGGGCTTATTTGGTGATGTGGGTCACATAGTTTGAAAAAATGAACGATTGAAGTAGCTGTAACTAGTTTTGGGAACAGTAAGTAATCATTCAAAAAAATAACAGGTAAAATAGCCTTCTTTGATTAGCGCAAAAAGAATCCCATTTTTTGTTATTATTTTTTCTGACCACTTACTTAGGTGGAATAAAAGAACCCCAATCATACTGTTTAGATACAATTGGGGATTTTGTCATTTCTCTGTTGGCGAGAATAGAATGGTCTTATTCTACGGTTGTTTAGAAGGATAAGTGAACTTCTGCTCGTCGAGCCAATTCGTCTCTTGCCGAACTATCAAGTTCTCCTAATGGAGTGGATCGAACTCGTTCTCCTTGAATGCCAGACTGTTTTAGGAAATTGGCAACCTCTTGAGCTCTTTCAGCAGATAGCCGTTCGTTTAGTTCCTTGCGACCTGTTTTGCTTGCAAAGCCTTTGACCCAAAACTGAACGGTTGGATATTTTTCTAAGTAATGCACCAAAGTAGTTAATGTTTCTTGGGCTTGTACCGTCAAGCTAGATTTACCCACATCAAAATAGATTTTAGTTACATAGGTTCCTTTCTTTTGTGCTAAAAAAACTTCTAATTCACTAGCAACACTTTTTTTTTCAGATTCTACTTTTTGAATGGTACGTTGAAGGCTGTCGATTTTACGTTGTTGCTCAACACTTTTTTGAGTAGCAATAGCCAATTTTGCAACTAGAGAATTATTAAAATCCTGTTGTTGATTTAATTGTTTTGTTAAAGCAGCGTTATTGCCATTATCTATAAAAATAGAATCTCTTTGCACAATTTTAAGGGTATCTTTAGAGGTTGGTTGAGTTGCTTTTAAGCGTTCTATTTGTAATAATAAAGCTCTTTGATTAGCTTGCATGCGCATCAATTCTTCTTGTGCAGCGGGGCTATAATTGTTGTTAATGACAAGGGTATCTTTTGCCCCACTTTGGCGGTTCAAGGCACTGGTTAACCGTTCAAGTTCTTGGGCAGATAGGGTAGACGAGTTAGACGGATTAACAGCTCCTGTACTTCCATCCGTTTTTTTCAACTGTTCAATATTCAATTGGTTTTGGAGTTCTTGTATTTTTAGTTTGTACTCGTACTCTTGTTGTTGCAACTTCAAATCAGCCTCGTATTTTTGTTGTTGTAATTGTAATTCTTTTGGCGTTGTATCTAGGCTAGGACGATTTTTGAGCAACTCTAATTGATGGAGCAGTTTCAATTTTTCTAGCTCATTGATATGTTTTTGTTCCTCCAACTTTAGTTGGTATTGCAATTCTTGTTCTTTGCTGTTAGGAGCACTTTTTTTCCGTTCTTGCTCTAGTTCTTTTTGCAAGGCTAATTCTGCTAACTGTCGTTCATATTTTGCTTTTTGTAACAGCAATTCATATTGATACTTTTGCTCTTGTTGCTGTAATTCTAATGTTCGAATCGTTTCAGAATTATCCGAGCTAGGAGATAAAGGAGTGGCGGCAGGTAATTTTTTTATAGAGTCATTTATAATCGTATTGATGGTAGGCGTTGAGATACGATTTTGTGTCAAACTATCAGTAGAGATATAGGTAGAATCTACTTGATAATTTGTGACAGGAGGAAGGACTATATTAGGAATAGAATCATTTAAAAGACTATCTACATTACGCTGAGGGAGTCTAGTTTGCTCTATCGAGTCAAGCTCCAAACGAGTAGAATCTAGCGTGTAATTTTGGGGCACAACAGGAGGAGCAATAGAACGAATAGAATCATCTAATATCCGATTCACTGTTGGTTTAGATATTTCATCAGGACGGATAGGAGCTACGTTTGAAGATGGTATATTGGTGTTTTCTTCAGAAGATAAAGACGTAGAATTGATGGTATCACTTGTGACCGTTTTGATGGTCGTGGTGGTAGTAATAATTTTCTGCACAATAGTATCGGCAGATTGACCTGTGCTAGAAGACCATTCTTTTGTGGTATTGCCAGTTGTATTAGAAACTGGAGGCATTGTTGTTAACAAACCCTCTGTATAGATAATAGCAGGACGAATTTTATAAGTTTTTTGACCAAAGCTATAATGTGCAGAAAGCCCTACAAAGCTATACCAATCATTCATCTCAGGAGAATTGCCTCTTCTAGAGCGATTAATGCCACTTGGGTTAGCAGCATAAGCTTGAAAATTATCATTATAAGTAGTTCTATAGTTCCCACTAACATCATCCAAATAATCGCTTCCTGTATACCGAACCAAGGCTTCTAGGTGCAAGTGAAAACGCTTGGATAGACGGAATTTTATTCCCAACCCTAAGGCAACATTCCAAGTAATTGGATTATAAGCATTTTCTTCTGTATTCAAAGAACGCAAAGAGGTTTCGTATTGATAATCTTGTTCTATTATTTGGGCATTGGCGGCATTGATCCCATTTTGATCTTCGGTACGGATTGTATTGTCAGACCAATAGTAATAACGATTATTATTAGAAAGTAAATCGCCTTTTGTTTCAAAGTAAGTCATTCCACCACCCAACATGAAGTACGGTGCGATGATACTGTTACTATTAAAAACCAAATCGTTATCTAAATAAACGATTCCCAGTAGACTAGCATCAAACAAATCTGTCTGAACGTTTAAAGCACGAGTATAAGTACCACTATTTTCATAGGTTCGATCACTCGCTTTGAATTGGCTTTTCATACCCCACAAACGCAAGCCAAATGTTTTGGAAAGGTGGTACTCAACCGAAAGCCCATAAGATAGAAAATTGAAATCTTGTATGGGTTGCTTAAATTGATGGGGTAAATCCCAAACTTGGTGACTTAAATCACCATAGTAATTACTCAGACCAGCGTGCAAACCAATCTTGACAGCATAGCGGTGTTGCTGTGCAAAAGTAGGAATGGCTAAGAGTAAAAAAAGACAAGAATAGATAAATTTATTCATTGGTGGTGCGTTTAATGGCTCAAAAAATGTGGCTAAGATTGGTTAGATGATGCCTCTAAAAGAAAGAAATAATAGCGACAAGCAGTATGAATTACTTACTAAAGTCCAACCATAAATCTACTTGGGCACTTACACCAATAAAAGGACGTATGTAAACCCGTTTTTCTATACCAGAGAGCTGACCTGCGGTCGTTGCATCTTCCAAGAAAGTTGCTCCAGCATTAAAATGAATAAATCGAAATAATTTGTAGCTCAAACCAACATAAGTAGGGCGTTTGAAGATGGGGCCGCTGACGGTGGTGTTATTCGCTCCTTGAAAATCTAGTAAAAAGACACCAAATGTAATGGATAAATTATTTAAAACTTTGGACTGAGAAGAACGCTTGCTCAATGGAAATGCAAAACCAACAAAAGGAGATGCTCCAATAGCTAAGTTGTTGGTCGAGCCACTAAGATAAGCTCCGCCAAAGCCTGCCTGAATGGCAATGGTACGTTTACTTTTTTCTGTAGAATAATTATCAATATATTTGTTATCAATCATCTTAAACCACTCTAGATTCATATATTGCTTTAGTTCACTACGAATCATGGTGCGCAATTCTGACAACAACTTTTCACGGTAAGCAACTTTAGCATCGTTTTTATCTTCTTCTTGAAAAAGAACTTTTCCTTTAGATAAACTAGCTGTAGAAATTTGTTTGAGTTTAAATTTGATTAGATCAGAGAATCCCTCAAAATCTGTATGGGTACGATTTCTAAACATAGAAAGCCCTTTGTGAACAATCTTGTTGAGACTTCTCATAATTTGTCGCTCATTTTGTTCCAAACTAAGCGTATTGCGATTGACAATAATCACTTGCTCTAAATAAGTAAACAAATAAGAGTTGAGGATATTTGTCAACGTATCTCGTTCCTCTTGATTGATAGCTGCATAGTACTTAATGTTAAAATCGTATTCAGAGCTACCTTTTAGTTTAAAGTTGATGGGCAATAAAAATATGTTTTTGGTATTGCCTTTGGATCGTTTCCATTGGTTGGAGTAAAGTGGGAGGCGATTTTTTTTGCCCTTGGGATCAAGAATATCCAATTCAACAATGCCAATTTCTGGCTTAACAACGCCTTGTAGCATAATATGGGCTTCGGCAGGAAGCGGTTGATTTTCGCCAAAGACTACTTTCTCGTAGTCAAAAGTAACGCCTTTGTATTGGGCAAAAATAAGGTTTGAAATGGATAGAAAGCATATGATTAGTGTAATTGTGTTCTTCATAATTGTTGGCTGTCAAATTTTAGTGAGTTGGTATAAGTCAGGTAGTATTGTATTAATATAATGTTTAATTTTTTTTTTGTTATTGCTTTATAGCTGCTTTTTGATAGAAAAGTAACATGAATATTAAGGGTTATATGTCAATATAAACTCTTTAATAAAATAAAAGTTGCATTTAGAAACTAAAAATAACTAGATGACTATAACTTAATTAAATAGAGTGCTTTTTTTTCTAAAAGTCACATATTAGTAGTCATTTTTTGCTTTACTATCACAAAAATAAAAAAGTATCTATGTCTGAACTGTGTGATAAGTGTATAGTATTTTGATTATTAGTCTTTTGTATCTTTTTGATTTGTAACGGCATATTATTGATAGTCAAATGGATATAATTTTATCGAAAAAAATAATCTTAGAACATTACTTGTTCAGGCATTCTCGCAATAAACAGTACTATTTTTTGAATGCTCCTCATGGTTAAAAAAAACATAGTAGTACACGACTTCTCATTGTTTGTTTGGATCGCTAATGAAACTAGAGCGTTTTTATAGGGACTTAAAAGTAAAAAGAGACAACAATAATCTTATTGGTTGCCTCTAGTAAATTATTTTATTTTTTGTATAAAATCTTATGAATCGCTTTTTTCTTTATCGTCGGCACTAGGGGCTTTCCAAGTACTGTAACCTATAGAAACACCATTGGCTTTATTTAAAGCTTGTTGATTTCTACGTTTGTCATAAACCATAGCAATTGTCATGATAACACTAGTTGCCATGATGATAAATAGTAAAATTCCTGCTTCAAAACTCTCGACTTCTACTTCTTTTGGAATGGCATAAAAGAGCAATACTGTAATCAATCCACGTGGGGCAACAAATAATTGCGGAATAATATCGCCTCCTATTGTAATGCGTAAGATAACGAATCGAATGGCGTAGATAGATGCCAAAATTAAAGCACTGATAATAGCAACGTCTACATTGAGCAAGGAATCTAAAGCAATGGTTAAACCAAAAATAACAAAAAAGAAGGTTCGAACGACAAAGGCGGTTTCTATGGTAATAACGTGCAAATCTTCGTAAATATGGTTGGCTTTTTCAATGTGCAACCATTTGCTTAATCGACCTCTAAAGAAGAGTTGCATATTGCCTATTAGTAAACCAAAAATGAGGATGATAATTAAAGAAGAAAGGTGCATTTTTTTGCCTAAAGCATAGAGCAATAATAGGACAGATATAAGTAGGAATAACTTGGCGTGGCTGCTGATTTTTTGAAAAATGAAAATTAGTAAATAACTAGCAAGAAAAGAAACAGCTACCGTCAGACCTACATTTCCCAAAAAACCAACAAACCCCGAACCATGCCCTTCGTGTTCTATTTGTCCAGCCAAAAAGTAGAACAACATGATTCCCATGATGTCAGAAAATGTACTTTCATAGATGTGGAATTCTTTCTTGTTCTCATTCAAAGAAGTTACACTAGGAATAATAATAGCACTGGATAAAATAGACAAAGGAGTGGCATATATCCAAGAGGCTTCTACAGACATCCCTTCAACATAACGTTCTAGTATCATGGCTGCAACCCATGTTGAGAGCAATAGTCCAACCAAAGCAACTCCAAAGGCTTTGAGAATTGGCCAAAGCTTTTCCCGTTTGAGTTCTAACTCTAGGGCAGCTTCTAACACAATCATGATAAGACCGACTATTCCAAGAATTTCTAAAATAGGAAAGAAATCAATCTCGTCTAAGTGCAAGGCATCCATTCCTAATTTCAGACCAATACCCAAAAAGATAAGCATAAGCACCGATGGGATATTGGTTTTTTTTGATAATTCTCCGAAGAAAAAAGAGAGAATAATAACCAAAGATGCTATGATGATAATATTATATGAATTAAAAATTTCCATTGTAGAAATAATATTAAATGTTGTTTAAAACTTAGATGTGCAACGAGGTATAATCGTTGTGATAATTAGTGTGAAAGTTGACAATCGTAGCCCCAATCTTTGATCAAATTGATCAATTCTTGTTGGTGGTTTCCTTTTCGAATCAATACTCGTATTTGAAAGTCTGTGTTGGTATTATTAGTGATCAAGGTAGGGCGATAATCGCTGTCTAGATATGGAACTCCCATTAGTTTATATAGCAGCATTTCAGCCGATAAGTTAGAAGTATCTTTATCATTCGCACTAATGTTTAAATCACAATATTCTTGCATGAGACTATCTGTTAGCAAACTAAAGCCATTTTCTTGTAGAATCATGTAGTTGATGTATTTCATGCCGTTGTTGGTAATGACATAAATCCCTAAGCGATTCATTTTATTGATAACGCCAGTATCTTCGCCGACAGTGATGCGCTTTCCTTGTTGAAATTCAGGATCAAAGCAAAGAAAACGTCCAATCATATAGTCTCTCATCAAAGGAAAGGTAATAGAAATAAGGAACAAAACAATCATTCCATGCCAAAGAGGATGAATGAGCATGAAGATGCTTACAGAAATAACAACAAAGATTAATTCGTACAGCAACAAGAAATAGCGAAGTCTACGAGATAGGCGTTCCTTAAATTTGACGGTAGCGGGTAGCTGTGGAATCTGATTTTTTAAAAATTGGAGAAATCCATAAAACAGCAGCAAAAAAACAACTGTTCCAAAGAAAAACATCCAAGTAAAATGAGGTTTTAACAAGTCTGACATGTTTATTTTAGCATTTGTTTTAAATCATTAACAATGGTTGTTTCAATTTCTATGAAACCATCTAATTGGCGTTTCAAAATACCGACATTGATTAAACGTCTAATCACAGTCGCATAACGTTTTTCAAAAGCACTAGCCCCGAGCAATTGGCGAATCAAATATTCGTTGGCTCGTTTGTGCAACAAGAGCAAATCCAATATTAAGGTAGAATCTTCGTTCAAGAAACTAGGCAAGCCTTTGTAAGTATCAGGACGATGTTGTACGGTATTTTCGTCAATGTAATACGTAGAATTTGCCCAATGCAATAATGCTTCCCCAACATTTCCTGCCGATGCTTTGTAGATTTTAAGCACCAATTTATTAAAAGCGGGAGGCGTTAAAATATCTCCTTTCGCATCAATCAGTTTTTTTTGTGTTGCGCCATGTCTGACCATAATAGCTTGTTGCATGGCTTCTTTAGACAGATAATTCAAGTCGATTTCTGCTTGGAAAATACGTTTTGCATTGCTATAATTGGTAATTTGTTTTCTTGCCTGTGAATTGGTCGCTACGACAAAAAAGATGCGATTAGAATAAGCATCAATGCAATTCATCAAGTGATGAATATTTTGATAAAATGGAATTTTGTTTGACCACCAAACCTCAATATCATCAATCCAGAGCATGGTCTTTTTGTTGATGCTGTGCTTGCAAACAAAATCTAAGGCTTCTTTTAAATCATAGCTCGTTTGCATTTTTCGACCGTCAATTGTCAGCGTAGAGTTGGGAATGAGGCTATAGTAGTTTTGCATAAAGAATTTGCGAGCAACGATCTCACCAAAAACCGATTTGCCTGAAAAACGGTCTCCTGTCAACAAAACAGAGCCTCTGAATCCTTGTTTCCAATTGGTCACCAAGTCACCAAAACGTTTGATGTTTTCTTCTCGCCCCACAATAAATGATTCCCCAACATACCCTTTGGTCAAAAAGATGTTGGTATAATGTTTATTGTTAGGATCTGCCATTCTGCTTTGAATACAAAGCGTTATTTTTTCGGAAACACTTAGCTGTTGCCCTTGATAAAATTTGTCTTTTAAGGCATTAAATTTATCTAAGATTGTTTTTAGCCAACGTTGGGCTTGCGCTAACCAACCACTTTCATTGTTCCAGATTTTTTGATTTAAGGTCGATTGCAAAGAAACCGACAAAAAATGCGATTGGGTATCAAACAAGTTTGATATTCTTAACTCTTCTTGTACTCGGTTATCGATCAGGTGAACCAAATTGGTAATATTATCCCCCAACATGACCAAGTCTTTTTGGAAAGTATGCAAAGGTTTGACCATATTAATATGATCCTTAAATAAATCCTCTGGGCGTTCTTTCTGAAGAATGTCCAATCGATTGGTCATGTTCAATAAAATCATTCTTAACCCTGTCGTTCCTTGTTCGGTAATTTCCCAAACTTCATAAAGTAGAGGGTAAATCTCGGATTCAAACCATTGCAAAATATTTTTATAAGGCAAAAAGACACGCCGCTCCAATATGCCGCCATGAATACGAACCACAGGAGAGAGTTTAATATCATAAGGCTTTAATAAACTCTCTAGTTGTTGTTTAAAAGCAGAAATGTAAACAACATTTTTCATCTTGTCCATGATTTCATGGATAGAAGTTAGTTTGTATGAGGGCTTGGTATCTACAGTAGTAATTAAGTTGATAACCGTATCAATCTTATTGTTATTGGTATCCAAGTCAGATAGACAGGTATCAATGGTGTCTTTAACAATTAATTCTGTGGCATACAATACCTCTTGAATCGTTTTTAGTTTTTGGTAATCATCATTCAATAGATTGGCTTGATCTACCAGTAAGATGATTTGAGCTTTGTATATTAACCAAGGATTTTCTTGATGTTGGAGCTGCTTGAGTGCTTTTTCTTTATCAGAATTAGTTAATACAATTTCTTTGATTGCTTGCAAGGCTTCTTTTGCCAAGACAAGTGTTTCTTCCCAAAGGGTTTTGATTTGATTTTTTTGCAGAATGCTATCTTTATAAAAAATAGCTGCTTTCTGCTGCTCAAATAGGCTATCTCTAAGGAACAACAAGAACATTTTTGCTTGGTCTGCCCATACAAAAGTAACCGCATGACAAGAAGCTGCTACTTCGTTATCCAATTCGAGTTCTTTTTGGGAAAGGACGTTATAACAAATGTCTCCTTTTTCGACCATTTGACCTGCTATAACGGCAATGTTTCCTACTAGCCAGTCCAAACGATCTTCAAAAGAAGGCGTTTCGTTGATTAAGTATTCCCAATCTTCTATAATTTTGACAATACTATTTTTATCTATAGTGCTTGCTTCCATTCAGTTGGTATTTAACGATTGAAATTGTTTACTATTAACGTTTAAAGGTATTCAAATCATGCTATGAACAAGACCAATTATAAATAATGTGAACTTATTGTTTTAGTGCTCCAAAAACAATTAATTATACTATTTGTATAAGTCTAATACATTAGAAAGTAGTGTTGTCTGTTGTTGGGTGAAATGAATGAATGCTTGCCCTATATAGTTTTAGTAAACGATTGAATGCATAAGCACAAAATTATCAATTTTTATGGAAAAGGAAATTTTATACTCATTCTTATTCTAAAGATAGATTTTCTTTTTTCAATCAATGTCTAATAATAATAATAATCTTTATATAAACACTAAATTGTAGAAAGATATAGTGTTTTTGTGGTTTTAAGTGTTTGATTGTTAGTGTTGTATGTTTTTGTTTGGAACTTCAAAGTTCTAATGATTAAATTTATATAAAGATGTTTTGGAGTTTGTTAGTTCCCTTCGTTATAGAAAATTAAACAATTAATTGATAGCAACCTCAAGTATTACTCATTACAACACAACTAAGGACTAATAATAGCAGTAATGTGGTATATGCCAATTGGAATTTCTGCATAGATAAACAAACTTAGATTCTAACTTGTTCATAAGCAAAAAAGAATTCATTATAGCTTCACGATGAAAAATAGATCCTTGAATAGATGTATTTAAACGTTTTGTTATACGTTTTAACACCCTGTCACTTTTTGAGTTCTTCTATGAATCCGAATCAAGTATAGCAAGTAACAACAGCTCACAAAGTAAAAACATAAGCTTAGTACGCTGTTATTATATGGCACTTCGTAAAATCGTTTTATGGAATGAATGGTATAGGCTTAACTATTTTTAGATGGTTTGGAATGAGTCATGGAATAAGCGATACCTACGATAAGTGCTAAGACTATAAAAGCCAATGAAAACCATTCGGGTAGGTGAATATAGTGTATGATAATCAGTTTTATACCAACAAAAAGTAAAATGGCAAAAACACTGTATTTGATGTAGTAAAACTGTTCTAGCATATTTACTAAGAAAAAATACATGGCTCTTAATCCCAGAATAGCAAAAATATTAGAACTAAAAACAATGAAAGGATCTGTTGTAATAGCCAAAATGGCGGGAATGCTATCTAAGGCAAATAATATATCTGTAATCTCAATAACAACCAAGGCACTAAATAGAGGAGTAGCTTTGCGAATACCATCTTCGATTAGCCAAAATTTTTCTCCATTATAAGAAGTTGTAAGCGGAACAAAGCGTTCTATAAACTTGATTTGACTGCTAGGGGCTGCTTCATTTTCATCTTCTTCTGTTAGCATCTTGAATGCTGTATAAATTAAAAATGCTCCAAAAACATAGGTCATCCAACTTATTTTGTTAATCAATAAGGTACCTGGAAAAATCAAGGCAGCCCTAAAGAACATAGCACCCATAATTCCCCAAAACAATACTCTATGTTGGTACTTGACAGGAATTTTTAAAGAAGAAAAAATAAATGCCATCACAAATAAATTATCAACACTAAGCGATAATTCAATCAAATAGCCTGTTAAGTATTTGAATGTAGCGTCTAAAGGGGTAAGGTGGCTAGGGTTATCCACTAGTTGATGGCTATAAGCCCAATACAATACTCCCGAAAAACTTAAAGCAAAAAGAACCCAATACAATGTTTCTAATGCAGTCTTTTTATTAGAAGGGTGGTCTTGCTTTTTGTTAAGTACTGCCAAATCTATATAAAGTAATAGAACTACTAGTATTAACAAGGCAATATATATCATAAGATGTATTTTTAAATATTAGTGGTTATAATTTGCAAAAAATAAGGAACACAAAGAATGTCGAAAAAGTTTATATCAGCTTAATAATTAGGTAATATATCTATTGTAATTTTATTAAACAATAAATAATTTCCCATTCTATCTCCAAATAAGCTAATGATGAAAACGCCAGTTATATTGATGCTTGTTTTGCTATTTACTGTTGCTTGCCAACAGGTAAAAACAAAATCTAACTCGTTGCTACAAAAAGAGGAACAGCATAAAATTTATCCTGTTCATTGTAGTATCAAAGAAAATCAACAAGAGAAGGTGGCAGATAAAGAAAAGAAGTATGTTCAAGAAAACCTAAAATTGGGTGCAACAAAAGATAAGGAAGGGGTGCTGGTGTTTTGGTCTATTAAAGAAAATACGCAAACAGAGGCTTTTGTAGTTGAGAAGTCGTATGATAAAATAAATTTTGTACCGATAGGGCGAATAGAGGACGCGCTACAAGGAGCTTCTAAACACTACAGTTATATTGACCATTTTCCAGCGAAGCAACGCATTTATTACCGTCTAAAGCAACTCTATAAGGATGGAACTTATTATAATAGTCCTCCAAAAGAAGTAGACATAGACAATAGTTCTGAAGGATGGTTGTTCGTTAAATCTACCTGCCAGTTTTCTAAATTGCGTGTAGAATTAGCCTTAGAAATGGCTCAATTTCCTGTAGAAATTGAGCTGTACAATGATTTAGGAGCAAAAATAAAATCTTATATAGAGCACCAATCGCATTCAGAGTTGATGCTGCCTAGTTTGTTGCAAGAAGGTGGAACCGTGAGAGTGATTACTGCTGATCAAAAAGTCGAGACACAACGATTTTAATATTTTACAAACTTTTGTACAAATTTGGAGGTGGGAGTTTCTAATTCTACAATATACATACCTCTAGCCCAATCTCCAACCTCAAATTCCCAATAACGAATGGTAGGAGCTTCTGTTTGAATAGTCCAAGAAGCAACTAGTTTTCCTGATGTATCATAAATTCGAACAGGGTAAGTACCTTGTTCTGTTAACGATGCTTTGAGATGGAGATAGCTAGAAGTAGGAGAGGGATAAACAACTAAAAGGTTGTTTTCTTGTGGTGTAGAAAAATAGTCTGCGAGCTCTTGCATTGCTCTACCCAAATTAAGGCGACCACCAGAAACAGAAGCTTCAAAGCTTGATTTTTTATCTACACTATTGATTAAAATAGATTTGACTAATAAAGCGGCTTGTTGAGGAGTGTTTTTTACCATGGCAGCCCAACGATCATTAGGATAACTATAGAGTAGTGCAATCGCGCCCGTTACGTGAGGAGCAGCACCAGAAGTGCCTCCAAAATCACCATAATAATCGTTCCATCGTGTACTTTTGCTAGCAGCAGGGGCAAACAAGTCGATGAATTGATGTCCATACCCAGCTACTTGTCGATCTTCTTTAGAGCTTTCGCTTACGCCGATTAAATACGCTGAGGTGCAAGAACAAGGCATATCACCATAACGATCAATATTGGTATCACTATTGGTAGTAGCGGCAACGCTCAAAATGCCCACACTACCAAGCGAGTCATACAGTGCGCACCAGATAGGATGGTTTTCAGCCCAAGCAAAATCAATTCCCCAAGAAGAATTGGTACTAACGACTAGTGCTCCTTTTTGACCATTAGATAGGTTGTAAGCTCGACGCATATCTAGGGCATAAGAGTAGCCCTTAATTATATTAGAGATTTTAGTAATTTCAGTTGCCGTATGAGCACTTAGTAGCATGAGCTTTATATCCCAGTTGATGCCACTTGTTCCGACACTATTATTGCCTTTTGCCCCAATGATACCCAAAACAGAAGTGCCATGGTTGCTGATGCTTCCGTAATCGTGGCGATCGGTGTTGTAGACCAATTGCCAACCCGTATAATCATCTATGAGACCATTGTTGTCATCATCAATCTGGTTGTTAGGAATTTCGGCATGATTGTGCCAAATATTGTCTTTCAAATCTTCGTGAGAGACATAAAAAGAACCATCAATGACAGCGCAAACGATGGTATCTCCCAATGCCGTTTGTCCGCCTGTTGTGTATTGCCACGCTTGTTGAACTTGAATGGTGTCTAATGCCCATTGTGTATCGTATAGAATATCATTGGGAGTATTTCGCCAAGTAATAATTGCATCCTTTTGAACTGTTTGAACGCTAGGATGTAACTGTAATTTTTCCGACATGTTCAATGCGACAGGACTAGATAACAGGTGAATATTTAAAGAGGTAGATAAGCGTTTTTTATAAGTTAGAGTGGCTCCATAATCAGCTAATAGAGATTCCACGTCTGAGTTAGGAGATAGCATGACAATCAATTCCTCATACGAAGTAGAAGAAGATTGTGCAAATAGAAAAATGGGGAACGTACAAAGCAATAGTAAACGGATAATTTTATGCATAAGAGGAAGTGAAATTAAGAAACTAAGGGTACGTTTAAATAACTAACTTTATCCACAAAGTTAATGCCTTTTTCTGTATAATCCTTAGGATTCTTCCTTAGTAGGGACATTAAAGATAAAACCTACGCCAAAAACATTTTCAATACTTAACTCAGGATCATTTTTTAGATATTTTCTTATTTTGGTAATAAAAACATCCAAACTTCTCCCCAAGAAATAATCATTTTCTCCCCATAAAGCCATTAACATATCTTCCCTTTTTATCAAATTGTTTCGATGTTGATAGAGATATTTTAAAATAAGGGATTCTTTTTCGGTCATCCTTCGAGTGTTATCATTGATGGTCAAAGATTGATTGCGAGTATTAAATTGATAGTTACCAACATATAAAATCGGAGGTTGCGGTATAGAATTGGGAGCAACTCTACGAATTAGGGCCTTGATTTTCCAAAGTAGCTCTTCTTCGTCAAAAGGTTTGGTAATATAGTCGTCAGCACCCAATGTATACCCTTTTAGTTTGTCAGCTTTTAAGGACTTGGCGCTAATGAATACAATAGGAATATTGGCGTTTTGCAACCTGATTTCTTGGGCAACAGAAAATCCATCGAGATATGGCATCATAATATCTAGTAAGCATATATCGTAACGTTGTTGTTGAAATGCCGTTAAAGCTTTGCGCCCATCTCTACAAAGCTTGACCTCAAAGCCTTCTTCTTCTAAGTAGTCCATTAAGAGGAGTCCCAAGTTGAGGTCATCTTCTACTAATAGTATTTTGTGCATGCTTGATTAGTTTACAATAACTGGTGATTGAAGTTGATTTACTTGTATTGGATGGAGTGGCAAGATGATACAAAAGACTGTTCCTTGTCCTTTTTGGCTTTTCAAGGTAATGCGTCCGTTGTGGCGTTTAACAATACTTTGTATGTATGTTAAGCCAAGTCCAAACCCCTTGACATTGTGTACGTTGCCTGTAGGAACCCTGAAGAACTTGTCAAAGACCTTTTTTTGATATTTGGGGTCAATTCCAATTCCTTTATCAGCAACTATAATAGATAGGTGTTGGGCAGTAGAAGTTGTTTGGATCGACAAATCTATTTTTTGAGCAGAATACTTAATAGCATTATCAATAAGGCTACAAAGCATATTGCTAAGGTGTATTTTATCCCCTAAAATAACCGCTTGTTTAGCTGTTAATTGTAGATTCAAATTTCCTTGTTTAGCTTCAACTTGCAGCTGTGCCGACTTGATAATTTGTTGGATAATCGAGTGCATGTCTAAGATTGTTTTTTGCAACGGAATCTCTCCACGTTCTAAGGCACTCATTCCTAACATTTGTTCTACTTGGAGGGCTAGTTTTTGATTTTCTTCTGAAATAATTTCAGCATAATGCTGTATTTTTTCCTTTTTAGATAGCTTGCTGCTTTTTCCCAACATTTTACTGGCTAAAGCGATATTCGTAATCGGTGTTTTGAATTCATGGGTCATATTATTGAGAAAGTCTGTTGTATGCTCTGATATTCTTTTCTCTTTGAGAAGCGATAAGGTTGTGCGCCAAAATAATATCAATACAAGTAAAATTAGCAAGATAGAAGTAATGAACAAGGGACTCATTTCTGCCCAAATAAATTGTTTTTTATCCACAAAAATGAGTTTTAACTCTAGTTGGTTTTTAGGGGTGAAGCCTTCTAAATTTTTGTTATAAATGTAGTTTAGGTAGTCAGGAGCTTTGTTGGGCGGTTTGGAAATAACAAAGGAATAATCAATATTAAAATCATAAAAGGCCATATAGTGCGCAAAAAGCGAGTCGATTACTTGGGACTCAACAACTCCTAATTGAGTGATTGTTCCAGTAGTATTTTCGGCGGCGGAAGCTTCAATTTTTTGACAGGTTTCTTGGTCATTGTACAATGCGGCAACCGTTTTTGCAAGAACAATATCAGCTTTTTCACTAAAAAGTTTTTCCTTGATAGTTGCCATTTGAAAAACCCAGTTGATTTGTATGATTAGAATGGTCAACAAGGCAAGGGAAGAAAAAGCAATAAAAGAGTAGGTTCGTTTCATAAATGGTTGTTTGTAAAATTTATGATAGAAAGAGTAGTAGCATAGCTAACTAAAAGCGCAGCGCTCACGAAGTAATCAACGACCACGAAGTAGCAGCGAACCGAGCTATGCGAGCTCACGACCGTAGGGAGTAACAAAGCTAACTACCAATAATACTAACAAAAAACTAAAAAATAATGAATGATATACTGGATAGAGTGTTGCATTAACAACTCAATAACAAGTCAATAACGGCTGACTAACAGCTCTTTTGTGGATTCAAAACTATCTTTGAAAGGTAAACGTTATGCATTATTAAAAAAAACAAATCACATGAAACGATATTATTTTATAGGAGGCTTTATTTTTATGACAACCATTAGTTTGGGACAAAATTTTAGCGATACCTTTTTTAGGACGGATTATTTAGAAAACTCAAAAAAGCAAACAAAGTTGTTAAGGGATAATTATCGTTGCCAAATATATCCCTTACATACTCCAGCACATCCAATGTCTAAAATGTTATTGAGTCAAGCTCAAACTATGCTTGATCTTATAAAAGAATACCCTAATTCTTGGATTACAGATTATGTTTCTACCGAAATTGAGGCGATTAACAAAGGAAAAAGACAGAAAGCATATGGTGTAAATGCTCAACTGACAGACTCGCAAAGAAATCTATTAAAAATGGTCGATTTGAATACCTCCATATCGATTAAAGTCAAATACAAGCAAACCAATTCAGCTACTCAAAAAATTGAAGTCAAGACATTGAGTTTTTACATCGTCGTACAACCTGACGAGGAAGCGAACTATCCAGGAGGAGCAGTTGCCTTGCAAGAATATTTGATCGAAAATGTGTTGGATAACATTTCAGATACAGACTTAGTTCATTTAAAAGTAGGTAGGGTAGGGTTCACGGTCAACAACCACGGAAAGATAGAACTGGTACAGTTGAAAGAGAGCACTGGCAATTCAAAAGTTGATCAAATGTTATTAAACGTAATTAAGAATATGCCACAATGGCAAGCCGCTAGAAATGCAGCAGGACTTTGGGTTAATCAAGGCTTTGAATTGGTTTTAGGCAATACGGGATGTTAAGATACTACCTAATAATTGTCATTCTAAACCTTATAACCTGCTTTTGTTGCTTCATAAATACACTCTGCAATCGACTGGTTAGAAATTTTGCTATCAATCCAGCCAATAAATAAAATATAATCGGCCAATCGTCTTTTGCTTGTAATTGACAAAGCATCTAACTTTAGTTGCTGAAGAAGATCAACAATGTCACTTTCATTATGATTGGGTTGCTGTTGGATGACGATACACTTTTTGATTGCTTCTAAAAATAATTTTCCCAACTTAAAGTGGCTGTGTTTGCGTTGCAACAAGCGAAGGGCAGAACGCACCATGCTTTCTAGAAGCAACCAGTTGCCTAGTTCATAGTGAGGAATTAAACCCAACAAACGCGTTTCCATTTGCAGATCTTCTCGATAGTTGCCTAGATTTAGTTGCAAAATATCATTATAAGATTCTAAAGCAGAAGAAAAATCTTCTGTAATGAGTGCAGAACGCATTAAATTGTCATGGACATAAATGTCTAAATCTGGGGTTTTATACCCCTTTTTGCTTGTGGTATCGTATTGATCTTTGAGTTCTTGGCGGACATCTTTTAAATCTTGAAGATTGCCTCTTAGGCTATAGACCTTGCATTTGATAATATAAACTAGTAGCCGTTCTTTGGCAATAAATTCAGCATCAAAAGAATAAGAGTCTAAGACTTTGATTACTTTGAGCATATATTCATCAAATACATCGTTGTACTTAATCTTATTGGCACAAGAATCCAAAAGGTTGGTTAATGAAATGATGTATTGTTTGGGAATGGCATTGATAAAATGTGGATTTTCTTCAAATATTTTAACATCGGCACTACTTGCTTCAAATATTTTTTCACCATCAAATTCTAAGTACCCTTCCATACTTTTTTGTAAGAAGGAATAGCGTCTGGCTCTAAATGTCATTGGTCCATCAGCAGGCAATTCTATCTCTGAAGAGATTTCATGGTCAGGTCCTTTTTTGCGTAGGTGTAGTGTAAATTCAAGGCTTTTATTGAAGTAAACAGATTCGTTTTCAACACAAGCAATGTACTCTTTGTCTTTGGTCACTTCATTGTCTAAATAATTTTGAATTCCATTGACATGATGACTAATTCGAAGCACATTGCGTTTCCATTCGTTCAGTAATAGTAGCAGACTAAATTTCTCATGTTTCGTCGCAATTTTTTTTGCTTTTTTGATAATGCGACTACATTCTACATACAATTCTTTACTATACAATACACTGATATCGCTTAGATAATTGTATAAAATAATATCTATAGAGCTTTGTGAGTGGTAGTTACGGAGTGCCTTTTGAATTTGATTAAAAAGATATTTTTTGATCTCCGAAAAGTTGTTGATAAAGTCGTAGCCTTTAAATTGTTTGAGCAATGCTTGTTCATCGTACTCAACTTGTTCGTTAATGGCATCAAATAGTAAAATATATTTATTGGAGTCTTTTTTTTGTTGTAACAAGCCAAACCGTTTAAAGTAACGTTTTTCACTAGGTGTCATTTTTCGGATTAGCTTGAATAGTGCGTTTGATGGAGTCTTCATAATTCAGTATTAATTCAAAAAGCTGTCAAAAAATAGGACAACAACTTTTTAAATGTAGAATGAGTAACAGTGTATGATTCTTTTTGGGGGACGTATTTCAACGTTGGTATTATAACTTAATCTTATGGATTAGTAGCTTGTTGCTTTTTTACTTTTTAGTTTGCTATACTCGTAAACAACATTTTTGTATTACTAATACAAGCTTACTGAGCAAAAAGATAAAAAAGTACATTTATATTAGTTTGATAATCAGAAGTTTTTTGAAATTGAACGGGGTTTCAACTTGTTGATTATCAATTAAATATTTTTTTCAACAAACTATTGATTGATAAGATATGGGGCAAATTTTTGTTTTTTTTTAACAATTTACTAGAAAAAGACTAAAGAGTTGAAAAA
This sequence comes from Aureispira sp. CCB-QB1, assembly GCF_000724545.1. Lineage (GTDB taxonomy): Bacteria > Bacteroidota > Bacteroidia > Chitinophagales > Saprospiraceae > Aureispira. The sequence goes on along the minus strand of NZ_JHBV01000022.1, from coordinate 55,668 downwards.
AAGGCTATGTTTTATGCTTTTGTGGTCTAAAATTTTACTTTGCATTCAGGTATTGGTATTTATACAAGGAAAAAATTAGGAATTGTTTTAAAAATGATAGTAGTCGATTTTTTGTAGAACAATTATAAACGAACAACAAATAAAATGCTTTTCAAAGAGCATTGTTATTGTAAGAAGTCTGTCAAGAAATTTCTAATAAAGGTCATTAATCAATAGACAATTAGTATCTTTGAGCTAGTCATTGGATTCGAGCTAAAATAGGTTGTTTTAAACACAAACAACTTTAGAAGTGTTTATAATTTAAGAACACAAAAGAGCTGAACTAAAGGCTACTAATTCATTAAAAAGCAATATTTATGACACATTTTTTAACCGTTTTCGGTTTGGTATTCGGCATTTTTTTCGTCTCTTTCTTGCTTATTAACATTCGCCAAATTGTGGTCGGAAAAGATTTTAGAGGAACTTGTGCGCAAAATAATCCTTTGTTAAAAACAAAGATTGGAGAGTGTTCTGTTTGTGGCAAAAAAGGAGATGAGGTGTGTAAAAATCCAGAATTACCAGCAGCGTAAATAAAGAGCGTATCAATTCGTTCGTTTTGAGTTGTTAAAAATGAACGAATTGATGTTTTTTATGGATTGTTTGGAGTTGATCTTACTTACAAAGGATAGACAAATCCTTCTTTTATTTCCTCCATGACAAAAGAGCTCTGTATATTTGAAATGCCCTCTACTGTTGACAATTTTTCTACAACAAAACGTTGGTATTCGTTCATATCACTAACGACAACTTCCAACAAAAAGTCATAATTGCCAGATACGTGGTGGCAGCGTATAATTTCAGGCAATTTAGCTACCTCTTTTCTGAAATTTAAAATCAACTCCTTGGAGTGTTTGAATAGAGATATTTGGCAATGTGCCATAAGCGATTTCCCTATTTTAGTTCTATCCAAAATAGCTACATAAGCCTTAATAACCCCTTGTTGTTCCAATTTTTTTATCCTCTCAAAGGTTGGAGAAATCGTTAATTTGATTTGTCCTGCAATCTCTTTCGTATTTTGTTTGGCATTAGCCTGTAATAAGTTTAGTATCTTTTTGTCTGTAGCATCCATAGCGGCAGTATTTTTTTCGTTTTTGTCTTCATCGAAGAACAAGATTTAGAAAGCATTACTTTTTATTTGAAAATAATAGAATTTTTTTCTGAGAAAAAGATATTGTAAGAAAAAAAAGAAGATATGCCGTATTTTTACAGAAAATAAATATTGATTATTTCCAAAACTTTGATCGTGATTGGAGATAATTTTTAGAGAACGATTGCAAAAAATACAAACAAATGGATAACAACTTACGGACTTGTGATAAAGAGCGGTTAACTCAGTTAAAAACAGAAGTAAAAAAAGCGAGGGATTCCTTTTTGGGTTATCCAGTGTCCAAAGATTTTGATTATTCTGAGTTATATGATTTCTTAAAGTTTCCAATCAACAACTTAGGAGATCCATTCGAAAATAGCACTTACAAAGTTCAAACGCACGAAATGGAGCGAGAGATTGTTGCTTTTTTCGCGAAAGTATTTAGAGCCAATCCTAACGATTATTGGGGATATGTTACCAATGGTGGTTCGGAAAGCAATTTGTATGGACTCTATTTGGCTAGAGAAATGTATCCTAAGGCCATGGTTTACTATTCTGAATCTACTCATTATAGTGTTCGAAAGAACATACACTTGCTGAACATACCAAGTATTGTCATCCGTTCTAAAGAGAATGGTGAAATTGATTATGAAGATTTTGAGAATACAGTGCAATTCAATCGTCATAAACCTGCGATTGTTTTGACCACTTTTGGAACGACCATGAAAGAAGCCAAAGATGATGTTTCAAAAATAAAAGGGATTCTAAAAAAATTAGCCATTCAGAATCATTATATTCATTGCGATGCCGCTTTGTCGGGGGCTTATGGGCGGTTTGTGACACCGTATGTACCCTTTGATTTTGCAGATGGTGCGGATAGTATTTCGATTAGTGGGCATAAGTTTATAGGCTCGCCAATGCCTTCAGGTGTGTTGATTACCAAGCGATCTTATCGAGACAAGATATCTAAAGGAATTTCTTATATAGGCTCTTTGGATACGACAATAACAGGATCTAGAAATGGACACAGTCCTTTGTTTTTGTGGTATGCAATAAAAAAACTAGGATTAGAAGGACTAAAGAGAAGGTATCTACATAGCTTAGAAGTGGCAGAATATTGCAAAGATAAATTAAATGAAATAGGAATAAAGGCTTGGACAAATCCAGGAGCAATTACGGTTGTTTTTTCTAAGACATCCGATCAAATTAAATCCAAATGGCAATTGGCAACAGAAGAAGCCGTCACACATATTATTTGTATGCCGAATGTAACAAAGGAGCAAATCGACTTATTTGTAGAAGACGTAGCGAATAGTGTAGAAGAGGAAAAGCAGGAAATGGAGTTTAGTTTTTAAGTTCGTATGGTTTCATTTATTACTATACAATAGAGGTAGGTTATACACTTAAAATCACAAGCTCGAAAATCAACAGCTTTGATTGTAACAACACTTCGTGAATTTTAAGTGTATAACTTTTTATGCAATTGTTGGGAAATGGTGTGTTAAGTACAAGCTTGCATTAAGATAGCACAGATAATAGCTCCATATGTACCCAATGCATAGCCCAAAACAGCCATTAATACTCCAACAGGTGCCAAAGCAGGACTAAAAGCGGAAGCGACAATAGGTGCAGAGGCGGCACCACCAATATTGGCTTGACTTCCTACTGCTACAAAGAAGAAAGGTGCTTTGATGAGTTTGGCGGTTATTAATAAAATAATCACATGTACTAACATCCAAGTGATACCAATCGCAAATAGCCCTATATTAGACCAGACTTCCCCTAAATTCATTTTCATTCCAATAGTTGCAACCAAAATGTAAATAAACACAGAGCCTATTCTAGAGGCTCCAACACCTTCTAATTTTCGTGCCTTGGTAAAAGAAAGAAGCAGCCCTACAGTAGTCGAAATGACAATTAGCCAAAAGAAGCCTGATAGAAGTGAGTTTAATCGAAGTTGTTTTAATGTAGTACTATATTGTTCCATGAATGGGACAATAACATCGGCTCCCCAGTGTGCCAAACCAACACCACCAAAGGCAAGTCCGCCTAAGATAAAGTTAGAAGTGGTGGTAGGCATTTGCTCAACGCTTGCTCGATAGTCGCTAACGCTTTTTTTCAATTCTTCGATTGAAGAGGCATCGGCATTGAGTTTGGCGTCAATTTTTTCAGAAATATTAGCTCCATACAGCAAGAAACCCATCCAAATATTAGCTACCACAACATCAACGATGATCATTGTTGCAAACAAGTTATCACTCACTTCAAAGATTTCTTTCATTGCCGCCTGATTGGCTCCACCTCCAATCCAACTTCCTGCAACCGTAGACAGACCACGCCAGAGTTCGTCAGGGGTAACACTAACCAGATTGGGAAAAATATATGAAGTCACCAAAAGCGCAATCGGACCACCCAGTATAATTCCAACCGTAGCCGCAAAGAACATGATTAAAGCTTTGGGACCTAATTTTTTGATGCCCTTAAAATCAATGCTTAAGCAGAGTAGAATCAAACTGGCAGGTAATAGATAGCGGGAGGCAACAAAGTATAATTTTGATTTTTGAATAAAGGGCTTGTATTCATTGGATTCAATGCCTGCTTGCTCCAAAAATTCTTTAATGCCTTCAAAAGACAATGCTTGTAAATTAACTCCTGTCAAGTCAACACCTCGTTCATTCAAGAATGCCATCAAAGCATCTCCCTTAAAAAACTCTGGTGCAATAAGTCCCAAAGGATAATTAAGCAACGCAGGTAAAAAATAACAAAGTAATAAGGAAGGGACAATGGTATAGAATTTTTTCCAACCAGGGGCACTAGAACTGGCAGTGTGAAAAATACCAGCTAAAAGCAGCATTAGTAAGCCAAAAACAACAGCGTCGTTAGTGAAGAATGGTTCCATTGATATTATTTAATCAGTTTTTGAAAATAGTAGTTAGCAGCACAGCTAACTATTGAGAAAAGCTTTTTTAAGTCTTTAAAGGTTCTAAGATACATTTTATTCCGTAATCTTTTGGTACTTGTTCCGTAGTAAGCCCAAGAGAGACTTGGCAAGCTCTACCAAAAAGTAGACATTTCATCCTCTAAAATTTTAATATTCTGTATCTTGTTTTGTAAAAATTGAACATAGATTTTATTAATTTCTGTCGGCTTGTATATAAATGAACTACCTTGTAATTTCCCTTTTTTCAAAGTTGGTGACTTTGTAGGACGTAGCTACTAAAAATGGATGATTATGAAAATATTTTTTACCAGTTTTTTGGGGATGATAATAGCAACCATCAGCTTGGGGCAAGCTTGGGAAGTAACACCAATGGCAAATGCTCCCGAGCGAATAACCAATAATGCTGTTGCTGAAGGATTGGTAAACGGAGTGCCTTATATTTATACCTTTGGAGGATTGGATTCAACAAAGCTTTATTCTGGAATCCATTTGCGTTCGTATCGTTATAATACGAACACCAATGTGTGGGATACCATCGCAGTTTTACCTGATACGCTTGGCAAAATTGCAGCAGCTGCTAGCCGTGTAAAAGATAAAATATACATTATAGGTGGTTATCATGTTTATGCCAATGGGGGAGAAGCGTCGTCTAATAAAGTACATATATATGATATAAACAACAACGTTTATTTGGCAGATGGAGCTAATATCCCTGTTGCTATAGATGATCAAGTACAAGCGGTTTGGAGAGATAGTTTGATTTATGTGATAACGGGATGGAGCAATACAGGAAATGTATCTTCCGTGCAAATTTACAACCCTACAACAGACACTTGGCAAGCAGGAACGGGGGTAGGTAATAATAATATTTTTCGTTCTTTTGGTGCCTCGGGGGCAATTATAGGAGATACGATTTATTACTTTGGAGGAGCTTCTATGGCAGGAAATTTTAATATTCAAGCTTATTTTCGAAGGGGAATTATCAACCCAACCAACCCATCTCAAATCAGTTGGTCTAGCTTTAGTTGGATGGGAATGAATGGGTATCGAATGGCGGCAACAACAGCGTTGGGTAAGGTATTTTGGTTAGGAGGCTCTACTGTAACGTATAATTATGATGGAGTGGCTTATAATGGGTCTGGTGGTGTAGAACCTAATGGTAGGAGTCTCTATTATGATAAGTCAAATCATAGTTTTGATGTAGAGTATGGTTATAATTTGCCAATGGATTTAAGAGGCATAGGAAATGTAAGTGATACGGTAAAATATTTGGTAGGAGGAATGAAAACAGGGCAGATGGTTACGAATGAGACGCTTCGTCTAAGATTAAATGCAGATTCTATCACAATACCTACTTCTGTTGTTTCAATTCCAAAAGAAAGAATTGAATTTAGTTTATCTCCTAATCCAGCTACCCAACGTATACGAATTCAAACGACAACGGAAACTCTCAATTTGAGGTATCAGCTAATGACCACTTCTGGTGTTTGCCTAAAAAAAGGAACAATTTCATCCATAGATGCTTGGATAGATGTTTCTGATTTAATTGGTGGAGTTTATTTTTTACAATTGTTGGGAGATGAAAAAATTGGAGGGCAATTCGTTTTGATTCAATAGACACAAACTAAAAAGATATGAAATTAGAAATTGGTTGCGGAAAAAAGCCACGAGCAGGATATTTGACTTGTGATATTCGCGATTTACCCAATGTAGATTATGTATGTTCGGCAGATCAATTGCCTTTTGAAAGCGGAACAGTAGATGAAGTTTATTCTAGGCACGTAGTAGAGCATTTTACGTTAAAAGAATTTTTGAAAGTATTAGCAGAATGGAATCGTGTTTTAAAGACAGGAGGAGTAGTGTATATTATTTGTCCCAATTTACTATGGCACCTTCAGCAAATCATATCAGGAAGCCATGCTTCTTTTTATAGCAAAACTTCTGGTAGTAATGATCGATTTTGGGGAATGGGTAGTTTATTTGGTTGGCAACAAGATGAATACGATGTGCATAAGTTTGGGTACTACTTTGAGTTAATGAAAGATATCTTAATCGATTTTGGCTTTACACAGGTGGAAGACCTAACCAATACAGGAAGAGGATTAGAAAATGAACCTTGGCACTTGGAAATACAAGCAGTTAAGCAAAAAGCAAGTCCTCAATATGAAGAGAGTAGGTTTTTTAAACACTTTGATGTAACCCATTAGGATTTAAAATAAAGAAGCCATCTCCGTTTGAGATGGCTTTAAAAAACTATTAGAGTATATTATATTTAATCTTGATTAACCTAAGTAAGATCGTAGGTTATTCCTATTTGTTGACTTTCTTAATCTTCGAATTGCTCTTTCTTTAATTTGGCGAACACGCTCTCTGGTTAAATCACAAAGGTACCCAATTTCTTCTAGGGTCATTGGTTGTTGACCATTCAAGCCGTAGTACGCACAAATAACATCCACTTCTTTTTTAGACAAGGTAGCTAAGCCGTTTTTGACCTCTTCTTTTAGCGATTCGTTCATTAAGTCACCTTCAGGTTCTTCGCCAGAGCCATCGTATGCTAAGGTATCTAACATGGTCATCGCATCGCTTCCAGATTCACTTGTCATAGGAGCATCTACAGACACATGTTTGCCACTAATACGTAAAATATTACGTACCTCCTTAGGAGATAAATCAACTAAGTCTGCTAACTCTTCAACGCTAGGTTCTCTTTCAAATTGTTGCATGAAAGAATGATATGCTTCATTGATGCGATTGTTGCTACCAATTTTGTTTAGAGGTAAGCGAACTAGTCGAGCCTGCTCTACAATAGCTTGTAGAATAGATTGACGAATCCACCAAACGGCATAAGAAATAAATTTAAATCCTTTGGTTTCGTCAAAGCGTTTTGCAGCTTTAATCAAACCAACATTTCCTTCATTAATCAAGTCGATTAATGGCAATCCTTGATTTTGGTATTGTTTGGCAACAGAAATAACAAAACGCAAATTAGCTCTTGTAATTTTGTGCAATGCCTCCTGATCACCTTGGCGAATTCTTTTTGCCAAGATAGCCTCTTCTTCAGAATCAATCAAGCTGATTTTACCAATCTCATTAAGATATTTGTCTAGAGATAAGCTATCTCTTTTGGTGATTTTTTGTGTGATTTTTAACTGTCTCATTTAGCTTTTTGTTTTGTGATGCTCCCTAAACTTTAAAACGAGATAAAACGAGAAAAAGTTTCATTTTTTTGCGCATAAATAAATATTTTAATAAGCAAAAAAATTAGACATTACAATGCCTATACAATTCACTCTATTAATGTGAAAAGTACAGAATTGTTACCCATTTTTTGTTTAAAAGAAAGAAATTAGTATATGAAACACTAACTAGATTAGTTGTGGGACGATTACTATTTATAGTAGCAAATTTCTTACCGTTTTTGCATATTTAACAACTTCTTTTTTAGAAAAATTATCGAGCCATGGAATACAGCCCAAACAAGGTATTTTGGTATAGTTTAAAATGTATTTTTTTGACGATTCAGTAATAGGACCATTAAAAATGATTCCAGCAATTGGGATGTTTCTTTTTTGAAGCGCATCAATAGAACTAAGGGTATGATTAATAGAACCCAAGTAAAATTTTGCAACCAATACAACAGGCACATTAAATCGTTGGATAAGGTCAATAATTAAAAAATCATCATTCAAAGGAACAAATAAACCTCCAGCTCCTTCTATAATCAAGTTATGCTTTGTATCAGGGATTTTAATAGAATGAAAGTCAATTGTGAGTTGATCTACTTCAGCTGCATAATGTGGTGATGCAGGCGTATTTAAACGGTATGCTTCTTCAAAAAAATGACTCGTAGGATTACTTACCAGTTCTTGAACAGCATTGGTATCTGTAAAATCTAATCCTCCTGCTTGTACGGGCTTCCAGTAGTCTGCTTGTAATGCTTCAACTAAAACAGCAGAAACGATCGTTTTTCCAACATCTGTATCAATTCCTGTAACAAAATATTGCTTGCTTTGATTAGGTTTGATAGACGGTGTTTGCATATGTTTATTCAATTAAGGATAAAAAAAACAGTTAATACATGGTGAAGGTACTAACTGCTTTTTAAAATAAATTGTTGTTCGCAAAATCAAAATGTTAATTTTTTGAACTTAATATATAAACTGCTATAAATCATTTTCTTTGTTTACAAAGCTGTTTTTATTCCGATATTAACACTAAAAGAACTAATGTAATCTTTGTTTGCTCCAGAAGGTGTCACAGCATGTCGATAAGACGGAAGAATGTACAAACTAATTTTATCTCCTAATTGACGCTCCAAGCCCAAGCCACCTCCAACAGATAAAAAGGCATTTTGATTTATTAAACCACCTTCAAAGGCACCTCTATCAAAATTGTTAGAATTAAGATCTTCTTTTAAACTAATGCCATTAGCGTTTGAAGTTTGAGAACCTGTATAAGTTCTGCTACTAATAACATTCGCAACGATACCTGCTGTCGCATAGATTTTCCATTTTTCACTTTGGAAGAAAGTATACTGGATATCTACTGGAACTTCTAAAATAACTAGGTGACTTGTTTTGGACTGATCAATTTCATAAACACGACCATCAATAAGCTTGTTGTCGATTAATAATACTTCATTGACATCATACTTATTATAAGCAACCATAGCACCTGTTTTGAGAGCAAATTTACGAGAAAGTTCATTCGTAAATGTTAACCCAGCTCCATATCCAACACTCGTTCCACCCATGCTAGTGGCAAAATTAGAACCAATACGAGCAACAGCGCCGATATAGCTCTTACCTTTGAATGGCAACTCCAATTTTGCTTTCTTTAGTTCAAAAATAGGATCTGTTGTTTTGATACCATCCTTGACATCAAGGGTTGGAATTTGTAGGATAGAAAATCGACTACGATTAGTTTCTTTTTCTGTTTCATTTCTTTTAGTCGTATTTTCTATCCCTGTTAATTTATTAGTAACATCATGATCAGTTGTTGCATTTAGCGTATTAGCTGTACCATCTTCACCAGTAGAACCGTTGTTGTTGGTCTGATTCGGTACCTCGTTGCTGTTAGATGCTGTTGTCACAACTGAAGATGTTTGATTGTCATCAGTAACTACATTGGTTGCACGAGATAGATTGGATTCTTTTGTTTTTGTGGCAGCCAATGAAGGTGTATCAAAACTAGGATTGTTATTAGAACTATTATCACTAAAATTATCACTAGATGCTTTCCCCACCGTGGTAGTGGCAGACTCATGAAATGCCTGTGGGGCATTAATATCGTTAGATAGAGTTGATGCATCTTTTTCTGGCATTTGGAACGTACTATTTTGGTCTTTGTTAGTAGTAGCGTTATCCAAATCAGCAGAAGGAGTTAGTGTAGTTGTTTGATCATAGTTTTGGTTTGAATGAGTATGTGGTGTTTGGTTTGAATTTAAATTGAACAGGGTAAAGAGTAACAAGGCCATAACGCCAACTTCTGTACTTTTTAGCCACCAAATATGTGGTAGCAAATCTCGTTCTTTATCCAGCTGTTTCTCTAGCCTTATCCAATCGTTTTTGTCAAAAGGAACCTCGTAATCTTCTAATGCGTCCTTAGCAACTTGGTCTATAGATGACTCTGTACGCAGTTTGTTTTGTAGATCTGCCCAGTCCATTGGGTCAAACTCTACCTCGAAGTTCTCGAAGGCTTCCTGAGCAAGTTTGTCTATGTTATCAAAATCTTTATTTTTCATTCTATATCTTTGTTATTTGTAAAGTTCTGTTAGTAAAACTTTCAATTTTGCGCGAGCTTTTACCAAATTGGACCTTGAAGTACTTTCAGAAATTCCCAATTGATTCGCTACTTCACGATGAGAATAACCCTCTATGGCATAAAGGTTAAACACAGCACGATAAGAAGGAGGCAATGTTTGAATAACGGAAAGAATTTCTTTAGCAGAGTATTTACTAATAGCATCTTCACCTGTTGCTGTTGTATTGGATGCGTATTCTATGTCTTCTGTTCTATGACGAATTGCTTTTCTATAAAAATCAATCGAGGTATTAATCATAATCCTTCGAATCCAACCTTCTAAGGATGTACCGATTTTGTAGCGTTGCAGATAACGAAAAACTTTAATAAAACCTTCGTTAAGAATGTCTTTAGCATCTTCGGAGTTATTAGAGTAGCGCAAACAAATTCCCATCATTTTTCCATAATGTTGTTCGTAAAGTTGTTTTTGCGCCCAACGTTCTTCTGCTAAACAACCTGCAATCAGTTTAGCTTCATTAGAGCTAGACTGAACGTCTTTTGCGGTATGTTCTGTCGTTGAAATATTCAAAGCAATTGCCATATTTGGATAATTTATTCTTAGGAGTTCAAATAATATTTTAGGTAGTGTAGAATGTTTAACGTATTACTATCTGTTTTAATTCAAAAAATATTTTTAAGTCTCCACATATAAATATAAGAATCTTTGTCTACAAAACGAACTTTGTGAATTGAATGCTGCTTCTCAAGAATATTTTTTTTCAAAAAAAATAAAAAGTCATTCTGTAAAATAATAACAGAATGACTCTCACGCTTTTTTTATTAAAAATAAAAATCTATCAACTGTTTATTCATTAGGTTTTTTATAAAACATGGGACCAGAATGTAGGAAGTTTTTGTGGTTGTCGTAACGTTTTAAAAGAGGCGCAAAGGCAACGAGTCGAATGCTGATGTTTTGGGTGTCTTCATTCCAAATCCAATCTTGAACAATGCGAATTGTATGCATGGTTTCAGGAGTAGGAGTATTGTTAATAACCGATACCTTTTCTTCAAATGTGACGGGATCAAAAGTAATTAGCGTATCGAGGCCACTATTGAGTTTTTTTATTTCTTGCGGGCTCATAGGAGTCATTTTTCCATAAGTATGATAAAGCTTAGATGTATTAGGTGTTTGAGTATAACGATATAGAATTTTGTTTAATATAGTTGCAAAACTATGATTCCCTTTTATGACCGTCACTTCATCGGTATCTATAGAGCGTGTTAATCGTTTTGCCCAATTGATTGTAGCGGCGTTTAAATCTAGTTGTTCTGCAATAGCCTGCACAGACATCCAAAATAGGGGAGTTGTACCAATCAGTTTGCCCTCTTTGTCGTAAGAACTCAAAATGGGAGCAATAGCAATTGGAGTGAGACCTAGTTCATTGGTTTTTTCGTTATAATGTAAAATTTGCTTTACTCTAAATAGTTGAATTTCATTAATGTTGATCTTATTAGCAATAATTTGCATTGTTTTTGTTCCTTCGGGCTGAGATACAAAGGTGGTATCGTAGGTTGTTTCTTGGGTGATTTTGAGATAATCAGCATAACTCAAAGGAGTACTTAAAGAGGCATCTTTAAACAAAGAACTAGAATTGTTTGACATATTTAGTATTTTTCGAGCCAAGGTAAGGTCGTCTAAGTTGATGTGATCACTAGAGGCTTGCTGGATTTTTAATGTACTAAAGGTGCTTCTAGAAATGCCGTATTGTTTTTGCATCTTTTTTCTGCCTAAGGCAAAGTAATTGACGTTGGGCGTATAATCTGTGTATACCTCTGCTGCCCATGTGATATCTGAGTTGTCTAGTATATTATTGGTAGGGTGAAGTGCGGAAGATGGGAAGCAGTAAAAAGTGCTTAGTACTAGGGCAAAAGTAAATTTAAGATAGGTTTTCATAACAGCGAATAATTAAGTGTTTTAAAATGAATGGTTATTATTAGTAGTAGTTAGCTGTATTGCTACTGTGCGGTGTTTAGTTCGTGGATAGTTTCTTAGTACTATCAGCGAAAGTCTACTTGGTTGTTACCAAGAGCAATAAAGAGCGTTCGTACTCATAACGCACCATTCAAATTTAGTTACACGAACGACTAAAAAAGGTCTCTTGTATTAAGACAAGAGACCTTACATAATAGACTACTTTTTGCTGTTGATTCTAGACGGTTACAGTTGCTAAAAAGTACTTATTCTTTTGTTTTTATATAATACATGGGAGCATGTTTAGTTTTGGCATCAGTTTGAGATGATATGGGGGCAAAACCAAGTGTACGAATTTGCATCTCCTGTGTTTGGGCATTCCAGTACCAATCTTGAATAAGTCGTACTTTTGTGGCGAAGTTTTTGGGAAGATTTCGATGAACAACATCAATACGCTCTTCAAAAGTATTTGGATCAAAAGTGACAACAGTATCCACAGCATCTCCAAAATTTTTGACAGCATCAGGAGAAAGCAGAGTTAGTTGTTTTTCTTTGGCGGCGTACATTTTAGTTGAAGAAGGTTGTGTTTTATAATGTGCGACCATCTTATCAAAAACATCAGCAATACTACCTGTTCCTTTAATGGTATTGATTGTTTCGGAAGAAACATCTTTTTTCAATCGTTTTGCCCAAGTAATCGTTGTTGTTTCCAAGTTTAATGCTTTAAAGGCTTCTTTTACAGGCATCCAAAATAAAACATCTTTGCGGACGTTTCTACGAAGAGAGCTTTTATTATAAATTGTTGCCACAGGAGCAATAGCGATAGGAGTAATTTGTAGCTGATTTTGGCTTTCGTTATACGTTAATAGTTGTTTTACTCGGAACGTTTGTACCTCTTGAGGACGCAACTCATTCGTGTCAATTTTGACCATTTCTACATATGTTTCGGGATCAAAGGCCAAAACAGTATCAACTACTTGATAAGCTGCTGCTTTTGAGTAAGCTTTAGGACTTAATTTTTGAGTTAAATTTGCATCAGCATATGCATTTAAATGCTTAGATGTAAGTTGCAGAAAATGATTTGAAAGTAAGTGGGAGGTAGGTTGTAGCCAGTCTTCAAGGGGAGAAGTTTGTATTTTTAGAATTTCAAAAACATTATACTCCGATGTTCCATAGAGTTCTTTGATTTGTGCGTCTACAGGTTCTTGAATAGTAATATTGGGCAAATAATCAACATAGACTTCTCCAGCCCAAGTAATGTCGGGATTGGCTAATAATTTTTCTGTCGTTGTCTGAAAAGCAAATAATTGAGCAGAAGTGTAGAATGAGAGTAGTAATACGTTAAAAATAGAAAACAGATTCATGTGTTAGGTTTTATAAGTAGGTGTTCGTTGCTACTTAGCATGCAATATTACGATTGAATTTTGTTGCTATTATGTGTTGAACAATTACTTAGAGTTAATAAAAAAAGTCTATTTTGAAAGTAAGATTCAAAATAGACTTTTTTAGAATTTATATCTATATTTTAGAAAAGGTTTCTTATCTAAAAGCAACTTTTGTTTTGGATGGATTTAAGATTTTGGCAGCTTTAGAACCGTATTTTTCACTACTAGCCAACTCTTCTAGTTGCGCTTTTGCTTCTGCCGTCTTTCCAATTCTTGCATAGGCTAAGGATAAATACCATTTGGAATCCTCTTGGATTTCAGGTTCTGCTAACTGTGCCAACTCCTCAAACATTTTAGCACTTTTTTCTGTTTCGTTTTGTCCTAAAAAAGACACAGCAAGGTAAAACTTGATTTGATTATAGTCGCTAGCATCTTGATTTTTTTCAAGATATTCTTCAAAAATAGGGATTGCTTTGTCGTATTCCTTATTGTTGTAATGCTCCATTCCTTCTCTAATCATACGCAAAGAAGCATGAGCTTCATCATCACCAGCACTACGAGTGGATAGCATTAAATCTAATTCTGCACTAATATTATCTTCATAAGCCATGAAGTTATCATCAAAAACTTGTTCCCCGTTGGATGGATTTATAAAACACAACCCAGCAATTAAAGCAAAAATTGCTCCTGCGGCTACCCAGCGAAAACGACCAAATTTGATCACTTTATTGCTTGTTTTGGTAATCTTTTTCATAGTAATAATATAATTTAAGTTTGAATTGTTGAGGGAAATATACTTCCTTAATGATAGTATTTGTAATTTTGTTACTTTTATTAGACAGGTTTTTTATAGATGAGGTTCAATAACAGCAAGTTCTGAAAATTTATAATAAATTTGTCCACAAAAAACGTGCAAAATATATTTTTATAGCGTGTTTTATTCAAAATAAATGCTTGGTCTATAAAAGTTTCATTTTAATTTAACGTGGACTACAGAACCATTTGGTAGAGAGACCCCACGATGGATGGCATTCAGATAGCTAATGTAATGAAGACAAATCATTATTATAGGATAATAAAATAGTATATATGAGAATTATTGGTTATATAGACACAAAAGGTTACAAGACAACCGTATTTAAGAACAACGACCGATTTATCGTTAAATTCGAATCAGATTTATTTGAACAAACGTTTAAGTTTAGAGAATCTGAAAAAGTAGGTAGCTTTAACGACATCAAGAACTTGATTGATGCTGAGTTTCAGAAACAAGTGGAAGATAGGTTCAAAGAAATGTACGAGAGCAGTGGGCGTTTGTTAGATAAGTATTTAGACTGCCATGAAGACGAATGGGAAGAAATTATTTAAGAATATGGGGGGCGTAAGAGAAGCCGTGATTCGGTATAGAAAGTTTGAAAACTCGAAAAAAAAGTCGTAATTATGTGCCTAATTTAGACCGAAAAGATACAAAAGGCACTTAATAGTCAATCATGTATCTTGTCTAATGACAACACTAAAAAAGATCAAAACAATGCCACTTTTTTTTGCCAAACCCAACAGCATAGCGGCTTTATGTATTGTTTGATCTGATTATAAATGAAAACCAACTGGATTTGAAAAAGACACCAACAGAAGAAAAAATTCTAATGTCTGCAAAAAAAGTATTCTACCAAAAAGGATTAAAAGGTGCTAGAATGCAAGAAATAGCAGATGATGCTGGCGTAAACAAGGCCATGCTGCATTACTACTTTAGGTCAAAAGAGAAACTTTTTGACAAGGTATTCGAACAGAGTGTAAAGTCCGTCACACCTATGTTGATGAATGTATTTTTGGAAAAATCGGAGCTAAACACCAAAATTGCACATTTAGTTGAAATGTTGATAGATTTCTTTTTGGAGGAACCGTATCTCTCAAACTTTATTGTGAATGAGTTAAGCCAAAATCCAGAAAAACTATTTATGAACGTATTGGATTATGAAGGAGGATTAATTGGAAAAATTATTCCTTTGATTAATGAGCAAATTCAAGCAGAGATTGAAAAAGGTACGGTCAAAACTGAGATTCGATCAGCAGAGTTAATTCTCAACATAATGTCTCTTTGTTTGTTGCCAATTATGTCTCAGACCGTTTTGCAAAAAACGTTAGGAATTGATGACGAGCGTATGAGACGCTTTATGATTAAACGCAAACAAACAGTCACTCGATTTGTTTTGGATGCCATCAAACCTTAATAATAGAATAAGACAGGCTACTAAATAGGCTTTAGAAGTATTAAGACATTAAGAAGCCCTCTCATTTTTGATGAGAGGGCTTCTTGTATTTATCTATTATAATATTATAAAATATTATCTAGCAAAAGTACCTAAAACAACATAAGTTGTAGGATCAGCTGTATTAATCGCTTGAGTAGGATCATGCACAACAAAGAACCCATCGTAAGTAGTGGTTAAATCCTCAAAAGACTTCGTTGAGATTTGAGAACTTGTACCTGTTCCACCCGAGACCATGATTGGTGTTGCATATACGTTTCCATTGGGTGTTTCGAGATAAGGTGTATTGTTTGGAGTAGAAGAAGCCGTCGCCATGTCATGTGCATGTACCATATAGGTAGAGTCAAGTGCTCCTGTCAGTGTAACACTTACTTTAGTAGTGCCATCAGCCATTTCATCTAACTTTAATTCTGCTTTGATGGTGTTAGGATGCGATCCAGAGTAGGCATAAGCCGCAGCTGCCTGTCCTGTGTTAAAACTGTAGTTGTACGTTTTTGACTGCAACTCTGCTTCTTTTTCACAAGACATAAAGCCAATTACTAGGGCTAATAAAAATAACGATTTGATTACAAGGTTCTTGAAAATCATAGTTCAATGTATTTAGTTGGTTAAAAAATGTTTGGGAAATTAAATTTGATGTTCCTATTGGCATTATCTGCAAGGCAATATAGCGAGTGGAGAAAATGTTTGTTGAGAACTGTTATAATTGAGGGTATGTTGTATTCGTTTGTTTAGGAATAAGTGAAGTGTGATTTTCTACTTCTTAAGTTATTGTTTTTGATATTTTTATAACAACCTATGTGAATGCAACAGGCTAAGAAGAAAAAGGTTTAGAGAAAAGCAAAAAAAAACATTCTATGCATTTTTTTGCATAGAATGTTTTTAGGAGATTATGAACAAAATAGGTTTATCTACCTAAATATGCTTTTAGTAATTTACTCTTAGAAGAAGACGTACGCAGTTTATTAATTGCTTTGTCTTTTATTTGACGAACACGCTCTCTTGTTAAGCCAAATTTCTCACCAATATCCTCTAACGACATTGGATGCTCAAAACCAATTCCAAAATAAAGCTTGATAACTTCTTTTTGACGATCTGTTAAAGAGCACAAAGAACGCTCAATTTCATTGCGCAAAGACTCTAAGTACTCTAGTTGAGAATCTGTTTTAGGAGTATTGGTATTTTCCAAAACATCCAACAAAGAATTATCCTCTCCTTCTACAAAAGGAGCATCCATTGAAACGTGGCGAGCAGCGACACCCAATGTTGTTTCTACTTCTGTTGATGGTATTTCTAATATATCAGCCAACTCATCTGAAGAAGGCTCACGTTCATATTCTTGTTCTAGTTTAGAAAAAGCTTTGTTGATTTTGTTCAAAGAACCTACCTTATTAAGTGGAAGACGAACAATTCTAGATTGCTCTGCTAAAGCTTGAAGAATAGATTGACGAATCCACCAAACAGCATAAGATATAAATTTGAAACCTCTAGTTTCATCAAAACGTTGTGCTGCTTTAATCAAACCCAAATTTCCCTCGTTAATCAAATCACTTAGTGACAACCCTTGGTTTTGGTATTGTTTCGCTACAGAAACGACAAAACGCAAGTTGGCTTTAGTTAGTTTTTCTAGTGCTATTTGATCGCCTTGTTTAATACGTTTGGCTAAATCTACTTCCTCTTCTGGTGTTAACAAGTCAACTTTTCCGATCTCCTGAAGGTATTTTTCTAAAGATTGACTTTCCCGATTGGTTATAGACTTAGTTATTTTTAATTGTCTCATACAGTTCTGTTCGTTTTTGGACTTTTTTTAATATTAAACAGCTATTAACAAACTGACCCACAAAAATACAAAGAATTATTGTACTTCAAAAGGCTTTGTTGCTTTTATTATTGTTTAATTCCTACAAATGCTAACGTTTAAAAAAGAACTATGTTCCATTTCTCTCAATTCTATAACATTACTTTAAATGAATTTTACAGATTTCTCTACATTTTTTTCTTTTTTTTTGTAAAATTGGTTTTTTTATTATTAATTGTGGGAAAGAGATAGGAGGTATTGACGCATCAAATCAAAACCAAATAATGCCAACATCTGCCTTCTTTGAATGTATTATTCTTTATTATAATGGTTGGAAAATTGCAATACTCAATACACAAATTTTCTTCTAGACTATTTTTGGCATACATTTTAATCTTTTAATCATTGTAAAAATCAGATGAACCAACGTAAATACTATTTTTATGGATAGAGTATCTTTCACTATGGAGTTCTTGTTTAGAGCCTCGCCAACTATTATATATAAATTTTTGACAACACCAGACTGTTTGATTCGCTGGTTTTGTGATGACTGCAATGTAGTTGATGGTCGTTTTACATTTGAGTGGGATGGAGAAGAAGAAGTGGCCGTTGTTTTAGAAGATATTGAAAACGAACAATTGAAACTAGAATGGGAAGAATTTGAAGGAGAAGAGGAATTTTTGGACTTTCAAATGAGTCGTTCAGAAGTAACTGGTGAAACTATTTTGGAGATTACAGCGTTTTGTGATTCAGATGAGGTGGAACAAGAAAAACAATTCTGGGCAACCCAAATGGAAGGTCTTAGACGTGCAACAGGGGGCTAGATGCTTGTTTAACTCACATTTGTATTAATTAGAATATTTTAAATCCCTCAAAAAAAACACGCTCGTATTATGTTTGGCTTTTTTAAGAATGAATTATTAGAGGTTATAGAATGGAAAGAAGATAGCAAGGATGTCCTTGTTTGGAAATTTCCAGATAAAGATGCTGCCATTAAATATGGTGCTCAACTAACTGTTCGAGAATCTCAAGCGGCAATCTTCCTCAACGAAGGACAAATTGCAGATGTGTATGGTCCAGGAAGGCACATTCTCAAAACAGAAAATATGCCAGTGCTTACCAAACTCAAGTCATGGAAGCATGGATTTAATTCTCCTTTCAAAGCTGATGTTTATTTCGTTAGCACTCGACAATTAACCAATTTTAAGTGGGGAACACCAAACCCTATTTTTGTAAAAGATCCAGAAGCTGGTCGTGTCGAAGTGCGCGCTTTTGGAACATATTTTATTCGTGTTGCTGATCCTAAAAAGTTTTATAGAGAATATGCAGGAACAAGCAGCATCTTGACTGTAGATGAACTCGAAGATGTCTTTCGTGGTCTAGTCGTACCTAAATTTGCAGAGGCATTGTCTGAAAGTGGCGCTACAGCGTTTGATATTTATTCTCAATATTCTGAATTAGGAGAAACCATTCGACCTCTTATTCAAGAAGATTTAAAGGATTTTGGACTAGAACTGACGAAGTTTCAAATTACCTCTGTTTCATTGCCTCCAGAAATTACTGAGCATATGAAGCAGCTTGCTAAAATGAACTTGACTAGCAACGACAATTTGAACAAAATGAAGGCATTCAATCAAATGGATGTTGACAAAATTGCAGCGGAGCGAGGGAATTATGAGAATATGAAGGGAACACAAAATGAGTTGTTGATGCAGCAAATGATGATGCAGCAAATGATGCAAAATATGCAGAATCAGAACAACCAAAATAATACTGCTAACAACAACAATAGTGGAAACGAGGAAAAAATGTCACGAGAAGAAATTATGAAAACATTAAAAGAGTTGGGAGAGCTGAAAGAAATGGGCATTTTGACAGATGATGAATTTAATGAAAAGAAAAAAGATTTATTGGCTAAATTATAAGCTTCTTTTCCTTTTTTTAGAATAGAAATGGCATGAATGCATAGAGCGTTTGTGCCATTTTTTTGTTTATTGGGTAATGCAAGTGTAAGTATATTTATGAAGGACTGGCAAGATCAAGAAAAGTATAGGTGGAATTATTTAAAAGGAAAACGAGGAAAGCAAAAACTAGAAGAGTTAGAACTAGAAACATTAATAGAATATGGTATTCAGCAAAAACAGATAACGGATAAAAAATACTTTTTTGCTACTTGTATTCAGCAAGAAGGAGTGTATGAAGTGAGTAAACGTCTTTTGAAAAAATTTCACAGAGGTGATAATTTGACAAAAATGAATGTTTTATATAGCTTTTATTATGTCTATGAAAAAGGAGAAGATGGGAGGGAAAATAATGCTATAGAGTATAAAAATAGAATTAAAAACTTATTGCCTTATTTCTTTACTTGTGAAAATTTAGTTATAAAATCTTTTTTTTCAAGAGGTTTTTATCCTGGTGATTTTAAAGAACATTTTTGTGATTTACCAGAAACAAGTGAGGAGTTATATTACCATTTAAAGTTAATGGGGGACGATGATAATATTAACCTTTTAAAACAAGTAGAACCTTGGGTAGATTTTGATCGAATAGAAGCCTTTTTCTTATTTTTGACTACTTCTATTCATCTTTTAAAAGAACAAACCGCACTTATTTTATATCAAGAAGAAAGTCGAACTAAAACAATTAAATATAAAATTGGAGATCGGTTGAAACTAGTTTTGCCGAATAAGGAGGAGCTTTATTCTGAAATAATAGCCTTTAATAATGACAAGAATCAACTAGTAATACACTGGGAGGAAAATTGGAGCATAGCGTCAAACCAAATAGAAGTATTTTTACTATTATAAGAATAGCCCCGTTGCTTTTTAGTGTAAATGTTAAATAAAAGTATATCTTTTAACAATCAGTATGCACTCAAACCTTCCCTTCTGCCCAATCTTGCTCAAACTGATGCATTGCTTGTTCCAAATTGCCAACAGCACATTGATTGCCACAACCTTTGGAACAACCACTAGCTTTGCTAGGTCTAAAAATGGAGACCAAATAAGCAATGGCAGCCAAAAAGACGATAAGAATAACCGTATGTTCTAAGTATTCCATTAGCTTAATAATTGATAGGTTAACAAGGCTCCAAAGTAAGCTAGAGCAGTCATGTAAGTTAGTTGAATTAAAGGCCATTTCCAGCTTCTAGTTTCTCTTTGTACAATAGCTAAAGTAGCCATGCATTGCATCGCAAAAAGGTAAAAAATCAAGAGAGAAAAACTAGTAGCAGTTGAGAAAATAGGCGCTCCTGTTTCAGGATTTTGCTCATTGCGCAATTTATCTAATAAAGTGCCTTCTGAGCCATCTGTATCACCAACACTATAGATGGTTGCCATAGTCGAAACAAAGACTTCTCTAGCGGCAAAGGAGGTAATCAAAGCAATGCCTATTTTCCAATCGTAACCCAATGGACGAATAACAGGCTCTATGAAATGCCCAATATGACCTATATAGGAAGCCTCTAGTTGTTTAGAAGCAATTAAAGCAGCTTCGCTTTCTGCTATTTCGGGTTGTATTTGATAGAGTTCTATTGCTTCTTGTTCTGCTTGTTGCATGGCACTTGGAGGACCGTATGTAGCCAAAACCCATAGAATAATAGAGATGGCAATTATAATTTTACCAGCCTCAAAAACGAAATCACTAGTTTTTTGGTAAATAGTGATGCCAACACTTCTCCATTGAGGGAGCTTATAAGATGGCAATTCCATGATAAAAAAGTTATCGTCTTGAATGTCATTAGAAAGCAGTTTGTTAAAAATAGCAGCAGAAATGAGCGCAGCCAGAAAGCCTCCTAAATAGAGTCCCGCCAAAACGAGGGATTGCAGACCAAAAGGTCCGAAACCAGCTACAGGGGGAACAATGAGTGTGATGAATATAATATAGACTGGTAGACGAGCAGAGCAGCTCATTAGTGGCGTGACCATAATAGTCGTCAAACGTTCTTTCCAAGAAGTAATATTTCGAGTGGCCATAATTGCAGGAACAGCACAAGCAGCACCAGAAATCAACGGAACAATACTTTTTCCATTTAAGCCAAAACGACTCATTGTCTTGTCCGTCAGGAACATGACACGTGCCATATAGCCCGTTTCATCCAAAATAGATATAATAGCAAAAAGAATGGCTATCTGCGGGATAAAAATAACAATACCACCGATGCCTGCAATAATACCATCTATTAGTAAATCAGTAATTAAACTTTCTGGTAACAAGCCAGCTAACCAGTCCGAAAAATCGGAAAAACTATTGTCAATCCAATCCATTGGAGGGGTTGCTAGATTGAAAATAGCTTGAAATATAAGTAGGAGAATGGTAAAGAAAATAACATAACCTCCAATATTGTGAAGCAATATTTTATCTAGTCGCTCGGTTATAGTAACAACATTTTTAGATTCCGTAACAATGCCTTCTAAGCTATGATTTAATCGGTTTAGCCGTTCTTGAGAGTCTGTTGTTTGAAGTTGTAATAAGTCAATATTATAGTTATTAATAATATTACTTAGTAGCGTTTGTTGCTGAGAACTTAAAAAAGATAAATGCGTCTGTTGACTAAGCAATAGCTTGGCATGAAAAGGGTTTTGCAAAGGAATATTTGCATGAATCTCTTTTTCCCACGCTGTTGTTAACTCAGGAGAAGCTGCGGTATCAAAGGAAGGTGGATTCACTTTTTGAATGGCATCTTCCAATTCTTTCAACCCTTGTTGCAAACGAGCATTGATACAAACAAGGGGTAGCCCGATTGCTTTTTCTAGTTGTTGAACATCAATCTCAACGCCTCGATTGTTGGCTACATCTAACATGTTCAATACAACAACAATAGGAAAATTAAACGCCCTTATTTGGTCTAATAATAATAAGCTACGAGTTAAGTTACTAGCATCCAAGACCAATAAAATTAAATCTGGACGTTCTTTGTGATCAGGATTGAATAGCGGATCTAAAACGACTCGTTCGTCTGGTGATTTGGCAAACAAACTGTAGATTCCAGGAAGGTCAATCAAATCAATAGACTGACCATTGGAGAGCGTCCAAATACCTGTGTTTTTGTCGATTGTAACACCAGAGTAGTTTCCTACTTTTTGGTTCAAGCCCGTCAAAGCATTAAACAAGGAAGATTTGCCCGCATTGGGATTTCCTAATAAAGCGATATTTTTTATGTCAAGTGCTGGAGTAGTTGCTGTCATTATTGTTTGCGGATAATCAAATTTTTAGCCTCGTTTGAACGAATAGCTAGTAAATTACCAGATGCAGTTTTGATAGAAAGCGGTCCATTGAATGGCGTTTTACGATACAGTTCTATCGTTGTTCCCAACGGGCAGCCCATGTCTGTCATGACCAATTCTACTTGGGGGTTGTTAAAATCTTCGATAACGGCTTTTTCACCCACATTTAAGTCTGTTAATACCATAATGCATCAATTTTTTTGGTGGATAAAGGGATGGGGTAATGAATTTAACCACAAGGTTACGAAATTGTTTTTAAAATATTAAGTCTCTAATCAATTATATTTATTTAGATTAAGTATAGATAATTTTTTGACAAAATGCTTACAACGAACTTAAATATTGGTATTGATAAGATTAAATCTTACATTAGCAGTTTAACGGTAGAGAGAACAGCCTCTTATACTGTTAGAAGTAATATTCTGTTGCTTTTTTAGTTTTTCATAGAAAAACATAAAAAGCAACGAAGTAATGAGAAGGATATTAAAGAGAAATTATACAATCTGTCCAAAAAATAGTTTTACCCACCAATGCAAGAAAATAACAAATACCTGATTGTAATCGCTGGTCCTACGGCTAGTGGCAAAACCGCTTTGGCTATACAATTGGCTCAACAATTCGATGCTGAGATTTTATCTTGCGATTCTAGGCAATTTTTTAAAGAAACAACGATAGGGACTGCCAAGCCTGATGCTGAAGAGTTGGCAGCGGCAGTACATCATTTTATAGATTGCCTTTCTATAGAAGAAGCATACAATATTGGAGATTATGAACGGGATGTTCTTGCTTTTTTAGAAGATTATTACCAAAAAAAGAATATTGCCATCATGGTGGGGGGATCGGGAATGTACATACGAGCAGTTTGTGAAGGATTGGATACTTATCCAAAGGTAGATAAAAAAATTCGATTAGAACTCAATCAGCTGCTAGAAATAGAAGGGGTGGAGGCGTTGCAAGAGGAATTAAAAAAGGCAGATCCTGTTTATTATGCCAAAGTAGATGTGTCCAATCCTCATCGCTTGATTCGTGCCTTGGAAATTTGTAGAGGAACGGGGCAGCCATTTTCATCGTTTCAAGGCAAAAATAAGGTGGAACGTCCTTTTACAGTCATCAAATTGGGAATTCATTGGGAACGAGCAGTCCTATACGATCGCATCAACAGAAGGGTCGATTTAATGCTAGAGGCAGGGTTGTTAGAAGAGGCGAAAACATTATATCCTCAACGAGCACTTAATGCGTTGCAAACGGTTGGTTATCGAGAATTCTTTGATTATTTTGATGGCAAAACAACTTTAGAAGAAGCAATAGAGTTGGTGAAGCGCAATACACGACGGTATGCCAAACGCCAAATGACTTGGCTCCGAAAAGAAAAAGACTTGCACTGGATTGATGCTGAAACAGCAATTGATGAGGTGGTTGATTTTTTGAAGGATAAAATAAAGGAATAAAAGCATCGTTAGAAAAATGGTTTCTTTTTTATTGAGGTTTAAATTTTTAAGTACCGTTAAATCAATCCATTTTTTATAGAGCTGACTATTAGCCACCAATCTCATTAACTAGCAAAAGAACAACAGCTCTGCTAACTTTTTTGTATCTTGCATCCTACAAACAAGACACCCCAAGTTTGTGATTCTAAATCAATGATCAATGTTATCAAAAAAGCTTATATTAAATCTTGTTATTCTAGGATTCTGTTTAATAACTCACGTCACTTGGGGACAAGAACATCCGTTGTTAGAAAAGACGCTTACAATTGAAATAAAAAATAGAACAATTGCTGCGGCTTTAAATTTATTGGAAGAAAAAAATTCAGATATTCATTTTGTTTTTGACCCTTCCAAAATCTCCTTAGATAAGCGTGTTAATGTCTCTGCAAAAAACAAATCAACAAGCTGGATACTAAAGCAAGTATTGGCAGGAACGCCAATAGATTTTAAAGTAATTGGAACACAAGTCACGTTGTTTAATAATCCAGATAAGGTACAACCTCCTGTACCACAGTTTACTATTAGTGGATACCTTATTGACCATCAAACTAATGATCCATTAATTGGAGCTACTATATTTGAACCGATTACATCTAGAGGGACAACGACAAACATAGAAGGCTTTTATAGTTTAACCTTGCCCAAAGGAAAACATCAAATTGTTTGCTCTTATATCGGTTATGAGTCTATTACAACAATATTAGATTTGGTAAAGCATACAAA
Organism: Aureispira sp. CCB-QB1; assembly: GCF_000724545.1. Lineage (GTDB taxonomy): Bacteria > Bacteroidota > Bacteroidia > Chitinophagales > Saprospiraceae > Aureispira. The sequence goes on along the minus strand of NZ_JHBV01000022.1, from coordinate 30,999 downwards.
GCTCGATGTGAATCTGAATTCAGGACAAGAAATGGAGGAAATTGTTGTTGAATCGACAGAACATATGGAGTCTAGACATGAGTTAAATGTCATTAGTAGCAATACAATGGATATCAAGGTCGTCAAGGCATTGCCTAGTTTGTTAGGTGAGGCAGATGTCGTCAAGGCGATGCAGTTGCTACCTGGTGTACAATCAGGTAGTGAAGGAGCAAGTGGTTTGTTTGTAAGGGGAGGAGGTCCTGATCAAAATCTATTTTTGTTAGATGGTGTTCCTGTTTATAATGCCAATCATCTTTTTGGGTTTGTTTCTATCTTTGATAGCAAAATTATCAAAAAAGCAACCATTATCAAAGGTGGTTTCCCTGCTCGTTATGGAGGGCGTTTGTCTTCGGTACTAGATATTCACACTCGAACGGGGGATATGCAAAAATTTCATGGCGAACTTTCAATCGGGTTGCTTTCTGGAGGTTTTTCGATAGAAGGTCCCATTTGGAAAGGAAAAACGTCTTTTCTTGTGTCGGCAAGACGATCTTGGGTCGATATAATTGGGGTACCCATTCAAAGAGCTATTGTAGAAGGGAATAATGGGAATGGAAATGTTATTGATTATAGTTTTTACGATATTAATATCAAGCTTAAACATAAGTTCTCAGATAAAAACTACCTCATTTTAAATGGTTATTTCGGAGATGATATTTTTAACTACAATCAGACCAATCATCTCAATTTTGATTTAGGACCAGAAACATTAAGCAAATCAATTCGCAACGATGATTATTTGCAATGGGGAAATAAAATTGTTGCTTTGCATTGGCATACTGAATTGAGCCAAAAGTTATTTATGCGTACTTCGGCTACATATAGTAATTATTTCTACGAATCGAAGACAGAGAGCTATTCAGAGTTAAAAGATAGTCATGGCTTTATGATTCAGAAGGAAGAGTTTGAGTCAGAAGGACAAACTCCGATTCATGATATTGGAGGACATATGGCATTTGATTATATTCCGCACAATAAACATTACATTCGTTTTGGTTTAGGGTATACCTATCACTTATTTCGTCCCGAAATAAGTAAATCTACATTTAGTTTTGGAGGAAAGGAATCAGAAGTGGAGAGCTTTAATCATATCCATGAATTTACAGCCTATATCGAAGATGATATTCGAATTGGCAAGATTCTAAAAATTAACCCAGGGATACACTTAGCTGATTTTTATTTAAAAGGAAAAAATTATTTCTCTATTCAACCTCGTTTGTTGGTTAATTTATTGGTTGCCAAACGAACTTCTATCAAAGCATCTTATGCGAGAATGTCGCAGTTTGTCCATTTATTGACCAATCCAGGGATTGGCTTGCCAACCGATCTTTGGTTGCCAACAACTAGAAATATTCCACCAGAGCATTCGCATCAGTGGTCGTTAGGAATTACACAAGACTTGCCCTTGAATTTAGAATTTACAGTAGAAGGTTTTTACAAATTGATGGAAAATGTATTGGAATACAATCCTAGTACAAACTTTTTACAAGATAGAGGTTCTTGGGAATCTTTGGTAGAAATTGGACAAGGAGAAAGTTATGGCGCAGAGGTATTGTTTCAACGCCAAAAAGGAAAATTTACAGGATGGGTTAGCTATACCTTGTCTTGGTCTTGGCGAAAATTTGAGCGACTGAACCAAGGTAAACCATTCCCATATCGTTATGACAGAAGGCATGATGTAAGTGTAGCATTGAATTATAAGTTTAATAAAAATTGGGATATTGGCTTAGTTTGGGTATATGGAACAGGGCATCCGGTTACGTTAGGTTTAGAGCGTTACACACCTATTCAAGCTCAAATAGGGCACTATAACAACAGCAATATCCCTATAGCAACAACAGGTTCTATTATTGCTGATATTACCAATGTTGTCAATCGAAATAATTTTAGAATGCCGCCTTATCATAGGATGGACTTAACTGTCAACTGGCACAAACAGCTCAAACATGGGGCACAAACTTTAAGCATAGGAGTGTACAATGTTTATAACCAACTGAACCCTTATATGGTTGTGCCAAAAGAGCAAGAAGACGGAACACTCAAATTATATCAAGTGAGTATTTTGCCAATCATGCCGTCAATTTCTTTTACAAGATCTTGGTAAACGGATTGTTTTAATAAGCTTAGTGAACCGTTTTGAAGAGTAGAGTAGCTTCAAAATTACCAACACGCAACGCTTGGTTGCAATGGCGTTGGTGGTGAGCGATCATAAAAAGAAATATATCTCCAAGACGTAATTTTAATAATTTAAAGACCTCTATACGGACTTTTGCTTTGTTCAGGTTAATATGTCTAGCCGCTTCAATGAGTTGCAAGAATTCTTTTTGCCCTTGAATGAATCGCTGCACGACATCTGGGCGAACGGTACTCAAAGAAGGATTTAATGTTTTGACAGTTTGAGTGGGTTTGGTATTGTTAGGATGCACGGACTCAATAGATTTTTTGCCCAACCATGTTGAGTTAAATGTAGGAACTGCTCTCCATTGTTTTTTTTTGGCTTTTTCTATGGCTAATTGTGCCTCTTTATTATAATAATCCGAGTAATAATTGAGGTGTTCTAAACATTCAGCAATACTCCATTTTTGTGCATTGGGTTTGTAGTTTAAGACTTCTGAAGATAAGGGAGCAAAATGTTCTTCTGCTAATTTTAAAATAGCCCTACTAGTGGCTTCTACTTGTTGTAATAAATCACTCGATTTCATAGGTGTATTGTTATTATTAATGTCAATCGTTAGTTCGCTTAAAATCGTATTTGGTTATTTCATAAACGTAGCGAACTATTAACAATACAAAAGTCCACAAAAAAGAATTAAAAAATCTTGATTGAAATCAACGTTTCCAAACTTTCTTTTTAATTCTGCTAAATGTTTCGGGACTCATTTGCAAGTAGGAGGCAATGTAACGCTGCGGAACCAACTGAAAAAGGTGTGGACTGTGGTTCCACAAGCGTATAAATCTTTCTTGGGGATTGGAGTTGTTTAAGTAGACTTCTCGTTCAATTCTGCCCAAGAGTGCTTGCTCCGTCAACTTACGCCAAGCCCGTTCTAATCGAATATTTTGTTCAATAACCTGATAAAAATCCTCCCGAGCAATACCTATCAATCGACAGGGAGTAATGGCTTGAATATAATAATCGGTAGGTTGATTAGAAATAAAAGAAGCATAAGCACAAATAGCCGTATTGGGATAACCAAAACCAATGCAGGTTTCTTCTCCTTGGTTGAGAACACAGATTTTTAGTGTTCCTTCCAAAACCCAATAAAGGTGTTTCCCAATACTTCCTATATCCGAAAGATATTCTTTGCGTTGAAGGTGTTTTTCTTGATTCCAATGCTGCATTAGGCTAGCCCAGTCTTGATCATTGATTGGAATTTGTTGATGTAGAGTTTGGCGAAGTAATTCCATAATGGCAGATGTGTGTTGGTATCCTATCCTGCTAAATATGAATTTAGCAAAAAGGCTGTTGGTAGGAAGGATAGCTATGGAATAGGTCTAAAAAAGAATTTGAGAATTAAAAAAGATTGGATAATTTCCTCTTTAATTCTCAAAATTAATAGAACATGTCTAGTAGTCAAAAATGTATCAGTAAAGCAGGAGATAACTAATTTTCAGGAGCGGTAACCTCTGTTTTTTCTCCAAAATACTGTACAAATTTTCTCATATCATTGGCCATCTCCTTGTTGTTGGTAGCACGAAAGTACGTATCTGCTAGCCCACGGAGGGTTTGGTACATGAATTTATTCATTTCTGTTATTTGTAACTCATTTGTCCAAAGATCAATTTTATACGTATCTCTATAGTCCTTATCAAACAAAGCCAATAGCATTGCTTTTGACTCCTTAAATTCTGGTGTATCAGGAGAATCTTGTGCCAACCATTCAATTTTTACAGGAACGTTTTGCTCATCCAAACCTATTCTACAAGTGATGTCACTTGTCTTAACCACTTTTTGGTTATTGTTTTCCATAATTAAGTATTAATTATAAGTAAGTCGGTACAGAGAATATAGACTGTATTTCTTAGTATTTAAGTATAAACGACTACTTACGGTTTTGTTTTTACATGATTAATTCAAAGATATTTTCTTAATAGTAGTTCGTTGATTTTTTACTTTTTTACCAAAAAGATAAAAAAGCACATTTATATTAGTTTGATAATCAAAATTTTAACACAAAACACAGCAAAGGTGTAACTTGTTGATTATCAAACTAATAAAGTTTTTCAACGAACTATTGTTCTTAAGTAAGTGGGCAGAAAAAAATATAGCTAAAAAATAGGTTGTTTTTTATATGTTTTTTCTGAACGATTACTTATCTAACTGCAAAGATAATAAAAGTTTGGCTTTCTAAGATTCGATCAAGACTTCCTTTTTGTCATAACGATATAATTGATATCGTTGAATGATCGAAATCAACTTATTGGCATAATTAGGATCTGTAGCATACCCTACTTTTTGCAATCCATGCGCCCAAGCTTCAAAATCATAAATATCTAAGGCAAAAAGAGGCATGTAATGAGCTCGTTGAACCAAGAAGTTAGAATGACCAATATAGGACGCTTGAATATTTTTGTAACGTCTAAAACAAGACAGCATAGGATACATTCGTTGCTTTTTTTGATTCCATTCATAAGAATAAATACAATGGCGATCCGTACTATCCCATTTAGCCTCTGCTTTAATACCAAAGTGATTATTGGCTTGCATCGCTAATTCACTTGTGCCATATTTTGACTCTAGGATTGCTTGTCCTAGTGTAATGCTAGCAGGAATTTTGGCTCGTTGCATTTCTTGTACTGCCAAGGTGTAATTGAGCTCAATATATTGTAGGACAGTATCTATAGGCATGTCCTCTATGAGTTCTGCTACTGCCGCATCGACCGTAGGAACAGGTTGGTAAATGTACAAGGCAAAAATAAAGTAAAGTACTAAAGGAATTCCAATAACCTTCCACATGATTTATCTAAAGTATGTCCGCATCTGTAATTTTAAAGGTACAATTTTGGCTGTTTTCAGCACCTTTTTCAAAGTCCCAATCGGCTTCATTCGTTAAATCTTTGTTCAATGTTCCACCTCCAACAATTTCTACGCGAATAGAGTCGTCGTAAACGCTACAACCTTGTCGTATATCAACATTACTATTTTCCTCTTTGTAAAAATGAATTTCCTTAAATTCTCCTGCTGCTACGGTTACAGTGTCTCCATAAGTCATAGGATTAAAAGGACCATAAAAATAGAAATGAATGGTTTTAGAACTGGTGTTATCGATATTTTTAGTAAATAAGGTATCGTTTCTATCGCAAGCCAATAAAGTTGCAAGAATTAAACTGAATGCTAGTATTTTTTTCATGTTGTGTTTATTAGTAGTTCGCTAGATTGTTACTGTGTGGTCGTTATTTTTTGTTAACTAAGTTGGCATTCTCAAGAGCTTACGTAGCGTAGGAAGTAACTCAACTAAGCGAGCTGAAAAAGTAAATCAAGGAATAAGAACAGGTTTATAGAATTAGTATTGATTGTATGAGTTAATACTCCGTTGATTTTTTAGTTTTTCTACGAACCCGCAGGCTCACGAAGTAAAAACGTAAAAAAGTATCTTGTATTAGTTTGATTACCAGTCTTTTAGTGTAAAGGTTGATAAAAATGCATCTTTCTGATAATCAAACTAATACGATTTTTCAACGGAGTAATGATGAGTTGTCTACCACAAAAATACAAAATCCATTACACCTACTCAAAAATAAAGCAGGAGTAATGGATTTTATTGTTCTATTAAGACATTTTAATACATTAAGTAAGTGGACATAAAAAAATATTCAAAACCTTGGTATTAGAGTCGTTAGTAGACAATTATGGGGACATCATTTAGTCCTTGTCAAAAACATAGCTGTACTCACCAGGATATTTTTTGTAAAATCCGTCTAAGACAATTTCACCTTCCGCATCAACAATCGCATCTTTAAATTCTTCTAAGGAGCTGATTTTTTGATTGTTAACGGAAGTTATAATAAATTCTCGTTCCATATTGGTGCCTTCGATGATCCCATCTTTATCAATTTTGGTAATAATAACCCCTTCTGTATCTTTGAATTCATCGTCATCTAAGGTCTCGGCAGCAATTCCTAGATTTTCCAACAAGTTTTCTTTTGAATTTAGAAAACCACTTGTGCTTCTTTTCTCTCCAAGCGCAATGGTATTAGAGCCATTTTTTAAAATCACTTCAGTTGATTTTAATTTTCCTTCTCTCAAGAAAATAACAGCAATTTTTTCTCCTGGACGGAATAGCCCTACTTGTTCTTGCAATTCTGGCGAACTTTTGACATCAATACCATTGACTTTAACAATAATATCACCACGTTGCAAACCTGCTTCTTCGGCGGCACTTTCTTCACCAACTCCTTGGATATAAACACCATCCATAGATTCTAACTTGTTCTCATCTGCAATTTCGTCCGAAATATCTTTGATGGTCACTCCCAAAAAGCCACGTTGAACCTCACCAAACTCAATCAAATCTTGCATTACTTTTCTTACCAAGTTGGCTGGAACAGCAAAAGAATACCCCTCATAGCGTCCTGAACGGGTAATAATGGCCGTATTGATACCAATCAAATTACCATCCGTATCTACCAAAGCACCACCACTGTTACCCGGATTAACAACAGCATCGGTTTGAATAAACGATTCGATGTCATAAGCACCATCTAAAATATCAATATTTCTCCCTTTGGCAGAAACAATCCCAGCGGTAACTGTAGAGGTTAAATTAAAAGGATTACCAACTGCCAAAACCCATTCACCAACAGAAACATCATCCGAATTACCAAATTGCAACATCGGCAGTTTGACATCTTTTAGGTCTCGTTTTTTGATTTTGATGACAGCTAAATCAGTTGTTTTGTCCGTACCAATGATTTTAGCTTCGTAGGTTCTCTTATTATTTAAGGTAACGGTTACTTCCTTGGCACCACTAATAACATGATTGTTGGTAACAATATAGCCATCTTCAGAAACAATAACCCCAGAACCAGACGATTCTCCTCCAAACAAGCGGTCGTATCGATCGCCGCTACTGCTATGAATATGGACTACCGTTGGGCGAACTAAGTCGGCAGCATCTTTAAAAGAACTGACATTGGTTATATCTGGATAGTAGTTGGGGTGATTTACTTGCTTGGCAAAAGAAGCTTCCTTGATGATTACATCCCGAACAGGGGTAACAGGTTCTTCAATATAATATTTGTAAATTCCTAATGTTAATCCAGAACTTAAAATAGAAATGGCTAAGACCATCAAAACATTCTTCATAAGTTTCATATTTTCTTTTAACAAGTACTATTTAGGTAGTTCATCTTCTCTTAAAGAAGAAAAACAGCGTTTCTTTATTTTTTGAATGATTACTTAACTGTTGGGAGATATTTTAAAAGGAGACCAAAAGATACTTAATTATTTTCTTTTTATAATAAACGCTATTAGCAAACAATTGATTAATTTTATGCTTCAATAATTGTACTAAGTATTGTTTGAACTTTAATTATACGTAGATAATAAATAATAGTTCGTTTAAAATTTTTGTTTTCTATGGAAAAAGGAAAAATTTCAACAAACGTTCTATAAAGTAAGAAATACAACTTATGGAAAAGGAAGAAGATGAAAGACCATTTATTGAACTAAGCCGCAAAGAGCGCAGAGACAGGGCTAGAAAGATGATTTTCGGAGATTTTAAAGATGAATATCTTGGAAATATTTGGGGTTGGAAGTTCTCCACCTTCTCTTTTATTGGTTTGGCGTTGGTAGGAGCAGTTGCCTTTTATGGTATTTATACAGGCAAAATAGATCTTAACAAACTGGACAAAGAAGAACCTGCAAGTGTCCTCGAAAATCCGAATCCACATCTAAAAGAAGCTGCTGTTAAAGATACGTTAAAGTTGCAAAAATAGCTTATTTGTCTTGCTCTATCCATGTTTTTAAATCAAAATCAGTTGGGTGATACGTTATTCCTCGCAGTTCATAGCGATTGCCCATATCTAAGAGCAACTCTAGATAAATCTCTTGATTTTTTCTCTTTTCTTCATGATCTATTCGAACAATATTTTCTTTGGGAATAATATGAAACTCACGAGGATTGTTTTCAAAGTAATATTCTTTAGTGATAAGCGTGCCATAACGAGATTGGCGTGGATTTTTTAGAGCGTCATTGATATATAAACCTATTTGAAAATACTGTCTAACTAAAAACAAGAAAGTAACAAGAAACAAGGCAATAATTGTGATTCCTGTAACAACTGGACCATCAATATGCCAATAATAAACAGCATCTGTATACCAAGCGTGATATGCCAAGTAGCAAAACAAAACGCCTATAAGAACAGATGCGCCTAAATAGAACTGCTGTTTTTTATACAAATAGGCATATTGGTATGGTATAAATGTTCCTTCTAAGGTAGTGGCTTGATTATTGTCAAAAGCACTAGAAAATGCGGAAGCTGCTAATTGTATTTCTTTTTCTGTTTTCATGATTTTGTAATAAATCAATAGTGTTTTTTACTATTACTCCGTTGAAACCACGCAGTAGCAGCGCAGCTAACTAAAAGCAAAGCGCTCACGCAGTAAATCGTATTATTTTATTAGTAGTTTGTTGAAACCACATACAAAGCTCAAGCAACGAGCAAGTAATTAGCAGCACTGCTAACCACTATATTAAAATGCTTACTTTGGGCAAAACAATAAGAACGTAAATTTAGTAAATAATCAATTTATATAGCTTATAATCTGCAAAAAATATGGAGTGGTTGCCACCGAAACAAATGTTTTTCGTATGATTTTTCTATTTATCTTCAAAATCACCTAAATTGTAGGATACCTGATTTTAACCGAACAAACAGAGTTGACGCTAATAGATATTCTTAGAACATCTTTGGTAATTTATTGACAACAATACAAGTGATTATACAATGAATCAATGGGGTTCTATAGGAACTATACTTTTATGCATAACACTGTTTGCTGCTTGTAGAGACACCACTACAGTACATACAGAAAGGACACCAAGAGGAGCTGAAACCTTGGTGACAAATGATTCTGTGCCACATCAAATTATGGTAGGTCCAGATACATTACATTATTCCATTCAGTTGGCTTACAAACTAGAAGAAAAAGCGAAAGATTATACCCAAAATGACATTACAAAAATAGTATTCACTTATCCACAGGTAGATTCTTTTTCGGCAACAGTAATTATGGATTCTGTGAATACCCTTGTACAAGATTTGTTGTTACAAGATATGATGGGAGAGGTGCGTTATGAAAACTTAGAAGAGCGAATGACGCAGTTTTTACAAGAATACAAAGAACACAAGCAAGAAATGATTGAATTTCAACTCCCATCTAGTAATTGGGTATTTGAAATGAAAATTGATGTGTTGCTCAATAGACCATCTTTAGTTTCTCTAAGAATAAATAAATTAGAATTTACAGGAGGAGCACATGCCAATTCATGGACGAACTATTTAACGGTAGATCTGACAACAGGCAAGGTAGTTGACCTAAAAGAATTGTTTATTGATGATTTTGAATCTCAATTGTTAACCATTTCAGAAGCTGCATTTAAGCGAACTGTTAATTTGGATGCAGATACCAATTTGGTGGAAACCCATTATGAGTTTAGTACAGGAGAATTTATGTTGCCACCTAACTTTTCGGTGGGAACAGATGGGCTACATTTTTATTATAATCCATACGATTTAGGACCTTTTGCCTTGGGGGCAATCTCTTTTGAAATTCCTTATCAAGAGATTTTATCAATTATAGATACAAGTATCTTGCCCTTAGAACCTATAGAAGGATAAAACCAAGAATACAAGAATAAGTATAGAAGTAGATTCAAATACTAGGGAGGGTGATAATCAATAGTATGAACCTACTTCACGCAAAGCAAGCAGTTGTGTACCTTGAAAAACTGCCGTATTACTTATACTTATTTAACTAAAAACTTAGTTGAAGTGTGCAAAAAAATAGATTAAATAGTATAGACGCTATTTCTATTCAAAAATGTAAGCTTCTTTTTTAGGAGTTGCTGCTGTTTCCTTGTCTACTGTTCCAACAATATTCAATCGAATGGTAGGGTTTTGAGAATCGTTACTTGTAATAGTGACGTATTTTGTAAAAGAACCCAAACGATTGGTATCATACTTAACCTTTATCTTAGCCTTTTCTCCTGGCAAAATAGGCTCTTTGGGCCATGTAGGGACCGTACATCCACAGCTTTTTTGAGCATTATGAATAATTAAAGGAGCTGTACCTGTATTGGTAAAAGAAAAGTATCGTTCGCCATTAGATCCTTGAGCAATCGTACCATAGTCAATTTTTTCGGTATCAAAACTGATTGTTTGAGCTGATAATTGAGTGCCTAAAACAAAAAAAAGCACTGCGCTAACTAATCTTTTCATAAGTAGAAGTATTATTTAAACTAATTCGATAGTTGTAAAACTAAAAATTTAGTTATAAGGGGTGAAAAAATATCCCATTCCAATAAGAAATGGGATGATTGATTATAATTGATTATTATCCTTGAGGTTGTTCTTTCAACGCAGGAGCAGGAGTATTTGCAGGAGCATCTACTGTTCCAAAAATTTTCAAACGAGTAGTTGTATTTGTTTGAGCATTGGTAGTCAAAGTAACATATTTAGTAAAAGCACCTGTACGTTTAGTATCATATTTTACTTTGATAAACTCACTTTCACCTGGCATGATTGGCTCTTTTGGATAAGAAGGAACGGTACATCCACAGCTTCCTTTTGCTGCCGAAATAACCAATGGACCAGATCCTGTGTTGGTAAATTTGAAGTAACGATAACCAGTAGAAGCATTTTTAATGTTTCCATAGTTCCATTCTGTTGCAGTAGTACCTGGTTGATCCATTTGCGCACCTTCTTTTTCTGCTGCTGAAGAAGCTTTTGTACAGTCACCAGCTGCATAATTAGAGAACGTAATTTCTTGTGCAGAAGCAAAAGAAACGGCTACCAATAATACCGCAAATAGAGAGAATATCTTTTTCATTTTGATGTCAATTTTTATGTTGATAAGAATTTGGTGTAATAATGTTGTAATACGAAGATATAATTAAAGAATTAAAAATCCTAGTACTTTAATAGTATGTTAACTAATTTTTTAGTTAAAGAGTTCTACTAGGATTTTTATTTGTTTGATTACGAGGCTTAGTTAAACATGCTTTTTTCTTTGGCAGGAGTTGGAGCCGCTTCTGCTTCAACAGTACCTGTAATTTTTAGGCGAGTAGTTGTGTTAGAAGTTGCATTGGTAGTTAGGGTAACATATTTGGTAAATGCTCCCACACGTTTAGTATCGTATTTTACTTTGATATATCCCGCTTCACCTGGCATGATTGGCTCTTTGGGATAAGAAGGAACGGTACACCCACAGCTTCCTTTTGCTGCCGAAATAACTAAAGGAGCCGATCCTGTATTGGTAAACTTAAAGAAACGAACACCAGTCGATGCTTTTTCGATTTTTCCATAATTCCAATCTGTAGCTGTTCCTGTTTGTACTAATTTAGCTCCTTGTTGCTCATCAGCCGTTTTTAAGTCTTTTGCTTCTGCTTTTTCGCCTTGGTACAACTCAAGTTTGATGTCTTGAGCCATAGACGTAGATGCAAATAGTACTAGTATAGCGAATAGATTAATTAGCTTTCTCATGTCAAATAGTTTATTTTAATAGTTTATACTTATACGAGTGAAATGATATAAAATATTGATTTTAATTCAATTGTTTCATAGACACATACATCAAGTATCTATGTAATATGATTATAAAGGTATAAAATTTTGAGTCAAATCCTAGCGAATTAGTAGTATTTTAACTAAAGTTTTAGTTTGACTCATGCTTCTACACTTCCTATATCCAACAGCTATGCCAAAAAAACTGCAATTGTCGATTTTTTTTGATTTATTTTTGGATTAGCTTCTATAGGTCCAACTTTTTGTTATATTTTTGCACCCATATTCGGAAATCAAAAACAAATGATTTTAGAATATTGTTGTGTACAAGGTATTTTTATGAATAACAAGTTGTATTTATAAGAAAGAACTGTTGAGATAAGTTATTGTAACCAAAACGAAAAAAAGCATGAGTCAAGCTAAAACAAAAAATACTTCTCCTAAGTATTCCAAAAAGTTTCAACAAGAAGCTTTAGAAGATTTCAGAACAGTATGTATTAGTCGCGAAGCAAGTTTGCTAGGACGCAAGGAAGTTTTGACAGGAAAGGCTAAGTTTGGCATATTTGGAGCAGGCAAAGAAGTTGCTCAAGTAGCAATGGCAAGGGTGTTTAAGAATGGTGATTTTCGTTCAGGATATTACAGAGGTCAGACATTTATGTTGGCTTCTGGTTTGGCAACAGTCGAAAATTTATATGCTCAGTTGTATGCACATGCAGATCCCAAACATGAGCCTTTTTCTGCTGGTCGCCAGATGAATTCTCACTTTGCAACGCCTTTAGTTGATGAACAAGGAGAGTGGCTGGATCATACTGCTACCAAAAATGTTAGTGCAGATATTTCTCCAACGGCAGGACAAATGGCGCGTGCCTTAGGTTTAGCATTAGCCTCCAAAAAATATAGAACTTCTCCTGATTTGTCAACAGGGACGAACTTTTCGAAAGAGGGAAATGAAGTTTCTTTTTGTTGTATTGGAGATGCAAGTACTTCGGAGGGCGTATTTTGGGAAACCTTAAATGCTGCGGGAGTGATGCAAGTACCTCTAGCCGTTTTTGTATGGGATGATGGATATGGTATTTCTGTTCCCAAAGAATATCAAACAACCAAAGGAAGTATCTCTGAAGCTTTAGCTGGTTTTCAACCTACTCAAGAAGGTGAAAAAGGGGTTGATATCTATACCACCAAAGGGTGGAACTATGCTGAAATGCGTACAGTTTTTGAAAAAGGAATCGACAAAACCAGAGAAAATCATATACCTTGTTTGTTTCATGTAGAAGAAGTCACACAACCACAAGGACATTCGACTTCTGGGTCTCATGAGCGTTACAAGGATGCTGAGCGTTTGAAATTCGAGAAAGAAAAAGATGGCATTGTTCAAATGAAGCAATGGTTGATTGATGAAGGAATTTCGACTCTTGAAGAGCTAGACGCTATCCAAAAAGAGGCTAAAAAAGAAGTTCGTGCTTCTATCAAAAAAGCTTGGAATGCGTTTAATGCGTCTATTCAATTTAATTTAAACAAAGCACAAGAGTTGTTAGGGCAACTTGTTAACGAAAGTGCACAAGCAGAAGCAATTGCTGCCATCAAAGAAAAATTAGCTAAAAGCTTGGACCCAACCCATAAGGATGTGGTTAAAGCTGTGCGTCAAGCACTGTATTTAGTTAAAAATGAACAAGGCGCTGCTGTTCAAGCATTGGGCAACTGGGCAAATGAATTGATTGCAGAGCATACAGATTCTTATACTTCTAATTTATACAGTGCTTCTAAGTATGCTGCTTTAAATATTCCTGAAGTACCCGCTCAGTATAGCGATGATGCTCCTTTAAAAAATGGCTTTGAAATTCTAAATGCGTGTTTTGATTATCACTTGACCAATAATCCGAGCTTATTTGCTTTTGGTGAAGATGTTGGAAACATTGGAGATGTGAACCAAGGATTTGCTGGAATGCAGGCAAAACACGGCGAGGCACGTGTCTTTGATACGGGAATCCGAGAGTGGACAATTATGGGGCAAGCTATAGGAATGTCTATGCGTGGATTGAGACCAATTGCTGAAATTCAATATTTAGATTATCTAATCTATAGTTTATCGGCTCTGTCGGATGATTTGGCAACCGTACGCTATCGCTCTAATGCAATTCAAAAAGCACCTGCCATTATTCGAACTAGAGGGCATCGTTTGGAAGGAATTTGGCATTCTGGGTCACCAATTGGTTTGTTGTTGAATAGCTTGAAAGGGATTTGTCTTTTGGTGCCTAGAAATATGACACAGGCAGCTGGTTTTTATAATACCATGTTGCAATCAGATGATCCTGCTTTGATTATTGAGTGTTTGAATGGCTATCGTTTGAAAGAGCAATTGCCAGACAATGTACACGAATTTACAGTACCTGTGGGGGTTCCTGAAGTATTAAAAGCAGGAACAGATGTCACCTTGGTGACTTATGGCTCTTGTGTGCGTATTGCAGAGGCGGCTGTGAAGAAATTGGAAGCAGAGGGCATTTCGGTAGAGTTGATCGATGTACAGTCTCTAATGCCATTTGATGTCAACCACTTAATTGCAGATTCTCTTAAAAAGACCAACCGTTTGGTTTTGTTTGATGAAGATTTTGCAGGCGGAGCAACGGCTTATATGATGCACAAAATCTTGGTAGAACAAAAAGGATATTATGCCTTGGATTCTGAACCTGTTAATATCCATGCCGCTGATGTGCGTCCTCCTTATGGATCAGATGGAGATTACTTTACAAAACCTAGTGTGGAAGATGTATTTGAAAAAGTGTATGCGTTGATGCATGAAGCGCAGCCCGATCGTTTTCCTCCATTATACTTTATGTAAAAAAACTGAGTAAGTTATACGATAAATTTAAAGACTGATGCAACAAGTATCGGTCTTTTTCTGTTTAAATAAGATGGTTCTTTATAGCGTTTTACCCCAAAAACGGAGAAGGTTTGCCAACGAACCTATTGATTTCTTAACCTCTTAATATTTATTGTATACTATGGCACATAAATTTATTGCATATCGTTCTGTTGAGTCAGAAGTTATTACGGCTATTCGTAATAATAAACATGAAGTATATTACGCTACGGAGTTAGATGCAGATACTTCGGAAGAAAAACTTTGCCAAAAAGCAAACGGTGAAGGCTATATTTTTTTGACAGGAGATAAGGAATTTGCGCAAGATTTATATCAAAACCAACGGGTTCAATCTGGAATTATGTTAGTTGATGTTAAAGAAGATAATGTACACGCTAGAGCTAAAGTAGTCTTGGATGCGATAGCTAATCATGATGTACAACTGATTGGCAATTTTGCAACTGTAACAAAACAAAACGTACGCTTAAAAGCAATTCAACAAGCATAGCTTATCAATCACTCAACGACCACGAAGGTAGCAACGTAGCGAACTATTACTAGCATTAAAACATAATAATTTCTAAAACAATGAAACCAATCTGCATTTTTTTACTATCTACTATTGCCTTATTTTTTTCTACGGCTTTTTCATGGTCTTACTTAGATAATACCCCCATCGTAGAAGTTGTGATTACCAATATCCGAAACAATAAAGGAAACTTGGTCTTGGGATTTTATAAAGATGGCAAGTCTTTTTCGAAGCGAACACCATTTATGAGTAAAGTGGTAGAAAAAACAACCATGAAAAACGGAATAGTCAAGTTTTCATTACCTTTACCTGCTGGAAAATATGGCATTGCTTTATTGGATGATGAAAATAAAAATGGTAAAGCGGATTATGGTTTTTTATTACCAATAGAAGGGTTTGGTTTCTCAGACTATTATCACAGTGGGGTGTTGGCTCCAACGTTTAACGATTTTGATTTTGAGGTGGGGAATACAGATAAATCCGTTACCGTGAAATTAAAATATATGTAAGTGTAAGTAGACAACTCCCATGATAGAACTTTATTTTAAAGATAATCAGGTTAAGAAGGTCCAGTCTGTAGATGAAATTACCTACCAATTAACAGATTTGTTCAACGTACGAATTATTGATTTTTCTCAAAATGAGTTAAATGCTTTGGCGCAAAAGTTTGGATTAAATCTAACGATATTCAATCAAAAAGAGGACATAGAAATCAGTTCGCACTTCTTAAATTTGTCCAACCAATTGGTATTTAATTTTTCAATTCCTAGCTATTCTTCCCAAGTGTTTTTTGAAGAAGAAGAAGTATTTATTATTATCAAAAGTAACGTTGTCTTTTATTTTTTGACCACAAAAATGGATCGAAATCTGACAAATTTGACAAAGTCTCGTTATGATTTTGATAGTATTAATTTTAATTCTCACTTGGAGCATTTCGTTTTTCAGATAGGTGTCATCTCTGATTACTATGCTGATTTAACAGAGCTAATTTCAAAAAGAATTAAGCAGCTTTTTTTAAAAACGTTAGAAGCCAAGCAATTTGTAGAGAATGATTTGGATTTGATTACAAGACTCAATTTTAACAATCTACTGGTAAAAGAATCGATTAATAACTTTCAGCGCATTTTAATACTATTAATTCGTAGTGGTGATCGAGAAAAAATCATTAATCAGCGAATAGGAGTAGAACTAGATGATATTGCCGTTATAACAGAACATTTGCAATATAATTTTGAACGATTGGATGATCTGAAAGAAAATATTAATAGTAAGATTGATCTAGAGCAAAATAGAATTTTTAAGAGTCTGACCATTATAACGGTTTGTATTTCCTTGCCAACATTAATTGCAGCCATTTATGGGATGAATTTTCAACAAATGCCAGAATTACATTGGCAGTATGGTTACCCCTTGTCTCTAGCATTAATGGGCAGCAGTTTCTTGGCAGCAATTGCCTTTTTTAAACTAAAAAAATGGCTATAACTAACTTCAATAGTTCGTTAAAACTACGAAGTAGCAGCGTAGCTAACTACTAAACTTGTAAGCATAATTAAATTAGAATGGGGAAAATTTATCACTTAGCAAAACTAATCATACTTGTAGTTGTTGTGCTAACGAACAGTAGTTTTCAAGCTAAAAATAGTACAATGAAAAATATAAAAATAACTTATTATTACGATGCCTTATGTGGTTGGTGTTTTGGTTTTAGCCCTGTTTTTAAGGAAATTCATAAAACCTACCATGCCAAAATAGATTTTGAGGTAATTAGTGGCGGATTGTTTTTGGGAGATAGAGTAGGACCTATTAATGAAGTTGCTCCTTATATAAAAGCGGGAGCGTACAAAACGGTAGAGTCTACAACAGGAGTAATCTTTGGAAAGGGCTTTGTTGAGCGTGGTTTGGAACAGGGAAATATGATTATGAATTCCTTGTGTCCTGCAATGGCATTGTGTGTGGTGAAATCTGATTACCCTCAACAGGTAATTCCTTTTGTGGGGTTATTGCATCAAGCTTTCTATGTGGATGGGAAAAACCCTGAAGATATCGAGATGTATGGAGACTATGCTGCTCAGTTGGGTATCAATAAAGCTGTGTTTAATGAGAAAATGCAACTAGAGGTTTTTCAAAAGCAAGCCTTAGAAGAGTTTAGCTTGTCAAGCCAAGAGAATATTGGTGGATTTCCTGCGCTAGTATTGGAAGTAGGAGGCAAGAAAACAATATTGTCTAGTGGATATACTTCTTATGAAGTACTAGAGCGAAAAATAGAGGCAATTTTAATAGATTAATCTTAGGGAATAAACTGCTCAATACGGTTGTCAAAAAAGAAAAATTGGAGTCTATTGTTATGTCATAGGCTCCAATTTTTTAGTGTCATTAATTATCTTGTAGAATTAATTTCCCTGTGTATTGTTTTTGTTGTTGCGTATTCGTAAGTTGATAAAAATAGACGCCAGAAGGTAACGTTCCTTTGTGCAATAGATGTGTTGCTTTTTGGATAGGAGTAGAGCGGACAACTTTTCCTGTTACATCTAGCAGCCGCAACGACCAATTGTCCATCGCATCAAAGTTTTTAATTTGGAGGGTCGCAGTTTCTGTCAATGGATTTGGAAAGATTTGAATGGTCTGTTCTTCATTCGCAATCGTAGGAATATTTAGAAACGTCGAGCAGTTAACAGGAATGCCCCATGTTTCATTGCCCTTTTTGTAATAAACAGGCATGTTTTTTCGAGCAGGACTATTCACAAAAGGACCGCCAATGCCCTCAATCCAAATTTGGGGCCAAACGTCAAAGTAGAATGTCCAGCAGTTATTGAACGTATCATAATAAAAATAATTGAAAGTAACTTTTTGTCTTCGGAGACTTGCAAAATTTCTGACAGAGGTCACACTAAAACCAGAAGAATCTGGTGCAAGCTCATGGGTAAGTTGCCCCAAATTATTCACATCAGTGGATACAATAACTCTTTGTACAACAGTATCTGTTAAAAATGTAGTATCCTGTTTTCCTTGCATTGCATCGTTGTCAATCCTTGCAATGCAATCTTCATACGTATAGGTAATGGTATCTTGATTGGTTGACACTGTTTTGCTAAGTACGGTACGAATAGTTTTGTGCTTACCAAAAATCCAAGGAGTTGCTTGAGGACGATACTCACCAGTAGTATGAATTTCGTCACCAACATTAAAATTAAAAAAGTCGATGTGGGTTGGGTTGTTAATACCAATATTAGGCTGGGCGCTACTCCCTACCAACTGGTAAGGAATGGTATCATTAGGGAAGGTATGGAAATCAAAAAATTGCACCCAACCATTTTGCTTAGAAAATTGCAAAACTTTAGTATTCATCGGATGAACGATAATATTGTTGGCTGCATCTTTTACTTGCAAATGAATTGTTTTGATACTATCTAAATGGTTTAATATCGTGGCGGTATCAATACTAACTAAAGTCCCTTCTATATAGTCTCCATTTCCAAATTTATATATAGTCCAAGTATCGTTCAAAGGAGCTAAGCTTTTGATGACAATACTATCCAATTGCTTGTTAAAAAAAACATAATCCCCGTTATTAGAGGCAATTATTTGATGACCTACCCAAGATGAGTCGTTATGATCTGCAAGGCAGAGTGAGCTGGTAGGAGTTTCTTCTAATATTTTATGATTATAATAATATGTTTCTGCTCCTTGAGTGACCGAAGTGTCAATTCGTATAGAGCGAATTTCTTGATGATAATTGGGACTTCCTGTAGTGTGAGCATATAAAAAGTGCTGCTCGTTGGTCGGTAGAATGAGTTGGTAGTTTTGTGCGTAGGATATGGTTGCAAGGAGCACAAAACAGACCGATAGAAATTGTTTTTTCATTGTACTGTTTATTTAATTATTTAAGAATAAAAATCTTTCCAACTTTTGTAGATTGACGGTTGAATAAGCAGCAGGTTACCAAATGACAGTGTGCTGTGTACTGCTTTTAATCATAACAATATAGTAGATTAATAAATTAAATTAAAAGATTTAATAGGTTGGAAATTAATGTATAGTGGATGC
The DNA here is from genome assembly GCF_000724545.1 of Aureispira sp. CCB-QB1. Lineage (GTDB taxonomy): Bacteria > Bacteroidota > Bacteroidia > Chitinophagales > Saprospiraceae > Aureispira. Next base: position 11,803 of record NZ_JHBV01000022.1, on the reverse strand, counting down.
AATGTGTAACTAAAATAGAGACATTAATTTAAAAAGCCAAGTATAGAAGTTAATACTCCGTTGATTTTTTAGTTTTCCTACGAACCCGTAGCGCTCACGAAGTAAACTAATACGATTTTTCAACGGAGTAATGAGAAGTAAGATTTATCTATGGATTTTAAGAGGTAATCAGTAGGCTATTTCCTCCTATTAATAAGCTAAAACTCTTTTGACAGAAAAAAGCAAGTATTTTGATAAGTAAAGGCAAATAAGTTGGTTGTAAATGAATTATATTTGAATCTATGGAAAAAACAATAATGAAAACAATCGAGTGCGAACAGATGCAAATTGCAGCATCAGTAGAAGCACTACTAGTAGAACCGCACACAATTTATTATCCTAGCAATGTCTTGATTTATTTGCAAGAAGGGCAAATGACCTTGGAACGGAATGAGGAAGTTTATATTATTGCCAAAGGCTCTTTTGCTTTAATTCGTAAGTATACTAATGGACAGTGTTTTAAGACTTGGGGCGAAGGGGAGTCCTGTGCTAGAATGATTGCTTTCGTTTTGCAAGATGAATTTCTACAAAAAGTCATACAAAACTTACCTGTTCAAAGCAATACTTTGGAACGTGTAGAGTGTGTTGTTCATTTGCCCTACAATACGTTGCTAAAAGGATTAATGGATTCAATATGGGCATATGTAGAAGGCAATTTGACATTAGATCGTCAAATGGTTGAGCTAAAAACAATGGAAGCGTTGATGGCTATTGCTCAATCACGCCCTGATTTGTTGACTGTTTTAAAAGAATACACAAGACCTGAACGAGCGGATTTAGAAAGTTTTATGCAGCACAATTTTATATACAACATACCACTCGAAAAACTTGCTAGAATGGCAGGGCGTAGTCTTTCTACGTTTAATAGAGAATTTAAGGCTATTTACCAACAATCTCCACACAAATGGATTAAGCAGCAACGTTTGGAAATGGCAAAGCGCTTGTTAATCCAAACCCAGAAGACTCCTTCAGATGTTTATTTGGAAGTGGGATTTGAAGATTTGGCACACTTTAGTCGTTCATTTAAGACGTATTTTGGAAAAAATCCTTCTGAGATAAAGAAAATGCTGTAAAGGTGCGTTGCAATGATTAGCCCAATAAGTTGGTAGATGCCTTGTCGGAGCATTATTGATAACTCCGTATATGTTTTGTTACAATAGCAAAAGCATATACGGAGTATTGTAAAAGGGGATGTTAGTGACGTTCAAAAAATACGTTTTCAAAAAGATTAGGCAAATTGAAAGATTATTTTTTATCGTTACTTAGCTCCATTTGCGAGCCGCCCACTTAGATTTTTGAGTGTTTTGTGTTGTTGTTGCTGTACTTTGTTGTTTATTAGAATTCATCAAGTACGCTGCTAATTTAGCTGCCAATTCTGCCTCTTTATCATCCTCTTGGACTAGTGCATTGGGATCAAAGTGTTTTTTGACAAAGTTAGTATCAAAATTACCAGAAACAAAAGCATCGTGTTGCAGTACATAGGTTCCAAATGGTAGTGTTGTTTCGCAGCCGTCAATATGATATTCTTCAATGGCGCGCAGCATTCTTTGGATAGCTTCTTGACGATCTTTGCCGTAGGTGATCAATTTGGAAATCATCGGGTCGTAATAAATAGGAATATCCATTCCTTCTTCAAAACCATCATCGACACGTACGCCTGTTCCTTTAGGAATTTTGTAAGTGCTTAAGTTTCCAATACTTGGCAAGAAGTTATTAACAGGATCTTCTGCATAAACACGAAGTTCGAGGGCATGACCTTGTATACTCAAATCTTCTTGTTGAATACTTAGCTTTTCGCCTCTTGCAATCAAAATTTGCTGTTTAACTAAATCAACACCTGAGATTAATTCCGTTACAGGATGTTCTACTTGCAAACGTGTATTCATTTCTAAGAAGTAGAACGTCTTATTATTTTCTAATAAAAATTCTACAGTTCCAGCACCAACATAATCACACAATTGAGCTACTCGTACGGCACAAGCACCCATCGCATCTCTTAATTCGGGTGTTAAAACGATAGAAGGAGCTTCTTCTACAACTTTTTGATGACGGCGTTGAATGGAGCACTCTCGCTCAAACAAATGAATGACATTGCCATGTGTATCGGCCAATACTTGTATTTCGATATGTCGAGGAGAGGTCACGTATTTTTCAATAAAAACAGAACCATCGCCAAATGCAGATTGCGCTTCAGAGATCGCACGTTCCATTTGCTCGTCTAGTTCTTCAACCTTTTCAACGACGCGCATTCCTTTTCCACCACCACCAGCAGAAGCTTTGATTAGAATAGGAAAGCCAATTTCTAGGGCAATTTTTTTTGCTAGTTCAGGATCTTCGATGGCTTCTTCTGTACCAGGAACCAATGGAATGTCATTTGCCTTCGCAGCTTCTTTCGCAGCTAATTTACTTCCCATCATCTCAATAGCATGAGGTTTGGGACCAATAAAAGTAATACCAGCATCTGTAACTTGTTTGGCAAAAGTAGCATTTTCGCTCAAAAAGCCATACCCTGGATGAATGCCTTCAACCCCTAGCTCTTTGGCAACAGCAATAATTTTTTCTCCCAATAAATAAGACTGGTTGGAGGCAGGAGGACCCAAACAAACGGCTTCATCAGCATAGCGAACATGGGGAGCATTTCTATCAGCTTCGGAATAAACAGCTACCGTTTTGATGCCCATTTCACGGCAAGTACGCATAACACGCATGGCAATTTCTCCTCTATTAGCAACCAGTATTTTTTTCATAGTCTTAATTATATATTTATGTTAGTGGAGGGATTTCTATCGTTTAAAATTAGCTTCAAAACAGAAGCTTTGCGAATTTACAAAAAAAATAGAAAAGGAAGTGTTTTTCTTGAAAAACAGGAATTACTTTTGTCTTGCTTGCAAGGTGTTTTTTATATGGACTTATAAGGTGTTGATGCTTGTAAGTTAGAATGTTATGTTGTTTTAGATAGAACTGTGCAGATGTTTTTGTATTTTATCCAAATATTTTTGATTGAGAATTGTTGTATTAGTAGTATGATTGAATTATGATTAATGGCAGCTGCTTAATAAAATAACTATGAAAATTACCTCTTATCTAATTCTACTGGCAAGTTGTACACTATCGTGTACGAATGTGGATACTCCAACTACTATTACAAATTTAGCTAACCAACCAATCGACACTTCAACCAAAGAAGTATTGTTAGTAGATAGTTTGCATCGGATAAAGTTGACTTTTGTGGGAGATATCATGGGACACGACAACCAAATTCGTGCGGCAGTTGGCGAGCCTTCTAAGATGAAGAGTAGGGATATGAGTGATTTTGATTATGAAACTTGTTTTAGGTATGTTAAACCTATTTTTGAGGAAGCAGACTTGATGATTGGAAACTTGGAACTTACTTTGAGCAACAAAGGGCGTTATACGGGGTATCCAATGTTTCGGTCGCCAGATATCTTAGCTGCGTACTTAAAAGATGCAGGTTTCGATTTGTTGACAACTTGTAACAATCATTCCAACGATGGATTTAAATACGGTTTAACACATACCATAGATGTTTTAGATTCTCTAGGAATCAAACATACAGGAACCTTCAAAAACCAAGCAGAGCGAGACTCTCTTTATCCTTTAATTGTAGAGAAAAAAGTGGATGGAACAACTTTTCGCTTGGCTTTTATTAATTATACTTATGCAACGAATGGGCTTAAAACCAAAGAGCCTTGTATTGTCAATATGATCGAGCAAAATCAAATTTATAAGGATATTGTACAAGCCAAAGCGGCAAAACCTGATATGATTATTGCCATTATGCATTGGGGAAAAGAATACAAATTAAACGAACATAGAAGTCAAGTTGAATATACGCAGTTTTTGTGGGAAAATGGGGTAGATGTTGTTATTGGGGCGCATCCTCATGTCATACAACCAATTAAGACAGATACTATTTGGCAAGAAGATTCTTCTACTTTTCGAGAAGTATTGGTTACCTACTCTTTAGGAAATTTTATCTCTAATCAATACCGAACAAATACGGATATTGGTCTTATCTTTGAATTAGAATTAGTAAAAAATAGCCAAACAAACCAAACTACAATTGGAGCGCATGATTATATTTTAGCTTGGCGCTATATACAAGGACGTTATAATATGGATTTAAGAGAAGGCTTTGACTGGACGTATGCAGTATTGCCTGTGACAGCATTTGAAGATAGTCCTCAAGTCTACTTTGATATAACAACAAGTCAAGTACAAGCGATGCGATCTGTAGCTAAGCGCATGCGTACCCACTTAGGCAAATGGCAGAGTAAAGAACGCAAGGTTGCTCTAAAAGATTTGGGCTCTATAAAGTCTTTGAAAAAAGTAGATGCAACGCCAAAAACAATTCAATAACATGAATCGAATACTGATATGGACAACAATCATTAGCATTACTATTTGTATTGCCATAAAGGAATATGTAGCTTATAAAAGTTTTGATATTGAAGCACATTTATTGGCTTATGGCAATGCTAAACATACGATTCATAAGAGGCGGCTAGATTTTGAAAAAGAATGGAAATCTCACCCACAACGTCTACCAACGCTTCAAAAAATGGCTAAAAACTATTTGTATACTACTTTAACAGATAGCGTTTTTTCTTATTGGTATGGTACAACTTGGGATTTTAACGGTACAACAGAGAAGCCCCGAAAAGGTAAAATTGCTTGCGGCTATTTTGTAACCACAACACTTGAACATTGTGGTTTTACACTACCACGAGTAAAATTAGCTCAGCAAGCTGCTTCTATCATTATCAGAACCCTATGTCCGAAGAAAAGTATTCAAGCATTTAATCAATTAAACAAACTAAAGGCTTATTTGGATACACAACCTAGCGGTATTTATATCGTAGGATTAGACACACATGTTGGCTATTTGTGGAATACTAAAAACAACCTTTACTTTGTACATGCTAGTTATTCTGGTAATAAACAAGTCCGTAAAGAACTTTGGAATGAATCCATTGTGTTAGGAAAATCAAAGTTATTCGTTGTTGGAAACTTATTGGATAACATTGAATTGATGAACCATTGGATTAAAGGAACTCCTATTGCAATGAAAGAATAGATTAGAATAAGCATTTAAAAAAGAGAATGAATTATCGGAATAACGTTAAGTCGCCAGAATATCGAATAACGGCGCCATCAATAAACTCTACCTCAACCATATAAACATAAACTCCTGTTTGCAACTTTTGACCTCTAAAAGTGCCGTCCCATCCAAAATTTTTCCAATGACTAGGGATATTTTCTTTGTTACAAACTAAATCCCCCCATCGATCAAAAATCAAATAACGTTTGATCATTGCCACATCATTGCCACTGTAAACATCATGGATGTCGTTCTGCCCATCATTATTAGGAGAAAATGCATTGGGGATAAATAAATCTCGATCTTTTTCAACAACCACTAAAAAAGAATCCCTAGCAATACATCCCGCTTGTGTTGTTACTAAAACACTATAATACTTACGATCATCGACTGGTTGTATGGTTGTTTTACGACAAGAAGGACAAGTTATGTCTCCTGTATTAACAGACCAATCATAGGTATAATAATCAAAAAAACTAAGTTTTGCTTCTATGTCTAAGGTGGCACCCAATTCAATGGTAGTATCTCGTCCAGCATCAACAACTAATAAATCGGGTTCTTGGACAACAACAGGACTATATTCAGTTCTACAGCCAGCAGCATCTTGTAGGTATAATTTGTACGTAGTTCCAGCAGGAACCGCAAAGCTATCAACCGAACTAAAGTTGATGCCATCCATAGAATAGGTATATCCAGGACGACCGCCCTGTCCAATAATACGAATACGTCCGTCAGAGTATCCAAAGCAACTAACATCTTGAACATCGTAGTTGACTCGAAGAATAGGTGGTTCCGTCAAACTAGTTTGGATGGTTTTAGTACAGCCATTAGCATCTGTTACAGTGAGTTGATAGTTGCCCGCTCTTAAATTGGTGGCAATAGAATCCGACTGGAAGGTTGACCATTGATACTGATAAGCATAGGTACCCCCTGATACAATAGGAATTAAAGCACCATTGGGATTTCCCGTACAACTAACTTCTACACTATCGAGTACAATTTGAAGTGAATCAGGTGCGGTTAGCGTAAAATTGACAGGTGCCCATGTCCTACAGCGATTGGCATCCCATACGGTATCTAAGGTATAGGTACCCTCAGGCAGGTTATTTAATTGTGCTCCTGTAGCATTATGATTCCAAATATAAGAATAAGGGGCTAAGCCGTTTTGTGCCACTACTTGGATACTACCATCAGCATAACCAAAGCAACTTGGATGAACAATCCCTGACGCAACAGGATCTAATTGTAAAACCAATTCTTGAACTTGATAACTAATTATGGTATCACAACCTTGATTATCTTGAAGTGTCAAATTGTACGTTCCGTTTGATAGGTTATTATAAGATGTATTGGTGCTAAATCCTGTATTATCCCAATTATAAAGATAGGGAGCACCATTTGACCCATTGCTATTAAGTACTAAAATGGCACCATCTGTTCCTCCATCACAGGTAGGACGAACGATGCTATCTGTCAATTCCCAAGGCGGTGGTCCTCCAATGATCAGTGTTTCTTCTGCTGTACAAATACCATTCGAAATACTAACCATATAGTTTCCAACTAACAAATTATTGATTGTATTTCCTGTATTACCAGTAGACCAACTGTAAGAATAAGGCGTTAGGTGGGTGGTAGTTGGAGTAATAGTTGCTACACCATCTGGATTATCTCGACACAAAACATCTGTAGTGGCGGTGGTATATTGTAAAGCATTGACTGTTTGGCAGCATGAATCGACATTTAACAAAACAACATGTGTCACTAGACAGCCCTCTGTCGTTTCTACAGATAAAACAGCCGATTTTTGACCTGGAGTATTATAGGTCACGTTATGAGGACCTTGTGTATTGGCAGTTGCAGGGCTTGCACCAGTTCCAAATGTCCAAGACCAATTGGCAATATTTCCAAAGGCAAAACTAGAATTATCTGTAAAGGTCCATGTCTCACTAGCACAATTTGTACTAGGAGCAGAGATATTAAAATCAGCAGTAGGTCCCTGAAAGGTTGCTGTTCCACCAAAATCCATTTGAAAACCATTGCCTGTGGAGGTGAAATTATTAATCAGTAAGGCATAACTCCTTCCTGCCACTAAATTGGCAGGAGATAGCCAATTGTCTTGTCCTTGCGAGCAACCAGGTTGTTCATTGGTGTCGTTTGAAGTGGCTCTTAGTCCTGTAGGACCATGACAAGGGGTGGGGTAGTTGGCAACAGCCTCACCAGCAGCCATACAGCGAAGTACCGTTTTTCCTACACAGTTGTTAATTCCATTGGGCAGTTCGTAAAGAACAAAATCCAAATCATCAGAGGCATTATTAGGAGTCAACGTAAATGTCAGAGAGCCACTTTGGTCACAGGTCCACTTAAACCAAGTAGAATTGGATTCAGAATTTCCTCCTAAACCTCCCAGACAACTATTGGATGCTTCATCAGGATCTAAGCCAGCTCCTACAACGCTTTGAACAACAAAGGAAGATTTATCACAAAGAACAGATGCAGAATTACAATCAGAGCCTGGTAGGGCAGGACCATTATAGTTTTGAGCACAAATCTGGAATGTTCCAGTACTACCCAAGTTTCCTTTTATACGCAAAAAGTAAGTTTGCCCAATGACCAATGCCCCTTTGTACAAGTCGACAATGTTATTTCCAGCAGAAGCATTTTGACATTGCAAGTGTGATAAGGTGCCACCACTACTCGTACAAGTGCCTGTATAAAGAGCAATTTGAGGACGCAATAGTGTGCCTCCTGGTGTTGGTGCTTGACTCCCGTTTACGGTAATATTGATATCAGTTCCTACCGCTACAAAACTAAACCAAACATCTCCATTATTATTACTAAAACACGGGGAAGTAGGAAAATTGGATGCTGTTGCTCCTACATTGGTGTAAGCGGCAACTGGAGAACACCAATTGCTACTAATAGGTAAAGGAGTCGCATTGTGACAATCGTCATTGCTAGGCTGGGCAAAAGATACGAGATAAAGACAACTGCAAAATAAAAGGAAGATTAAACGAAGAAACATACCGAATAAACTATTGATATTTGGAAAATTGGATTGATGTTTTGGATAAATGCACAAAATAAGTGCTAATACCAATGGAACGATTATAAAGCTCAAAAAGATTGCCACATTGCAATAATTTTATATTTACATATAAAACCGTTTTAATTTAGCCTTCCCCTACCTTTGTAAGTCATTAATTGACAAATAAAAACAACTTATAGTCTAAAAGACAATGGGTAGTAGATGATTTTTAGTTTTTAATGTGTTTTATTTTGATAATTAAGTGGTTAGGGCTTGGTTTGTTAAATGAAAAAGAACACCACTTGATGTTTTTCTTTGAAAAACTAAAAAATTAGCAATTTACTATACCTTAAAACGATAATAAAACCTATTTTGGGGGAAATTTCTATCCAATGAAAGCAAATAAGAAAGGCAAAGAGCTGAAACATGATTTTTCTTAAATAAGTGGAACCTGAAAAATAAAGGAGATAACTTTTCTCAACGATTACTTAAAATATAGGAATTATAACCAACTTAATTAATAGTTCTTTTACCTTTAAACCTTTAATACAGAGTGAAAAGAATGGGTTTGTTTAAACTATTTAGCCTGTTTTTTACAACTTTTCTAATAAACAATAACCCACGGTGTCGTTTAATGCTAAGTCATATAAGTTTTACGCAGTATAGGGTGTAAAGCATTGTAAATGATAAAGTAGCCAACACAGTGGACTATTATAAATAAAATAACCATTAAAGATTAAAATTAGAAACAATATGGCAAATCGAATGTCTGCTATTGAAGCAAAGTATGAAGCGCAAAAAATAGCATTTGCACCTATCTTTTTTCACGCAACAGTATGTCTTAAGGAACTAAATATTTTAGACGTTATAGCTAAAGCTAGAGTAGGACTTACTTTAGAAGAAATTGCAGAACAAACAGGATTGTCACATTATGGCGTAAAAGTTCTTTTAGAGGCTGGTTTGTGCATTAATATTGTTGAGCAAGACGAGGAAAAAAAATATAGATTGACAACTGTTGGACGCTTTATCCGTTCGGATCGAATGACAGAGGTTAATATGAATTTTGCTAAAGATGTTTGTTATGCAGGTTTGGAGCATTTAAAAGAGTCTATTGTAGAAGGAAAACCTGCTGGCCTAAAAGTCTTTGGTGATTGGCCAACAGTATACGAAGGTTTGTCTCAATTGCCAGATCAAGTCAAAAAATCTTGGTTTGAGTTTGATCATTTTTATTCTGATGATGCTTTTCCTTATGCTTTAGACCTTGTATTTAAAGAGCCTGTGCACAATTTATTTGATATTGGAGGCAATACAGGAAAATGGGCAAGAGCTTGTTGCGAATATAACGATCAAGTCAACATAAAAATGTTAGACTTACCTGGACAGCTAAATGTAGCGAAGGAAACAAATGCCAAAGAGCCTTATTCGGATCGAATTAGCTATTTTGAAATCAATCTATTAGATGAAGAACAAGCGATTCCAAAAGGTGCAGATACGGTATGGATGAGTCAGTTTTTAGATTGTTTTAGTTCGGATGAAATTTTATCTATTTTAAAACGAGTACATGATGCTGTAGACGAAAATGCTTTTGTTTACATTTTAGAGCCATTTTGGAATAACCAACGATTCCCTGCAAGTGAATTCTGTTTGGTAGGAACATCTCTTTACTTTACTTGTATTGCTAATGGAAATAGTAAAATGTATCATTCAGAAGAGATGAAAAAAATGTCTGTAGATACAGGATTTGAAGTAGTGGATACATTTGAACTCATAGGGGATTCTTATCATACTTTGTTAAAACTTAAGAAAAGAAGTTAAGTAACTTAAGGGAAGGTTAAGAGTTATTTTCTATGGGCAATATAGAGCAAAGAAAATAATTCTTAATTTTTTAATTAAAATCTTATATTTGTCGAAAATTTAGTGCATACGGAGGACTAATTCTTAAAAGTACTAAATTTTATAATAAACAATCCTTTTTACTAACCAGTGATAGCCATAAGGCTATGCTATATAGAACACAAGGTTTATGAATTTTGAATTAACCGAAGAGCATTTAGCAGTAAAAGAGGCTGCTCGTGATTTTGCACAACAAGAACTATTACCTGGCGTTATTGAGCGCGATTCTAAAATGATTCACGCTACTGAGCAACTCAAAAAAATGGGGGAACTTGGCTTTTTGGGGATGATGGTTGACCCTAAGTATGGGGGAGGAGGAATGGATGCACTTTCTTATGTGTTGGCTATGGAAGAAATTTCTAAAGTAGATAACTCCTGTTCTGTTTGTATGTCTGTTAACAACTCATTGGTTTGTTGGGGATTAGAGGAGTATGGAACGGAAGAACAAAAACAAAAGTATTTGACAAAATTAGCCACTGGTGAATGGATTGGTGCTTTTTGTTTATCTGAACCAGAAGCGGGCTCTGATGCTACCTCTCAACGTACAACAGCGATTGATATGGGCGACCATTATGTTTTGAATGGTACCAAAAATTGGATTACAAATGGAGGAACATCTAGAGTACACTTAGTAATTGCACAAACGGATGTAGAGAAAGGACACAGAGGAATTAATGCTTTTATTGTTGAAACAGATTGGGATGGTGTTGTAATTGGAGCTAAAGAAGATAAGCTAGGAATCCGTTCTTCAGATACGCACACTATCATGTACAATGATGTTAAAGTTCCTAAAGAAAATCGTATTGGAGCAGATGGCTTTGGATTTAAATTTGCTATGAAAACGCTTTCTGGTGGTCGTATAGGGATTGCTGCACAAGCGTTAGGAATTGCAGGAGGTGCTTATGAATTAGCTTCTGCTTATGCCAAAGAGCGCAGTGCTTTTGGAAAGCCAATTATTAAGCATCAAGGTGTTAGCTTTAAGTTGGCTACTATGGCAACTGAAATAGAAGCTGCTAAAATGTTGGTATATCGTGCTGCTTGGTTAAAAGACCAACACATGGAATACGACTTAGCAGGTTCTCAAGCTAAACTATATGCTTCTGAGGTAGCTATGCGCACAACAGTTGAGGCTGTACAGGTGCATGGAGGATATGGTTTTGTAAAAGAATATCACGTAGAGCGTTTGATGCGTGATGCTAAAATTACACAAATCTATGAAGGTACTTCGGAAGTTCAACGCATCGTTATTGGGCGATTCAACGAAAAAGGACAGTTATATGTGCCTGTTGTAAATTTGCATAAAGTCGAGTAGTTTGATAGAGTAATCTATTAACTTAGAATAAATCATAAAATGTTATGCTCATAGAGTGTAGCATTTTTTTTGTCCAATTGAAAATGGATTTATGGTATTTAACAAAATCAAAATATAGAAATTAAAGAACTAAGTAATAGTGATCTTATGAGCGTAGCGAACGATCAGGTAATAGAATTGTAGGAGTCAACGAATTGTTATTATTGATCACTATGAGATAAAAAAAAGCCACTAGAGATTTTATTTTCTAGTGGCTGATTTTTTATAATAATATTAATGATTATTACCTGAGAAGGGTGATATTCCCTTTCACTTGCTCTGTATGTCCATCTTTAAACAAGACATCAGCATACCAAGTATATGTTCCAGAAGGAGCTGGACGACCACGATAGATTCCATTCCATCCTTGTTC
>NZ_JHBV01000021.1 GCF_000724545.1 Aureispira sp. CCB-QB1 | reverse complement strand
GTGAATTTTCTTTTCTTCATAAGCACTAATTTAAGCTTTTTTTGCGAACTTAACTAGTGGTCCTAATTTTGGGGTATACTGCAATATAACTGTGCTATTTCATGCTTAGAAGTATCAATTTTAGCCGTTGGCACCGTTTGTCCAGAGCTATCCACATAAATAATAATAGGTTTAGGGATTTCCTGTCTTGGAAGCTGAACAACTATTGGTTGTGGAGCTGTGGTATCAATTCTTACAATTGTATCTATTCGAGGTTGCGTGGTTTGTAAATGGCCAGGGGGCTGTTTACATTGCTGCAAAAAAATAATGTAGCCAAAGAGACATAGAATCAACCCAAATTGAATGTTATCCTTCATGGTTAAGAGTGGTATTTAATAAAGTTCTCAATAATATCCACTACATAAGCAGCAGCTCTGTCCCGCCCTTCGCTTGTCAGTAAATATTTCTTGCATTCCTGTTCATTGTCCATGAAGAACAATTCTAGGATAATAGCAGGGTTATTGGTCAAGGCTAGAATATCAAAGTTTTTACGTTTGACCCCTCGAAATTTGCTTTCGGGAAAATGTTTTAAAAACAAAGCTTCTGTCCAATTCGCTAAGGTTTTAGTTTTGGAACTAGATTTCCAACAAATCCAAGTTTCACAACCTGTTCCCTTTCCTGCATTGGAATGAATGTCTATCAAAAAGGTTCTTCCTTTAGATTTTTTGTACAAGTAATCAGCTCTTGAAATTCTTGTACTCATGTGAATATCCTTTTGTTCCGGAACTAGATCATAGAAAGGAATTCCTTTGGCTGTTAATTGCTCCATAACACGAGCTTTGATGGCTCGGTTGTATTCCCCTTCGTAGATGGTTGTTCCATCTTCAAAGGTGAATCGTTTGCCCTTGGTTTGGTACACGCCGCCAATCATACCGCCGTGACCATTACCGAGAACAGGAATTAAATTACTCATGTTTTTTAGGTGGGTTTAAGAGAGTTTAAGTCTGTTTTGTGTTCTCCTTTTGCTTCAAATCGAGTTTGATTTAAATAAGCTTCTAAAAGCTGCCTGTAATGCCTTTTTTCATAGTTGGTCTGTTTGCCTATTGGACGAATTCTTTTGTTGAATTCGGGCAAATAATGGCGTTTTAGCACCGTTTCTATGTTTCGAAATAAGAGGGTTGTCTCTATAATTTCAAAACTTAGATTATTACGGTCTAAATGAGCTAACGCTCCCTGTTTTTGAAACAGGCGCATAACAGCTTTGTAAATGTTTTTAGCAGCACCGATGTATAAAACGGTGTCATTTCGGCGGATGAGGTAAATGCCTTTTTTTGCTCTGAATCTACTTAAATGCTTTTGAGGAATGGGAGTTTGAACGGTCAAAGAGGTATCTTTGACAGTCATAATAATGTGTGTATTTAAGATTAAGATTTAAAAATCAAATGTATTAAAAAAATCGTCTAGGTCAATCACTTTGTTGCCTTTTTTAGTGACCTCCACAAAGACAAATTCATCATCTTCTCCATAATGAATTAACAAACGTCTACTCTTTAAGGCTTTTAAGACCATTTTAGTAGTATCTTCTGTTCCCAATTCATCCAGTACATAGCCCTTAATCATTTCAGGCATGGTTGCTAATTGTTTGATGAAAAGTTCTTGAATCAATGCTCCTGCGTCAAAGGCTCCAATTTCGTTTTTGTTGCCATCAAAGAATTTACCAACCGCTTGCTGTTTCATCTTGAGTAAAAGCAAGGTCATTTCAAATGGATTGCATTGGTGCTTGTCTGCCATTTCTAGAAACAAAGCATCAAGCATCATGCTTAAATCTTCTCTAATCTGTGGCAAGCGTTTAAAAAATAGTTTCTTGAATTGTGCTTTTGGATTTAATTGATCTAAAATAGACATGGTTTTTATTGTTTTTTAGGTTTTGAAGTTTGTTTTTTAATTGGTTTCTTTTTGGGTTTCTTATATGGAACATAGGTCATTTTGCCTGAGTTCATATCTAAAGTACAATAGCTGTATTTAGGCGCATTTTGCAATTTGTTATAGGCAGCAACCATCTTTTGACGATGGGGTATTTTAGGACTGGAGAAAGAAGGAACAACATTGTTGATAAAAAAGCGGGCAAAGGTCAAGGCTCCCCATGCTCTAAGGGGAAATTGGCTAGGCATGTGAAAAATTACTCCAAGCCAAATATCAACATGTTTGGAACCAAAGAACAAGGAATTCATTTCAAAAGTTAGACGACTGCCAATAATACCCACGGCATCATCTATAATAAAGAAGGTTCCTTCATAGCCTTCTTCAGTCATTTCTAAAAAGAGCAAATCTCTAATTTTGCGGTGTCTCCCCCTTCTAGCTCTCACTTTTTTTCCTCTAAATAAACGCATGAACGAACTTTGAAAGTCGTACATTTTACCTTTGTACTCAAACATCAATTTTTTGCCCTTCTCGTCAATATCTAATTTAATGACAAGGTATCCTTCCCAATCCTGTTTTCTTCCTGCATTGTAGACAAAAATTGTCTCTCGTTTAGCATTTTTAGCAAACTGTTCCATAGCATAAGTTTTGCCTGAATGTGGTCTACCAAAATGAGTGATAACAACAGGTTTATTGTCCATAGCCTAAGAGTTTTCTAATTTCCCGATCTTTTTTGCCTTGTTCTAACCATTCTTGAATCTCTGGGCTTGGGAATTCGTCTGCAATGTCAACTTTGATATAGGTTTTTCCATTCGGTACACGATTGTATTTACCATCAGCATTGACAGAAAATACTTTTCGTTTTTCTTGGAATTCCTTCAAATGAGAATAATCCGTTTGAGCTTCTCCTTGTACCTCGTCCTCTACTTCTACTGCTTCAACAGTCGTTGTTTCTGTAGCTGCTTGGTTTAAGTTAGTTGAAGTCTTTTGTTTTTCCTCCTTCTTTAGTTGAAAACGATCCAACAAAGCAATTCCCAAAGGTGGAAGCGTCCACATTGCCAAAGCTGCCATCAATGCACCAAATGGTGATAATTCGGAAACTTCTTTAGTCGCTAGATATTCTTTGATGCAGTCAATTAAAATGGCTTTCATTTCATCATCTGCCACATATTCAGCCATGTGTTGCCCACTTAATTTACTACAAAGGCTAGCTTTGAAAAAATCAGCTTTATCTAAAAACTTAGCTCCTAATCGTTCTATATTTTTGCTGTTCTTTTCACTACTGATTCGTTCCTTTATCTGCTCTACTTTTTCCGTTGGTGGTTCACGATCACTGCTTGGCTCTCCTTCAAATTCGGTTAATGGATCGCTTTCGTTTTCTTCGATGTCGTCCCACTCTTCCTCTTCGTCCTCCTCCCAATTGTTCATCAAATTATCATAATCGTTGCTTATTTCATCTGCTTCTTGTTCTTTCATGAACTGGTCTAATTCTGGACTGATACTATCGTCTTCATCCTCTAAAAAGGGAAAGTCGTCTAGTTCTTCCTTTTCGTCCTCTAAAGGCTCTTTTTCGGGTTCTTTATTTTCGTTTTGGTTCATGGGTTTTAATTTGTTTTTTTATTTTTTGAAAATCTTTTGTCAACCATTTTGGAAACGCTTTTGGCGAAACATTGTAAAAACCGAAAAAAGGGCTTTTGTAGCGTTTAAACGCATTTATTTGTTTTTGGTAGCGTTTTTATTTTCTTTTGGTAGGCTTTTGAAAATGTTTTGGAAATGGCGTTTATTTTCTTTTTTAAATGGCTTGAATTTGTTTTAGGATTTCTTTTAAATCGACAATTTCTGTTGTTCGTTCAACTTGCTTTGAAAAGCTTGTTTTGGGAGTTGTTTCTCCTTTGTCAAACAAGAACAAGACATCATCCTCATCAATGGAGCAAAGGGCATTATTTTCCTCCTGTTCGAGCTGTTTTATTTTCTTTTGGATGATGGCACAAGCAATGTGTTTGGTTCGATCAGGTTGCACATCTGTTTGATGATTGCCTTTTACCGCTTCTTGCTTGCTAGGAGCTTCTTTGGGTTTAATCACATTGATGTTAATGGAACGAGCAATTTGATAGTTATTGCCTTCTAATTGGATTTGTTTGCCTTTGGTAAGTTTTAATAGTTTAGCCATGATAGATAATAGTGGTTTTAATAGGTTATGGATTAGTTTTAGAATTTTTTGCGGTTTTGTTGACGACTCTTTTTAGCCAGTTTCTTGCGTTTACGGCGTTTTGCAAGGGCTTTTTTCTGTTGGCGTTGCTTTTGATTAATTGGCGTGAACTGCTGTTCATCTTCCCAACTTAAAGAGCTGCTGAGATATTGAGCAAGATCATCAATAACAATGGGTTTAACGTCCTTTTTGTACTGCTGCTTTCTTTCGTTTAAGTCTTGTTTGTGTTGTTCTTTTTGTGGATTTTGGGAGCTTGTAAAGAAGGAGTCTAGGACAAAACAGAACAAGGCAGTAAAAACGCCTATAACAGCGAAAAAAGGTATTCCAACAACAATTTTAATAAAGTTTAAAAATTTCATGAGTTTTAATTTTAATGGATTAGGATAAGGTTTTTATTGTTTACATGAGGTTTGATGCTAAGAGCATGTACATGTCAATTAGTTCTTTTTGTTTTGGTGTTCCCTTTTCGGTGAATAAGTCAACTTCTTGACCATTCTTTGTATAGGAAATAAGGAGGAATCCATGTTTAGGAGGTGTGTTTTTTCGAAGCCTATCAGCAGCGATTTCAAAGACCTTTTTATCTGCTTTCTGACAATTGGTTCCCATAGCAAGTGGCACATCATCAATGAAATTTCCTTCACCAAATTTTAAAGTGATTTTGGCTTCTACTTCTATATTTGTTTGTTCGAAAATAGGGCGTAATATCTCCAAGATAGCACGGCATGGTGTTTCAGATGTTATGACAATAGAAAAGCTGCCAAAATCTAAACTGATACGATCTGAGATAGTGGAAATGATGTTATGATCTTCTAGTTCTCTAGTAATATCAACAATGAGTTGTTTGGCAGGTAGAAGAGTTTGGAAAGGATAATCTAGGTTGATGGTTAATGCTTGTTGTTCCATGATTTTATAGTTTGTTATTAATGGATACAAAGCTATATCAGACCTATATAAAAAAAAAGGTTTTGTCCTCTATCCCCCTTCATTTTGTGGCGTAATTCGAATTATTTTTAGTTGGGGCATAAAAAAACACCTCAAAAACGAGGTGTTTTAAATCTATTTAAAGGAAATTTTTTTATAAAAATGAAGGCCAATCTTCTCCCCAACCTTCAAGGGAATCTTTATTTACTCCCTCTATGGTTTTATTTATTTTATTTAGATAAGATTTAAAATAATTGGGAGACATCATTTCTATAATATATTTTTGTCCGAAGCTTTTAATATCATCTCCATAAGTTTCATAGTATTCAGGGGGGACTTTAAAATGATAATCAAATTCTAATTGACCATAATCAATTTCTTTTAGGTCAAAATCTTCTTTGTCGGAAGGAGATAATTGTAACATAATTCCATCATAAATTACGATATAAAAGAAAATACTACGGAAACCTGTTGTGTTATAGCCATCACCTCCAACATGAATGGACTTTTTGATTAAACCATTAAGAGAGCTAAAAAAAGAAACATTATCTTGTAAAATTTTATCACCTTTTGTGAAAATTGTATTTGTTGAAAATGAGTGATCTTTTGAGAATAGCTCTAATTTATTAAATGCCTTAATTACTGTTTCTGTTGAAGAGATGGTAACATTATTATTTCTCTTTAATTGAGGGAAAATTTTAAACCATGATGAAAAAATAGAACTTTTAAGTATACTTTTTGAACTTGGAGCATAAAGAATAAGTTGTTTATCACTTGACTTTTTACATTCAATCATTAAGTTAATAGTTATCCCATTAATTATTTTTTCTGCTGCTATATCAAATTCTCTATGTTTTCCTGTTTCAAAATCTAAATAATAACTTCCTAAAGAAAGTAACCATCCATTATCCTTTAATATTTTAGCAATATTTAGTTCAAGAGGAAAACCTGCTTTTATTAGCCCTGCTTTTACTTTTTTTATTAGCCCACTTTTTGTGTCCATATTTTTATTATTTGTTTTAATAAAAATATGATTTTATTTCAATAAACAATTGATATGAAAAAATAAACTACCTTTTAGATAGTCTATTTTTATTATTTATCCTTTCAGTCGTTTTTTTCTAGCCTCCAACATGCACGACCGTTTACAGTATTTATGAGACATATTTTTATGTACAAATTTAGTATCACATATTGGACATACACGGGTGTACTCCTGCTTTACTCCATCAACTTCAATAGTTCGTGTTGTTACTTCACTAGTTTCGGGCGGTACTTCCTCATAGTCGATAAAGCTTGGTTTTTTCTTTTGTCGTGGTTCCCCTGTGACTGGTGTAGTACTTGTTGTGACTTGACTAGTTTCTTGTGTGACTTGTGTAGTTCTTTCTTCTTGTTTATCAATGTCTTTGGTTGTGACTTGACTAGTTTCGGTAGGAGGTGTCTTTTCTACTCGTTCTTTCCTGCATTCGGTATAATACCACCAAGAAAAACAGGTGCAAAGTACAAAGAGAACTTCAAAAACTATAGCAGTAATAACAAGTGTTTTACTTAGTTCTGCTCGTTCCTTTTTTACTTGCGAAGTAGCCTTTTGAAAAGCTACATTAGCGGCAATTTTAGCAGCTTCATTGTATTGATTTAATTCTTTTAAAGCTTCATCTTTTTGAGCTTGCAAGGCTTTTATATCTTCGTTGTGTTCTTCTACTTTTTCTGCATCGTCACTTTTTAGGCGACCTTGCCAAAGCCTTGTTTCTCTAGCTTGGTTTCGTTCGTTTGTCTTATCTGCTATTCTGTTGTTAAAATCTTCTTTGATAGAATTGGGAGTCTTTAAAATGGCTTTTTCTTCTACAGCATCAGCAATAAAAAATGAAGGTAAAATTTTAGCCCCTTCAACAGAAATATAAATACTAGTACTTACTGCGATCAGCGCAAGGAGGGTAGGGAAGCGTTCAATTTCTTTGTATTGAAATAGCCCTTTCATTACATCGTTGGTGCTTTCTCGTTTTATCAATTCAATTGCTATAACCAAAGCAATAGAACAGGCGACACGAACAATAATATTAATGTTCTCAAACAAAAAAGACAGCATGGTAAATGCCGTTGTAAGGCTTGCGATTTGAGCAATAAAGCCCAATCCTAGAAAGGAAGCATTAGCCATGGCAAAACGCTCTGAAAACTTCTTGTGCTTGAATTTATCGTCTAGGGTTTTATCCAGTCGATTGTTGAAAATTTTAAAGCTTAGTTTCTTTCTTACCTCTGAATAAGGATTTTTAATAAAAGTTGTCATATTTTTGGTCTTTAAAGTTGTCATAGGGGAGGTATAGCTGGAACTATACAGCCCCTTTTGATTTTATTTGTTCATTAGCGTTATAAACTCTATCCAATCTTTTAATTCGTCTATATTATCAGCAATTAAAGTGATGCTAAATCCTTTTTCTTCAATGATTGCCGTTACTGCTCCCCATGTATCAATACGGATAAGAACATCATCAATTTTAAGTTCAAAGTAATGTTCTCTAGAGTCATGTTCAGGGCTATCACAAAGAGTAATAAATCCTAACTGTAGAAAATCGTTTTTAGTTGTATTAGTGAATAAGTGATAAGGAGGCATATTTTTAGTATTTAAAATCGTGAGTCCAATGAATTATTTTACCTTCAAAATCCTGCTTACCTTTGAAATAGTTTATAAAATCTTCTAGGTTGTCAAAGCCATCATTAATCGCCAGTTCTTCAACCTCAAATCTGTCTAGTTTTCGACCATCAACGAAAACCATTATACTAGGCACATCAACTGTGAGTATGAGTATTTTTTGAAGCTCTGTAACAGGTAGGGTAGGAGCGAATTGAAAACGATTAGAATTGTATGGATTGATGATAAAGTGTATTAGCATTCCAACTTTCCAACGATCTGCTTTATCTTCTCTAATGCTATGTTTTTTAGGCTTCATAGCACTTAAGGCACCATCCCATTTTTTACCAAACTTATTTTCGTATAACGCCAAGTATTTTAAATATTCATCCATACCTAAAAGCAATGAATTGGATATTTTTTCAATAAAGTAGCTAGGCTTTTTGTTGATTTGTTCTGTGAATATTAAGTTCATGATCTTATGTTTTATCTTAGAATGGTAAATTATCATCTTGTTTAGAGGGCTTTTTATGTATCTTTTCTTTCTCTTTATAAGCGTGGATTGCATCTTGAATAGTAAATAGAAAAGGGTCACAAGGAAGCTTTTTAATGAAAGGCTCAATAGCCTTTTCAAAGTCCGTTTGGGTTCTAGTTATAATGTAGAAGGGTTTAATTTTTAGATATTGGCAAATAGGTCTTAAATCAATGCAATAGCGACCCCATCTAATCCAAAAATTTAAGCCAACACAAGGACGGAAGAAAAAGTCTTGAAACTTGACACCAGTAATTTGAATAGCTTGTGTCTTGCTATCTGAATGTTTATTTATGTATTGAATCATATTGTTGTTATTTGATGTTGAATTGGTGTTGATTATTGATTTAAGAAACCTTCTTGATATAGCTTATAAGCTTGTCCCCACATTTTATGGATAGGAATTTTACGCAGCTTGTCAATGTCGATAGCTTCTGTTAATTCAAAGGGAATAAAGGTGTTGTTGCAAGACCTGATACTCTTTGCAAGTAGATTGCTAGCTCCACAAAAATTGGCTATTCGATTGTATGTTTTAGCTTCTTTTTGATAATGCTTTCTAACTCTAATAGTGGGCATTGTCACCAACTTTTTAAGATCGTCCCATTCTTTAGCATTATTTAAAGTGATGAATTGGTCATCCAGTATCACAAAGAAAGTATCTGTTAATAGGATAGAACTGTCTCTATCTTGTAGGTGAACATGACCACTGAAATAGTAGTGAGAAGGGGTGAATAATTGCATCCAAAAACTAGTTTTGCCAGTACCTTGACCACCGCAAAGAACCAAACATTTAGGATTGGTGTTTTTGTCAGGTTCATACAAGTTGGCAACCGAAGCAACAACCCACTGTTTGAATACTTTTTCAAAGACGCCTTTATGTGCATTTGTTTTCACAATGTTTGAGACTTCTTTGATGTAGTCTTTGGAATCGTCTCTGTAGTCTGCTGCAAATTGAATTAGCTCTTTAATAGCTTCCATTTTTTATGATTTTGTTTAAGTTTAAAATTGTTTAAGTCTTTTGTTTTTAGGTGCGTTTGACGTGCCAATAACGCCCTCTTTTCTTATCGGATTCTCTTACAACTGTCTTTTGCTCGAAGTTTAAAAATCTCATGGCTCTTGCGATCTTGGAGACAGTTACATCTTTGTTTAGATGGTATTCTCTATCCAACCATTTCCAAATCTCAGTACTATTGAGAAGTATTAATTCATCGTCTTTTTTGCTGTGTGGCTCATAAGTATCCATTATTAAATAATGCTCATTAGAGAGTTTCTTAAAACCTTGTTGATACTTATCTATTTGATTTTTTTCTTTAGAGTCGGGTAAGTAGTAAAATCCACTTTTGAACAGTTGGTAAGCTTGCGCCCACATTTTGCGAATGTCTATCTTTTCTAATTCGTTAAGATTGATCGGCTCTGTTAACTGAAATGGAATAAAACGTCTGTTTCCTGTGTCGTCTTGCAGTATTTCTATTCGATTGGCTGTCCCACAAAAATTGGCTACTCTAGGAGCTAACTTACTTGTTTTAGCATAGTGCCAACGAGCTTTTATCCTAGGCATGGTGATAGCACTTTTTAAGGCTTCCCATTCTGTTTCTTTACTCAGGACACTAAATTGTTCATCTAAGACCACTAAAAATGTATCTGTTAATAGAATCATAGAATCCTTATTCTTTAGGTCTATATGCCCTGTGAAAACATATTCCGAACTAAAGAGGGAAGTAAAGAAGGTTGTTTTATTGGTTCCTTGACCACCACAAAGAATGATGCAATGATGATTTGTACATTGATTTTCTACAAACACATTAGCAACAGAGGCAACCAACCACTTTTTAAAGACATTTAAAAACAAGTTTTTAGGAGCATCTGTTTTGACAAAATTGGCTACTTGTGTGATGTAATCTGTTTTATCATTGCCTAGACTTTTAGCCCATCCTTCGAATTTTTCCTTAAGTGGGTGAACTTGCTTTGAAAAATGGCTTAAAATGATGTTTTCTAAAGTTGCAGGAGTACATTTTATCCCTCGTTTGCTCAATAATTCACTAGAAATAGTGTTATACTCTATCTTATCCATTTCTTTGAATTCTTTCCACCCTTTCATCTTGTATTCTTCCCGATTCTTTAGTGTATTGATTCTAAAATCAAAATAAGTCATTAGAGCTTCTTGTACAGACTTTTGATAAAACATAGCATTAGCTACTTTTTTATCAATATCTGCTAGGTCATTATCATCAAGTTGAGGTAACTGGATAAGAAAATCTTGCTGCTGAGTCTCTTTGTATAGGTTTGGAACATACTCTTTTTTAGAGCGTCTTTTTTTAGTTACAGTTTTCTCATTTTCTTGCTTCCATGTAGTATATATGCCTACCTCTTTGATGTTCTCATACGCCCAATGAACAAGATTTTTAGCTTTCTTTAGATCAGTATCAACAGTTACCAAACTATTTTCTACAAAGTACAAGCACTCTTCCTTTGAAACGCCAAATTTTACACACTCAATACTAAATTGTTTTCTGTATTCATGACGTTGACCATTAATGAAAGAATAGCCATTCTTTTCTATTCGTTGAATTGCTTTTGTAATATCATCGAGTTGGTCATTTTTTGGAGGGGTAGGAGGGGAGGTTGTTTTTTTGCTTTTTGTTTCAAATAAAGTAGGTTGAAATTCAAAAATGCTACTCTCTTCATTGTACAATGAACCTCTATCTACAGATACAAAGCATAGGCGATTAAAATTAGAGCTTGACTTATCATCTTCAACACCTGTTAAATCAAAATAAAATTTCCGAACAGCTTTAAATACATTAGCGTGCTGTTTAGGATCTTTATTGGTTGTTTTAACTAAGACTTTATAGCCATTGTTGGATGGAGAACGAAAGCAAAAGAAGGTAAATTTGCAAGCCTTAATTTTGTCAATTAAAATGAGCAAATCCATTTCCTCTAAATTATCATAATCAAGAACAACAATTCCATTGTATTCTAATAAATGCCTTTTAGTTGGTGGAATGGGTATCCTATTACCTTCTTTATCTTTGCCCCATGCTTGACCAAATTTGCCAGAAGGGGTGAAGCAAGGAATATTTACTTTTTTTCTTGCATAGGCTCTTTTACTTTCTAAGTTTAATGTAGTTCGACACTCTAAAACAATTGAAATGTGGACACCTGTCTCTATTTGGTGAGCAATTTCAGATATTTCAAAATGCCCTTTTTGAGTCTTATACAGCCCATTTAATAGCGTTACTTTCATGTGTGGTTTTATTGTTGGGAAATTTTATTTTTCTAATAAGCTCAAATACTGTCTAGCTGTCATGGTATCAAGGCTACACTCATAGTATAAGGCAAGGTTAAGGGGAGATTGATTGATTGCATCCGCTATATCCAACAAGAGTTGAAAAGACATTTTTTGAGGCTTTTTTAGAGCGTTAGTTATGCTATATCTTGTCGTGTTAGGCAACTCGTATAAAGTGTTAAATTGTCGAGTGCTTAGTTGATTTTCGCAAAATTGGCGGAATGTTTGCTTTGTGTTGTCTGACATTTTAGTTATTGGTTTTTATTATATAAATCATTTATTATTTGTTGCGTATGAAATGTTAGGATATACTCTCGCAAAACAGCTTAAAATTGTCTTGTTTCCTATTCTTGTTGTTTTAAGAGTTGCTCTAATATTTCGTACTATTTCTTTGTAAATCCCATTTTTAACTTGTGCTAAAACCTTTGTTTCTATCGACATACTCTTATTTTTAGACATAGCTACGCCTAGCCGCTTTTTTAGGCAGCAGGTCGTAACAATTGTAAATGATTTGATTAGTTGGGTGGGAGGGGATCGAACCCCCGAAACACTCCCCATAAGGTTTCACTTCCTACAAGTCACCCAGACCCTTCAAACTAACTATTCCCCAATAGATAGCGATTCAGAGCTTTTTTATTATCTTAGTGATTAATCTTTATTTTTCTGTTGTCAATTTTCATTTTTGATAATTCAAAACTATTAAACAAAAAGCAAAATTGCAACTTTTAGCAAATAATTTTTGAAACAAAAAGCAAAATTTTTAAAAATCATCTTGTAACCCAATGAAAGAACGCTTTGAACAGATCGTAACATCTTGCAGTAAAAATGTAACCACCTTTGCAAAAGATTTAGATGTTTCCCATACTGCGGTCAGTAGAGTTTTGCAAGGGGAGACCTTACCTAGCTCTAAAATATTGATTCCTTTAGGTGAGAAATTTGGTATAAGTGTAGATTGGCTATTATTTGGAATTGGAGAAATGATGATAGACCCATCAAAAAAAATAGTAAAGCCTGTAGATAATAGTAGTCATAGAGAGGACTCAAATGAGTTGAAGGAACTTCAAACCCAAATAAAACATTTAGAACAACGCCTAAAAGATAAAGACTCTTTAATAGAAGAAAAGGATAAGCAAATAGAATCTAAAGATGAAATCATTAATTTGCTAAAAAGCAAATAATGGTGAAATAAATGTATTTGATTATTAGTTTATTATGTTATTCGTACTTAATCGTCACACCTGTTTTTCTTAAAACTGTACCGCACAAAACACTCAAAAACAAAGACTTGAATACTTAAACACAGAAACACCTATATACCCCTATATTATATAAAATAAAAGGTATATAGGGGAATATGTGAGAAGGTTTGCAAAATCTTGATTATTAATGAAATAAGACGTTTGGCTAAATTGTAGTTCCAGTCATCCCGACTAACAATATATAAAGGGTTTGAGCGTTTTGCTTGAACCCTTTGTTTTTGTCTAATAGTCCCCTTTACAGATAGACACTGTTAAAGCAATTGAGGATAAATTTAAGTAAACCCCATTAATATGCGACAGTTTTGTTAGTTACCTTTGGAGTTATCTTGTAAAGAAATGGCATACTCATTGGGCAAAATATCTCTACCCGATTCTCTAGTATAAACTTGTGTAAATTCAGCCCCAAAGAATAAGATCTGAGCAGAATAGTAGACCCATGCTAAAATGGCTACCAAGGAACCTGCTGCTCCATAAGTAGAACTAAAGGTTCCTCGACCCAAATAGAAACCAATAGCAAACTTGCCAATTGTAAATAAGATAGCAGTGATAAAAGCACCTAGCCATACATCACGCCATTCAATTTTAACATCAGGAAGGTACTTAAACATTAAAGCGAAAAGCAGGGTAATAATACCTAAAGAAACGATTAAATTTAGGATAAACCAAAAAGCATCAAACCCTGGCAATACAGAACTCATATATTTATCGAGCGCTGACAACGCAGCACTAATTATCAATGATACCAGCAATAGAAAACCAACCCCTAAAACGGCAGAGAAGGACAGGAAACGTTTTCTAATGAAATTGATGACTCCTTTTTGTGGTTTCGCTTTTACATCCCAGATGGTATTCAGGGCATCTTGAAGGGCGACAAAGACACCTGAAGCTCCAAATAATAAAACAAGGATGCTGATTGTTGAAGCCCAAAAATTGTTCCCTGTGTTCGAAACGTTATCTATCGTCGATTCAATCATATTTGCTCCATTAGCGCCCACCAATCCTTGAATTTGACCTACGATTTCGCCTCTTGCAGCTTCCTCACCAAAAAAAGCACCAGCAATCACAATTGCAATTAAAACCAATGGAGCCAAAGAAAAAACTGTGTAATAAGCAAGTGCTGCTGCTAGGCGAGTAGCATGATCGTTTGACCACTCTGCAAATGTTTGTTTGATTAAATTGAAGATAGCTTTTATTTTCTTCATTGTCGCTTAGTATTTTTTAGGTGGTTCATGTATTGTATTTAGTGTGTTGAAATCATGCAATAGTAACACAGCTCACTAAAAGCAAAAATACTTATGAACGGAGTGCGCTAGGTTTTATAGGTTTGTTGGGGGATGTTTTGTATTTGATAATTAATGAGCTATTAAAGGTTAGTTATTGGCGGAAATGTATTAAAACCATACGATATAGATGTATTTCCATAAGCTATGCTAGAGCACGTTCAGTTTATTATTTTAACAATATCGAAATTGCTTTTGTTTAAAATAAAAAGAATAACAAGTGCTTGATTTTAAATTCGGAAGGGATAGAAAAGTATCATTTAGTTAAATAATTCTTTCTGAACAATTACGTATCATCAATAATTAAAAGTAATCAGTAGGCTTTTTTCCAAATCGTTTTTCATAAATATTGGAGAAATGGTAAGGAGTAGAAAAACCAGAGGCATAGGCTACCTCAGCCATGGTTTCATAAGTATTCTGTTCTAGAAGATCACGAGCAATATTCAATCGAACTTCTCGTATATAGTGTGCAGGGGTAAGACCTGTCAACTTTTTTAGTTTGCGATAAAGACTGCTACGCCCCAAGTGAACAGCCTCTGCCAAAGTTTCCACACTAAAGTCGGGATCAGTTACTGATTCCCACAGAATTTGTTCCACTTCTTTCAGCCATTTTTGATTCATGGGAGACAAGGAGGGGACCTCTTGTTGAGAAGGGGATGTTGTTACAACTTCATCTTTGTGCGTTGTTATCAATGCTTGTTGGCGGATATTGGCGTTAGATAACAGATTGTGAACCCTTGCTAAAAGTTCTTCTGCTATAAAAGGTTTGGTTAGATAGTCATCTACTCCCATTCTAAGAGCACTCAATCGATCCTTGATATTTGAGCGGGCAGTAAGCATTATCATAGGAATGGAGCTGAACTGAGGTTGTTCTTTGCAATATTTCAACAATGTAAATCCATCCATTTGAGGCATCATAATATCTGAAATAATTAAATCAGGCAATTTATTACCAGAGGTAGTTAGATAGTCATGTGCCTGTTTCCCATGCTTGCACAAAATGAGTTTAAAATGAGGAGACAACAACTGATGGATAAACAATTGCATATCTGGATGATCTTCTGCTATTAGAATCAAAGGCGCATATGCCATATTTTTGGTTGGAGAAGGAGAGGAAGTCACTTCAATAGCTTCGGAAAGTGGTGGGGGATTTTCTATCATAGAGGTGCTAGGAAGGGAGCTATGTTTTAGAATTAGACTAAAGGTACAGCCTTGTCCAAGTTCACTTTCTACCTTTACAACTCCACCCATCAGCTCTGCCAATTCCTTGCAAAAAGCCAATCCAATGCCAGTGCCATCTGCTCTATTCTGAGCTTGATTAGTTTGATAAAATCGATCAAATAAAAAGGGAAGATCTTCCTTGGCAACTCCTTGACCTGTATCTTTCACAGAGAAAATGATTTTATTCATATCGAGAACTACTCTTGCGTTTACTTTGTCCTTTGGACTGGTAAATTTAAAGGCATTGGAAATAAAATTATTTAAAATTTTCTCCACCTTATCTTGGTCAAGTAATACAATTTGTTCTTGGTCTACCCAAACCTCTATCGTATAGTCAAGCTCCAAGAATAGGGCTCTTGATTTAAAGGTTGTTAGAATACGACTGGCAAAAGAGTTTAATGCTGTAGGTTGCTCATTGACTTCTAGTTTGTTGGCTTCCAATTTAGATAAGTCCAATAT
This sequence comes from Aureispira sp. CCB-QB1, assembly GCF_000724545.1. Taxonomy (GTDB): domain Bacteria; phylum Bacteroidota; class Bacteroidia; order Chitinophagales; family Saprospiraceae; genus Aureispira. The sequence continues at coordinate 141,500 of NZ_JHBV01000021.1, read as the reverse complement.
CTCCTCTACCAATTGCAACAGCTGCATGCCATTGCGTTCTATCATTTTTAGCTGTTGCTTTTCAAGGTCATTTTTCTTTTTATTTTTAATAAGAGCAGCCAATGGAGCTAAAATAAGTGTCAGGGGAGTTCGAAGTTCATGGGATATATTGGTGAAAAAACGAGATTTAAGTTGGTTTAACCCCTTTAGTTCTTCGGTTTGGGCTTCTAATTGTAATGTTTTAATTTTTAATTCAGCTGTACGTTCTACTACAATAGCTTCCAACATGCGCTTGCGCTTCTCTAGTGCTTGGGTTCTAAACCAAATAACCAATGCAATGATACACAGAATCAAAATAATAGAACAGGCAACAAACCAAGGTCTAAAATAGAATGGAGCAACTACTTCAAGAGCTATTTTTAGTAGTTGATCACTAGCTTCTGTCTTGATGTGTAGGTCATAATTTCCATAAGGTAGACCATCTAAGTTAATTTCAGTTTTTTGGGTAGCACGCCAATATGGATCCAAACCAACAATGCGATAAAAAAAAGTAGGGGCTTGGTTGCGATAATCTAACAATCGAAAACCAAGTTGGACATTCCTATCTTGAGGCTGAACAACAATTTTTCGATCTTTAAAACAAGCAGCGGTTAGGTCTATGGTCTCATTTTTTTGATTGTCATATTTAGTATGTGAAATGATGTGCAATGCTGCTTTGTATACTCTTTTTGTTTGTTGAATCTCTGTTGGGTGAAAGGAAATGAGCCCATTTAATCCTCCAAAAAAGATGGTGCCATCGTGGGCTTGATAATGGGATATGGTATTAAATTCTTTTTGTGGCAATCCATCTTTAGTACTATAAGGAGTGATGATATGCGTTGCTTTATCAAAAGACATAATACCCATATTAGAACTCAACCAAAGGTGATTGTGTGCATCCTCATACACGGCATAAAGTACATCATGGGTTAGACCATGACGTGTAGTAAAATGTTTGTAAACTTTACTATTGGGATGCCACTTTACCAGCCCGTTGCCTTTGGTGGTTAGCCAAAAGTTGCCTTCCTTGTCTTCATGCAAATGGGTAATAACATCTGCTGGAAGATAATAAGGAGGCTTTCCTTTGGTGTGATAGCGTGCCTTGATGTGCATGTTTTTATCTAAATGATACAAACCCGATGAGCTAGCCAGCCAGATTCCTGTCTGATTTTCATGAAAATGGTAAATTTCACTTGTAGCAAGCCAATAGAACCCATTGTAATTATCCCATAGTTTTAATTTTTTGTTGGTTGCATCAAGATAAGACAAACCAATACCACCTAGCCAAATCTGACCTTTATAATCTTTGTACAAAGACCAGTATAAAGGAGGAATTTTGTGTTGAGACAATCTCAATTCATCTAGACTGTCATACAAAAAGAAATCATAAGCCGAAGTCTCTGGGTGATAGTGTATAAGTGTTCTATATTCTCCTGTCAACCAGATGCTTTCATCATCGTCTACTAAGGTGGCTAAGCGTGCGCCTCCATTTTTGCCTTTCATATCAACAGGATAGTTGGGGATATTGGGCAAGCGTTGCATTTGCTGTGTTCTATCTTTGGTTTGATAGGTACCTGTTCTCGAATTTAAATACAACCTACCTGTCGTATCTTCTGCTATGCCTCTACAACTGACACCAAATTGGTGGCTTGTTGTATTTCCTGAATAGCGTTTGAATGGATTGGGGACAACGTGCAGCAAGTAATTTTTTCGTTTAGTATTGACCCAAAGTCCTCCTTGTATATCAAAAAAAAGATGGGAGGGAGGGCTCTGAAACACTGTAGTAGTACATTGAGCAACTAGTTCAGCTTGTATGGAGTACAAATCTATTTTACCCTCTGTACCAAAGCACCAAATCTGGTTGTGGTAGGGAGCATATTTATAAAGTAGATAATCTTTATCAACTGTGGGAATAAACCTTTGGGGCGATTGATGGTTTGCTTTATAAAAAAGGACATTTTTTGAAATCGAATCCTTACTTAATTGGGTCGTACTATAAATAATGCCTTGCCTATCGAGAGCTTTTATTAGGTTGATTGTCGTTCTGGGACCTTGTGGCTCGGCAAGAGGGTATTGTTCAATGATTTTTTTTCTTTCATTAAAATGGAATAAGTAATGATTTGATGTTTCGCTGATAGCAGTGAGCCAACCACTTGCCGCTTTTTCTTCATAAGGAATGGCTGAACGTATGGTGAAACTATCAGGCAAAGATAGTAAGTGTTCAATTTTGGAACCATTGTATTGATAAAGATCGTGTGGGGTGCTAAACCATATATTACCATCAGCATTTTTTCGAAAAGAGCGAAAGTGTATATCTGTTGCATCAAAGGGTAATGACTTGGAAAAGTATTGATTTAGTGGTGTGATAGCACCTGATATTGGATCAAAAACATCGATGGCATGAGAAACTTCCATTTCTCTAGTGTACGCTAACCACAACATGCTGTCTGGGGCACTAATGACCAAACGAACGTTGTTGCTGCGCAAGGCAAAATCCTTTTTGTGATATTGTTTAAATTCTTGCCCGTTATAGCGATTTAAACCATAAGGCGTAGCCAACCACATAAAGCCATAATTGTCTTGGGCAAAAGAATGAATGAAGGGGTGAGATAAACCATCTTCTGTAGAAAGTTCTTGTTGTTGAACAATATACTGTTTCAACACCGTAGAAAGTGGCTGTGCGTGGCTACAAAACACGACGAACTGAAATAGAATATAGAGGTTGAATTTTTTCAAAAATATCAAAAAGATTAAGTTCCTAGATGAGATAAAAGTAACAAAAAAATGCATTTCTTCTCTTCTAATAACTTTAAAACGTGTTCTAAAGTCCATTGTTTAGCTGAGAAGGGGACAGTGGATATAAAAACGTGTCATAAAGGTATAAAAATATGTCATATCTCAAGATTTTGTATCAGTGACACAGAATTAGCCCTCATTATCAATATCTTCTCGTTTCTTTGAAGCAGAGCATTAAAAAAATCACACCACATCTATTAAGGTTCACAACAACATTTTTTAAATCTGTTTTACAGAAATTTTACACAATAATTTGTATGAAGATAATTCAGAAAAAAGTTAATGAGCTTAGTGTGTCAGAACGGGCACAACTTGAAAACCTAATTTATAGATATTATAAATCTGCTGCGCCAAGCTTCATTGCGGATCGATTAGAAAAAGATTATGGATACGATATAGTGATGATAAAAAAGGGAGACATCATTCAAGGTGTAAGCTTTTATCATTTAACGAAATATAAAAAAGGACCACTAGGGCGCAGTCAATACATCCTTCATTTTGGACAAGTAATGAAGAGAAGTGGTTATCGTGGTAACATTATTTGGAAGCTTGGTATGTGGTATTCTCGTAGAAATATCAGTCAAGTATACTTTTTGAAAAATGTAACAGGTATTGCATCCTTTATTTCTCCCAAGGCTTTTGAACATTATACACACTTATTTCCAAAGTGCTTTTATGAACTAGAAACGAAAGTAGATAAAGAAGTTCGGTGTTTTGTTGAGGACTATTTTAATGAAATTAGAGGTATGAGCATTCACTACAATTCTGACTTTTGTTTTGATAGCTCCGATTTAGAAAAAGAAGACATTACAGATGATTGGAATAAAATTTATCGTGCAAGTAATGAAACGTTCAACCAGCTATTTATAGACAATGGCATTATAAGTATGGAAAATGATCGTGTTTACAAAATGCCTCGCCATATTACGGTATGTGGTATTCGTAGACCCATGCCTTTTGACAAAAAATTAAACTTACCTCCTGTATATAAAACTATTAGGCAGAATACAGGACTGCTATTATCTTAAACTCTATCTGTGGTAATTCTTTACTCTATGAGTGCTAGGCAGCGTATTCGTAATCATTAATAGTCTCGGAAAGAATGAAAATAAAAATGATGAAAATATTAATCATTTTGTTTGCTCAATGGTTGGTTTATCTCACTTGTATTAATTTTTTTGAATTATACATTCTTGTAGTTATTTTTTCAATTTTGGGGTTTGGAGCGATTCAAAAAAGTCAGCTTGAAAAAGCACAAAAACGACTTCATGAACTGGCAATGGTCGAAACTTTTTATGTAACGTTACTATATGTTCTTTTTTTCGTGGGATACAATCAAATGGTTGCATATATGATTCTTATTTTGATATTATTGCCACAAGGAATCTTATTTATGAAGGCTTCTTATAATGGCACTCGTTATGTGAAAGTATTCAATACTGCCATACACTTGTTGTGTTTGATTTTTCTTTCCATTCAAAGTGCTACAGCAGCCATTAACTATCTCAATTATCCTCAGATTTTTGATGCTTCGACGAATGATTACTATGGAATATTGTATTTGATATGGGGGCTTCCTTTTTTGGTTTCAGGAGAAAAATACCACTCTATTGGTTTTCTCGTGCTTCAATCATTTTCCTTGTTATTGTCCTTTTGTCATGAAGATTTTCTAAGTATGAGACTATTTACTGCTCAGATATCATTCATTTTGATTTTCATGCTCAAAGTAGACTTTCAGTTAGAGACAACCCAATACCTTAAGAAGACAAATTCTACCCTTTCTGTGCTGTCCTCAATAGGAATATTCCTGTTGATCGCATCTTGTTTTTTTATCGACAATTAAAGCTGTATATATAATGAGTACTACTATTTTAAAGCATTATGCCAAGGAGTTTAGAGATCATAAGTATCGTTCTAATTTGTATCACTCCTTGTTTCACTTTTTCAAATTTTTAGCGTTTGTTATTCTCTTTTTTATAATACAATATATGTTGTTAAAATCAAGTATAGACAATTGGGTTTATGTTAGCATAGCTTTAGTGATCGCCTTTTTTCATGGTTTGTCTTATCTTAGTTTATGGTTAATCGGGCACGATTGTGGGCATCAGTCATTTAGTAACAATCATAAAGTCAACCAATTGGTAGGAAGCATAGCTACTTCGTTTATGTTAATGAATTATGAAAATTTTAGAAGGAGTCACAATATGCATCACAATTTTATTGGCAACATTGAAAAAGACGAGGCATTTGGACCAAAAGCGAAACGAAAAGACTTTTGGTTACAACGACTGATTCGATCGGTTGTATTGATTCCGTTCTTTGCTTACCTAATGGCAATATTGTTTCCAAGCCTCACCAAGACGCCTAATTACGTCAATTATTTTTGGCCTGATAAAACGCCCAACTCCATCAAGGCATTTGTTTTTATTCTTGCCTATCTTCTACTATTGGCACTTATAGCCAGTTTTATGCCTTTTAGCTATTTCTTTTTTGTAGGTATCTTACCTATTTTAGTAGCTTGGGTCTTTTTTTTAATAACCACTTTCCTCAACCACACGGGAGCAGATACGGTATGGTATCCCAATGAAATTTGGACTTATGATAAAGGCGTTGTGAATTCCATTAATCTAAGTTATGGTCCTGTGATTGACTATTTTTTAATAGGTTTGAGTAGGGATCATTTTGCCCACCACATCAATCCCAGCATTCCGCATTATAAATTGAAAGAGGCGACAGACTATATTGGTTCATCTCATCCTAACAATAGAATTGTCAAAGGCAACTTTTTTAAATTCTTATACTATTATTACAAATATTCTATAAAGAGGATTATAAAAGGATATTTCGAAAATAGTAAGCAACCCTTTCGATATAATCAAGCACAGAATAAGTCCGTTAAGGCTATTACTAACCTAAAAAAAGACGACAATACCTAAACGAATAGATCTTGCAATAAGATTCAAAGCAATAACAATTCCTTATTATTTAGTTTTCTCTTTTCTTATCTGTATTTTAACATCATCACAGAATGCATTATTTCGTGATAAAATCGTATCAGTTTAGCTTCGCTGCTACTACGTGGTACTTCGTGAGCGCTGCGCTTTTAGTTAGCTATGTGGTACTGTATAAGTGCTTCGCAGTTGATTATTAATATAGATCAAAACATTTCTTTTCAGAAAACTAAAACCGTATGAAAATTTGGGCAACATCAGATTTGCATGTAGACTATTCAGAAAACTGGAACTGGTTTATGGAATTATCAGAGATTGATTATCAAGAAGACATATTGATAGTAGCAGGAGATATTATTCCTGACCTCAAGAAAACAGCAATTCTTTTAGAGTCATTGGTAAAGAAGTTTTGGAAAGTATTTTTTGTGCCAGGGAATCATGACGTTTGGTTGGGGAAAAAGGAACGAATGAACTCCTTGGAGAAGTTTCATCAATTATTATTGTTGGCGGAAGATTTAGGTGTTCAAACGACTCCCTTTGTTAGTTCAGAATTAAGTATTGTCCCAATATTCTCATGGTATGACTATTCTTTTGGGCAACCTTCTGTAACTATTAAAAGAGCTTGGGTGGATTACAAAGCTTGCAAATGGACAAAGACAGAAGAAGAATTGACAAACTACTTTTTAGGATTAAACGAACCGCATTTGAACCTCAAAAGCAATGCAATTATCTCTTTTTCTCATTTTGTTCCTAGCAAAGATTTAATACCGCCCAATGTTCCCAAAATAGTTAAAGCATTATTACCTGTTTTTGGTTCTAGTAAAATAGAAAAACAACTGCAACAACTAGGAACAGACTTACACGTCTATGGACACAGTCACCTTAATAGAAGCGTGCAAAAAAACGGAATTTGGTATTTAAACAATGCTTTTGGGTACCCACATGAGCAACATATTTGTCGAAAAGTATTGCTACCTATTTACGAGGATGGGGCAGTCATAAAAGGTATTGAACAATGGCCTACTGCTCCTAAGCGTACAAGTTAGTTTGAGATTTTTTTGCGCTTTTTATAACGTACAATAAAAAATCCAATTAAAATAACTAATAAGGCAAGTCCAACACCAAACATAATATGCAACTGCTTAAATGTTTTTCCAGTTCGAGAAACTAATTCAAGAGGCTTTACATCACCCGTTTGAACAAACGCAGCCCAAAATGCAGGGTGCAAAGCAGATTGGTTGTCTTGATTTTCTAGGTAATCTAATTTTGCTTTTCGCAAGGCTTTCTCTTTAGAAACACCACAAGCTAAATTAATATAATAGTTCTTCATAATTTGGCTAGTTGAAAAATCATTAACTTGCCACAAACTCATCAAAATGGAAGAAGCTCCCGCATACGAAAAAGAATGAGCTAAAGACATGACACCTTCTCCTTGCTGAAACTTTCCATAGCCCGTTTCACAGGCTGATAATACGACCAAATCAGCGTTTAAATCTAGTTGTGCAATTTCATAAGCACGTAAGAAATTATCTTCTACAGTTGAGCTATCTTCAGAAAAAACTAGACTCGACAAAATAGGATTTTTATTGTCCAATACGCCGTGCATTGCCAAATGAATAATGCCATAGTTGGAAGCCTCTTTTTTGAAATTTTCCTCACTAGCTGTTAGACCATTATGAAAAGTACCCCATAAGTGTTTTTGAAGTAAATTTACTTCTTTAATGGCACCAGGAAGAGGCTGTAGCCCTTCTCGGACAATACCAATATCTCCTCCTCGTTGATGGCTAAAAGAGTTGGATGTAATGGTAGGATATTCTGCGGCAAAAGCTAAAATTCCCCGTTTGGGAATGGTACGGTGTTTTTGTTGATGCTTTTGTCCCAATAAAATAGTAGCGGAATAACTATAACTAATGGGATAATCTTTTAGTAAATAAGGATAGTGGGCAAAATCCAAATTTTCCTTAGGTTGCTCAGTCAAAAAAGTTTCAAAAGGGAGATGCCCCAATTGTTGATCTGGAACAATGATCAAGTGTTGCCCTTTTTTTACATCAGCTAAAACAGGCTGAACAAAAGTATGATAAAAATATTGCGCAGCATTGCTATACAAACTATTGGCTTGTTTATTGTCCGAAAGGATAAAACGATAATCAGTTAGTGTTTTGCGTAAATTAAGTGTCTGCAAATTCAAATCTTTGGGAGTATATTTTAAAGGAAGCATATCCAAGCTATTTTTGCTAATAACAAAAACAAATGGATTTTCAAGACCCAAAGTGTATTCAATCAAAACCTTGTCCTCCTTTGCTAAATAGTCTTGTATTTCTTTTATCGTACTTAAGTGAATGTTGTAGCGGTGTTCATAATATTCTGGATATTGTTCTTGAATAGATTTTTTAAACTGTTCAATTTTGATATTTAGATCATTAATATCTTGTTGAATAACATTTCTTTCGGCAATATTCGCGGCTTCAATTTGTAATTTTTGTAGATTTTTTAAATCCGCTTTATAAGCTTTTTCCTGTTGCAAGAGGTTGTCTGGAAGTTGGAGCAATGTTTTATTTTCTTTAGATCGCAATGCATTAACCAATAAGGTTGACTTGCCTCGTTCTGAATAGAAAAATGCATCTTCAATATACTGAGGATTGTTTGTGTGTTTGTATAACTCATAGGCATAATAAGTTCCTCTGTCAAATAAGATGGAGGCACCTAGACGGAACAAAATAAGCTTGTTGGCTTCAGAAATATAGCTGCTCATCATTGTTTCGCCATACTTGGTCATTGCTTGCAATACTTTGTATCCATCTAGAAGCGCTTGCAAATCGTTGGTCGATTCATATATGGTTTTGTATAATTCTATGGTATACATCATGATGCCAGCTTGTCCACAAGTAGCTAGGTAATCATTTTTGAACATCAGCTCTTCAGCTTGATTTGGAATGTCAGTTAGGTTTTCAAATGTCAAGCTATTGGTAATAAATGCCTTTTTGAACATTTCCTTTGCCATGTCAAAATCCTTTAGAGCAGTATATGCAACGCCATATTGCGTCCAAACCCGTGCAAAAGTTAGGTCTTTGGAAGACAGGGTTTTAGTAGCAATGGGCAAGTATTGGGTTAGTATATTTCGAGCATCCTCATTGCGCCCAACCAAGGCATAAGCCTCTGCCAAATTGGCAACAATACTTACACTTAAACGAGGAGAGGATTGGGCAATATCCAAAGCTGCTTCGTATTTTTCTATAGCTTCGTTGTAGTTGTAGGTGTTTTTTATACAGATGCCTAGATTGTTGAGAAGAATAGCGTGGTAGATACTGTTATTTCTACCTTGTTGCTGGATGGCTCTTAGCCCTGTGTTGTAGGTTGATATTCCTTTGTTCCAATCACGTATACGAGTATACACAAAACCACTTTGATTGAGGGTTTCTAAGTACTCTATGGATTTAGTTCCTAATGTCTTTTTTACTGTATTCAGAGCTTCTTCATACATACCTGCTGCTTCATTATAGCGAATCAAAAGCATATAAGCATTGGCTAAGTCCAACAGCGATTTGACATAACGAATATCTTCTTTTCCGTAGGCATTGTTGTTGATTTCTAATGCCTTTTCAAAAACTTCTTTTGCATATTCATGCCTTCCTAAATGCAATAACTGCCGTCCATAAAGACTTAATTTTTCTACATTAGCAATATCGTTATCTTGAATTGCATGGAGCATATCATACGATTGGCGTACGCAGGCATCTATAGGTAAATTGCTCAATTGTTTGGAGTATTTGTCGGGAAATACCAACATATCTTGAGCTGAGAGTAAGAAAAAACTATGAAGAAGCAGGAAAAGTAAAAATATATGTCTCATTTGATCTTTTTTAGGTCTTAATTGCAACAGTTGGCTGAAAGAATGTATTCAGTAGATTGTTAGTGTGATACTTTTGGGCATTATAATGTATAAAGATAAAGGGATAAGGCGGCATAGTCTAAATAGCAAACGTCGAATCTATGAAAAGTAGGGAAAAAACAAATTATAGTATCGGATAGTTGTTATTGATGTTCTTAATATAATGTTAAAATAATTAACTATTCCCTTCTGAAACCTTATTCTTTTCAATCTCTTAATTATAGGAATGAACCAGTGCGTTCTTTAGGTTCAAAAAAAACATTAAAAAGGTTCTTTTTTGGGTATTGGTATGCTTTTTCAACCAAAGTACTTATTTATTCAATAAAAGAAGCGACAATCATTTTTATACGATGAAAAACAATTAACAAAACTAGATTTCATTTTTTATTGTTAATTTTGACGGCAACCAAAATCTTAGCGTCTGTATAGACTGATAATTAAAACAAAAACTATGTATCCTAATTTAAGATATGCTTTTTATGATTTATTGGGGTTAGATATTCCTGCACTAGCATTGGTACAAACATATGGCTTTTTTCTAGCGTTAACTTTTTTAGCATGTGGCGTTGCGCTTAGTCTAGATTTGAGACGTAGAGAGCGATTGGGGATGTTAGAAGGGGTAGAGGAGTCCAAAGAAGTGGGAAAACCATTGTCTTTGGTGGATGTATTGGTCAATGCTTTATTAGGGTTTATTTTTGGATTTAAAGGGTTTTATGCCATTCAGTATCCAGATTTGTTCATAGGTCCAGATGCCAAAGACTACTTGCTCTCTATGCAACATGGTTCTTGGATAGGAGGAATTTTCTTGGCAGGGTTGTTTGCTTTGTCTAAGTATAGAGAAAAAAAGAAAGAATTGGAATTATATCCAACTCCTCAAACGATCCAAGAAACGATTATGCCACACCAACGTGTAAGCGATATTATTATTATTGCTGCTATCAGTGGAATTGTCGGTGCAAAGCTCTTATATATGACGGAGGTGGATTATAGTTCTTGGGAAAGTGTCGTTCGCGATTTTTTTAGCGGTAGTGGCTTGAGTGTTTATGGCGGTTTTATTTTAGCGTTCTTTGTCGTCTCTTATTATATTCGGAGTAAAAAAATTGCACTTAATCAAATGCTAGATGCTTGTGCACCTGCTATGATTTTGGGGACAGGCTTGGGGCGTTTGGGCTGTCATTTTTCAGGAGATGGCGACTGGGGAGATCCTAATAGATACGCCAAACCATACAATTGGATTCCTGATTGGTTGTGGGGCTATCGTTATCCTAATAACGTCATTAATGAAGGCATTCCATTGGAAGATTGTTATTATCCAGATAATTTTGGTGACTATTGCCACATCTTGCAAGAACCTGTTTTTCCAACGCCTATCTATGAGTTGATTATTTGTCTAATTATTTTTGCCATTTTATGGACAATTCGACATAAAGTAACTTTTCATGGAATTGTATTTACAGTCTACTTAATTCTAACAGGTCTAGAGCGTTTTCTTCTTGAAATGATTCGTGTTAATGAAGATTATTCTGTGGCAGGGTTTTCTCTATCACAAGCACAATACATAGCAATTGTTCTATTTATCATTGGGGTGATCTCAACCGTTATCTTGTTGGGGAAACAACGAAAAATGAATGCAGAAGGGTAAATTATAGGCAAAAATCACGAACCTACTTCTTGTTGTTGTGAAAATGAGTGAGGTAATTGATCGCTTCGCTCTAAAATTAGCTAATCTAACTTTAAGGATGTTTTTGTTATAGAAAATAAGAGTTATCCTTATTGTTTAGGACTGGCTCCAGAGAACTTCGCAATTATCAAAGTTTCTATTTTTTAGATCATCTTTAGTAATGAGAATTGTCAAGACTCCTTCATCATTAAATCCATTTTCACCTATTTGAAGTAGTATAACTTTTTCGGATGAAGTGATTTTTCTTATATATTTTTCGTCTCGTTGACAATCTGTATATATGCCAAATATTTTTGATCTTTGAGTTCCTGCAAATGGATCCCAAATTTTACCCTCTTCATTTAAATTAGTTGATTCAAATTCTTCATGTTCAGGAGCCACGTAACGTTCGCTATAACTTTCCGTATCACTAAATATTTTATCTATTAGTGTTCCTAAGAAGAAGTGGGAGTTATGTTCTACGATAATTCTATTTAGATTTTTGCGTAAACTATTGGAGTATATAACTTTTCCTTTTTTTTTGGTAATATCCGCAAAAACAAATAATTGACCTTCCTTAGGAATAAGTCCAGAGTTGTCAAATAGTGAAAATTGTTGAAGGTCAAGTTGCGCTACAAATCTTAAGTCTTTGGGATGTTCTAAATTTTGGGGTAAGTCTATAATAGGACCACCATACCTAGATTTTCCTAATGGAATGTTTAGTTCAGTGTGTTTGACATAATTTTCGTCCATCCAACTTGATTTTTCCATAATGTTTCCTGGAAAGTATTTTATGTTATCTGGGGTAAATGAGATAATTTTAAAAGTGGTATCTTTTTTCATCGTCATTATTTTAAGGTTGTTTCTTTTTCCATTCTCTTGAGTACAAGAGATAAATGAACTTAGTATAAGAAAGACGAAAAATAATGATAGGTTTTTCATAGGTTTTTAACTGTTGATCAATATATAGCGTTGTTTGGTTAACTAAAAAAAAGCACTTATTAATAATAGGAGAGAATAACTTTACCTACATTTCCTTTTTTTATTTAGCAAGTGGTTTGTAAAATACATAGCCATGTGTACTATCTTGAAAAGGAAAGTAAGCTTTGGGTAAATCGTTGTAGGCAGAACCTCCCCACTGAGATAAGAAAACATTTTTGAGATGCATTCTACCAGGTGTCATAGTATTAGGATTGTCATAAATAATAATAGACCTAGCCACACCCGTTTCGATAGTAGATAGCATCCAAAATTCATAAGAACTTCCCCAAGTTAACATCAAATTTTCGGGGGCATCTTTATAATAGATAGCCAGCTTCTTATTTTCTAAATGAGCAGTTTCTTTCAATAATGCTTGTTTCCATTCCAATGGTTTAGAAAACTTTTCATGTTGAAAGCCAATATGGATCAATCGACAGACAACAATGAAAGTGAGCAGTGTTATCGCTTTTTTTGAAGCTAATAATGGTAGAATATCTTGCACAAAGGCAAGGGATATGAATAAGCTTAAAGGCATATAAAAAGATTCCATGTGGAAAATGATATGCCCTTCAGGTTGAGAAACATTAATTAGAAGCAAATAACCTAAAACAAAGAAAAACAATAGGAAAAACTTCATTTTAAAGCGTTTTTGGGCATAATACCCTAAGACAATAACCCATAGAATAGGCAAGAAATAGTAGTCCGTTAGCAAGTGGTGCCCAAAATGTCGATTGCTTTTAATGGATATATAATCAGGGAAGAAACGAACAAAATTATTAATACCACTACTGGCATTGGTGTCATAAGTTGTTTTAAAATACAAGGTTTTGACAGCCAAAATACCTAGCATGATGGGAAAGGCAATCAGAATATATTTCTTAAAGTTGCGATGGTCTGTGCTTAAAAATAAAAATAAGGAAAGAAAGGTGATGTTAATAAACGACAGTGGATGAAAGAATACAGCCGTTATAAGCATACCCAACAACAACAGTAAGCGTAAAACATGTACCTTTCGCTCTGCGGAATATTGCAAGAAAGCAAAGTAGAGTATCAAAAAAGTTAAGCTTTCTACCAGCTCCGACTGAATCCAATAAAAGGTTTCGGAAACAATGAGCAAATCGACTAATAGAATTGTCTGTGCAAATTTAGGCTTCTTTAAAACATTTAAGCAGATAAAAAATCCTAGCGCTTTGTAGATGACAAAACCCAAAGAGTAGTTTATCATTACGTACTTAAGCGGTAAACCTATTGCTTGACTAAGGTATAAGAACGATTGCGTAAAATAAGAACCAAAACGATTGGCTTGTATGGCGTAGTCATCTGCCTTGATAATAGCAAAAAAGCGAAAAGCAACGTCACAAAAAATAGTGCGCTCTTTATAAAAGACGATGGCTAATAGAGCTAAGGTAGCATAACTAAAAACACCCAACCAAAAGAGTTTTTGGGAAGGTTTGGTATCAAGAGTAGAAGTCGACATAATTGAAACAAGTAACTTACTTTACAAGTATATTTTTATTAGAATATAAATTGACCGCTCTCATAAATCAATTCATCATCTGCGTAAATTTTTCCACCATTCTTCATGTCTGCAATCATATCCCAATGAATCGCAGATTTGTTGGTGCCCCCATTTTGAATATAGGCTTGCCCAATAGCCATGTGTACTGTTCCTCCAATTTTTTCATCAAAAAGGATGTTCTTAACAGGAGTTTGAATACGCATATTTGTTCCAATGGCAGCCTCTCCAAAACGTCTAGCCCCTTCGTCAATGGCAAAAATTTTATCTAACAACGCTTTTCCTTTTTTAGCTTCCCATTTTTCAACCCAACCATCTTTTACCCAAAGGGTAATCCCTTCGACTTCTTCTCCCATAAACATCGATGGATAAGCAAAGTGAATGGTTCCATTGACCGAATCGTCAACAGGAGCCGTGTATACTTCGCCCGATGGCATATTCGTTTTTCCATCGGAATTGATCCAAGTGCGCCCTTCTGTCGAGAAGCGAATGTCAATACCTTCTCCTAAATAACGCATCTGAGTTCTACTATTCAACAAATCTACAGCAGCCTGTTGTTGGCGACTCACGTTTTCCCAACAAGCTTGAGGATTCTCATCAAAAAGATGGCAAGCATTGTATATGAAGTGTTCATATTCTTCAAGAGAAAGCCCTGCGTTTTGAGCGTTGGCAATGGTTGGGTATTCACACAAAGTACGCTTTAATTCTAAGGTTGCTGTCCGTTCTGAGTAGCGTTGTCGGTAGGGTAATTTTGCAGCAGCATCCAATTTTGCATTTTCTGAGTTGGTAGACTGTGTGGCTCGACTATAAAAAGGAGCACGGATATAGATATAGGCATCAAACTCTTGCATAGCCGCTGCATAAATAGGATCGACATATTCCAACTGGGCAGGACTACTCTCATTCAGTCGAATGTTATTTTGATCTCTAAAATCCATTTGAATATGTGGCAAACCACCCGCTCGTAATATTTCTCGATAAACTTCTCGAATCAGAGGTTCTGCTAGGGTAGTAGACTGTACAAAGACACGTTCCCCCTCTTTGAGACTGACACAGTAATTGACTAATAATTGAGCATATTTATTTAGAATAGACGACATGTTGTTGCGTTTTTAGATTGCTGTTGTTAAGTAAGTCGAAAAGATACAAAAAAATAAGCATTGTTGAAGATAATTCAATAATGCTTCAAAGAGAAGAGATGGGGGCTTTTTTAGAAAATTTTACGAATACTAATTTTTAGTTTCAATCCATCTAAACAATAGTTCGTTGAAACCACGAAGTAGCACCATAGGTTATCTACGAACGACTATCTAAATAGATAAGCTTGTTATCAGATTAAGAATGACAAACTTTTATCTTTATTGAAGTTTGTCATTCTTATATCAGTAGGGTTTATCTTAACTTCTCCTTCAAGTACTCCCCCGTATATGATTCTTTAACTTTTATCAAGTCCTCTGGAGTGCCTTGAAATAAAAGCTGTCCACCATTAACACCGCCATCTCGACCTAGATCAATAACATAATCTGCTGATTTGATAACATCTAAATTATGCTCAATTACAATAATTGAGTGTCCAATTTCAACCAAGGCATTAAAGGCATCGAGTAGTTTTTGTATATCGTGGAAATGCAAACCTGTAGTTGGTTCATCAAAGATGAACAAGATTTTTTCACGACTATTCTCCTTTGCCAAGAAAGAAGCTAATTTTACCCGTTGAGCTTCCCCACCACTCAAGGTGCTCGAAGGTTGTCCCAAACCAATGTACCCCAAACCTACATCGTAAAGTGGTTGTATTTTTGAGATAATTTCTTCATTGTCTTCAAAGAAAACCAGCGCTTCCTCTACCGTCAGATTAAGAACATCATAAATATTTTTATCCTTATAACGAACACTCAATACCTCACTTTGGAAGCGGAAACCATTACAATCATCACAAGTCAATCGCACATCTGCCAAAAACTGCATGCTGACAATTGTCTCGCCTGCACCTTTACAAGTTTCACATCGACCACCTTCCACATTAAAAGAAAAGTGTTTGGGCTTAAAACCTTTTATTTTGGCAGCTTGTTGGCTAGAAAATAGTTTACGAATGGCATCATAAGCTTTGACATAAGTAACAGGATTAGACCTAGAAGACTTGCCTATAGGCTGTTGATTGACCATTTCTACTCGATGGATTGCTTTTGTATCTCCCTCTATAGCACTATGTGCCCCAGGCTTTTCAGTTCCTTCGCCTAGTTGGTGCATCATAGCAGGATATAAAATTTGCTTGATAAGAGTTGTCTTTCCACTTCCACTTACTCCTGAAACAGCAATAAAGGTATTTAGAGGAAAGGTAACATCTATGTCTTTTAAATTGTGTTGTCTAGCTCCTTTTATAGTAATAGACTGTGTCGATGTGCGACGATGTTGAGGAACTGGAATTTCCATCCGACCACTCATATATTTGGCGGTTAAGCAATCGGCAGCCTCGCTATGGATATTCTCATAAGGACCTGCAAAAACAACTTTGCCACCATGTACCCCTGCTTGAGGACCAATATCAACCAAATAATCAGCATTGGCAATAATGTCCTCTTCGTGTTCGACAACCACTACTGTATTACCTAAATCCCTTAGTGCTTTAAGCACCTTGACTAGACGAGTTGTATCTCTAGGGTGCAACCCAATACTTGGCTCATCCAAAATATACAAAGAACTAGTTAAGTTAGAGCCCAAGGAGCGAGTTAAATGGATGCGTTGAATTTCTCCACCAGATAATGTCGAAGAGATCCGATCTATTGACAAATAATTTAATCCAACATCCAACATAAATTGAAGTCGTGTTGTAATTTCTATAATTAAACGACGAGCAATTTCATAATCGGTATCTGAAAGGTTTATGTTTTCAAAAAAGGCATAAAAATCTTCGATTGGAATATGAATTAAATCGGCAATGGTTTTTCCGTCAATATAGACATGTAATGCCTCCTTTCGAAGACGAGACCCAGAGCACGTAGGGCATTTTGTTTTGCCTCGATAACGAGCCAATAAAACTCTGTTTTGAATTTTATATGTCTTGGATTCTAATTCTTCAAAAAAGGCATTGATACCATCAAAAAGTTCGTTGCCTGTCCACAATAATTGACGTTGTTCTTCTGTTAAATCTCTATAAGGAGTGTGCACAGGGAAATCAAGCTGGTGAGCGACATTTAAGAATTTTTGACGCCAACGCCCGACTTTTTCACCTCTCCAACAAACAATGGCTTCTTCGAAAACAGATTTTGTTTTGTCAGGAACAACTTTGTCTTCGTCTATGCCCATAACTTGACCATATCCCTCGCAAGAAGGACAGGCTCCAAATGAACTATTAAAATTAAATAATTGAGGTGTTGGTTCTTCAAAAAGAATCCCATCCAACTCAAATTTATTATTAAAAATAGTCTCGTTTCCATTGGTATCTTGAATCATACAAATACCTTGACCCTCTTGAAGAGCTATTTGAGAAGAATCAGCAATTCGCTTGGCGTTATCTTCGTCATTTTGGGTGGCTGCGAAACGATCAATTAAAATTTTTAAATCTTCTTTAGGATTTTTTACACTATCTGGATTTTCGATTAAAACTTCTATTTTTTGAAGCTTTCCGTTGTGCAAAACCCTAGTATAGCCTTTTTGTAGCAAAAAATTGAGCGTTTTAGGTAAGGTTTGCCCTTCTCGTTGCATAAAAGGGATTAGCAACATAACCTTTGTTCCTTCCTCCAAAGACAAAACATAGTCTACTACATCAGAAACGGTATGCTTTTTGACCTCTTGATTAGATATAGGAGAAAACGTTTTTCCTATTCGAGCGTAGAGAATACGTAAGTAGTCGTAAATCTCTGTTAATGTGCCGACTGTTGAACGGGCATTTTTGGTGCCGACTTTCTGTTCAATGGCAATAGCAGGACAAAGACCTTTGATATTGTCAACATCTGGTTTTTTCATTCGCATCAAAAATTGACGCGCATAAGAGGACAAACTTTCTACATATCGACGTTGCCCTTCTGCATATAGGGTGTCGATTGTCAAAGACGATTTGCCCGACCCAGAAACTCCAGTAACAACGATAAGTTGATTGTAAGGAATTTCAATATCAATGTTTTGTAAATTGTTGGCACGAGCGCCTTGAATATGGATAGATTTTTTTTTCGTCATTAATTGAAACCTTATAAACTAAATTAGCGTAATTAGTTTAGTGAAAAAAAAGAACACATAAATAACTGCGAATGATATCACATCTAAAATCAAAAAAATAAAGCTGATTTTACCTAAGTTGATAATATTAAAGAGTAGTCTACTTTAAAAATTAGCGGACTATTATTTATAAAATAACAAGATAACAAATCTTATTTTGGTGAATAATCAACAGACACGTGATCATGCAATCTACAAGCAAAAACAAAAAAAAAGAACAATCGTTTTATCAATCACAGGGTATATAACTGTTAAATAACTGAAAAAACAGTTTAAAGATAACGTAATTTCTAACAAAAAAGTTAACTTTATTTGTTCAAAGCCTTATATCACAGAATAAACTTTGTGCTTGTCCTAAAATTTGAATAGCTTTCGTTTATTCAAGAATACAAAAATAAAAAGGTTCTTGGTGAAGTCTATTTCTTTTAAACAAAAAAAAAATATTATTTCTTAAACAAAAAACAATATCGCCTATCGTCGAAAATTTTACTCCCTAGCATTTTTTTAGTTGTAAGTAAGTAAATAAAAGTAATTATGCAAAGTAGTAAGTCTTGTACCGACAGAGACCTCATCCGTACGTATATACGTGGAGATGAGAGAGCATTTGAAACATTGCTCACCCGCCACAAAGGCAAAATCTATACGTCCATTTATATGTTTGTAAAGGATACAGATTTGGCCAATGACATTTTTCAAGAAACCTTCATTAAAATTATAGATACTTTCCGATCTGGAAAATATAATGAAGAAGGAAAATTCCTACAGTGGGCACTACGCATCTCTTACAATCTATGCATTGACTTTTTTCGCAAAAACAAGCGAAGAAAAACTATTACGCCATCAGAAGATTTTGACATCTTTAATCTGATTAACAGTAATGAGGACAATGAAGAAAGTAAGATGATTAAGAATCAAACCTATGCCAAGGTGCGACAATTAGTCGAAGCGTTGCCACAAGAACAGAAAGAAGTGATTTTGCTTAGACATTATGCAGAATTAAGCTTCAAAGAAATTGCAGAACTAACCAATGTTAGTATTAATACTGCATTAGGTCGAATGCGTTATGCATTAATCAATATTCGTAAGATGATTGGTGAGCACCAAATTAGCCTACAGTAAGGTCGAATGTAAGTAAGTAAAATGAATTTGTAGCCATATCATAAATCTAGGGGGAGCTCTAGAAATATTGGGTTGCAAATGTAAGTAGTGTCAAAAAGTTGTTGTTTTCTCACTACTTCGAAAAAGGATGCTTTATTGGAACGTTGTTGTTCTCCAATAAAGCATTTTTTTTGTCGTTATTTAACTAATTTTATGGCTCTTTATTTCCTAATAAATGGGGCGTATAAGCTCGCCTCAGAATATGTGGCTTTGTGAAAAATTTAAATGATGTTACAGATACGAAGGCTAAATATGGATACTAGTTGGCAGTTGCAGTGGGGGCAAACCATTTTATTGATTGACCCTTGGTTGCAAGGATCAGAGATAGACGGTTTTGCTTGGTTTAATGAGCAGTGGCATACTGTTCCGCCAATTTCTATCGACTTGTTGGGAGTTTATCATGCTATTGTGATCTCGCAACCTTTTTCAGACCATTGTCATGAAGAGACGTTGCATCAGCTAAACTCAGTGCCATTGTTGGTCAATCCCAAAGCTAAAAAGCGTTTGGTCAAAGAATTTGAAAAAAGAGAAATAGAGACCTTACCTCTTTGGGATAAAAAAGAATGGCTTAGGTTTGGCAATGTTGATATTGCATACTTAAAATCTTCCAAAGTTTTATCAGCTGCTTTTGATGCTATTTTGATTCGAAACGAGCATGAATTAATAGTTTATTGTCCGCATGGTTTTGAATTAACATTAGAGCAGCAAACGTATTTATCTCGATATCAAGTAAAGGCATTAATAGTTGGATTTTCGTCCTTTGAACTTCCTTTCTTTTTGGGTGGGGTAGTCAATCCTGGCAAAACAAATGCATTGGAGTTGGCAAAAGTTTTGAACCCTCAAACAATCTTTCATACACACGATGAAAACAAGGCATCCAAAGGTATTGTCAAAAGAATAGCGAAGATCAAATACCCAACAGTTGAAGAAATGAAAGAGGAATTAGAGGCGCAATTTGTGTTTTTGGGGCAAGCGTATGAGTGGTATTCAATCGTATCGTAAGCAAGTATTTCTGTAAAAAAAAGAGAGCAAGAGCAGTGCCCTTCCTCTCAATTATTTCCTTGTTATCGAGTAAACGTATGTTTGGTAAATCCAACACGATCGGTAAAACGATTGTTAAATGTTCCTAGTTCGTTGAATTGCTCATAGACCGCCAACCACTTATCCAACTTAGGATACATATCCGCAATTAAATTATTGCTTCCTGTCAAATGGTCAAATTCTAAACCCCAATGTGGGCGACCACCCAACATATACATACTATCTTGGTAGCGCATCATAATTTCCATGCCACCATAAGTACCCGTCACCATATCCATTTCAATCATACAAGTATTAACACCTTCCATCATCGAAAGATGGGCATTGGATGCTTTGACAAAACGCAATGAAAAGGGAGAGGATTGATATTGTTCTCCATTGATACGAGCATTTTGAGCGACTAAGTGAATTTTATCTACTGCTGCTTTAAAATGCTCTGAGGTATATTTGCCTTCATCATCTTCGAGTGAAAAACCAATTTCTGTCGCAAATCCTGCATTTCCATTTAATCCAAGATTATAAATATGCCAATACTTGTTGATGTAGCCACTGTCTGTTAATCCATTTAATGCTAAGTCAATAATATCAGGTGTTAGTTTAGGAATAGCGTTAATCAATGCTGCTGTTAGTTCAAATGAAAGACCAAAATGACTCATGAATTGTGTTAGTGGTTGACGATGACCTTTTCTATGATCTAATCCTCCTGGATCTTGTGCAATATTTCGTTTGGTAAGTAGACATCTAAAGTTGGGGTAATAGTGTTCTGGTGGGAGACTTGGATCCATGTCTATAACTTTGTAATTAGCATCCATAGGGTATGGATGTACTAAAACCTCAAAGTTGCGGTATTCATTTAGAATATTAGGGATAGAGCCATCTTCCGATTGTAGCAATTCAAAAACTTTGTCTAGTGTCGTAATTTCACGTGTTTCCTCTAACCAATACATTTGCATGACTTCTAACACAATAGAATAGACAATCCCCATACATCCCATACTACATATAACACTGTAGAAACAATCATCGTCTTGTATGAGTTGAATGTCGGGATGATTATATTTAGTAGGGTCTGTAATTCCATCACTAGGTTCTATTCGATACAAATAAACGCCCTCATCACCATCGTTGCCACTAATGGTTTTTCCATCCCATTTTCCTGTTGTGGCTAAAACTAGAGAGCGCAACATATCAGGAAAAGGAGGAAGCGTAATTCCAGAGCCATGCGTAGAAGTAGAAATAGCTCCCATAATGGTTTGCCCATCATAACCACCCATATTTTTTAGACCAACATTTCTCTTTGCAAGTGCGTTGTTTAGATCTTTTATTCTAATTCCTGCTTCAGTTTCAAATAAAGCTAGATTTTTTTCTCTGTCTTTAGGGTTGGTTGGATTATTATCGGGGAATGTTACTTTGTCAACAGCTAAAGGTAAGTTGCTTCGTAGCATATCTGTTGATAACTGCCCCGAAATGGGCTTGGCTATGCTAGAAATGCTATTAAGTCCATGAGTATCGACAAAAAAATCAGGTGTTGTTGCAACATCAGAGTATGAGTGCCCAGATCCTGCCGCTTTGACGGTATTTCCTGTTGCTACAGCACGTTTTAAGATGGAAACGACAGAATCGGGGTCACTAGCACCATTTAAGGTTTGAGGTTTAAACAAGTGCAATGGTTCAACAACTTGGTTGGCCAATTGATTTTCCCATTTTTGGTGTGTACCAGGATCGATGAACGGATGTTTTTGTTTACCTAGTTCATCTTTTAAAATGGATTCATTGTGTGTGCTATGATGTTTTAATTTGTCTAGTAAATTAGGCGTTAACCCTTGTTGGTTCAAATCTTGAAGCAAACCTTTTATGTCTTGTCTAGGAGCTTGGTTTAGTTGTTGTTCTAATTGCATTAGTCGGCGTTCTAATGCTTTAACCCTAACATCATGTCCTGCCGATTCTTCTTTGGTAATCCTCTGCTTGAGCAACATAATTCTATCTTCAAGAAGTGTTGTTTTGACGACAGGAACACCCATGCACTCGAGTTCTACAATTCTTAAAAACGCATCCAATAGTTGTTTGGCTGGCGGAATAAAGTTGTCAACGCTAGCCACTTGTTCTAAGGAGGTACGTTCTAGGGTTAAGTCAATGTGAAAATGGTATTTATCTTCTCCTTGCTCTATCTCATCCTCTGTGAATACTTTGATAGAAACATGGATAGGATCCATTTCGTGAAACAATACTTTAGATAAATAATAATTCTCGGGATTGGCAAAAGGAGTTGGCTTATAGCCAGATTCCATTAAGATAGGCTTGTTTAAATCGGTACTAGAAGCATACATTACCTTGGCTTGCCCCAAAGCATTGCCCCCTTCTAAAATATAAAATAGGGGGGTAGTAGAATCTTCTTCTTCGTAACCAATAAAAATAGCTAAAGGGGCAAATCTTACCAAGTCATAACGTGCAGGTGTTACTAAATCTACTCGTTTGAATGGTGGTAATTGTTGGTGCTCGCCAGGTTGATCGATGCCATTAGGATAGTTGTCATTAAACACATATCGACGGAGTCCTTCATTGGAAAATGCCAAGTGGTCACAAGCTCGTACCCAACCAATTGGTGTTTTGATGTCGTTTTTGTGTGGCTCCAAAAAAGGGGCATCTTTTTCAGGAAGCGTTACTCGAACCCAGTTAATAATACCATCGTGTTTTTCTTTTTGAGGAGTGTCTCTGTTGTGAATAGATTGGCAGGTATACAAAGACCAGTCGCCAGGCAAGGACATCCGTTCTTGGGCTCTTTTCTCTTTGATGGCAGTATGTTTTACCGAGCCAGGAATACCCAACACAATTGTCCCATCGGCTTTTACCATTTCTGCTTTTTCTTTGAATAATAAAGCGCCAGATCCAGATTCATTAATGTAACGATCTAAAGATTGTTCATCATGTTCTAAATAAGCTTGAATAACATTGGCCAAATAGTCCTTGACACTTTCATCGGAAGAATGAGTTTCTTCTAGAATTGATTGCAGCATACCTTTAAACACTTTTGAACCAGGGTTTTGTTTGTTTAGGTGAGGGCTAAGAGTAGTGCCATCTTCCAAAAGGTAGGACTCAATAATTGCAATAGTTTCAGGAGGAGTAATTGTGCCAGAAAATGTACTTTCTAATAGACGTGCGAATTCGGTGCTCCACTTTTTTAAAGAAGGTGATGCCATAACAGGGATGTTTTTAAAGAACGGTTTGGAAAAATTAACTATATTTTTTTGTAAAAATTATAGTCATTTGATTTGTAATACCATTAAGCTACAAATAAAAGTTAGTAAAAAAAATAAATGATTGTTTTATTTATTTTAAGTATTATTATGTATAAAGTAAAGGCAATTGGGCTTGTGCTAAGCGTACAAAGGCGTTATTCGTTAAATGGTATGATATAGCAGCGTAGTTAAGTATTATAAATGGAATTTCTGATTCAAAAAAAGGCAAGTCCGTTTTAGAGACTTGCCTTGTAAAAGAGAACCGTTTTGTAACAATCAAATATTATTGAACTAAGAATTTTTGATGTTGTTGATGACCATTGTGGGTGATATGTAAAATATAAGCACCCTGAGGTAAATGCATAGGGCGAACGTCCAATGTAGTTATTGGAGTTGTTTTAGTAGCTATCTGCTGATGTATAACTTTGCCCGACACATCGGTTATGCTTAAGTGTATCTTACCCGTTTCAGGCGCTTCTATTTGTACTGTAAAATATCCTTTATTGGGATTAGGAAATAGTTTTAGATAAGAGGAGGTAGAAACGTTTAATTTGTCTACTTCAAGCAGTGATTGGTAGATAGATGAATTGGTCGGGTTGTTGGCGGTCGTTTGTTCTGACAAAGCAGTTTGTGTGTTCGTTATAATATTACTCGATGCTGGTTTATAAAATACAGGTTGACCATAGGCATCTCCTCCTCTAATGATATACCCCAAATTTAACGAACCATTGGTTGGATTGCTTAGATTAGAAGAAGGAGGGAGTTGAATGTTGTCTTTATAGTTTCCAACGACATAACTATTAAAGCCATCAGTTGCGACATCGTATACTTGAATGGGTTGATTGCTGTATGAATTATTGATCCAGTTAATTGAAGCCGTTGAAGTTAAATTCAAAGAGGCTAACCACATGGCAGCATGATTGTTAAGACCACCCGATACTTGGACTAAATTATTAGGATTCGAAACCTGTTTCATACCAATTGTTTGACCAACATACGTACCTGCTGCGTATAATTGCCCATTTCGTTCAGATAAAGCAATCGCTGCTGCTGTAGAAAAGACAGAGTTTTTGTCATCAATATAAAAAACATTGTTATTCGTCAAACTACTATTAAATTCGCATACAATAGCTGTTTGATATTTGGCAACTAAGTTATTGCCCCAATTCATAGGACCAGCCAAAGAACCTGCTACCCATATTGTATTGTTACTTGCAATCAAGATGTCATTTAATGTTATCTGTTCAGCGTTAGCATTGTTCCACGATAAAGCACCATTGTTATAATGGAATAAAACGCCTTCTTTTCCATTACTAATAATGGTAGTGCCATTAAAATTGGTACTAGTATTCAAATTAGCAGTAGCATAAATATCCGCACCATCAACAGCAATGCTACTCATTTCATTATTACCACTTGCGTTCGTTTCTCCAAAAACAACAGTAAGGTTATTATTAATTTGTTTTTTAACTTGAGCAAACCCACCAAAATTACCAGCAAAGTAATGCGTGTTGTTATCAATGTCTACGGCATTTACTTTATCTGTGTAAGGGATTGCGTATGTTATAGGAGCAGATAGAGCACCTGTTCCTTTTCGGATGCGGACACTAAATACATCGTTATTGCCAGTTGGTGCAAGCGTTATGTTAGAGCCATTGGATGATTGGACATCAAAATTTGCTGTTCCTTGATTTTCTAGTTGTCCGAAAACTCTTAAATGCTCTGTTCCATCAAACTCAATTTCCAATCCTTTGATATCAATTGTACTAGTACTGTTGGTATAATCTACCCATCTTAGTTGCCCGCAAGCATCGTGTTTGCTAACAAAGATTCCTTTTTGATTGCTGTTGTTGTTATTCGCTTGAAAAGACTGACCATCTATTTGAGAACTACCAATAAACTCTCCTAGAGCATAAACATTATTTTGTGCATCTGTAATAACTTTGATAATCTTGTCTTCTTGACTTACTGTATTTTGGGTGTTCTTGTGCCAATTAGAAGTATTGTTATCGTTGATACCATAATGTTTGACCACCTTACAACCGCTAAAGGGAGCTGTATTGTTTGTAATGGTAACATTATAATTACCACTAACTAGATTAACAATATTATTGTTATTACTTCCTGTACTCCAAGCATAACTATAGTTAGCACTAGTAGGAGCCGATAGGTGTATTGAACCTCCGTTAGTACCTAAGCAAGCACTGTGGGTTATTGAAGGATTAACGGAAATATCTCCAGTAGGATTTTGATAGTTTAAGGTAACCGTACCTGTTTTATGGCAGCCATTGGCATCGACAATAGTATAAGCATAGGTACCTGCTGATAAATTTGAAAGGTTAGCACCTGACATTCCATTATTCCAAGTAATACTTAATGGAGCAACGGCATTGCTAACAGACAAAGAAATGGTTCCATTCGATTGTCCATTGCAATAAGGATCTGTAGACGATGGAGTAACACTAATCGGAGCAGAAGGACCATTAACCTGAAAAGAAAAGGTTTTGATACAACCATTTTGGTCTTTGACTCGAATTTGATAAGGGCTTGCTTTGGGGTAAAGAAGTTGACCATAATTAGATGAAAAACCATTTCCAAAATCATAGGAGTAGGTTCCTGTTCCTCCTTGTACGTTGTTGACTTGTACGTAAACGCCTGTGCCATAACAAGAAAGGTTTTGAGGAGAAGGCAGACTTAGTGAGGCTGTGAGTGCTTGAGGTTGAGTAATGACAATACTTTTTGTTGAAACACAATTGTGCCCGTCCGTTAATGCTACTTGATGGGTTCCTGCAGCTAGTCCTGAAAAGCCTGGCGGAAGTGAATTACCATTAAGGGTATAATTGTAAGGAGGATAGCCTGTTGCTACGGGGAAGATTTCCCCATCGTTAGCACCATAACAACTTAGATGGTTGACATTTGTTGTAAATGTAGATGGATTATAATACGTAAAGGAAAAATCTTCGCTATCAGTACAGCCATTGGGGTCGGTATAAGTATAAGTGGCTACAAAATTAGCGGGAATAAAATTTAGAGTTGGATTGAATACCCCCGTACTAGAAATAGATCCTGTGTTGATCGACCAATTTCCTGTGCCTCCTGTTGGATTTGTGATGGCAGAGAAATGCACTAAGTTGTGAACATTGGCACAGTGTACGGCTGGATTCTGGCTAAGATCAATAGTGGGAAGAGGGTTGACATTCAGTTCCAAATCATTGGGTAAATTGACACAATAGTCACTAGATGTTATATTGTATAAGCCCGATTGAGTGGGAGTAATGGTGCTGCTAATGCCTGTTGGTAATGTCCCACTTGTTGATGTCCATTGAAAGTTGTTGGGTGGATCGGATAAGGTAATCGTAACAGGAGTTCCAATACAAATATCTTTTGGGGTATTGATAGAAATTGTAGGGTTTTTGGATTGGTGGTAATTGATGAAGAATACGTTACTATTAACACTTGTCCAATTATTCCCCTTTTTTACTCTTAAATTAATTCTATATAATTTGTCTTTTTGGATTAATCCATTGAAAAAGGTATTAAGGTTTATACTAGGAGATAAAATAGAACTAGACAGAATCCCTGATGTGTGTATTACTCCTAACGATTGACCATTAGAATTATATTCCTCTATATTAATCCTAAATTCTTTTGCACAAGAGGATGTAATATTGGTGAGAATTAAATCATGGTCACAAACAACATTAGTTGCAGAGAAAGATGCATTGCTATTCAATAGCTGTGTTCCTGCTTTTAATTTACAAGAAACTTGTAGTGGTTTCATAGTAACCTTAAGGATATAAGGGGCTGATTCTGTTTGGCTGTAAATAGTGCTAGTGTATCCGCCTCCCTTAACAGGAACAAAGTTCTTTTTAGTGACAAATAGTTTGAACTTTCTAGTACCAGAAGAAGTGCCACTAAAAACGCCATAGATTCCACCATAGGGGCTACCAGGGTTGACCTGTTTGGTATTTAATACAACCCCTGTACCTCCTACATTTTGTAATGTGGTCCATTGCCCAGATATTTCTTCTTTTAGGCTCAGGGTCACTTCATCATAGTCATCAGAATTAGCACTTGTATCTGCTTTTAGTACATCACTTCCAGAGTCCCATTCAAAATATAAAATATAGACTTGAGGGTCACAAAGGGTTTCGTTAAGTTGTGTGGTAGTTGATGGATGAGTATCCCACTCTAGTTTTATTTGGGCGATGGATAATTGACAACCAAATAAGAATAAAATAATCCAAAAATGTTTTTTCATAATAATAATAATAATGGGTTAAATAAAAATAATAAAGTGCCTCAACTACTTATTTATTAAGTAGTTGTTATGAAAAGGGAATGATTAAGAAAGGGAAAGTTAATAAGGCAAATTACGTCTATTTAGAGCATAAGTATCTACTATTTTTACAGAAAAATCTACTCAAAACGGAGCAACACCCTTACTAGCTTTATGGTTGCGTAGATGGATTATCTTTATAAACGGTTTGATTTTTTACAAATTCGGTTGGATATACGCCGTACTTTTTTAGAAATGCATTAGAAAAAGCATTGGGGTTGGAATAACCGATATCATAAGCTGTTTCTTTGACGCTATAGCCTTTTTTAGTCAATAATTCGACAGCTTTTTTCATACGGCAATCGATTAGGAAAGTATAAATTGGCATTTTAAATGCATTCTTAAATCCATTTTTTAATTTGAATTCACTTAAACCAACTTGTTGAGCAAGTGCTTTTACTTTGGGAGGATTCATTAAAGAGTTTTTGATAATATCGTGCGCCAATTGGATTTTTCTTATATCTTCTGCCTTTTCCTTTTTTTTGTCATAGACTAGTTCCGACAATTGGATGCCCATGATTTTTAGAGCAGTACTTTCTCTCAAAAAAGCAGCGTTATGGTTGGTGAAATTATCGTTGCGCAAATCCCAAAGATGCTGGCTAATTTCAGCTTTTGTAGCTCCTCCTATCCCGTAGTAAATGCTATCATCTTGTAGAGCCATTTGAAATTCATTAGGTAGAAAAGAGAATGATTTACCCATAAAATCAATAAAATGCTTGCTAAGGATAAACAGATTAATATTTACAAAAGGCTGATTTTTGGTAAAATGGATTTGCGAGCGTCCATAATTACTGACACAAATAATTCCTGTATCAGCTACCATGGGAAGTGTCATTTTTTTATCAACTAAATAACCATTTGCTTTTCCTGAAACATAAAAACTAAATCCTACCGTTGCCTTTTTTGCCGTAACATCAAGTATAGCGTCTTGAGTAGGATAAACTTCAAGTACTTGAAAGGTAAACCTATCGCTAATTTTTTTAGTCTCAATTTTGATATGTCCAAGTTGAGGCAAGTCAAAGTCAACTTTGTAAACAGAAGTGAAAAAGGAAGAAAATTTTTCCTGTTGAGTCAGAGGAAGGGCATTTTTGATAGCTTTTTCAAAAGTTGAAAAAGTAACCTGATTGTTTAAAGATGTATTCATATTATATAGAAGATAGTTAAAATATTTTGTTAAAGATATTTGGTTGCACAAACGAAACCTTATTATAAACGAACTTAAGGAGCAATATTAATGTATGAGAGCTATAATTATTTTTTAGCTATGTAGATATAAGATATATAAAATGTGTTTGTGGGATATTGATGGCGAAAACTTTTTGAGTACAAAAGTGTTTATCTTTTAGTTGTAACAACCAAAGGTTTTAAACCATCAATTGGAGGTTTTGATAGGTGAGACTTACTCTATTGTAATGAAGAGACTTAAACTGTAAAGTCAACGTGAGTTATGATCTAAATAAGAGAGAAAACCAAACATCCTTCTTTTGTTTATAGGAATTGTAAATTTTAATTTTTTTTCTTATCTTCGTATAAATAAATCGAAGAATATTTTGTCCTTTTTGGAGAAAGAGAGAGGTTTCGCGTCACTAGCGTTGCCTCTTTCTTTGCGTTTAGGATAAACTATTAAACTAATATTGGGTTTATAGTTTAGTCTTGATGGTGAAAATCTCTTGACCAATGGACCAATATTACCAAAAATCAACTAACAAAATAATGCAGAAACAATATGGTATAGGTACTGTATTGAATCAAGCAAGAAAATCATTAAATAATATAATTATGGCAGATGTAGTAGAAAATAAGACCACAGAAGTCTTAAAAGGAAGTGAGTTTATTATCAAAGACTCTTTACCTCAAGATACTTTTACCCCCGAAGATACGAATGAAGAACAGGATATGATTCGTGCAATGGTAAAGGACTTTGTTAATACAGAGATCGAACCCAATTACCAAGCACTAGAAAAGCAAGAAGAAGGTCTAGCAAAAGCGAAGTTAGCTGTTGCTGGAGAACTAGGATTGTTGGGACCTCATATCCCAGAAGAATACGGTGGAATGCCTATGGATACCAATACGAACACCATTATAGCAGAAGAGATTGGCTATGCAGGATGTTTCTCTGTTGCTGTTTCTGCTCATACTGGTATTGGAATGCTTCCTATCTTTTATTATGGATCGGAAGAACAAAAGAAAAAATATTTGCCAGGATTGTGTTCTGGAGAATTGGTTGCTTCTTACTGTTTAACTGAACCAGGCTCAGGATCAGATGCTTTGGCAGCAAAAACAAAGGCAATGCCAACAGAAGACGGGGAACACTACCTTATTTCTGGTCAAAAAATGTGGATCACGAATTCAGGATTTGCAGATGTCTTTATCGTTTTTGCTCAAGTAGACGGAGATAAATTTACAGGTTTCTTAGTAGAAGCAGGTGTAGAAGGAGTAAGCCTTGGTGCAGAAGAGGACAAATTGGGTATCAAAGGATCTTCAACTCGTCAAGTATTTTTTGAAAATGTAAAAGTACACAAATCAGCAGTTTTAGGCGAAATCGGAAAAGGGCACTTAATTGCATTTAATGTATTGAACATTGGTCGCTTTAAGTTAGGTGTAATGGCTTTGGGAGCTGCTAAACGCAATGTACGCGCTGGTATTGCTTATTCTAATGAGCGTCACCAATTCAAACAACCTATTTCTAGTTTTGGTGCTATTCAATATAAACTGGCAGAGCAAGCAGTTCAAATTTATGCTGTAGAATCGGCTTTGTATCGTACGTCAATGTTGTTGCAACAAAAAGCAGAAGCGTTGTATGATAATGGGAAAGGAATGTCTTATGCAGAAGCGAAGTTGCAAGCAGCTGAAGAATATGCTGTAGAGTGCGCTATGTTAAAAGTATTGGGATCAGAAATGTTGGACTATGTTGTCGATGAAACGGTTCAAATCCATGGAGGATATGGTTTCTCTGAAGAGTATGAAGCAGCACGCCATTATCGCGATGCTCGTATCAATCGTATCTTTGAAGGTACCAACGAAATCAACCGCTTATTGACTTTGGCAATGACCTTAAAGCGTGCGATGAAAGGACACATCGACTTGGTTGGTCCAGCATGGGCGGTACAAAAAGAATTGACATCTATGCCTAGTGCTTCTAAAACAGAAGGTGCATTTGGAGTGGAAATTGACACGGTCAAGAATATGAAAAAAATTCTATTGATTGTGGCTGGTGGTGCTGCCAAAGCTCAAATGGATGGTAATTTGGATTTGAAAATGGAACAACAAATTACAATGAATATTGCTGATGTAATGATGGATGTCTTTACAGCAGAATCTTTGTTGTTGAGAGTTCAAAAATTAGCTATGAAAGGGGGCGATGTGACCAATCCAACACATATCTTAGAGGTGTTCTTGTTTGATGCAATTGATCGAATTGCTAAAAATGCAAAAGACGCTCTCTGCTCATTTGCAGAAGGCGAACCATTGCGTATGATGTTGATGGGAATCAAACGTTATGCAAAATACAAAACAGTAAACGTTAGAGATGCTCGTAGAGCAATCGCTAAACCAATTATTGAGTCTAACGAATATTGTTACTAAAAATATGTAGACTCTACTTCTTGTTTGAAGTAAGACAGATAGCAATTTATTGCAAAGCCTATGGTATTCATTTACTGTAGGCTTTTTTTTTGAAAAAATTAAGCCTGTCTTTTCTGCGTAATCTGTAATTGTATAAAGCAGCCTGTTGTCTAAAAATAGAACGAAAAGCTGTCAGAAGATTTATTATGTGATAAGTGTTAACGAAAATTATGAAAAAAGTGCTTTGAGAGTTGTAAAAAATAGATTAATAAGAAGATCGTAATACTTTTTTGTATTGAAGTGAAACTATTATTTTGTTTTTTTAGTTAACTAAAACCTAAGGCGTTTTTTAAATGACGTTTTGTTTTCCTAGACCTACCCCAGACAAGCTATGTCTTTATTCGAAAAATCAACCACCAAAACCAAATTATGGAAGAGCCTGTCCTGGAGAAAAAAATTTCTTCAAAGCACCAGCGAAAAACCATTATAACCGATGACTTTTTATTAATTCGACTATTGATCTTAATAGCAGCTAGCTTTGCAATGTTAGGTTATGCGCACTTATTACCTACTTTGCTCAATGATTTGTTTTATAATTTAGAGGGATATGGAAAGTTGTTAGGGCGTTACTCATTTTTGTCCATGCTTTTTTTGCAAGTGGTATACATCTTTGGAGTTAAACCCGAAATATCGGGACGAGAAAAGGGACCCAAAGGCGATACTACTTATTTGTTTTGTTATATGTTGCTTACCTTATTGCCATTTGTCACAACCCTAATGTTTGGATTATTACAACCTTTTCTAATTTATCTAAATAGTTTTCTACCTACTTTAGTCGTCTTGTATCTGGTAACTATTTTACCTGCTTTAATACTCTTAGAGTTGTTGGTTCGATGGCGTTTTAAAGCTTATTGCGAGAGAATTTACAACCGTTGGAAACGATAAAGTATAGATAAAAATGCTTTATTCCAGTAGAAACAAAGCATTAATATTAAAAGAAATCAAGTAGGGAACAAGCTACAATCTAAAAAATAGTAACATGAGTTTCTGTGTCTGAACAGAATGTAATGACAATGTTAAAGGGACCAGAACTAGTGACACAAGCTGGATTCCAGCAAGTGTTTATCTGCCAACTCGCCGATCCCCCACCAAAAATACTAGCTCCAATTCTATAAGGACGATAAGGTCCTGTACAACCTGAGTCAGGGTCTGGAAATGTTAATGTTGTTGTTGTCCCATCAGGAACTGGATCCGTTGTGTTGACGGACGCTCCAATACTAGGTGGACATACATTGGGAGATTCACAGGTCAGTTGCGCTCCAACGGTAAGCGGGAAACCTGTTGAGTTCGTGACAACTAATGTCTGTCCATAAGAGAAACTCATTAGGAAAAAGAAAACACTGCATAAAAATAAGTTTTTCATAGTTGTATAAATTTAGGTGATGAATGAATTTAAATATTAGTATTACTCTAATATAACTTATTAAATCTTTTTGTGAAGAAAAAATCCATATTCGTCAAGAGAAAAGCAATATTGGTATCACATGAACTCATATTCGTCGTTTTGGCAATGCTATAATGTATTTTATTTTAGCAGGAAGTGTTGTTATTTAAGAATATGATTCTAATTATTCCTAATAAATCATAGTATATTCGTAGTAAAATTACAGGCATTTTAAGTTTTTACAATTGGGAATAGAAGCTGATTATACTAGACGAATTATACACATTGATATGGATGCATTTTATGCTTCCATAGAGCAGCGAGACCATCCAGAACTGAAAGGAAAAGCTATAGCTGTAGGAGGAGGAGGTTCTAGAGGAGTGGTGGCAACGGCTAGTTATGAGGCTCGTAAATATGGGGTGCACTCTGCAATGTCTAGCTTTAGAGCCAAGCAATTATGTCCTCAACTAATTTTTGTCCCTGCTCGATTTGATGTGTATCGGCAAGTTTCGCAACAGATTCGTACAATTTTTGAATCGTATACAGATTCGATAGAGCCTCTTTCGTTGGATGAGGCTTATTTGGATGTAACAACCAATAAAAAAAATATTGCCTTGGCAACAGATGTAGCCACTAGCATCATGCAAGACATTTGGGAAGCTACACAATTGACCTGTTCTGCGGGTGTTTCCTACTGTAAATTTATTGCTAAAATTGCTTCAGATTTAAAGAAACCCAATGGCATTACGGTTATTCGTCCTCATCAAGCTATTCCCTTTTTGGAGCAATTGCCCGTAAAAAAATTCCATGGAGTCGGAAAGGTAACGGCTGAAAAAATGCGTAGCCTTGGTCTTCAAACGGGAGGAGATCTTAAAAAATTGACCAAACTAGAGTTGGCGCAATATTTTGGTAAGGTCGGGCGATTTTATTATAACATTGTCCGAGGAATTGACAACCGACCAGTTAATTCCAATCGCATTCGAAAATCGTTGGCTGTAGAACGAACCTTTAGAGAAGATTTATCAACATTTGAAGATATTGTAATAGCCTTAGAGCCAATTATCTTACAGTTTTTTGAACGGCTGACCAAAGCCAATAATTTTGGTAGAACGATTACACTAAAGTTAAAAACAAGTGATTTTCAACTCATGACTCGCTCTTTGTCGAAGGAGTACTATATTACTTCTTTGGATGAAATTCGGAAGTTTGCCCACGAGTTATTACGAGATAACATAGATAGCTTTGAAAAAATAAGACTAATAGGTCTAACTGCATCTAATTTGCAAAAACAAGGAGATATTCCTGGTATAGGTTATCAACTTAAATTTGATTTTGATGATTTTTGATTGATGGTATAGTTTAGTAGCAGCGCAGCTAACTGTTGATAGTTAGTAGTTAGCTTTTGTGGTTTCAACCTAATCGTAACAGTAGGATAAAAAAAGCCAGCTTTCGCATGAAAACTGGCTAAGAGAAGCAAGTGCTACTTTATAATTTAACAATTCGCTTAGTGACCTGTCCGTCTTGTGTTTTGACTTGTAGAAAATAGACCCCTGTTGGCATATTGGGAGCTAACTCGATTGAATGAACCCCTGTTGTTTGATTTTTTAAAATATTATGGTAGACCAATTGTCCTGTTGCCGATAGAATTGACAAATGAACATCTGTATCTTGGTTTAAATCTAGCGTTAATGTAATCTTTTCAGAAAAAGGATTAGGGGCAATGGTGCAAGTGCTAAGGCTACTAGGAAGTTGTTGGATGGCTGTTCCTGGAATTATTTGCACACAATAATCTTCAATTTCTCCTAAATCGGTTACTCCACAGACCAATGGAGGGTTGTTCCAGCGAATCCCAACACGCATTCGAGTAACACCCAACAAAGCAGTTGGAGGGACAATGATAGAACCGTAGATTGTAGACATATTAACAGGCATAACAGCACTATAAATTTCTTCTCCTGGATCCCAAAAATCACCATCTTGGTTTAAATCCAACCAAATTTTTACATGCTCTGTAAAGCTCTTACCTTGACTAATCGCTATGTTGTGAAAGTCTCCTTTGCCTAGGAAAATATCAATATTGCTATATAAAAAATAGCCATTATTATTGCCAGAAGCATAGGTGAAATTATCAACCCTAAAGGTATCTATCCAGTCATCGGTCGTATTGTTGCCATTGGCAGCACAGTAATTGATTGTACTGCAAGATGCACAGCCCAATGTTACAAAGTGGATGGTATCCGAATAATTGGTTCTAGCACCATTATTACAAATCGTTTGAATACGCAAATCATAATAACTACAGGCATTTAGACCAGATAACCAGTAGCTGTTGTTACTTGTACTAGGCAGTTGTTGCCATGTTGTGGTATTAATTTCTTTGTATTCAACTAGATAACTATTGGCAGCTAGCACACTAGACCACTCCACATATACCGAATCAGGACTAACTGAAGTATGGGTGATATTTCTAGGAGCTTCACAGCAACCATCTGTTTTGAAGCTAAAAAAGTTTTTTTCACCTGTTGAGCCATTACAAAAAGAGACAATCTCTACATCGTAATTGGTACAGGCTGTGAGATTGTTCAATGTAAAATTGGATTGCCCTATAGGAATAAGGTTGTACGAAGACCATGCCCCACCTTGTGCTTTGTAGCGATATTGAGCTTGATTAACGGTAGGAGTAAAGGTGAAATTGATTTGGGCTTGTGTATCAATAACAGCACTAGAGTGAATGGCGTAAACAGAGAAACAGGTATTGGTAGGACAGTCATTCACACATAAGTTTAAACTATTATTTAAGTTTAAGTAGCCTTCTGAAACACTGCGTCCTGCCAAATCTGTAATGGGGACTACTCCGCTCATCAAGTATGTTTTCATTTTGAGTGCCGCACTGTCTGGATGCGCTAAAGAGTAAGACATAAAATTACTACAAGCTCCAGCATACATCAATGCAACAGCTCCTGCTACATGAGGACAGGCAGCGGAAGTTCCCCCAAAGGTGCCAAAACCAGATGGCGCCTTGGTGGTGTAGACACCAGCACCAAAAGCACCTAAATCGATACTAATATTGCCATATGCCGCACCAAAGTCTTTTTGACCTAATTTATTAATATTGGTAACTGCTACTAAATAATCGCTAGGGCAAGCTGTTGGAAGATCACCAACCACTTCTATATCTACATTAGCATTGGCGGTAGAAGCAATGTTTAGTATTCCATAGGAGCCTAAGGTATCAAAAAAAGAACACCAAAGAGGTGCATTGGCGGGTTGTCCATTATCTAAACCCCAAGAAGCATTGGTAGCAACTACATAAGCTCCACGCGCTCCATTGGTTTGATTATAAATTTTTCGTTGTGTGAGTACATATCCATAAGAAGACAGAACATGGGCTTCATTGGTGTTAAAATCATTTTTTATAATCATCATTTTTACATTCCAATTTACCCCAGCAACTCCATTGTTATTATCACCTTTTGCACCAATAATGCCTGCTACTGATGTTCCATGTGAACCTCCAGCAATTAAATCTGTATTGCTAGTGGGGTTCCAACCTTTGTAGTCGTCTTTATAGCCATTTCCGTCATCATCTACATTGTTATTAGGGATTTCAGCATGGTTGAGCCAGATATTGTTGCCAAAATCGGTTTGAGATGGACTTATTCCATTGTCTAAAATGGCGACAACAATGGTATCGTTGTTCGCTGTCAGTCCTCCTGTGGTAATATCCCAAGCTAATTCAGCATCTAAGTCAACACCTGCTGTGCCTCCACCTGCTCCAGTATTGATGTATTGCCATTGATTGTTAAATAAAGGATCATTAGGAGTCGTTGCCATTGGGCTAGGCGATCGAAGGTTTACTTTGTGGTTGTACTGAGCAACCTGTACCATAGACAAGTCTTGCAAAATATGTAAAAGTTTTTCTTGCAAATTGGGTTGGTTGTGCTCTAATAGCCAAATGTCCATGTTAGGAATGAGTTGTTGTGGCTTTTGCCACTCTATAGAACGGTTGTAATCAACTAATCGAGCCATTAGTTCTTTGATATTATGCTGAGCCTTGATCTGAATCAAAAACTGATTGGGAACATACTGTTCGTTTTGGGCAAGACTGAAGGTGCTAAGAAAAATGCTGATTGTGATCGAAAAAATAATCCCTTTCATACTGTTTTATTATGTCTGTGATGTGGGGAGCGATTAAGTTATTTTTGAATGAATATTAAATTAAAGGGGATTTTAGAGTGTTGATATTGTAAGGTTACAAAGTTACTTGATTTTTACATCTAAAAAATAGAGGGCTAAGGTATACTCGTTTGGGAGTGTGGTTGTGTCTAATTATTCATTATTAAGAGGACAAAAAAATAAAGATATGGCTAAAAAATAACAATGTCCATTGTTAATACCGAATAAAAAACTTTGCCCCCTACCTTTGAGTTGCAATTTTTTGCCTATTTAAAGTTTTTTGTTCAAAACAATCCCTTAGTAGATTGTAAATCTACTTTTAGAAATAAAGTAATGACTACCAATTATTAAATATAGTATTATAACGATACAAGAAGTTGAATTATAGACAAGAATAGTAAAAAACAAAACCTACAAGTTTTTAGGTTTGTAGGTTTTGTTTAGCAATAACAGAGGTGAACTCTGTGCCCAATTTATTTCTGATAAGATTCGCTTTGGTTTTATTCTTTCACTTTTTCAGTTCCATAGGTAATGTTAAGATCGGCTAAAATAGATTCTAGTAGCTCGTCATCCTTGGGATCATATCCTGTTTTTAGATTATAACCATACCATCTACCTAATGTTTGCCATTGCATGGCTTTCCAACGACCTTCTAATTGAACAACAACATCAAAGAAAGGTTTTTTTAATTCCCGCTCAACCATTTTGATAAGAATATACCCTTGCGATTTGGTTAACTTTTTTAGCTCTTCGGTATATTGTGGTTTTAATTCTTTTTCTTTCTTGCGACCATATTTTCGTTTTTTACCTTTTTTCATGTCTTTAGTAGCTTCTTCTACTTCCCTATAAAGCCGAATAGCTTCAGCGGCATAGGGATATACTTTGGCAGCATATTTTCTCCATTGTTTGTAGCGTCTACGTTCTTCTCTGTTAGCAAAATTTCGTTTTTGAGTTACTTGTATGCCCTCCATATCTGCCACAGGAAGGGTATCGCCATCTATAATTAATATCTTGA
Source organism: Aureispira sp. CCB-QB1 (assembly GCF_000724545.1). Classification (GTDB taxonomy): domain Bacteria; phylum Bacteroidota; class Bacteroidia; order Chitinophagales; family Saprospiraceae; genus Aureispira. The sequence continues at coordinate 103,504 of NZ_JHBV01000021.1, read as the reverse complement.
CAATATGACCATTGATGGTTGTAGTGCCGTAGTATTCTCCATGTCGAATTGCTGTCGAATTTCCTTGTGCGAATAAGTTGCCAACAGAATAGAGCAGGAGGGAGGTTATGATTATTTTGATTGTTGTCATATATATAATTGAATATTTAGAGTTAATAGACGACTATTGATCTGATACCATTAAGGTAGTCAATAACTATACTAAATTGTTAAAAAGTACCTTTGAAAAAGCTAAAATAACGCATTTTTAACAGGTGTTTTAAAAAGCTGTGCGATTTTTTTACTGTTTTTCAGTGGTTTATAAAATGAATTTCAAAAAAAAAGGAAAAAAAACTTCTTTTTTAAAAAAGCTCGTTGTACTTTTGCATTCGCTTTGAGCTATGTATATCTAGCTCATTTTAAAGAGACAATTTTTTAATAATTAAAAGAATATAATTGTGGATACATTGAGCTATAAAACTCAATCGGCTAAGAAGGAGACTGTTTCTCGTACTTGGTTGGTCATAGATGCAGAAGGACAGCCATTGGGCCGTATGGCATCTAAAATAGCTGCAGTTTTGCGTGGAAAGCACAAAGCTAGCTATACCCCGCATGTAGATTGTGGTGATTATGTGATTGTAATTAATGCTGAAAAAGTATTGCTTACAGGTAAAAAATTAACACAAAAAGTACACTATACGCATTCAGGGTACCCAGGTGGGCAAAAACAAAGAACACCTGCACAAATCTTAGCAAAATACCCAAATCGTTTGATCGAGATTGCTGTAAAAGGAATGTTGCCTAAAACAAAATTGGGGAATGCTATGTACAAAAAACTATTTGTTTACGAGGGGTCAGAGCATCCACACAACGCTCAAAAGCCGTCTAAACTAGAGCTAAAATAAAAGAAGTATCATTATGGAAATTATAAATGGACTAGGGAGAAGAAAAGCTGCTGTTGCTCGTGTTTACTTAAAGCAAGGTAGTGGTAATGTTGTTGTGAATGGCAAAGATTACAAAGAGTACTTCCCTGTAGAACATGTTCAAGGAAAAATTTTGGAGCCATTGACATTGGTTGATGTCTTGAGTATTTATGATTTAAAAGTTAACGTTAGAGGTGGTGGTATCAAAGGACAAGCAGAAGCGGTTCGTTTGGGTATTGCTCGTGCATTGTGCAAAATCAACGAAGAATTTCGTGAGCCTCTTAAAGCTGCTAAGTTACTATCTCGTGATTCTCGCGTTGTTGAGCGTAAGAAATACGGTAAACCTAAAGCACGTAAAAGCTTTCAATTTAGCAAGCGTTAATTTTTTGTCTATCTATTTCAGGTTGGGCAACTTGTTGGCTTTTTTTCAAAAGCAATTCGACAAAAAGCCTTTCCTATATTTAACATTAACCTTAGACTTCTATAAATAGTCTAATCAAAGAATAATATAATATGCAAACTCCATCTCATAAAGAACTATTGGATGCAGGATGCCACTTTGGTCACATGAAAAGAAAGTGGAATCCAAAGATGAGTCCTTATATCTTCATGGAACGCAAAGGGATCCATGTTATCGACCTAAATCGTACGATCGAAGGTTTAGAAACAGCAGCAAAAGCGTTGCGCCAAATGGCTAAGTCTGGCAAAAAAATTATGTTTGTTGGTACTAAAAAGCAAGCTCGTGAAATTATCTCTGAAGCAGCACAAAGTGTAGGAATGCCTTACGTGACAGATCGTTGGTTGGGAGGAATGATGACAAACTTCTCTACGATTCGTCAGTCTATTCGCAAGATGCAAAAAATCCAAACCATGTTGAACGATGGTTCTTTGGATAATATTACTAAGAAAGAGCGTCTAACCATGACGCGCACTCATACTAAATTGGAGCGTGTTTTTGGTGGTATGGCTCAATTGAACCGTTTGCCAAATGCTTTGTTGATTTTGGATATCAATCACGAACACTTGGCTGTAGCTGAAGCTACTCGTTTGGGAATCAAAACAGTTGGTGTTGTAGATACAAACTCTGATCCAACTAAAGTAGATTTTGCAATTCCTGCTAACGATGATGCTTCTAAGTCTATCAAAATCATTACAGATTATTTGGTAGCTGCTATCAAAGAAGGCTTGGCTGAAAGAAGTCAAGGAAAAGACGAAAAAGCAAAAACAGAAGAAACATCTGCATAATTAATTGTAGATTGACTTGTAAAACGCTTTGACGTTAAACAATTTTCTAAATAATTTGATTTTACTTCATGGCTCTTTTGGTAATTTTACAAGTGTATGGATTGCCAAAAAATCCATGAAGTATTTATTTGATATATATTAAATCTTAATAAAATCATGGCTACTATTAAAATTACTGCCAAAGATGTAAAAGCCTTGCGTGACCAAACTGGTGCAGGGATGATGGATTGCAAAAAAGCACTTGTTGAAGCAAACGGTGATATGGAAGAAGCAATCGCATACCTTCGTAAAAAAGGTCAAAAAATGACTGAGAAGCGTGCTGATCGCGATGCTAAAGAAGGTGTTGTTGTTGCTGCTACTTCTGAGGATAACTCTAAAGGAATTATCGTTCGTATCGGTTGTGAAACTGATTTCGTTGCTAAAAACGATGATTTTGTTGCTTTTGCTAAATCTGTTGCTGACAAAGCATTGGCAGAATTTGTTGCTACAAAAGAAGATTTGTTGGCTGTAACTATGGATGGTCAAACAATTGCTGATAAATTAGTTGAAAGAACTGGTGTTATTGGTGAAAAAATTGAATTGGCTGCTTACGAAAGACTAGAAGCTACTCAAGTAGTTCCTTATATTCATATGGGACACAAAGCAGGTGTTATTGTTGGTTTCAACAAAGCAAACGATTCTCTAGAAGAAGCAGGAAGAAACGTAGCAATGCAAATTGCAGCAATGCATCCTATCGCTGTTGACAAAGATGGTGTTGATGCTTCTGTAGTTGAGAAAGAAATCGAAATTGGAAAAGAGCAAGCTCGCCAAGAGGGTAAACCAGAGGCAATGCTTGAAAAAATTGCTCAAGGTAAACTAGGGAAATTCTACAAAGAAAAAACCTTGTTGAACCAAGAATACGTAAAAGCTGAAAAGAAAGAGACTGTTAAACAATATATTCAGTCTATCGATAAAGAACTTACTGTTACTGATTTCAAACATGTAACTTTAGGTTAAGATTTATTTTAAGCGTTTCATTTTATATGAAACGCTTTTTTTTTAATAGTTTGTTATATCAATAGTTAGCTGCGCTACTACTACGTGGTCGTTGAAAAACTTTATTAGTTTACTTCGTGAGTGCTGTGCAGTTGATAATCAATAAGTTGTGAGTTTGCTGTGTTTTGTATTAAAATTCTGATTATCAGATTAATATAAATGTGCTTTTTTGTCTTTTGGGTAACTAAGCTTGCGATCTCATGAGCGCAGCGAGCTAAAGAAGTAAAAAACTAAGCTTGCCGAGTAGGCTTGTGCTAGTAGCACAAAAGCCCAAGGTCATGAGCGTAGCGAACTACCACACAGTAGCAGCGCAGCTAATCAACGAACTACATTATATTCTATATAAAGTAAACCTGAAAATCAGCTTTTTTGATTCTTTTTGAAAAAGTATAGATTGATTAGAAACTATTAACGAATATTTTTTCGTGTTTTTTGTATCGCAGAATTTTCCTTGACAATCGAAACATTCTAATTGTCAAACAGGAAATCAAATCGTGCAAAACCAAAACACAAAACTGTTTTATCAAATAAAAAATTCATGGCTATCCGTTACAAAAGAGTTTTATTAAAATTGAGTGGAGAATCGCTTATGGGCGAGGACGAGTATGGAATCAATCCTGATATGTTACAGCATTATGCTGAAGAAATAACAAGTATCGTTAAACAAGGTGTTGAATTGGCCATTGTTATCGGTGGTGGTAATATTTTTAGAGGTTTACAAGCTTCTAAGTCCAATATTAGTCGCGTACAAGGAGATTATATGGGAATGTTAGCAACGGTTATCAATGGACTAGCTTTGCAGAGTGCTTTAGAGAAAAATGGTATTTTTACTCGATTAATGACGGCTATTGCAATGGATCAAATTGCAGAACCTTATATCCGTAGACGTGCTATTTCGCACTTGGAAAAAGGAAGGGTCATTATTTTCTCGGCAGGGACTGGAAATCCATATTTTACAACGGATTCTGCTGCTGCACTTAGAGCAAGTGAAATTAATGCGGATGTTATTTTAAAGGGAACCCGTGTGGATGGAGTCTATACTGCTGACCCAGAAAAAGATCCATTGGCTACCAAATATGATAACGTATCTTTTGCTGAAGTTATCAAGTCCAAGTTAAACATTATGGATATGACGGCGTTTACAATGTGTGCAGAGAACGATATGCCAATCATTGTATTCAATATTGGAAAGCCTAAGAACCTATCTAGAATTGTTCAAGGTGAATTAGTTGGAACATTGGTGGAATAATTACTTTTTTTGAATTTTATAATAATTCTTATTAGAATTCTTGTTTGTTTAACTAGAAAGTCTTAAAATACTGCGTTTATTAACTACAAGTCCTGTTCTTGGAGAACAACAAAAGCTTATAAATATTACAAAATTATGGAAGAAGACTTACAATTTTACATTGAGGCAACAGAAGACAGCATGAAAGATTCTATTGAACATTTCAAAAAAGAGGCTTCTAGGATTCGTTCAGGAAAAGCAACACCTGCTATGTTTGATGGTGTCAAAGTAGATTATTATGGTTCTCAAACGCCAATTGCACAAGTTGCTAATGTAAAAGCACAAGATGGTCGTACTTTAGTTATTGCTCCGTGGGAAAAAGGAATGTTGCAATCTATTGAGCAAGCTATTTTTCAAGCTAATATGGGCGTTACGCCTCAGAATGATGGCGAAATAATTCGAATTGTTTTACCGATGTTGACAGAGGAAAGACGAAAAGAATTGATTAAGCAAGCACATACCTTAGTTGAAAATGCAAAAGTTAGTATCCGTAATGCTAGACGTGATGCAATGAACGAAATTAAGAAAGCAGTCAAAGAAGGGTATCCTGAAGATGCAGGAAAAACGAAAGAAGCTGTTGTTCAAGCTCTAACGGATAAGTATAGCAATGTCGTAGATGAGTTGATGAAAAGCAAAGAAAAAGATATTCTTACGATATAAGAATTGGAATAGAATAATAATAAAAAGTGCTTTGATCTTGTGTTCAAAGCACTTTTTGTTTGAAATTACCCATTTTGAGATAGATTTGCCTTATTTAGGGTCAATAGTGTCCAGCTAGCTGCTAAAGCATCAACCAAAGCAAATAGGAGAATGCTAATTTCTACCTGTTGTAATGCCCATAGTCCAACCATAAACGCAGCAGCTATATATCGAAGCATGGCTGTTGTCTTATAGAGAATATGGATTTTATGTTTGCTGATTAGATAATAATAGACACCCAAAAGTAAAGCCAATAGACCAACCAAACGCGCCGTCCAAAGTTCTTGACCATAGCTAATGTGAAACAAATCAAAAAGCAAATTAGGAATTAATATTAATCCCAATCCTGGAATAAAAATCATATATATTCCAAATACAAGGATACTAGTTTCGGTTGTTTTGAAATTCATAAGGAGTTGTTTTGCAAAGTCTAAAGATGTAAAAATAGACTTGTTTCAGTAAAGAAAAAACTATGGGGTTTCCCATTGGTACGCCTTTCATTCTAAAAAAAAACTACAATGTTTGCCCTTGTTGTTGCTTAAACTTAGACAGAGACTTTTGGGTTTGTTCTTGTAGTTTTTTCTGAAAAAAGGCAGTTCCTCCTAGCAAAAAACCTTTGAAACCTAGTGCTTGTTTAGCCCAGTTCCGCAAATTAAAATCATCGGTATGTTTAATGATTTTTCCATCCTTGAATTCAAATTTTGCATCAATGATATTGTGGACGTTTCTTCCTGTTTGAGAAAACGTATACCACGCCTCCCAGTGAGCAGTGCCTTTGTTGTTGTCTGCTTGCACGTTAGAATACTCTATTTTTAAATCTCTAGCATTCTGACAAAGCATGGTCCACATGGCTTTGGCATCACTGCCTTTGAGTACCCCGAATGCAGGGTCACAAAATATAATATCATCGTGATAACAGGCAATCATTCCTTGAGCATCTGCCTTCTGAAATGCATCGTAAAATCTATGTATAATCGTTTGCATAATTGTGATAATTGGGGTGATAAAACGAAAAAAAATAGTAACAACACAGCTACGTATTAAACTAAGATAGTATTTATTTTACAAAACGTACTCGCAAACCTGCGGTTACTCGAATTGGATCTTGTGGTGCTTGTTCAAATACAGGAGTTGCTACTTGAGTCATGTTATAGTATCGTGCGTTTGTAAGGTTGCGAACTCTAACAAAAATATCTAAGGCAAACTTTTTTCGTTTACTTTCATAAATTCTATAATTAGCAAATGCATTTAATAAAAAGAATGGTTGATTCCCAACGCCTAATTGATTGAAGCTAGATGTTCTAAAGAAGCCACGAGCGTGAATATTTAATCTCTTATACTTAAAGGTTAAGCCTGCTTTGACGGTATGTTGTGCCGAAAAAATAAGAGGCAAACTATCATTCACCCGACCATCAGAGAGAGAATAGCTTGCATAGACGTTAATTTTAGTCGTTTTTCTCTGGTCAAAATAATGTTGAAATAGAGCTTTAAAAGTACCTCCATAAGAATAAGCGGTCGATTTGTTAACAGATCGCTCAACAACATCAATGGGAATTCCAAGAAACTCTTCTCCAAAAGTTATTTCTAAATCAACCAAGTTCGTAATCGAATTATAATACCCACCTAAACTTAAGGATAATTGCTCGTTGGTATAACTGGTAGAAAACTCCGCACTTCTAATTTTTTCGGGTGCTAAGTCAGGATTGGGCAAATGCCAAAAATTACCTCTAAAGGCATTAAAATCACCATTTTGGTCATTTTCTATAGAAAAACTCCCAAAATGTTCAAATCTTTTCTCTGGAGAAGGTGCTAGGAATGCTTCTCCATAAAACAATTTAAAACGGAGGGTCTCCACTGGTTTTATAACAATTCCCAAGCGAGGGTTAATATCATAATATTGCTGTACATTATCACTATCTTTGAGCTTAGAGGCGCTATAATCAAAGCGAGCTCCTAGGGTTATCAACAAAAAATTATTGATGTTTCCCTGATATTGTAAAAATGTCCCTGCATAATGTTGGTCAAAGAAATAAAATTTAGAAGCAACAGCCTGATTGGTTCCATTTTTATCTTCCACATTGGTACCTATATAATAAAAATTTTGATCTGCTGCGGGTTGAAATGGGTTGTATTGAAAAGGCAAATCACTACTTTTGGGAAGTCCATAGGTGTATTGATAGGAAAGCCCCACAATCAAATTATGCCTCTTGTGCAGACTGATATTGATCGACTCATTTAATTTGATGTTGTGGTTAAAACCATATTTAAACCCTTTCTTATAACTGGTAAAGAAATTGATGAATTTAGAATTGTTGTTGATATTGTAATAATTCCAATTGAGGCTAGACAAAATAGAAACTTTACTATTAGGCTTCTTTTTCCAAAGATGTTTTACGTAAGCATTGGTTAAGGATATACTATACTGTGCTTCTGGAATATAAGGGGAAAAGCCAGGTTTGTTTCCCAAGGAGGAACTATGTGTTTGGGTATTGTGCATGGCACCTAATTCAAGCTGCTTTATATTTAGTTTTCCATGCGCAAAATAAGCCAAACGAGTAAGATCAAAGGGGGCAATATCAATTTGAGTTGTATCTGTCCTAGACAAGTTATTAAGGACATAACCATTGGTGCTATATTGATTGTTGTGCCATGCGAATTCTTGAGGATAAAGCTTACTCAAATTAGGTTCTTTGGAATAGTAAACCCCACCATTTAAGTTAAATGAAATATCTTTATTTCCAAATCCTGTAAAAAAGTTATTTTCAGTAGTATGGTACATACCATAACTGCCTTCTATTTCTGCCCGTTGTGTTTTATAACCATCTTTAGAAATAATATTAATTACGCCTGTAAAGGCATCGGCTCCGTATAATGCAGAAGCGGGACCTAGAATAATTTCTACTCGTTTGGCGTATCGAATGAGAAAGTTTTTATCAACAGTATGTTGAGTAGTTGCCATTGAGTTGATGCGCATTCCATCTAGCAAAATCAAAAAACGTTCTGATCCTTGAATACCTCTGACAGTGATGTGGTTGTAATAAACCCCTGTTGCCTTATCTTGAATTTCTACTTCGGGAATATCTTCTAAAATATCTGTTAACGAAGTATACCCTCGTTCTTCTATTTCTTGATTGGTTACAATATGAACAGAAGCAGGTGCATTTAATAAACTCTCTGAATTTTGAGAAGCTGTTGTAATTTTTGTATTTAAACGTTCCCTTACTGTCGTTTCGGCATCTTCGTTAAAGGGAGTAAGTTGGATTTGTATGCGGGCTGTTTGCCCTGTTTCAAAAGCGTATACTTGTGGCAAATAGTCTTCTGCATCAATAGATAGGCGATGTTTTCCTATAGGAATATCACGTAGAACAAATTTCCCTTCAGCATTGGTTGTCGCTGAAATAATGGGACTGTGATTCAGTAATTCGACTAAGGCATTTTCAATAGGAGCTTGTGTTTCTTGGTTGAGAACAGTTCCTGTTATGCTTTGTGCTTGAAGCCAATTATTAAAACAAAACAAACAGAAAATTACTGTAAGTAGTAAGGGACATTTCATAAGACGTGTGGGGAACAAAAGTTATAAAATAAATTAAATACTCAATAACTTTGGGAGAGAAAGGGATTATAAATATAACTTTTTTCAATAAAAAACCAATAATAAATTGCTGAAGAACAGTTAAAAATAATGCTCTAGGAGATGTCTGCCTCAACTAATACTATTTTGTTTTTTATTTGTTGTTGATTGTTAGTTGATTATGGGTGTTGTTGCTTGATGTGTTTTTCTTTGGAAATTGTTGAATCTCAGATGGTATAAGCAATATAGGTAGTGATTCCAAGGTGTTTATAATCTGAAAATAGAAATGCAGTATGCGTGCCTTAAAGTTTGATAAAAAATAAAAAGAGCAAAAACTTCTCAAATGGAAGTCCTTGCTCCACAAACTCAAATTTTATAAGCTACATTTCTTCTGCTTGCTGTTTTGCTAATCGCTTGGCACGTTTTTCTTTGGCAATTTTTGAATCCCAAATAGTATAGCCTAAGTAGGTTGTTAATCCAGAATGCTTGAACCAAATGTCATCATTCCAATACCTAAAGGTTGTTAATCCAACTTGTAAACGGGTACCCAATCTAAATTGTTTCCAGTTGGCTTCTGCTCCTAAGATGGCATTTAGATTACCTCTGAATTTAAACTCATAGTCATCAGGGTAAAAGTAAATACCTAAATTGGTCAATCGCATTCCTGCTTCAAAGCCACTTTCTATTGTTAGATTCCAGTTTTTAGGCAAATCCAATCGAAAACCAGCGATAATAGGAAGATTCAAATACATTTCTGCCCAAATATCAGGATCTCCCCAAAATGCACTACTTCCCCAGATGGCAATAGAAAGACCAGTAGAGAGTCGAAGTTTTTTCCAGTCGTACTCATATTCAAAAGCTAGATAAGGTTTATGAAGTACAGGAAGGGCAAACAAGTCATCAAAAATGGGACCTTTTTTGGCATCAGGGCTTAGAAAAGTTTGAATTTTAGAAGCCGTCCATCCCCCATAAGCACTGATTTTGTGTTGTGCTTGACTATTTGTTAATAGTATATGTAAGAAAAATACTATTAAGAATAAATATTTTCTTTTCACTAGTTTTTGTTTAAATTTATAAATCACTCCAATCAAGTGGGCATCCCTGCCAAGCTACTTTGATTCGAATACTAGAAATTTGATCGTTCATATGCCCACAGAGTGGCATCCATACTCTGTTTGTTAGGGAAGGGATACAAGCTTCTTGAATACCTTGCCCTTCTCTTATAACCATTTTATGCCTACTACAAGCATACTGCGCATAATGCGTGTCCTTATACAAGGCATAACAGACACCATCTGCGCCGTCTACATAATTTACACAAAATGAAGAAATACAACCATCCCAATTATTTCCATTGGCTTGGAACTCCTTTGATAAGTCAGGGTTGGCTGTTGTTCTATAGCAGCCCCAAGCTCCATGTGTCCAAGTAACTGTATTTGGTGCTGTTTCTATGTCGAGCATATTGCCTTGCATATTATCGTGTACAAATACCTGCATTAAAGGACCAGATCGTTGATTTTTATGGGCTTCTTTTTTACCAATAAAGTCTTCTATTCGTTTGGGCAAGTCATTGGCAATTTTTAGTTCGGTATAGATGCCCTTAATATGTTGTAAAGCCTCGGTGTAAATGTTAGGATTGTTAAAGTCCAAACGTTCTCCATACTTGTTGAGTAATAAAATTCTTAATTCATCAATTCGGTGTGCGAGTTTAAATTTTCGACCAATAAGGGGATAGCCATTTTTCTCGACATAGTCGTATGCCTCAAATTCAGAGTCAAATAAGAAATGATGATTGGAAGGGTGATAAGAAAATTCAAAGCTAGTTAGAGGTTTGCCTTTGGTGGCTAGTTCTAGAGCTTCTAAATTTTCATCTTCAACAAAGTTTCCTGTATTGCCTTCTAAGAAATGCAAGGGATAAGTTTTCCCTTTGTAATAATAAACCACATCAGCTGAACTGTTTCTTGCCTGTGGGACGTTATTGGTTAGGTTAGTTGATTCTTGCTTAGAACAGGCAAGAGTAACTCCTAACACACAAAAAAGATACAAGATTTTTTTCATAGTTTATATAAATTAAGTGATTGTGAATTTATACAAAGCTAATTGACCTGTTTAACCTATTCAAAAACAATAAGTTGTGAATTTCTCGTTTTTGAATGTTAAAGGCGATATTTTAGAATGTGTAATATTTTGTTAATTAGTTTTTTGTGAGTTGGTGCTGTTGTAGGATTTTTCCCATAAAAAAAGCAAAAATCCTATCTAAATAGAATTTTTGCTCAGTAAATCAATTAGTTATGAGGTTGTGTTGAATTAGAAATTTTTTAGAGTTGTACGAATTTCTTGTAAACTCCAATCAATTAATAATTTTCCGTCTCTAAATACCTCTTGCATGGCTCCTTTTTTCTCTTCTTCCCAACTGACTTGATCGACCAACGTATAGGTACCATTTTCTTTGATGACTTTGATGAGACCTTTTGCTGATTTTTTGGTTCCATCATCAGTGATAGGGTCCTTAAAAATTTCTCGTCCTACGCCATCTACTTCACCATAGGTCGCTTTCATCGCAAAACCAAAGGTATCTCTTGTATTGTATTGATAAGTAAAAGAACCAATTCCTAGCACAACATTGGTAGAAGCAAACCCTTTTTGTTTTAGACGCTCACAAATTTGAGTAGCACGTTCTAAAGTAATGCTATCACCATAAATAGCTCCAATATGCGGATCTAATTCTTTGTACCCTTTGGAATTAGTGGTTCCTCCAAATGTTTCCCACAGACTTTCAACAACTCCTTTACGCTCAATAGCCGTTTTACCATTTGGATTACCGCAGATAATATCAATAGGATCACCACTATCAGGACGAATAACGACTTTTCCATCTCTAGCCAAAATTTTAGCTTTTAAGGCAGGAAGATATTCTGTCAGCACCTTCCACAAATCCCAAGTATCTGATACAATGGATACAACTCCATTGGGATAAATCTCTGTCACCAGACGTTCAAATGTTTCTAATTCGCCAGAATTGGTTCCCATACACATAACAGAATGTTCTGTTGCAGCAACACTACCTCCCACCAATTCTTTGTCCGAATCGGCATTGTAGTAATGCTCCAAAAAATCAATAGTAGGAATGGTATCGGTACCCGTAAAGCTTAGTAAATGTCCTGCTGAAGACATCATTCCAGCTTCTAAACCCGCCATTCCACGCATAGAAAAGTCGTGTCCTTGCCAATCTACAAAACTAAGGTCACTGGCTGTTTCTTGTGCATACTTATCTAAAATTTGACGATATTTTTTTGCCAAAGTAGCAGAAGTACAAGGCATCCAAACCGTAGCAGATAGTAGTGTCTCAAAATAATTTGTCAACCAAAAAAACTCAGGTTTTGTATTGTACATGGTAAACATTGGCACACGGATAGGAACACTGACTCCTTCTGGCAATGCTTTTATAACCATGGGGATATAACCCAAGTCGTGTAAGGCTGCTATGTGCTCTGTTCCTACCGAGTTAGGTCCTAAATAGTTGTTGATTCTACGAGCATATTGTTGGATGATCTTGTCCTTAGGTTGGTCAAAAAAGTTGCGTTGAAAATCTTCTAAGATATATTTTTTGATAAAATATTGTAAACCAAAGAAAACAACTTGATCAATGCCTTTTATCCTACTTTTTCTAGGTGTCCAGTTGGAATAGACAAGCGATGTATTATCAGGGTATTGTCTTCTGTGGTCTACTTTATATCCGTCAGTATATAATAATGGATTCATTGTCTTCTATTTTATTGTTTTTAAATTTTTTTAATCTTGTTTAGGCATTTTTTTGCTATAGCAAGCCATTGGCTAAGTTTATTTGAACTAGTTGAGGATGGGCATCCATCGTACGAATAGAATTTGTAGTGAAAATAACATCATAATATTGAGCTAAGTCGCTCAGTCCCTTGCTGAAAATGCCATGACTAACTGCCAAATATAGTTTTCCTGCATTTTTATTTTTTAGTTCTGTCGCCAATCCCATAAACGTACCTCCACCATCACAAATATCATCGACAACAAGACAATCGGCACCCTCTAAATCATCAGAATAAACTTTAAAGCCCGATAGTTGACCAGTTTTTACATCCCTAGATTTAGACCCTTCTACAACGTCCATACCTCCTAAAGCAGCGGCAACTTTATAGATTTTTTTTAGTGCTCCTCCATCGGGAGAGACTAGTTTTACATTACCTGTTTGCGCAATGACTTGGCGTATAAAAGCATGATTGGTAACGGCATTGCAATTTTGGAGAAGAGCAATCGCTACTTCTGAATGGGCATCATAGATGGTGACTTGTTTTAAGGCTAGATTGTTGATCAATTCGGCATATACTTTAACAGATAAGGCTTCTCCTGTTACCATAACTCGATCTTGGCGGGCAGCAGGAAAATAAGGAATGATCAAATTGATTGCCTTGATTCCTGAGCGTTGAAGTGCATCTACTGCAATCAAAAGCAAGCCCATATCATTAAAAGAATTGATACGATGGGTAATTGTCACCTCATCTACTAGCTTAAGGTCGCTTTGGATTTTGATGTGAGGTTCGCCGCCAGAAAAAGTAAAAGACTGAAACTGAATGCTATTTTCTTTTCCAAGGGGAGTGAATAAAGGATCTAAATTCAAATTCATTGTGTTCATTGATCGTTTTGATTTTAGCACGGTTGATGATGTTAATAGTTGGCTGTTGTGTTTAAGTTTTAGAAAGCTGCTTTTTATAAAGTTACAATAAAAAACAACTTTGCTTATATTTTAAACTAAGTATTTTCTATAAAAGTTCACAGACCACTCTAAAAATATACAAAAAAATAGAAAAATTAGGTCTTATAGTTGCTCTTATATAAACATAGTGCATTAAATATCAAGGATGAAAAAATAATAATTTTTGATAATTATTTGATTAATAATTTTTTACATTGTATCTTTGTGCCCCTTTTTGGGTAAAAAAAGAGCAAATAGAAATATTCCCACTAATATAATTTTGATAATCATTACAATACCTACAAATTATGCAATTAAAATCCATATACATAATCGTTCTTTGTTTGCTTCATTTGGCAACACAAGCACAACAACTACATCAGAACGCTAGAATGAAAAAAATAATTGATTTTGATCAGCAGCATTATTTTGCACAAAATCAAAAGGGGAAATGGGGCTTTTGTTTGGCAGGTGGTCGAGCTGTTGTTGCAATGCAATACGATACTTTATTGGCACTAGATAGAATCCATTTTAACCCCAAAGATTATTCAATGCAATATACGCATACGAACTATTTGATAGGAAAAAAAGAAGCTGAGCAACTGCTATTGAATTTGAAAGGCGAAACGCTGTTAAAAGCCAATGGTATTATGCCTCGTTTGATGGGAGATGTTGTGTTGGTGCGGATAGGAACCTCTTGGGGGTTGGCAAAAACAGATGGAAAATTTTTGCTATCTGCCAGTTGTTCAGAAATTGAATGGTACAATGATGTTTTGGCATTAAAATATGAAGGTAAATGGAAGTTATTTAATCCCCAACACAAAAATCAGACATTAACTACATCGTACAGTACGGTACAGGAGGTGGTTAATAATACAAGGTATAATCAAAAAGAAACTTTTTTATTGGTTCAGCAAGATGATAAATGGGGCGTATTGAATGAGAATTTGAAGCCAATTATTCCGATTGAAAAAGAGCAACTGAAGCCGATTGTAACGGTGAATAAATATTCTAAAAAGAAGACACAATTTTTAGTTAAGGAAAAGAACCTATGGGGGGTAGTGGATATTGATAATAAATCAATCTTAGAGGTGGCATATGCTCAAATTGATTTGGTACAATGGTCTAGGACAACATTAAATATAGCACAGCAGCCTTTGTTTGTCGTTACTAAAAATGGAAAAAGAGGAATATTGAATCAAGAAGGAACAGTTGTTTTGCCGATTAATTATGATGCAATAGACTTCAAAAAAGAGCATTTTGATGGTGTTTTTGAAATTAAAAAAGAAAATACCACCAGCCAAGTACAATGGGATGGTTATCAAATAGTAGAAATGAGTATGAAGCCTTAATGGGTACGTTTTTTGGAATGATTGGTGAACCAGAAGCCTTTTTTGAGGTTGAATACACAATGAAATGAATTGCTGATGACTTTTAAGCATTCCTAACAGTACTTAAATAATGGAGTAACGAATGATTATAAGGGGTTATAGATTCGTTTTCTTATGACGATTTGTACTACTTGATGCTTGAGGGATATTTGATTGTATCGCTATTATGGCTTATCTTTGCAATGTTGTCGGTGTGAGTTGACTGTATTGAATTCGTAACTTCAACAAACTAGGACATAGAATAACAGGTTTAAATTATATAAAATGCAAGACCAACATCAAATAACAGATTGGCTACCAACTACTAAAAAAGAAGTTGAGAAACGAGGGTGGGAAGAACTGGATGTCATCTTATTTAGTGGAGATGCCTATGTGGATCATCCTGCATTTGGCGCGGCCGTTATAGGGCGAATTATCGAAAGCATGGGCTTCAAAGTAGCCATTGTTCCTCAACCGAATTGGCAAGATGATTGGCGTGATTTTAAAAAATTGGGCAAGCCAAGATTGTTTTTTGGAGTAACATCGGGATGTATGGATTCTATGGTCAATCATTATACTGCCAATCGCCGTAGACGCTCTACCGATGCTTATAGTCCAGGAGGGAAAAGTGGCTTTAGACCAGACTATACAACAACTGTTTATACCAAAATTCTCAAAGAAATTTACCCTGATGTGCCTGTTATGATTGGAGGTATCGAAGCCTCTTTGCGTCGGGTAACACATTACGACTATTGGAAAGATGAGTTATTGCCAACAATTTTAGAAAGTTCACAAGCCGACATCTTGGTGTATGGCATGGGAGAACAACCCCTACGGGACTTGGTTACTTTATTGGATAAGGGAGTGCCTTTTTCGTCTTTGAAAACAATTGCTCAAACAGCATTCTTAGTTGACAAAGGAAATTTACCTAAAAATAAAAATTGGAAAGATAAAATCTTGCATTCACACGAAGTTTGCTTGCAGGACAAAAAATCCTTTGCCAGTAATTTTAAATTTATAGAACAAGAATCCAATAACCTAAATGCGAAACGTCTGTTGCAAGATGTTGGGGACAAAACCTTGGTCATTAATCCTCCTTACCAGACCATGACCGAAACAGAAATAGATGCTTCTTTCGATTTGCCGTATACGCGCAAACCACATCCTAAATACAAGAAGAGAGGCGCTATACCTGCCTACGAAATGATTAAATTTTCGGTTAATATGCATAGAGGTTGTTTTGGTGGTTGTAGTTTTTGTACAATTTCAGCACACCAAGGTAAGTTTATAGCAAGCCGATCTAAGGAGTCGATCTTAAAAGAGGTTGAACATATTACACAAGACGATGATTTTAAAGGATACATTAGTGATTTGGGAGGACCTTCTGCCAATATGTATCGGATGAAAGGAAAGGTACAAGCAATTTGTGACAAATGTATTAGCCCTTCTTGTATTTCGCCGACTATTTGTAGTAACTTGGATACGTCTCATGCGCCAATGACGGAAATATATAGAGCCGTAGACGAACATCCTAAAGTCAAAAAGGCATTTATTGGTTCTGGTATTCGTTATGATATGTTGGTGCCAGAGTTTAATAAAAATGCTGATGTGGCAGATTTGGAAGAATATTCTGAACAGTTGATTACTCGTCACGTATCTGGTCGTTTAAAAGTAGCACCAGAACATACTTCGGATAATGTTCTAAAGATAATGCGCAAACCATCGTTTAAGCATTTTCACTCTTTTAAAAAGATGTTTGATCGAATCAATAGTAAGCATGATTTGAAGCAACAACTAATTCCTTATTTTATCTCTAGTCATCCTGGGTGTGAGTTGGAAGATATGGCTAATTTAGCAGCTGAAACAAAGGATATGGGCTTTCAGCTAGAACAGGTGCAAGATTTTACGCCAACACCAATGACCGTTGCAACGATTATTTACTATTCGGGGTATCATCCATATACCTTACAACCTACTTTTACCCCCAAAGCTGAAGATGAAAAAAGAGACCAACACCGCTTTTTCTTTTGGTACAAACAAGAAAATCATCGTTGGATTAAAAATGTGTTGAGCAAGGCTAATCGCCAAGATTTGATCAATCAACTCCTCTCTTCTGCAGCTCCAAAGGGGAGTAGTCCTAAGAACAGAAAAGGACCCAAAGGACGAAACAACAAGGCTTACAAGAAAAATTTTCATAAAAAAAAGAAACGAAACTCCACTCTTTCTAGAAAAAATGATCATTAACATTACGATTTTAAGGAATGAGATGGGGGCAAGTTGATAGAAATGCTTTAAACCTATAGCTCAATGAAGAAAGCCATCTTTTTTAATCTATTCATTAGCATTGCTTGGATTCCTTATGCCATGCAACGTTGGCTCGAAATGCCTTACTCAGAGGGTGTTTGGTCATCAGAAGTAATTATTATTTATGTGGCTTTTTTTATTGCCGTAGGCTTGGCAATAAGTAATACTTTGTTGATTTTTACTTATAAATCCATCAAATACAAACGCATATTTGCCAAATTGACAATGATCCATCTTGCTGGATTGTTACTCTATCCTATTTATTCAGGAATTGTTATTGCTAGTACAGGAAATATTGCTTGGGTCGATATATTGGCCATTGGTATTTTGTATGGCAATTTGTGGTTAATGAATCAAGCGTACCAAAAAATAATTGCTTGAAAATAGAATCCTGCTTTCATTATTTTTTACAGTACTTCGTGGCTTTTTCTTATAGAAATAATAATTTATCTTTTCTTCTCTTTATTCTTAGACTTGAATAGTATCTTTGCGGCATAAAGTTGATGAGTAATTCTAATTCATGGCTTTATATCGTCACCCACTGAGTTTTTAGTTTATAGAACTAGCTTGTATTTTGACAAATCGAGCTTTGTGAGTTTTCAATCCTAAAAGGTAGCTCATGGAATGAACAAAAACGATAAAAAAGCATTTTGTATTGCATGGATAATTGATTAGGTTACCAGCATAAATACAGCTTTGAGGTGGCTAGTATTAATTAGAAATAGTTATTGATAATCAATATACTATCCAATTAAATCATTTAATGAAGTAAAAACTTATGCAAGAAGTACTAAAAACACTAGGAATTCAAGAGGTAAATTTTGGAACTAGTACAGGTGTAGAATTTTTTGGCAATACCAATGCTAACTTGATAGAATCGTACTCTCCTGTAGATGGCAAGCTAATCGGAAAGGTAAGCACCACTACTAAAGAAGAGTATGCGCAAGTAATGGAACGTGCTCAAGAAGCTTTTAAGACTTGGCGTTTGATGCCTGCTCCTCAACGTGGAGAAATTGTTAGACAATACGGCGAAGCACTTCGTAAATATAAGGATGAGTTAGGTCGTTTGGTTTCTTACGAAATGGGAAAAAGCCTTCAAGAAGGATGGGGAGAAGTACAAGAAATGATTGATATTTGTGACTTTGCAGTTGGATTGTCTCGTCAACTATATGGATTGAGCATGCACTCTGAGCGTCCTTATCATCGTATGTACGAGCAATGGCATCCAATGGGAGTAGTGGGAATTATTTCTGCGTTTAACTTCCCTGTTGCTGTTTGGTCTTGGAATGCAATGATTGCTATGGTTTGTGGTAATGTTTGTGTATGGAAAGGTTCTGAGAAAACACCTTTATGTGCTGTTGCTTGTCAAAATATATTGGCAGAAGTATTAAAAGAAAATGATTTGCCAGAAGGCATTTCTGCTATTGTAACAGGAGATTACCAAGTAGGAGAGTGGATCAGCACAGATGCTCGTATTCCTTTGGTTTCTGCAACAGGATCTACTCGTATGGGGAAAATTGTTGCTAAAACAGTAGCAAGCCGTTTAGGGCGTTACTTGTTGGAGTTAGGAGGAAACAATGCTATGATTGTAACACCTTCTGCTGACTTAGACGTAACTTTAGTTGGATCTGTTTTTGGTGCTGTAGGAACTTGTGGTCAACGTTGTACATCTACACGTCGTTTGATTATTCACGAAAGTGTATACGACGATTTTGTGAAAAAATTAGCTCATGCTTATGGACAATTGCGCATTGGAGATCCTTTGGATCAAAACAATCATGTAGGACCATTGATTGATACTGCTGCCGTTGAAATGTATAATAACTCTATTGAAGAGGCTAAAAAATCAGGTGGTAAAGTATTGGTTGAAGGAGGCGTACTAGAAGGAGCTGGTTATGAAAGTGGTTGTTATGTAAAACCCTGCGTAATAGAGGTAGATGCACAATATGAAATCGTTAAACACGAAACATTTGCACCTATTTTATATGTCATGAAATATAGTAGCTTAGAGGAAGCTATTGAGATGCAAAATGATGTACCTCAAGGTCTTTCTTCTGCCATGATGACAACCAACTTGCGTGACTCTGAAAAATTCTTGAGTGTAGCAGGATCTGATTGTGGTATTGCTAATGTTAATATTGGTACTTCTGGTGCTGAAATCGGAGGTGCTTTTGGTGGTGAAAAAGAAACAGGGGGTGGACGTGAGTCTGGTTCTGATTCTTGGAAAGCATATATGCGTCGTCAAACCAATACAATCAACTATAGTACAGAGTTGCCATTGGCTCAAGGAATTAAATTTGACTTCTAAATCACATAGAAGAAAATATAGGTTTACCACAAACGCTGGCTTCATTCGAAGTTGGCGTTTTTTTTATAATTTATGAATTCAATTTTTTACAATTCTTAAGAACACAGAACCTTTTGCTTGTTTTTTGTGTACTATTGATTAAAAAAATCCATGAAAAAGATACCTTTTCTATTTTTATTATGCTATCTCATTAGCTTTGCTATACAAGCACAAATACCAACCAAAGAGTGGGATAAGCTAGGGCAAGAGATAGCTAAAGCACTTAATGCTCATGACCAAAGTGTTGATCAGTATTTTGATAAAACAGCATTTCTAAATCGTTTTATTCTTCAAAATCCTCGAAATAAGGACATCAAACAATTCAATCGAAAGATACGACACGAATGGAGATCGTTTAGTTTGGGGCGAACGTTGGCCAGTCAACCGATTCAGTACAAATACGAATACATCCGAATACATGAAGACTCATCTTTAGTCATCCGACAGTGGCATGAAGAGAGTGGCGTCAATTACTTTTTGTTTAAATTACAATACATCAACGGGCAGTGGATAGCAATGGATGTCTATGTTTTATTGACGGGGCAGTTTTTGAGTGAGACCATGAAAAATACAATATATCTGCCTACGGCGATTCGATTGATTCAAGGAGGAGAAGAAAGTCGTCGAGGAATGTCTAACGCAGAAATTTATATAGAGGCAACATATTTGCTGCGAAAGCAAGAATATCAACAAGCTTATACAAAGATTTCAGGCATTCCTTTAGATGAGCGATTAAAGGGGCATCAAATTCTAAAATTAAATTTAAGCTACCTACTAGAATCCAATGAAAAAATACTTAAAACAATTGAAGAATATCAAAAACTATTTCCAAACGACCCTTCTTTTGAGTTTATAATGTTGGATAAGTACGTTTTGGAAGAGACGTATGAGAAAGCTTTGGCTGCTGTACAAGTTATTGAGGATTTTATAGGAGAAGACGATTATCTGTATTATCAAAAAGGAGTGATTTATGAACAGTTGGAGGATTTTAAAGAAGCAGAAGTACAGATTAGAAAGGCTATTGCCAAACGACCCAATGAAGCGTTGTATTATTGGGAATTATTATCCATATTGGAGTGGCAAGAGGATTACAAAGGTTGTATAAAAACCTTGAAACAAATGCAGAAAGTATTGCCTCATACTAAAGAAGCTCTAGTAGAAACTGTGCGACAGTTTTATTATGTTTTTCCCTATAAAAAAGAGTTTGAACGTTGGGCAAAATAAGGAACTATTCAGATCGTTTTACAGGCATTTTTGACAAAGGTAAACTTGTCATATAAATCTAAAAAAGCAGTTTGCGTGTTATTCGCAAACTGCTTTTAGTATTCTTTAAAAGAAGGAATAAATAGGAATTACCAAGAACGATACAATCTCAATAAAGTAGGATCTTCTTCCCATTCTTTAATTTCTTCTATTGCCTCTGCAATAATATCGTAGGTATTGACTTTGGAAAACTCATCTACACGATCTAAAATACTACCAATTTCATTACCTTTTAAACGTTGAATGGCATCCACGGCACGTTCATAATTGGCGTTGGATTTGTCTTTTAGTAATATTTGAAGTTGCGTCAAAGCATCTTTGGTATCTTGCCCTTTTAAATCTAGGATTGATGTCTCGATTTTTTTATATTCTTTTTCTGCTTGGGAGAAATAATCATCTCGCAATTTTTTTAGAGCATTAGAAGCAGCATAACGTCCCCATTGAGAAACATCCTCATTGGTAGCAATGGTTTTAAAATAATCAATTTTCTCTCTAACCAAAGATTCGTCTTTGGTGTTTTCTAGTAAGGCTGCATAGCTATTGAAGAAAGTAAAACGAGCGTAATTATCTGTCTTATTCCAATTGTTTTCATAAAAAGGAATATGTTTTTTATCGCCAGTTTTTTCAAAAATAGCGGCAATACCCAAAAGAATAGAAACATTATCCTCTTTCTTCAAACGCTCCGCATATTCTGTTCCCAAAGCAGGGCTAGTTCTATAGATAGCTTGCAATGCGGCAGAGATGACAATATAAGACTGCTCTTTGTCAACCGCATTTTTGGCAACCTCCAAGTATTGAGCATCTTCCAAGCCTCCAATGCGTTCCATGGCAGCACGACGAACTTGAGAGCGTGGGTCTTTTTGAGCCAATTCGATCAATTTATTAATCAATAATTGGTCGTTAGGGTCAATATTAATGGCATCAATAGCTTGTTCACGGATAGACCAAAATGGATCTTTTAAAGCATCTCTAAACAATCGCTGCACATCAGGATTTTTATCCTGAGAATATCTCAATTCCTTTAACGCTTCATAGCGATTTTGATAACGTTTGCTTAGTCTAAATTGGTTGACTAACTCTTCTTTACTCTGTTTGTATTTACGTTTTCCTAAGATGACTCTTTCTGCATCTACTCCGACCCAAACAGGGGCACTTCCTGTATAAATGGAGAATGTTTGCTCCTGCTCTGTCATAATTACATTCGTACGTTGTGGTTTGCCACTAGCCGAGGTATAAACATCAATAGCAAAGGGGAGTATAAATACAGTACTTTCTTTATAGTTTTGAGTTTGTTTAACGGTTACTTTTAAGGTACGTGTTGCTTCGTCGTATGTCTTGGTAACAGTTAAGTCAGGATGCCCTGCTGTAAAGAACCACTGGTTGAAAAACCAGTTTAAATCTTCTCCTGTTACCTTTTCAAAAGCCAAACGCAAATTGTGTACCTCTGCTGCTTGATATTTATTATCTTCCAAATACTTTTTCAAGCTTGCAAAAAAGGCATCATCTCCAACATAGTTACGCAACATATGCAAAATAGTTCCTCCTTTGTTGTAACTATGAGCATCAAACATATCCTCTTTATCAGCATACCCGTAGTAAATTAAGGGGTGTTTGTCGCCTCCGATGATAGCTTGGTTCATATAACCATCAATTTCATTCTTGCGGATATAATCAGCAGCATCTCTACCGTATTTGTGTTCAAACCAAAGGTATTCGCTATAGTTTGCAAACGATTCGTTCAATGCAAGATTAGCCCAACTTTCGCAAGTTACCAAGTCACCAAACCAATGGTGCATCATTTCATGGGCTACAATACCTTCGTTGAGGTCGCTATTATCAATTAACTCTCTTGTTGTCATTTGAACAAAATCACCAAAGATCACAGCAGTTGTATTTTCCATAGCGCCAGAGACATAATCTCTTACAACGGCTTGCGAATATTTAGGCCAAGGATAACTAACTCCCAATTTTTCGGAGAAAAAGGTCAACATTTCAGGCGTGTTTTTATAAATAGCCTTAGCGTCTTTTTCGTATTTAGGCTCTACAAAGTATTGCAACAATTTATTGTTCCATTCTTCAGAGACAACAGCAAACTCACCAACAACCATCGCAAATAAATATGGTGCATGTGGCAAATCCATTTTCCAATAGTCAGTACGAGTACCATCCGAATTTTCAACCGAATTGACTAAGTTACCATTAGATAGTGTTTTGAAACGATCTTCCACCGTAATGAAAATTTCTTGAGTACAACGCTCGTTGGGGCGATCAATGGTAGGAAACCAACAAGAACTAGACTCCGTTTCTCCTTGTGTCCAAATTTGTTGAGGTTTGCCCTTTTCTGTTCCCAATGGATTGATAAAATAGAGTCCTTTGTCGGACGTAATTGCTTCGCTACCACCAACAGGCAATTCATTTGGTTTAGCAGTATACACAATGTACAAACGATACACTTCGTTGGCTTTATACGTTCGATCCAAGGTAATATAGAGATCCTTATTGTTCTCATATTTATATTGCAATGGTACTTGACCAGCAATACCAATTAAAGCAACTTTGTGAATATCAAAACCCTTTGCATCCAACCGCACCTGATTGGTTGGATGAAAAACAGGTTTTAATTCTAAAACAGCTTTTCCATTCAAATACTGATTTGCCCAATCAAAAGAAACATCTAGTTTGGTATGCAACAAGTCATTGGTACGAGTGGCACTAGGATTGTAAACAGGGCGCTCAAAATTGGATGTTCTAGAAGCCGTGACTGAAACGGTGTCCAAATCTCTGTTTTCAACCGTATAATCAACCGTAATAATTCTACTATTAGTTGTGCAAGCTGTCCAAAACAAGGCGATAGCAACTAAAGTAATTAAATGTTTGTGGGTCATCTATTGTCTATTTTTGATGTTTTAGTGTTAATGCATTCTATAAAAAATAATGACAGGGTAGCCATTGAGCAAGTTTTCGAAATTATACTAGTAATATAAAGAAGGGGGCTTAAAAAGTGTAGATAAGTAATTGTTTAGAAAAAGATATTTAAGTATTACGTAGTAGCTATCGCAATACACTTTAGCTTGCTAGAGCTTTTTGATTGGTACTAAAACTAAGTTTAGTTTTTATTCTTACTTTTTCTACCCACTTACTTAACTAAAAGAGCCCTGCAACAATGAACAACTTTAGATTCTTTCTGCTTTGAATCTGAAAAGTCACTACAATAATTTGCCAAGGAATAATTTTTTGCACAAAGCGCCTCCTTACAAAACTAACAAAAAATGGTAGATTCGGGAAAGAAACCTCTATTTAGGTGGTACACAGACTTATTTGTACCCTAAAAGCTAGCACAAAAAACAAAAGCCATCCAAATTGGATGACTTTTGTGGTAATAATATTACCTGTTATGTTAATTTATATATCAAATTGTTTTATTCTCCATTAGAACGAATGGTTGTTGTAGCACCAATCCAACATCCAACAGTATAGCTACCACCTTCTTTTAATCCACGTTGGAAAATATCTCCTTTGGTTGGTAAATACTTTTTGTATTTAGCGATACTGCTATTAGCTTTAGATGCAACGCTAGGGTCAACACTTTTAGCTTTAGCCCACATATCCATTGCAGCCCATGCGACTACTTGTGCATCCCATCCTGTTCCAGCACCACCAGAACAACGTTTCCCACTAGAAGCGTACATATTTCCAATTAGCATATAAGGTTCTCCCCATCCAGATTTTAATTCAGCAGCTTTGTAACACAAGCTTCTTGCTTTGCTATAAGCACCTTTCCCAAAGTAGTGGTAAGCAATACGATATGCCAATTCTCCTTTTTCTTCCTCCGTTGTCTCGCATTCTGGAGAACTAGGATCTTCTAGAGATTTTTCATACCAATCAAAAGCTTCCTCTTTGTATCTTTCAGCAGCTTCTTCGTCGCCTGCTTTTTTGAACTTTCTAGATTCCATTTCACGGAATTGACCTTTTTTCAAGTTGCAAAGTTTGCCAAAGTTATCTTTAGCAATTTCGTAATCTACTGAATCTTTCCATGGTTGGTAGATAGCAAGAACTTCTACATACAATTCATTCTCTTCGCCACATTTTTTCTTTAAGATATCTAATATTTCTGCATTTTGCTCCATATTAGTTTTGTCTCCCTCAAATTTAGGTTTGTATTGATCAACATAGTAATCACAACCCCAGATAGCACCACCAATTTTTCCAAATTCAGCTTCTACTTTTTCCCATTTTTTCTTGTATTTTTCCCCCTCTTTTTGGTTGTTCTTAATGTTATGCTCAGCAATTCCTTTTAATTGGTCATACAAAGCGCGCATGTATTCAGCTGTAAATTTGGGGTGTTTATTTTTGAACAAATAAACAGTTAATTGAGCCATTGGAACAAAAATCATTTCATCGGTTTCATTTTTGCCCAATTCAATAGATTTTTCAAACATCTCAATAGCCGTTTCAGAACTACCACGAGCCGAGTAAATATAATAGCCTTCCCACGCTCTATCTTTAGAATCCTCGCCAAGACAAGCAGCCATTTGGTCGTATAGATCCATCATCTTTTTTAAGTATTCTTCCTTCTTTGCTTTGTCTTTTTCATCTTTAGCAAAGGTTTTATACATGGTAATACCATTTTTAAAGTGCGTTGTTTTGGCAGGCAACGGAATTTTTACAGTAGCAAATAATTCTTCCCAAACAGGAAAAGCTTCTTTATATTTTTTTGATTTGAATAAGTCTCTATAGATAACATGTTTTTCTTTGGCACTCTCAACACCATTAGGATACGCTTCCCATGACTCACATTGAGCAGAAGCTTGTCCCGCCATTAAAACAGTAAGCGATAAGGCTGAACCAAATTTCAAAAGAGATTTCCATTTTTTTAACATAACTATTTTTATTTTTTATTCTTAATTTAAGTTCTAGTTCTAATTTAAACCTGTAGGTTCCTGTTTTATAAAAGTCCAAAAGCGTGCCATAATAATTTATAGTAAATTAGGTGTGCACTAAATGTCTGCAAATCAGACTCTTAAAATCCTAGTTCAAGAGCGGTGCAAAAATAACAAAAATTGATGGAAACACCTAAAAGCTTTTGGCGCTTAATCTTTTATTATTATTAGTTTTATCCAATCTAATTGGGAGCAACTTGCACCGTGGTTTTTTGCTGAATCCAACAATCTACAAAGTAGGGTGCTCCAATTTGAAGTGTTTGTTGAAAAACTTCTTCACTAGAGGGCAGATACTTTTCATAACGTTGAATTCTCTTATTAGCAATTTCTTTTACACTAGCATCTATTTTTTTTGCTTTTCTCCATTCATCAAGTGCTACCCAAATAACAGCTTTGCCCTCCCAAGTGGAAGGAGCAGAAAGCTTACAAGTAGTATAACTGTTGATATATAAATTCCCTACAAGAATATAAGGTGCTCCCCACTTAGGTTGATGTACAGAAGCTATTCTACACCATTTTTTAGCTTTAGGGAATGCTTCATGGATAAAGTACTCATAAGCGATTCTATAAGCCAATTCTGCTTTTTCTTTTGAGTTTATAGTAGAATCATTGGCAACAATGGCTGCCTCATATAGAGCAAATGCATTTGCTCGATGGGTTTTGTATTGGAGAGAATCATTGTTTTTTAGACATTTTCTACTAAGCATTTCGTAATGCATACCTTGTTGGTAGGGCGGTAATTCTGATATTGGTACAAAGAGAGTACAAGAAAGACTATTTTGAGTTTGTAGGGCTTGTTGTTGCTGTTGAACAAGCTGGTAGAATTTGGTGTTTTGACCACACTTTTTCTCTAAAATACTTAGAATTTCTTCATTTTGCTTTATATTATTAGAGTCTTGAAGATAAAGTGGTCGCCAATGGTTTTCAAAAAAATTACAATCCCAGATTGTAGACAAATAATCCTGAATTCGAAGAAATTCCTGTTCTGCTTTTTTCCATTTTTCTAAATAGATGGGGTTGTTTTTGTTCTGATCAACCAAATCTTTTAGTTGGTGATATAAGGCAGTTACATATTTTTTTGTAAATGTAGGATGCTTCTTTTGGTATAAATAGACAGAGAGTTGAGCCATCGGAAAAATGACGGTACTAGATGTCTGATGACCACCTAATTGAAGTGCTTCTTGAAAAGCTTCTACAACGATGCTAGGTTCTGCTTGTAAAACATATAGATGATAACCCATCCAAACTTTGTTGGAGGTATTTTTACCCAAACAATTTTCCTGTTGTTGATACAAATTGATAAGCGTATCAATAAGGACAATTTTTTTAGTTGAGTTGGTTTCTATTTTCGCAAGGTTATAATAAAGATAAATACCATCTTTGAAGTGCCTGTTGGGAGCTTCTTTTGGGGATTGCACATTTAGAAATAGTGCCCTCCATATTGGAAATGCTTTCTGATATTGCTTGTTGTTGAGCCAATCTCGATAAAGAACGTGTTGTTCTTTTGCATATTCAATACCCTGCGGGTGCGCTTCCCAAGAGTTGCATTGGGCAACCATGTAAGAGTTGTATAGTATTCCAATTATAATTAGATAATAAAGATTGGAATTTGAATAAGTCATATTGCTTTGTTTATAGTTGGCGGGGAACGAACTATACTCAACTAGATGCAGTTATTCGAAGTCTTGGTGGGTTGCCAAATGTTAAAGCCAATCTGAATTACTTAAAAACTTATTATCAAGTTTATTAAAGGCAACTCAGATTGGCTCTTAGACTTTTTTGTCTTATTTTTTATCTAAACTTAGAACGGTCAAACCATCCACTAGCATTTAAGGCAAAACCAAGGTTAACTTTAAAGTAGACATCGCCAATTAGCTCTGGGTGTCCTAAGTACCCTACATCAAAGCCAAGGTTAACAAAACCTAAGATACTTTTTGCTTTGGGAGGACGCATCGGGAAACCTGCTCCAATAGACAATCCATAGTCCATTAGTTGATAGCTAGTGCCATTGGCAGCAACAAAAGTACGAGCATCAAGCCCATAATGTGCGCCTACACGGTAGCGAATTCTATTAAAATAGCTGGTATAATCGGCAAAATCAGGAACAATTTGTAAACCCACTGCAAAACGATGAGAATTGGATAAATTAGGACTTTTTTCCCCATTTCTACGGAACATTGACCACATCTCTGTTTCATAAGATGCGCCGACCAACAGTCCCAAATCTTTGCCAAATGAAACGCCTCCACCTAATTTTATAGGCATGTTAAGACTTCCTTTGATGTCGCTAGCGTTTTGGATAGAATCAATAGGGTGGTATAAGCCAACTCTAGTATATTGTTGGCTAGAAGTAGTAATGATATCAGAAACACCTCCAGCATAAACACCAATGGTTAATTTATTGTCGATACTGAAACTTGGGTCTGGGGATACTTTTTTATTTTTGGATGGAACGACATACTCGTATTGTAATCCAAGATCCCAAATAAAGCCAACACCATTTTCTTCTACTAATAATCGCTCATCATAAGCCAAAGAATAGGAACTATCTCTAAAATCAATATAGGTGCTGTTGCTAATTTTTCCAAATAATAATCCTGCATTGAGTCCTGCCGAAAAGCCTTTGTAGGTAACTCCATTTGACCAATTGACACGATACTTATTGCCTTCTCCTGTATAATTGAACAATACATTAGGAATGTTGCCTACGGTTCGTGTTACAGAAACATCATAATTAACTTGGCTATAGGGCATCAAGCTAAAAGCCATTCCCCATTGAACAGGAGCTCCTCTGCGCAAAGTATCTCGCATAACTTCCCAACTTTTCGTAATCGGAAATGCCAAAGACAAGTAGGTCAAGTTCCCATTATCTGCTTGTGCAGACAAACCTGTGTTTTTTTCTGATAATTCGCTGTGGCGATAGTCCAGACCAAGTTGAAAAGAGGTGTAACGTAGTTTTCCTAATGAAGCAGGGTTGGTTAGGTTGATGTCCCAATAACTACGGTAGGTAGCTGATAATCCTCCACTCATAGAGGCATTAGGGGTAAAAAGAGAGCCTTTCAAATCTCCTAAGCCATATCGAGAATAAGGCGAATTACCTCTAGAATATTGTCCAAAAGAAGCTGTTACCATTGTTCCCATCAAAAGAAGGACTAAAAATGGTGTAAATGTCTGCTTAAAAAGCTGTTGCATGAAAATTTATTTTTGAATTGTCTGTTGTTTGTTGATTGTCTATCTAAGGCATTGAATTTTTACTTAGATTGGTGGTTCTATGCCAAACCAACAAAATCAAGGTGCAACAGAGGCAAATCTATTGTGTATTATAATTTAAAATCTTATTTAAACCTATCAAAACGAGTTTAGGCTGCGCAAATATCTCATTTTTAAGTTGACTTTCAAAATAAGATGCATCGCCTCCAGTCACAATGACCTTAATATTGCCAAATTGTTGTTCATATTGTAATTTAAAACCTTTCAGTTCGTGCAAAACACCATAAAGTACTCCTGTTTGAATAGATGTTTTGGTAGAGGTACCGATAAAGTGGTTCAAATTTTCTTGCTCAATCAAAGGTAGTTTTGCTGTAAATTGGTGTAAAGCTCGAAAACGCATTTGAATACCTGGTAAAATACTTCCTCCCATATAAACATGTTGAGCTGTAACAAAATCATAAGTGATACAAGTGCCTGCATCTACGACCAAAACTCCTTGTGTAGGATGTATTACTGTTGCGCCAACCACAGCTGCCAGCCGGTCATTCCCTAATGTCTTAGGAGTTTGATATTGGCTCTTTAATGGAACCTTGGTTGCTGCTGATAACTGAATGACAGTTTGTAGCTGTGTGCTCAAAAAGTCTATAATTTGCTGATAATCTGCCCGAACAGAGGATAAAATGGCATGTTTTATTGCAAATTCTGAACATACTTTTTCTAAGAGGGGGATTGATAATTCAGAATGTATAGAAAATGAATGTAAGACATTCTGTGCATCATAAACCCCTAGTTTTACTTGTGTATTGCCTACATCAATGCATAGGTTCATTATATGATTATTTTTGCAAGTTGATTGAACTACATGATATCAAGAAAATAGTTGACTAGTTGACACAAGCTAATTTTTTGACACCATATACAACAAAGTGTTGGTGAATTACTAATTGTAGAAACGTTGCTAAAAAGAGAAAGGATAGTTTTAATTTCAATTTTAGAGTTTCCCAAAGCATTTTTGCCTACTTTACTTCCAAATACATTTGTGTATGAGGGATATTGTCCTCTAGGTATTTTTTACCCGTATCCTTAAAACCTAAGCTTTCATAAAATTCCAATAAGTAATCCTGTGCAGAAATGCGAATATTCTGTTTGCCCCACAAACCCCAACAATAATCAATGGATTTTTCCATTAACAATCGCCCAACTCCCTTGCCTCGTGTCAAAGGACTGGTGACCACACGCCCAATTGAAATATCATGCTCATAAGATCCTCCTTTGGGAACCAATCGAGTATACGCCATGAGTTGATTTTGGTCATTGAACGCCATAACATGCGCACAGATTGTATCCAAGTTATCAAAATCCAAATAAGGACAGTTTTGCTCTACAACAAAGACTTGTTGGCGCAAGTGACCAAGTTGATAAACCTCTATTCCTGATAATGTTTCAAATGATTTGCAAACCCAGTTTAGTGTCATATTACCCCTTTTTTAGACGTATGTGCAACCAAGAATTATTAAAAGCATGACCATCCAAGTCCAAGAAATTAGCAAAACGAGGAAGGAGGACACTTTTTTTACGTCCACCAATACTAATGACTAATTCATCGCCGTATTTTTCTAAGCTAAATTCTTCGGCACCAATAAAAGGAAGGTACATAGAGACTTTGTAGTAATCTGAAAATTCTTCTACTTTGAAAGGACTTTCGTTATGAAATATCTTAGCAGGATTGGCTTCGCTATAGATGGCTGTGGCTATTTGTTGTAATAATTCTAGACCAAATACTTCTTGTCCTTGATGTTCTACTTTAAAAATAGGCAAAGGTTGAAAGCTTTCTTCGATGTCTTGAAGGTACTTGCTTTGAGATTGAACATATTGCTCAAAAACAGACCCCGCACCACCAGCCAACTCTGGTAAAATTCGATTTACAACGACTGCATCTACATTGTAACCATACAAGTTGAGGTAAGTATAAGCACGTTTGGCTTCTTGTATAACCATGCGCTCTGGATTGGCTACAATACGAATAGAACAAATTTCAGGATTGAGCATGATTTTTTGAACAGTTTCCAACTTATTAAATAAGTTTTGTAGTTCTTCATAGCCCTCTTCTAGCGGAATGCCTTTGGTCTTTTTTAAGATTTTGCCAACAGCTTTGATAACCATTTTTTGCCCAGGAAAGGCTTTGGTTAACCAAGATTGCATGACTTGAGGCAAGGTGAGTAATGTCAATGTTTCGCCTGTAGGAGCACTATCTATAATTAAGACATCGTAAAATTTTTCTTGATAATATTTTTCAATCCACAAGAAAGCAGAGGCTTCTTCCATACCCGGCAATACTGATAACTCTTCTGCAACAACGTTGTTCACACCTCGCCATTTAAAAATAGACAACATTAAGTGGCGCATACTCTCCCAATTCTTTTTCATAGAATAGTAGACATCAAATTCTTGTCCCCATAAGTTTTCTGTAATCAGAGTAGGTTCGGGCTGAAGCTCAACATGGAGGGCATCAGACAAACTGTGCGCAGGGTCGGTAGAAACGACTAATGTTTTTAAACCTTTTCTAGCGCATTGTAAGGCTGTGGCAGCAGCCGTGGTTGTTTTTCCAACTCCTCCTTTTCCTGTAAATAGTATGATTCGCATATTAAAATTTGATTGATTTTTGAATGTGCCTGTTGGTTTTCTTTTGTATCTCACAGACCTTATTATTAAACTACATTTTGGTGGAAGTAGTTTATAAATTTTGTGAATTAGTCAGCAGCTAAATTACTAGTGTCTATTCTTTGATTGTTGATGGCACAAAATACAGAAGTAAATGGACAAAAAAAAGCTCGTTTTTAGCTTAATTTGCCAAAAACAAGCTTTGTAGGTAAGGATGGGCACAATTTATATTGATATAATCGCGTGTCAATATAGTAATTTAGACCCCTAATATTTTCTTAAAAATACCCAAAAAAGAACTGGCTTGGCGTAGTGTTCCAGAAACTGCTTTCCAGAACAAACGACTTCCAGATGTCTTAATAGGCATATCTTTGAATGCTTTGACCAGACGCATGTTATCTAAGCCTTTTCCAATGGTAATCCGAATGCAGTTGTCTAAACCTGGTAAGTCAGAAACGTTTAAAACATGAATAAGCTCTTCTTTTCGAAGGTGTTGTGTCATGATAGAAGCATCTTCAACTTTGATTAAGAGTGTATTCGTTTCACTGTCAAAAACTTCTAATACCGCAGGGAGCTTTTCTAGCATTGTTTTAACTTGCGCCCTTTCCTCAATTGTTCTAGTTACAATTCTCGCTTTTTGATCGGGTACATACAATGCTTTAGTGGCCATTTTTTGAGCTACCGTATTGACCGAAAAAGGAGGTTTTAAAATATTTAAAATTCGGATAATTTCTGGACTAGCATAAGCCATGCCGACTGGAAGCCCTGCTAAACCCCATGCTCTAGAAAAACTTTGAATGATGATAACATTAGAACACTCATTGATAATGGAAACTAAGCTCTGATTCGGTGCATAGTCGATAGCAGATTCATCGATCACAACAATTCCGTCAAAACTAGTGACTAAGTCTACAATATCAAAATTCGCAAAACAAGAACCCGTAATATGATTAGGGTTTTCAATAAAAAGCAGTTTTGTGGCTTCTGTAATGGATTTGCGAACCTCATAAATAGGCATTTCAAAATTATGACCTAATTCTAGTAAATCAATTTCAAGTGCCTGCATTTTTGCAAAATGCTTTAGGCGATTGTTAGAAGGTTGAAATCCTATAATATGATCTTGTCCAACATGGCAAAAGGTGCGAATAACCAAATCAATCAATTCGGTAGATCCGTTGCCTATACAAATTTGTTGAGGCGTTAAGTTAGTATAAGCAGCTAATTCTTCTTTGAGTCGAGTTGCTTTGATATCTGGACGTTGACTATAATCTTCATCGGTGCCAACTGTTCCATACAAGCCAGTAGGGCGATGTGCATTCAGAAAACCTGCTTTGATATCAAGCGTTTCGACCAAAGCTTCTTTAGAAGCAACTAACTTTCGAATGTATTTTGGAATCCATTCATTTATTTTTTCTGTATGTTCCATAATTATCCTGTTTAGAATGTTGGCATCAAGAATTGTAGAATCGGCTTAACCTACTGCTTCGTAAAGCATAGCAAAGCCAAATGCTTTTTCTGGTTCCCCCTCATTTAATGCTTTTTTGGCTAACTTATGCAAGCCTTCTAGCATGGTTTCGTCAGGAGCTTCTGCACTAATTAATACTTCTTGGACTTCATTACTCATCAATAATTCTTGAATCAAATCATCTTTAGGGAATTCATATAAGCCTGCAATTTGAGCCAAATCATTACCAGTAAGTACGGTACTATTGACTAAGTGAGGAGGTAATTGATCAAAACCCAATGATAGTTTGACAACAGATTGATAGACGTCAAAAATATTAGCACCACTCGCTCGAACATAGTGTGCTCGCCCCATTCTTCCCACTAAATCAATTTTGTGTGGGTTGATTCTGTCGCCATCTAGCACCTCTTCGCTGACATGTAATTTTAAAACCTGACATATAATTAGATGTCCTGCACCCCCATGTTCCCCTAAGGTAATGATTTCACTTACTTTGCATTCAAAGTGAGCAGGAGATTCTTTGATTCTAAATGGTTGTACCATTTCGGATTTTAAAGGAGTTAGTCCTGACTTTGCAAATTCGCTGACATCAGAGGGGTATGAAATGCTGGCCAACGCCATTTGACGAACAATAGAATAATTAACTACGTTAACAACGACTTCTTGGTTAAGCTCAATATTGTGCAAGGTGTCTTTTGTCGTATTATCTGCAACGCGTCTATTGGAAGAGAAAACTAAAACAGGAGGATTAGAGCTAAAAGCATTAAAAAAGCTGTAAGGAGCAATGTTCGCCACTCCTTTATCGTCAATTGTGCTCACAAATGCAATGGGTCTTGGGGCTACCGCACCTAATATGAATTGATGCAAATCTTTAGTTTCTATTTCTCCAGGAGTAATGCTACGCATGATTTTTATTCTATTTTAATTTGAGAGTAATAACAGCAGTTTACTAAATGATGTTTTTTTTTAGCTAAGAACTACAAACAGGAGCAAACGAGTTCGTGTTATCAGCAAAAAAATCCAATAAAGTAATTCGTGGATATAATTAAATGTACATAACCAAAGTTAAGGATTTTCTTTTGCTATACGATTGTTTTAAAAATAAAGATTCTCTTATTTTGGTTATCCTTGATTTAAATCCTTGTTTATAAGTTTGTTGGAAGCTAAAAAAAAAGATTTATAGTGCTTTGTAAGTCAGTAAGTTGTTAAGAAGTTTTTTGTATTGCAAGTAATTGATTATCAAAAGAATAACGTTTTAAAGAATAATTGAATAGAAAACAGCTATTTTTAGGACCAAAAGTACACCTTCAATTGAAATTAAGTACAGATGGACAGATCAGGTAAAATTTTAGTTGGAATAATTGCCATTACCTTCGGAGGAATTGTTGTTTTGCTTTATCAATTGCACCTTGGGCATGTTGTAGTTCCAACAATGGAAGCTTCTCAATTAGAATTAGATGCTTCTAAAGAAACAACGGTTGTTATTACTCACGAGCGCAATCCATACAAGGGGAGTTTCAAAAAACAAGATGGAAGTATCTTTACGTTAGAGCTATTGAATGCCAGTTTTTTGCATAATCCTATGCGAAACTATTATGGCGATAGCGCACCAAGTCAGTTGAATGTACTATGGAAGCACAAACTAGGGCAGGGAATTACCAAAGTAGGTACAGAGGAGAAAATATGGAAAGGGGCAGGTTGGACAGGACAGCCTTTGATAGTAGCTGAAAATGGAGAAAAGTATTTGATACAAGGAGCATACGATCATCATTTGAAAAAAATAGATGCCAAAACAGGGCAATTGATTTGGCAGTATCAATACGATGATGTAATAAAAGGGACTGGTAGTTTGTGGTTGAATCATCAAGCAGATTCTTTGAAACATTTTTGTGTGATTCTGCAAGGAAGTCGGGCAGGAAAAAGCACTTATGCCACAACAATTCCAAGCTACCGAGCTATTTCTTTGATTACAGGGGAAGAACTTTGGCGTTTGAATAGCGCTAAGACAGCAAGTTATAGTAGAGATGTCGATGCTTCTGCTTTGATTGTAAATGATACGGCTTACATTGGTTTGGAGAATAGCATTTGGACTATTTTTGACCCTGATCCCAAAAACGCAACTCAAAGAGGTGGTTTGTTGCAGCCTCAAATTTATAAAAACAAAGATACCCTTTATCTAAAAAGTGATTGGGAGAAACACCAAGGAAATTTGGTAACAGAAGCATCGCCCACTTTGTTGGGGCATCGAATTTATATTGCCTCAGGATCTGGGCATATTTGGGGATACAATTTGCAGACAGATAGTATTGATTGGGATTACTATGTAGGATCAGACATTGATGGTTCGCCAGTTGTAACAAAAGATAGCTGTTTGTTGGTAACTATTGAAAAGCAGTATATAAAAGGACATGGAGGTGTTTTGAAGCTAAATCCTAACAAAAGTCCGAATGAAGCAGTAGAATGGTTTTTTCCAACAGAAAACAAGCCTTTTTCGACTTGGGATGGTGGGGTCATCGGTTCTACAGGAGTTAACTATTCTTTTAAGAAGTTTGGGGAACCCAATATAGCGGTGTTTACAGCAATTGATGGCTTTATGTATGTTGTTAATACAGATTCCTTAGATCTTACTCAACCCAAGGCAACATTTGATAGCACGCATTTTTTCTCTCAACCAACGCTTCTTTTTAAATACAAGACAGGTTCCTCTATTTCTACACCAATTATTATCAAAGACAAGCTAATTGCAGCAAGCTACAAAGGAATTTATTTGTTTGACTTTGATAGTAATATGAATTTTAAGCTTCGAGATATGGTCAAAGTCCGCTGTGAATCAACCCCTGTTGTAGATGAAGGGAAATTATACGTAGCTTCTAGAAATGGTTATTTGTATTGTTTTGGAAATGTAGATTCAACTAAGTAAGTGGGCATAAAAAATTATAGGTAAAAAATAGCCTTATTTTTAGTGCTAATCGAAGAGGAAAAGTGCGGTTTTAGCGAGCTAAAGCAAATTTTTCCGATGAAGAGTAGTGCAAAAAGAAGGTTGTTTAGCTGCGCTGCTACTTCGTGGTTTATAGAATTTTTTCTGAACGATTACTTATAGTAAATTGATTGGAGTTTTTTAGTTAAAAGCAAAAAATTAAGAATTAATTAAGAATTATGACAAAATAAAAGTAATTCCTTCGCTGCTTTTTACTAATTTTGTTTTGTCCCCACAACCAACAAATTTTTGGTGTAATAATCCATTATTTTAAAACAAACTATTTTTATCAATGAAATTGGTATTTGTGTGGCTGTGGGCCATTGGATGTATATTGTTACCCTATCTGCTAAAAGCGCAAACATGGGTAGATCAAATGCAAAATCGTTCTGTAAATTTTTATACTGTTCAACAGAGCTTTGAGACTGCATGGGGCAACAAGCCTTATGAGAGAGGCAATGGATGGAAACAATACAAACGATGGGAAGCATTTTGGGAACCTAGAGTTTTTCCTCATGGAGTACGCCCTCCTGTAAGACATATATGGAAAGAACATTTGCGTTTTCAAAGAACCTATCCATCTTCAAGTTCGGGAGCTCGAAATGCCAATTGGTCACCAATGGGACCTTATTCTTGGACTACTTCTTCTTATAATCCAGGAAATGGTCGTGTCAATGCTGTAGCAGAAGATCCTAATGACCCGAATACATTGTATATTGGCGCTCCTGCTGGTGGTTGTTGGAAATCAACAGATGGTGGTGCTTCTTGGACGGTCTTAACAGACGATCTACAATCATTAGGGGTATCTGCAATTGCCATTGATTATACAAATAGTAATGTAATTTATATAGGGACAGGGGACGATGATGGTAACGACACTTACAGCATTGGTTTGTTAAAAACAACGGATGGTGGAACTACTTGGGCAGAAGTTACTCCTTCTTCAGCATCTATATTTGGAGCTAAAATTTATAAAGTAATTATTCATCCTGTTGACCACAATACGGTATTTTTAGCTTCTTCAACAGGATGTCATAAAAGCACGGATGGTGGTGCCACTTGGACATTGTTGCGTACAGGAGTATGGCGAGATATGGAGCTAAAACCTGGTGACCCCAATACGATTTACCTTGCTAATAAAACAGTTTATCGCACGACAGATGGTGGGACAACGTGGAGTTTAGTTAATGTGGGATTGCCTACGGCTTCTAATATTAATCGTGCCGAGATCGCTGTTACTCCTGCCAATCCTGATTACGTATACTTTGTTTGTGGTAATGAGGCTGATGCGAGTTTTTATGGTTTATACCGATCTACCAACAGCGGAACTTCATTTACCTTGCAGGCTAATACACCAAATATTTTTGCTTACGATATGACAGGAAGTAATACTACTTCTGGTCAAAGTTGGTACGATATGGCTATTGCAGCATCACCAACCAATGCTGAAGAAATTTATATTGGAGGTATTAACGTTTGGAAATCAACAGATGGTGGTGTTAGTTATACTATCAAATCACATTGGTATTATCCTCCAACTGTTGGGTATACCCATGCAGATATTCATGTTTTGGAGATGTATGGCAATCGGTTGTATTGTGGTAGTGATGGAGGTATTTTTAAATCAACCAATGGTGGTAATGGCTTTTCAGATTTATCTGATGGTTTGAGCATTTCTCAATTTTATCGTATTGGTGGTTCTGAACAAGTGCCTCATAAGATTGTTGGAGGAACACAAGATAATGGTTGTAATTTAGTCACGAACCGTGTAGCATTGCATACCAATGGTGGTGATGGAATGGAAGCATTGATTTCTCCATTGGATTCTGCGGTCATTTATACAAGTTCGCAATATGGAAACTTTAGACGTTCCGATGATGGTGGCTATAACTTTTCTGGTATTTTTCCAACCAAATCTGGTGACGGTGCTTGGGTGACTCCTTTGGTAATGAACCCACAAGACAATGATATGTTGTTGGCGGGTTTTGATGAAGTTTACCTAAC
The DNA here is from genome assembly GCF_000724545.1 of Aureispira sp. CCB-QB1. Classification (GTDB taxonomy): domain Bacteria; phylum Bacteroidota; class Bacteroidia; order Chitinophagales; family Saprospiraceae; genus Aureispira. The sequence continues at coordinate 65,497 of NZ_JHBV01000021.1, read as the reverse complement.
CTTAGATCAAGGAAATTCAGATAGCCCTATTTCTTCGTTTAACTTAGGACCTGGGAATTTGTTACGAAACTTAGCGATTTCACCGTCTGATGGATACACCCATTTTTACGCAGGTACCTACAGTCAGATTTTTGCAACAACAAATAGTGGTGCGAATTGGACAGATGTTACAGCAGGTTTGCCTAACTCTGCAATGTCATCTATTACGGTACACCCAACCAACCCTCTTAAAGTATGGGTTACTTTTTCGGGGATACAAATAGGAGAAAAAGTCTATATGACAGAAAATGGTGGAACGACTTGGACAAATATTTCAGGTAATTTGCCCAATATTCCTGTCAACTGTTTGGTCTACCAAAATGGTTCAGCAGATGGTATTTATATCGGTACAGATGCTGGAGTTTATTATACTGATTCCTTATTGGCGGGATGGCAATATTACTCTACTGGCTTGCCAAATGTGATTGTAAATGATTTGGAAATTAATTATACGATTGGAAAAATTCGTGCAGGAACATATGGGCGAGGACTTTGGGAATCGCCAATTAAGCAACCTGTGACAACGCCACCAACTGCTAATTTTGGATTTAGCAATGATCAAGTTTGTACAACAGATTCAATCGAATTTTCAGATGCTTCTATAGATCATGCCCCTAGTTGGTTATGGCGTTTTCCTGGTGGAAGTCCAAGTAGTTCTACAGAGCAAAATCCTAAAGTTGTTTATCCTTCTACAGGGGTGTATAATGTTACCTTGATTGTTCAAAATATGAACGGAGTAGATAGTGTGACAAAGTCTATTCCTGTAAGTTATCAACCTAATGAACTCAATCTTAGTATACAGTTGGATAACAGTCCTGTTGATGTATCTTGGAATCTGAAGGATAATACAGGAAGTACATTATATGAGAGTCGGCAATTTGCATTGGCAGGTAGAGATAGTCAGTTGGTGGAGCAACCTATTTGTTTGGCAGCGGGTTGTTATACATTAGTAATGTTGGATCTTTCTGGTAATGGTCTCTGTTGTGGTAATGGTGATGGCTATTATTTGTTAACAGATATAAATGGTGATACAGTAGCTTTTGGTGCTTCGTATGGATATACAGATACAACGACATTCTGTGTTAGTCAAGCTACTCCTTTGGTTGTTGGGGCATCAGAAAGTCCAGCAACGTGTGGTATGTCAGATGGAATGATTACAGTAACAGCATTAGGAGGAGATGGTAATTTTACTTATAGTATTGATGGGGGAGCATTTCAAGCTAGTCCTATTTTCAATAATCTTTCTGTCGGTAGTTACACGATTACGGTTCAAGATGGTTTGGGGGCTCAATCTACGATCACGACTGTTGTTAATAACAGCAACCAGCCAACAGCGGTTGCTTCGGTTAATGCAACTACAGTTTACTTAAATCAAGGGGGCGTAGCCAACTTTTTCTCTACCAATTCACTCCATGCAGCTTCGTATAATTGGACGTTTCCTGACGGAACTACTTCCTCACAAGCAGATCCCAACTTTACTTTTACAACAGATGGGCAACAGCAAGTAATTTTAACAGTGAATAATGGTGCTTGTAGTGATTCGGATACATTGAATATTACAGTTATTAATAATGTAAATGTAACTGAAATTGAAAATAAGGCGACTATTACGGTATCACCTAATCCAATTAAAGATAAATTTCTATTGGATATTGAGTTTTTGAAAACTCAGGATAATGTAGAGGTGATTATACACAATGCTGTAGGGCAGCAAGTGTTTTGGCAAGAACTTAAACAAGTCAAGACATACCAACAACAAATCCATTTTGGTAATGAACCAAGTGGTGTGTATGTTGTCACAGTATTGGGGAATGATATGGCTATTTCTAAAAAGTTTGTCAAATCGTAATTGACGTTGCGTCATTATTTATACCTAACAAATAAAAAAGGATTAAGCGGCTATTGGCTACTTAATCCTTTTTGTTTTTAATGGGTAGTGTTGTCAAAAAACTAGTACATCAAGGCTTGAATTTAAAAATTCTAAACAAATAATAAATAGAGGGGAATATTAGTAAAGAGCCAATAAGCAGTGCCATTGTTAGATAATAGAGTGTTGTTTCTGGAGCAACAGAATTATATACAGTCAAATGATTGCCATCTTTCATATGAATCAGAATTGGAATCTGCGCAGCTGCCCAACCAGACATAATTAAGCCGACCTGAACAGCTACTAAAATACGAATTCTTTGAAAGTATTTTTTGTTAATATCCATCCATATCCAAGGTAGAAGGAGTGTCGCCCCAACAAATGCAATCCAACTAATCGGAGAGGATAAGGCTAATGCAAAAAATGGAACTTGATAAATATATGCCAATAGTAGGACAACACTGCCTGTTAAAATCATCCCAATAGAAAATCGCTTGGCAACAATAGAGTAAAAATGGATTTGCTTAGGTTCTATGGCTTCACCAAGTATAAAAATGCTAGCGATATAAGCGAAAATTAACGCCACAAAAATTCCAACCCCAACGCAAAAATAATTGAACCAAGGTGCAATGAATTGACTGTAAAATGTTCCATTCGGATTATTATCTATTTGCCCATACATCATAGCCCCTAAGGTTACCCCAAGAAAAATAGCTGTTATCAAGCTAGAAATACGAAAAATCCAGTGGTAATAAACATGGGTACCATCTACATGTGTGTCATAATGTCTAAATGTAAAGGCCGTTCCCCTCAATACAATTCCCATTAAGACAATAAATAGAGGAATATGTAAAGAGATCGACATTTGTGCAAAAATAGGAGGAAATCCATTAAAGATAATCACAACTGCCAAAATTAGCCACATATGGTTTACTTCCCATACAGGAGCGATGGCTTTGTAAATAGGGCGAATACTTTTATTGCCCGTTAATAATTCTATAATTCCTGCCCCAAAATCAGCTCCACCTAAGAGTGTGTAGAAAAAGAAGGCAATACTTAAGACTAAAACAATAAATTCAAGCATCTTAATTGGTTTTTTCTTTATCCGTAGTTGTTGTCAAAGGATAGTGTTGATGAATAGCATTAATTTGACGTTTCATGAGCCAAAAAAGAACAGCAGATAAAAATAGATAAACAAAGAGGGTGATGTAGAATGAATATTGAATACCTGGCATTGGTGTGACAGCGTCCTTAGTACGCATCACTTGATAAATAATCCATGGTTGTCGTCCTACTTCTGTAACTGTCCAACCTGCCTCTAACGCGATAAAACCTAAAGGAATACAGAAAACCAATGTCTTTAAGAAAGTAGTATGATAAATCCATTCTTTTTTTCGCCAATTTAAGACCAAAAAAATAAGTCCAATCAATGCCAGTAAACTCCCGATTCCTATCATAATCTGAAAGGCAAGATGGACAATTAAAACGGGCGGTTCCTCATCATCTGGTATTTGATCTAGTCCAACTACTTCGGCATTAAAATCTCCGTGAGCTAGAAAACTCAACGCATATGGAATGCGAATTGCATAATCAACAGTTTGGGTTTCGCTGTTCGGAATTCCACCAATAATCAACGGAGCACCTTGTTCGGTGTGATAATGTGCTTCCATTGCAGCTAACTTAGCAGGTTGGCGAACCGCAATATCTTTGGCAGCAATATCACCAGATATGGGAATGAGAATAGCAGCAATAGCTCCAAAGCTTAATGCTATGCGAAAGGCTGCTTTGTGAAAAGCATTGTTTTTGTTTTTTAATAGGTAAAAACCATGCAATCCTGCTACCGCAAAACCTGTTGCCACAAAAGAGGCTAATGACATGTGCAAGGCTTGGCTAAACCAAGCATCGTTGAACATGGCTGCCAAAGGATCAATATTGACATATTCACCATCAATCACCTCAAAACCTGCTGGGCTGTTCATCCAACTATTAGCAGCAACGACCAAAATTCCAGAAGCTAAACCTGATATTCCAACGATTAAACCTGAAACCCAATGTGTCCATTTGGGAACCCGTTCCCAACCATAGAGAAATACTCCTAACGCAATGGCTTCAATAAAGAAAGCCGTCCCTTCCCAAGAAAAAGGCATTCCTATAATACCTCCAGCGTGTTTCATAAATTCAGGCCATAACAAGCCTAATTCAAACGATAACATGGTTCCAGATACTGCTCCTACCGCAAAAAAAATGGCAATGCCTTTGGACCATGCTTTGGTCAAATCTCTATAGACAACATCTCCTGTTTTGAGCCATCGCCATTCAGCATATGCCATAAAGAAAGGAATGGTCATTCCAATACAGGCAAAAATGATGTGGAAACCTAACGAAAATGCCATTTGAAGCCTGGCAGCTGTTAATACATCCATAATAAGTTATAGTTATTGTAATCCATAAAAGAACTACAGGTTGATATTTTAGAAGCATGCTTATAGCATGCAATGTGCTTGTATTTTGAACATTCTTTTGATTTAAATCCTATCGTAACCGACAGGTGATCAACGAATGATTATTTATACTATTGAACAATTAAGTCGATGCAAAAGTCAACCATTCTATGCTCTAATTTATTGATATGAATCATAAAAAATTAATTTTGAATGCCTCTAAATTGTAATTTTTAATTTTTCTATATAAGTAGACATTATCGTACATTAAAAATAACAAGTACCACGCAGTAGCAGCGTCGCTAAAACAGTCTTCTTTTTGCGCTACTCTTCATCAAAAAAACTTGTCTTAGCTCGCTAAGCCTTCCTTTTTTTTTTAGCAAAAAAATAATCCCATTTTTTGTTCTTATTTTTTCTGACCACTTACTCAAGCTATTATAAAGGAGTTTTAAAGTAGTAGTGGAAATGAAAGTATAGTTTTGATAATCAATTGAGTAGTTTTGTCGGAAGCATGAATGAAAAAAAACGAGTTTTGAGGGGGGGACTCAAAACTCGTTCAATTGTTTTTGGGGATACATGGATATGATGGATGGGTTAATTGACTGCGTAATGAGAGGAATATCTTGAGGCATAAAATAACAATGATTGGATCAATCTTTCTTTAGCACATTTTCCATAACTGTTTCTTTAGACAGTTTTTTGGTACAGAAAAACCAATCTTGACAGTCTATAGCTGCATCATCCATTCGTTCTTTTGCCGTTCCGCAAGAACCTGCTGGTCCAACAATAACATCATCGCCTGGTTGCCAATCCGCAGGAGTTGCGACATTAAACGCATCGGAGGTTTGAAGGGCTACGACAACACGGTACAACTCATCAAAATTGCGTCCCAAACTTAATGGGTAATAAATTATGGCACGAATAATTCCTTTAGGATCAACAAAAAATACGGCACGAACAGCTTTGGTACTATCTTCGTTGGGTTGAATCATACCATATTTATGCGCTACTTTCATGGTGATATCATCAATCAAGGGAAATGTTACCTCAACATCCTTCATGTTTTTGTAGGCAATTTTTTCTTTGATCGTTCTCAGCCAAGCAATGTGACTATATAAGCCATCAATAGACAGACCAATCAACTTACAGTTGACGGCTTCAAATTTTTTCTCCAAAGTTGCGAAAGTCATAAATTCGGAAGTGCAAACCGGAGTAAAATCAGCAGGATGACTAAAAAGGATACTCCACTTCCCAAAATAATCAGAGGGATAATTAATTTCTCCTTGGGTTGTTGTTGCTAAAAAAGCAGGAGCAGGATCCCCAATTCTAGGCATTGAGATAACAACTTGCTCTTCATTTAATTCCATAATCTTGTTTTTAGTGCTTTGTGGAACTGTTGCCCAATTCGTGCAATGCTTCGACAAAGCATTGATTGTTATAAAATGTATTTTGATATTGTCATTCTAAGCCTTTCCTTTTAGCATTAAATTCCAATACATAAAGGGAAGACCATATTTTTTTAATAGCCACATACTATAGGTTTCTTTCGCAGTATCTACAAATTTGGATATTAAGGGGTCAGACATTCTAACATTATTATATCCAAATTCTGCTAAGACCATTTTGCCATATCCTGTTACCAACGGGCAAGAAGAATAACCTTTGTAAGTCAGTTCTTTAGAGCTGCCTTTGAGGGTGTTGATAATTTGTTGGACAACAACAGGTGCTTGTTTTCGAATAGCGGCTCCTGTTTTGGCGGTAGGAAGCGCAGCAGCATCGCCCAAACCATAAATGTTGGGATAGATATTGTGTTGTAAGGTAGCTGGATCGACATTGAGCCAACCTTTGCTAGGACCTTCTTGATGTGCCAAAGGAGAATTTCTAATAAAATCAGGAGCCGATTGAGGAGGCGCTAAGTGGAGCATATCAAAAGGAATACCTACAAGCCTAGTAGCCACTTGTTGCACTTTTACTTTAGGATTAGGGTTGTGTTCTATAGGTTGGTTGTGGTCGTCTAGTTTTGTAATTTCATAATAAGCTACCTTATTCGTACCATCAATTTTGACCAATTTGTGGAAAAATTTTAGATTGATCGCTTTTCTATCAACTACTTGTAGTAATGTTTTGGCAAAATCAGGTACCCCAAAAATAACAGAGCCTGGTGTTGCAAAAATAACATTGGTCGCATTTTTTATTCCTTGTTGCTGAAAATAATCATCCGCCAAATACATTATCTTTTGGGGTGCCCCACCACATTTTATAGGGGTAGAAGGTTGCGTGAATAAAGCATTACCTCCCCTAAATTTTTGCAATACTTCCCAAGTGTATTTAGCATCAATGTAATTGCTACAAACATTATTCTTGCCTATGGTTTCTTTTAGCCCTTTGATGTCTCCTAAATTGATTTGGATGCCAGGGCAAACTACTAAATAATCGTAATAAACAGTAGAGCCATTGTTCAGTTGCAATTGATTAGAAGAAGGGAGGAATGACGCAACTGCCTCTTTGATCCAGTTGATACCATTGGGAATTAAAGTCGCCATAGGGCGAGCTGTTTTTTGATAATCAAAGGTTCCTGCTCCAACAAGTGTCCATGCGGGTTGGTAGTAATGTGTCGTAGCAGGATCAATAATGGCAATGTCTAAGGTTCTGTCTTTTTTTTGTAATTGAGCGGCGACAGTTATGCCTGCTGTTCCAGCACCAATAATGACGATTTGATGTGTGTGTGTCATAATAAATAGGCTTATAATTATAGCAATGATTCTAATGCTACAAAGCTAAGCCATAATGTTGACAGGGTTTGTGATGTAAATCACATATGACTATTTTTTAATATGATTAGCAACAAAGATAAGGAATAGGGGATGTGATAAAATAAGAACTCAATTAATAGAGTACCTTGGATTTATTGTACTGTATTAACAGTAGTTTTAACCTGTAAATATGACACTTAGTCGTTATTTGGCAATGAATTTGAACTCTTTGGTTTAGATAATCATTATTATCAATAGTACTTAGCTGCGTTATTATGGTGCGGTTATCGATTATAAAATATGAGAAATTATTCAAGTAAACAATATAAAATTATGTCAATGTTTAAAGCACTCTCTACTCTTTTGGCCATTACTGTATGTTGGGCTTGTTCTTTCGCACCTGCGTCAGCACAAAAAGATGCTCCAAAAGATGGAAAACTAGAAAAAAGTCTGTTGTGGAAAGTTACGGGAAAAGGAATTAAGCCGTCTTATGTCTTTGGAACCATTCATATGATTGGAGCAGACGATTTCTTTTGGGATAAATCAATGGAAAAAGCCTTTAAGAAAACCAAAAAATTGGTGATGGAAATGGACATGAGTCAGCAAATGGTGATGGCGGTTCAAATGATGCAACTAGCGCCAATGAAAGGTGGAGAAACATTAAAAGACCTAATTTCAGAAGAGGACTATCAGATAATTGAAAGTTATTTTACAAAAGAAGCTAAATCACCACAAGCAAAAATGACGTTTGGGATGGCTCAAAACTGGCAACCCATGTTATTGCAATCTCTTTTGTATATGGAAATGATTGACGGTCCCGTTAAGATGTATGAAATGGAACTGACATCCAAAGCAAAAGAAGCGGATATGGCTTTTGGAGGATTGGAAACAGTTGCCGATCAAATGGCGGTATTTAACTCGATTCCTTACAAAACACAAGCCGAAGGTTTGGTTGAAATGATTAAAAATTTAAAAGAGGGTAAAGGAGGAGAGAATGAGTTTGCTAAAATGGTAACTTATTATAAGGCACAAGATGTTGATGGTATGTTAGAGGCAATGCAAGGCGACTTAGACGAAATGGGTAGTCAAGAAGAAATGTTGGATAATAGAAATAAAAAATGGATTCCACAGATCATCGAAATGTCTAAAGAAGCACCAACATTTTATGCTGTTGGAGCAGGGCATTTAGGAGGTGAAACAGGTGTCATTCGTTTGTTGAGAAAAGAAGGATTTAAGGTTACTCCAGTGACAAAATAACGAGGAGTACATCTAACTAATATACAAGTCATGCTCTATATGGGGCATGGCTTTTTTTAAAAGTAAAAGGCATGAAACTTTACTTGCCCTAAAGTATTGACCTCAAGTGTAGGAAAAGGCACTTTGAATATATTCAAAATTCCAAAAACGGTTTTTAGCCATTTGTGTTTGGTTGGGATACGTTCAAAATCAATATCTAAAGATAAGAAAAATTGACTGTGGCGCTGGTATTGAGGTGGCGCTGTAAATTGATCACCAGTTGTTTTGTCTTCCCAAGTATTGCTTTCTGCACCAAAAAAGTTTTCAATACCATATCCAACAGCTACATTGATCCACTTGGGTGGGAAATTATTAGGACGTTCCTTTAAAAACGAAGCAACGTTGACAGACATCCATATTGTTTGACCATTATATTCTTTGAATAAAAGTTCAGCAGGACTTGTACCAAATAAATTGGCCGTACGTGCATTGATAGAAGTGGTAGCCATGCTGTTGTTAGCTTGGAACAATTGCGTAGAATATTGTGGGCGATGGGTAGACATTTTTAAACGGATGCGTTGTTCTTTCCAAAGCAATTCTTGACCTAAATACAAGCCCGAACCAATGACGTTAAAGCCCATATCGCCCCAAGAAAAACCCCATTGATCTGAAAAACCATCCATGACTTCTAAGGTGGTTTGGAATAGTAGTCCAGTACCAAACCCAACCCATGCAGCATCTCTTTGAGAAAGACCCGCCCAACGATACAAATTGCCAGCCCATTTGCTCTCAAAATATCCAGTCATAGCATGCCCAAACTTATCCATCTGTTGCCAGCCTTGCCAATCGTCAAAAAAATGAAATTGTCCACGAGGGTAATTGGCATACCATGCCCTGTCCAAACCAATGGTCACAGCACTATACCCTGTAATTCCTATCCCTGTTAAGGTCCAAAATCTGCTTTGATTAAAGCTAGGAGCATTCTCAAAAAAGCCAAGCTTTTGCTTTGGAAGCGAAATGCTATCTATTTGTGCTGAGGCAGATAAGCTACAACATAGAATTAAAAACAAGAGCCAATTTTTCATAATGATAAGGGAACAAGAGCGAATGCTTTAAAAGAAGCCTCAAAAGTACAAAAATGCAATTGATTTGCATGGATTGAAAACAGAATGTTTGTTATAAGGTGTCAGAAACCTACCAGTCATTCGTTGCTCCAAGCTTATGTTCACTACAAAATGTGTTATCTAACAGCACTCTATGAGCTTAGTTGGCAATAATAGTGTAATTGTTATTCTATAATTCGTTTTCCACGACGCATCTCATAATAAAGCAAACTTTGTCTGGTTTTTTCGTCCTGTAATTCAATCGCTTTTAAATAAGACTTGATACCTCGATGCATTAAGATAAAGTAATTTTCCTGTGTATTTTCGTCCTTTACTTCGACCTCTAAAACTGTTCTCTTGGCATCTCTATTTTGATACTCAATTTCTTTTAGTTTCTTGACCAATAGTTTTCGGCGCGTACCATCTTTTTGATTAAAGATAATGTATTGGAGTATTTTTTCTTTTTTACCCTTAGCGACAGTTTCTTCTTCGAAACGGATATCAACATCATCAGAACGGTAGATTCGAGAAATTTTTCGATAATCTAAGTTAGATTGATTTTCGAGCGATAAAAAAGGATAAAGTACTTTGCCCCAAAACTCATCCAATGTTCGAGCATCAAAATCTTGTTGGTGCGTGAAAAATTTCCCATCTTCAAGTAATTGTTCTTTGCTAGTTCTTGCAATGATGTAAGTATGCTCAGGATCAGCCATACTTGGACGATATTTGAGCATGTCTACTTGGCTAATTCCATCAATATAAATCTTGAGATATCCTTGCAAGTCTCTATTTTCTGGATCTATTAGCTTCATGTGATAACCATACGGTATTTTGTCAATACGAGAAATTCGCAAACGGTAAGGCTTGTCATCGGTTGGAGGGTCAACAATGCCACCAGGAGTGTATCTAGCACGTTCATCAACCAATAAATAAGAGTTGAATACGGAGAATTTTACAACTCCAGGAGCAATAGGATCAGGATAGTGGGCTGTACTCATTTTTCCTTCAGAAGGAATAAAAGTATAGCCAGTAAAGTCACTTTCTTTGATAAATTCTCGATCTTCCGAAAGCGTGTAACGGACAGAGTCAGTTTGAGCTACAAGTAGCATAGGGACGAAAATTCCTAAGAGGAGTATGATAAGTTGTTTCATAATCTATCTAGTATTATTTTGAAGCTGCTACGGGGATTCTACAAGCAAAATTTTATCTTAGAGTGAACACAAAAATAAAAATTTATTATTGTATTTCTCAAAAATAATAGGATTAAGCCTTAGTAGGTCTGCCAACCGTAGTCGTTTTGTAACATTTTGCCATTGATTATTAATCATATTGGACTAGTAGTAAAAAAAAGAATCGTCTAATTGTATAAATGTCTAGTCTCAGTAAATGATCACCTATCGTTGGCTAAATTTTATATCTAACTTATATTTATTGTACTGTCGTTTTGTCATTTTTAGCTTTTTTGAATTGAGCTTGCCGAGCCAGCTAGTGTTAATAACACAAAGGCCAAAGACCACGACTAAAGGGAATTAACGGACAAGCTACGAGCTGAATAAGGGGGACTAAAAGTTACCTTTGAGCTATTAGCATGATTTTAGCAGATTATTGTTATAATCATTTATTTAAATAAATCGTTAAATCACCTTATAACTATATGGCAATGCTTGTGCCATACTATCTTTGAAGGAGTATTATTTTGTAACATGCATTTGGGGCATCACAATGAAAGAACGCTTAGCTAATATATATTACACGTTTCCCATTCAATTAATAAAACTACAACTGAAGCATAATATTCTACTATTAAGTCTTTGGGGAGTTTTGTTTGCTATAGTAAATGGAAATATAGGGTCCTCTATGGGATTTCATAAGATGTTTTTAGATCCTGAATATATGGGAAAAGTTACTTTTTGGAGTTTCTTTATAATTGGCTTGGCTTATGGAAGTTTTTTTATTGCTTGGAACACTAGTGTTTATATATTAAATAGTTATCGTTTTCCTTTTTTAGCGTCTTTGTATCGACCTTTTGCCAAATTTAGTTTTAATAACTTTTTCATTCCTGTTACTTTTATCATTTTCTATGTATTCAAAATTGTACATTTTCAGTGGTACAATGAATATACAGGAGAGTACAGCATCTTGTTTGATTGTTTAGGGTTTTTGTTGGGGGCTTTTCTGATGGTTCTAAGCTCTATGCTATATTTTCAGTATACCAATACAGATATGCAAACGTATCGAAAACTGAATAAGCTAAAGTTGTCCAAGATGCTAAAGGCAATTATTGTCAAAAGAAAGGAGCGGCAACTAAACATCATGGATAATGGTCCTTATAAAAATGCTTGGCGGGTCGATTTCTTTTTGACGGAATATTTTCAATGGAGAATTGTGCGGAATGTAGAGCATTATAATTTCAAATTATTAGAGCGTGTGTTTCGTCAAAATCATGCGAATGCTTTGGTCATACAAAGTTTAAGCATTACCGCTTTGATACTGATGGCGGCTATGGTCGAGTACGAACCATTTCGGATTCCAGCAGGAGCGAGTCTATTGTTACTACTGTCCATTGTGACGACTATTATAGGAGCCTTAACCTACTGGATGGAAGAATGGAAAGTGCTTTTTTTGTTGACAGCTTTTTTCTTTATTAGTCAGATGATGTCATGGGGGTGGTTTTCTTATCAAAATAGTGCTTATGGTTTAAATTACGATGCTCCTTATGTGGATTATTCTGTGGAAGTGTTGGATTCAATTTGTTCAAAAGAAAGATACAAAGAGGATAGTAAGGCTACTTTAGAGATTTTGGAGCGTTGGCGAAATAAATTTGGAAAGAGTCGATTGTTGAGAAAGCCTAAGTTGGTATTGTTGTGCGTTAGCGGTGGAGGTATCCGAGCTAGTTTGTGGTCAAATCATGTTATTCGTGAAATTGATAAATCTTTGAACGGAAAGTTGATGAAACATACTGTCTTGATGACAGGAGCTTCGGGGGGAATGTGGGGAGCATCTTTGTATCGAGAGTTGTACTATCAAAAGCAAAAAGGAAAAAAGATTGATTTGTACGATAAAAAATATTTGGACTATACGGCCAAAGATTTGATGAACTCTTTAGCATTTACTTTTTTGGTGAATGACATATTTATTCCTTGGGTTAACCGCGAAGTGAATGGGTATACTTACCGCCAAGATCGGGGATATATTTTTGAACAACAGTTTATTGAAAACACAGAAGGTTTATTGGGAGAGTCCTTAAATTATTATAAAAAACCAGAAGAAGAGGCACTAATTCCAATGATGTTTATTACACCATTGATTTCTAATGATAGTCGAATGATGGTCATTTCTCCCCATGCCGTTAGTTATATGATGCGGCCTCCATTTAGTTATCAAGGAGAGGATCGAGTATCTAGAATTGATGCGGTAGATTATGGGGCTTTATTTTCAAAACACAATCCTTTTAACTTGAGGTTTGCCACAGCTTTGAGAATGAATGCTACCTTCCCTTTTATTTTTCCAAGTGTTCAAATGCCTACGAATCCTGTACTAACATTAGTAGATGCTGGCTTTAGAGATAATTTTGGTTTGGAAACGGCCACAAGATTTGCTGCTATTTTTAGAAAATGGATTAGAGAAAATACCAGTGGAATTACAATTATATCAATTCGTTCGTACGCACAGGCAGAAAAAATTGCAGAGACAACGACCAAATCATTATCCGAATTGGCTTTCAATCCTTTGGGACCCGTTTTTGCCTTAGATGCTATTCAAAATTACCACCATGATACTTATGTATCTTATCTGAAATCAAAAATAGGATATGATAAGATAGATGTAGTTGATTTTGTGTACAAACCAACGATTTTGAATGAACGAGCCTCGTTGAGTCTTCATTTAACTCAACGAGAAAAAAATGATATTTTGAATGCCATTAACCTAGATGAAAATCAGCAGAGTATAAAGCGTTTGCAAGAGCTGATAAAGTAAAAAAGTGTTTTTTTTTGTATTTCAGCTAAAAAAAATACCGCACCTTTGTTTAGGGGGATGTTTTTGATTTTCAGTTTCTTATGGCGTTTTGGGGTTTTTAGGTATTAGTTTTTTGATATAAAAGGCTTAAGTATTAAAGCCATTGTTTTGAATATGATAAATAGTTTTTTATCTTTGCACGTCCAAAAAGAAAAGTATTTACTTAGAATAAAATATAAATATTCAGATGAAAACGATCGCATTATCAGGTACTTCAAGAACTGAATTAGGCAAGAAAAGTACAAAAGCACTACGCAATGCAGGTTTGGTACCTTGCGTTCTTTACGGTGGCGAAAAAAACCTTCACTTTAGCCTTACAACAAAGGCTTTGCGTGATTTGATTTATACAAATGAATTTAGAACAGCAGAGGTTGAGTTAGATGGCGCAAAATACAATGCTATTATCAAAACTGTGCAGTTTCACCCAGTTACTGATGCTATTCAACATGTTGATTTGTTGGAGTTAGTAGAAGGACAAAGTGTAAAAGCAGAAATTCCAATCAAATTGGTTGGTACGGCCAAAGGTGTAAAAGTTGGTGGTGTTTTGATGCAAAAAATTCGCAAAGTTAAGGTGAAAACTACTCCAGATAAACTTTCTTCATTTATTGAAGTAAACGTTGAGCACTTGATGTTGGGTAAATCTATCCGTGTACGTGAAATTCAAGTAGAAGAAGGTATCGAGATTATGAATGCTGGTGGAATTCCTTTGGCTTCTGTTGAAGTACCACGTGCTTTGCGTTCTGCAGAAGCAAGATCAGCAGCAGAATCTGCTCAATAATAAAAAACTTTATATTCTTTATCTTTTTAAGACAAAGAGTAGGTATATAATATCTTAAGACGTATTGGATTTTCTAATACGTCTTTTGTTGTATCTTATCACTTCATAAATTAATGAATATGTTCAAGTTTATAAAACGTCTGTTTGTCAATCAAGAACTTGAAACTTCAAAAATAGAGAATAGTGTGAAATATCTTATTACAGGTTTGGGGAACATAGGACCAGATTATGACGGTACTCGTCATAATATTGGCTTTGATGTGGTGGATTATTTAGCAGATAAATTTGACGTGCAGTATAAGAGTGAACGTTACGGGATGGTTGGTTCGTTTCGCCACAAGGGGAGAACATTTATTTTGTTGAAACCCAATACGTATATGAATCTAAGTGGACAAGCTATTCGTTATTGGTTGCAAAAAGAGAAGATCAAAATTTCCAACCTTTTGGTTATTTTGGATGACCTGAATTTGAGTTTTGGCAAAGTAAAAGTAAAATCCAAGGGGAGTGCTGGGGGGCACAATGGTCTTAAGAATATAGAGCAACTGTTAAGTACAAGCCAATATCCTAGATTGAGAATAGGCATAGGAGATCGTTTTGGCAAGGGCAAACAAGTTGATTTTGTACTAGGCCGTTGGACGAATCAAGAGGCAGCGGATTTGCCAGCAATTATTAAGCATGCAGGGCAAGGCGTTTTAAATTTTGGGACGATTGGTTTGGAGAGAACAATGAATGTCACAAATAAAGACTTAATGGCGCCTCCTAAGAAAAAGAAAGAAAAGCCTAATAAGGAAGAAAAGGACGGAAACGAAAGTTAAAGAATAGAGCAATAAAATTATTAAGAAGCCTTGTTTGAGGGCGGTGCATTAGCACCGCCTTTTTTTGTTTTATATGAAAAAATCGTAAAATGAGAGAATAAGCTTAAATTTTGGAAAATAACTTTATATATTTATTTTGTTTTGATTATCAGTTCATTATGTTGGTTTTGGTTTTTTTGTTTAAACCTTTTTTTATGTTATCATCTTTAACTAAAGTATGTTTTTTTTAACTTTTTTTTAAACAAAAATAATTTTCTCAATGTTGTATAGATGAAAGCAACGCAATTAATACGTTAATTCTTTGCTTGATGGAACAGGTTTACATTTGCTTTGATTTAATCTTTTTATAGCTTTATTTTTAATATGTATGTTGTTTTTATAGACACATTATATGTTTATTTTAATGCTTTTAAGTGAGTGTAAAACGTATAGAAACTATTTTTTTTAACAATTAAAAGAAAAAACATGCTTAATTTTAGAAAGACAATATTCTTTAGTTTATTAACGTTCGCGACACTTTTATTCACAACTAATGCAATGAATGCCCAAACTCAGAAGGGGAACTTTATGGTTGGTGGAGAGGTAGGTTTGTCTACTTCATCTTCTACGGTAAACGTTGATGGTTCAGAAACAGAGGGGTCAAGTGCAACGCAATTTAATATCGCTCCATCTGTTGGTTATTTCTTTGCTAATAACTTTGCAATGGGTATTGGAGTTGATTACACATTGAGTACGGTAAAAAATAATAGACGTGATGAGTTAGATAGTGATTTGTTATTTGGACCATATATGAGATATTATGTGCCATTTGGAGATAAGGCTTTATTCTTTGAGGTCGATTTTGGATATGGGAATTCTACAGATAATATCACCGTAAATAATGAACAACAATTGGCTGTGACCAATGTATTTGCAGCAGGTATTGGACCAGGTTTTACAATTTTCTCTAATGATAATATTGGTATTGAGGCATTGGCAAAGTATAATTTTGCAAGTAGTAATAGTATTTTGACTGCGAATGGAGTAGAGACAACTAGTAACTCTATCACACATGCTTTTGACTTTTCTGTAGGTCTACAAGTATACTTAGGAAGAAAATAATGGAAACTACTTGATTAGTAGTCTATAAATATATATAGATCAGTTGGCTATTGTCAATTGGTCTTTTTTTATTTTATTATAATTATTAAAATTTGTTTTATTTTTTAGGTGTAATTAAAAGTGGTTTTTATGAACATTTTTTTATTTTGGTTGTTTTGTTTATATAGTGACTTGGTAGTATAATGTATTGCTTATCTGGTTATTGTGTGATTGTATTTTGTTTTGTTAGATTGATTGATTTTGTTAAATTTTAATTTAGTTATGTCACAATGAAATGAAAATATAATCAATAAAATGAATTATTATTAATCAATAAAAAAGAAAAAACATGCTTAACTTAAGGAAAATATTATTCGCCAGTACTTTGGCATTTGCAACTGTCTTATTCTCGTTTAATACAATGGAAGCCCAAACGAAGAAAGGTAACTTCATGATAGGTGGAGAATTGGGCTTATCTACAGCGTCGTCTACCGTAAGTGTCAATGGTTCAGAAACAGAAGGGTCAAGTGCAACGCAATTTAATATCGCTCCATCTGTTGGTTATTTCTTTGTTAATAACTTTGCAACAGGTATTGGAATTGATTACACATTGAGTACGGTAAAAAACAATAACCGTGACGAGTTAGATAGTGACTTATTATTTGGACCTTTTTTACGATACTATATTCCTTTTGGAGACAAAGCCTTGTTCTTTGAGACTGATTTTGGATATGGAAACTCTACCGATAATATTACCATAAACAACGAACAACAATTGGCTGTAACCAATGTATTTGCATTCAGTATTGGGCCAGGGTTTACGATTTTTTCAAATGATAACATTGGTATCGAAGCATTAGCAAAGTATAATTTTGCAAGCAGTAATAGTATTTTGACTGCAAATGGAGTAGAGACAACAAGTTACTCTTTGACACATGCATTTGACTTTTCAATAGGATTGCAAGTGTATCTAGGAAGAAAATAATAGAACGGATATAACTATAGCTGGCTGAAACTATGCAGCGCAGCTAACTCTAATAGAAGAAAAGTGAACGTAAAAGTTCATGAATATCTTAAAAGTCGTCCCATTTTAGCTCGCTAAGATGGGACGACTTTTATAATATAAGAGAGAAGATTAATCGGATGATTTTATTTTTCGGAATTGAGTCCATGTGCCTACTACAGCTAAAAATACCATAGCAAACAAAGACATGATAGTAACCCAATTGTTTTCGTAGAACAATCGTTTGCTTCTCAAGAAAATTCCTAAAAAAGCCCATATTAAAACTAATGTAAACCAAATGTCTTGATTGAGGTACAAGACTAATAATGTTCCAAAAATCCCCATAACAATTAAGGCGGCAGTCCAGTATTCCTCTGATAGTCCAAAAAAGTCAAATCCTAAGTAAATGAGTAAGAGATTGAGGTGAAGAAGGGCACCTATGCAAATCCAAGCCAAATAAATACTAAAAGGGATGGTATAAATCCATCGTGCTTTTTCCACCCCTACCAAACGGTAATAAACCCATATAAGGGTTAGCCAATTAGAAAAAATTATTGCAAAAGAAAGAATAAGATATTCAGCTTCCCAAGCAATTAGCCATCCGCAGTTTAGGACAAAGGTAATTATAAATCCAATGCCAACACTTTGAACTTCTCTAGGCACTGCTTCTTTTTTTAGCACCGTTTTTATTTGATCAATAATAGATAAACTCAATAAGGGATAAATGATACTCCAAATACTAGACGAAAAATGCTCTGGTGTGAGCATGTTGGCATGTAAATCTGTTAACTCAACGATTGATTTCCCCCAAAAAGGGGACGTAACTGCCAATGTATTGATAACAAGAACGATTACAAAGAATAAAACATTGGCAATCATTAATATGCGATACATGACTCTTTTGTTTATGTAATGGGAAAAAAATAAAAATCTCAGGCTATATGTTGTTAGCTGCTGCATAATAAGAAAAAGTTTATTACTAACAAATAATAGCTTGCTTATTTTTCTGGATGATTACTTGAAGTCTTTAGAGAATTTTGCCACTGCTGCAAACAAATTAAAGAGGTTGGTGTTGTATAAAGAAAAAGCAAGAATTATGATAAAAAAAATATTACTAGCGAGTTTCTTTTTATTGGGAATACAAGTTGCAAACGCTCAACTAAGAGTGGCGGTAGAAACAGGTACTGCTTTTAATCAATACAATGACGTCCGCACACCAAATGGTGATGTTGATAAAGGAACATTTTTTTCTCTAAGTAGTGATTTTAGACCGCAATCTATCAATCCATTTATAAGAGCAGAGGTATCGTATACAATTATTGATCGACATGACATACAGTTAACCGCAGCGCCTTTAGAACTTCGGTATGTTAGTTACAAAAATCAAGTGATTGATTTTGCAGGAAGGACGTTTAGTGGCGATGATATTACAGGGTATTATAAATTTAATACTTATCGATTGAGTTATCGTTATAATATCGTTCGAAAAGAAAAAATAAGATTTGGAATAGGTGCTTCTGTTCTTTTGAGAGATGCTCGAATTGCATTGGAGCAAGAAGGTCGGACGGCAGAAGATACTGATTTAGGAGCGGTTCCGTTAATTAGTTTCAATCTAATTTACTCTCCAATTAAGAAGTTGTCTATTTTGCTAAAAGGAGATGCTTTGGTTGGACCACAAGGGCGAGCAGAAGATATCTTTTTGGGAGTAACCTATGACTTAATTGATGCTTTAGAACTCAAAGCAGGGTATCGATTAATAGAAGGGGGAGCATCGGTTGCTCAAGTATACAATTTTGCTCTTTTTCACTTTGTCGACTTTGGGTTGGTGTATACTTTTGATTTTGCCAAAGACAAAAAGTAGTATTTAGGGCTTTTAATGAAAAACGTCTAATTGGGGATATATCCAATTAGACGTTTTGTAATTTAGAGTGTGTTAGTCTTCTTCTTTTTTTGGAAAGTAGGTGTATGTATACACGTCTCTTTTGTTTAATTTATCGGCAATAAAAAAGTCAATGTGTGTATAATTGCCACGGTTGTTATAAGTTTTGACGGTTTTCCAGTCCTTGCCATTTTTTCGATATTCAATTTCGGTGTAAGTCTGAATTTTAGAAGTTGTATCATAAGTAATTTCTTTTCTTACAAAAGGCTGCCCTTCTAGGGTTTCTGTATAGGTTGTCAAAAGTTGTTTGCTACTATCCAAATAAACATACGTTTTCTTTTCTTCATACGTTTTTTCAGGAGTTACAACCAGTTGAATTTCTTCATTATCATTAAATGTGTAGGTAATTGTTTTTACCTTCTTATTCAGTCTTTTTTCGATCGTTTTTACTGGTAGATTGTATTTGTATGTGGTAATTGTTTGGTCGGTTCGTTTTACCTTGCCATTAGAATCTCTAGTACCAGCCCTCAAAATTGTTTTCTTTAGTTGGTTGTAGCGATCGTACTTGTTGATTACTTGATTCCAATTATGGTATAAATATCCTGTAGATTGGAGTAGTAAGCTATCGTTTTTATAAGTTGCTTGAAAGGAACGGGCTTGCATTTTTGTATCTCCATCATCATCAAAGGATTCCCAATTGGTAATATTACCTAGGGCATTGCGGCTTACTTTTTCTAAAGAACTATTGGGGGGAGAAGTATCGTAGTTGGTCGTTTTTGTTTGTGTAGGAAAACCATTTTTGTCAAAGGTTTTTTCGACTTGACGCAACATCAAATTGCTGTTTTTTTTGTACAAGCGAACCCATTCACGTTTGTGCTCGTGGTCATAACTCTTGAATTTCGAAAGTTGCTTGCTATACTGACGCTTGGGTTTGTCGCTATGCGTTAGTTGTTCTGTATAATAACTACCCAATTTTCGAGCAGGGTTGTATTCAAAAGAATAGTGCGTACGGGGCGCAAATCCTGTATCGACAGCCATGTAATGGTATCTATCTTGACGGATAAGTATAGCATTGGTGTCGTAAACACTTTCCTTTGTCATAGACAACTGAGGAACACCATTTTTATATTTATAAGTTGTATGGATTATAGTTTGAACACTATCTAAATTTCTTTGAGGTTGAGCATTAAGGATAGATGAGCTTCCCAAAAAATTAAAAAAAAGGACAAAACAAATAAGGTAATAATAGTTCATAAAGCATGTTGATTTAAAATAAGAATATCTGTCAACTCAAGAATTGACAGATATTAGACTATTTTATGGATTGGTGTCGTTGATCAAAGTAAATTAACGAACGACCAACTTTTTTTAATAGACAAGTATATTTAGTCTCTAGGAAAATATTCATAAGTATAATGATCTTCTTTTACGATTTTATCATTTTTCTTGAAAATCTGTTTAGAGATATTCCCCCAGTCATCATATTCTTTTAATGTTTCTTCCTTGATGTCATTTTCTTTATCCACTTTTAGCAATTTAATTTGATTGCCATAGTCATCATAAGCATATTGAGTTACTGTAAGAACCCGATCATTGATGCTTTGGGTGGTCACTAGAATATTGCCATAGGCATCATATTCTGTATTCGTGACAAAGATATCAGTATCCTTATTGGCTTTAGATATTTTACTTTTACTTGTCCGTTTATTGATGCGTTCCTGTTCTTTAGCAGCTTCTTCTAATGTTAATACTTGCCTTTTGTTTTGGCGAGTAGTACGAATGATAACACTATCTCTATACTCGTTAAAAAAGTGACTTTCTAGTTTACCATCAATAAATGTTTTCCATTCAACAACATAGTTGTTGCTGAAATAGCGAATATCTTTTCTAAATTCTTTTCCATTGACTTTCTCTGTTGTAATAGACTGTACTAAGTCGCCATCATTATTACGTTTGTAGTTGGTCAAAATTTCTTTGCGAGGCTCTTTGCGATTCTCAATCCAAAGAAGCGACTTGCTAATTTCTTTTTGATTGTTGTAGAACCAAGTCTTTCCCTTGATTTGTGTCCCATCAATATCAAAGAATTTTTCTTGTTCTTTCTGACCTTCGCTATTATACTCTAATAAATAAGTAACAGCGACAGAAGTTTGTTGGCCATCGTCGTATTTGATTTGCTCTACTTTGCTTTTGTTGTTGTACTCATCCCAATAGATTTTGGATTCGGCTTGAAGAATACCCTCGCCATTATATTTTAGCGTATTTTGATGGCGTCCTTTGGGGTCGTAGCTTAGTTTTTCTTGGACCGTTAGTTCTAACTTTTCGTCCTTATCCACTTTGTATTCTTCAAAAAGAGCAAGTTTATTAAACAAATTAAATTCTCTTTTTACTTGCGCTGCCAATTCCATTTTGCCCTCGTCATTAGGTATATACTGTTGGTGCAAAATAGATTTTATTTGAAGCTTCTGCGCATGGGTGCTTAATGAGAAGAAAGAGCCTAATAAAATTATAAGTATAAAAGTTGTAGATTTTTCTCTATGCATAGACCTAAGAGCAATTTAGATTACTAAAATAATTACGTAGTTATTTCTTGTTGTGCAAGAAGGATACCAAGTTTTGGGAGTTAAAAATAGCTAATTGTATTATTACAATAAAAATATGAATTAAGTATTCATTTGCATTGTTTTAGAATAGTTGCAATTATAAACCATAATATTCGTAACGATACAAATGCTCTTGCACCTGTTTTTCATTATGAAAAATCATTTTCTTTACTGGATTACTATAAGAGTCGTATTCGTACTTAACTTCGTCTGTATCTCTGGAGATTTTGTTGTGTGTTTTTTCAGATACTAATTCCTCCTTATCGTTGTAAAAATAATAGACTACCTCAGAAACTTGATTATAAGTTCTGGTAATTTTTTTAGAAGGAAGACCATATTTATTTGTTTTGTACGTAACTGTTTTGAAAGGAGTGTGCGGGATGTTTTCTAGTGGATCCCTTTTGGCATCATCGTATTCCAAAACGATCCTCTGTTCTGGAATAGGAGGGGGGATGGCATATTCTTTTATAATAGCAGTCGTATCTCTTGTGGCAGCTGTAAATTGGCTTACGATTCGACCATTTTTATATTTGATCCAATCAATAATCGCATTATTTTTGAACAACTTGATATCCTTCAGTCTGTTTTTTCCTATTTGAGAAAGCAATGTTGATTGTACAATTTGCCCTTTGTTGTTGTATTGGTTTTCTAAACTAATTGTTTTTTTTATTGACTTAGAATTTTGATACGTATAGGACCAGTCGATGGCGGATAGGAGCTCTCCTGTAGCAGAGTACGTTCGTTTTTGCTCACTCAATTGATTGTCTGCTTGATTGTATGTTTTGCTTAGCACCACCCGATCTTCATCGTCATAAACCAAGGTAGTATAAGTAGAGTTGGAAGGCTGAATATAATCTGTATGAGTAATTTTAATTACATGATCCGTTTCGTCATATTCATTTTCCTCACTCCAAATTAGTGCATTATCTCGATTGTAGACCATATTACCAATATAGAGACCTTCTACATTGTATTTTATGATTTTTAATTTTTCCAAGGCTGCTTTTCCCAAATCTGTTTCTGTGTATTCAGCCTGTTCGATAATTTCACCGTGTATATTGTATTTTGTTTCTGTATGTTTTTGAAGAATCGCTTCGTTGTTTTTTAGTTCAAATGTTTTATGAATTTGAGTTTTGATTTGAGGTTTGGGAGAGGAAGTAGGCAAACGAGATTGAAAGCTTACCAATACCACAAACAGTACCGATAGCAAACTAAATAGAAAGAACCTAATAAAAATTTTAAAAATATGTATAGTCATAGGTATACTTAGAAATTAGTTTTTCATCCTGATAAAGCGCCTTTTTTAAGAGGTTATTATGGCGATCATATTCCAAGACCTCCTTGCTGCTGCTGGTTTCTTTGCCTTCATGAAAAGAGACTTTTTTGGTTTCAGTAAGATTTGAATTTTTGTCATAAGAATACGTGATAATTTGCGTAATCTCTTCGCCAGCCATTTGAGTAGTTTTTATTTTATTACCCTTATCGTCAAATTCATCTTCATTGGTCCACAGACCAAAACCACCGAAGCCGCCACCGCCACTATCGCCACCACCAAATTCCATCAAAACCCTAGCTTTGCTAGGATCATAGCCAGCTTTAGCACCACCAAAGTTGCTAATTTGCTCACCATTCTTAAACTTAAGGTGCTCTTTTACCTTGTTGCGTTGAAATGTGATTAAATCTTTATAAACATCTTTTCCATCTTTGACCATTTTTTCAGAAGAAGCCAAAAAGCCCTCTTGCGTATAAGCTGTCTTTTTGATCTCCATATATTTCTTTCCATTTGGAAGCACTTCCCACTTTTTATAGTAAGTTTCTTCATTGTCGTTGTTGTACTTATATACTTCTTCTCCAACTTTACGACTATCTTTATTGGTCAACGTAATTTTTTCAGGTTTTCCCGTCGATGTATAACTGAACATTTTGGTATATTGATGTCCAGGAGCTTTGATGTAGTCCGTATATTCTTCCTTAATGGTTAGTTTACTCTTATTCGAGATATAAGATTTGGTCGTTAAAATAGGATCTCCCATCTCGTCAAAGGTAGCGACTTCATCTGTTCTAAAGTTTTGCTGCCATTCTTGTGTGCGAATTTTGTTTTTGACCAGCTCACCAATCGGATTGGCCAAGTGCAATTCTAATTTGATCATACGATTTTTTTCATCGTATTCTTTTATTTCCTTCTTAGTAAGGATTAGGTCAGAATCTTTAGGTTGGTCAGGGAGTCGTTCGTAGGATTTGAATTCGACCGATTTTATTTTCGCATCTTGTGCTTGTAAAGTACCTGATAATGCAAAAGCTACGAATAGCAAGAATGGCATTATTAGTGTATTTTTCATAATTGTATCTATTTGTTTTTCAATAAATAGCAACTGCTTTTTTATTTATTAAGCTCGTGTTGAAGCAAAAGAGCTGCTCCATTGTTACAATAAAATGCACAGTACTACATTTTTCATTTAGGTTAAAAACATGTTCTAAACTGCAAATTTGCCTTGCTTCAAAGTGCTTTTTGTATGCACAAAAGAGGCAAAATGAAGACATTAAGAACAGTTGGTGTTAGTAGTATTTATAAATATACAGCGTTTTTTCTAAACTTTTATTATTATGTGACGATAAACTTTTTTCTATTAAATTCCCTAGACTATCGTATACAAAGCTTGTTATAGACAAAATTTTTCCCCCCATGTTTTGCTCTTCTCTAATTAAATTTTCTTTCTCATCAAAGTAAGAGATGGTTCTATAGTGGATTTTTCCCTTTTTAGTATAGCGGTTGCTTGTCTTCTCTATAATTTTCCAATCTTTATTATAACTATAAATAACTTCTTCTAATAGTGCACCATTAATTGTTTTTCTTACAGTTTTAATGTGTTCATTTTCATAGGTTACTTCTTTTTTGTTGATTTCTTTTTTATTAATGCTTTTGATGTCTGAAATCAAACGTCCATCCTTATAGGTTAAAATATGTTCCTCTTTGTTGATTCGATATTTCTTTTTAGGAGGTTTATCTTTACTACCGACCTGCTTAATTTTTCTTCTTAAAATAGTTTTATCCTCTACAATATGCCCTTGTTTGTCATATTTAATTTTTTGACGAAAACGGTTCTTGTAGTACTTGCCACAGGTGTGTGTTAATTGTCCCTTTTTATTGTATTTATAACGGTAGTCTCTTCGTTTTCCAGACCGTTCTACCACATCTCCTTTTATATTAATTGTATTCCACTTGGCATAAGTTGTCCATCTAGTTTTTAAACTATCTTTGTAAGTGTAATAATTACATGATAAAGACGTACTGCCAGTATAGTTATAACTGCATAACTCTGTCAAATTCTGTTGCTCATCATAAGTTAAAGTGTCTTCTTTGGCTAGTTCTCCAAACTTATCATACAATTGGCGCAAGATGTACTTGCTGTCTTCTTCTTTGGCTTGATAATCCAAATAGCGTGTGATTAATTTTTGTCGAAGTGGCTCTTTCCCTTCAGGATAATCAATAATTTCTTCTGTCAAAACCTGCTTGTCCAGATCAAAGAAGGCTTTTTCTTCTTTTGTCAATCGCCCATTATCTCGAATATGATAATAATAATTCTGCTTCTGCATCAATCGCCCAAGAGTATCGTATTGCATGGTTTTTCGGAATCGAATCAGACTGTCCTGTTTCCCAATACCATAGGATAGTATTACCATCTCTTTAATTTGGGATTGCCCAAAAGAAAAAGTACAAGAAAAAACGATAATGAAAATGATCTTTGACAAGATATTCATGCAAATAGATAGTTGAGTAAAGTTGCTTAGTACTCTGTAATAATGATAGAAACTTACTTTATAGAGTACCTAATAAATGAAGACAATAAGTTAAATCAACAACATAAATCTATGATTGTGTGACAACACAAACTGTTGGTTAATGGTTGTAATATACCAAAAGTAAGCCAATCTGAGAGAAAAGCCAAAGGCTACTAAAAACAAAAAGGCAAATCCGCTCAGATTTGCCTTAAAATTTGTAACAAGAGTTTGCTTCTAGTAAACTTTTGTTTTAGCCTTTTACTTTGATCTTAAATAATAAGACCATTGGGTACGTAACGAAAAAAATTGCCTTTGTTTATAAAACGAGACGAAATAATAATCCGCTGCCTCCAACAAAAAAAAATCTTTTTTTATGAAAAAATAAGAACAGGTTCAAATTTTAAACAACTACTATTATAGAAAACAAATAGATACGCGACATTATCCCATTTAATCTGAACTAAAGTGAAGCCGTTCCTGTTTTTTTGAACATACAGTAGATTCAACGGCTAACAAAATTGTTTTTTATACAAAAAAAGCCTAACTTTTTGTGTTGAATAAAGAAAATCATCTTTAAGTAATTCACTTACAATTGTCAACAAACCTTAATTACTTAACTCAAATAGCCCTAAATAAGTTATTGATAGTTTAGACTACCAATAAATTGTAGAAATAATACTTATGTGGAAAAAAATAATTAGAACACTTACCCTCCAAGATGTCTTTCTTGGAGCCCGATTTTTCTGGCTATTTGGTGCTGTCATAGCTCTATTTGTTGCCAGTTTTCCCTTCTATTTTCTAATGCCAGTAGCCAAGGCAGCATTGGTGGCGGCGGTTGCTATTGTAGTAGTAGATGTTTTTTTGTTGTTTAACAAAGGGGTGCAGATTGCTTGCGAACGTACTTTGCCCAGACAATTATCATTAGGAGATGAAAATACGATTCGATTAAAATTACACAATAAATATGGTTTGGGCTTGGGGATTACTATTATAGATGAGTTGCCTGTAGAATTTCAAAAAAGAGATTTTGAGATAAAAGACTATTTAGAGCCAGATGAATCCAAAACATATACCTACAAGCTACGTCCAACAATTCGAGGTGAGTATACTTTTTTTGATGTAAATCTATTTATACACTCTGTCTTAGGGTTGGTAGAGCGAAGAATTAAAAAACGACAACAACAAAAAATTTTAGTGTACCCATCTATTATGCAGATGAATCGTTTCTCTTTGATGGCAGTTGCTCGAATATCTACCATGAGAGGGGTGAAAAAAGTGCGTCGATTGGGGACAAGTTATGAGTTTGCACAGATTAGAAATTACGTAAAAGGGGACGACTATAGAAGTATCAATTGGAAAGCGACCAGCCGTAGAAATGATTTGATGATCAATCAATTTGAAGATGAACGCTCTCAACAGATTTTCTCTGTGATTGACAAAGGGCGCTCCATGCAAATGCCTTTTAATGGCATGAGCCTATTGGATTATGCGATCAATACAAGTTTGGTTATTTCTAGTGTGGCTTTGCAAAAACACGATAAGGCGGGTTTGATGACTTTTTCTGATAAAATAGGTGCGACTGTCAAAGCAGAAGAAGGTCCCAAACAACTCAATCGAATTATTGAAACGCTGTACAAGGAACAGCCTCGAAACTATGAGGCAAATTACGAACTGTTGTATACGGCAACCAAGCAATTTATAAGAAGAAGAAGCTTGATGTTTTTGTATACCAATTTTGAAAGTTACTCGGCTATGGCTAGAGTATTACCTTTGTTGCGCCGCATTAATACCGCTCATTTATTAGTGGTTGTCTTTTTTGAAAATACAGAAATAGTGGACTATTCTCATCAAGAAGCAACCACTACAGAAGAAATTTATTATAAAACTATTGCTTCTAAATTTGTAGAAGAAAAACACCGCATTGTTCAAGAGTTGCGTCAGTATGGCATTCAAGTGATTTTGACTCGACCAGAGGACCTTTCGGTCAATAGTGTCAACAAATACCTAGAGATGAAATCTCGGGGAATGATTTAAAAAGAATATGGCAAAAAAGCAAAAAGTAGCCGCACCGATTCAAAAAGAAATGGGCGAAGAGTGGAAAATAGAAGTCAACGATAAAGCATTTACAGAAGGAAAAGGAGGAAACATGCCTGCATTAGGCTACCCTTGTGCTGTATGTGAGAGCAAAGAAACCAAGTTGCGTTTTGCTGAAAGTACAGAAGAGGAGGAAAGCAATCTGCTTTGGATGGAATTGCAATGTAAAAATTGCCAAAACTATACCCTTTACACTAGAAAATAACACACACCAATTATAAAATAAGTAAGCACCCTAAAAATATCATTAGGTACTTATAGAAGCTCACTTATCGTCAAAACAACTATAATCATGAGAGCAGTAGTGCTAACCAAATTTGGAAAACCAGAAGAAGCTTTTGAAATACAAGAACGTCCAATTCCTACCCCAAAAGATCATGAAATCTGTATTCAGTCAGAAGCTTTTGGGCTAAATTTTGCCGATGTAATGGCTCGTCAAGGCTTATACCAAGACTGCCCACCACTACCAACAGTATTAGGGTATGAGGTTGTTGGTAAAATTCATGCTGTGGGAAAAGATGTGAAAGACTTTGAAGTAGGGCAACGAGTTGTTTCATTGACTCGCTTTGGAGGTTATGCGGAATATGCCGTTGCAGATGCTCGTGCTGCGGCTGTAATACCTGATGAAATGGATTATTGTGTAGCAGCTGCTCTAGCAACACAGTATGCTACTGCCTATTTTTGTGCTGCTTACACGACTCAATTGCACAAAGGAGAACATGTGTTGATTCAAGCTGCTGCGGGTGGTGTTGGAACAGCGTTGGTTCAAATGGCCAAGCACAAGGGTTGTATTGTATATGGAACGGCAGGCTCAGAAGAAAAATTAGATTACCTGCGAAGCCTTGGTGTTGATCACCCGATTAATTATAATACGACAGATTTTGCGACTTATATTGAAAAGACATCGGGCAAAAATGCTATAGATGTTGCTTTTGATAGTTTAGGAGGTAGTGCGGTTAAAAAAGCTCGTAAATTATTAGCGAAAGGAACAGGGCGGATCATTTGCTATGGTGCTGCTAGCCGATCAGGCAAGAGCAAAGGTGTTTTTGGTGATTTGAAGCTTGTATTTGGTTTTGGCTTTTTGGCTTCTGTTGAACTTTTATTAAAATCACAAGGCGTAACAGGAGTTAATATGTTGCGTGTAGCTGATAATAGACCCGATGCGCTGAAATATTGTATCCAAAGTGTGGTG
Source organism: Aureispira sp. CCB-QB1 (assembly GCF_000724545.1). Lineage (GTDB taxonomy): Bacteria > Bacteroidota > Bacteroidia > Chitinophagales > Saprospiraceae > Aureispira. The sequence continues at coordinate 36,820 of NZ_JHBV01000021.1, read as the reverse complement.
CAAATGGTTAATGATGGTATTCTTAACCCTACTATTGGGGGCAAGTTTTCTGTAGATGATATTGCTAAGGCGCACAATTTTTTAGGAGAGCGAAAGTCTATCGGAAAAGTAGCCGTACATTGGTAATGCTACGACAAATCTTGAAATAGACGGTTTTGATTTTCCATATCCCTACAATGTGCTTGGGCTAGCCCTGCTTTTAATAAAGAATCTTGAAAGGTAGATAAATTGCCTTTTAAATCAGTTACCAAAATATGTTCTATTTTGGTGGAATGGGCACTTTGATAAATACAACGATGCACTGTTGGGTACAACAAGCCTCGCACGAAACCTTTGGGTACAGGAGAAGGGTGTTGAATCGAGTTATAAATAATTAATGCTTCTTTGTCATTCAACCATTCTCTAGAAAAGTAATAAATATATTCCCGATTGGCCAATAAAGGAGGGGTTTGATAATGAACTTGAATAATCCATGCCATTTTTTTCGGGCTTTCTTCTACAATTTTTAAAACATTGCCTTGAATAAATTCCTTATTCCATTGAGGCAAGTATTTTAAAGATTGGTCAGCAATGACATCTACAACTTTTGTTAAAGGTGCCTCAACCACAATATCGGTACGAAATGCAGAACGAGGGCTATAAGGAAGGCGACCAACTCGGACTTGTCCTACCTTGGGTTTGCCAATGGTTGCCCATGTTGCACTAACTTGAAGGGTATTTAGAGCAATATTAGCTAATTGTGTATAATTGATTTGATCTATAGGAGTAGGATATAAAAATGTTCTCAAATTACGCCATTCTTTGATATAAGCATTGATATGTGATTTTTTTAAAAAATGATCTTGAATAAATGGACCAATAGCACCTCCCAAACGATAGACCATTAGGTGTTCTACTTTGGTAGTGCCACTGTCTACAATAGAAATACGTTGTCCCGAAATAGACATCGGGCAACGAACATAGTTTTTTTGTACAGGAATGTCAAGAGCTTCAGTAGGCGTATAACCAACCAAGTAAGTTTTGTCATCTAGTTTTTGGCTATGGAGACCATGTAGAAACTCCCGATTGACCATAGGAAAAGGCATTTGAAAAGAAGTGCGAACCAAAGAACCTTCAGAATCTATAGGCACAGACCATGTGCGCAATTGTTCTCCTAAAACAAATAAATCGTTGATGCGGTGCATAGCGCCACAAACATCTTTGAGTAGATTAATCACAACAGCTTGTGGAATGGGATGCTCTGTAATAGTTTTAAAACCAATAACACCCGAATTAGACGCATTTGATTTAGAATAAACTTGAATGTCAGTATGATCTATTTCTAGTTGCCAATCAGAAGCATCTAGTTCTTGAGGAATGGTTTGGAGTGTTTGTAATGGAGTAGTCATAAGTAGGATGCATTAAGAAGAAGTACCAATTATTTGTTAAATCCAGTTGTATCTTTTTTAACAATAGGTTTAACCAAATGTTTAACAAAGAGGTGCTTCTTTGAATACATCACAAAGGAAGTGGACAGAAGGAATTAATTATCCTACAAGATGAGGGCTCAACTTATTTTTAACGCGTCAAAACGATATAATCATTGATAAGTGTGCGCAAGAACTTACTTTGATCTTTGGGAATAGTAGCAATATCTAGTTGCTGGGCAACATGTTTTGATAATTCAGCAACAGCTTTTTTATGAGCAGGATTAGGGTAGCGGCGTTCACGTTCCAATACTTTTTTAATAAATAGCATATCCTGTTCGTTAAATTTACGAATTTGTGGATAGCTGGGATTATAGGTATCTAGAGTAGAAATTTTCAAAATATCATTTAAAGTGAAGGTACGTTGAGAAGTCGTGCGAATTACAGTTGTACCAGACAACAAGCCACCCAAACGTTGACTTTTGGGAGAGGCGTTGATTAACAAAGCACCAACCGAGCCCAAAGAAATCCACAAATCAACAAAACGAAACATCCAACGCATGACATAGTCGTGTGTTGTTGGAGCATCGCCATTGAGTTTAACGACTTTTAAGCCCATTGATTTTTTCCCAATGGTTTGCCCGTGCATGACAATTTCAGAAAAGAGCGTATAAAACAAAAAGATCGGAGCTAAAATTAGATAAACAAATACCAACATATTGTCGTAGCTCTGAATGGCTGATCGTCCCAAAATTAATAGAAAGGTAATGATACCTGCCATGATTAATAAATCAATAAAATATGCCAAAAAGCGATTGCCAAGTGTTGCCAACTCGTATTGAATGGTTACCTTTTGAGCGGTATTGATTTCGATTGTTTTCATTTAAGTAAATGGATTTTGGTATTTGATAGTATATGAAATATACAAAAAAAATGTTGTTAAAAGCAAATAAGAAATGTGGATTCTATTGAAATCATTACCTGCTAATTAATTCGTGTTCATAGAGTTGCTTTGTTTTTCTTTGTGAAAAAAAGAAATGGAGATCTATTATCTATTTGTTAGTCAGTTTTTTATAAGGTTTGTTGGTCCCCAAATAGTATGAAAGAGACCAACAACCAAACATGTAGGAAGGGATTTAATGCGATTTTTTAGTGGACTATTGTTGAAAAGAAAAAGAATCTTATTTATATTGTAGAATGTGCCTACTTGAATTTTTGTCATTTAATCCTCATTCAAAAGGCAATACAAGCATAACAACAAAATAAACAAAAGAAATCCCAAGAAGCTATAATTCTTTTAATCCCTAGTTTTAAATTGAAACTAATATAAATGTGCTTTTTTATCTTTTTGGTAAAAAAGTAAAAAAGCAACGACCACGAAGTAGCAGCGAACCGAGCTATGCGAGCTCATGACCGAAGGGAGTAACAAAGCTAACTACTAATGTAAATAAGCATTTTGATAAAGAATATTATAGACGGTAGGGAAATTGTCGTTTAAGACAAAACTAAAAGATGTTAGAGTGAATTTTCTTAGCATTAAATTTGTTCAAGAGAAGAGACTAGCTTTTGACCATCAATTTGCAACTTTTTGTACAAGTTCTAACAACCCAATCTCAAATGCGTGAAACTCATTTTATAAAACAAAACAAAGACAAGTGGGCTAAATTTGAACGAAACTTAGGGAAAGGCGATGCCAATCCTGATGAGTTGAGTAACTTGTTTATAGAAATAACCGACGACTTGTCGTATTCTAGAACATTTTACCCCAATCGTTCGGTTCGAGTATATTTAAACAATATAGCTCAAAAAGTTTTTTATAGTGTCTATAAAAATCGCAAAGGACGCCTGTTTAAGTTTTTGGACTTTTGGAAAGAAACGGTCCCTCAAATAATTTATGAATCTCGAAACGCTTTTTATTTAGCCCTATTGCTTTTTTTAGGAGCTGCATTTATTGGCGTGTTTTCGTCTTATATGGATGCCGATTTTCCTAGAGTTATCTTAGGAGATGAGTACATTGATATGACAATGGAGAACATTGCGAATGGAAAACCAATGGCTGTTTATGAAGACCCTAAGGCTAGAGAGATGTTTTTTCGTATTGCACAGAATAACTTAATGGTTGCGACCCTTTGTTTTATTGTTGGGTTGTTTTTTGGCGTAGGAACTATTTTTGTCATTGTTCAGAATGGGATTATGCTAGGGGCATTTCAGTATCTCTTTATTCGAGAAGGGATTTATATGCAATCATTTTTTACAATATGGATGCATGGAGCGATAGAAATTTCCTGTATCATAATTGCTGGAGCAGCAGGGTTGACGTTGGGAAGCGGACTAGTTTTCCCAAAAACACTGAGCCGAATACAAAGCTTGCAACTGTCTGCTCGAAGAGGACTCTTAATTATGCTGACCATTTTGCCTCTAATCGTCTTAGCAGCATTTATAGAAGGGTTTATCACACGTTATACTGGAGCATCCTATATTATTCGAGGAGTCGTTATTTTTGGTTCTTTTGCCTTTATCATTAGTTATTATATTGTTTATCCTTGGATGAAAGCCCAAAAAGGGTTCACTTCATTTATTGGAGAAGTTAAATTGCCACCAGCTCAATCTACTGAAATAAAATACAATCAAATTAAGAATAGTGCTCAGATTTTTAGCGATGCTTTTATCTTCTATCGCCAGTTAATAAAACCGACAGCATTGCTTTCTTTTTTATTGGCAGCTATATACACCGTTTTATTATTGTGGCAAGGAGACAACTACACGTTTAATACAATTGTTGGTATTAAGCAGTTTTTGGATAATCCGTGGATGTTGTTAGAATATACTTTGACAAATGTATCTCAACTATTATTGACAGGTGAGTTTTCAATGACATGGTGGTTGAATGTGCTTGCGTCTACCATTATGGCTTACGTTGTCTTTTTCTGGGTACAAAAGGATGCCAACAAGCAAAAGGGGGTTGTGTATAATGCTGCCTTCTTTTTTAAGACAATTAGTGCTACTTTATTGTGCATAACAGCTGCTCATCTGTGTTTATTAGCAACAGAAGGTTGGTTGTTTTTGCTACTTCTTTTTGTTATTCCGATGATATTAATGACTTTGGCAACCGTGTTTAATGAGAACATTAATTTATTGTCTGGTATAGGTAGAATGTTAACAGTTGTAGGAGGAAATTGGGTGGTTATGATGGGGGCTTATTTGGTAATAGGAGGAATGTGCTTGATCTTTTTATTTATGATAACAGCGCCCATTGCTAGCTTTTATTTAGGAGTATTGGTCAATGCACTGCCTATCACAGATTTGGAATTGGTACGTCAAGGGTTTTATATTTTCTTGCATTCTTATATGTTTTGTTTTTTATTTCCACTAGTTTTTGTCGTTATGGGAATAGGCTTTTTTAGTTTTAAAGAAACGAAAGAAGCAACAGATTTGTTTGAACAAATACCCAACATTGGTGTTCGCAAGATTTCTTATGGAATGGAAAAAGAAAGTTAAATCAAAAAGAATGAAAAAACAGAATCTCTATATAGGTCTAATCTTATGGTTTGTGGTTGGTTTTTCTACAACTTTCTATGCCAATGATGCTACAAAGGCTTACCAAAATGAAACCTTGACGGTAAGAACTGTTGACAAAGCAGAATGGAAAAAGACAGCCCAAGGAATGAAATATTCTAAGAAACCAAAGGCTAAAAAAACAAAGAAAAAGAAAGTAACACAGAATACCAGTGGAACTGGCAATGTCGCACCGCCACCACCAAGAGAACCATCTAATTTTTCATTTAAAGACTTTGCACAAACATTATTAGTGTTCTTGGCTGTTATCATACTTGCTTTTGTTGTTTTTAAAGTAGTAGCGGGGGATGCGGTGTTGGTTAATAAAGAGGTTAGGAGACGCAAGCCAGTAACATTAGAGCAAATTGAGACCAACTTGCAAGAGGCGGATGTTGAAGGTTTTTTGAAACAGGCATTGGCAGACAAAGATTATCGCTTGGCAATACGATTGTACTACTTGGCAATTATCAAAGAGTTAGCTGCGAAAGGGGTGATAGAATGGAAAAAAGATAAAACAAATGGACACTATATGAGAGAGCTCCGAAACAAGAACCATCCTAAATTAAAAGATTTTAAAGCCGTTACTCGAATTTTTGAGTACGTTTGGTATAGTAATACAGCGTTTGATGGCGGTCAGTTTGAGGAAGTTCGAATTAATTTTAAAAACCTATTGGCTTCTATTAAGTAATGCTAAAATAGATTAACAATAGAAAACTAAAAGTCGCAATGTAAGCATGAATAGATTACCAATGCGAATACCCTTAATCCTTATACATTTAATATCAAGTAGCCTTATAATATGAATAAATTTGCTCCATTATTGATTGGTGGTATCGTCCTAATTGGACTGATTGTATACTTTGCGAGCAATCAGCCTGGTTACTATCGTTGGAAACACAGCTATGAGGTAGAGGGTGAAAATCCATACGATATGAAAGTATTGTATGATTTATTAGAAAGCCAATTTGAATTGGATGTATTGGAGGAGCGAGTTGAGACTAAATTATCAAAAAAAGAAGAAGAAGCAAAGGGAACAAGCTATTTGTATATTGGTCAACAAGCTAAATATACAGAGGATGAAGCATGGCATTTGAGGGAGTATGTTCGAGCGGGAGGAGACGCTTTTATTATTACGGAAAATATAAATGATAGCTTAGCAGAAATTCTACTCTATGCCGAAGATTGTGGAGGCTTGTCTAACTGGGACGGTCGAAACCGAACCGTAACAAAGGAAAAAGTGTATGCAAGTTTTAAACACCCTGCTATTAACGATCATTATTACGAGTTCGAATATTTATATGAAAATTATGCACGAGCACATTATTGGCATTTTATCCCTTCTACAGCCTTTTGTGATAGCGATGAAAGCCAATCTAGATATAGAGCTTACCCTTTAGCTTCATTGGGAACTTTCGTTGATCAAGAAGAAAAAGAGTATATTAATTTTGTTCGTTTAAAAGTAGGAGAGGGGCATTTCTATTTTCATACCAATCCAGTTATGTTTTCTAATTTGTTTTTGGTTGACACAGCAGGAATTGACTATGCCAATAATGTACTTTCTCATATCAAAACCAATCAATTGTATTGGGATAGAGAAAGTGCTATGAGACCCAAGGCTAAAGATGCTAAAAGGGATGACAAGCCTCAAATTGCTGCTAAGTCACCTCTAGAGTATATTTTCTCTCAGCCAGCTTTAAGGTGGAGTTGGTATTTATTTATTAGTTTAGGAATTATTTATGTTTTATTTGGCGCCAAGCGCAGACAACGTAAAATTCCAATTTTAGAAACGAATCGAAATACTTCTTTGGAATTTGTAGAAACTATAGGTCGTTTGTATTTTCAGCAACAAGATCACAAAGGAATTATTAAAAAGCAAATGCACCTTTTCTTGGCACACTTGCGACAACGATATCATTTGGTGACGAGAGATTTGGATGATAAGCTGATTCATAGAATTGCTGTTCGCTCAAAAGTAGATAAGGAAATTATTAACGACATATTTGTAGAGTATTTTAGGTTAAGAAAAATATTGCAACAACCTTACTCCAAAGTAGATGTGGACACTTTAAATAACTTTTATCTCTTAATTGATAAATTTCACCAGGAGGTGCATAAAATGCAGTTTGTTGATAAAGAGGTTGTTTAAAAATTATTGTTTGAAGATACACTGCATTGGTGAATATGTTAAAAAGAACAAGAGTTAGAAAAAAACTAGAGAACAATAAAAATTAAAACAAAACATGAATGAGGATTATTCTTGGGGCGCAGAAGAAGTGTCCGTTGCTAAGATACAAGAAACGGTAGATCAAGTTAGAGAGGAAGTCCAAAAGGTTATTATTGGACAAGACAATCTAATAGAATTGATCATGATATCCATTTTTGCGGGTGGACATGTTCTCTTAGAAGGCGTGCCTGGAGTTGCCAAAACATTAGCGTCTAAATTACTGGCTCAAACCTTGAATGTAGATTTTTCTAGAATTCAGTTTACACCAGATTTAATGCCCTCAGATGTTACTGGAACAAGTGTGTACAATATGAAAACAGCGGAGTTTATGTTCAATAAAGGACCAGTGTTTTCTAATATGGTGCTAATTGATGAGATCAACCGTGCACCAGCCAAAACGCAAGCTTCTTTGTTTGAGGTAATGGAAGAAAAGCAAGTTACAGTTGATGGAAAAACATACAAAATGGCTTTTCCTTTTATGGTAATTGCCACGCAAAACCCTATAGAACAAGAGGGAACTTATAAATTGCCAGAAGCGCAGTTGGATCGCTTTTTATTCCGCATTCAACTAACTTATCCTCAATTGAGTGAGGAACAGCAAATTCTACGTCGATTCCGTGATGATTTCTCAAAACGCCAGATTTCAGATGTTCGCGCTGTTTTAAACGCAAAAGAAATTAAACAATGCCAAGAAATAGTTGAAAAAATCCACATTAAAGATGAATTGCTAGATTATATCGCTGCTTTGGTGCACAATACTCGAAACAATGGAGATTTATTTTTAGGCGCTTCGCCTCGTGCTTCGTTAGCAATTATGCAGACCGCAAAAGCTGTTGCGGCAATCAATGGACGTGATTTTGTTACACCAGACGATATTCAATACGTGGCATATCCTGTACTTAACCACCGTATTATTCTAACTCCAGAGCGAGAGATGGAAGGAATGGATGTACAAGATGTTATTAAGGATATAATTGCAAAAGTTGAGGTGCCACGATAAGAACAAAACAATGTTTAAATTTATAAAAAGAAAGGATAAACCTACAGAAAAGAAGCCTGCACCATTAGTAGAAGGGCAGGACTATTATATTGAGAATGGTCTATATGTTTTTACGGCACTATACCATCAAAAAAGAGGGTATTGTTGTGGTAATGGTTGTCGACACTGTCCTTATCCTAAAGACGAAAAAAAGCTTTGATCCTTGTGGTCAAAGCTTTTTTTAGAGTAGTAGAGCTTAAGTAGCTAAGCACTTTCCATGATGGCAACAACGCGTGCAGGTGCTGCCGAAGCGCCTTTTATTTTTAAAGGAAAGACAGCTATTTTGAACCCATGTGGAGGGAGTGCCTTTAGATTGGTTAATTGTTCCATGTGTAAATATTCGTGGTCTAGACCAACCAAATGCCCCTCCCAAAAGAGCTCTTTGTTATTGGTTTTTTTAGCTTCTTCTACAAGGTATTTTAATGGCAAATCCCATCCCCATTGATCAATTCCCATTACCTTAATGCCTTTTTGAATCAACCAAAGGGTTGCTTCTTTGCTCATGCCTGTGCCCAGTGCCAGCACATCTTTGCCTTTTAGATGATCTCTATCGGTGCGAATGAGGACAATATTGCCTGGTTGTAGAGTGGTTTGAGTTTGTGCCAGAGCTTTTTCTAAATCTTCTACTGTAATAGCATCAAAATCTGCTTTATGACTCATGTCAATCACAACCCCATCGCCATACAGCCAGTCCAAAGGCACTTCATCAATAGTTTTGGCTTTTTTGCCTTCTACAACTGGACCATAATGCCAAGGTGCATCAATATGAGTACTAGCGTGAACGCCCATGTTGACTATTTTGTCGTTGGCCCAGCCTTGAAATCGGGCAGGAATCAGTTTCTTGGGAAGTTTTAGAATGTAGCGAATCAAACGCATGTTTTTGAGATGTGAGATGTGTTTGATTTTAATGCGCATGAACCAAGGATCTTCTTTGTCGTATTGGATCGTTTTAGAAAGGTCTATGATCTTTGCCATAATTTTTAGTGTGTGTTGGTTATAAATGTATTGGTGTGTAGATGGCATAGTGGGGACCATCTTTAATTTTGGTTATCTAAATTTTGTGGGTTCTTAAATGTAGCAAAAAAGGATGGGAAAAGGAAATACATGGACAGAGGATTTGTGAAACGGAGCTCTGTTTTAGTTGAAATATTTATATAATAATTTATTTATTTTGTTGAAGAGCAATAGAATGTGAATTTCTAAGCAAAAAGAGAAGAAAAATGTATTAAATGCTGAATTTTAAGTTGCTAAAAAATAGAAAGCGTAACTTTTTTTAAGAAAAAACACTTTAATTTTCTTTTTCTGAAAAATAATCGTACTTTTGCAATCGCTTAAGTAAACCCCTTTTATAGGGGGATTCGGAAAAAAGTAGTAATTATTTGATAAATGCCTACAATAAATCAATTAGTAAGAAAAGGACGTAAAGTGATCAAGCTAGCTTCAAAAGCAAGAGCTTTAGATTCTTGTCCTCAGAAACGTGGAGTATGTACTCGTGTATATACTACTACGCCAAAGAAACCAAACTCAGCGTTACGTAAAGTAGCAAAGGTACGTTTAACAAACGGAATTGAGGTTATCGCATATATTCCTGGTGAAGGTCACAACTTACAAGAGCACTCTATCGTATTGGTACGTGGAGGTCGTGTAAAAGACTTGCCTGGTGTACGTTACACAGTTGTACGTGGTGCTTTAGATACTGCAGGTGTAGCAGATAGAAAACAAGCCCGTTCTCGTTATGGTACTAAGCGTCCAAAGGCTGCTAAGAAATAATAGAGAGTTTCAATAAGAATTAAGATAAAAGATCATACGTTGACTAAGTTCTGAATAAGTCGGAACTGAAGATTGGGCTACATGTTTTGAAACAAAACAAGGCTCAAACAACAGCTTAAAAGATTTAACAACAAGATGAGAAAGAGAAAACCAAAAGTGCGCCAAGTCGCACCAGATCCTCGTTATGGTGATAAGCAAGTAACACGTTTTGTAAATATGCTAATGTTAGACGGTAAAAAAAGTACTGCATTTAGAGCTTTTTACGATGCGATGGATATTTTGGAAGAAAAAACAGGAGAGTCTCCTCATGAAATTTTCCAAAAAGCAATTAAGAATGTAATGCCAGCTCTCGAAGTACGCTCTCGTCGTATCGGTGGTGCTACTTTCCAAATTCCTACCGAAATTCGTCCTGAACGCCGCCTCTCAGTGGCTATGAAATGGACCATCAAGTATTCTCGCCAACGCAGTGGTAAAGGAATCGCTTCTAAATTAGCCGCTGAATTACTAGCAGCTTCTAAAGGTGAAGGTTCTGCTGTGAAGAAAAAAGAAGATACACACAAAATGGCTGAATCTAACAGAGCTTTTGCTCACTTCGGTCGTAAGAGAACGAAGTCTAAATAATTTTTTATTTAGCAAAGACATATCCTTAAGATATATTATTAATCAATTTTTATATAAAATTTTAAGCCACTATATATAAGTCATGGCAAAAATAGATTTAACCTATACGCGAAACATTGGTATTGCTGCACATATTGATGCAGGAAAAACCACTACTACAGAACGTGTTCTGTATTACACAGGTATTAGTCACAAGATTGGTGAAGTACATGATGGTGCTGCTACAATGGACTGGATGGAGCAAGAACAAGAGCGTGGTATCACAATTACATCTGCAGCAACTAAGACTGAATGGCCTTGGAAAGATAAAAAATATGCTGTAAACATTATCGATACTCCCGGTCACGTTGATTTTACGGTTGAGGTAAACCGTTCTTTACGTGTACTAGATGGGTTGGTATTTTTGTTTTGTGCTTCTGGTGGTGTAGAACCTCAATCTGAAACAAACTGGCGTTTGGCAGATGGTTACAAAGTGCCTCGTATTGCATTTGTAAACAAAATGGATCGTCAAGGTGCCGATTTCTTTGGTGTTTGCCAACAAATGAGAGATATGTTGGGAGCTAATGCTGTTCCTTTACAAGTACCAATTGGTGCTGAGGATGATTTCAAAGGGGTGGTTGATTTGATTACAGGTCAAGCAATCGTTTGGAATGAGCATGACATGGGAATGACTTTTGAAGTAGTTGAAATGCCAGCTGATTTGGTTGATACTGCTGCTGAAGCTCGTGAACAATTGTTGGAGGCTGTAGCTGAGTATGACGAGACGTTGATGGAGAAATACTTTGAAGATCCAGAATCTATTTCTCACGACGAAATCCGTGCTGCTGTACGTGCTGCTGTATGTGACATGAGTATTATTCCTGTTATGTGTGGTTCTGCCTTTAAAAATAAAGGAGTACAAGCTGTATTGGATGCTGTATGTGCATTCTTGCCTTCTCCATTGGATGTTAAAGCTGTAACGGGTACTAATCCAGACACAGAAGAAGAAGAATCTCGCCCAGCTGATTTTGATGCACCATTCTCTGCTTTGGCGTTCAAAATTGCAACAGACCCTTATGTAGGTCGCTTGTGCTTCTTCCGTTGTTACTCTGGAAAATTAGATGCAGGTTCTTACGTGTTAAACACTCGTTCTAACAAAAAAGAGCGTATTTCTCGTATTTACCAAATGCACGCTAACGAGCAAAAACCTATTGATACAGTTTATGCTGGTGATATTGCAGCTGGTGTTGGTTTTAAAGACATCAAAACTGGTGATACTTTGTCAGACTTGGATCACCCAATCGTATTGGAAAGCATGGACTTCCCTGCACCTGTAATTTCTATTGCTATTGAGCCTAAAACTCAAAAAGACGTAGATAAATTGGGTATGGCGTTGGCTAAACTATCTGAGGAAGATCCAACTTTTACAGCTAAATTTGACGAAAATACGGCTCAAACAGTTATCTCAGGAATGGGAGAGTTGCACTTAGAGATTATCGTAGATCGTCTAAAACGTGAATTTAAAGTTGAGGTGAACGAAGGTGCTCCTCAAGTAAATTATAAAGAGGCTTTAACAAAAACTGTAACACACCGTGAGCGTTTGAAGAAACAATCTGGTGGATCAGGTTTGTTTGCCGATATGGAATTCGAATTAGGTCCTGCTTCTGAGGAATTCTTAGAAAGTGATGACTTCAAAAATAACAAAACTCGTTTAGAGTTTACATGGGATATCAAAGGAGGTGCTATTGATAAAGCATACATCAACCCAATCCAAAAAGGATTTGATGCTATGATGGACAACGGTATCTTGGCTGGATATAACATGGATAGCATGAGCGTACGTGTTTTTGACGGAGGAATGCACGCAGTGGATTCTAAACCGATTGCATTTGAACTTTGTGCTAAAGAAGGTTTCAAAGCAGCTGCAAAAGGATGTAAGCCTGTTTTGTTAGAACCTATTATGGCTTTAGAAGTAGCTTCTCCTGAAGAGTACATGGGATCTATCATTGGTGACTTGAACCGTCGTCGTGGTATCATGAAATCTCAAGAGCCTAAGGGTATTGGTATTGTAATCAAAGCAGACGTACCATTGTCTGAAATGTTTGGATACATTACTGATTTGCGTACTTTGACTTCTGGTCGTGCGTCTTCTAACATGATTTTCTCTCACTATGCTCCAGCTCCAAATGCTGTTGCAGAGAAGGTGATTGAAGATTCAAAAGCTACTGTATAAGTAAATAATAAATAATCATAAAAATCCCGTTCTTCGGAACGGGATTTATCATTCAACATTCATAATAAATCAATTCATCGAGGCATGAATCAGAAAATTAGAATTAAACTTCGTTCTTACGATCACAATTTGGTAGACAAATCTACAGCTAAGATTGTAAAGACAGTACGTAACACCGGTGCAGTTGTGACTGGACCGATTCCGCTGCCCACGCATAGAAAAATCTTCACAGTATTGCGTTCTCCACACGTAAACAAGAAATCTCGTGAGCAGTTTCAACTTCGTACTCACAAACGTCTTATAGAAATTTACAGTTCTACTGCTAAGACGGTAAGTGCGTTGGAAAAATTGGAATTACCTAGTGGGGTAGATATCCAAGTGAAATTAATGTAATTTGTTCATTTGTAGATTTTGACTACAATTCTTAAAAAAAGAATAAAGTGGAAGGTTTAATAGGAAAAAAAATAGGTATGACCAGCATTTTTACCGAAGCTGGTGATAATGTAGCCTGTACTGTTGTTGAGGTTGGGCCTTGTGTCGTAACGCAAGTGAAAACAGAAGAAACAGACGGTTATAATGCAATCCAATTAGGATTTGGAGAGCGCAAAGCAAAAAATACACCAAACCCTATGAAAGGGCATTTTGCTAAAGCAAATACAACTCCAAAAATTAAAGTAGCTGAATTTCGTGATAGTGCTTTGGAAAGTGCTATTGGTGATTCAGTAACTGTAACAGATGTATTTGAAGAAGGTGATGTTGTAGAAGTAACTGGAACGTCAAAAGGTAAAGGTTTCCAAGGGGTTGTTAAACGTCACGGATTTGGTGGTGTTGGACAAGCTACTCATGGTCAACACAACCGTGGTCGTGCACCTGGATCTATTGGTGCTGCGTCTTATCCAGCAAAAGTATTTAAAGGAATGAAAATGGCTGGTCGCACAGGTGGTGATAGAGTTACTACTAGCGGTTTGCAAGTAATGAAAATTTTTGCTGAGAAAAATTTATTGCTAATAAAAGGAGCAATTCCTGGTCATAAGGGTTCTCTTGTAATTGTGAAGAAATAGTCATGAAATTAGAAGTATATAATATCAAAGGTGAAAACCTCGGTAGAGAGGTTGAATTGCCCGATAATGTTTTTGGGCTTGAGTTGAACGAAAAACATGACCATGTTGTCTACCTTGCTGTTAAGCAATATTTGGCTGCACAACGCCAAGGAACTCACAAGGCAAAGAGTCGTGGTGAAATTAAAGGTTCGACTAAGAAAATCAAAAGACAAAAGGGAACAGGTACAGCTCGTGCAGGTAGTTTGAAAAACCCTTTATTCCGTGGAGGTGGACGTGTATTTGGTCCTCAACCAAGAAACTACGGAATTCAATTGAATAAAAAAGTAAAACAATTGGCTCGTAAATCGGCTCTTTCTGCTAAAGTAAAAGAAGGTGCTATCATCGTAGTAGAAGATTTTACTTTTGATGCTGCTAAAACGAAGTCGTATGTTAACTTGCTAAACAGCTTGAAAGTTGGTGAAAACACGTTGGCAGATACAAAAAGTTTATTAGTATTGGATGCTCCAGAAGCATTGGCAGCTCCAACAAAACCAAGTTTGCCTGCAAAACCAAGAGGAGCTAAGAAAAGAGCTGCTTTTGCTGAAGCAATGAAAACTTACTCTAGTGATTTGAAGCAATACAAAGAAGACAAAGCAACTTATGAGGCTTCTTTGGATGCGCACATGGACAAAGTAGAAAAAGCGTATGACAATATCGTATTGTCTAGCCGTAACCTACAAAAAGCAAGTGTTGCAGATGCTAAAACACTAAATGTTTATCAAATTTTGAACGCAAATTGTTTGGTGGTTTCTGAGTCTGCTGTAAACCGCTTGGCTAGCATGCTTTCATAAATTGAGTTTCTAGAAAAATTAAAATTGAGATAAAAGGCTATGAAAAATATCATAATTAGGCCAATTCTTACGGAAAAAACTAATGCGTTAGCTGAAAATTCACTTCTAAATCAATATACTTTTGAAGTACTTAAATCAGCTAACAAAATAGAAATTAAGAAAGCTGTTGAAGAGCAGTTTGGTGTAACAGTAGAAGCTGTTAACACTTCTATCCGTCCAGGCAAAGCAAAAGCACGTGTGGTAAAAGGTCGTCATACTAAAGGTCGTACTTCTGCGATCAAGAAAGCAATCGTAACAGTTGCAGAAGGAGAGTTTATCGAAGGTTTCTATGGTGAAGGAGACTACGATGATATCGAACTTCTAGAGGACGAAGAAGAAGCAAATGCTTAACTATATTGGAGGTAACTCCTAGAAAAGAAAAATTATTTAATAACTATAGTCGCGGAACTGATAAATTCGTAAATAACAATGCCAGTTAAAAAGTTTAATCCGATTACTCCCGGTACTAGAACTCGCGTAGCAAATAGCTTTGCGGAGTTGACTACAGACAGACCTGAGAAGAGTTTGTTGGGAAAGATGAAGAAATCAGGAGGTAGAAACAACGAAGGTCATAGAACTGTACGTCACAGAGGTGGAGGACACAAGCGTCGTTATCGTGTAATCGATTTCAAACGTAACAAAGATGGTGTACCAGCTACTGTTAAAAGTATAGAGTATGATCCAAACCGTACAGCATTTATCGCTCTTTTGGTATATGCTGATGGTGAGAAACGTTATATCGTTGCTCCTAATAAATTACAAGTAGGTGACATCATCCAATCTGGAACAGGAATCGCTCCTGATTTGGGGAACTGTATGCCTTTGGGTGAAATGCCAGTAGGTACTAAAATTCACGCTATCGAAACACGTCCAGGTAAAGGTGCTGTTTTGGTAAGAAGTGCTGGAGCAAGTGCTGAATTGGCAGGTAAAGATGGTAAATATGTATTGATCAAATTGCCATCAAGTGAAACTCGCTTAGTTTTGGCTACTTGTAGAGCTACTGTAGGTGAGGTATCTAACAAAGATCACGGTCTAGAAGTTCTAGGTAAAGCTGGTCGTAGCCGTTGGTTAGGTCGTCGTCCTAGAGTTCGTGGTGTGGCGATGAACCCAGTAGATCACCCAATGGGTGGTGGTGAAGGTAGAGCATCTGGAGGACATCCTCGCTCTCGTACTGGTGTAATGGCTAAAGGTCAAAAAACTAGAAAGCCTAAGAAGTACTCTAATAAGTTTATTGTTACAAGAAGAAAAATCAAAAAATAGATGGCACGCTCATTAAAAAAGGGGCCTTATATTTATCACAAGCTCTTGAAAAAAGTAGCTAAGGCCAAAGAATCTAGAAAGAAAACAGTAATTAAAACATGGTCTCGTTCTTCGATGATTATTCCATTTATGGTAGGAGAAACGATTGCTGTTCATAATGGTAAAACTTTTGTTCCTGTATTTGTTACTGAGAATATGGTTGGTCACAAACTCGGTGAGTTTTCTCCAACTCGTACTTACAGAGGACACGGAGGAAATAAAAAGAAATAATTAATACAATAGCAAAGTTCAAATAAAAGTTATGGAACAAAATCAAGAGTTTGTAACAGCTGTTGCGAAAATAAAAAACTGCCAGATGTCTGCGCGCAAAATGCGTTTGGTTGCGGATATCATCCGTGGTGTAGAAGTAGAAAAAGCGCTAGGTATCTTAAAATATACCAAAAAAGAAGCTGCTAGATGGTTGGATAAACTATTGACTTCTGCTATCGCTAACTGGGGTGTATTGACTGATGAAGAAGCAGATGATTATGAATTGGTCGTTTCTGCTATTTGGGTAGACCAAGGATCTCAGTTAAAGCGTTTCCGCCCAGCACCACATGGTCGCGCACACCGTATTCGCAAACACTTCTGTCACGTAACACTTCAAGTAACCAATACAAAAACATTGGAAATTAAAGAAGTTAGCGAAGAAGTTGCATACGAAGAAGTAGAAGAAACCGAATAATAAAAGAAGTATAACACTAATTAAATATTATGGGACAAAAGACAAATCCTATAGGTAATCGTTTAGGAATCATCCGTGGATGGGACTCTAACTGGTTCGGTGGTAAATCCTTTGCTGACAATGTTGTTGGTGATGAAAAAATCCGTCGTTATCTAAAAGTACGTGTTGATAAAGGAGGGATTGCTCGTATCGTTATTGAGCGTACCTTGAAGCGTATTACTGTTACTATTCACACTTCTCGCCCAGGTATCATCATTGGTAAAGGTGGACAAGAAGTAGATAGAATTCGTGAAGAGTTGAAGCAGTTGACAAAAACTGATGTTCAAATCAATATCGTAGAAATTCGCAAGCCTGAGTTAAATGCTCAAATCGTAGGTGAAACTATCGCCAAGCAAGTAGAAGCACGTATCAACTATCGTAAAGCTACTAAAATGGCTATCCAATCAACTATGCGTGCAGGAGCTGAAGGTATCAAAGTGCGTTTGTCTGGACGTTTGAACGGAGCAGAGATGGCTCGTTCTGAGGAGTACAAAGAAGGAAGAAGTCCTTTGCATACTTTCCGTGCAGATGTTGACTATGCTATGGTTGAAGCCTTGACGGTTTATGGTAAAATTGGAATCAAAGTTTGGTTGTGTCGTGGAGAAATCTTCGAAAAAGTAGACTTGTTCCCAACACCAGCTAAACGTGACCGCAAAGGAAATCAAGGAGGTAGAGATAACAACCGTAGAAGAGGTAGCGGAAACAACGATCGTAGAAGAAGAAAATAAAAGCATTAAATATTTAAACTTTCTAAAAGTTTTTTATATTTTTGCACTCGCTTTGACTGTCTGCTTGTCAGACAAATAGGAATCATTGCGACTAAAATTAATGGAAATTAATCAATTGTAGAGAGATGTTACAGCCAAAAAAAACAAAATACCGCAAGCAGCAAAAAGGTCGCAATAGAGGTCTTGCTCACAGAGGCTCTAAGATCGCTTTTGGCTCTTTTGGTCTAAAAGCCTTAGAGGGTGCTTGGATAACTAGCCGCCAAATAGAAGCTGCTCGTATTGCTATGACTCGCTACATGAAACGTGAAGGTAAAGTGTGGATTCGCATTTTTCCTGACAAACCAGTTACCAAAAAGCCTGCAGAAGTACGTATGGGTAAAGGTAAAGGTGCTTTGTCTCACTATGTAGCTGTTATTAGACCTGGAAGAATTATGTTCGAATTAGATGGTGTGCCACAATCTGTAGCAGAAGAAGCACTTCGTTTAGCCGCTCAAAAACTTGCAGTGCCGACTAAATTTGTAGTTCGTAATGACTACGCAGAATAATAACGCTTAAACTAATATAGGAAATGGCTAAATTAGAATTAAAAGGCTTAAGTGTTCAGGAGTTGAATGAAGAGTTGGAAACAACTCAAAAGCACTATTACTCGTTGAAGTTTAACAATGCAGTTTCTAGCTTAGAAAATACTGCTGAAATTAAAACAGTAAGACGTAATATTGCACGCATCAAAACTGAAATCAGAGCAAAAGAACTAGCTGAGTCAACTCAAAAAAGAGACAAAATTCAAGCTAGAAGAAGGTTAGCAAAAAAGATTAAAAAGTAATTTAAATAAATTCCGCAATGGAAGATAATAAAAGAAACTTACGCAAGCAGCGTGTTGGTGTCGTAACCAGCAACAAGATGGACAAGAGTATTTCTGTCTCTGTTGAGCGTCGTGTAAAGCACCCTATTTACAGTAAGACTGTAAAAATGTCTAAAAAATTCATCGCTCATGATGAAGAAAATACTTGTAACATGGGGGACATAGTACGCATCATGGAAACTCGACCATTGAGCAAACGCAAGCGCTGGAGATTAGTTGAAATTATAGAACGTGCGAAATAGATAATAAGTCATGATACAACAAGAAAGTAGACTAAAAGTAGCTGATAATACAGGTGCCAAAGAGGTGCTTTGTATTAAGGTTTTGGGCGGTTCTAGAAGACGATATGCCTCTGTTGGTGATATCATCGTAGTAACTGTCAAAGACGCTGCTCCTGGTGGTCTAAAAAAAGGTACTGTTTCTAAGGCAGTAATCGTTAGAACTAAAAAAGAAATCCGCAGAAAAGATGGATCTTATATCCGTTTTGATGACAATGCAGTTGTATTGTTGTCTGCTAGTGAAGAACCTCGTGGTAGCCGTATATTCGGACCTGTAGCGCGTGAACTTCGTGAGCGTGATTTTATGAGAATTGTTTCATTGGCACCTGAAGTATTATAATAAAGTCATGAAGAAATCAAATAAGAAAATCAAATGCCAGATCAGAAAAGGAGACAACGTTGTTGTACTTTCTGGTGATAGCAAAGGTGATACTGGTGTTGTAGAAGCAGTCTTCTTAGAAGATTATAGAGCAATCGTAAAAGGTGTTAATATGGTTAAACGCCATGTACGCCCTTCTGCTGAACAACCTGGTGGCATTGTCGAAAAAGAGGCTCCTATCCACATTTCCAACTTAATGTTGGTAGATGCTAACGGTGAGGCTAGCCGTATTAAAAGAACTAGAAATGAGAACGGTAAATTGGTTCGCGTTTCTAAGAAAACACAAGAGGTAATTTAGTAATGGACTATCAACCAACATTAAAAACTAAATACAGAGAAGAATTAATCCCTCAATTGATGGAGAAATTCAATTATGACTCTGTAATGCAAGTACCTAAGCTAACCAAAATTTGCCTTTCTCAAGGTGTTGGGTTGGCGACTTCTGACAAAAAACTTGTTGATAATGCAGTTAATGAGATGACTATCATCGCTGGTCAGAAGGCTGTAAAGACTGTGGCAAGAAAATCAATCTCTAACTTTAAACTTAGAGACGGTATGCCAATTGGTGCTAGAGTAACTCTACGCAACAACCAAATGTATGAATTTTTGTATAAATTGATCGCTATCGCACTTCCTCGTGTACGTGACTTTAGAGGGATCAATGATAAGAGCTTTGACGGTAGAGGGAACTACTCTATGGGTATTACTGAGCAAATCATTTTCCCTGAAATTGATTTGGACAAAATTCCTCGTATCACTGGTATGGATATTACTTTTGTAACAACCGCAGAAACAGATGAGGAAGCACTAGAATTATTGAAACTTTTAGGTTTACCTTTCAAAAACCAATAAATAAAATGGCTAGAAAAGCAGTAATAGCAAGAGAGAAAAAAAGAGAAAAATTGGTGGCTAAGTACGCAAAATTGCGTGCAGAACTAAAAGCTAAAGGAGACTATGAGGCATTGGATAAACTTCCAAAAAACTCTTCTAAAGTTCGTTTGCACAATCGTTGTCAACTAACTGGTCGTCCAAAAGGTTATATGCGCCAATTTGGAATTTCTCGTGTAACGTTCAGAGAAATGGCTCTTAAAGGTCTTATACCTGGAATCACAAAAGCTAGTTGGTAAGCGTTTAGAAATTATCCAACAATACAATATATTCAATAGCACAGTCAACTAGACTAAAGCTTTAAAAATTATTTTTTGAATCAGTAATTACATCCTTCTCCAGGATAATAATTGCGATTAAAACAGAAAGTATGGCACTTACTGATCCTATTGCGGATTACTTAACACGTATCCGTAATGCACAGATGGCTGGACACCGTATGGTTACAATTCCTGCATCTAACTTGAAAAAAAGTATCACCGAAATCTTGTACAATCAAGGTTACATTTTGAAATATAAATTTGAGGAGACTGAAAATAAGCAGGGTCAAATCTTAATCGCTTTGAAATACGATAGAGAAACAAAACGTCCTGTTATTCAAAAGTTGAAGAGAGTTTCTAGACCTGGTTTGAGACACTATGTAAAAGCAAGTGAACTACCAAATATCATCAATGGACTAGGAACAGCTGTTGTTTCTACTTCTAAAGGTGTATTAACTGAAAAAACAGCTAGAAAAGAAAATGTAGGTGGTGAAGTTCTATTCTATGTTTACTAGAACAGAATAGTTAGACAGAATTAAACAAGACCATAAATAATTAAAATATATTAAAATGTCAAGAATAGGAAAAACTCCAATCGATTTGCCAGCCGGAGTAGAGTTTAAAATTGACAATAATTGGGTAACTGTTAAAGGACCTAAAGGAGAGTTGAAACAACACATTAACTCTGATGGTATCTCTTTAGAGCAAGAAGGCAACCAAGTTATTGTTAAAAGAACAACTGAACAAAAACGCCATAAAGCTATGCACGGATTGTACCGTCAGCTTGTTTATAATATGGTAGAAGGTGTATCTAATGGCTTCAAAATTGAATTAGAATTACATGGTATCGGTTACCGTGCTAAAAACACTGGACAGTTGTTAGAATTAGCTCTAGGTTATTCTCACCCTGTTATGTTTTACATACCAGATGAAGTAAAAGTAGAGACAGTATCTGAAAAAGGTAAAGCTCCTGCTGTTATTTTGACGAGCATTGATAAACAGTTGATAGGACAAGTAGCGGCTAAGATCCGTGGGTTCCGTAAAACTGAGCCTTACAAAGGTAAAGGTGTTCGCTTCAAAGGTGAAGAAATACGTAGAAAAGCTGGTAAAACAGCTGCTAAATAAATAGTTAGATAATATTCTCTTAAATATATAAGAATCATGAGTTCTAAGACACTAAGTAGTCGTAAAAGAGTTCACAGACGAATTAGAAAAAAAATCTCTGGAACTGCAGCTAGACCTAGATTATCGGTTTTTAGAAGCAACAAAAGTATCTATGCTCAACTAATCAACGACGAAACTGCTACCACTTTGGTTGCAGTAGCGTCTAAAGAAGTTGAAGCAGGAACAAAAATGGATCAAGCTAAAGCGGTAGGTCGTTTATTAGCTACCAAAGCTCTTGAAGCAGGAATTACAAGTGTAGTTTTTGATAGAAGTGGCTACATTTATCATGGTCGCATAAAAGCTTTGGCTGATGGTGCACGTGGCGAGCGAAAAGAAGATGGAACCAACGAATTGTTACAATTCTAAATCTGAAAAAAATGGCTAAGAAAAAAAATAATAGAGTAAAATCTACCGAATCAGAAATGAAGGAAAAGTTAGTAGCACTTAACCGTGTTGCTAAAGTTACTAAAGGTGGACGTACATTTAGCTTTGCTGCTATTGTAGTAGTAGGAGATGGTAATGGAACAGTAGGGCATGGATTAGGTAAAGCTCGCGAGGTGGCAAGTGCAATTACAAAAGCTGCTGACGATGCTAAGAAAAGCCTTATTCACGTGCCTGTATATAAAGGTACTATCCCTCATGCTCAGCATGGGAAGTATGGTGCTGGTAAAGTTTTGATCAAACCTGCTGCTGATGGTACAGGGGTAATCGCAGGTGGTGCTATGCGTGCAGTGCTTGAGATGGCTGGAGTGCATAACGTATTGGCTAAATCTTTGGGTAGCTCTAACCCACACAATGTAATTAAAGCAACTATCGATGCGTTGAGCAGATTACGTTCTCCTATTGATATTGCTAAAACTAGAGGAATTTCTTTAAAGAAAGTTTTTGAAGGCTAATCGTTAAATACAATTTAAAATGGCTAAAATTAAAGTTACTCAAGTAAAAAGCGTCATCGATCGCACAAAAAGGCAAAAAGCAACTATGCAAGCATTAGGTTTACGTAAAATGAACCAAACTGTAGAGCATGAAAGCACGCCACAAATATTGGGTATGATTAACAAAGTTAAGCACTTAGTAAAAACAGAGGAAGCTTAGTTGGTGATCTCTTTGCAATAGTGTTATTCATAATTATAATTATTGATATCTTTATATCAGTAAGATAATTTCAAATAAGATGAAACTTAATAATTTAAAACCTGCTAAAGGTTCTGTTAAAAATAAAAAGCGTATCGCTCGTGGTGTAGGTGCTGGTTCTGGACGCACGGCTACTCGTGGACACAAAGGTGCTAAATCTCGTTCTGGGTTCTCTAATATGAGATACTTTGAAGGTGGTCAAATGCCTTTGCAAAAAGTAGTGCCTAAGCGTGGATTCAAAAACACACACCGTCGTTACCAATCTACTAGACCAACTGACTTTACTCCAATGAACTTGAGTCAATTGGAATACTTCGCAAGTAAGCACAACTTAACAGAAATTACTTCTGCTACATTGAGAGAATTAGGAGTTATTTCTGGAACAGCATCTTGCAAAGTTTTAGGTGCTGGTGAGTTGAAAACGGCTTTGGAGGTTACTGCTAATCGTTTTTCTGCTTCTGCTAAAAAAGCAATTTTGGATGCTGGTGGAAAAGCTTTCGTAGAATTAAAACTAAACACACTTCAAGGTATTGCTGATGCAGATGGTGTAGACAAAATAGATCTAGCACTTATTCGCAAGCATTTCAGTTTTGTAGGAGAGGACGACGCTGTACATGTTGTTGCAGAGGGAACAATCTCAAACAAACTTACTCTAGAAGTAAATAAAATTTCTGAAGAAGCTAAAGCTCAGGTAGAAGCCCTTGGCGGATCTGTAGCTTTGGTATAAGTATAAAAAAGAATTGAAGGTGTATTCCTTCAATTCTTTTTGTGCGCTTCATCTAATAATATCTTAAGATAATGAATGGTTTAATTAAAAAATTACAAGACATCTGGGCGGTAGAGGAATTGCGTAATCGTATCCTTCTTACTGTTGGATTTCTTGCAGTTTATCGCTTTGGAAGTTTTGTTATTTTGCCTGGTATCGATGCAGAGGCTTTAGCTAATGCGGTAGGTACTAATTCTGGTGGTTTAATAGGACTGTTAGACACGTTTACAGGAGGTTCTTTCTTCAAGGCAGCTGTATTTGCACTGGGGATTATGCCTTATATCTCTGCATCTATTATTGTACAACTATTAGGATTTGCTGTGCCATACTTCCAGAAACTCCAAAAAGATGGAGAAAATGGGCAAAGAAAGTTGAACCAAATCACTCGAGTTATTACAATTGCTATTACAATCGTACAAGGCTCTGCTTACTTGACTTATTTGAACTCTCAGCAAGGGGTAATTATGCCTCAGATTCCTCCTACGGTATTCTGGTTGGCTAACATTATTATTCTTACAGCTGGTACGGTGTTCTGTATGTGGTTGGGAGAGCGTATTACTGACAAAGGAGTTGGTAATGGTATTTCATTATTGATTACTGCGGGTATTATTGCTGCTTTACCAGGTGCTTTTGTAAGCGAATTTAACTTAAAGTTAGGAACAGGACAATTGGTTATTTTTATACTAGAAATGGCTTTGTTTGTTGCTGTTGTAATGGCAAGTGTTGCTTTGGTACAAGCAGTTAGAAAAATTAAAATACAATTTGCGAAGCATATGATCGGTCGTAATAATCTTACTGAACTTGGTACAGAAAGAGATTATTTGCCTATCAAATTGAACGCAGCAGGTGTAATGCCAATTATCTTTGCACAAGCATTAATGTTTGTACCTGGAGCAGTGGCTGGAGCCTTGGGTAGTGAGAGTGGATTTTGGGCTGTTTTGGCTGACTTTACCTCTTTACCTTATAATGTAGTGTTCTTTTTACTAGTTGTTATATTTACATATGTTTATACAGCATTGATTGTAAATCCACAACAATATGCAGACCACTTGAAGCGTCAAAATGCATTTATTCCTGGTGTTAAACAAGGAAATGATACAGCAGAGTATATTGATGAGGTAACCACTTTGGTCACTTTGCCTGGATCAATTGCTTTAGGTGTTATTTCTATTATTCCTGGTGTTGCTGCTGCAACAATTACTTCAAATGTTGGTTTTGCCATCTTCTTTGGAGGTACATCATTGTTGATTCTTGTGGCAGTTGTCTTGGATACACTACAGCAAATTGATGGACATCTATCTATGCATGGATATGATGTTAGAAAAATCAAAGGAAGAACTAGAACTACTGAAACGGAAGATTCAGTACTCTAAAAATAAGAAGCATAAAATCAAACAACCTAATTTATTTGTAAGTTATTATTAAATAGACATTTAAAAATTAGGTTATTTAAATTAATATTTAGATATTCGCAGTCCGAAAAGAAAATCTATGGCTAAGCAAGAATTAATCCGCCAGGATGGAATTATTACTGAGGCATTGTCAAATGCAATGTTTCGGGTTCAATTAGAAAATGAGCATATCATTATTGCAACAATCTCAGGAAAAATGAGAATGAATTACATTCGTATATTGCCTGGTGATAAGGTAGCAGTTGAAATGTCTCCATATGATTTAACCAGAGGGCGCATCATTTATCGCTATAAATAAAATTAACTAGAATCATGAAAGTAAGACCATCTGTCAAGAAGCGTTCTGCCGATTGTAAAATCGTACGCCGAAAGGGAAAAGTTTACATTATCAATAAAAAAAATCCTAAGTTCAAGCAACGTCAAGGATAATTAATAGAAGCATAAATTTTAATAGTTAGATATGGCTCGTATTGCAGGGGTAGATTTACCCAAGAACAAGAGAGGTGTAATTGGCCTAACATACATCTATGGTATCGGCCTAACATCAGCAAAAGAAATCTTAAATGAAGCTGGTGTTGATCAAAGTGTCAAAGTAAGAGAATGGAATGATAAAGATATCAAAAGCATTCGTCAAATTCTTGCTGATAAATATACAGTAGAAGGTCAATTGCGTACAGAGGTTCAATTGAACATTAAGCGTTTAATGGATATTGCTTGCTACAGAGGATTACGTCACAGAAAAGGTTTACCTTTGCGCGGACAACGTACGCAAACTAATGCTCGTACTCGTAAAGGAAAACGTAAGACTGTTGCGAACAAGAAGAAAGCAGGTAAATAATAAATAAAATCTAATCGACTAGATTATATAATATAGTTATGGCAAAGTCTAAAAAAGTAAAAAAGAAGAACGTAAAAGTTGAAGCGCAAGGTCAAGCTCACATACGTGCATCATTCAACAATATTATTGTCACATTGACAAATAATGCGGGTCAAACAATCTCTTGGGGTTCTGCTGGTAAAGCTAACTTTAGAGGTTCTAAGAAAAACACGCCTTATGCTGCTCAAATTGCTGCTACTGATGCTGCTAAAGAAGCATACGATTGTGGTCTAAGAAGTGTAACAGTATATGTAAAAGGACCAGGTTCTGGACGTGAAGCTGCAATCCGTGCGATTGATGCTGCTGGAATCAAAGTTTTGACCATCTTGGACGTGACGCCTATACCACACAATGGTTGTCGTCCTCCTAAGAAACGTAGAGTATAAAAATCAAAATCAGTTGTAAATGCCCTTCTATTGCTGGGATTGGTAGTTGCAACACAAATGTTATTAAAAAATGGCAAGGTACACAGGACCTAAATCAAAGAAAGCAAGAGCGCTAGGTGAAGCAATCTTTGGTTACGATAAAGTTTTTGAAAAGAAAAAATATGGACCAGGACAACACGGTCCTTCTAAGCGTCGCAAACAAAAATCGGATTATGCAATCCAATTGACGGAAAAACAAAAAGCTAAATATACTTATGGTGTATTAGAGCGTCAATTCCGCAAAATGTTTGACAAAGCATCTAGACAAGATGGTAAAACAGGTGAAAACTTGTTCAAATTGTTGGAGGCTCGTTTAGACAATACAGTTTACCGTCTAGGTATTGCTCCTACTCGTAGAGCAGCTCGTCAATTAGTTTCTCACAAACACATCGCTGTTAATGGTGTAGTAACTAATATCGCTTCTTGTACCTTACGTCCAGGTGATGTTGTTCAAGTTCGTGGTAAATCTCAAGGAATGCAATCTATCTTGGATTCTATCAATACAAATTCTCAAAATGTTCGCAAATTCCCTTGGTTGGAGTGGAATGGAGACAAAATGGAAGGTGTGTTTATTCAAGCACCTAACAGAGAAGAAATTCCAGAGAAAATCAACGAGCAATTAATCGTAGAACTTTACTCGAAATAATCCTTTTTAAGGAACATACTTTTGCTGTTTTTAGGACTTCATATCGAAGTCCTAAAAATCGTTAAAGGCAATTGTCAATTAATTAGAAATTCTCCACCATCAGATACTAATAATCTTATGAGTTTATTAAACTTCCAAAAACCAGATAAAATCCTTCTTAAGAAAGCAGATGATTTTGATGGTCAATTTGAATTTAAACCTCTAGAGCCTGGCTTTGGTCAAACTATTGGTAATTCTTTACGTCGTGTATTGTTATCTTCTTTAGAAGGACATGCGATTTCTGCGGTTCGTATCCGTGGTGTCGACCATGAGTTTTCTTCTATCAAAGGAGTGGTTGAAGATGTTGTTGACATCATCTTAAACCTAAAACAAGTACGTTTGAAGTATTTGTTAGAGGGCGAAGGAGAAGAAGCTGAGAAAATTTATGCTACTATTAGTGGTAAAGATACATTTACTGCTGGTGATTTGGGTGAGGCAACCAATGTTTTTGATGTAACAAATCCTGATCTAGTTATCTGTCACATGGAAACTTCTGTTACCTTAGAAGTAGAATTGACCGTTACCAAAGGTAGAGGATATGTTTCGGCTGAAGAAAACTTGCCTAAGGATGCTCCAATCGGATATATTCCAATTGATGCGATCTATACTCCAATCAAAAATGTAAAATATGCAGTTTCTAGTAGTCGTGTAGGTCAACACACAGATTATGAGAAATTAACTATAGATTTAAAAACAGATGGTACTATTCATCCTGAATATGCGATCAAAGAAGCTTCTAAAATTTTGATTCAACACTTGATGTTAATCTCTGATGAGAACATTACTTTTGATGATGATTCTAGAAAAGAAGATAATATTGTAGATGAGCACATCTTGCACATGCGCAAATTATTGAAAACTTCTTTGGAAGATTTAGATCTTTCTGTTCGTGCTTACAACTGTCTAAAAGCAGCTAAAATCAACTCTTTGGCTGATTTGGTACAGTTCGAAACACATGAATTGTTAAAATTCCGTAACTTTGGTAAAAAGTCTTTGGTAGAAATCGAAGAACTTTTAGTTGAAAAAAGCCTTTCTTTCGGAATGGACTTGTCTAAATACAAATTAGACGAAGAATAAGCATTTAAATTTGCTCGCATCTATTGATGCGGCTGTTTTATTATAAAAATTGCAGTAACGGAAACATCTATCTTAGATTAGGAGTATGTGCTGCGACGTAAATAATCATTAATCATGAGACACGGTAAAAAGTTTAACCACCTTAGTAGAAAAAAAGGACATCGTAAAGCATTGTTGAAAAATATGTCTATCGCTTTGATCGAGCACAAACGTATTAGAACAACAGTAGCAAAAGCAAAAGCTTTACGTCAGTATATTGAGCCTTTGTTGACTAGAGCTAGAAAAGCAGCTAGTGAAGAAAAAATTAAAGATGCTACACACCACAGACGTGTTATCTTTAGCCATTTGCAAAACAAAGAAGCTGTTAAAACTTTGTTTGGTGAAATCGCAATGAAAATCGCTGACCGTCCAGGTGGTTACGTTCGTATCTTGCGTACTGGTTTCCGTCAAAATGATGCTGCAGATATGTGTATCATCGAATTGGTTGATTTCAACACAGACGCTTTAGAAACGAAGACTACGAAGAAAAAACGTACTCGTCGTAGTAGAAAGAAAAAATCTGCTGACACTACTACAACTGCTACTGAAACAGTTGTTGAAGATAATGAAGAGGCAGTTAACACTGATGATACTACCAAAGAGGAAGAATAATCTTCTTTTTGCACAATAATAGAAGTCATCTCGAATCATTTCGAGATGACTTTTTCTTTTTGAGGTAGATACACACTGTCAACTATTAGTAAATTATACTATCAATCCATATTTTGGTGGTAGATTATTATAATAATACTCCGTTGATTTTTTAGTTTTCCTACGAAAAACGTAAAAAAGCATCTTGCATTAGTTTGATTATCAGTCTTTTAGTGTAAAAATTAACAAAAGTACATCTTGCTGATAATCAAACTAATACGATTTTTCAACGGAGTAATGTATAAGATAGACCCAATCAAAATCTTTAAACTGGACTGAATGAAAGCCTTGTTTAGATATATTAATGTTGTGTTGCAGGCATTGCTTGGAAAGGAATTGGATGCTAAGATTAAGCACTATTTCTTAACTGGTGCCTACAAATCAGTTGTAATGCAAGGTTCTATTGCTTTGCTAACTTTCTTTACCGCTCTATTCATTGCTCGAGTAACAGGAGATACTGGATTTGGTGTTTATACGACGGTTTTTACTTGGATTTCTATTATTAGTGTTGGGGCTACGTTGGGGCTAGACGATTTAGTATTAAAACAACTCCCCATTTATCACAACAAGAAACAAGGAACAAAAATTAAGGGAATTTTGTCTTGGGCAAACGGCTTGGGTTTAGTCGTTGGTGTGTTTTCTGCTCTATGTTTGTTGCTATTAGCAGAATTATCCGATATAGAAATGCTTCATCAATATGTAGATTATTTCTATTGGGCAGTATGGGTAATTCCATTATTTGTGTTAATGCACATTAATCAAGCTGCTCTAAGAGGATTACATCTATTTGGTTGGGGGCAGTTTGCAGAGAAATTTGTGCAACCCTTTTCTTTTTTTATAATTTTAATGCTTTTTTATGCCACTCAGAATTATAAATTAACAGATGAACATGCCATCATAGCACGGACGTTTTCTTTCTTGATAACGGCCATCGTTGCTTTATGGCTTTTATTTAAATTTACAACTGCATATCGAGAAGAAAAAGCAAGTTATGATAGCCATCACTGGTGGGGAAGTTGTCGATACTTTGCACTCACCTCTCTTCTTTATATTGTTAACACTCGAATAGATATTCTGTTTTTGAGTTGGTATCAAGTTTCGGAAGCGGAGATCGGCTATTATAATGCAGCCGTAAAACTGTCGGATATGGCTTTAATCCCCTTTGCAGTACTATATACCGTCACAGCACCTATGTTTTCAACTTTATACGCCAATAATCGGATGGAAGAATTGCAAAACTTTTTTACCAAAACAACTCGATTAGCTTGTTTAGTGATTAGCGCGATTTTGTTATGCTTGGTATTGGGAGGAGAGTGGTTTTTGATGTTGTTTGGTGAGAACTTTAGAGAAGGGTATCCCATTTTACTCATCTTATGCATCACCAAGTTTGTCCATGTATTTGTTGGACCCGTAAACTATTTGCTGATGATGGTGAATTTAGAACGAGAAGCAACTTGGATATTGCTATTAAGTGTCCTTTTTACAATCGTTTTGCATCTGATTTTAATTCCTTCTTATGGAATCGAAGGAGCAGGATATGCTACCTTGATAGGCTTATTGTTATTTGAGTTCTTAGTGAGCTGGTTGGCGTATAAAAAAGCGGGAATTGTACCAACTGTATTGGGGCGCTTTTTTATTAGAAAGAATAAATCTTCAAAATAATTCTGTTACCTTTGTTCGGTTAATAAAGGCAGTAGTTCGTAGTTGGTTTGGGGGTTGGTGGTTTGGAAATATAAATCCAACTTAGAAATAGTTTTACACGAACCCAATCAATAAAATTATACAAAGGACTATTGTAGAAAGTGAACGTTAAAAAACGAATTAAGACATACCATCATGAATTTAGCAATAGCATTAGGACTACTTATATTTGGTTTTGCCATTTTAATTAAAGGAGCTGATTTTTTAGTAGATGGTGCATCTGCCGTTGCCAAAAAGTTTGATATATCGGATATGATAATTGGTTTGACCATTGTTTCTTTTGGTACATCTGCCCCTGAATTAGTGGTTAATATAGGAGCTGCTTGGGAAGGAAAAAATGCTATGATAATAGGAAATGTATTGGGCTCTAATATCTTTAATACTTGTCTAATCATCGGAGCTGCTGGACTCATTTATCCGCTTGCAGTACAAAAAGCTACTGTACGAAAAGAACTGCCATTTTCTATATTTATTATATTGCTAATGTTCTTTTTAGCTAATGACGCATTGGTTTTTGGAGGTGAAAATTATGTCTCTCATATTGATGGAATTATTTTATTACTGTTCTTTGGTGCGTTCTTATACTATGTTTACACCAGCTCTAAGAATGCTGATAATTCAGATAATATAGAGATTATCGAAGAAATTCCATTGCCCAAAAGCTTGTTGTATATCATAGGTGGAATGGCTGGTTTGATCATCGGTGGAAATTTAGTCTTAGACAATTCGCTAGTTTTTGCAAAATATTTTGGCATGACAGAGCGAGTCATTGGCTTAACCGTCATCGCAATAGGAACGTCTTTACCAGAATTGGCGACTTCCGTTGTGGCTGCCATGAAAAAGAACAGCGATATAGCAATGGGGAATGTGGTTGGGTCTAATATTTTTAATATTTTGTTGGTTTTAGGTTTTAGTTCGACTATTTCACCAACTTTGATTGAGTACGATACAGCAGCAAATTTTGATATTGGATTTTTATTATCAGCAACAATTGTTTTAACAGCTTTTTTATTTATAGGCACAAGGGTGAAACCTACAACGGGAGGTTCTCTAACGTACACGATTGACCGTTGGCAAGCAGGCGTTTTATTGATGGCTGTAATAGGTTACATTGTTTATCTGTTGTTGGCTCAACCTGTTTAAAAGGAAGAAAAAGCCATAGGCTGTTGCTGAGATCCGATATGGCTAAAGTTGTATTGGATACTCATACCCAAACCATAAGCACCATAAGGACTGATACTAATCTTGTCCCAATGTTCATTGAGGCGTTTGCCATTAATGGCATGGACACCAAATTCAATGAAATCATAAATTAACAAAAAGCCTCCTTGTACAATAAACGAATTTCCATACCCAGCTAATCGGTTGCTTAATTTGATATCATTGCGGTTGTTCTTACTCATTTCCCGTAGAAGAAAACCTACCGTAATATAAGTGAAGTCTAAAGCACCATTGACCAAATAAACGGTTTTGATTTTTTGTACTTCCTTGACAGACTGCTCAAAGCTCAACCCTGTACGTTTGGCTTTTACAGCTCCAATTAGCCCTGGAATGGCTAGTCCCAAGTTAATGGCATTAAAGTAAAGGTTCATTTCAAAAAAATGTTGTAGTTCTCCTCTAGTTGTAATTACTCCTACCGTACCAGCAATAAGGTTTGCCCCAGTCCAACTAGAAAAGGCAATCATCCCATTCAAGGTGTGTTTACAACGAGTTTGATTGATTTCATCTAAAGATGTTTGTGCTTGTATAGGAGAAAAAACTATAAAAATAAATAGAAGTAACAACATCTTTTTCATAATAATCTTGTTTAAATGAGTAAAATAGTGCTCAAATATTGATGGACTACAAAGTGCAAGTACTGTGAACTACTAATCAAAATAACAAGGTAAATTATATTAAGTTGACCTATTTTTAAAAATAAAGTTCTTTAAGGAACTATTGGGTAGGAAAATGTTTTGTGTAAGTGTTCAAATTCATTTCAAATTTTAAAATACCTATCTCTAGGTCAGTAATATGATTTTTTATATACCTATTTAACTCAAATAGAACCTATCGTATTATCTTAAAATAAAACAGAAAGATATGCTGTTTTATTTAAAAAATGGGTTACCTTTTTCAAAAGAGGTAAGCCTAAACTTATTCTCTTACAATAGTTGCACATTATCACCTAATTTAAACTTTTATCAGTTACTTTAGAGGCTAAGTATACTGTGACGTAATAAATCTATGCCCTGTTGGTGTACTTTTGTCTATTTTTAGAAAAAACAAGCGTTTCAAATTAATTGATGCAAAAGTATCTCTACTTGATGTTTGTTCAGAAAAAAGCAAAGGTATTTTGTTATCAATAATATAGCAACATCAATTTGCTGTATCAATGGAAGAAAATTATTGTTGGGTATACTAAAATAAATGTACAAGGTATTGGAGATCGTTGAATGGAATGTTACCTTATTCAATTGAAAACCTTAATTTTACATCTATGTGCAATTAAACTATAATATATATGGCAAACGAATGGAATTTAGGCGAAAAAAAACGCGCCTTAGTAAAAGAAGTAGAGACTGCAGTGCTTGTAGGTTTGATTTCACAAGATCAATCAACCGAACAAGCTATAGAATATTTAGATGAATTGGAATTCTTAGCACAAACTGCAGGAGCTCAAGTAAAAAAAAGGTTTTTACAAAAATTAAAACATCCTGATAATCGTACTTTTGTAGGAAAAGGAAAAGCGGAAGAAATTCGTGAATACGTACAGGAGCATGACATTGATATTGTTATTTTTGATGATGATTTAACCGCAAAACAAGTAGGTATCTTAGAGGAGCGTATGGAGCGCAAAATCTTAGATCGAAGTACATTGATTTTAGATATTTTTGCAGCTCGTGCTCAAACAGCACAAGCAAAAGTACAAGTAGAACTTGCTCAAATGCAGTACTTGCTTCCTAGACTTAGAGGAATGTGGGATCACTTGGAGCGCCAGAAAGGGGGAATTGGAATGCGTGGACCAGGAGAGAAGGAAATTGAAACGGATAGACGTATTGTTCGAGACAAAGTTGCGTTGCTAAAAAAACGACTAGAAAAAATTGATTTGCAAGCACGGACTCAGCGCAAAAACCGTGGAGAGATGATTCGAGTTTCTTTAGTAGGTTATACGAATGTGGGCAAATCTACTTTGATGAATGTGCTGGGAAAAGCAGAAGTCTTGGCAGAGAACAAATTATTTGCTACCTTGGATACAACCGTACGAAAAGTTGTAGTAGATAGAATGCCTTTCTTGCTGTCGGATACAGTTGGGTTTATTCGAAAACTACCGCATCATTTGGTTGAAAGCTTTAAGTCTACTTTGGATGAAGTACGTGAAAGTGACTTGTTGATACAAGTGGTTGATATTTCTCATCCCCAACATATGGAACATATCCAAGTCGTTAATAAGACATTAAAAGACTTAGGAGCAAGCGAAATTCCTATGTTGTATGTTTTTAATAAAATGGACTTGTACCAAGATAATAATTTGGATGAGTTTTTATTGGAAGAAGAACGAGCAACATTGTTGGAAGAACTTAAAGCACAATGGAATATGGAAACAAAAGGAAATGCTTGTTTTATCTCTGCATTGAAAAAGGAAGGTTTAGAGGAGTTGAGAGAAAAGTTGAAATCCTTAATCAATGACTTATATGTAAAACGCTATCCTTACAAAACTAGATTTTGGTAACGCATAAATTTATACTCAAATGCGCTTATTACTGATTGTTCTCTTATGTGTTACATCCTACTGTGCACAAACTCAAAATCTTCCCAAAGGTCTATATCTAGAAGGAAGTTTGCACTTTGGTAAAGCATTCAAGCACCGCTCTACAATTACCATAGATTTTCCAGACTTTAGTTATGGAGGTGAAGTGAACATGGAAGTAAAAACGTATGGTCAAAAACATTGGCATCAGCGCTGCGGCTTTCCTCGTTGGGGAGTCGCAGTTGCTTATCAATCCTCAGGCAATGCCAAAGAAATGGGGCATTGTTTTGCCATTTTGCCCAATATAACGGTTGATTTTTTTAAACGTAAGAAAGTTAGAATATTTGGACGTTTAGGAGTTGGTCTTGGGATTGTAACTCGCCCTTTTGACCGTAGAACAAACCCCCTCAACAATATGGTGGGGTCTTATTTGAATAACAACACATCTTTGCGTCTAGGACTTGCTTGGCGTGTTCACAAAAACTTTGAGATTCGCCCTTCTGCTACGTTCAATCATTACTCCAATGCCGCTTCTACTTTGCCCAACTTAGGAATTAATATTCCTAGTTTTCAATTAGGAATCTGCTACATGCCTAATCCTGTAGAGGAAGAAGATTATATTCGATTAGAGCAATCAGAACGCCCTAAACGGAACAAAAGAATCCAATTTTCAGCTCTTTTCTCAATGGGATTTACAGAAATTGGAACAAACAGTGGTCCTAAATATCCTGCATGGCATGGATCTATAGATGCGGGCTTGTACATTACTAGAAACAATCGTCTAAAGGCTGGCATCGAATACGACTATATTGGTTCCTCTTATGCTTTTACTAGACAAAATGGAGGCTATCAAGGAAAAGATCTACATTGGCAAGCCAGCAGAATTACGCTTTTTGTTGCTGACGAAATAATGATTGGGCGTTTTGCTATTTTAGCACAAGTTGGATTTTATGTTACCCAGAACGTAGGTCAACCTTGGTTTATGTCAATCCGTTTGTCTGGACGTTATTATTTCTTAGATCCATATCAGAATCCCACTGTCCCATTTGTTACCATAACAATGAAATCTCATCGAATTATAGCTGAATATTTCTCCATGGGGTTTGGAGTTGCTTTTTAGTTATTAAAATAGTCTATTGATTGTGAGTTACTTGCTTCGTTTAGGATAAATTTGGCAAAATTACCTGAAACTTTGGCAAGAATTCGTCTTTGGTTATAATGATAAACAAAGATATTGTTCTTTGTAAAGATAAAGGGTACTTGCAAAATGCATATATTTTTGGGCAGAAAAGTTCAGGATAACTAGGCATTCGACAAGTGTTCTATAATGTCATGTAACACTTATTGTAATATAACAAGACATATTAATTCATAACTAAAAAATTTAATCATGAAAAAGTATTTATTACTATTAACCGTTGTATTATTTGCTTTTAATGCTGATGTAATCGCTCAAGAAGAAGAGGATGAAAAGCTATGGAAAGTAGGGGGCGCTGTAGGAGTTGATTTTGCACAAATGTTCTTTATAAATCCTAAGTTTGGAGCAGGAGAAGACAAAATAGGCTTAGGTGGAAATATAAGTTTCTTTGCTAAATATAAGAAAGAACGTTTTAGCTGGGATAATTTTGCTGGTTTTACGTTTGGTGTGCAGCGTTTAGGCTCTTTTAGAAGAGTTGTTCCATTCCAAAAGTCAGTAGATGAATTACGAATTTCTTCAAATGTTGCTTATGGAATTACGCCAACAAGTCCATTTGGATACTCTTTAGACGCCTTGTTATTAACTCAGATAACGCCTACTTATGACGGAAACTTTCTTTCTGCTCCTCAAGGATCTAATGCATTGCCAATTGCACAGTTTTTCTCTCCAGCTACACTGACCGTTTCCCCAGGCATTGCTTATAAGAAAAAGACAAAGTTTGGTACTTTTAATGCTTTGTTGTCACCTGCTTCATTAAAAATGATTATGGTAGGAGATGATAATATTGCTAGTCAAGGACTTCATGGAAACCCTTATACATCTGATACGTCAGGTGTTACAGAACAAGAGTTTATAGATGAGTGGAGAGTTTCTCCTGATGGTGCTTTGCCGAATGGAAATGGATTTTATGCTCATAACTATATTCAATTTGGAGCAACTTTAAAAGCTGGATATGCGCACAAATTCTTTAAGTATAAAGAAGATGACAAAGATAAGCACCGCTTAGTGTTGAGTACTACGCTAAATCTATATAGTAACTACTTGAGATTGCCTCAGCATATTGATGTAGAATGGATTACTAACGTTGATGTATTCTTGTTTAAAGGTTTGTCAATCTCATTTATGACCAATCTATTTTGGGACTATGATGTATTTGTACAAGTTGATGCTGATAATGATGTGAATACAAGTGCTCCAGGTACGTTCAATGGTTATGAATCGAAAGAACGTAGAGTTTCTTTCTTCCAATCTTTATTAATTAAGTATAACTTCCTTTTCTAAATCTAATTTATAGATCCCTTTTTTAACGCTTGTTTTTCAATTTGAAAAACAAGCGTTTCTTTTTGAATTAAAATTGTTTAATTATATATATGTAAGTGCTTGTCTGTTATTTGTTTTTTATTTTTGGCATTGCTTTGGACTATTGGTTTGTGTATCAAAAAGTGATAAATATAATAAAATAATAAATTTGGGTTTTAATTGGGGTGATTTAAGGGCTTGTATGAATGGGAATACGTACAAGTCCACTTTTCCACCACAGTGAAAAAAAACTTAAAAATACGACATAATAAATTTGGGTTTTAATTGGGGTGATTTAAGGACTTGTATGAATGGGAATACGTACAAGTCCACTTTTCCACCACAGTGAAAAAACTTAAAAATACGACATAATAAATTTGGGTTTTAATTGGGGTGATTTAGGACTTGTATGAATGGGAATACGTACAAGTCCACTTTTCCACCACAGTGAAAAAAAACTTAAAAATACGACATAATAAATTTGGGT